>CAWJOH010000020.1:0-267685 GCA_963844455.1 uncultured Actinomycetota bacterium
CGATGCTCGTCGTGCCCGGGGACAGCGGGCTGGTGGACGGCACCTCGGTCGTCTACCGCGCGCCCGTCGTGATCTCGATCGACTCCAGCTTCGTCAACGTCGAGCTCGTGCCGCAGAGCGTGAACGGCCAGACGATCATGGTGCCGAAAGCCGGGGTGCACGTCCAGCGCGAACAACGTGTACGTCGGCTCCGCATCGTGGGGTCAGCTGACCGCCGGCGATGCGGTGCGCTACCGGCAGCTGACCGGCGCCTCGTCCGACGGCGTCGGGCTGACCAGCGACCAGACCTACTTCGTCATCAAGGGTGTGGACGGGTACACGATCCAGCTGGCGGCGTCGTTCTGCCAGGCCGTCGGCCCATCCGGCGCCGGCTGCGCCGACGACGACGAGATCACCCCGATCGTCCTCACCGTCCCGCCCCTCACGGACGGGACCCGGCACCGGTTCGAGCGCTCACTGGGCGGGCTGGTCGACGGCCGCACCTACTACGTGGTGAACGCCGACGCCGCCGCCGGCACGATCCAGCTCGCCGACGGACCCAACGGGCTGCCGATCACGTTCGCCGTCGTGCATCGCGCGGGACCGCACCAGCTGGGCATCGTCGAGGTCGACCTGGTTTCCGGCGGCGGACCGGACCGGCAGGCCCTCTTCGTCGATCTGGTCACGACGTGTAGCGGTCCCTGCGGCCGGCTGCTGGCGCCCTCCGGCCAGCCGTTGAGCTCCGTGACGCCGTCCATCGGCGACGGCATCAGCACCGCCAGCGCGCAGGGCGGCACCGGCGGGTTCGCCGACTTCGCCTTCCCGAGCGCGGGGGTCAACGGGTCGCCGAGCGTGTCGATCACCATCGGGGCCGCCCAGTTGACGGCGGGTGTGGACGTCGTCGTCGACGGGCAGTCCTACTTCTCGGCCTCGGCGGCCGGCGACTCCGCCGGCGGCGGCTTCGTGTCGGTGGGCACCGCAGTGTCGAGCGTCGACCTCGGCGACTCGCCCACCACCGTCACCCTGGCCGCCGGATCCGCGATCACCGCGGGCCGCGACGTGACCGTGACCGCGGGCACCGACCACACACTGTCGTCGTCCGCGCGTTCCGTCGGTGGCGGATTCGCCGGGGTGAAGACCGCGTACACGCACGCGAGCATGGACGACGACGTGATCGTGACGGTCGGCGGCACCGTCCTGGCCGGCCGGGCGGTCGCCATCCGCGCGGACGCCGCCACCACCGCATCCACCTCGTCCGGCACGATCGCGGGCGGCGCCGGCGCCGGTGCCGACTCGGACGACGGCAACGGCGGCAGCCGCGGCGTGCGGCTCGGGTCGGCGGCCGATCCGACGGAGCGCAAGGTCGTGATCGCGGGCGGCGCGAGCATCACCGGTCGCACCGTCGACCTGGCCGCCACCGTGAGCCGGCTGAACGCGACGGCGTCGGCGAGCGCCGAGGCGTACGCGTTCGCCTATGCCCAGGCATACGCCGTGGCCTACGTCGACGCCTTCAGCACCGCCTCGGTCACCGTGAACGACGGCGGGTCGGGGACCCGATCACCGGGTTCGAGGGCGTGAACATCGAGGCGATGCAGGGCGCGATCTCCATCGTCAGGAGCCCCTTCGCGCGGGCGATCGCGATCATCCCGCCGCAGAGCGGCAGCCCCGGCGGATCCGACTCCTACACGAACCTCGTCGAGACGTTCGCGCACGCGCTGGTCACCGCCGGCGCCGGGGCGGCCGCCACACCGTCCTGCCCCGGCTCCAACCCGTCCAACATGACGCTGGCGCTGCACGTGCAGGCCTGCATCACCGACGGCAACCGGAGCGCCGGCACCATCATCTGGGACGCCGACGTGGTCATCCTGGGCGGCGCCGGTGGCGGCGCTCCGCAGCTCGTCATCGGTGCCGACGGCACGGTGCTCGCCGTGTCCGGTGTTCAGGTGCTGGACGCCGAACGGCGCAGCCGATCACGCCGCAGGTCGGCCAGCCGGTCCCGCTGTTCAACGGGGTCATCTCGGTGACCGCCGTCGCCGCCTCGGGCTCCGCCGACATCCTGATGACCGCGGACGGCGACATCCGCAACCACAGCGACTTCGGGGAACCCGGTCGACCCGAGCCTGTGGCCGGAGTTCACCTGGCGCAGCACCGTGGCCTCGGTGACCATCGTGAACCTGTCCACGCACGCGCTCGTCGTCGGCGGGGTGAACGTCGTCGTGGACTTCGGGACGGACATTCCGCTCGTGCGGCTGATCCCGAACCGCGGAAGTGGGACCGGATTCAAGCAGAACGGCACCCTGCAGTTCGATCCGCGGCGCGGCGTGGGCACGGCCGCCTATGTCGACATCGAGCAGCGGAGCCCGAATCCGGCGTCGGGCTGGAGATCGCCGGCGCGATCAACAACCCGCTCGGGCTGACCCGGATCGTCAACCTGCTCGGCTCGATCACGGCGACGGCCGCCGGGCAGATCACCACCAACCTGCTGGACGTCTACGCGCCGGTCGGCTCGGTCGGCTCCAGGCCGTGCCGCTGTCCGCGGACCTGATCAAGTACAGCCAGACCGCCGGTGGCACGGCCTTCGACCCGCGGATCCTGATGGATGCGGGCGTGGACATCTGGGTGACCCTGCGCGGGGTCGACCGCACCAACTCGGGCGCCACGGCGATGATCGTGTACCTCGACCACATCCAGGCCGGCAACTCGGATCAACCTGTTCGCCCGCAATGCCGTCGCGCAGACCCCGAGCTCGGTGGCCAACGCCCCGGTCGACGTCCAGGTGCCCAACGAGTCGTCGTTCTGGGTCACGCCGCTCCCGCACATCTCGCACTTCCGCGGCGACAACAGCCCGGACCCGGCTGTCTACGATCCCGGCAGCGGCAGCCTGCCCCGCTGTACGACCCGGCCACGGCCACCGGACCCGGCACGATGCTCGACACGACGTTCCGGACCCAGCAACGCGACGAGATCCTGCCCCGGGTTCCCGAGCCGTACGCGGGCGTTGTCCGGTTCCGGGCCGAACCGACGGCGGCGACTACATCCTGTACTCCCCGGACGCCATGCCGCCGGGCACGCGAGGACTGATCGCCAAGGTCATCGTGATCAAGTACGTCCCGGAGCCGGCCGGTCCCGCCGCCCGCGGCAGCCGTCGGAGTGCTCGCCGTGCCGCGGCGCGCAGGTCAACGTCGACGGGTACGTCGATGTCGGCACTCGGAGCCCGACGGCCGGCTCGACATCGACGTCGACGGCTACATCGACCTGACCGAGACCACGGGCGACCTGCCGGTCGGCTTCGTGCGTGTCCCAGACGCTGTACGTCAAGCTCACCGCGCCGGGCTCGATCCTCGACTTCTATCCGGACACCCCGGCCCAGGGCGTGAACGTGGTCGGCGTCGACATCACGCTCACGGCCGGCACCGCGGGCGACGGTAGCGTGGGCGTGGCGGCCAACTTCCTCGAGACCGACCTGCTGGACGAGGTCTCGGCAGCCCCGTAGCGGGCGTGCTGTCCGCCACCGGCCCGACCGGCGCCTACCTGCAGGAGGTCGCGGGCGACCTGCGGCTCGGCCAGGTGGAGGTCGCCTCGGCAACCGACGCTGGTGCCGGGGAGCCGAGCGAAATGGCCGTCCGACGCGGCGCTGTTCGCCGAGGGCGGCTCGATCCTGAACTGGACCGGCGGCACCGCGCCCAACGTCAAGGCGAACCGGATCGACCTGGTCGCCTCGGGCATCATCGGCACGCTCGCCGCGCCGCTGCTCGTCGACTCCGGGACGACGGACCCGCTCACCGGCCGCGTCTACGCGGCGTCGGCGGGCGACGTCGCGCTGACCGAGACCGCCGGCGCGCTGCGGATTCTCGGCGCGCAGTCGCTGACCGGATCCGTGCAGCTGAAGACGACGGATACGGCCGCGGCCGGCGAGGACGTCATCGTGCTGCTCGGCGGCCCGGTGCTGTACGCCCAGAACACGGTGGTCACCGCCGGCGACCCGAACCTGCCGACCACCGACATCCTCGCGGGCGTGTGGGCCCGCGTGAACGTGGCGATCCTGGCGGGTGACGACGTGATCGCCGGCGCGGACCGGAGCGGCGCGCAGCCGGTGCTGAGCTACATCGTCGCCGAGGGCGCCGAGATCCTGATCCGCATCGACGACGGCGACGCCGACCCCGGCGTGGGCGCGCTCGCCTATCTCGCCGGCTACGTCGGCCCGATCCCTGACATCGTGACCGCGCTGGTGGTCCGGATCTACGGCAACGCCGACGACGACGCCTTCGTCTTCGACCAGACCACGCTCGGCGCGTTCACCGTCGCCCGCGGCGGCAGGACGGACACCGCCGGCGCGACCGACGGCGAGGACGCGTTCGCGGTGATCCAGCTGCAGACGATGAACGTCGCGGCAGGCCACGTGCTCTGGCTCGACGGTCAGGCGCAGGGCGACGGCTACGTCGTGTTCACCACGGGCAGCGAGGGCGACCGGCGGAACTACGTGATCGAGGTGCTCGACACCGGCACCTCCGGCGTCGACGCGCTGGCCGTCTCCGGCACCGACGAGTCCGACGACCTGTTCCTGCTGCGCCGCATCGAGTCCATCCCGGGCTTCACCAGTACCGGCCCGGCGTTCGTGACGCTGCTGGCCACCGGCCCGGCCGGGATCGTCCCGGGCGCCCTGCAGCGGGTGAACTACGACACCGGCGTCGACGAGCTCGCCGTGCAGGCGCTCGACGGCGACGACCGGTTCCTCGTGGACGCCACCACCGTGCCCGCGACGCTGCTGGGCGGTGACGGCGCCGACTCGTTCACGCTCGGGCAGATCTACGGCAGCGAGCGCACCGCATCCGTCGTGGACACGCCCACGGACGCGTTCCCGACGACCGGGACCACGCGCGGCTGGGTGAGCCAGGGCCCGATCCAGCCGCTGACCGCCGAGGGCGGCGACGGCGACGACACGTTCCTGGTGCTGGCGAACGTCGCCGAGGTCGCGCTGGCGGGCGACGCCGGCGACGACCTGTTCACGGTGCGGGCGTTCGCCCTGGCGGCCGGCGGCTACCTTCCGCACGGGATCATCGACGGTCGACGGCGGCGACGGGTTCGACAAGGTGGTCGGCCTGGGCACCGAGCTGGCCGACTCGTACGGCCTGCAGAACCTGTTCCTCGTCGGCGGCGGCACCACGACCGTCTCGACGCGGATCGAGGTGCTGGAGCTCGACACCCTGGCCGGCGACGACGATCTGTTCGTCGCGGGCACCACGGCCGGCGTGCTCACCCGGGTCATCGGCGGCCTCGGCAGCGACGTGTTCACCGTGCTCGGCGACCTCACCCGGCCGCTCGTCGGCAGCGGACGGCAGGTGATCCCGCCGCAGGTGCTGGTCCACTCCCTCGCGCTGCTGCTCGGGCCGCTCGCGATCGAGGGCGGCGACAGCGGCGCCGACCGCGGCCTGCCGACGGCGCTGCTGCTGCCGCTGGAGACGGACATCGCGCTGCCGCCGCTGCCCTCGAGCCCGCCGGAGAACCAACAGATCGACATCCTCGACGTGCACGACGACGACTTCGCGGACGGCCGCGATCGCGGTGCTGACCGCCACCAACCTGTGGTGGGACGGCGCGGTCGGCGTCGACTTCGCCGAGACCGCTTTCGGCGAGCCGAACGTCGTCGCCCGCCGGCATCACCTTCGGCAAGATCCGCGTGGTGCCGGCGGGCACTCCGGGCGGTGCGCCGGGGCTCACCACCGATCCGAACCTGTCCGCGATCGAGATGCTGATCGTCCGGCTCGGCGCCGGCGACGACGTGCTGGAGATCCTGGGCACGCCCACCGGCGCGCCCGAGGTCGACGGCCTGACGGCCGCTCCGCCCGGCACGACGCTCGTCCAGGGCGGTGGCAACACGCCGGGCGGCGGCGACGTCGTCCTGGTCACCGGGGCCGCGCCCGCATCGACCCTGGCGATCTACGGCGACACCACGGCCGACGGCCGCTGGTACGCGCGGTCGGCCCTCGATCTGGGACCGCGGCCGTTCGGCGGCGCCGGCGACGTGTTCCTGCTGTCGGGCGCGACCACGTTCGCCGCAGCCCGGATACGACGTCATCGATGCCGGTGCGCTGCGGCGGCGCCCGGCGAGGCGCCGGTCCGGTTCATCGCGTACGGCGGCGCCTGGGACGACCTGATCATCGGCAGCCAGGATGCCGACCTGCTGGCCGGCGGCATCGGCCGACGACTTGATCGGCGGCAACAGGCGGCGACGACATCGTCCTCGGCGACAACGCGCGTCGACGTCGACGTGCTCACCCAGGTGGCGTCGATCGTGATCGCCGCGTCTCCGCCGGTCCGCTGCCGCCGACGCGGCGACACCCTGCTGGCGGGCATCGACGAGATCCTCCGGCGGCGACGGCGACGACGTGCTCATCGGCGACCAGGCCCAGCTGGGCACGCGACGTTCTGGTACAGCGTCGACCGGACGAACGGCGTCGCGGACCTGCTCGACGGCGGCGCCGGCGACGACTCCTGATCGGCGGCAACGGCCCCGACATCCTGTACGGCCGAGCCGGCAACGACGTGCTCGTCGGCGACAGCGGCATCGTCGGGCCGCGTGATCATCACCACCGTCTACCCGACGGTCGGCGACCGACGACTACCTCGACGGCGGCGACGGCAACGACGCGCTCCTCGGCGGCATCGGCGGCCGACTATCTCAACGGCGGCGATGGCAACGACCTGATGTTCGGCGACTTCGGCCGGCGTCGAGGGCGACATCGACCTTGCCTGGTGCCGCTGAGCCGGCCGCTGGTGGCCGTTCGGCTGGACCTCGCTCGACGTCGACGTCGCGGTGCCCGCCGGCGGCGACCCGGCGCTGTTCGAGGACCTGATGGTCGGCGGCTCGGGCGACGACGTGCTGATCGGCGGCCAGGGCGCGGACAAGATCTCGGCGGGCGACGGCGACGACGACATGATCGGCGGCATCCACGGTGGCCGGCGGCCTGGACGGCGCCGATCAGATCGACGCCGGCGCCGGCAACGACTGGGTGGTCGGCGACAACGCGCCTGATCCGCCGGACCGGCGACGGGCTGTCGCGCGCGGTTCCGCACGCTATCGGCCGCCGGGCGGCGCCGATCTACGACGCGGACGGGTCTCCGCAGCTCGGCCGGCGGCATGTGGCGCCGACCCGAACCCGGCGCAACGTGCAGCGGCTGGTGTGGCTGTTCGACCAGTCGCGCACGCGCCACGCCGGGCACCTACGGCGACGATGCTCATCGCCGGCGGCGCCGGACGACGACGTGATCTTCGGCCAGCTCGGCGACGACTGGATCGCCGGCGACGGCTCGGTGCTGGACGACGCTCGGCAACCCGACCGTCGACCTGCGCGGCACCGGGCGGCACCGTCGAGGACTTGGTCGGCCCCGGCACCGACGGCGACGACTACATCGAGGGCAACGGCGGCGACGACACCATCTTCGGCGGCCTCGGCCAGGACGACCTGATCGGCGGCTCCAGCAGCCTGTACTGCCTGACCGACCGCCGAACAGCGGCCGAACGGCCGCGACATGATCTTCGGCGGCGCCGGCACCAGCATCGACCGCTACTCGCCGGGCGACCCGTCCCCGAGGGCCACGCCGGCCGACGCCGACGTCATCCTGGGCGACAACGGCAACATCTACCGGCCTGGTCGGCCCGCCGGCAGTATCTGCGGTTCAACTACGACACCTACTCCGCGACCGTGCTAGCCATCGTCCGCGGGCGTTCGCAGTTCCTGGACTACACCTCCGGCGGCGCGCCGCGACGACCTCGGCTCCGCCGACCTGATCTACGGCGAGGACGGCGACGACACCATCGCCGGCATGGTCGGCAACGACGTGATCTTCGGCGACGCCGGCGACGACGACCTCTACGGCGGCGGCGGCTCCGACCGGATCTACGGCGGCAACGGCGAGGACGGCATGCTCGGTGACGACGGCTGGATCCTGACCAGCCGCAACGGGCTGACCGAGCCGCTGAACCGGCTGTTCGACGCCGACGAGTTCGACGGATCGAACTCGGCTGACGGTTACACCGGCATCGTAGCCTGGCCGTGGCCGGGCGGCTGAAGAAGGCGGCGCTGCTGATCAACTGGACCGTCGGCGGCAACGACGTGATCTACGGCGGGCTCGGCGACGACTTCCTGCACGGCGGCGCCGGCGACGACGCGATCTCCGGCGCCGAGGCGCTGCTCGACGTTCTACACCGACGCCCCGGTGACCGACGTCAACCCGCTGCACTACGACCCGGCGACCGGGAAGTTCGCCGCCTACAACCCGGCCGATCCGCGGGTCGAAGATCCCGGGCTTCCTGCTCAACTTCGACCCGTGGGTGATCGACACGCGACCGGCAACTTCGTGCTCGTCGACGGTCGACCGGTGCCGCTGAAGGACGGTCTGGACCGGATCTTCGGCGACAACGGCAACGACTGGCTGGTCGGCGGCACCTACTACGACTGGTTGTTCGGTGGCTGGGGCGACGACCTGCTGCAACCTGGACGACTACCTGGACACCAACAACGGCCTCAACGACCGGGTCGAGGACGACGAGCGGTTCCGGCAGGGCGACTTCGCCTACGGCGGCGCCGGCCGGGACGTGCTGATCGCCAACTCGGCGCAGGACCGGATGTTCGACTGGACGGGCGCCTTCAACACCTACGCGGTGCCGTTCGAGTACTACGACGCCCCGGTGGTCAACCGCTTCTACAGCGCGCGGATCGCCGCCTTCATCCGGGCCCTCGCGTACGCCGGCGGCACCGACGTCACCCTGACCCCGTTCGAGCCGTTCGACGAGCCCGCGATCGCCAAGCCCGGCGACCCGGACTTCCCGGACCAGTGCTGCGCGCCGCGGGATCCGCCGGGCAACATCCCGGGCGTGCCGCGGGACGACTTCTTCAGCGACCAACCCCGACTGCGTCTGCTATCCGCCGCGGTACCCGGTGCCGGTGGGCCCGGTGAAGCCGGGCCACAACGGCGCGGGCGGCTCGCTCGCGGGGAACGGCGCCGGTGCCGGTGCCGGTTCCCTGGCCTACACCGGCATCGACGCGACCCGGCTGCTCGGCTGGTCGCTGCTGCTGATCGCCGCCGGGTTCGCGCTGATGCTGCGAACGCGCCGACTCCGGGTGCCGGCCCGGCGTCGGTAGCCGACCAGGCGATTCTGCCCGCCATCCGAACCCGCTTGCCGGTGCCGCTCGCCGGCGAAGGAGTCACCCCCGCCGGCGAAAGGGTCACCAGCCGGCGGCGCGGCTCAGCGCGGCGGCGGCGGCGGTCGAGTCGGCCCCACGCCAGGCGACGTGCTGGTCGGGACGGACCAGCAGGAGGTCCGCTCCCCAGCGGTCCCGCAGCTCCTGGGTGGTTCCCTCGACGTCCCCCTCGCCGAGGGCCAGCACGGTGAGCGGGATGCCGTGTTCGGCCGCGGCCGCCTCGATCGGACGGGTGTCCGGCTGGGCACCGGGCAGCGCGATCACCGTGAATCCGGTGCCGAGGTGGTCGTAGACCGAGCTGCCATCCGTCATCCACGCGTGCGGCAGCAGGCAGCCAGGGTGCGCGCTGGGCGTGTAGTGGATGGGATCCTCCGGCGGCACGGGGGTGCCATCGCCGGTGACCACCGGTGAGCCGGCGTAGTTGTACCCCAGGACGAGGCCGAGCGAGTGGAACTCGCTCTTCTTGACCTGCAGCGCCTGCGCGGTCTCGGCCCGCGCCCGGTCCGCGTCCGGGCCGTCCTCGCCGAGCACGTCGTCGGCGAAGTGGTGGGCGAGGGCGCTGTTGTTCGCCGACGCGTCGGCGATGGTGCGGGCGGCGACCGGGCGGCGCTCGGCGCCGTAGCTGGCGAGCAGGCGGGGTCCGGCCCACCCGTTGAGCACGGCGGCGAGTTTCCAGGAGACGTTGACCGCGTCGCCGACGCAGGTGTTGAACCCGTGGCCGCCCCACGGCGGGTTGAGATGCGCGGCATCGCCTGCGATGAGCAGGTTCGGGCGATCCTCCGATTGGTACCGGTCGGCGAGAAGCATGCGGCAGTTCCACTTGTCGGTGGCGATCACCTCGACCGGAACGTCGGCGCCGACCAGCGTGTGCACCATGCCGACGGGGTCCTCCTCGCCGGTGGCGACGTCGACGCCCTGCACGATCGCCCACCAGGTGTCCTTGAGGTCCAGTCGACCCACGATGCCGCCCGCGCCGGGCGCGAGCACCCAGTAGTGAATGGCATTGGCGAACGGCACCTGCTCGGCCAGTCCCGGCGCGTGGAACAGGATGGACAGATTGGGCCGGACGCCCGAGCCGCCCTCGAAGGTGCCGCCGAGCGCGGGGCGCACGACGCTGCTGCCGCCGTCGCAGCCGAGGACGTAGTCCGCCTCGACGGTCTCGGTCGTGCCGCCGGCATCCACCACGGTCGCCTCCGCGCCCCCGGCGATCTGCCGGACGTCGGTGACGCGCGCCCCGAGCCGCAGGTCGACGAGGTCGAGGCGCTCGACCTCCGCGCGCAGCACCTCCTCGACCAACGGCTGACCGACCTGCTGTCCACGCTCCGGGTGCTCGGTCGGGCGGCGCAGGGTGAGCTGGAAGATCTCCTCGAATCGGGTGATCTCCTTGCCGAGCAGGGTGGAGCAGAACACCGCGTCCTGCCCGTGGTCCACGGGCAGGGGGGCCGCCCCGCGCAGGGTGTCGGCGAGACCCCAGCGGCGCAGGTGGGTCATCGTGCGCGCGTTGGTGGTCTTGGCGCGCGGGCGATCCGAGTCGACCGTCGCGCGGGGCTCGACGATCAGGCTGCGGATCCCGTGCGCGGCCAGCTCGATGGCGGCGGACAGGCCGGTCGGGCCGCCACCGACGATGAGCACCGGGACCCGGGTGGTCGTCGTTGTCGGGAGAGTGTCGGACATCAGGGGGTTCCCTTTTCGGCCGGGGATGGGTGGGGAGAACGGTCGGGACGTCGGTCAGTGGGCGGCGATGAAGTCGACCTCGGCGGCCGCCTCGGCCTCGGTGAGCGGCCCGCGCCGCGGCAGGAAGCTCATCACCGCTGCGCCGATCAGCGCGGGTGCCGCGAACGACAGGGCGCTGACCAGCACGGAGGCGCCGGTGGCGACGAAGAAGGCGCCGTAGGTCGGGCCGGCGATGGCGCCGAGCCGCCCCACTCCGAGTGCCCAGCCCAGCCCGGTGGCGCGGGCGTCGGCGGGGTAGAAGCCCGCGACATGGTCGTTGAGCATGTTCTGCGTGCCGAGTCCGCCGAAGCCGGTGATGGCGATGAGGATCATCAGCACGGCGGTCGGCGGGTGGGTGCCCAGCAGGGCCAGCGCGACGGCCGCACTGGCGAAGCCGATCAGCACCAGGTACTTGGCCCCGATCCGCTCCGCGATCGTGGAGGCGAGCAGGGTGCCGACGATGGCGCCGACGTTGTAGACGAGCAGGAAGGTCAGCGCCGAACCGATGGCGTAGCCGGCGCCGCGCATGATCTGCGGCAGCCAGGTGCTCACGCCGAACGAGACCAGCAGGCTGCACAGGTTGACGGCCCACAGGCCGACCGTGGGACCCGCGTAGCCGGGGCGGAAGAGCAGCTTCACCGGCGAGCCGGTGCCCGCGGCGTGCCGGGCGGCGGGCGTGGTCCGCGGGATGGGCAGCCCGTGGGTGACGGCGATGCGGTCCGCCTCGTCGAACCGGCCGCGGGTGCGCAGGTACGACGGCGACTCGGGCAGGGCCAGGTAGGCCAGCGGCAGCACGACGACGAGCGCGAGGGCCGCGATCGCGTAGACCCAGCGGAATCCGCCGCCGGGTACCAGGTAGAGCGCAGCGACGCTGGCGAGCAGTCCACCCACGGGCGGGCCGGTGAGCACGGCGCCCAGGATGCGCGACCGATAACGCGGATCGGCGAACTCGCTGGCCAGGGCCACCGCGGTGGGCAGCAGCCCGCCGACGCCGAGGCCGGTGAGGAACCGGAAGACGCCGAAGACGGCGAAGGTCGGGCTGAACGCGCATCCGATCATGGCGATCGAGAACAGCAGCACGGAGAACAGGAACAGCCGCCGCCGGCCGAGGATGTCGGTCAGCGTGCCCGCCACGAGCGATCCGCAGAGCATGCCCACGAGGCTGAGGCTGCCGACGAGACCGCCCTGACCGGCGGTGATGTACCACGGCGCGGCGTCGATCAGCCCCGGCAGCGTCGCCCCGTACGAGAACAGGTCGTAGCCGTCGGAGATCAGCCCGAGCCAGCAGATCAGCGGAACGATGACCAGCGCCCGCCGGGACACCGGCCCGCCGTCGGTCAAACGGGAATTCGACATCGGATCCTCCAGGAACAACGTCATTGGTGAGCAATCTGGACGTGCACGGACGTCGGGCAGATTTCGAGGGGAGATCGGGTCGGCCGGCCGGACCGACGGTGCGGAGCACTGGAGACACATGGTGGCCAGGGGCGCGGCGGGTGCCTAGCGGTCTTGCCACTGGGTGGTAACTTTCGCGGTGTGGATCACGTTCATCGGGGTGCGTGAGGCGCCATGGCCGGTCGGCCGGCGGCGGCACCATCGCGGGTCAGGGACGCGGAGTCGGGCGATCCGGTCGTGGAACGCGCCTTCGCGCTGCTGTCGGGCTTCGATCCCAGCCATCGCGTGCTGTCGCTGAGCGACCTGGCCCGCCGGTCGGGGCTTCCGATGAGCAGCGCCCTGCGGCTCGCCCGTCAACTGCTCGCGCAGGGCGCTCTCGAACGGCGCGGCCGGAACTACGTGATCGGCCTGCGGCTGTGGGAGATCGCCGCCCTCGCACCCCGGAGCCACGGGCTCCGCGAGGCGGCGATGCCCGTGATGGGCGATCTCGCGGAGGCGACCCGGCAGCACGTGCTGCTGGCGGTGCGTGAGGACACGGAAGCCGTGCTCGTGGAACGACTGTCCGGGAGATCCGCGATGACCGTGCTCTACCGCGTGGGTGGCCGGTTGCCGCTGCATTCGACGGGCGTCGGACTGGTGCTGCTCGCCCACGCGGACCGGGATTTCCAGCAGGACATGCTCCTCCGGCCGCTCGTGCACGAGCCGGAGCACGTGCCGGTCGACCCCGTCGCGCTGCGTCGAACGCTCGCCGATGTCCGTCGGGACGGGCTGGTCACCGTGCGCCGCGACGTGCCGGAGCCGCTCGTCGCGGTGGCGGCCCCGATCAGGGACGACCGGGACGAGGTGGTCGCCGCCATCTCCGTGGTGATTCCCGCCGGCGGCATCGATCCCAAGAGGGTCGGACCCGCCGTGCGGGCCGGCGCGCGCGCGATCTCCCGCGGATTGGGATCCCCCACGGCCCTGGCGCCGCCCGGTTCGTCGGCCGACTGACGACCCGGCGCCCAGCCCTCCGATCGCACGGCACGGCGGCCCGGTCCTGCCGGGGCGCCGCTCAGGACGCGGTCCGCCCTCAGCCCGGATGGTCGTGCTGCCACTGCCGAACGTAGGCCCGGCCGTAGTCGTTGCCGTGCGGCGTGCGCAGCACCGTGTGGACGTGGAATCGCTGCGGGGTGTGGTAATCCAGGAACACGCCGCAGTGGTGGTCCAGCTCGGCGATGAGGACCGGGGATTGCACCCGGTAGTAGAAGACGTCGCCCGGCCGATGCCCGCCGATCCAGGAGAACCACGTGTCCTGCAGCAGTTCCCGGATCTCCCGCAGCCGGGCCGCCCGCGGGCCGGCCGGCAGCAGGAGCACGAACTGCTCGGCGATCGCCATCACGAGATCCTGCGCCTCGGCGGGCATCTCGGACACCCGGATGCCCTCGACGGGAATCACCCGATTGTCCCGGAAGGCGCCGGCCAGGTGCCGCTCGTCGCCGGGATCGACCCGGCCGGGCGGCATGGCTGGGTCGACCATCTGCTCGTAGATCGTGGCGCGGCGGCGCAGCTCATCGGGCAACGCGGCCATCACGGCCGTGCCCAGGTCGATGCGCTCGGTCAGGGCCCTGACCCCGGAGTGCGGTCCCTCGTCGATCTCGTTCGGCTCGGCGCCCAGGAAGGCGGGGGAGACCACCATCCGGCCGTCCACCACCAGGCAGTTGATCGCGCAGTGATGGCCGTAGAGCTGCCAGCCCCACGGCGCCCGCAGGTCCGGATCTCCGTAGATCGCGACGTTGTAGCTGTACTCGTTCAGCAACGACTCCAGGCCGATCACCTCACCCAGGAAGCCGTTGATCAGCATCATGTTGTGCGCGAGCTCGAACCCTTCGGGACTCAGCGACGCCCGCATCAGCGCCAGCGCCTTCTCCCGCACCGCGGGCGGCTGGAACTCCAGCCGCAGGCCGGTGTCGAACTGCATGAACTCGGGGTTCGCCCAGGTCTGCCACTCCGGGGCATCGACGGCGTGACAGAGGCGGTCGCGGCCGTCCTGGTCGAGGGCGTCGAGCAGATCCCGGGCGGCGGCGACCATCTCGGCAACCGGTGCGGCTTCGCCGGGCCGGGCCGGCTCCAGCCGGTGCACGTCGTCGCGCACCGAGCCGTCCTCGGTCACCCCGCGGAAGGGGTCGAGGTACAGCGGGGTCCAGCCCTCGACCAAACCGCCGGTGAAGGTGCCGGGCGCCCGGGCCACGTCCCGGTAGGCATACGGGTCGAGGCCGCGGAGGTCGGCCAGGCGCGGGTGATCGCTGGGGAAGAGGTACTGCCGGAATTCGCCGGACATCACTGTCCCTCCCGTCTCGGAGCGGCTCATCGGGTGCCGGCCATCGTCGACCCCGTGCGGCTCGCGCGTCGAGAGTCGTTTCCGACGATCGTGTTGCGCAGCACGCCCAGGCGCTCGACGTCGACCTCCACGACGTCGCCGGGCCGGAGCAGCCATGGCGGGGTGCGGGCGTACCCGACGCCCGACGGCGTGCCGGTCGCCAGCAGGTCGCCGGGCTGCAGGGTGAAGGTGCGCGAGATGTGCGCCAGCGTGTCGCCGACCGTGTAGACCATCTGATCCGTGGAACCGTCCTGCACGGTCTCGCCGTTGACCCGGGTCTGCACCCGCAGCCCGTCCCGCAGGTCGCCGACCTCGGCCGCCGGGACCAGCGGGCCCAGCGGCCCCGAGTTGTCCCCGTTCTTGCCGAGAATCCACTGGCTGGTGAGCTTCTGCGCGCGGCGTGCCGTCAGGTCGTTGAAGGTCGAGTAGCCCACGACGGCGGCCAGCGCCTCCTCCGGGGTCGCGTCCACGAGCGGCGCGCCCACCCATGCGACGATCTCGCCCTCCCAGTCCAGCCCGTCCTCGTTCGACGGGACCGGAACCTCCGCCCCGCCGACGGTGAGGGTGCGCGGCCACCGGGCGAACAGCGTCGGGTACGTCGGCAGTTCCTCGTCCCGGTAGCTGCCCTCGGCGACGTGCTTGAGGTAGTTGAGCCCGACGCAGACGACGCGCGCGTCCGGCGGAACCGGCGGGACGACATCGGCGGCGGACGCCGGCAGGCTGTCGCCCGCGGGGGGCCGCGCCAGGTGGCCGGCGGGATCGGCCCAGAATTCGGTCAGGGACGCGAGAACGGTGACGGTGCCGCCGTCCTCGGACAGTGCCGCGACCTCGACGCCGGATGCGTCGGAACGGCGGATGCCGACGATTCTCATGGTTGATCTCCAGTGCTGGGTGAGCCGGCCGGGCGCAGGACGCGCCGCAGGAAGCCGATGGTGCGGTCGAGCGCGTCGGATGCCGCGTCGGGGGCGCCGAGCCACATGTGATCGGCGCCGTCGTACTGATGCAGTTCGACGTCCAGGTCGGCGGCGTCGAGGGCGGCGCGCAGCCGCTCGCTCTGGGCGGCGGGGACCAGCCGGTCGGCCCGCCCGTGCAGCAACAGCACGGGCGGCGCCGCGGCGGATACGTGCGTGATCGGGCTGGCCTGGGCGGCGGCGGCCGGCACGGTCGGTACGGGCGCCCCGAGTAGTAGGGCCTCCCGGCTGGCGGGGTCCATCGGATCCGTGCCGGCGTCGTCGGAGAAGCCGGCGAGGTCGCTGGGGGCGTACCACGCGGCGACCGCGGCCACGTCGCTGCGCTGCCCGGTGACGCCGACATCACCCTCCAGGGAAGGGTCGTCGGCCGTGAAGGCGAGGAGTTCGGCGAGGTGACCACCGGCGGACTCGCCCCACGCGGCGACGCGCCGCGGGTCGATGCCGATCTCGTCCGCGCGGCCGCGGAGCCATCGCACCGCTGCCTTCGCGTCGTGCAGCTGCGCCGGCCACGTCGCCTCGCCGGTCAGCCGGTAGTCGGCGCTGGCCACGGCGACGCCGGCCTGCGCGACCCGCTCGAACGGGCCCGGTCGCATGCCGACCAGCGCTGGGTCGGCCGACTGTCGGCTGCCCAGCCGCCACCCGCCGCCGTGCAGGAACAGCACGACGGGCACCGGTGCGTCGCTCCGCGGCGGCAACCACAGATCGAGCTCCAGGGGCCGGATGCCGGGTATGCCGGCGTAGGCCACGCCGGCCAGCACGCGCACCCCGGTCGGCGTCACGCGGGCGGGCGGCAGCGGCAGCCGATGCGCGGCCGGAGGCGGCGGGGGACCGGCGGGTCGCGTTGCCGCCGGCGAAGCCGGGCCGGTGCCCGAGACCGGCATCAGGCGTCCGGCCACTGGACGGGCAGGAACCGCATGGTGTGCTGCCGCGCCGCGGCCTGCATCCGCGGGAGGATCCGGGACGAACGGCGGCTGGTCCGGGGTGTTGTGGTCCGTGCTGAAACAGGTCCGTGAAGAGCATCGCGTGCTCGCCTTCGCCGCGACGCAGCACGTAGGGCTCCGGCCTGCCGGGCGGCAGGTGCCGGCACTGCGGTCCGCGCCGCGGGTCGACGAGGTACTCGAAGCTCATCCGCTCTCCCAGGGTCGAAGCGAGGGTCGCCGAAACGATGGACGCCGAATGCATGCCGAATCTATGGACGCCGAACCGATGGACGCCGAAACGATGGACGCCGAAACGATGGACAGAGCATGCACGTGCGGGTCCGGTGGGGGCAGTGGGATTGCCACTCAGTGGCAGGACCCTCAAGCCCGGACGGCGACGGGGCTCGGCCGAGGCGTGGTCGCGCGGCGCCATCCGGCCGGGCCGGACCTGATGGAGACGCTCACCAGCGCGCCGCACGGGGTGGGCGACAGGATCTGGCGAACGGATGATGGAATCGGATCGTTCTTCCGGGGTGGCCGGTGCCACCCTGGTAGAAACGGTTCGTAACCCGCAGTTTCGCCAGCAGCTTTCAGGCGCGAAGAAGGTCAGAGCAGACCGTGCGTATCGGAATCCCCGCGGAGAGCGCCTCCGGCGACCCCCTGGTGGCGGCGACGCCCAGGACGGCGGCGCAGTTGATCGCCCTCGGCTACGAGGTCGTCGTGGAGACCGGGGCCGGCGCCGGGGCGAGCTTTCCGGACGAGGCCTACGCCGCGGCCGGGGCCGGCATCGGGTCGGCCGACGAGGCATGGACGGCCGACGTGGTGCTGCGGGTCAACGAGCCGAGTCCGGCCGAGATCGGCGCTCTCCGGCCCGGTTCGACCGTCGTCGGGCGGATGGCGCCGACAGATCACCCCGAGTTGATCGACGCCCTGCGCGACGGCACGCGTCACCGGGCTCTGCCTGGACGCCGTCCCGCGGATCTCCCGGGCGCAGTCGCTCGACGTGCTGTCCACGCTGTCGAACATCGCGGGTTACCGGGGCGTCATCGAGGCCGCGGAGTCCTACGGCGGGATGTTCTCCGGCCAGGTCACCGCGGCCGGGAAGACCTCGCCCGCGACGGTGTTCGTGATCGGCGCCGGCGTCGCCGGGCTCGCCGCGATCGGTGCCGCGGTCAGCCTGGGCGCGACCGTGCGCGCCTTCGACGTCCGACCGGAGGTGGCCGAGCAGATCGAGTCCATGGGTGCGGCCTTCGTCACCAGCAGCGGTGCGGCGCAGGAGGTCTCGGCCGACGGCTACGCCCGCGAGCTCACCGAGGACCAGGCCGAGCGGACCGCCCGCACGTACGCGGCGGAGTCCGCGGGAGCCGACATCGTGATCACCACCGCGCTGGTCCGTGGCAAGGCGCCGACCACGATCACCGCGGACATGGTGCGGGCGATGCGGCCCGGCAGCGTGATCGTGGACCTGGCCGCGTCCGGCGGCGGCAACTGCGAGCTCACCGAGCCCGGCCGGAAGATCGTCACGACCAACGGGGTGACGATCATCGGCTACGTCGACCTCGCCGGGCGGATGCCCGCGCACACCTCGCAGCTGTACGGGACGAACATCGTCAACCTGTTGAAGCTGCTCACCCCGGGCAAGGACGGCCGGCTGGAGCTGGATCTGGACGACGTGGTGCAGCGGGCGATCACGGTCACCCGGGACGGCGAGGTGTTCTGGCCGCCGCCCCCGGTCCAGGTCTCGGCCCGGCCGGCGCCCGCGATCCCGGCCGCACCCGCGCCGCCCGGACCGACCCAGCAGGAGCTCGCCGAGCGCGCCGCCCGCCGGCGGCAGCGGCGATATGCATGGGGCGGCCTCGCCGCCGTGGTCGTCGGGCTCGCGATCACGTTCTCTCCGCCGAGCTTCCTCGGCTACTTCACGGTCTTCGTGCTCGCGGTGTTCGTCGGCTTCTACGTCATCTCGAACGTGAGCCACTCGCTGCACACGCCGCTGATGGCGCAGACCAACGCGATCTCCGGCATCATCCTGGTCGGCGCGCTGCTGCAGCTCGGCAGCACCGATCCGCTGGTGCTGGCGCTGGCGTTCATCGCCGCGACGGTGGCCTCGATCAACATCTTCGGCGGGTTCGGCGTGGCCGGCCGGATGATCGGCATGTTCCGGAAGGACGGCTGATCATGGACCGGTTGCAGTCCGCCGTCCAGGCGTCGTACGTCATCGCGGGCGTGCTGTTCATCCTGTCGCTGGCCGGGCTCTCGCATCAGCGCAGCGCGAAGGCCGGCAACGTCGCCGGCAAGATCGGCATGGTCATCGCGCTGGCCGCCACCATCACCCTCGCGCTGATCGAGTCCGTGCAGAACGCGTGGATCACCGCCACGCTGATCGGGGTGGCGCTCCTGATCGGCGCGGTGATCGGCACCCGGATCGCGCGTCGCGTCGAGATGACCCAGATGCCCGAGATGATCGCGATCCTGCACAGCTTCGTCGGCCTCGCCGCCGTGCTGGTCGGCTTCAACTCCTACCTCGTCGAGGGCGCCGAGCGCGCCGACGCCGTGCACCTGGTCGAGGTGTTCCTCGGCGTGTTCATCGGCGCGGTGACGTTCACCGGCTCCGTGATCGCCTACCTGAAGCTGTCCGCGAAGATCGGCTCGGCGCCGCTGATGCTGCCCGCCCGGAACGCGCTGAATCTCGCCGCGGTGGTGATCAGCGCCGGCCTGCTGGCCTGGTTCGTCGTGGCGCCGAGCATCTGGCCGCTCGCCCTGATGACGGTGCTCGCCCTGCTGCTCGGCCTGCACCTGGTCGTCGCGATCGGCGGCGGCGACATGCCGGTCGTGGTGTCGATGCTGAACTCGTACTCGGGCTGGGCGGCCGCCGCGGCGGGCTTCATGCTCGGCAACAACCTGCTGATCATCACGGGCGCCCTGGTCGGCTCGTCCGGCGCGATCCTGTCCTACATCATGTGCCGCGCGATGAACCGCCGGTTCCTGTCGGTCATCCTCGGCGGCTTCGGCACCGGGACCGAGGGCGCGTCGGCCGCGTCCGGCGGCGACGCCGAGGTCGGCGAGTACCGGGAGACGACCGCCGCGGACCTCGCCGAGCTGCTCGAGAACGCCGACTCGATCGTCATCGCGCCCGGCTACGGGATGGCCGTGGCCAAGGCGCAGTACCCGGTCGCCGACCTCACGGAGAAGCTGCGCGCACGCGGCAAGACGGTCCGGTTCGCCGTGCACCCCGTGGCCGGCCGGCTCCCCGGCCACATGAACGTGCTGCTCGCCGAGGCCCGCGTGCCGTACGACATCGTGCTGGGCATGGACGAGATCCAGGACGACTTCCCCGGCACCGACGTGGTTCTCGTCATCGGCGCGAACGACACGGTGAACCCGGCGGCCGAGGACGACCCGACCTCGCCGATCGCCGGCATGCCGGTGCTCGAGGTGTGGAAGGCCGACCACGTCGTCGTCTTCAAGCGGTCGATGGCCACCGGCTACGCGGGCGTGCAGAACCCGCTGTTCTTCGCGCAGAACACCCAGATGCTCTTCGGCGACGCGAAGGACCAGGTGGAGAAGGTCGCCGAGGCCCTCGGCGCGACGGGAGCGGTGCCGCCCCGCGTGGAGGCCTCGGCCACCCACTGACCGCTCGTCCGCCGCCCCGGTGCCGGATCCGGCCCGATCGTGAAGGGTCCGGCGGGTCGGGCCGGCAGGACCTTCACGATCGTGCTGACGACGGCACGGGCGCGAGGGGCCGGCGGCGCGCGGCGACCTGATCCTCACGATCGGCGCGGACGCGTCAGCACGGCGGCCTCGCGGGATCCGGCCCGATCGTGAAGGGTCCGGCGGGTCGGGCGGGCAGGACCCTTCACGATCCCCGTGCGACGGCTCGAACGGCGCAACCGGGGGCGCACGGCTCGGCGCCGCCCGCCCATCCCCGCTCGGTCAGGACGTACGCCACCTGCGCGGCGACCCCGCACGGACGCCCGGCCACGTCCCGCCAGCCGTACCGCAGCACCGTGTCGCCGGCGACCGCGGCGAGGTTGTCCCGGCGCAGGTCCCGGAAGGCGCCACTCGCGGGATGCGCCTCGCGTCCGTCGAGTTCGACGACGACTCTCCAGGGTGCGTATCGCACGTCGCGGTAGAGCCGGGCGCCGTCGGGTGTCCGCTCCGGGCCGTTGCGCAGCCCCGCCGGGAGGCGGTGACGCAGCTCGACCCCGCGGCGGTACCGGCGCTCCAACGGCGACGCGACGCCGGCGTCGGCCTCGGCGAGCACCTCGCGCAGCAGCGCGCGCCAGGTGTGCCTCGATCGCGCGCGCAGCGCCTCGCGCACGCGATCGGCGGTCGTGAGCCGCCGCTGGATCGCGGTGAGGACCAGATGCACCGCTCCGGCGTGTGTTTCGGCGTCGCACTGGTCGAGGAGGGCCACCTCGAGCCGGGTGCGGGGCGGCGCGGCGCTGGGATGCAGGTGCGCGCGTGGATTGTCCGCCAGTGGTCGGCTCAGGTGGATGCGGAGCCCGGGCTGCCGGACCACGCGCCGCGTCGCCGGCACGCTGACGTGGATCGGGTCGGCCGGCTCGTCGAGCACCCCCGCCAGCCAGAGCGCCGTCCGGTGGCTCGCGACCGCCTCGGCACCCGCGTAGAGCACGGCCGCCCAGACGAGCGCGCGCGGATCGACCGGCCCGGTGAACGTCGCGTAGACCCCCGGCCGGAGCGGACGCCAGCGCCCGTTGTCGACGTCCCGCCGCGCCCGCGCGGGCGAGAGCCCCAGGTCGAGCAGCTGGCCGCGGCTCACGATGCCGTCCTGCAGGTCCGCCAGCACTCGCCACGGCGGCGGGCGGTCGGGCATGGCGGGATCATGGCGCGCCGCGCGGCCGTGCCGGTGGGCCTGTCCACATCTGGCCGACCGTGAAGGATCGGGCGTCCGATGCCCGCACGATGCTTCACGATCAGCGCCGAAGTGGACGCAAGCGCCACAAGACAGCCGCGGGCGGCAGCAGGCGCTTTCACCATCAGCGCCGAGGAAGACGCAGGCGCGTCAGGACAGCGGCGGGCGGTGCGCGTATCTGCCGGGCGGCACGCCGACCTGCGCGGTGAAGCTGCCGACGAAGTGCGACTGGTCGGTGAACCCGAGGCGGCGCGCCAGGTCGGACCAGTCGACCTGACCGCCGGATTCGATCACCGCCAGCGCGTCCTGGATGCGGCACCGCTGCAGCACCCACTTCGGGCCGATGCCCAGGTAGCGGTCGAAGCGCCGCTGCAGGGTGCGAACGGTCACGTGCAGCGCGGCGGCGACCTCGTCGACCCGGGTCAGCCCGTGGTCGTCGGCGATCAGCCGCACGGCCTCGTCGACCAGCTCGGCGGACTCCGGCCGGCGCGGGTCGACGGCCGTGAACCACGCCTCGAAGGCGGCCATCCCGGACTCCTGATCGGGCGCGGCGGCCACGGCGGCAACGAGATCGGTCAGGTCGCCGAACAGCCGCTCCGCGGGCACCCGCCGGCCGGTCACCGAGGCCGGCGGCACGGCCGTCATGGATGCCAGGCCGGTGGGGGTGAGCTGCGCGCCGACGACCCGCCCGGAACCCGACAACCGGCGCGAGAACCGGTGGGTGACGATGCCCTGGACCCAGGCCTTCCCACGCTCGACGGTGAAGTGGCTGGTCGGGTGGGTCACGACGTCCTGGTCGTGGAACTGGCCGTCGGGCAGCGACCACTGGACCGACCAGTAGGCCTGCACGACGTCGGGCACGGTTCCGGCCGGCCGGCGCGCGTAGCGGAACGGCCGGTCGACCGGTTCCTCGGGTCGGAGCACGACCGGCGGAAGGGCGCCCACGGGCCGACCGTAGTCCCGGCCGGCCGGTGGGTCAGCTTCATTCCGGCCGCGGTCCCGCGGGGAGCGGGCGGGGGCGGCCGATCACCGCGACGATGACGGCCGCGCGTCAGCCGCCGCCGGACATCAGCGCATCCAGCCGGCGCTGCATCTCCTCCTGGGAGACGTCCTCGAGGTGCTTGCTGAAGATCCACTTGTGACCGAACGGGCAGCGCACGGCTGCTGTCCGGTCGCCGTGGAACTGGTCGGCGGGTTCGGCCGTCGATGTGGCGCCGGCGGCCACGGCCCGGCGGTGCGCCCCGTCGACGTCGGGGACGGAGACGGTGATCGCCACCTGCACGCTGCGGTCCGGATCCGGCGCCTCGAGCTGGTACTCGGGGATCGCCGCGCCGAGGGTGAGAAGGCCGTCGGCGAGGGTCATCTCGGCGTGGGCGATGGTGCCGTCCGGCATGGTCAGCCGAAGCCGTTCCTGCGCGCCGAACGCCTCGGTGTAGAAGTCGATCGCGGCGCCGACGTCCTCGATGGCCAGGTGCGGGGTGATCGGTGGGTAGTGGGACATGCCTCCACCCTCGTCCGCCCCGCCGCCGCTGTCTTGGACAAACGCGTCAGATTGCGGGCCGGGGGACCGGTTCCGCGAGGATCAGGACGCGTCGGCGCGACGCCCGAAGCCCCAGCGCCCGCGTGCCTTCGCGGAGCGGGTCGGCCGGCTGCGCCGCGGCTCGGTGTGCGGGTAGTTCACGTTGGCGACGCTGATGTGGGTGAACCCGATTCCCGCGTTCGGCCTGGTGTCGCTCATGGCAATCGCCCCTTCAAAGGCTCGTCGTGCCGGCGGGTCTCGCGATGGTGCGAAGGCTTGTCCGGCGGGCTCAGGAGCACTGGTCCTGTCTCCTGATACTGATACGACGAACGGGGACGGACGGTTCTGTCGGTCGCGGACGCAGTTTCTCGAAATTTCTCGAAACTTCTTCAGCGGGGCTGACGGCGGGCGAGCGATCGCGCCCGTGGGGATCAGCCGCGCTGCGCGCGCTTTCGCCGCTTGCCCTCGTGCATCGCGACGACCCGGGCGATCGGGATGTCGTGTCCCTCGGCGAGCACGTCGTCCGGCAGCGTCTGGGGCCGGGGCATCGCGTCCCGCCACGGGTCGCCGTCGCCGAGCAGGCCGGCGGCGGTGCGCACGGTGAAGTCGCGCGGGTGCACGTCCTCCAGCGAGTCCCAGGCGACGGGAAAGGACACCGGCACGTCCGGGCGCACGCGAGGGCTGTATGCGGCGACCACCGTCGCGCCGCCGGACCGGGTGGAGTCCACGAAGACCTTGTGCTCCCGGTCCTCCAGCAGGTACGCGGTGGTCGCGACGTCCGGGTCGAGCCGCGCCGCCCTGGCGGCGAGCGCCCTGGTCGCCGCCGCCGCGTCCTCGGGGGACGTGCCGTCGGCGAGTGGCACGAAGACGTGCAGCCCCTTGGCGCCGCTCGTCTTCGCGGCACCGGTCAGGCCGGAGTCGGCCAGCGCCCGCTGCACGAGCCGCGCGGTCGCCACCACGGCCGAGAAGTCGGCACCCTCCGGCGGGTCGAGATCGAGGATCAGGTGCGTGGGGAAGGGGCCTCGGCCGACGACCAGCGTCGGGTGGTATTCCACGGCGCGCTGGTTCGCGAGCCAGAGCAGCGTCCGTCGGTCCTCGCACAGGGCGTAGCTGACCTCCCGCCGGGAGGCCTCCGCCCAGATCGTGGTGCGCTGCACCCAGTCCGGCGTGTACTTCGGCAGGTTCTTCTGCATGAACGACGGCTGCCCCGGACGCACCCGGACGACGGACAGCGGACGGCCGCGCAGCACCGGGAGGATCCGGTCGCCCACCGCGTCGAGGTAGTCCACCAGCTCGCGCTTGGTCACGTCCGACCCGTCGAACAGGCCTCGGTCGAGGTGGGTCAGCGTCACGCCGTCCCGGGTCTCGTCCCCCTGTTGCCCGCTCGATCTCGCAGCCACCGGCCGTCACCCTCCCGGAGTCGTCCCGGACCTCGCGGCCCGGCGATGTGAGATCCAGGGTCCCGTGCGATGACCCCGGACGAAAGTTGTTCCAGTGTTGACACGGGAATCGTTGACACCGTCTGCGACCCACCGATTGGGTCGGCTGATGACGTTCACTCCCTCGTGCGATGTGGTGGTCGTCGGTGCCGCCGGCATCGACACCGCCATCTTCCTGTCCTCCTCGCTGTCCGCGCCGCTCGACCTCGCGGGCGGGAGATACCCGTCGGAGACCATCGACCACGTGGGTCAGGCCGGCGGCTACGGCAGCCGGGCGTTCGCCGCGCTCGGTCACGCGACGGCGTTCATCGGGCACGTCGGCGCGGACGCCGCGGGCGCGCAGGTGCGCGCCGAGCTCGCCGACGACGGGATCGACGTGCGCGGGCTCGGCGTCGATCCGTCCGGGACGGCGCGCAGCGTGAACCTGATGGGCCGGGACGGCTCGCGGATCACCTTCTACGACGGCCGCCCCGGCGAGATGCTCGACGTGGACATGGGTTTGGCGGCCGAGCTGATGCGCGGCGCGCGCGTCGTGCTGTTCCACCTGCCCGACTGGGCGCGCCGGCTGCTGCCGCTCGCCCGCGAGTCCGGCGCCGTCGTCGCCTGCGACCTGCAGGACGTTTCCGATCCCGACGAGTCCTATCGCCGCGAATTCGTCGAGGCCGCCGACGTGCTGTTCGTGTCGTCAGCCCACCATCACAACCCGTCGCACATGCTCAAGCGGCTGGTCGAGCTGAGCGGCGACGCCCTGGTCGTGTGCGGCCGCGGCGGACTCGGGGTGGCGACTGCGACGACCGACGGCATCGACGTCTTCCCGCCGCCGCACCTGTCGCTGCCGATCGTGGACACCAACGGCGCCGGCGACGCCCTCGCGGCCGGCTTCCTCGACGCCCGCGTGTTCCAGGGGCGGTCGGTCGAGGACGCCATCGCCTACGGCCAGCTCGCGGCGCGCTGGACCTGCGCGCAGCGGGCGAGCTCCGCCGCGCCGGCCACCCGCGAGCGGTTGGCGGCGCTGGAATCGGAGGCCCGGCTGGGCAGGCCGGTGTCGGCCGCGACCGCCTAGACCGTCCGCGAGGGTCACCCGCGAGCCGTCGCGTCCGACCCCGGCGGCCCGCCGGGACGTCCCTGTCGCGGTCCGGACGCCCGCGCCGCGCGGCTAGGATGCTGCCCAAGCACCCAGCGCTGAGGTCTGGCCTGCCGATCGGCACCGCGTTCGCGGCCGCCGCCCGGGAGCCGGACCGGCGCCGCGAACGCCCCGCCGGTCAGGGTGACCGGGCAGGCCCGCGGCGTCCAGCATCTGACGAGCCGGGCGATTTGCAGGCCTCCCGCACGCGCGGGTAGCCTGAACGACTGGCCCGGTCCCGCTGGGTCCTCGTCGCATGCGTTCAGGCAGGTGGCGATCCGCGCGAATTCCCGGGCCGCGTCCGGTCGGCAGTGCCCTTTCCGGGCGGCCGCCCGACCACCCGAAACTCACGCAGCACGAGAGCGTCACCGCGTTGCCCTGCCCGCAGTCGAAGATCAGCGCCACAGAGGAAAGAAGCCGCCAGCACATGCCCACGATCCAGCAGTTGGTCCGCAAGGGCCGCACCGAGAAGATCGGCAAGACCAAGACGCCGGCCCTGAAGGGCAGCCCGCAGCGGCGCGGCGTGTGCACCCGCGTCTACACGACGACGCCGAAGAAGCCGAACTCGGCGCTCCGCAAGGTCGCGCGCGTGAAGCTCACCAGCCAGGTGGAGGTCACCGCCTACATCCCCGGCGAGGGCCACAACCTGCAGGAGCACTCGATCGTCCTCGTCCGCGGCGGCCGCGTGAAGGACCTGCCGGGCGTCCGCTACAAGATCATCCGCGGCTCGCTGGACACCCAGGGCGTGAAGAACCGCAAGCAGGCTCGCAGCCGGTACGGCGCGAAGAAGGAGAAGAGCTGATGCCCCGCAAGGGACCCGCTCCGCGGCGGCCGCTGATGGCCGATCCGGTGTACAACTCGCCCCTGGTCACCCAGCTGGTGAACAAGGTGCTGCTCGACGGCAAGCGTTCGATCGCCCAGTCGATCGTCTACGGGGCCCTCGAGGGCTGCCGCGACAAGACGGGCAACGACCCTGTCGTGACCCTCAAGCGCGCGTTGGACAACGTCAAGCCCGCGCTCGAGGTGAAGAGCCGGCGCGTCGGCGGCGCGACCTACCAGGTGCCCGTCGAGGTCAAGGCGTCTCGCTCGACCACGCTCGCGCTGCGCTGGCTGGTCGGCTACTCCAAGGCCCGTCGCGAGAAGACCATGACCGAGCGGCTGATGAACGAGCTGCTGGACGCCTCGAACGGACTCGGTGCCTCGGTGAAGCGGCGCGAGGACACGCACAAGATGGCCGAGTCGAACAAGGCCTTCGCCCACTACCGCTGGTAAGGGGCGGCGCAGCGTCGGCGGGAATATCGAACTCCCGTCCGGCGCTGTACCGGGTGCTGCCCGCCGGGCTCAGCGATCCGCAGCGGATCGTCCCGGAGCGTGTGCGGCACCTCCCCCTCCCGCAGCCGGACCCGTCACCGGGTCCGGAGGCACACAGAGAACCGGCCGGACCCTGCATCGCAGGACCTCCGGACAGGCACCCGAGACAAGGAAGAACCGTGGCCACCACTGCCCTCGACAAGGTCCGCAACATCGGGATCATGGCGCACATCGACGCGGGCAAGACCACCACGACGGAGCGCATCCTCTTCTACACCGGCATCACCTACAAGATCGGTGAGGTCCACGAGGGCGCCGCCGTCATGGACTGGATGGAGCAGGAGCAGGAGCGCGGCATCACCATCACCTCCGCGGCGACCAAGACGACGTGGAAGGGCTACACGATCAACATCATCGACACGCCCGGCCACGTCGACTTCACCGTCGAGGTCGAGCGGTCGCTGCGGGTGCTCGACGGTGCGGTCGCCGTGTACGACGGTGTCGCCGGCGTCGAGCCGCAGACCGAGCAGGTCTGGCGGCAGGCGGAGAAGTACGGCGTGCCGCGCATGTGCTTCGTCAACAAGCTGGACCGGACGGGCGCGGACTTCTTCCGCTGCGTCGACATGATGGTCGAGCGGCTCGGTGCCACCCCGCTGGTGCTGCAGCTGCCGATCGGCGCCGAGGCCGACTTCATCGGCGTCGTGGACCTGCTGCAGATGCGGGCGCTCACCTGGCGCGGCGAGACCGCCAAGGGCGAGGACTACGCCGTTGAAGAGATTCCTGCCGATCTCCGCCAGGACGCCGAGGAATGGCGGGAGAAGCTCGTGGAGACCGTCGCCGAGAACGACGACGAGATCATGGAGCTGTACCTGCACGGCGAGGAGATCTCGCTGGACGTGCTGAACGCCGGCATCCGGCGCGCGACCATCGCGGGCAACCTCAACCCGGTCGTCACCGGCTCCGCGTTCAAGAACAAGGGTGTGCAGCCGATGCTGGACGCCGTCGTCGCGTACCTGCCGTCGCCCGTCGACGTCGGTGCCATCGTCGGCCTGCTGCCCGACGGGCACACCGAGGCCGAGCGCATGCCCGACCCCAAGGCGCCGTTCTCCGGGCTCGCGTTCAAGGTGGCCACCGACCCGCACCTCGGCAAGCTGACCTTCATGCGCGTCTACTCCGGCACGCTGGACTCCGGTTCCCAGGTCATCAACGCGACCAAGGACCGCAAGGAGCGGATCGGCAAGATCTACCAGATGCACGCGAACAAGCGTGAGGAGATCAGCCAGGTCGTGGCCGGCGACATCTGCGCCGTCATGGGTCTCAAGCAGACCACCACCGGCGACACGCTGTCCGACCCGGCGCACCCGATCGTGCTGGAGTCGATGAGCTTCCCGGATCCGGTGATCTCGGTGGCCATCGAGCCGAAGACCAAGGGTGATCAGGAGAAGCTGGGCACCGCGATCCAGAAGCTCGCCGAGGAGGACCCGACCTTCAAGGTCAAGAACGACGAGGAGACCGGGCAGACCGTCATCTCCGGGATGGGCGAGCTGCACCTGGACATCCTGGTCGACCGGATGCGCCGCGAGTTCAAGGTCGAGGCGAATGTCGGCAAGCCGCAGGTGGCGTACCGCGAGACCATCCGCGGGACCGTGGACAAGCTCGACTACGTGCACAAGAAGCAGACGGGCGGCTCCGGCCAGTACGCGAAGGTGATCATCAAGGTCGAGCCGCTGGACATGGCGGCCGCCGAGGGTGCGACCTACGAGTTCGTCAACGCCGTGACCGGTGGGCGGATCCCGAAGGAGTACATCCCCTCGGTCGACGCCGGTGCGCAGGACGCGCTGCAGTACGGCGTGCTCGCCGGCTACCCGGTGCTGGGCGTCAAGCTGACCCTGCTCGACGGGTCGTACCACGAGGTCGACTCTTCCGAGATGGCGTTCAAGATCGCCGGCTCGATCGCGATGAAGGAGGCCGCGCGCAAGGCGAAGCCGGTGCTGCTCGAGCCGATGATGAGCGTCGAGGTCGTCACGCCCGAGGAGAACATGGGCGACGTGATCGGCGACCTCAACTCCCGGCGCGGGCAGATCCACTCGATGAACGAGCGGGGCGGGGCGCGGGTCGTCACCGCGCTGGTGCCGCTCTCGGAGATGTTCGGCTACGTCGGCGACCTGCGGTCGCGGACCCAGGGCCGCGCGTCGTACTCGATGGTGTTCGATTCGTACGCGGAGGTTCCGGCCAACGTGGCGAAGGAGATCATCGCGAAGGCGACGGGCGAGTGAGGACACGAGTGAGCGGAGCGAGCGAGGCCCGGAGCGAGTCCGGAGCCGAGCAATCGGGCGCCGCGAAGGCGACGGGCGAGTGAGGACACGAGTGAGCGGAGCGAGCGAGGCCCGGAGCGAGTCCGGAGCCGAGCAATCCGTGCACAGTCCGAGACGCTTCCGAACGCGAGACCGCAGAGCGCCGAGAGCATGACTGAACGCATAACTCCATAACCAGGGGATTCGGATGGCCGCGACCAGCGGTCGTCCGTACCCTGCACAGTCGTCGATGGTGGGGCCGACCGGCCACACCGTCACGGGTCCGGACCAGCGGGTTCGGTCCAGATCCATCCACCACCGCCCTGCCGATTCTCGAGATGTCGGAAACCGAGTCGCAGGCGCAAGGAAGAGTCCTGAGGAGGACAGCAGTGGCGAAGGCGAAGTTCGACCGGAGCAAACCGCACGTCAACATCGGCACCATCGGTCACGTCGACCATGGCAAGACGACGCTGACGGCGGCCATCACCAAGGTGCTGCACGACAAGTACCCGACCCTGAACGAGGTCTCCGCCTTCGATCAGATCGACAAGGCTCCCGAGGAGCGTCAGCGCGGCATCACCATCAACATCGCGCACGTCGAGTACCAGACCGCGAAGCGGCACTACGCGCACGTGGACGCCCCGGGCCACGCGGACTACATCAAGAACATGATCACCGGCGCGGCCCAGATGGACGGCGCGATCCTGGTCGTGGCCGCCACCGACGGCCCGATGCCGCAGACCAAGGAGCACGTGCTGCTGGCCCGTCAGGTCGGCGTGCCCTACATCCTGGTCGCGCTGAACAAGGCCGACATGGTCGACGACGAGGAGATCCTGGAGCTCGTCGAGCTCGAGGTCCGGGAGCTGCTCGCGGCGCAGGAGTTCGACGAGGAGGCGCCGGTCATCCGCACCTCCGGCCTGAAGGCGCTCGAGGGTGACCCGGAGTGGGTCAAGACCGTCGAGGACCTGATGGACGCGGTCGACGAGTCGATCCCGGAGCCGGTGCGCGACACCGACAAGCCGTTCCTGATGCCGATCGAGGACGTCTTCACCATCACCGGCCGCGGCACCGTGGTGACGGGCAAGGTGGAGCGCGGCAAGGTCAACGTCAACGAGACCGTGGAGATCGTCGGCATCAAGCCGAAGTCCTTCCAGACGACCGTCACCGGTGTCGAGATGTTCCGCAAGCTGCTGGACTCGGGTCAGGCGGGCGACAACGTCGGTCTGCTGCTTCGTGGCACCAAGCGCGAGGAGGTGGAGCGCGGCCAGGTCGTCGTCAAGCCGGGCTCGATCACCCCGCACACGGAGTTCGAGGCGCAGGTCTACATCCTGGGCAAGGACGAGGGCGGACGGCACACGCCGTTCTTCAACAACTACCGCCCGCAGTTCTTCTTCCGCACGACCGACGTCACCGGCGTGGTCAACCTCCCGGAGGGCACCGAGATGGTGATGCCGGGCGACACCACGGACATGAAGGTGCAGCTGATCCAGCCGATCGCGATCGAGCCGGGTCTGCGTTTCGCCATCCGCGAGGGTGGCCGCACCGTCGGCGCCGGTTCCGTCACCAGCATCATCAAGTGAGCTGACGCCCGCGCCGCGGTTTCTCCGCGGCCGGGCCACTCGCCAGCCGCCCCGCGCGGCCGGCCTGCACGCGCTGCGTTCGCGTGGGCCCCGTTCACGACATCCGTGTCGTGGCGGGGCCTTTCGCGTCACCGCGTCACCCGTGACACCGGGGCCGCCCCGGCGTGCGCGGCGGCGCGTCTGAGCCGCACCCGTCGGTGCTCCAGGCCGTTGAGCAACAGCACCAGCAGGAGTGCATAGCTGAGCGCCGACAACCAGACCGACGCCTCGAACAGCCGCTGGGACAGCGCGCCGCCGGATCCGGTGATGGCGGTGAACGCCGAGCCGACCCGCCCGGTGTAGAGATCGACGTCCACCAGGAACATCCAGACCCCGGCGACGGACAGCCAGAGGACGAGGAGCACGAAGCCCTGCGGCATGGTCAGGTAGCCGGCCGAGCGCGGTCCGCGCTGCAGGATCGCCAGCACGCTGGTCGCGCCGAGGGCGACGGCGAGCAGCGGCGCCCCGATGAACACCGCGCCGAGCGTCCTCAGCCCCAGGACGCCGCCGATGTGTGGGACCAGCAGGATCGACGCGACGAGCGCCAGGCTGATCGGGATCGTCAACCAGTACGCCAGGTTCCTGAGGGCGACCATGCGGCGGAAGCTACTGGGCCACCGCAGATCTTCACCTGCTCTGTGCACACGATCGGGGAGGAGCGTCTCCGCACAAGGTCCGGCGCGGCCCCTGAAGCCGCCGACCCTTATGGGGATGACCCCGCGATGTGGGCGCCCGGACCCGGCTGTGGACAACGACGACTATGCGCGGGCGGACTTGTCAGAATCCGTCCATGCCGCCCGATCAGCGCCCGCCCCGACTCCTGCTGCGCAGCGAACTCATCGCCGCCGGGCACAGCGCCAACGAAATCCGCATCGCGGTCGCGACCGGCCGGTTGACAGCCGTCCGGCGTGGTGCCTACTGCGAGTCGGATACGGTCACCTCACTGGGCGAGGTCGAGCGGCACCTGTTGCGTGCTCGAGCCGTTGCCGGGCGGTCGCCGGACCTCGTCGTCAGCCACATCTCGGCGGCAGCCGCCCACGGATGGCCTATCTGGGACGCGGCACTCGGCCGGGTGCACGTGATCCGCCGCGGGCCTGGCGGAAACCAGCTGTCTGCGGAGCGCGTCGTGCACAGCGGACGGCTGGCACCGGACGAGTTGTCGAGCGGCTCCGGTATGCCCGTGACAGCGCCGGCGCGCACCATCGTCGACCTCGCCCGCTCCAGCTCGCTGGAGACTGCCTTGTGGCAACCGATTTCGCACTTGCACCAGAGGCAGCCACGGTCGCCGACGTGGGCGCGGCCCTGACCCGTGCCCGCCACGTCGGCGGGATCGGCAGGGCCAGGCGTGCTCTCGATCTCGCCGACGGTCGCAGCGAGAGTCCAGGCGAGACGCGAGTGCGGCTCGCGTTGATCGTCGGAGGTCTGCCGCGGCCGGCGATCCAGATTCGGGTGGCCGGGCGGGACGGGCGGCTCGTCGGTCGCGTCGACCTCGGTTATCCCGAGTCGGCTGTGCTGATCGAATTCGACGGCGCGATCAAGTACGCCGGAACCGACCGCGCAACCTCAGGCCGGACCGGTCGAGGGCCCCACGAGGTGGTGATCGCGGAGAAGCGACGCGAAGACCGACTCCGCGACCTCGGTTTCACCGTCGTCCGCTTTGCGTGGTCGGACCTCGGCGATCCGGCGTGATGATCGCGCAGGTCGGGCACGCGCTGGCCCGCGGGCGGCGCACGCGTCGCGACCGGGGGTCTGTCGGGCGTGTGGTCCGTCGACTCGGCGGTAATCATCCGCCCGGCGCCGTGAGGGCGCGCGCCTGGTCGCGGCAGGACGACCGAGGGCCGTCCGACAGGTGCCGGCGCAACGGCTTCACGACGAGTGCGCCCGGACAACCGCTGGCGTGTCCGCACAAGGCGAGTCAATCCGCACAGGACGATTCGATCCGCACAAGGAAAGGTCTATCCGCGCAAGCATCCGGCGCCTTGTGCGGACGCACCGCGCCTTGTGCGCACGCACGGCCCCTGGTGCGGACGCCCCGCCCGGGTGCGGACAAGCCGAGCGGCCGTTGTCAGACGCGAGCCCGCCGCCGGATTGGCCTCGCAAGCCGCCGGAGAGGCCTCAGTTTGAAGTCACCCCCTCGCGTGAGGCATACTTTTCAGGTTGCCCTCTGCGGGGGTCGTGGTTTTGCGCGGCCCCGAACGGGTCGGCGAAGCGCCAGGTAGGAGATCGTCCTCGGACGGTCGCGCCGGGCCGAGCCCGACGACCTTGCGGGTGGTGACGGACGGAACCAGTACCTACGAGCAGGCGCGTTCGGATGTCAGAGCGCGGCGACCAGTCGGATCCCAGCGGATCCGACGCCCGCGCTCCGAGCGAGCGCGGCCGGTCCACCACCTCCGCCAGAGCGTCAACGGCGGATCCGTGAGGGAGCGGGCGACACGCCCGACTGCGTGGACCGGACAAGGGGACAGCAGAACAGGGCAGCGGACCATGTCCGCCGGCCGGTGCGGGTCTGTGCGCACCGAGCCGAGAGGCAGCGGCTCCGGCCGCCGCCGCGCGGAGCACGACCACAGGCGCAGCGCGACCCGCAGGACAGCACGGCAGCACCGAAGCGAGCAGCAGCGGAACACCGAGAACGAGCAGCAAGCGAACGAGCAGCAAGCGAACGAGCAGCACGGACGAGGCACCACCGACGCGGAGCGATCCGCGACAAGAGAGGGACGGCAAGCGTGGCGGGACAGAAGATCCGCATCCGGCTCAAGGCCTACGACCACGAGGCGATCGACGCGTCCGCGCGCAAGATCGTCGAGACGGTCACCCGCACCGGCGCCCGGGTTGTCGGCCCGGTGCCGCTGCCCACCGAGAAGAACGTGTACTGCGTCATCCGCTCGCCGCACAAGTACAAGGACTCGCGCGAGCACTTCGAGATGCGCACGCACAAGCGCCTGATCGACATCCTCGACCCGACGCCGAAGACGGTGGACGCGCTGATGCGCATCGACCTGCCGGCGTCCGTGGACGTCAACATCCAGTAGGGATCGCGCCGGTCCCTCGCACGGGGATCACACGCGCCGCTTTCGAGGACTTCGAGGAGATAGGTACCGCCACCATGGCATCAACGATCAAGGGAATCCTGGGCCACAAGCTCGGGATGACCCAGGTCTTCGACGAGGCCAACCGGGTCGTCCCGGTCACCGTCGTCGCGGCCGGTCCGGTCGTCGTGACAGCCGTCCGCACCCCCGACACCGACGGCTATTCGGCCGTGCAGTTCGCCTTCGGCGCCGTCGACCCGCGCAAGGTCACCAAGCCCGTGGCCGGCCACTTCGCCAAGGCCGGCGTGACGCCGCGCCGGACGGTCGCCGAGCTGCGCACCGACGACGTCTCGGGCTACACGGTGGGCCAGGAGCTCACCGCGTCCGAGGTCTTCGAGGCCGGCGTCGTCGTCGACGTCACCGGCACCTCCAAGGGCAAGGGCACCGCGGGCGTCATGAAGCGGCACGGCTTCTCCGGCCTCGGCGCCGGCCACGGCGTGCAGCGCAAGCACCGCTCGCCGGGCTCCATCGGCGGCTGCTCCACCCCGGGCCGCGTGTTCAAGGGCCTGCGGATGGCCGGCCGGATGGGCAACCAGAAGGTGACCACGCAGAACCTGACCGTCCACGCGATCGACGCGGACAAGGGCCTGGTGCTCATCGAGGGCGCGGTGCCCGGCCCCAAGGGCGGCGTCGTGCTGATCAAGTCCGCCGTGAAGAAGGGTGGTGCCGTCTGATGACCACCGTGCAGATCACCAGCCCCGCCGGCGGCAACGAGGGCTCCGTCGAGCTCCCCGGCGAGATCTTCGACGCGACCGCCAACGTGCCTCTGATGCATCAGGTCGTCGTCGCCCAGCTCGCGGCCGCCCGCACGGGCAACCACAAGACCAAGACCCGCGGCGAGGTGTCCGGCGGCGGCAAGAAGCCGTACCGCCAGAAGGGCACCGGCCGGGCCCGCCAGGGCAGCACCCGCGCGCCGCAGTTCAACGGCGGCGGCACCGTGCACGGCCCCGTGCCGCACAGCTACGCCCAGCGGACCCCGAAGAAGATGAAGGCCGCCGCGCTCCGCGGTGCCCTGTCGGACCGGGCCCGCGGCGGCAACGTGCACGTGCTGTCCAGCCTCGGCGGCGGGGACACGCCGTCGACCAAGACGGCCCGCAAGGCGCTCGCGGCCGTGTCGACCGCGAAGAACATCCTCGTGGTGCTCGGCCGCGACGACGTCGTCGGCTGGCTCAGCCTGCGCAACGTGCCCGAGGTCCACCTGCTCACCGCCGGCCAGCTGAACACGTACGACGTGCTGGTCAGCGACGACGTGGTGTTCACCCGCGAGGCGCTCGAGGAGTTCCTGGACGGCGCCAGGCCGACGGCCCCGCGGAGCGAGACCCGGCAGGCCGCGACGCCGGAGGCCGACGCGCCGAAGGCGGGCCGGCACGCCGCCACCGCCGACGAGCCGACGGCGATCACCGCCGACGAGCCGACGGCGATCACCGCCGACGAGCCGACGGCGACCACCGCCGACGAACCGACGGACACCGCCACGCCGACGAGCCGACGGACTACGCGCCTGCCGCCGCAACGACAGACGCGAGCACGGCCGACCAGGTGGACGAGGCGGCCCTCGACACCGGGGCCAGGTCCACCGCCCAGCCGGCCGAACTCGATCTCGAGTCCGGCACCGCGGCCGGCAGCGCCGGCACCACAGCGGGCGCGTCGAGCGTCACCCTGACGCCGGACAGCACCGGCAGCGAGGAGGGCACGAAGTGATCGCCGATCCGCGCGACATCATCCTGCGCCCGGTCGTCTCCGAGAAGAGCTACGGCCTGCTCGAGACCGGTCGGTACACCTTCGAGATCCATCCGGGCGCGAACAAGACCCAGGTGAAGATCGCCATCGAGCAGATCTTCGCCGGCGTCAAGGTCCAGTCGGTGAACACCATCAACCGGCAGGGCAAGCGCAAGCGCACCCGGATGGGATACGGCCAGCGCAAGTCGACCAAGCGCGCCATCGTCACGCTCGCCCCTGGCAGCAAGGCGATCGACGTGTTCTCGGGCGCCTGAGCGAGCAGAGGGACTGACAATGGGTATCCGTAAGTACAAGCCGACCACCCCGGGTCGGCGCGGCTCCTCGGTGGCTGATTTCGCCGAGGTCACCCGCGACACCCCGGAGAAGTCGCTCGTCCGGCCGCTGCACGGCAAGGGCGGCCGGAACGTGCACGGGCGGGTCACCGCCCGGCACCAGGGCGGCGGTCACAAGCGCGCGTATCGACTCATCGATTTCCGGCGCTCGGAGAAGGACGGCGTGCCGGCCACGGTCGCGCACATCGAGTACGACCCGAACCGCACGGCGCGGATCGCGCTGCTGCACTTCGCGGACGGCGACAAGCGCTACATCATCGCGCCGGACAAGCTGCGCCAGGGCGCCACGGTGGAGACCGGCCCGCGGGCCGACATCAAGCCGGGCAACAACCTGCCGCTGCGCAACATCCCGGTCGGCACCGTCGTGCACGCCATCGAGCTGCGGCCCGGCGGCGGCGCGAAGATCGCCCGCTCGGCCGGCGCGAAGGTGCAGCTCGTCGCGAAGGACGGTCCATACGCGCAGCTGCGCATGCCGTCCGGCGAGATCCGCAACGTCGACGTCCGCTGCCGTGCCACCGTCGGCGAGGTCGGCAACGCCGAGCAGGCCAACATCAACTGGGGCAAGGCGGGGCGCATGCGCTGGAAGGGCAAGCGCCCGACCGTCCGCGGCGTCGCCATGAACCCGGTGGATCACCCGCACGGCGGCGGCGAGGGCAAGACCTCGGGCGGCCGGCACCCGGTGAACCCGGGCGGCAAGCCCGAGGGCCGCACCCGCCGGCCGAACAAGGCCAGCGACAAGCTGATCGTCCGTCGTCGCCGCAAGTCCGGAAAGAAGCGGTGAGGTCAGTGACGACATCAGCCACCGGAACCTCGACCGCCCTCGACCGCGTCGGCGGCTCGCCGACCATGGAGCACTGATCGCAGATGCCACGCAGTCTGAAGAAGGGCCCGTTCGTCGACGACCACCTGCTCAAGAAGGTGGACGCGGCGAACGACAAGAACTCCAAGTCCGTGATCAAGACCTGGTCGCGGCGCTCGACGATCATCCCCGACATGCTCGGGCACACGATCGCCGTGCACGACGGCCGCAAGCACGTCCCGGTGTTCGTCACCGAGTCGATGGTCGGCCACAAGCTCGGCGAGTTCGCCCCGACGCGCACCTTCAGGGGGCACATCCGGGACGACCGCCGCAGCCGCCGGGGCTGACGGCGGACCGTGCCGGATCCGCGCCGGATCCCAGACCGAAGAACCGGATGAACTCGAAGCGCAGAGGAACAGTGAGATGAACGCCCCCAGGAGTCAAGCGGCATCGCCGGCCGACACGGCCGAGCTGCCGCGCGCCAGGGCACAGGCGAAGTACGTGCGGATGACGCCGATGAAGACCCGTCGGGTGATCGACCTCATCCGCGGCACCGACGTCGCCGCCGCCGCGGCGATCCTGCAGTTCTCGCCGCATGCCGCGAGCGAGCCGGTGGCCAAGGTGCTGGCCTCCGCCGTCGCGAACGCGGAGAACAACCAGGGCCTGGATCCGTCGACGCTCGTCGTGGACAAGGTCTACGTGGACGAGGGTCCGACGCTGAAGCGGTTCCAGCCGCGGGCGCAGGGCCGCGCGTTCCGGATCCGCAAGCGCACGAGCCACATCACCATCGAGCTGGTCTCGGTGCCGGCCGCCGACGAGGGCGCCGGGACCGGCCGGTCTCGGAGAAACGAAGGGCGTCGCACGCGCGGCGACCAGAGTGCGAAGGGAAGGACCCGCTAGTGGGTCAGAAGATCAACCCGCACGGGTTCCGCCTGGGTATCACCACCGACTGGAGCTCCCGCTGGTACGCCGACAAGGCCTACTCGGAGTACGTGGCCGAGGACGTCGAGATCCGCAAGCTCATGTCCAAGGGCATGGAGCGCGCCGGCATCTCCAAGGTCGAGATCGAGCGCACCCGGGACCGGGTCCGCGTCGACATCCACACGGCGCGGCCGGGCATCGTGATCGGCCGCCGCGGTGCGGAGGCCGATCGCATCCGGGGCGCGCTGGAGAAGCTCACCGGCAAGCAGGTGCAGCTGAACATCCTCGAGGTGCGCAATCCCGAGTCGGACGCGCAGCTGGTCGCCCAGGGCGTCGCCGAGCAGCTGAGCAACCGCGTGAGCTTCCGGCGCGCGATGCGCAAGTCGATGCAGTCGGCGCTGCGCTCGCCGGCCGTCAAGGGCATCCGCGTGCAGTGCTCCGGCCGCCTCGGCGGCGCGGAGATGAGCCGGTCGGAGTTCTACCGCGAGGGTCGGGTGCCGTTGCACACGCTCCGTGCGGACATCGACTACGGCTTCTTCGAGGCCAAGACCACCTTCGGCCGGATCGGCGTGAAGGTCTGGATCTACAAGGGCGACAAGTCAGGGACGCTCGCCGAGCAGCGTGCCGCCGATGCGGCCGCGGCCCAGCGGAGCGCTCGCGGCGAGGGTCGCGGGGATCGCCCCGACCGTCCGGGTCGCCGGCGCTCCGGCTCGTCGGGCACCACGCCGACGTCCACCGACGCCGGCCGGGCCGCGGTCGAGGAGAACCCCGAGACCGTCGGCGCCGCGACGGCTGCCCCGACCGGGTCGACAGAGGGGAGCTGATCATGCTGATCCCGCGCAAGGTCAAGCACCGCAAGCAGCACCGGCCGCACCGGACCGGCATGGCGAGCGGCGGCACCAGCGTGACCTTCGGCGACTACGGCATCCAGGCGCTGGAGCCGGCGTACGTGACCAACCGGCAGATCGAGTCGGCCCGTATCGCCATCAACCGGCACATCCGACGCGGCGGCAAGGTGTGGATCAACATCTACCCGGACCGCCCGCTGACGAAGAAGCCGGCCGAGACCCGGATGGGTTCCGGCAAGGGTTCGCCGGAGTGGTGGGTCGCCAACGTCAAGCCGGGCCGGGTGCTGTTCGAGATGAGCTACCCGACCGAGGCCGTGGCCCGCGAGGCCCTGCGCCGCGCGATCCACAAGCTGCCCATGAAGTGCCGCATCGTCACCCGGGAAGGCGGTGAGTCCTGATGGCCGCCGTCGCCGCCAACGAGCTGCGCGAGCTCGGTTCGGAGGAGCTCGTCGCCCGGCTGCGCGAAGCCAAGGAGGAGCTGTTCAACCTCCGGTTCCAGATGGCCACCGGCCAGATGGACAACAACCGCCGGCTGCGCACCGTCCGCCACGACATCGCCCGCATCTACACCGTGATGCGGGAACGCGAGCTGGGTCTCTCGGTGGGACCCGACCAGATCAGCCCCGACCAGATCAGCACTGAGGGAGGAGCGGCATGAGCGAGCTGCTGCGAGCGAATCATCGGCACCATGCCGGCGCCCCGGCCGAGGCGGGGGTGAACGGCATGAGCGAGAACGCTGCTCAGGCCGAACCGACGGCCGCCGAGGCACCCGAGTCCGGCGCCGCGCCGGTCAAGGCCCGCGGCGAGCGGAAGACCCGCGAGGGCATGGTCGTCTCGGACAAGATGGACAAGACGATCGTGGTCGAGCTGGAGGACCGGGTGAAGCACCCGCGGTACTCCAAGGTCATCCGCCGCACGACGAAGGTCAAGGCGCACGACGAGAACGGCACCGCCGGTGTCGGGGACCGCGTGCTGCTGGCCGAGACCCGCCCGCTGTCCGCCACCAAGCGGTGGCGGCTGGTGCGGGTGCTCGAGCGGGCGCAGTAGCCCGCGCGGCCGCGAGAGGCGGCCGGGCAGCACAGCACGAGACAGACACAGAGCAAGTAGGAAACCAGTGCTCACGGACGGCATGCCGACCGGCGGGCGCACATCGCGAAGGTTGGGACTGACGTGATTCAGCAGGAGTCCAGGCTCCGGGTGGCCGATAACACGGGCGCCAAGGAGATCCTGTGCATCCGCGTGCTCGGTGGCTCCGGCCGCCGCTACGCGGGGATCGGCGACGTCATCGTCGCGACCGTGAAGGACGCGATTCCCGGTGCCGGCGTGAAGAAGGGCGATGTCGTCAAGGCCGTCGTCGTGCGCACGGCCAAGGAGCGGCGCCGTCCGGACGGGTCCTACATCAAGTTCGACGAGAACGCCGCCGTGCTGCTGAAGAGTGACGGCGACCCGCGCGGCACGCGCATCTTCGGGCCGGTCGGCCGGGAGCTGCGGGACAAGCGCTACATGAAGATCATTTCGCTGGCTCCGGAGGTGCTCTGACCATGGGCATGAAGGTCAAGAAGGGCGACACCGTGCTGGTGATCGCGGGCAAGGACAAGGGTGCCAAGGGCAAGGTCATCCAGGCCTACCCCGAAACCGACCGGGTCCTGGTCGAGGGTGTCAACCGGATCAAGAAGCACACCAAGGTCTCCACGACCCAGCGTGGCGCCAAGTCCGGCGGCATCGTCACCCAGGAGGCGGCGATCCACGTGTCGAACGTGCAGGTCGTGGACGCCGACAACAAGCCGACCAGGCTCGGCAAGCGCATCGATTCGGAAGGGCGCCGGGTTCGGTTCTCCCGCCGCTCCGGTAAGGACATCTGAGCATGACCACCACTGAGAAGCCCACCGCCGAGGGCGGGCAGGCGACGGTCGAGCGGCCGCGACTGAAGGTCAAGTACAGCGACCAGGTCCGGTCGGGCCTGCAGGAGGAGTTCGCCTTCGCGAACCCCATGCAGGTGCCCAAGGTGGTCAAGGTCGTCGTCAACATGGGCGTCGGCGAAGCGGCCAGGGACGCGAAGCTGATCGAGGGTGCGGTCCGCGACCTCGCCACGATCACCGGCCAGAAGCCGATCATCCGCAAGGCGACCAAGTCCATCGCGCAGTTCAAGCTGCGCGAGGGCATGCCGATCGGCGCCAAGGTGACCCTGCGCGGCGACCGGATGTGGGAGTTCCTGGACCGGCTGCTGACGATCGCCCTGCCGCGTATCCGCGACTTCCGCGGGCTGTCGCCGAAGCAGTTCGACGGCAACGGCAACTACACGTTCGGCCTGTCGGAGCAGTCGATGTTCCACGAGATCGACATCGACCGGATCGACCGGCCGCGCGGGATGGACATCACGGTCGTCACGACGGCCACCACGGACGACCAGGGACGCGCGCTGCTGCGGCAGCTCGGCTTCCCGTTCAGGGAGAACTGAGTCATGGCCAAGACCGCGCTGATCAACAAGGCCAAGCGCAAGCCGAAGTACGCGGTGCGCGGGTACACCCGCTGCAGCCGGTGCGGTCGCCCGCACTCGGTGTACCGCAAGTTCGGCCTGTGCCGGATCTGCCTGCGCGAGATGGCGCACGCCGGCGAGCTGCCCGGCGTCACCAAGTCGAGCTGGTAGGACTCCACCCTTTTCCGCAGGACAGATTTCGTCCAGGCCCGGGACCGGCGCTGCCGGCCAGGGAACCAGGCGAGGAAGGCAACACCACCATGACCATGACCGACCCGATCGCGGACTTCCTGACCAGGATCCGCAACGCCAACTCGGCGTACCACGACGAGGTCGTCATGCCCTTCTCGAAGTTGAAGGGCACCATCAGCGACATCCTGGTCAAGGAGGGCTACATCGCCTCCTGGACCACGGCAGAGGCGCCCGTCGGCAAGAACCTGGTGATCACGCTCAAGTACGGCCCGAACCGGGAGCGTTCGATCGCCGGCGTCCGCCGCGTGTCCAAGCCGGGCCTGCGCGTCTACGCGCGGTCCACCGAGCTGCCCAAGGTGCTCGGCGGGCTGGGCATCGCCATCATCTCGACCTCGACCGGTCTGCTGACCGACCGGCAGGCCGCCAAGAACAAGGTGGGCGGGGAAGTCCTCGCCTACGTCTGGTAGGGGACGCCGACATGTCGCGAATCGGAAGACTGCCGATTCCCGTGCCCACGGGAGTCGACGTGACGATCGACGGATCGCAGGTGACGGTGAAGGGCCCGAAGGGCTCGCTCTCACACTCGGTGGTGTCGCCCATCTCCGTCGCCCAGGAGGACGGCGAGCTGCTGGTCACCCGGCCGGACGACGAGCGGGATTCCCGCGCCCGGCACGGCCTGACCCGCACGCTGGTCAACAACATGGTCGTCGGGGTGACCCAGGGCTACACGAAGTCCCTGGAGATCGTCGGCGTCGGGTATCGCGTCGCGGCCAAGGGCTCGGACCTGGAGTTCGCCCTGGGCTACTCGCACCCCGTGCCGGTGCAGGCCCCGGCCGGCATCACCTTCGTGGTGGAGACCCCGACCAGGTTCCGCGTCGAGGGAATCGACAAGCAGCTGGTCGGCGAGGTCGCCGCCAACATCAGGAAGCTGCGCAAGCCCGACCCGTACAAGGGCAAGGGTGTGCGGTACGCCGGCGAGGTCGTCCGGCGCAAGGTCGGAAAGACGGGTAAGTGATGGCAGGCAACGTGGCATCGATTTCGCAGGTCCGGCGCACCGCGCGCACGCGGCGCCACTTCCGGCTGCGCAAGAAGGTCGCCGGCACCGCGGTGCGCCCGCGTCTCGTCGTCACCCGCTCGTCCCGGCACATCGGTGCGCAGCTGGTCGACGACTCGGTCGGCCGCACGCTCGCGTCGGCGTCGACCCTCGAGGCCGAGCTGCGCAGCGCGGACGGCGACAAGACCGACAAGGCACGGCGGGTCGGCGAGCTCGTCGGCCAGCGGGCCGTGGCGCTCGGCCTCTCGGCCGCCGTGTTCGACCGGGGCGGCGACGCCTACCACGGCCGGATCGCCGCGCTCGCGGACGGCGCCCGCAGCGCCGGACTGGAGTTCTGATGACCGAGGACGTTCGCACCACCATGCTTCTGATCGAGAGGGATATCTGATGCCCGGACCCCAGCGCGGCGGTGGCTTCGGCGACCGCAGCGGCACTGACCGCGGCGGCGACCGGCGGGACCGCCGTGATCGCCGCGACGGCGGCCGGCGGGACGCGCCCGTGGACAAGAACCCGCTGCTCGAGCGCATCGTGGTGACCAACCGCGTCGCCAAGGTCGTCAAGGGCGGTCGCCGGTTCAGCTTCACGGCGCTCGTCGTCGTCGGTGACGGCGACGGCCAGGTCGGAGTCGGCTACGGCAAGGCCAAGGAGATCCCCGCGGCCATCGCCAAGGGCGTCGAAGAGGCCAAGAAGTACATGTTCAAGGTGCCGCGCATCGGCTCGACCATCCCGCACCCCGTGCAGGGTGAGGCGGCGGCCGGCGTCGTGCTGCTCCGCCCCGCGTCGCCCGGTACCGGCGTCATCGCCGGCGGCCCGGTGCGTGCGGTGCTGGAGTGCGCCGGCATCCACGACGTGCTGAGCAAGTCGCTCGGCTCCGACAACCCGATCAACATCGTGCACGCCACCATCCAGGCGCTGAAGAACCTGCAGCGCCCGGAGGACGTGGCGGCCCGCCGCGGCCTGCCGATCGAGGACGTCGCGCCGGCCGCCATGCTGCGGGCGCGCGCGGCGGCCCAGGGAGCGTGACGACATGGCTCAGCTCAAGGTGACCCAGATCCGCTCGACCATCGGCAACAAGCGCCCCGCGCGCGAGTCCGTCCGGTCGCTGGGACTCAAGCGGATCCACCACAGCGTGGTCGTCGACGACAACCCGGTGACCCGCGGCTACATCAACACCGCCACCCACCTGCTCGTGGTCGAGCCGGTGGATGCCGGGGTGTCCAAGGGAAGTGACGAGCAGTGACGATCAAGGTCCACCATCTCCGCCCCGCGCCGGGCGCGAAGACCGCGAAGACCCGGGTGGGCCGCGGTGACGGCTCGAAGGGCAAGACCGCCGGTCGCGGCACCAAGGGCACCGGCGCGCGGAAGAACGTGCCCGCGTCCTTCGAGGGCGGCCAGCTGCCGCTGCACATGCGGCTGCCCAAGCTCAAGGGCTTCAAGAACCGGTTCCGCACCACCTACCAGGTGGTCAACGTCGGCCAGCTCGCCGAGCTCTTCCCCGAGGGCGGCGAGGTCGGCGTCGCCGAGCTGGTGGAGGCCGGCGCCGTGCGCGCCGGACAGCTGGTGAAGGTGCTCGGCGACGGCGACCTCGCCGGCGTCTCGCTGCAGGTGACCGCCGACGCGTTCTCCTCGTCGGCGCGAGAGAAGCTGGCGGCGGCCGGCGGCAGCGGCACCACCGGCTGACGCCGACACGTCGAGCACACCACAGCCGTCCGGATCCGATCGTCAGGTCGGGCCCGGGCGGCTTCCTGGTGTCCGCCCCCTGAGTCCCGTCGGCATGCCGGGGTCGGACGCCGTCGTCGGCCGGCGGGTACCGGCTAGCGGGGGCGGGCTCGCCGCGGTCGCGAATCGTCCGAGCTGAGCGCGGCGTTGTCCGCGACCAGGGCGGCGTTGTCGGCCCGTAGACCGCTGTTGGCCGCGCGGAGCGCCGTGTTGTCCGTGGCGAGTGCCGCGTTGCGCACCCGCAGACCGGTGTTGCTCGAGTGCAGGGTGTCGTTGTCGGCTTCCAGCCCGAGAACGCGGGCGATGCCGGTGAGGTTGATCCCCTCGTCGATGAGCTGTCCGACCCTGCGCAGGCGGTCGATGTCGGCGTCGCTGTAGCGGCGGGTGCCGCCCGCGGTACGGCCGGGTTCGAGGAGACCCTTGCGCTCGTACAGCCGCAGGGCCTGCACGCTCATGCCGGCAAGCTGCGCCGCGACCGTGATGCCGTAGACCCCGGTCCGCCCGTCGCTGGCACGGCCGGGCGGTTCGCCTCGGGCCGATCGCGGCGGGTCGGGATGGCTGTGCGACGCCATGGGCGATTCCCCTCGTGATTGCCTCTTGCCTCCGGAGTGCAGCTGGTGCTATAAGAAATCTACATCAGTTGGTACACATTGCTCGAGTTGGGTGGGTATCCAAGGATGGTGGTCGGCATGTGGGCCGCGAGTGTGGACGCCGACGCGGCGCTCGGTTCCCAGGCGGTGGACGCCCAGTTCTGGGCGTTGGTCTGCCGGGTCGAGGAGTGGCTGCGAGCGGAGTTCGACGAGATCGTCGGTGACGGTCTCGAGCGACCTGCACCGCCGCGGCGACCCACCCGGCGCGGGGTGGACGGCGACCCCCGGCCGCCGGCGGTGCCCGGTTGGCACGCGGGATCGGCGAGGATGCCGCGCAGTGTCCCGAGACCGGATCGTGCGGGGCGCCGGCAGCGGTCGCCGCCCCGCCGAGCGACCGAACCCGTGTCCCAGTGAGCATTCCGCGGAGGTGAGGCCGAGGCTTGAACCCGGTGGCGGGTGTGGTGCCGTCCGCGATGTCATCACATCCGGGTGCGGACAACCCGCGTCGTCGTTCACCGGCAGCGGGAAACCGCACGCCGTCTCGTGGCGTCAGCAGGCGACCGCCTGCGGGCCGCGCGCACCCGTCACCTCCACCATCGGACAGGACCATCGAGGACCACCGGACAGGACCGCCGGACCGATCTCCGGCGGTCCTGTCGTGCTGTGTGGGCCGTCGCCGTGGCCCCGAGCAGAGGACACCTCGACGCCTTCGCGCGCGGCACCGCGCCGGCGGCCCCGATCGGCGCGCTCGCGCGCTTCCCGGATCGTGCTGGACCCGTGCCACCGCCCAGACCGGCTCTGCGCCAACTGCTCTCATGATCCCTGGCCATCGGCGGACTTGCCTTCAGCTCTAGCCAGTGCTATAAAGAATCTATCGCGATTGCAATAGATAGGCGATCGCGCGAACGATCGGAGTTTGGCGAAAGGTGGTGCGAGATGCTCGTGCGCAGCGATCCGTTCCGTGACCTGGATCGGTGGACGCAGCAGGTGCTGGGAACGAACGCCCGCCCGTCGGTGATGCCGATGGACGCGTGGCGGGACGGTGACACGTTCGTGGTCGAGTTCGATCTGCCCGGCGTGGCCGCGGACTCGATCGATCTCGACGTCGAGCGCAACGTGTTGACGGTGACCGCGCAGCGTCCGGCGCTGGATGACAAGGCCGACTTCCTGGCGGCCGAGCGGCCGCGCGGGGTGTTCACCCGGCAACTGGTCCTCGGCGACAACCTCGACCTGGACCACGTCCAGGCGGCCTACCGTGACGGCGTCCTCCGGTTGACGATCCCGGTGGCGGAGCGCGCGAAGCCGCGGAAGATCGCGATCTCCCAGAGCGAGAGCGGCGACCAGGCCATCGGCGCAGGCAACAACGGCGCCCGCGAAACCGTGGACGCCACCGCCTGATCCGTCCGAGCCGGTCAATTCGAGGTCCCCCAGCCGTCGCGGTCGCCCCATCGCATCCGGACCGCGGCGTCATGCCCCCACGGTCAGCACCCCACCGGGGCGCCGCGACGCTGGGCGGGCCGAACCGTGCGTCGTACTCGACGCCGAGCCGCTTGTGCCGGGTGGCACGATCGGGACACCCGGCACTCGAACCCGCACGACGACGTCACGACCCGATGCGTGGACCGTGCGTGCACCGGCCCAGCTCCGGACCGGCCCATGCGTGGACCGGCCACGCATCGGGGTGACACCGGATGGCTGTTCCCGCCGGCGCCCGGACCGCCGGCGAACGGGGCGCGAGCAGATCGGCCCGCCGGGCCGACGGCGTCCCCTGAGGGGATGAGCCATGCACTCGGTCGACCCGACCACCGACGCGATGGTGCGCAGCGTGCTCGCATACGCCGAGAACCGGCTGCGGATGAACCCCGTGCCGCTGGACAAGGGCACCAGGACCCCCGAGGAGTTGTACGGCGCGCTGGACGGCCTGATCCGGGACGCGGCCCGCCCGCCGGACGAGGTCCTCGGCGTCTTCTCCTCGGTGATCGCGCCGAGCATCATCTCCGCGGACAGCCCGCGCTTCCTCGGCTTCATCCCGGCGGCGCCGACCAAGGCCAGCCTGCTGTTCGACATGCTCATCTCCTGCGCGTCGATCCAGGGCATCTCCTGGCTGGAGGCCTCGGGCGCGATCGCCGCGGAGAACACCGTGCTGCGGCTGATCGCGGACGAGGCGGGCATGCCGCCGTCGGCGGGCGGGTGCTTCGTCTCCGGTGGGTCGGCCGGGAACCTGTCCGCCCTCGCGGTCGCCCGGGAGACCGGCAAGCGCAGGCTCGGCGAGGCCGCCGCCGGCCGCCGTCTGCGCGTGGTCGTGGGCGGGGACGCGCACTCCTCGATCGTCAACACCCTGCGGCTGCTGGAGATGGACGCGCTGGTGGTGAGCACCCCGGACCACCGGCTCACCGCCGCCGCGCTGCAGGCCGCACTGGCGGAGGACGGCGACGCCGAGTCCGACGTCGTGGCGGTGGTCTGCACGTCGGGCACGACGAACGCGGGCATCATCGACGACCTCGCGGGGGTCGGCGCGATCGCCCGCGCCCGCGGCTGGTGGTTCCACGTCGACGGCGCCTACGGCGGGTCCGGCATCTTCGCCCGGTCGCTGCGGGGCCGGTACGACGGGATCGAGCAGGCCGACTCGTTCATCCTCGACCCGCACAAGTGGCTGTTCACCCCGTTCGACTGCTGCGCCCTGCTCTACCGGGAGCCCGAACTCGCCAGGGCGACGCACACCCAGGACGCCTCCTACCTCGACGTCATCCACACGGGCGACGGCGAGTGGAACCCCACCGATTACGCCTACCACCTGACGCGGCGGGCCAGGGGCCTGCCGCTGTGGTTCTCGCTCGCCGTGTACGGCGTGGAGGCCTACCGGGCGGCCATCGAGGTTGCCGCTCAGCTGGCCAGGGACACCGCCGTCCTGATCGAGGCGACGCCGCACCTCGAGCTGATCCGCGAGCCCGACCTCGGGGTGGTGCTGTTCCGCAGGGTGGGCTGGCAGTCGCGCGACTACGAGGCGTGGGCCAAGGCGCTGCACGACGAGGGCGTGGCGTTCATCCCACCGTCGAAGTGGGAGGGGGAGACCGTCGGGCGGTTCGCCTTCCTGCACCCGCACACGCCGATGTGGCTCGTGCAGGAGATCCTCGACCGCACGGCCTGACGCGTCGCGCGCTCGCCGCTGCCGGGCGCGGCGCCGCCTGGCCGTTCATCGGCCGGCCCTGCCGCCCGGCGGCCGGCTTCGGATTCAGGTCGGGGCCGCTGCGTAGGTTAGAGTCGAAGGCTGCGGCCGGCGGTTGTCGGCCCTGCGATGGTGCCCGCGCAACGCAGCACGAGCCGCGTCCCGGCCGCCTCGCGACGACCAGCACAACGGCCTCCGGGCCGCCAGGAACGACGGGGATCCGGCAAGGGCGATCCCCGCCACCGGGCCAGAACCACGGGCCCGGTGCAGCCAGGAGGATCATTGCTCACCGCGTTCGTCTCGGCGCTGAAGACGCCCGATCTGCGCAAGAAGATCCTCTTCACGCTCGGGTTGGTTGCCATCTATCGCCTCGGCGCGACGATTCCGTCGCCGGGCGTCTCGTACACCGCCGTGCGTCAGTGCATCGACGAGGCCGGCACGGGGAACGACCTGTTCACCGTGCTGAACCTGTTCTCGGGCGGCGCGCTGCTGCAGCTCTCCGTCTTCGCGCTCGGGATCATGCCCTACATCACGGCGTCGATCATCATCCAGCTCCTGGGCGTGGTGATCCCGCGGTTCGAGCAGCTCAAGAAGCTCGGACAGACCGGCCAGGCCAAGCTCACGCAGTACACCCGCTACCTGACGATCGGCCTGGGCATCCTGCAGTCGACGGCGTTCCTGGCCCTCGCCATCAACGGCCAGATGTTCCCCGGCTGCACGGTCACCGACCAGATCATTCCCGACCAGAGCCCGTTCGCCCTGATCGTGCTCGTGCTGACGATGACCGCGGGCACCGCCGCCATCATGTGGATGGGCGAGCTCATCACCGACCGCGGCATCGGCAACGGCATGTCGATCCTGATCTTCACCTCGATCGCCGCCCGCATCCCATCCGAGGGCAAGAACATCCTGGACAACCAGGGCGGCGTGGTCTTCGCCGTGGTGCTGGTGCTCGCGCTCGGCATCATCGCCACGGTCGTGTTCATCGAGCAGGGTCAGCGGCGGCTTCCGGTGCAGTACGCCAAGCGGATGATCGGCCGCAAGATGTACGGCGGCACGTCGACCTATCTGCCGCTGAAGGTGAACCAGGCCGGCGTCATCCCGGTCATCTTCGCGACCTCGCTGCTCTATCTGCCGCTGCTGCTGGTGCAGCTCGTCGCGCCGGCCACGGTCAACGCGGACGGCACGACGGAGGTCAGCGGCTGGGTCTCGTTCCTGCAGCTCTACGTCGTCAACCAGTCCAGCTGGACGCACATCCTGCTGTACTTCGCGCTGATCATCTTCTTCACGTACTTCTACGTCGGCATCACCTTCAACCCGACGGAGCGGGCCGACGAGCTGAAGAAGTACGGCGGCTTCATCCCGGGCATCCGGCCGGGCCGCCCGACCGCGGAATACCTGCAGTTCGTGCTGTCCCGGATCACCCTGCCGGGCTCCATCTACCTGGGCATCGTGGCGATCCTGCCCAACCTGTTCCTGGAGATCACCGGCGAGGGCAACAACCAGAACTTCCCGTTCGGCGGCACCGCCGTGCTGATCATGGTCGGCGTCGGGCTGGACACCGTGAAGCAGATCGAGACGCAGCTGATGCAACGCAACTACGAAGGGTTCCTGCGCTGATGCGAATTCTGATCGTGGGCCCCCAGGGAGCCGGCAAGGGCACCCAGGCCGCCTTGCTGTCGGAGAATCTCGGCGTCCCGCACGTGTCGACCGGCGACATCTTCCGCGCGAACGTCACCGCCGGCACCGAGCTCGGCGTGCTGGCGAAGCAGTACATGGACGCCGGTGACCTGGTGCCCGACGAGGTGACCAGCGCGATGGTGGCGGCCCGGCTGGCCGAGCCCGACGCGGAGCCCGGCTTCCTGCTCGACGGGTTCCCGCGCACCGTGCCGCAGGCCCAGTGGCTGGCCGGCCTGCTCGAGGACCGCGGGCAGAAGCTGGACGCCGTGCTCCTCATCGAGGCGCCGGACGAGGTGCTGCTGGAGCGCATGGTGGCCCGCGGCCGCGCCGACGACACCGCCGAGGCCATCGCCCGCCGGCTGGAGCTCTACCACACGGAGACCAGGCCGCTGCTCGACTACTTCGGCGACCTCGTGGTGTCGATCGACGGCGTCGGCTCCATCGACGAGGTCCAGCAGCGCGCCCAGGCCGCGCTCAACCGCTGACCGGCTTGGACCCGACGTCGTGAACGATCGTGCCATCCAGCTGAAGACCCGCGGCGAGCTCGAGGCCATGCGGGCGTCCGGTCTGCTGCTGGCGGAGGCCATCGCCGCCGGCCGAGCCGCCGTCGCGCCGGGCGCGACCACGGCCGACATCGACGACGCCGTGGCCACCGTCATCCGCGAGGGCGGCGCGGTGAGCAGCTTCCTCGGATACGGCGGTGCCTCCGACGGCACGGGCGCGTTCCCCGCGACGATCTGCGCCTCGGTCAACGAGGAGGTCGTGCACGGCATCCCGTCGCCGGGCCGCCGGCTGCGCGACGGCGACCTGCTGTCCATCGACGCCGGCTGCATCCTGGACGGCTGGCACTCGGACTCCGCGATCACGGTGCACGTCGGCGCCGCGCCGTCGATGGAGGAGGTCGACCTCGTCACCGCCTGTGAGACGGCGATGTGGGCCGGCATCGCCGCGGCCGGCCCGCACGGCCGGCTCGGCGACGTGTCCTGGGCGATCGGCAACTCCATCGAGGTCTCCGCGCGCCAGGACGGCCGGCGCTACGGGTCGGTCGCCGGATACGGCGGGCACGGCATCGGCACCGCGATGCACATGGCGCCGTTCGTGGCCAACCAGGGCAAGCGGGGCAGGGGCCCGCGGCTGCTGCCCGGCATGGCGCTGGCCATCGAGCCCATGGTCACCCTCGGCCGGCCGGCGACGCGCGAGCTGTCCGACGGCTGGACCGTGATCACCCGGGACGGCGCCCGCGCCGCGCACTTCGAGCACTCCATCGGCATCACCGAGGACGGCGTCACCGTGCTCACCGCGCTCGACGGCGGCGCCGCCGCCCTCGCCCGCTGGGACGTCGTGCCCGTCTCGCTCGACTGACGCCGACCGCGCCTGCCACCGGCGATCCTCAGCGCGCGAGCCGGCTCATCGCGTCGATGTGCCGGGCGTCGGTGCCGCAGCAGCCGCCGAGCACACGGATCGACGGCGCCGCGGCGCGCAGGCCCCGGTACCGCTCCGCCAGGTCGACCGGGTCGCCGCTGTCGAGCGTCTCCGCCTCGTCCAGCTCGGCGTGGCTCAACGCCGACGCGTTCGCCCGTACGCCGCCCAGTCGCGACACCCACCCGGGCCCGCCGTCGAGCACGTGCTGGAAGTGCGTGGGGTGCGCGCAGTTGATCATGTAGTACGCGGGGTAGGAGTCGGTCGCGGCGTCGACCGTCCCGATCGCCTCGCCCAGCGGCTGACCGGACGGCAACCGCCCGTCGGTCTCCACCGTGAACGACAGCACGACCGGCATGCCGGCCGCCCGCGCGGCCTCGGCGATGCCGGTCGCCTCGGCGGCGTAGGTCATGGTGATCGCGGTGATCAGGTCGGCCTCGGTCGCGGCGAACGCCCGCGCCTGCACCGCGTGGTAGGCGCGCGCCTCGTCGACGGTCATGGTCCCGCCGACCTGGTAGCCGTCGCCGCGCGGCCCGATGCAGCCGCTGATCACGACGGGGGTGGCGGCCGACTCGTGCCGCGAACGGACCTGGACGAGCAGCTCGACCGCGTCACGGTTCACCGCGGTCAGCTCGTCGACCGTCAGGCCCTGCCGCGCCCCCCAGTCCGGGCTGGCGCGCCAGGTCGGGGTGTCCAGCACGATGCCGACGCCGTCGCGGACCGCGATGGAGGCGTAGGAATCGAAGTAGCGGAGCAGGGCGGCGCGGCCGTCGGCGCGTCCCAGCAGCGGGAACGCGGCGAAGTCCGGCAGCTCGAAGCCGTCCGCGAAGACCAGGGTGGTTTCCAGGCCGCCGTCGGCGAGGAAGTCGTCGGCATCGAGTTGCGGCAGGTGGTGCCGAAAGGCGGGCATCGTCGGCTCCGATCGGGTCGGTGGTGCAGCGATTCTTGGGGTGGACATCAGGAAGGCGTTAGGTTCCGTCTCACGATGTGACGCGCGAGCACGTCGGCGGCGGGATGAGGCGATGGAGCTGATCGGCCGATCGCGGGAGGTCGCCGAGGTCGTCGAGCGGATGGCCGACCGCCGCCTCGTCACGCTGATCGGTCCGGCCGGCATCGGGAAGACCGCGCTCGCCCGCTCGGTGATGGGCCTGGTCGCCGCAAACTACCCGCTCGGCGCCCACTTCGTGGACCTGACGCGCGTCGATGCCGCGCAGGACGTGCCGGGGACGATCGCGGGTCAGCTCGGCTTCCCGAGTTTCGACGCACTGGTCCAGTCCCCGTCCGAGCAGCCGGCCCTGATCGTGGTCGACAACTGTGAGCACGTCACGGCGGTCGCGGGCGATGCCGTCGCCGAGCTGCTGGCATCGTGCGAGTCGCCCCGGGTGCTGGCCACCAGCCGGTCCCCGCTGGACGTGCCCGGCGAGTCCCTGGTCGTGCTCGGCCCGTTGGGGGTGCCGGGGGACGACGCGGGCGAAGCCGACACCGACACCGACGCGGTGCGGCTGTTCGTCGACCGCACCCGGGACGCGGGAGCCGCCGTCGCGGACGGGCAGCTGGCCGCCGTCGCGCGGCTGTGCCGGCACCTGGACGGCGTGCCCCTCGCGTTGGAGCTGGCCGCGGCGCAGACCAGGGTGATGCAGCCGACGGAGATCCTCGAGCACCTCCGGGCGGGCACGGACGTGTTGGTGCGCGCCCGTTTTCGCGGTCCCGACCGGCATCGCAGCCTCGCCGGGATGGTCGACTGGTCGTACCGGCTGCTGCCGCCGGACGCGGCCGCGCTGTTCGAGCGGCTCGGCGTGTGCGCGGGACCATTCACCGCGGAGTTGGCCGGTGCCCTCGGCGGCGACGCCGGTCTCGACGCGCGGGCGACCGCGCGGGCATTGGCGCTGCTCGTCGACTCCTCGCTCGTCGTGGCCGACACCGCCGGGCAGCTGACGCGGTTCAGGCTGCTGGAGATCGTGCGGATGTTCGCGTTGCGCCGGCTGGTCGACGCCGGGACCCACGACGAGGCCGTCGATCGCCTGGTCGACCACGTCGTCTCGATGGCCGGCGGCGAGATCGACGGCCTGCGCCGGTGGGACCGGGCGTCGTTCGGCCGGCTGCTGGGCCTGTACGACAATGCCGTCGCCGCGCTGCGGTGGTGCCTGGCGCACGACGACGACGGTACCCGGGCGTTCACGCTCTGCGCCGTGCTCTGGGGGGTGGTTCATCAGGGACACACCGACGAGATCGCCGCACTCTGCGAGGAGACGCTGGCCCGCTGGCCCGATCCGCGGGCGCCGGGGGCAGCGGATGCGATCGCCACGGCGGCCACGGCGCGCTTCCTGATGGGCGACCCGGAGGGTGCGCTGAGCCTGGCCAAGGAGTCCCTGGACGCGGCCGACGCGTCCTCGACGGCGCCGGTGCTGCTGCGCCGGGCGATGGCCTACGCCGCCCAGGCCCTACCCGAAGGGCCGGGCGCGCGGGAGTTGTTCGACGACGCGGCCGCCCGGGCGAGGAGCGCGGGGCTGCCGGCGCTCGCGTCCGAGGCGGACGTGAACCGCGCCCAGCTGCTCGCGAACGCAGGTGACCTGGCGGCAGCCCGGGCCGTCGCCGAGGCGGCGCTGGCCGAGGCCGTCGAGGCGGGTTCGCCGATCAACGCGGTGTGGGCGCGGACGGTGCTGGCACAGTTCGAGCTGCGGGCCCATGGGGCGGAGGGGCTCGCCGCGGTGTCGGACGCGCTGGCCGAGGCGCGGCGACTCGAGTATTCGTCGGCGATCGCCGTGAACCTGCGCACGCTCGCGTGGGGGCTGACCGGCGCCGGCCGGTACCGGGAGGCGGCGGAGACGCTGCTCGAGCTGTTCGATCAGGTCCTGGCACGCGGCGGAATCGCCGAGCTGCGCGGCGCGCTGCTCACGGCCGCCGAGCTGCTGTGCGCCACGGAGAACGCCTCGTGGGGCGTGGTCGCGGCGACCGCGCTGTCCCTGCCGCCGGCCGGGCCGACCGGCAGCGCTCTGGACGGTCTCGCCCGGCTGCCGCACATCGACGTCACGCCGATCGAGCGCCGGGACGCGGTCCGGCTCGTCCGCCGCGCGCTGCTCGAGTACCTGGCGATCGAGCCGGCGCCACCCGCGGCGGCGCAGATCCATGGCGCGGCAACCGATGTCGCCCGGCTGATCGACCGGGGCTCCTATTGGGAGCTGGAGTTCGCTGATCGCACAGCACATATCAAGCAATCCAAGGGGATGACGGACATCGCGAGGCTGCTCTCGACACCGGATCGTGAGCTGCACTGCCTGGAGCTGATGGGCGCGGTGGTCGAGGAGGCCTCGACCGGCGACGTACTCGACCGGGCGGCGAGACTGCAGTACGAGCAGCGGATCCGCGACCTGCAGGCGGAGATCGACGCCGCTGAAGCCGATCGCGATCACGCCCGCGCCGATCGGTCGCGGCTCGAAATGGACGCCTTGGTCGACCATCTGACCGCGGCCCTGGGACTGTCGGGGCGAGCGCGCCGTGCCGGTGGATCGGCGGAACGTGCCCGGTCGGCCGTCACCCAGCGGATCAGGTCGACCATCCGTTCCCTCCGGGCGGTGCATCCCGAGTTCGCCCGGCACCTGGCGGCGTCGATCACCACCGGCACGTACTGCGCCTACCGCCCGGAGCGGCCCGTCCGCTGGCGGCACTGATCGCGCCCCGGGGCGTGCGACGCGACTTCACCATCCGCGGCCGCTCCGTGCCGAGCCCGTGACTGCCCCGTGACTGCCACTGTCACGATGTGACGGACGTCGTCACGCAGGTTCGGGTGATCGCCGCCAACGGGCGGCCCGATGCCCTGGGAGTACCGATGTCTGCCACCGTGCCGTTCACGTCGACCGTCTTGACCGATCCCACCGGATCACCCGGCCGGATCGCGGCCGGCCCCAGCGACCCCGTCGGACCGGTCGATGTCGGCGGCGGGCTGCAGCTCTGGGTGGAGACTCGCGGTACAGGTCCGGATGTGCTGCTCATCGCCGGACTCGGCGACACCGTGGAGTCCTGGGCGTTTCAGCTCGACGGGCTCGCGGACCAGCACCGGCTCACCGCCTTCGACAACCGGAGCGCGGGCCGGTCCCCGGCGCTACCCGAGGGCGCGACCGTGGCGGACCTCGCCGACGACGCGGCCGCGCTCGTGCGCGCGCTCGGTCTCGGCGCCGTGCACGTGGCCGGGTTCTCCGGCGGGAGCGTGACCGCGCAGGAGCTGGCGTTGCGCCATCCCGAGCTCGTCCGCAGCCTGGTGCTGGTGAGCACCTGGGCGCGGCGGGATCCGTTCCTGCGCGCCATGACCGACGGCTGGGCGTGGCTGGCGGAGGCGGCGCCCAGCGAGCGGGCGATGCTCGAGGCCTTCTTCGTCTGGATCTACACCGCGCGGGCGCACGAGGACGGCACGGTCGCGGCGATCATCGACGAGGCGCTGGCCTTCGAGCACCCGCAGTCCCCGGAGGACTTCCGCCGCCAGCTCGCCGCCTGGACCGCGCACGACTCGGTGGATCGGCTGCACCGGATCGCCGTGCCGACCCTGGTGATCGCGGGTGAGCTCGACATCGCCACCCCTCCTCGGTTGGGGCACGCGGTGGCGCAGGGCATCCCGGGTGCGGAGTTCGTGGTGCTGGCCGGCGAGGCGCACCAGCCGTTCCAGGAGAGCCCGGAGGAGTTCAACGCGCTGCTGCGTCATTTCTGGGCCGGAGTGGACGGCGCTGCTTGACGCACGATCGGCGGCATCGGCTGCTCGGAACAGGGCGGTGCCCACCGCAACTCGAGGTCACGAAGGACCGCGGCCGTTGACCGTCTGACCCACGGCGGCCGGGCGGCAGGTCCGGATCCGGGCTCGGATCACTTTCGGGTGACGCGGCCGTCGACGGCGCACCGTCCCGGACCGGTTCCGGTGTCTTCGTCAAAGGTCGCCGAAGGGCCTGGCGTACCGGAACCGGCCCGTCAGGCCGGGGCGGTAGCGCGTCAGCGGCCTGGCCTGGAAAGCCGGTGCCCACTCGGGCTTCTCGGGCTCGATGCCCAGGTCTGCGGCGGGCTGGAATCCGAACCGCGGGTAGTAGTCGGGGTGGCCCAGCAGGACGATGAGCGGCTCGTCGAGGGCGTCGGCGGCGCCGACGATCGCGTGCATCAACGCCCCGCCGACGCCACGGCGTTGGTGCTGTTCGCGCACCCCGAGCGGGCCCAGCCCCAGGGCGGGATGGTCGCCGGAACCGAGCGTCGCGCGGGTACAGCACACATGTCCGACGATGGCGCCGTCGACGATCGCCACCAGGGAGAGTCTGTCGATCCATGCGTCGCTGCGACGGAGGTCGTCGACCAGTTTCGGCTCGACGGGACGTCCGTCGGGGTATTCGGGGGCAAAGGCATCGGCGTGAACTTCGCCGATGGCGAATTCGTCGCCCGGACGCTCTCGTCGGATCAACACGTCCGCATCCTCCAGGTGTCTCGCCGGTTCGATGCCGGCACCGATGTGGGCAGCGCGGTCATCAGATCAGGATCTCGGCTGCGCGGACCGCGGTTGGTCGGTGCTGGGGGACGAGGTGAGCCGGACAATCATGGTCTGCCGGGGACGGCCGGCTCGAGCAGCGCGGCCGCGAGCATGTCGGTGAGCCACTCGCGGTACTCGTCGTGGCTCCACCCCCTGGCGGTGACGAGGGCGTCGAAGTTCGCCTGCGCGCACAGGGTCCAGACCAGGTCGCGCGCCCGGTCGACCGTCAGGCCGGGCCGGAGCGCGCCCCGCACGGCCAGCATCTCCGCCATCCGGCGCAGCCCCTGCAGCCGCTGGTCGGCCAGCCGCTGCTGAAGTTCCACCAGCATCGGATCGCCGGTCGCGGCGGCGTCGAGCACCCGCAGCAGCGGACCGACGCGGGACCAGATGCCGGGCTGCGTCGCCGCGTAGTGCGCCAGCTGCCTCCGCGGATCGGGCTCCTCGATGACCCGCCGGATGCCCTCCCGGTCCTCGACCGGTCGCTCGGCGCGCTCCGCCCCGCCCGCGAGTGCGGCCTGCACCGCCGCGGCGAGCAGCCCCGCCTTGCCCGGCGCCGCCCGGTACACGGTCTCGACAGCGACGCCCGCCTCGGCAGCGATCAGCGGGATCGTGGCGCCCGCGTAGCCGCGCTCGACGAACACCCGGTACGCCGCGTCGACGACCCGAGACCTGGTCTGCGCAGCGCCTTGCCGGCGCCGGGTCGCGTCGTAGCGACGGGCCGGCGGATTCGCCCTTGTGCTGGACATTGATGAGAATGATACTGTCATGAATATCGGATCGGGCGGCGCCACGCCGGCGCAGTCCCGGGACAGGAGGATGGGCCATGGCCAGCATCGGAACCGAGAACGTCGTGACCGGCGGCGAGGTATTCGGCGGCGAGGTGATCGGCGGCGAGGTGATCGGCGGCGACGTCGGCATCAAGGCGGTGGCGCGCCGGGTGCTGGAGGAGATCTTTCCCGCCGACGACGAGGCCGCCCTGCTGCGCGAGGTGGGCGCCGACTTCGTCAACCACGAGGCTCCGCCGGGCACCCCGCCGGGGCCGGGCAGCGCCGTGTTCTTCATGCACATGCTCGCGCGCGCCTTCTCCGATCAGCGCTGGACGATGGAGAAGGTCATCGCGGAGGGCGATCTCGTCGCCATGTACTGCGTGCACAGCGGCCGGCACACCGGGGAGTTCTTCGGCATCCCGGCAAGCGGAAGGACTTTCGCGTACAAGCAGATGCACATCGTGCGGGTCGTCGGCGGCCGCGGGGTCGAGCACTGGGCGGTCCGCGACGACGCCGCGCTGATGCGCCAGCTCACCGCCGGGAATGCCGTTGAGCCGCAGGCGGTCTGACCGCTCGTCCGAGTCGGCCTCGGGCGGCGCCGGCTCCAGGCCCCCGCCGCCCGCCGCCGCACCGCGTCCAGCCGCGCAGACCCGGATGACCGCAGGTACTCCGGTATGACGAATCAGGGGTCATGCCCGGGCACGCGCGGCCATCCGGGTTGCGGCGCAGGCGCGGTCGCGCAGCGTCAGAAGCCCCAGAGCGTCGTGCCGTACCACGAGCCGCCGTGCCCGGTGAGCGAGCCCACGAGGTAGGCGGTCGCCCGACCGTCCGCGGTCGCGGTCATCGCGAAGGGCACGGACGTCCGGGCGCCGCCGGTCTGCTGGTTGCTGACCACGACGGTCGACGGGTTGCCGCTGCCACCGATCGTGAGCGACGACGAGCCGGGTCCGAACACCCGGACGTCGAACCAGCCGATCAGCTTGCGGTTCGCGCCCAGCCCGGAAAAGCTCAGGAAGATCGCGGAGAACTGCCCGGTGCCGGACTGGATGGCTGCCTCGCCACCGGTGTCGTTGGTGAAGAACCACGTCGCCCCGGAGATGGACAACGAGGCCCGGCCCGGGGTGTGGGTGCGGCGGGGGTCGATCTGGGCCAGCGAGGCGAACGCCGGCTGAACCTGCGCGGGATCGCGCACGTAGATGGTCTGGGTGGTGGTCGCGGGCAGCAGGCCCTCCGCACGGAGCGCGGCGAAGGTGCCCTCGCTCGGCCGATCCAGGGTGGAGGCTGCGCGATCGATGATGTCGGTCATGGGTTGTCGTCTCCCTGACGATGGTGGGGCGGCGCGCCCGATCGGGCCCGCCGGCGGTGCCGGTGATCTTCCGGTCGGCGTGACCGGGTCGTCGGCGGTGATGTCCGGAACGAGGTCAACGATGCCGCCGGGCGGCAGCGCGCGGCATCCGTGACAACTACGGAAGACGCGGGCGCCGAGTACGGAGTTTTGCCGGGATGCGCGGATGCGGGACGCGACGGGGCCGGCGTCAGGAGCCGGCCGGCAGGGGACGCGGGCGCGAGCGGCCGCCCGCTCGGAACAGGTTGCTCTCCAGTGGATGTCCGACCAGCTCCGCGGCGAGGGCTGCGGCGTCCAGGGTCGCGGCCAGGTCGATCCCGGTCTTGATGCCCGCGTCGGCGAGCAGGTACACGAGCTCCTCCGTGGCGATGTTGCCGCTCGCACCCGGGGCGAAGGGGCAACCGCCCAGCCCGCCGACCGACGCGTCCAGCTGCGTGATGCCCGCCTGCACGGCGGCGAATGCGCTGGCGATGCCGGTGCCCCGGGTGTTGTGGAAGTGCGCGCCGAGCGGCACGTCGGGCCCGATGGCCGCCCGCACCGCGTCCAGCAGGGTCCACACCCGGACCGGCGTGGTCGTCCCGATGGTGTCGCCGAGGCAGATCTGGTCCGCTCCCAGCTCCATCGCCCTGGCCGCGATCGACGAGGTCCTCTCGACCGGCGTCGGCCCGTCGAACGGGCAGTCCCAGGCGGTCGCGATGATCACCTCGCAGCGGCCGCCGGCCCCGTGCGCCACCTCGGCGACCTCCGCCACCGCGTCCAGCGCCTCGCGGGTCGATCGGCGCACGTTCGCCCGGCTGTGCCCGTCCGCGGCGGACACCACGTACTCGATCGCACTCAGGCCGGCCGCCACCGCCCGCCGCGCACCCCCGGGGCTCGCCACCAGCCCCGACCAGTCGACATCCGGCACGGTCCGCACGAACGCCGCGATCTCCTCGGCGTCGGCCATCGCCGGGACGGCCCGCGGCGAGACGAACGCCGTCGCCTCGATCCGCTGGACGCCGGTCGCGACCAGCGCGCGCAGCAGCCGGATCTTCGCCTCGGTGGGCAGCGGCTCCTCGATCTGCAGGCCGTCGCGTGCGCCGACCTCGCGGACGTCGACGTGGCTGGGCAGGGTGGAGGTCAGGCTCATCGTCGTGCCTTTCGGAGCTGGTCGCTCCCTTCACCGTAGAGCCACACCGCGGGTCGGCTACACCGTCTGGACGAGTCCTCCGTCGATCACGAAGTCCGATCCGGTGACGTTCCCGGCCCGCCCGCTGGCCAGCAGCACGACGAGGTCCGCCACCTCCTCCGGAGTGCTGAACCGGCCGGTGGCGGTGCCCGCCACGGCGCCGGCGGCAATGTCCTCGGGTGTGGCACCCGACGCGGCGGCGAAGGTCTCGGCGACGCCGCCGGCGCCGAGCCAGAGCTGTGTGCCGACCGGGCCCGGGCTGACGGTGTTCACCCGCACGCCCTGCGGCCCCAGCTCCTTCGACAACGCCTTCGAGAAGTTGGTCAGCGCCGCCTTGGCGGCGGTGTAGTCCATGATCGGCGCATCCGGCAGGAACGCGTTCACCGAACTGACCGTGACGATGGTGCCGCGCCGCGCCAGCAGGTACGGGACGGCCGCCCTGGCGGATCTGACTGCCACCATCAGATTGAGATTCAATGCGTTGAGCCACATCTCGTCGGTGATCGCGAGGAAGCCGGCCGGATGGGGGCGGACGAGACCGACGTTGTTGACGAGGATGTCGACGCCGCCGAAGGTCGCGACGGCTTCGTCGACGAGGTGGGACGGGCCGTCCGGGACGGACAGGTCGACCGCGACCGGATGGATCAGGTCGTGCACACCGTGCAGAGTGTCGATCGTCCGGGCGCCGGCGACCACGTGCGCGCCCTCGGCCGCGAGTGCGGTCGCGATCGCCAGTCCGATGCCCTTGGACGCCCCCGTGACGACGGCGACCGTGCCGCCGAGACTCAGCTCCATGACGGGGCGATCTCGTTGGATCCGAGCCACTGCAGCGACGCGTCGGCGATCTCCCGCCAGCCGTGGTCGATGGTCAGGGAATGCCCGCGATCGGGGAACCGGCGCAGCACGGTGGTCGCCGCGGAATGGCGGTACCGCCGGTAGGTGGACCGCGTGACCGAGTCCGGCACCGTGTGGTCCCGTCCGCCCGAGATCAGCAGCAGCGGGCCGCGATTCGCGTTGTGGGTGTTGACCGCGGCGGGGGAGTGACGGGAGAAGTTGGCGAACGCGGCCTCGAACAGCGGGCGGCCCGGGCTGGGAATGGTCCATCTCGCGTGCAGCTCGTCGGACTCCGCCGCGGAGATGGCGTTGCCGAAGCCGTACCGGAACTGCGCGGGCGTGAGCGCCACCGTGCGCTTGCGGTTCGCCGGGTTGCCGAGCACCGGGAATCCGGAGCGCAGCTGCGCGGGCGGCAGCACCCGGACGCCCTTGATCTGGGCCGGGTCGATGGCAACCGCTGCGGCGGCGAGGTTCTCGCCCAACAGCCGCTGCGCGATCAGCCCGCCGAACGAATGGCCGATGACGAGCGGCGGGCGATCGAGGCCCCGGACGACGGCCGCATACTGCGCGAAGATGTCCGCGATGCCCTTGCCCGCCTGGCCGGCCGGGTTGGCCCGCGCCGAGGCGATGGAGTCCGAGACCCCCGGCCACTCGGGCGCAAGGGTCCGGTACCCGGCCGCGGTGAACAACTCCTGCCACGGCTCCCAACTGGTGGAGTGCAGCCAGAGTCCGTGCACGAACACGACGGTGGGACTTTCGGATGGCATGGTTCCTCCGGCGGCGAAGAGGCGACGGTGCTAAAGTAGGGTGACCGTTCTACCTACATCTGGAAGCTAGCACCGCCGGACGGCGCCGTGCAACACGCGAACACCGGTGGGACGGCACGCGGGCCGACCGGGACGAGGACGGAAACGAGGCCAGAGATGAAGACATCCCGGCCGGCGGCCGGCGGCACCGTCGGGGCGCCGCCCGCGACGACCGGCCAGGGGCGGCCGAGCCGCCGCCCCTCCGCCGCCCGCGCCCGGATCCTCGACGCCGCGGACCGGCTGTTCAGCGGCGAGGGCATCCGGGTCGTCGGGGTCGAGCGGCTGGTCACCGAGTCCGGAGTGTCGAGACTGACCTTCTACCGCCAGTTTCCATCCAAGGACGACCTCGTCGTGGCGTACCTGACCGGCCGGTCGGCGGCCGAGCGGCGGCGCGTCGCCGAGTTCCGCACGCGGCACCGGGACGATCCGCGAGCGGTGATGCGTGACCTCGTGGCGATGATGCGCGCCGAGTTCACGGCCCCCGGGTTCCGCGGCTGCCCGTACATCAACGCCGCCGCCGAGTACGCCGACCCGGCCAGCCCGGTCCGCGCCGCGATCGCCGACCACCGCGCGTGGTTCCGGGCGACCATGCGAGAGCTGGCCACGGAGATCGGCACCGGCGATCCCGACGCCGCCGCCGACGACCTGGTGATGCTGAGGGACGGCGCCATGATCAGCGGCTACCTCGGCGACGCGGACGCCGTGGCGGAGGCCCTGACCCGAGCCGGACGAACGGTGGTCGCGCGCATCTGAGGGCCCGCAGCGGACCATTCCGGCGGTGGGCCGTGTGAGATGGTCCCATGCCGCTGCGCCGCCGTGCCGGTTTCGCAGGCTCCGGAACCGGGCCGACGCGATGAACTGGCTCCTGGTCGTCCTCGTGCTGCTGGCGTCCGCGGTCGCGCTGGTCGTCGCCGGACGGTGGATCCGCCGCCGCATGCTCGATGGTTGTCCACCAGCCTGTTCACCAACCCGGACATCGACTTCCACTGGTTCCCCCTGGACAACCCGGGGCCTCGTGTCCATCCCGCTGGGCTTCCTGTTCGCGATCGTCGGGACGTTGACCAGCAAGGAGCTCGACAAGGCCAAGTGGGCCGAGATGGAGGTGCGCTCGCTCACCGGTGCGCACGCCGAGAAGGCTGTCGCACACTGAGATCTCGCTGAGCCGAAACGGACTCAAGCCGGGAGCGGGGGCGACGAGGGTGGCGCCGGGCGGGTCACACTGCCGGTCCGGCGCCACACTCGTCGTCGTCGCGACGGTCCCGGCCGCATGCAGGCTGTTCCTCGAGGAGAGGCCGGGCGCACGGCTCGGCACTGCGCCCCCTGTGGCCAGGTCCCGTCGAGTGAACCGCGGCCGGTCAGCCCCGCCCGCCGGCGGCGCGATCTGACCGGTGACGGTTCAGTCGCGGCGCGGTGGCGCGCGCCAGCGAAGGGCGGTCTCGTCGCGGGCAGGATCGGCCACGGGTGAGCGTCGAGGTGGAGCTGGGACGCGCAGGGATCCCGGCCACGTGGACCAGGTACGGGGTGAGCGGTCAGATGGGCTGCTCAGGCGCGGCGGCCCATCGGCGAGGCGTCGAACTGTTCGGGCGTCGTCGGCGGGAAGGCGAGCAGGATGGTCGGCAGCCGCGACCGCGCGCTGAACCAGACGGCGAGCCCGCGCTCCGGCCATGCCGTCAGTCGCTGAGACCCCCGCGGGTGGTGACCCTCTCGCTCGAGCAGGGCCTCGACGTCGCCCGGCACGATCGGCCGTTCGAGCGCGACGACCGGGTCGTCGAGCGACGGGAGGGACGGGTCCGTGCTCGCGTACCAGGCGGTGAGCCGGCGCCCCGGTCCGACGTCGTGCACGCTCGTCCGGAGCGACGCGGGGTCGGCGGACCCGGCCGTCTCGGCGACGGGCGCGCCGGCCGCCGCGATGACGTCCGCGCGGGCGGTGTCCCGCGGCAGGCCGGGGTAGCGCTCGAGATCGACATCGATCACGGCGCGCACCGCGGCTGCCCGGTCGACGGGATCGGTCATGGCCGAAACCCGGGCGGTGGGACGAGAACCCGCCGGCCGGCAGGCAGCAGGGGCCATCCGGGCAGGTGGGTGTTGTTGGCGTTCAGGTCGGCGACCGACACGTCGTGCTGGGCGGCGATCTGGTCGCGCGTCTCGGACAGGCCGGCCGAGGCGACGACCAGATGCTCGCGCCAGCCGGGCACGTTGGCCCGGGCCGGCATCGGGCTCCATCGCACGCCCGGGTTCGCCGCGGTGATCGCCCGCCGGGGGACGCGGGTGCGCCGGACCAGGTCGGCCAGCGAGTGCACGGCCGCCGACGACAGGTCGATGCCACGGCCCGTCCCGGCGGCGACGGGGGTTCGCTCCGCCCCGCTCGGCAGCAGACCCAGGTACTCGACGTGACCGGTCAGGTAGGCGGCCTTGAACCCGTCCAGATTCACCGATCCCAGCGCCCCCCGCACGTCCGCGACCTCCGCGGGGTAGGCGATCGTGTAGCGCCGCGGCAGGTACCGCTCCGGTACGGCGGCGCCAGAAGCCGGTGCCCGTCCCTCGACCGCGGCGATGACCGCGGGGTCACGCCGCACGCGGCCGACCGTTGCGTTGTACGTGTCCTGGGTGAGCAGGTCCGTGACACCCTCGTTGAGCGCCGAGTCCAGCGGGCTTGCCCGGCGCGCCGCCTCGTGAACGGGATGCTCGACGAGGTGGAAGAACTCGTGCATGAGCTCCTCGAAGGCGAACCACCTGGCGCCGCGCTGCGACGGGGACAGGCCGCCGGCGGCCGGCGGGCGGCTCGACAGGCCGCCGGGCGGCACGGTGGTGGCCAGAGTGCGGGACCCGAGTGGCCCCGGGATCGAGCCCACCATGGCGAACCCGAACCGGTCCCACAGTTCGAAGTCGGCGCGGCGGCCACCGATGATCCCGGGGATGCCGGTGGTGCGCAGCCATGCCGACTCCTGCGCGCCATGCGGGTTGAACGCCATGCGTGAGCGGACCCCGGCGGCGGGGGAGTTGTCGAGCGCCCACGCCACGACGGCCTCGGCCGAGATCGGCTCACCGGCGGTCGCCCGATCCGTCGGGTCGTAGGCGTCGAGCAGGTTAGCACCGGCGACGAAGCCGTGCCCGATCCGCGCGGCGCCGCCCACCGAGTTCCTGATGTAGCCCCCGACGTGCCCGCGAACGACATCGGCGGCGGCGTTGCCGGCGGCCGCCAGGTCGGCCGTCGGCGTGCGGCCCGTGCTGTAGCGCCGGGCACTCCGGCGCATCTCGGGGAGCACCAGGTTCAGCTCCCTGGTGATCGCAAGGGTGAGCGCGGCCAGGGTCTGATCCCGCACCCGCTGCTGCGCGCGGGTCGGCGCGGCACCCGCCGCCGCGGTCCGGCCACCCCAGGTCCGCAGCCGGACCGAGCCCGATGAGCTCACGGATGCGGTCGGGTCCATCGCGCCGGTGATCGCGTCCTGGGCGGCGGTGTCCGGCACGGTGGCACCCGCGTGCAGGTCGCGCCGCTGCACCGGATAGTCCGGGGGCGCCGGTCGGCGGGGGCCGAGAACCTGGTTGACGGCGCGATTTCCGGCCGTTGTGGAGATCGCCGCCAGAAGTCGTTGCAGCCCGACGCCGGACCGCGGTGGTAGCGGATCCGGACCGGTCGGGTACCGCCGCCGAGCAGCAGGCAGGGGCGCGACCCGATCGATCCGGGCCCGCGCACCCTCGGCCGACGCTCGGGTCGCCCCGCCCATGGGCCAACGGTACGGGCGGCCGACCAGGACGCGGACGTCGCGACCCGGATCGGGCCTCGATGGGCCGGCAGGTGTACCCGATCGGGCAGCGCACGGCCGCGGCGGGTCAGCCGGTTCCGGCCCGCGCGGCCGGTGCCGCTGGATGGCCCTCGCTCAGCAGTTCCGCGACCTCCGAGCAGGCGTCGTGACCCGGGTCGTCGCGGTGGATTCGGCTCGCCGCGTGGTGCAGCGCGGTCCGCAGGACCCGCTGCTCGTCGGCGCTGAGGCCGGCCAGCAGGTCGCGCTCGGCAGCGGCGACCCGGCGTTCCAGTCGCGCCAGGCGTGCCCGGCCCGCGCGCGTCGCCACCAGCCGCCGCACCCGCCGGTCGGCCGCGTCGACCTGGCGCTCCAGCAGCCCGGCACCGACGAGATCATCCAGCACGTAGGTCAGCACGGTGCGGTCGATGCCGAGGTGCGCGGCCAGCGCCGCCTGGGTCGGCGGCCCGTCGCGGGCGACGGTGACCATGATCTGGAACCCGCGCGCGCCGTGCGGCAGCCCGTCGAGCGCCCGGGTGACCCCCTCCTGCCAGGTGCGGAACAGCACGCCGAGCGACCATCCCAGGTCGGCGTCCGCGGTGTGGGCCATCGCATGAGCATAGCGTTGTGATCTGCTCTACAGATGATCTGAGACGCATATAGTTGGTTGGACAACGTATCGGGAGTCGCCATGGATTACGGTCATGCGCTGCAGTTCGGCACCTTCGTCACGCCGGTGAACAGCCCGCCGGACACCGCCGTCGAGCTGGCGAAGCTGGCGGAGGCCGCCGGGTTCGACCTGGTGACGTTCCAGGATCATCCGTACCAGCCGCGGTTTCTCGACACCTGGACGCTGCTCTCCTGGGTCGCCGCGCGGACGCGGCGCGTGCACATCGCGCCGAACGTGCTGAACGTTCCGATGCGGCCCCCGGCGGTGACGGCGCGGGCGGCGGCGAGTCTCGACCTCCTCTCCGGCGGCCGGTTCGACCTCGCGCTCGGCGCCGGTGGCTTCTGGGACGCGATGCAGGCCATGGGTGTTCAGCGCCGCCTGACCGCCGGCGAGTCGGTGGACGCTCTCGGTGAGGCCATCGACGTCATCCGGTCCGTCTGGTCGGTCGACGAGCGGGCGCCGCTGCGCTACGACGGCGAGTACTACGCGCTGCGCGGCGCCAAGCGGGGTCCGGCGCCGGCGCACGACATGCCGATCTGGGTGGGCGCGTACAAGCGGCGGATGCTGCGCCTGGTCGGCCTCAAGGCCGACGGCTGGCTGCCCTCCCTGTCCAACCTGCAGCCCGGAGACCTGGCCCGCGGCAACGGGATCATCGACGAGGCCGCGGCCGAGGCGGGACGCGATCCGCGGGATATCCGCCGGCTGCTCAACGTCTTCGGCAGCTTCTCTGCCGCGTCGGGCGGGATGCTGCAGGGGCCGCCGGCGCAGTGGGTGGAGCAGCTGCTGCCGCTCGCGCTGGACAACGGGATCGGCACCTTCATCCTCGGCTCGGACGATCCCGGCACGATGCGGACCTTCGCCGACGAGGTGATGCCCGCGCTCCGCGAGACCGTCGCCGCCGAACGCGCCACCGGCGGCGTCGGGGAGGGCGCGATCCGCAGCGCCGCCGCGCGGGCCCGTCGACGCCCGCGGATCGACTACGACGCGGTCCCGCAGTCTCTGCGTGCCGACGCGGTGGAACCCGGCGACCCCGGGTACCCCCGGGTGCGCTCGACCTACATGCGCGGCGGCTCACCGGGTCTCGTGCTCCGGCCCGCCGACGAGGACCAGGTGGTCGACGCGCTGGGCTTCGCCCGGACCCAGCCGGTGCCGCTGTCCGTCCGCAGCGGCGGTCACGGCATCAGCGGCCGGTCGACCAACGACGGCGGCATCGTGATCGATCTCGGTCGGCTGTCCGCCGTCGAGGTCGTCGACGAGGCGGCGCGCCGGGTCCGCATCGGGCCGGGTGCCCGCTGGTCGGACGTGGCCGCCGCGCTCGCCGCGCACGGCTGGGCGCTCAGCTCGGGCGACTACGGCGGCGTCGGCGTCGGGGGTCTGGCCACCGCCGGCGGCATCGGCTGGCTCGTCCGGGAGCACGGACTGACCATCGATCACCTGCGCGCGGTCGACCTGGTGCTGGCCGACGGCGCCCGCGTGCGGGCCGGCGCCGCCGAGAACGCCGACCTGTTCTGGGGTGTCCGCGGCGCCGGCGCCAACCTGGGCATCGTGACGTCGTTCGAGTTCGAGGTCGACGAGGTCGGCGACGTCGGGTTCGGCCAGTTCGCCTACGACGCGAGCGACACCGCCGGCCTGCTGCAGCGATGGGGGGCGGCCGTCGAAGCGGCGCCGCGGGACGTCACCAGCTTCCTGATGATGGGGCGGCTACGGCCGGGCCGGCAGCAGGTCGCCCAGGCCCTCGTCGTGGTGGACTCGGACGACCCGGATACGGTGATCGACCGGCTGCGGCCGATCGCCGATGTGGCGCCGGTGCTCGACCAGGCCGCGCAGCTCCTGCCGTACGCCGGCATGATGAACGTGCCGGCGGCCGACCCATCAGGGCCAGGGCGATCCGGTCTCGCGCTCCGGCCTCCTCGACCACATCACCCCCGAATTCGCCGGCGCGGCCGAGGAGCTGATGCGTGGCGGCGCCGCGTACTTCTTCCAGATCCGTTCCGTGGGCGGGGCCGTCGCCGACGTCGACCCCGGCGCCACCGCGTACGCGCACCGCTCGGCGAACTTCTCGGTGACCGCGTTCGGCGCCGACCGCGCAGTGTTGGACCGGAGCTGGGACGGGCTGCTCGGGCACTTCTCCGGCCTCTACCTCAGCTTCGAGACCGACCTGCGCGGCGAGCGGCTCGCGGACGCATTTCCCGCCGGGACGCTGCGGCGGCTGCGCGCGTTGAAGCGCAAGTACGACCCGGACAACGTGTTTCGCGACAACTTCAACATCGCACCGGAGGCGATCGCCGTCGCGTGATGCGCACCCCCGCGGGACGCAGTCATCCTGCCTCCCGGGGCACGTCGGCCACCGCGTCGAGGGTCGAAGACACCGGTCCTCAGGAGGCGACGAGCGCGCGGACCGCGCGCCCCCATTCGCGCATGGCGTCCAGCACGGCATCGCGGTCCTCGTCGTCGAACTCGGCCAGCACCGCGTACGCAACGGTCCGCGCCGGCCCCGCGACCACTCCGACGTCCGCCCGCACCCCGGAATCCGTGCCGGTCTTGTGCGCCAGGCGCAGCCCGCGGTCCGCCCCGACGTGGGCGAGCGGATCGAGACCGAGGGCGCACGCGGCCATGGAGGTGTCGGCGTCCAGCGCCAGCCAGGAGAGCACCATCGGACCGGCTCCGGCGACGCCGGGGATGTCGTCGCGGTGCAGCCGGCCCATCAGCCCGGCGAGCTCGGACGCGGTGCCCGTGGACAGCGTCGCCGGGTCGTCCGGACCGCGCACGTCCCTGACCCGGTCGTGCAGCCCCGTCGCCGCGAGCCCGAGCCTGGTCTGCAGCAGCGCGACGGCCTCGAGACCGACGGTCCGCAGCAGCACGTTGGCGGCCAGGTTGTCGCTCGCGGCCCCGACCAGCACGGCGAGATCGCCGGCCGGGAGCTCCGCCGCCCGCAGGTGCTGCCAGAGTCCCGAGTCGGCGACGGCGTCCTCGGCGGTGCGGGCCAGCGGCCGCCCTTCGTCCAGCTCGCCTCCGATGAACCGGCGGGCGCACTCGATCAGCAACAGCACCTTGCCCACCGAGGCGGTGCGCATCACGAGGTCGGCACGCTCGGCGCGCAGTTCCCCGCCGGAGTCGGCGTCGAGGAGGCAGGCGGCGACGATCACCGCGGTGGGTCGGCCGGACGCTTGCCCGCCGCGCTCGAAGGATGATCCGTCGCAGGCCGGTCGTCGTCGACCGCGTCCGCGATGCCGCGCCGGTGCCGCCAGACCGACCGGACGGTCACACAGAAGTACAGCCAGGTCAGGCCGATGACCCAGCCGCCGAGTACGTCGGTCGCCCAGTGCACGCCGAGGTACGGCCGGCTGACGCCGATCGCCACCGCGAACAGGGTGGCCGCCGCGATCAGCGTCGCCTTGGCCCAGGTCGCATGCAGCAGCGGCACCAGCACCACCACGACCACCCCCAGGATCGCGGCCGAGGCCAGCGCGTGGCCGGACGGGAACGACTCGTTGGACTCCACCACCAGGCGGAACCCCTCGGGCGGGCGTTCCCGGCCGATCGTCGCCTTGCCGACCCGGACGAGTACACCGGCGCCGACGGCGACGACCGCGACGAGCAGTGCGTCCGAGCGGCGGCCGCGCCACCACAGCAGTCCCGCGGTCGCGATCGCGATCACGGCCATGCCGATGGTGCTGCCGACGTCGCTCACCACGATCGCCCACCAGGTCACCGCCGGCGAGCGATGGTCGATCATCCACGCCCACACGGGCTGGTCGATCAGCGCGAGGCCGGCCGAGTCCAGGGCCGCGTCCGCCAACCCGGCGATGACGGCGGCCGCGATCGCCAGCACCGCCCCGGCCGTGATCAGGGTCCCGGCGAGTCCCGTCGAGCCCCGGCGGGAGCGGACCGCGGCGACCGCGCCGACCGCGAGCAGGGCCAGGGCCGCCACCGCGTAGGGCAGCCAGACGTAGCCGTACTCGAAGAAGACGTCGTTGTCCGACTCGATCCGGCCGGACAGGGCGAAGGGCGCATCCGGCGCGCCGGGCGAGCCGGCGTGTGGGAACACGGGCGGGCCCGCAGACCGGAACACGACGCCCCCCTCCCGGATCATCGCGATCGCATCAGGCGACGGCATCCCGACTGTCTCCGACCCGATGCATGCCCATCATGGCCGGACCGCGCCGCCCGGACGCGCCGGAAGCGCGGATGCGTCGCAGATGCGGGGATGCGTCACCGAAGCGCGGACGCGACGAGGCGGGCGCGCCGCGCTCGGAACGGCGCCGCGCCGGAGCCCGATGCACCAGGCCGGAAGGGTTAGTCGAAGAAGTCCTCGAGGAAGGACTTCTTGCGCTTCTTCTTGTAGTGCGAGTCCCCGCGGTAGTCGCGGTGCTCGTCGCGATAGCGCTGGTCGTAGCTGGGCTCGTAGCGCGGCTCGTAACGCGGATCCGGCCGCGGGTCGTAGCGCGGCTCCTGATAAGCCGGCGCCACCGGCGGCGGGGGAGCAGCCGCGGGGGCGCCCTGCAGCAGTGGCGTTGTACCGCGCCTCGGCGGCCACCAGGTGCTCCAGCTCGCCCCGGTCGAGGAAGATGCCGCGGCATTCCGAGCACTGCTCGATGGTCACGCCGTTGCGCTCGTAGCTCTTCATCGTGTCGTGGCACTTGGGACAGATCAGCGTCATGAACGTTGCAACGAGGGGATCGGCGGGCTGGTTCCGGGCCGCCGCGCGGGAACCGGCACGCAACTTGGTGCCCGCGCGCGATCGGCGTAGAGTGAACGGTCGGCGCGCGTTGTCGCGCCCTTTTGGTGCTGCGCTCGATCCGCCTCGCTCCGGCTTTCGCCGCCACGGGCCCGGGCAGCGTGGCCCCACCAGCCCTGGACGGACGATCCGGCAATCCTGCCGGCCGCCACCGCGCGGGGACGCACCGACGAGCGAGCAGTGAGATTGCGGAGGACATGGGGAAGAAGGACGGGGCCATCGAGGTCGAGGGCCGCGTGGTGGAGCCGTTGCCGAATGCGATGTTCCGCGTGGAGCTCGAGAACGGCCACCGCGTGCTCGCGCACATCAGCGGCAAGATGCGGCAGCACTACATCCGGATCCTGCCGGAGGACCGCGTGGTCGTCGAACTCTCGCCATATGACCTGACACGAGGCCGGATCGTCTACCGCTACAAGTAGGCGGGCCGACCGGAGCACCACGGCAGCACCCAGCAGAACGGCACCGACAGCACCACCACCCGCCCCGCTCAAGGGCGGGCCCGGGACCCGGATCATTCCGCGCCGGCCCCGGGTCGACCGGCCTCCGCGCGACGGGGGACCGGTAGGGAGCGCAGCCGACCGGCCGCGCGTGGTCCGGCCCACCGGGTCGGCACTAGAGAACAGGAACAACCATGAAGGTCCAGCCGAGCGTCAAGAAGATCTGCGACAAGTGCAAGGTGATCCGCCGGCACGGTCGCGTCATGGTCATCTGCGACAACGTGCGGCACAAGCAGCGCCAGGGCTGACCGCCCCGGCGGCCACCGGCCGCCGGCGCTGCACCATCGCGTCGCCACCCGCGCCGTGCCGGATCGTCAGGATCCGGCACGAGGGCGGAACACCCCCGGACCACGGGCCGGGGCCCGGCACCAGCCGGGACGGCACGCGACCGACACCTGTGGGCGACAAGAAGGAGCATCGCGCCAGATGGCACGACTCGTCGGAGTCGATCTTCCCCGCGACAAGCGGATGGAGATCGCACTCACCTACATCTACGGGATCGGTCGCACCCGGTCCCAGGAACTGCTGAAGGCCACCGGCATCAGCCCTGATCTGCGGAGCAAGGACCTGTCCGACGAGGACGTCCTCGCCCTCCGGGACGCCATCGACGCGGCCGACCTCAAGGTCGAGGGGGACCTGCGCCGCGAGGTGCAGGCGGACATCCGCCGCAAGATGGAGATCGGCTCGTACCAGGGTCTGCGTCACCGCCGCCACCTCCCGGTGCGCGGCCAGCGGACCAAGACGAACGCCCGCACCCGCAAGGGCCCGAAGAAGACGATCGCCGGCAAGAAGAAGGCCAGGTAATTCCATGCCCCCCAAGACTCGGCAGGGCCCCGCGGCGGTCAAGAAGGTCCGCCGCAAGGAGAAGAAGAACATCTCCCACGGGCACGCCCACATCAAGAGCACCTTCAACAACACCATCGTGTCCATCACCGACCCCACCGGCGCGGTGATCTCCTGGGCCTCCGCCGGCCACGTCGGCTTCAAGGGCTCGCGCAAGTCCACCCCGTTCGCCGCCCAGATGGCGGCGGAGAACGCCGCCCGCCAGGCCATCGAGCACGGCATGCGCAAGGTGGATGTCTTCGTCAAGGGCCCGGGCTCGGGCCGCGAGACCGCCATCCGTTCGCTGCAGGCCGCGGGCCTGGAGGTCGGAGCGATCTCGGATGTCACCCCGCAGGCACACAACGGCACCCGGCCGCCCAAGCGGCGCCGGGTCTGAGCGGGACCGAAAGGAGAATTGGCACAGTCATGGCTAGATACACCGGTCCCGTCACCAAGAAGTCCCGCCGCCTGAAGACCGACCTGGTCGGCGGCGACATGGCCTTCGAGCGCCGTCCCTTCCCGCCCGGCCAGCACGGCCGCGCGCGGACGAAGGAGAAGGAGTACCTGACCCAGCTGCAGGAGAAGCAGAAGGCGCGCTTCACCTACGGCGTCATGGAGAAGCAGTTCCGCCGCTACTACGCCGAGGCCGCATCGCGGGCCGGCAAGACCGGCGACACCCTGCTGCAGATCCTCGAGTCCCGGCTGGACAACGTCGTCTACCGAGCGGGTCTCGCCCGCACCCGCCGGCTGGCCCGGCAGCTCGTCACCCACGGCCACTTCGAGGTCAACGGGGTGCGGGTGGACGTGCCGTCCTACCGCGTCGAGCAGTACGACATCATCACGGTCCGCAAGCAGTCGACCGAGCTCTTCCCGTTCGAGCTGGCGCGGGCCACCTTCGGTGACCGCCCGGTGCCGGCGTGGATGAAGGTCGTGCCGGAGTCGCTGCAGATCCTGATCCACTCCCTGCCGGTGCGTGCGCAGATCGATTCGCAGGTCACCGAGCAGCTGATCGTGGAGTTCTACTCCAAGTAGTCCACCGCTCGGCGCCGGGGAGATCCGGCGCCGAGCGGTGGGTTTCGACCGTGGGCTCCGGCCCACGGCCGCAGCGGTACCGAGAGTGGCGTCATATGGCGGTCGCCACCTGTCATTTCTGGAGGTCGTTCTTCCATGCTGATTTCTCAGCGCCCCGCACTGACCGAAGAGGTCGTGGCCGACAACCGGTCGCGGTTCGTGATCGAGCCGCTGGAGCCGGGTTTCGGGTACACCCTCGGGAACTCCCTGCGCCGCACCCTGCTGTCCTCCATCCCGGGGGCCAGCGTCACCAGCATCCGCATCGACGGCGTGCTGCACGAGTTCACCACCGTCCCGGGCGTCAAGGAGGACGTCACCGAGCTGATCCTGAACCTCAAGGATCTGGTCGTCTCGTCCGAGGACGACGAGCCCGTCACCATGTACCTGCGCAAGCAGGGCCCGGGTGAGGTCACCGCCGCGGACATCGCGCCGCCGGCCGGCGTCACCGTGCACAACCCCGACCTCAAGCTGGCCACCCTGACCAAGAAGGGCAAGCTCGAGATCGAGCTGGTCGTCGAGCGCGGCCGCGGCTACGTGCCCGCCTCGCCGAACAAGGTGGTCGGTGCCGAGATCGGCCGCATCCCGGTCGATTCCATCTACTCGCCGGTGCTCAAGGTGACGTACCGCGTCGAGGCCACCCGCGTCGAGCAGCGCACCGACTTCGACCGGCTCGTGCTGGACGTGGAGACCAAGCCGTCGATCACCCCGAGGGACGCGCTGGCCTCCGCCGGCACCACCCTGGTGGAGCTGTTCGGCCTGGCCCGCGAGCTGAACATCGACGCCGAGGGCATCGAGATCGGCCCGTCGCCGGCCGAGGCGGACCACATCGCCGCGTTCGCGCTGCCGATCGAGGAGATGGACCTGACGGTCCGCTCGTACAACTGCCTCAAGCGGGAGGGCATCCACACGGTGGGCGAGCTGGTCTCGCGGACCGAGGCCGACCTCCTGGACATCCGCAACTTCGGGCAGAAGTCGATCGACGAGGTCAAGATCAAGCTCGCCGGCATGGGCCTGTCGCTCAAGGACTCGCCGGCCGGCTTCGATCCCGCCGCCGCGGCGCTGGCCTACGGCGAGACGGACTGGAGCGACGAGGGCGACGAGGCCGGCAACGGCTTCGGCGGCTACGGCGCCACCACCACCAACGGATCGAACTCGGACGACGTCGACTACGCGGAGACCGAGCAGATCTGATCCCGGTCTGAGCACACAGCGCAGTCCGGGCAGCAGCGAATTGTCGATGCAACACCCGGTCCACCCGGTCGTCGGGTGGGCGTGCGGGACGGTCCCGACCTGACCGTCCCGCCGAACTCGGACAGGAAACCGTCGGCGCCCGGGAGTTCGCTCCCGGGCCGCCGCCTCACCCGCGGAGCCCCACCCCGCGGACCACGACACGAAGGAAGCGACCAGCATGCCGACCCCCGCGAAGGGCCCCCGCCTCGGCGGCTCGCCCGCCCACGAGCGCCTGATCCTCTCGAACCTCGCCACGGCGCTGTTCGAGCACGGCCGGATCACCACCACGGAGACCAAGGCCAAGCGGCTGCGGCCGTTCGCCGAGAAGCTGATCACCTCGGCCAAGCGGGGCACCCTGCACTCGCGCCGCGAGGTGCTCAAGGTGATCCGCGACAAGGACGTGGTGCACAAGCTTTTCGCGGAGATCGGACCGTCCTTCGCGACGCGTGAGGGTGGGTACACCCGGATCACCAAGGCCGGCTCCCGCAAGGGCGACAACGCCCCCATGGCCGTCATCGAGCTGATCGACGAGGAGTCGGTGTCGTCCGCCGCCAACCGCGAGGCCCGCCGCGCCGCGTCCCGCCGCGCCGCCGCGCGCGGCCGCGGCCACGGCCGCCGCTGCCGGCGCCGACCGCCGGGCCGACGCCGCTGCCGAGGCCGCGATCATCGCCGCCGCTGCGCCGGACAGCCGCGGCGGAGGATGCTGAGTCGGTGAGCGAGACCAACGAGCAGACCGACCTCGACCCGGACGGCGGCGACAGCACGTCGGCGCAGGTCATCGAGGCCGCCGCCGAGGCGCCCGCGGAGGGCGCCTCGATGTGACCGAGGCGCCGGCCGAGGGCGCCAGCGACGCCGGCGATGCCGACGCCGCGACCGGGAGAGAGACGCCGAGGGCACCGACGCCGACGGCGGCGACCACACCTCGACGCAGGCCATGGCGGCCGCCGATGAGGAGCCCGCCGAGGGTGCGGACGACCGCAAGTAGTCCCGGCGAGCCCCGAACTCCCGCTCGGACTCCATGGCCGGACGCAACACGCGCTCGGCCATGGAGTTCGGCGTCTGCGACTCGACCTCGAGCTACGAGGGCACGGACTTCTCCGGCTGGGCGGTCCAGCCCGGCCGGCGCACCGTCGCCGGCGTGCTGCAGCGACGCGCTGGACACCGTGCTGCGCGGAGCCGACGCGGCTCGTCGTCGCCGGCCGCACCGACGCCGGCGTGCACGCCACCGGGCAGGTGGCGCACGTCGACGTGCCGGCCGACCGGCTGGCCGCGCTGGCCCCGCGGCACCTGGCCGGGGCGCCGCCCGATCCCGCGTCTCGACCCGGGCTGCCTGGGCCTGCGTCGCCGGCTCGCCGGGCGTGCTGCCCGCCGACGTCCGGGTCCGCTCGGTCACCCCCGCCGCCCCCGGGTTCGACGCCCGCTTCTCGGCGATCAGCCGCAGCTACCGCTACCGGATCGCCACCGCCGACTGGGGCGCCGCACCGGCCGACCGGCGCCTGGTGCTCGCCTGGCGCCGACCGCTCGACGCGCCGGCCATGCAGGCCGCCGCCGACGGGCTGCTCGGTCTGCACGACTTCGCCGCCTTCTGCCGGCCGCGGCCCGGGTCCACCACGGTGCGGAACCTGCTGCGCCTCGACGTGGCCGCCCGGGCCGACGAGGTGCACGTCGACGTCACCGCCGACGCGTTCTGCCACTCGATGGTGCGGGCGCTCGTCGGCGCGCTGCTGGCCGTCGGGGACGGGCGGGACCCGGTGGCCGCGCCCGCCGCGCTCCTGGCCGCCCGCCGGCGGACCTCGGCGATCTCCGTGGCGCCGGCGCACGGCCTGACGCTCGTGCACGTCGAGTACCCCGCCGACGCGGAGCTGGCCGCGCGGGCCGCGCAGACCAGGGCGGTGCGTGCCGGCGACGATGCGCCGACCTGAGATGTCCTGATCTGCAGGACTTCTCGCCGACCGCGAGCCGGTATCCGGCGCGGCGACGGTGCCGCCGCTCGCCCGACCGCCTCGTCCGACCGGGATGAATCGGGCGGCGGTCCCGCTCGTGGGTGGCGCTGTGATCTAGCGTCGGCGGCACACCACGAGGGAGCGGCGTGACCCCACCGACCGAGCGATCCATCCAGGGCAGGGTGCTGGCCTGGCTGGCCGGCGTGCGTCCGCGCCGCGCGGACCTCGGCGCCGACGCGGTCGCCGGCATCCCGGGCGCGATCAGCTCGGTGCCGGACGGCATGGCCACCGCGGTGCTGGCCGGCGTCAACCCGGCCTACGGGCTGTACGCGTCGTTCGCCGGGAAAGATCGGCGGCGGGCTGACCACCAGCACGTCGCTGATGGTCGTGACCACCACCACGGCCGCGTCGCTCGCCGCCGGCTCCGCGCTCGAAGGCCTGGCGCCGGACGCCAGGGATCGCTCGATCGTGCTGCTCACCCTGCTCACCGGGGTCGTCATCATCGCCCTCGGCGTCCTGCGGCTGGGCCGCTTCGTCCGGTTCGTCTCGCGCTCCGTGATGCTCGGCTTCCTCACCGGCGTCGCCGTCAACATCCTGCTCGGGCAGCTGCCGGACCTGACGGGGGTGACCCCGCCGAGCGGTGTGGCCGCACAGAAGGCGTGGTACGTCATCACCCACCCGGGCGAGATCGTCTGGCCGGCCGCGGCGATCGGCGTCGCGGCGCTGCTGACCCTGATCGTGCTGGGCCGTACTCGCTTCTCGCTGTACGGCTCGCTGGTCGCCGTCGTCGTGCCGTCGGCGCTTTTCGCGTGGCTCGCTCCGGACGCGATCGACACGGTCGACGACGCGGGCGACATCCCCAGCGGCATGCCGCCTCTCGTGTTGCCGCAGCTGTCCGACCTCAGCGTGGGCGTCGTCATCGGGGCGCTGTCCATCGCCGCGATCGTGGTCGTCCAGGGTGCCGGCGTGGCCGAGTCCGCCCCGAACCCGGACGGCAGTCACTCCTCGACGAATCGCGACTTCATCGGCCAGGGTGTGGCGAACGTGGCCTCCGGGCTGTTCCACGGCACGCCGGTCGGCGGCTCCGTCACCACCACGTCGCTGAACATCACCGCGGGCGCCCGCAGCCGGTGGGGGTCGATCTTCGCCGGGCTCTGGATGCTGATCATCCTGCTCGCGCTCTCCGAGCTGGTCGGGCTGGTGCTGATGCCCACCCTGGCCGCCGTGCTGATCTACGCCGCGGCCCGAGCGCTGAAATTCCTGGACATGCTCGAGGTCTGGCGCACCGCGCACACCGGCAAGCTGGCGCTGATGGTGACGTTCATCGCGACCCTCGCGCTCCCGGTCTCGGCGGCCGTCGCGGTGGGGTTGATCTGTTCCCTGCTGCTGCAGCTCAACAAGGAGGCACTCGACCTGCGCGTGGTGCAGCTGGAGCCGATGCCCGACGGGCGGCTCGCGGAGCGTCCCGCACCCAAGATCCTTCCCGGCGGGCAGGCCGCTCGTGCTGGACGTCTACGGCAGCCTGCTCTACGCGGGCTCCCGCACCCTCGGCGCCCGGCTGCCCGACCCGCACGGCGTGGAGCACCCGACGCTCGTGCTCAGGCTGCGCGGCCGGACGTCCCTCGGCTCCACGTTCTTCGGCGTGGTCTCCGGCTACGCCGCGGTGATGGCCGAGTCCGGGGGACGACTCTACCTGTCCGGCGTCTCGCCGGACATGATGACGCGGTTCGAGGGCATGCACGTCGCCGACCACGCCGACGCCGTGCACCTGTTCGCGGCCACCGAGGTGATCGGCGAGTCCACCCTCGCGGCCTATGCCGACGCCCGCACGTGGCTCGTCGGGCAGCACGACGCGCCAGGGCGCGAGCCCGCGCCGTGACCGCCGCACTTTGACCTTCCCTGCGCGCACGAGGTAATCTGGTCAGTCGGTGTGCCGCGCGGCTGCTCGCGGCGGTTTTGTCGTGTACGACGAGGCCGTGGTTGCAGTGAGGTTCGATCTCGTGCCCGACGAGCATCTGACCGCGTGGCGCCGCCCGAACGCGGGGGCGTGCAGTTCCCGCGTCGAGCAGAGAACCGACGCAAGCGAGCACCGACGACAGTGAAGAGAGCAGATCCGTGCGCACGTACAGCCCCAAGCCCGGCGATGTGACCCACGCCTGGCACGTGATCGACGCGACCGACGTCGTGCTCGGCCGGCTGGCCAGCCAGGCTGCTCAGCTGCTGCGGGGCAAGCACAAGCCGATCTACGCCCCGCACGTGGACACCGGCGACTTCGTCGTCATCGTCAACGCCGACAAGGTGGCGATCTCCGGCAACAAGCGGGAGACCAAGTACCTGTACCGGCACTCGGGCTACCCGGGCGGCCTGCGCAAGCAGACCGTGGGCAACCTGCTCGAGGCGCGGTCGGACAAGCTCGTGGAGAAGGCGATCATCGGCATGCTGCCGCACAACTCCCTCGGCCGGTCGATGGCGCGCAAGCTCAAGGTCTACTCCGGTCCGAACCACCCGCACCAGGCCCAGCAGCCGCAGCCGTTCGACATCATCCAGGTCGCCCAGTAGTAGCGCGCAAGCGTTCAGATCCGAATCGAGAGAAGCCAGTCTGTGAGCGAGAACTCCGAGTACGCCGCTGAGGCGGATGCCACGGCCGACGCCGTCGAGGATCGTCGTCGAGGATGTCGTCGAGGATGTCGAGGTGGCCGAGCTGCCCGACGGCGACATCGTCGTCGCCGAGGCCGCGGAGGCCGTCGAGGCGCCGGTCGAGACGCCTGCCGACGCACCTGTCGAGGCCCCGGCCGATGCGCCGATCGTCGTGCCGTCGATCGTGCCCGTCGCCGTCGACCGCCCGGTGCAGACCGTCGGCCGGCGCAAGGAGGCCATCGTCCGCGTGCGCCTCGTCCCGGGCACCGGCAGCTTCACGCTGAACGGCCGCACGCTGGACAGCTACTTCCCGAACAAGGTGCACCAGCAGCTCGTCAAGGAGCCGCTGGTGACCCTGGAGAAGGGCGAGATCTACGACGTGCACGCCAGCCTCAAGGGCGGCGGCGTCACCGGACAGGCCGGCGCGCTGCGCCTGGCCATCGCGCGGGCGCTCATCGAGCTCGACGAGGCGGACCGGCCGGCGCTCAAGAAGGTCGGGTTCCTCACCCGCGACGCGCGGGCCAAGGAGCGGAAGAAGTACGGCCTGAAGAAGGCCCGCAAGGCGCCGCAGTACTCGAAGCGCTGACGCCGCCTGTGGGCCGGTTGTTCGGGACCGACGGGGTCAGGGGGCTCGCCAACGCGGACCTCACGCCGGCGCTGGCGCTGCGGCTGGCGACGGCGGCGGCCCGGGTGCTCGCCGGCGCGGCCATGCCCGGCGCCGACGGCTCCGCCCTCGTCGCGCCCGGGTCCACGCTGTCCGGTCCCCCTGTCACCGGCCGGTCGACGCGCGCGAGCACCGGGCGCGCGCTCGCCGTCCTCGGCCGGGATCCCCGCGCCAGCGGCGAGATGCTGGAGGCCGCGGTGGCCGCCGGGCTCGCATCGGCAGGCGTCGACGTGCTGCTGCTGGGCGTGCTGCCCACGCCGGCCGTGGCGTTCCTCACCGCCGACCTGGCCGCCGACCTCGGCGTCGTGATCTCCGCGTCGCACAACGCCATGCCGGACAACGGCATCAAGATCTTCGGCGCGGGCGGGGTCAAGCTGGACGACGCGGTCGAGGACGCCATCGAGGCGGCCATCGACGACCCCGGCCGGCTGCCCACCGGCGAGGGCGTCGGCCGCATCAGGCACGCCGTCGACGCCGACCGGCGCTACCTCGACCACCTGCTGATCGCCACCCCGAACCCGCTGAACGGCCTGCGGGTCGTGGTGGACTGCGCGCACGGCGCCTCGTCGGAGCTGGCGCCCGAGGTGTACCGGCGCGCCGGGGCCGAGGTCGTCGTCATCGGCGGCAGCCCGGACGGGCTCAACATCAATCTCGGCGTCGGCTCGACCCACCTCGATCCGCTGCGGGCCGCTGTCCGGGAGCACGACGCCGATCTCGGCATCGCGCACGACGGCGACGCGGACCGCTGCCTCGCGGTCGCGGCCGACGGGTCCGACGTGGACGGCGACGCGATCCTGGCGCTGCTCGCGACGTCGCTCCGGGCGCGTGGGCGGCTCACCCGGAACACGGTGGTCACCACCGTGATGGCGAATCTCGGCTTCCACCGGGCGATGGCCGGCGCCGGCATCGAGGTGCGGACGACCGCAGTCGGGGATCGCTACGTGCTGGAGGAGATGAAGGCCGGCGGGTTCTCGCTCGGCGGCGAGCAGTCCGGGCACATCATCCTGGCCGACCACGCCACCACGGGCGACGGCCTGCTGTCCGCACTGCACCTGATGGCCGCGGTCGCCGCGGCCGGTCGCCCGCTCGCGGAGCTGGCGTCCATCGTCACGAAGTTCCCGCAGGTGCTGATCAACGTGAAGGTCGCCGACAAGGCCGCCGTCGCGTCGTCCCCGGCGGTCACGGAGGCCGTCACCCTGGCCGAGGCGGAGCTCGCCGGGTCGGGCCGCGTGCTGCTGCGCCCCTCCGGCACGGAGCCGCTGGTCCGGGTGATGGTGGAGGCCCCGACACAGGATCAGGCGCGGTCGGTGGCGGACCGGGTCGCGAAGGTCGTCGGCACGATCTGACGCTCCCGCGGATCCGATCGCCCGCCGATCGGACCGGGCTGGCGTCGAGGTCTGCGCGCCGGCCGATCAGATGTCGGCGATCGCCTGGCTGAGCTCCTCGAACGCGATGGCGTGCGTCTCCGGCTCCTCCGGCTCCAGCTTCTCCGGCTTGGTGCCGTGCACCTTCTTCTCCAGCTCGTCGGCCAGCTGATCGGCGTTGGTGAGGTGCCGGATGAAGAACGCGCTGGCCAGCATCCGGGTGACCCGCATCATCCCCTTGTCCGGGCCCTGGCCGGTCAGCGTGTTGGTCCAGTTCCGGCCCTCGACCAGGCCCATGTGTCCCGAACCGTCCACCTTGCGCAGCTGCGCCGGACCGGTGCACGAGCGGGCGATCTTCACCCCGTCGTCCTCGGCGACCGTGTCGTCGTCGCCGACGATGTGCAGGCTCGGCACCTCGACCAGGCCGGCCGCGGCGACCGCCGACGGGCTCGTCTCCGCCGCCGCGACCGTCACGACGGCCTTGATGCCGCGATCCTTGGCCGCGGCGAGCATCGCGGCGCCGCCGCCGGTGGAGTGCCCCATGACGCCCATCCGCCGGAGATCGCCGCGCACCAGGCCGCCGCCGAGCTGGCCGTGCGCGATCAACCGCAGCGCGCGGGACAGGTCGAGCGCGAGCGCCTGGTGGCTGGAGAACAGGCTCCGGTGGGTGTTCGGCGCGACGACGATGATGCCCCAGGACGCCAGGTAGCGCATCGTGTCGGCGTAGCGCTGGCCGGTCTGCAGCCAGCCGTGGCCGAAGGCGACGATCGGCAGCCGCTTGCCGGACGCCGGGGCGAACACGACGCCGGGCATGCCGGCGGGCGCGAGGTCACCCGTGGCGACCTTGTGCGGGCCGCGGTAGGCGAAGTAGGGCAGCGTCGGCCGGGTGATGCTGGGCGGCGGGCCCTTGGCCATGTCCGTCCTCCGATCCCGCGTCGTCACCGAGGCTGAAGGCCGGTCGGCGTCCCGACGGGTCGCGACGCGGTGCTCGTACAGTAGCCGGTGATCGGGCGGGCCTCATCCGGGCGAGTCGGGTCTCGACGCGAACGACGAGCGCGGCCCCCGGGCGCTCGCGACGCCCATGACCAGGAGGATGTGAGCGTGGCCGACACCTTCGCGACGAACCTGCGCCGGTTGATCCGGGCGCGCTTCCCGCTGCTCAGCATCCGCACTGCCGAGGAGTCCCGGCTGCTGTCCGAGATCGCCGCCGTGGTCGGCAATCGCACCCAGGTGACGCCGGCGCGACAGGTCTACACGTGGTCGACGGCGAACGGTTTCGCGGCGCTGGGGCAGGCCGGCAACCCGGACACCCGCACCCCGCACGCGGCCCTCACCGCCGCCGCCGCGCTGAGCGCGCCGAGCGTCGTCGTGCTGCTCGACCTGCACCCCTGGCTGGGTACGAACGCGTCCCCGCCCGACACCCAGCTGGTCAGGGCGCTGAAGGACACGGTCCGGTTCTACAAGGACGGGTCGGTGCCGCGGACCTTGATCATGGTGTCGCCGACGCCGCGGATCCCCGCCGACCTCGAGTCGCTGGTCACCGTCGTCGACTTCCCGCTGCCGACCGAGGCCCAGCTGCGCGCGACCCTCGACGGCATGATCGCCCGGAACACCGCGGCCGGCGCGCTCACGCTGGCGCTCGGACCGGACGGGCCGGAGCGGCTGGTCAAGGCGGCGCTGGGACTGACGGCGTTCGAGGCCGAGAACGCATTCGCCCGGGCGATGGTCGACGACGGCCGGCTCACCGACGACGACATCGTCCTGGTGCAGGACGAGAAGAAGCAGATCGTGCAGAAGTCCGGCGTGCTGGAGGTGGTCTCGTCCTCGATCAGCCTGGACGACATCGGCGGCCTGGAGAACCTGAAGACCTGGCTGCGCAAGCGGAACGGGTCGTGGATGGCGGAGGCGCGGTCGTACGGGCTGCCGCCGCCGAAGGGCGTGCTCGTGACCGGCGTGCCGGGCTGCGGGAAATCCATGACTGCGAAGGCGATGTCGTCCGCGTGGTCGCTGCCGCTGGTGCGCCTGGACATCGGCCGGGTGTTCGGGGGGTTGGTTGGCGCGTCCGAGCAGAACATGCGCACGGCGCTGGCCACCGCCGAGGCGATCGCGCCGTGCATCATGTGGATCGACGAGATCGAGAAGGGTTTCGCGGCCGGTGCTTCCGGGTCCGGCGACTCCGGCACGTCGGCGCGGGTGTTCGGCACGTTCCTGTCCTGGATGCAGGAGAAGACCGCGCCCGTGTTCGTGATCGCCACCGCCAACCAGATCGCCCTGCTGCCGCCGGAGATGATGCGCAAGGGCCGGTTCGACGAGATCTTCTTCATCGACCTGCCCACCGACGCCGAGCGCCGGGTGATCTTCTCGCTGCACATCGCGTCGCGGCTCAAGGCCGGGCCCGCGCTGGGCGCGCTGCCGGTGACCGACGCGTTGCTGGACTCGCTGGTCGCCGCCACCGAGGGCTTCTCCGGCGCGGAGATCGAGCAGGTCGTCATCTCGTCCTGCTTCGACGCCTTTCACGAGCGGCGCGCGCTCACCGGCGACGACCTGCTCCGGGAGATCTCCAAGACCGTGCCGCTCGCCGTCACCCAGGCGGAGCAGATCGACGCCCTCCGCGCCTGGGCGGACGTCCGCGCCGTCGCCGCCTCGGCTCCCGCCGACCGCGAGGGCTATGCCACGCCGTCCCCCGACGGCCCGGCGCCGCCCGTCGCGCCCGAGGCCGCACTGGCCCGCGGCGGTCGCGCCGTCGAGGCCTGACCGCCAGGTCGTTCTCGTTCTCATTCTTGGTCGGCGCCGCAGCGAAGCTGGTTCGGCACTCCGCGCCACCGTTTGTCACGAAGCGCCGAGAGATTGGGGCGCGTCGGCGTCGAGCCCGGCGCGGAGTGGGCGAGGTGGTGCGCATCGCGTCACGCCGGGCGACTGCGATCCGACATCGGCGCCCATCCCGCGACGGCCGTGCGGCCGCGATGCAGCGCTCGGGAGATGCGGCTGACGAGATCGGCCGGCCGGTTCAGGTCGGCCCAGGTCCACCTGACGACGAACCAGCCGAGATCGCGGATGGCGTCCTCGCGGACCTTCTCGCGATGCACGGCGCTCCCGGCATCCTCCCCCGGGCGAAGGAGCCGGCCGTACTTGATCATGCCGTCGAACTCGCCGATCGTTCGCGCCTCCGCCCAACCGAAATCGCCTCGACCGACGAACCGGCCGAGCTCGTCCCGGACCTCCAGCTGCGAGACCGGCGCCGGTAGGCCGGCCGTGTGCATGATGACCCGGCTCCGCGACTCGCCGACGCTCTCGGCGCCCGGGTCCGAGAACAAGACCGCTCGCCTGGCGCCGGCGACTCCTGGTCGGCGCGAGGCGGACTCCAGCGACGGGACCAGCGCTTCCTTGGTCGTCAGTCCGGCGTGGAGCGCATCATCCAGCGCGACGACGGCCGAGCAGAACGAGCTGGACCGGCCGAAATCGACCAGCGTCCGCTCCACCGTGGTCACCCGGAACTGCCCGATGGTGACCACCTCACCATCGGTCACCTGGGCCATGCGCGTGTGCAGGAGTCGTCGTCGGTGCCCGCCGCCGGAGCCGGGTCTCGTGACGTGGACGCCGGCGACCGGCGTAGGCCAGACCGTGATGCCGTGCAGGACTGCCGCGGTCGCGTGACTGATCACGGCATCGTCCGGAACGAGTCGCATGGTGGCCGCGATCAGGGCGAGATGACGCTCCCGCGCAGAGATATCGCCGGATGCAACGCGGTCGACATACGCGCCCGGACGAACCGATTCCCACTCGCCGCGGGACCGCGCTCGCGTGATCTCGTGATCGACCCAACCGGCGCGCAGTGCGTCCGGACGGAAGATCACCCGGGGCGGACTCGGGCCGGACGGCACCGCGTCGTGGTCGCGAGGCAGTCGCTCCGGCATCGTCGGCACGAGCGGAATGATTGCGCCCTTGCGTCGTGGCGACTCGCGTTGTCCACACGCGCTCACTGCGCGCCACATGTGCGTACGACGCGCCTCACGCGTGCGGCGCATCGTGACCAGGTGCGGCGCGGAGTGCCTCTGGAGAGGCGGGCTCGGCCCGAGGTCGGCGAGCGGCATGGCCGAGCCCCGCACGCGCCGGTCAGCCCGCCTGGCGCCGGCATGCAAACCCAGCCACTAGCCTGGACAACCATGTGCGGCATCGTCGGCTACACCGGCCCCCGGCAGGCTCTCCCGCTGATCCTCGGGGGCCTGCGCCGGCTCGAGTATCGCGGCTACGACTCGTCGGGCGTCGCGGTGGTGGACGGCTCGGGCGGCCTGCACACCGCGAAGAAGGCCGGCGGCCTGGCGAACCTGGAGCGGCACATCGACGAGGGCCAGGTCGCGCTCAACGGCTTCGCCGGCATGGGGCACACCCGGTGGGCGACCCACGGCGCGCCCACCGACCGGAACGCCCACCCGCACACCGACCTGAGCGGCGCGGTCGCGGTCATCCACAACGGGATCATCGAGAACTTCGCCGAGCTCCGGAAGGATCTCGAGAACAGCGGCATCGAGATGCGCAGCGACACCGACACCGAGGTGGTCGCGCACCTGCTCGGCCGGGCGTTCGCCGCGGGGCCGACCGCCGGCGACCTGCCCGGCAGCATGGCCGCCGTCTGCCGCGGCCTGGACGGCGCGTTCACCCTCGTCGCGATGCACGCCGACCGGCCGGAGGTGCTGGTCGCGGCGCGCCGCAACAGCCCGCTGGTGGTCGGCGTCGGCGACGGCGAGATGTTCGTGGCGAGCGACGTCGCCGCGTTCATCGCGCACACGCGCGAGGCCGTGGAGCTGGGCCAGGACCAGCTCGTGGTGATCACCCCCGACGGCTACGAGATCACCAACTTCGCCGGCGGTGACGCCGACTTCACGGCCTTCCACGTGGACTGGGACCTCGCGGCCGCCGAGAAGGGCGGCTACCCGACGTTCATGGACAAGGAGATCGCCGAGCAGCCGCAGGCGATCGCCGACACCCTGCTCGGTCACTTCGACGGCTCGGGGATCGTGCTGGACGAGCAGCGCCTGGGCGACGACGAACTGCGCAACATCGACAAGGTCTTCGTGGTCGCCTGCGGCACCGCATACCACTCGGGACTGCTCGCGAAGTATGCCATCGAGCACTGGGTCCGGCTGCCGGTCGAGGTGGAGATCGCCAGCGAGTTCCGGTACCGCGACCCGGTTCTCGATCGGGACACGCTGGTCGTCGCGGTGTCCCAGTCCGGTGAGACGGCCGACACCCTGGAGGCGGTCCGGCATGCCCGGCGGCAGCGCGCGCGGGTGCTCGCGGTGTGCAACACGAACGGCTCGCAGATCCCCCGCGAATCGGACGCCGTGCTGTACACGCACGCCGGCCCGGAGATCGGCGTCGCGTCCACCAAGGCGTTCCTGACGCAGGTGGTGGCCAACTATCTCGTCGGCCTCGCGCTCGCGCAGGCGCGCGGCACGAAGTATCGCGACGAGATCGCCCGCGAGTTCGAGCTCCTGTCGCAGATGCCGGACGCGGTCGCCGAGACGCTGACGCTGATGGACCCGGTGCGCAAGATCGCGGCGGACATCGGCAAGTCGAAGGCGATCCTGTTCCTCGGCCGGCACGTCGGGTATCCGGTCGCGCTCGAGGGCGCGCTCAAGCTCAAGGAGCTCGCATACATGCACGCCGAGGGCTTCGCCGCGGGCGAGCTCAAGCACGGGCCGATCGCGCTGATCGAGGAAGGACTCCCGGTGGTGATCATCACCCCGTCGCCGCAGGCGGACCCGCTGATCCACTCCAAGCTCCTGTCCAACATCCGCGAGATCCAGGCGCGGGGCGCGCGGACCATCGTCATCGCCGAGCAGGGCGACGAAACCGTCGCCCCCTTCGCCGATTTCATGGTCGAACTGCCGAGGGTGCCGAAGCTGATGCAGCCGCTCGTCGCCACCGTGCCGCTGCAGATCCTGGCCGCCGAGATCGCCCGCGGGCGCGGCAACGACATCGACAAGCCCCGCAACCTGGCCAAGTCGGTGACCGTCGAGTGACACCGGGCTGATGCCGGCGCCCACCGGCAGTCTCGGTGCACCGCCGGCCGTTCCGCTTGGCGCGACGGTGGTCTCGGTCGGCATCGACGTGGTCGCGGTGCAGCGCTTCGCCGACACGATCGCCCGCACGCCCGCTCTGCTCCGGCGGCTCTTCGACCCGCAGGAGCTGATCACGCCGACGGGACATCCCCGCGGGCCGGCGTCGCTGGCCGCCCGGTTCGCCGTCAAGGAGGCGGTGGCCAAGGCGCTCGGCGTCCCGCCCGGCATGGACTGGCACCATTGCCGGGTGCTCACCGCGGACCGCGGCCGGCCCGAGTTGCGGGTGACGGACAGCGTTCTCGCGGCGGCGACGGCCCGCGGCATCGTGGACTGGCAGCTCTCGCTCTCGCACGACGCCGGCATCGCGGCGGCCATCGTCCTGGCGCTGGGCCGGCCGTGATCTACGCGTACTCCGTCGACACCATCCGGGAGGTCGAGCGGCGGGCCATCGACCGCGACGGGGACGCCACGCTGATGCGCCGCGCCTCCACCGCGCTGGCGAACGAGATCGCCGTGCGGCTGCCGTCCCCGCTGCCCGGTGCCCGCGCCGTCCTGCTGGTCGGCTCCGGGAACAACGGCGGGGACGCGCTCTTCGCCGGCGCCTTCCTGCGCCGCCGCGGCCTGGTCGTGACGGCGATCGTGACGGACGTCGGCAGGGCGCACCTGGCCGGGATGGCCGCGCTGCTGCGGGCACGGGGCCGCATCGTCACCGCCGACGACGCCGCCGTGCCGGCGTTGATCGCCGGTGCGGACGTGATCGTCGACGGGCTGATCGGCCTCTCGGCGAAGCCGCCGCTGCGGCCGCCGGCCGACGCGCTCGTCGGGATGGCGAACGCCGCCGACGCGCTGCGGGTCGCCGTCGACCTGCCGAGCGGCATCGAGCCGGACACCGGGATCGTCCGCGGCATCGCGTTTCTCGCCGATGTGACGGTGACGTTCGGCGGCATCAAGTCCGGGCTGCTCCTCGCCGACGCGCAGTCGGGCACGGTTGTCTGCGACCCGATCGGCATGGATCTGGGCGACCGGGGTCCGGATCTCATCGCGATGACCGACGGCGCCGTCGACCGGCTGCTGCCGGCCCCCGATCCCGACGCCGACAAGTTCTCCGGCGGCCTCCTCGGCATCGCCGCCGGCTCGCCGGGGTACCCCGGCGCGCCCGTGCTGTGCACCGGCGGCGCAGTGCGGACGCGGCCCGGGATGGTCCGGTACGCCGGCGCGCAGGCCTCGGCGGTGCTCGCGCGATGGCCCGAGGTCGTGGCCGCGGCCGAGCCGCAGCAGGCCGGGCAGGTGCAGGCCTGGGTGGTCGGGCCCGGCATGGGCACCGACGACGAGGCCGCCGCCCGGCTGGAGTGGGTGCTCGACCAGGACGTGCCGGTGCTCGTGGACGCCGACGGGTTGACGCTGCTCGCGTCCCGGCACGCGCTGCTCGGCCGGCGCCGCCGGGCCGGCCGCGACACGGTGCTCACCCCGCACGGCCGGGAGTTCGCCCGGGTCTTCCCGGACGTCGATCTCACGGACCGGGTCGGTGCGGTGCGCGCCGCCGCCGCCGCGTCCGGTGCGACGGTGCTGCTCAAGGGCCATCGGACGGTCGTGGCCTCGCCGGCCGGCGCGGTCGCGGTGAACCTGTCCGGCACGCCATGGCTGGCCACCGCCGGCGCCGGCGACGTGCTGTCCGGCGTGATCGGGTCGCTGCTGGCCGCGGGCCTGCCGCCGCTGATCGCCGCCGCGGCGGGCGCGCACATCCACGGCCGGGCCGGCGAGCGCGCCCAGTCGGCGGGGCAGGCCGGGGCGCAGGCGCTCTGGGATCACCTGCGCACCTGATCGTGGTCGCGACATCGGCCGGCATCGCCCGTCCGTCGCCGGTTCGGTCGTGGAACGTGATTCCATCGGGGGGTGGACTCCCCATCGGTGGCTGTGGCGCGGGCCGGTTCGCCCGCGCCGGCGCCGGCCGCCGTGCGGGCCGAGGCGATCATCGACCTCGACGCCGTCGCCGCGAACAGCGCGGCCTTGCTGGCTGCGATCCGCCGGCACAATCCCGTGGGTGAGCTGATGGCCGTGGTCAAGGCCGACGGCTACGGACACGGTGCCGTCCCGGCCGCCCGGGCCGCCCTGCGGGGCGGTGCCGGCCAATTGGGCGTGGCCACCCCAACCGAGGCTCTCGGGCTGCGCGCCGCCGGCCTCGACGCGCCGATCCTGGCCTGGCTCTGGCCCGCCGGTGAGGACATCACGATGGCCGTGCAGGCCGGGGTCGACCTCGGCGTGTCGAGCCTCGCCCACCTGGACGCGGTGCTCGCCGTGCCGTCCGCGCAGCCGCCCCGGATCCATCTCAAGATCGACACCGGCCTCGGCCGCAACGGCGTCGGGCCGGCGGAGCTGCCCGGTGTGCTCGCCGCGGTGGCCGGTGCCGCGCGGGCCGGGCGGGTCGAGGTGGTCGGCGTGATGAGCCACCTGGCCAGTGCGGACGTGCCGGGCGACCGGTCCGTCGGCGAGCAGACCGCGACCTTCGAGACCGCCCTCGCGGCCGCCGCGCGACAGGGCATCGTGCCGCGATACCGGCACCTCGCCAACACCCCGAGCGTGATCGACCATCCCGGCACCGTGTTCGACCTCGCGCGCTGCGGCATCGGCATCTACGGGCTCAATCCGGTGCCCACCCCTGCCGGGCTCCGCCCCGCGATGACGCTGCGCGGCACGGTCGCGCTGGTCAAGCGGGTGCCCGCCGGCTACGGCGTCTCCTACGGCCTCACCTACCGGACCAGCGCGGAGACCACGCTCGCCCTGGTGCCGCTCGGGTATGCCGACGGCATCCCGCGCGCGGCCAGTTCGGTGGGCGAGGTCTGGCTGGGCGCCCGCCGGCGGCGGATCGCGGGCCGGGTCGCGATGGATCAGGTGGTCGTCGACTGCGGGGACGACCCGGTCGCCGCCGGCGACGAGGTCATCCTCTTCGGTCCGGGCGACCGCGGCGAGCCGACCGCGCGGGAGTGGGCGGAGGCATGCGGCACGATCGACTACGAGATCGTGACCCGGATCGGCCCGCGGGTGCCCCGGCGCTACACCGGGGCCGGCGCGCGGCCCGATGGCGGCGCCGCCCTGCCGGAAGACGGTGGGGGACAGGCGGAATCGGCGGCCGAACGGGAATCCGGATGAGCACCGTCGGGCGGATCCTGGGTGCCGCCGGCATCGCGAGCGGCCTCGTCGGCGCCGCGGCGCTGGGCGGGATGACAGCGCAGCGGGTCGCTGTCCGAAGGTACGAGTCCGCGCAGTCGGCGCTCACCGAGACCGAGTCCAACTTCGGCAGCCTGGGCGCGGACCGGTCGTACTCCGTGGTCGCCGACGACGGCGTCCTGCTCTACGTCGAGGAGGTCGGCCCGACCGACGCTCCGGTGACGATCGTCTTCCCGCACGGCTGGACGCTGCGCATGGGCTCCTGGCACTTCCAGCGGCTGGGCCTGCGGGGGCCAGGGTTCGGCACGGGCGCCGGCGTCACCGCGCGGCTGGTGTTCTACGACCAGCGCTCGCACGGCAAGTCCGGAAGGGCGCCCGAGGGGCACTCGACCCTCGAGTACCTCGCGTCCGACCTGCGGCAGGTCATCGCCACCGCGGCGCCCACCGGCCCCGTCGGCCTGATCGGGCACTCGATGGGCGGCATGGCGATCCTCACCCTCGCCGCCGAGGACCCGCAGCTGTTCGCGGACCGGGTGGTCGGCGTCGGGCTGGTCTGCACCGGCGCCACCTACCTCCGTGAGTCGCCGCTCAACCAGCTGCTGGTCACCCGCGCCAACCCCGCCGTGCGGGCGATCACCTCTGTCGCGGCGCGGTTCCCGGCGATCTTCGAGCGCGGCCGCGGCGCCAACCGGGACGCGGTCTGGCTGATCACGCGGAGCCTCGGCTTCGCCCGCAGGGACGTCTCCGGGCGACTGGTCGACTACCTCGACGAGATGATCTCCGCGACGCCGGTCGAGGTCATCGCGGAGTACGCGCCGAACCTGCTCGCCTACGACCAGACGGCCGCGCTGCCGGCGTTGGCCGGGATCCCGACCGTGATCATCGCCGGCGACAAGGACCGGATGACGCCACTGGGCCGCTCGCAGGCGATCGCCGACGTGCTGCCCGAGGCCGAGTTCGTCGTCGCGCCCGGCTCCGGTCACCTCGCACTCATGGAGGATCCGGAGCTGACCAACGACGCGCTGCGCCGGATGCTGGAGCGGTCGGTGATCTACGGCCGCGGCCGCGCCGCCCGGCGGCGCCGGACGGTGCCGCGGTGAATCCGGCGATGCGCGCCGACGACCCGGCCGGGGAGACCGTCCTGCTGCTGCGCACCGTCGACGACACCCTCGCCTTCGGCCGCGCGCTGGGCGAGCGGCTGCGCGCCGGCGACCTGGTCATCCTCGACGGCTCGCTCGGCGCCGGAAAGACGGTTCTCGCCAAGGGGATCGCCGCCGGCATGGGCGTCACGGGGATGGTGATGTCGCCGACCTTCGTCATCGCCAGGGTGCACCGGCCCGATGCCGCGCACCCGTCGTCGGTGCCGCTCGTGCACGTCGACGCCTACCGGCTGGCCGGCGCGGTGGAGCTCGACGACCTCGACCTGGACACCGATCTCGCCCGTGCGGCGGTCGTGGTGGAGTGGGGAGCCGGGGTGGCGCACGGGCTGTCCGAGCAGCGGCTGCTCATCGAGATCGACCGCAACGCCGACGATTCCCGGACCGTGCGGCTGCGTCCCACCGGTGGCGACTGGGCCGAGCGCGCGGCAGCCGCGGCCGCCTCGGCCGCGGCGTAGTGCCGGCCTGTGGTCTCGGCCCGAGGTATCGAGCCGAGCACGGGGTGGTCACCCGGGTCCGCCACAACGGCGCACCTCCTTGTCGATGCCCGCCTGTCGCTGCCCGTTTGTCGCTGCCCGTTTGTCGATGCACGCCTGTCGATGCCCGCCTGTTCCGGTGGAACGTCGGCGGGCTCGGGGCGCCGGGATGGCGGCCGCCGTGCCGACGTGCTGCGCGGGGTGGGGACACCCCGCATCGACCGTGCGGCCAGCCCCCTGGCAGCTGCCCTCGCGCGCGGGCGATGATCGTGGGCGGGAGGTGAGCGGCGTGACCGACACAGCGAGTCAGGCGGCGGGCGACGGCGGCTCGGTGCGCGTGCTGATCGTCGACGACCAGCCGCCGTTCCGGCTCGCCGCGCGCGCGGTGGTCGAGTCCGTTGACGGGTTCGTCGTCGTCGACTCCGTCGAAACCGCGGAGCGGGCCATCGAACGGATGGACGACCTGCGCCCCGACCTGGTGCTGATGGACCTCAACCTGCCCGGCATGGACGGTGTGCAGGCGAGCAGGCAGCTCCGCGACACCCACCCCGGCGTCGTCGTCGTGCTGTTGTCCTCCTACGACGCGGCGGAGTTCGCCGACCTGATCGACGACTGCGGCGCCGCCGCCTACGTGCCCAAGTCCTCATTCGGCCCGGACCGGCTCGAGGCCGTCTGGGCCAGGACCGCCTCGTCCCGGTCGAGGTCCCGCTCCAGCTGATCGCCGAGCGGGATCCGGGCTCGGATCGCGGTGCCGCCGGCGACGTCCGTGCCGACCACCGTCGTGCCGTCGAGCGCGGCGACCCGGTCGCGGGCGTGCTGCCAGGCCTCGCCCGCGGACGTCCCGCCGGCCGTGGGCGTCGGCACCTCGATCGCGGACGTCCCGCCGGCCGCGGGCGTCACCACCTCGATCACCAACTCATCGCCGGCGGCGGACAGCCGGACCACGCTCGGCGCGTCCGCCGGCGTCACGTCCACGGCGAACACGTACGCGGCCGCCTCCACCGCCCGGTCGAGCCGTCCGGCCGGGTACGGGCCGACCTCGAGCGTCGCGGACGGTCGCTTGTCCAGTTCCGCGTGCAGCGCCGGGATGAGCCCGCGCCGCTCCAGCAACGCCGGGAACACGCCGCGGCAGACCGCCCGGAGCTCCTCCAGCGCGGTCTCCACGAGTGCGACGTGCTGGTCGAGCCGCGCCGCGAGCTCCGCGGGGGAGTCGATCGTTTCCAGCTCGGTGGCGACCGTGGCCAGCTGCGGCACCACTCGGCGCGCGATGTCGGCGGCCAACCGCTCCCGCGCCTCGTCCTCCGCCCGCACCAGCCGGCCCCTGGACGCCGCGAGATCCGCGGAGCGGGCCTCGATCTGCCGCACCCGGTCGGCCAGCTCCGCCTCCAGCAGCGCGCTCCGGAAGGCCGGCCCGGCCTGCCGGCCGACGTCGTCGAGCAGCACGCGCTCGAATCCGCGCAGGTCGCGTCCCGGCGGCATCGTGACGGTGACGCAGCCGACCTCCTCGCCGAGATCGACGATGGACACGGTCACCGACGCGCCCGCGCTGCGCGGCGTGCCGGCGTCGCCGCCGCGGGTCCAGGTCGCGCTGGCCATCGGGGCGGGCTGCGGGCCGACGGTCGCCTCGGCGGCGGCGGCACCGACCGCGCGCCCGGTGGCCTCCGCGACCCGGGCCGGCAGCGAGCCGGGAGTGGGCCGGTCGGCGAGCTCGCGGCTGAGGTCCGACAGCGCCTCGTACGGTTCGGCGCGCCGTCCGTACACCAGGCGGTCGGCGAGCCGGAGGACGTGCCGGCGCAGCGGCTGGAACGCCGTCGCGACCAGCGCCGTGGCCACCAGGGACGGCCAGAAGAGCCCCGACTCCTCGGTGCCGACCGCGGAGAGCACGGAGCCGATCGCCACCACCACGGCGATGTAGCCGATGGTCACGAAGACCGCCAGCACGGCGAGCACGATGGCCCGGCTCAGGATGAGGTCGATGTCGTACAGCCGGTAACGCAGGATCGCGATGCCGACCGCGACGAAGACGAAGATGTAGGACAGGTACAGCAGCAGGGACGTCAGCACGGACAGCGCCGCGGGGGCCTGCGGCCCGAGGAACGCGCTGCCGACGAAGGTGATCACGTAGATGACGGCCAGTACCGCGGCCGCGGCAGCGAGCCACCGCAGCTGCTGACGCGCATCCCCCCGCGCGGCGCGCAACCGCTTCCGGACCGAGATCGCGCCGAGCACGACCGCGACTCCGATCAGGCTGTTGCTGACCAGCACGAGAGTCGTGGTGAGGGCGCCGAACTCCACCGGGCCGGCTGCGGCCAAGTCGCTGGACGGGATCGTCAGGATCACCACGGACTCCAGGACCAGCGCGGTGATGGGGATCGCCGGCGTGAAGCGCCACCGCCGGTTCAGCACGCGCCCGTCGGGGACCAACAGGAAGATCAGCGCGAGGAACGTCAGGACGAAGATGAGGTTGAACAACTGCCCGAAGACCACGATCGCCGGCAAGCCGCCGCCGGGCTCGGTGTCGGAGACGTAGAGGATCGCCGCGTCCGACAGGATGCCGATCGCGCTGCCGAGCTGACCGACCGCGAACAGCCAGCCGACCGCGTTCCGCGGGAAGCGGCTGATGATCAGCGCGCCGACCGCGGAGCCCAGCATCGCGCCGATGGGTACCAACGGGAATCCCAGGCCGATGAGCACGTCGGCCGACCAGAACGGCACATCCGCCGCGAGGACCAGCGCCGTCTCCGCCGCGCACAGGCCGCACGTCAGCGCGAACAGCACCCAGCCGATCCGGCGCACGTCAGCCACCGCCGCCGACGGGCAGGGACAGCCCGATGGTCGTGCCCCGGCCGGCGGCCGACCGGATCCGCAGCGTCCCGTGCAGCGACTCGATGCGGTCGCGGAGGCTGTGCAACCCGGTCCCCATGGCCCGCTCATCCGCGGCGAAACCCACGCCGTCGTCGGTGATCTCGGCGTCCACGCGATCGATCTGCGCGGTCCCGGGCGCCGGCGCCGGGACGTTCGCGCCGCCGGCCGCGGCGTCGGGCCCGGTGCCGGCACCGGTCGGCACGACCCGGATCTCCAGCGACACGCGGGTGGCCGCCGAGTGCTTGGCCGCGTTCTGCAGTGCCTCGAGGCAACTGAAGTAGAGCGCGGCCTCCACGGCCTGCGGCAGCCGCGGCAGGTCGGGCGCCACCACGGTCACCGGGATGGCGCTGCGGGCGGCCGCCGCGTGCAGCGCGGCCACCGGCCCCGATTCGGAGAGCACCGCCGGGTAGAGGCCGCGGGAGAGCTCGTCGAGCGTCCGGATGGTGGCCCGCGTCGCCTCCGCCTGCTGCGCGAGCAGCCCCATGGCGCGCGCGGGCGCCCGGCCCAGCAGGGTCTGCACCAGCCGCAGGTTCACCAGCAGGGCGATGACCTCCTGCTGCGCCCCGTCGTGGATGTTGCGCTCCAGCCGCTGTCGCTCGGCGTCCTGCCGGTCGACGAGCTCGCGGCGGGAGCGGCGCAGATCGGCGGAGCGCTGCTGCAGCTCGGCCAGCCGCCGCTCGAGCTCCGTGCGGAGGCCGGACACCCGCAGCATGAGGCCCGACTGCGCGGCGAGGCCCTCGAACAACCGTCGCTCGACCGGGCTCAGCGACTGCCCCGGATGCGTGACGACGGTCAGCACCCCGAACAGCTCGCCACGCTCCCTGACCTCCAGCGACACCCGGTCGGCCGGTGATCCGCCCGCGTCGGGCAGCGGATCCCGGTCGGGCCAGCTCGCCGCGAGCTCGAGGCGGTCGCTGACGACGAGCCAGACCTCGGCCCGCCTCGCCTGCGTGCCCTCGGCGAGGGTGCTGGCGATCCGGTCGGGCAGCTCCCTGGCCGGATGCCGCCCCCCCGCGGTGTCGGTGAAGTGCGCGAGCACCGCCTGCGGTGCCGGAACCCGCTCCCGATGGGTGAGTCGCAGCAGCCGGTCACGGGTGCGCACCCGCACCGGCTCGAAGGCGAGGGCGACCACGGCGGTCGCCACGATCGAGAGCAGCAGCCCCGGTGGTCCGGATCGACCGAAGAGGGCGCCGATCCCGACCACGGCGGCGTAGACGAGCACGACGAGGGTGACCATGACGGTCGCCGTCAGGGCGCGGACCCATCCGTCCCCACGCCCGCCGGCGATCCGGCCGGCGACGGCACCCGGCGCGGCCTGCGTCATCGGGTCAGCATGTCACCACGCGATGCTCTGCTGACCGCGATGACCGGATCGACCGGGTCGACTGCGGTTCGCGGAGCGGAGCACCGCCAGCGCGGCGACGGCCAGCAGCACGATCTCCACCGCGCCGGCGGCCCGCTGCAGGATGCCGGGAGGGAGCATGAGCTCGGGCATCCCGATCTCACCGGGGAAGCGGTTCACGATGAGGGCGGTGGACAGTGCGCCGCTGACGATCGACACGACCCCGAGGACGCGGGTCCACGTCTCCGGACCGGCCTGCCGCCGCTGCCAGCGGTACAGCATCCAGCCGGCGACGGGCAGGGCCGCGAAGGCCACCGCCCCGGCGTAGAGGTGGATCTGCGACGAGAGGTTCTCGGGCGTCCCACGCTCGTTGGTCGGGAACACCGCGGTGAGCACGGCCGCCACGGCCCACATGCCGAGGACCAGGCGGAGCCGCAGCGTGCCGGCGAAGGACCCGAGACCGCGGACCAGCGCGCCGGCCCCGATGGCGAGGGCCGCGGCCGTGAGGCCGAAGAGCAGGATCCCGTTCGGCAGCGACACCACGTAGTCCGAGATCGTCCAGGACACGGGCTCGACCGGCCCGGTGGCCTCCAGGTGCAGCAGGGCGACCGGCGGCACGGACACGGCCGCCGCGACCAGCGCGATCCGTGCCGAGCCGTCCAGTGAGGTGCCGGCGGAACCGGCCAGCCGGAGGTCGATCGGGCGCCGGATCTGGTGGACCGGGAGGAATTCTACGGTGGTCATCGGATCGACTTTCTCTGGTGGAGAATTTCGACTGTCTGCCGAACACCGATGACATTATGGAAATTCAAAGGCCCTGGTCAGGGCGCTAACCGAGCATTCTCGGGGCAACAGCCGACCGCCCCGCGGGTATTATCCAGGCCATTTCCGGAGTTTTCCCACCGGCGCCGGCGGGACGTTCCCGCCCAGTGCGCCGGGCAGCCACCGGCGGGGGCGGGGTCAGCTCGCGCGGGGTGGGGGGTTGACCACACCGGGAGAAACCCTGACCGCTCCCGAGGCCGAATGGGTGGCCGCATGCCCGCCGGGCGCCCGGCCTCGGCGAACGGCGCGCGAGGACTCGGGGTCGAAGTGTCGGAACGATCACCGGGTCGCGCCGGGCTCGACCCGTCTGCTGACCCGCCCCGGTCGGCGGCTAGCGGCTGCCGCCCGGTCCGGTCGCCTCGAGGAAGGCCAGCACGGCCATCACGCGGCGGTTGACCTCGCCCTCGTCGACCAGCCCCAGCTTCTGGAACAGCACGCCGATGTGCTTCTCCACGGCGCGGTCGGACAGGTAGAGGTGCTTGGCGATCGCGGCGTTGTTGCTTCCCGCGGCCATCTCCGCGAGGACGTCGCGCTCCCGGTCGGTCAGGTCGTGCAGCGGCGACTTGGTCTCCCTGGTGCGCCGGAACAGCATGCCCTCGACCACCTTCGGATCCAGCGCGGATCCCCCCCGGCACACGTCCTGCAGCGCGCGGACCAGCTCGTCGACCTGGGAGACGCGCTCCTTCAACAGGTATCCGAGCCCGGCCACGCCGTCGGACAGCAGCTCGAACGCGAGATCGTCCTCGGCGTACTGGGAGAGCACGACGACGCCGACCGTCGGGTACTCCGCCCGGATGCGCTTGGCCGCGTCGATGCCCTCGGACGTGAAAGTCGGCGGCATCCGGATGTCGGTGAGGACGGCGTCGGGACCCAGCTCGCGCACCGCCTTGAGCAGCGACGCGGGATCACCCACCGCGGCCACGAGATCGATCTCGTCGACCTCGGCCAGCAGCGCCATGGTGCCCTCGCGGACGAGGAAGTTGTCCTCGGCGAACACGACACGCAGCGCCACCCCCGGACTGTAGCCCGGAGCGGTTCCCCCGTGCCGAGGCTCCGCGGACGCGGCTGAACCGCCGGCCGGCGCGACGGACGGGCGCGCGACTCCGCGTCAGCGACCCCGGCGTCAGCGACGCCGGTCGGGCGTGCTCTCCCGGATGACCACCTCGGGTGCGATTCGGTGCACGGCGTGCGCCTCGCCGAGCTCGCCGTCCGGCTCGGCCGGCGCCTCGTCGAGCGCGAGTCGCAGGGCGTGGCGGCCCATCTCGCCCAGCGGCACGCGCACGGTGGTCAGGGCCGGGCGCACGTCGCGCAGGGTCGGGATGTCGTCGAAGCCGGCCACCGCCATGTCCTGCGGCACCCGGTGACCCTGCTCGCGCAGAGCCGCTATCGCCCCGACGGCCATCACGTCGTTGACGGCGAACACCAGGTCGGCGTCCAGATCGCGGTCGAGCAGCTCCGTCATCGCGGCGTAGCCCCCGTCCCGGTCGTACTGCGACTCGAGGACGTTCTCCGGGGGAAGCCCGGCGCCGGCCGCGTCCAGCCCCGCCCGGAATCCCGACACCCGCTCGTCGGACGTCAGCATCGCCTCCGGCCCGGCCAGCACCGCGCACCGCCGGTACCCCAGAGCGGTCAGCGCGCGGGCGAGACGCGCTGCGCCGCCGTAGTTGTCGACGAGCACCGTGTTCAACCCCAGCCGGTCCTGGCCGATCACCGCCACGGACCCGCCGCCGAGGGTGAACCCGACCAGTTCCGCCGCGAGCCGCGCCAGCAGGTCGTCGTCCGCGAACCGCGAGCCGGCCAGGATGATCGCCCTCGCCCGCTGCTGCCGCAGGGCCTCGACGTGCGCGATCTCGGCGAGCGGGTCCGACCCGGCCGACCCGATCGTGACGATCAGTCCGCGTTCCGCCGCCGACGCCATCACCCCGCCGGCGATCGCCGCGGCGGCCGGATCGGCGATGTCGTGCACGATCAGGCCGACCGTGGTGGTCGACCCGCGGGCGATGGCCCTGGCGTTGGCGTTGGCCGAGTAGTTCAGCTCCGCGGCGGCCGCCCTGACCCTGGCGCGCAGGTCGGGCCGGACGGTGCGCCCGGCGGAACCGTGCAGCGCGCGGGAGGCGGTGGCCAGCGAGACGCCGGCCCAACGCGCGACGTCGGCGAGGGTGACCTGCTCGGACACGTCGCACCTCCGTCGTCGTGCGCGCCGGGTGGTAGGCGGAGCGTAACGGCAGGGAACGCGGGCGATGCGCTCGTAGGATGGTCCCTCGTGCTCGTGCTCGCCCTGGACACCTCGACGCCGACCGTCACGGCCGGGGTCGTCGAGCTGCGCCGGCCCCACGAGTTGATCGCCGGTCCCACCGCGACCGCCGGAGCGACCGGGGGGGCGGCGACCGAGCCGGTCCGGTCCCTGGCCGAACACACCGTCACGGACGCGTTCGCGCACGCCGAGCGGCTCGTCCCGCTCGCCCGCGCCGCGCTGGCCGAGGCCGGCCGTACCTTCGCCGATCTGGACGCGGTGGTCGTCGGCCTCGGCCCCGGCCCTTTCACCGGCCTGCGGGTCGGCATCGCGACCGCGGCGGCGCTGGGCGACGGGTTGGGCATCCCGGTGCACGGCGTGCCGAGCCACGACGCGATGGCCCGGGCCGCCGGCGCGACGGCGCCCGACCTGCTGGTGGTCACCGACGCGCGCCGGCGCGAGGTGTACCTCTCGGCCTACGACGGCCGCGGCCGCCGCCTCCTCGGTCCGCTGGTGGCCGCCCCGGCCGCCGTGCCCGCGCTGCTGGCGGCGGGCGGGGTGCGACCGGGTGCGGTGACCGGGGCGGGCGCCGTCCTGCTGGATGGCCTGGTGGACGCGCCGGCGGTCGAGGCGTCCGGGCCGCTCGGTGCCGGCCTGGTGGAACGCGCCGCGGTCGGGCTGCTGACCGGCGCGGTGCCCGGGCCGCTCCAGCCGCTGTACCTGCGGCGGCCCGATGCGACCGTGCCGTCGGCGCGGCGATCGGTGCTCGGCCGATGATCGTCCTCGAAGCCCTTGACTGGTGGGACATCCCGGCGCTGGTCGACCTCGAGCGGCAGCTGTTCGACGGCGACTCGCCGTGGCCCGCCGAGATGTTCTGGTCGGAACTCGCAGAGGGCCACCACTACGTGGTGCACCGCGACGACGCCGGCACCATCGACGGCTATGCGGGCGTCGGCGTGGCCGGCGACGACGCCGAGGTGCGCACCATCGGGGTGCGGCCGGCCCGGCAGGGTCACGGCATCGGCCGCGCGTTGCTGCGGGACCTGATCTCGGCCACCGACGGCCGCCGGATGCTGCTCGAGGTGCGCACGGACAACGAGCCCGCGATCGCGCTGTACGAGTCCGAGGGATTCAGCCGGCTGAGCGTCCGCCGCGGTTACTACCAGCCGAGCGGCGCGGACGCGTACGTCATGGCGAGGCCCGGATGACCGAGATCGTCACCCTGCCCGCGGGTTCCGTCGTCCTCGGCATCGAGTCGTCCTGCGACGAGACCGGTGCCGGGCTCGTCCGGATCACCGGCGGCGCACCCGAGCTGCTCGGCCACGCGCTCGCCTCGAGCCAGGACCAGCACGCGCGGTTCGGCGGCGTGGTGCCGGAGATCGCCTCCAGGGCGCACCTGGAGTCGATGACCGGCACCGTCCGGTCCGCGTTCGAGCGCGCGAACCTGTCGCACCGCGACGTGGACGCGGTCGCGGTCACCTGCGGGCCGGGCCTCGCGGGCGCGCTGCTCGTCGGCGTCGCGGCCGCCAAGGCGTACGCGGCGGCCTGGGACGTCCCGCTGTTCGGGGTCAACCACCTCGCGGGGCACGTCGCGGCGGACACGCTGGAGCACGGGCCGCTGCCGAGACCCGCGCTGGCGCTGCTGGTCTCGGGCGGCCACACGCAGCTGCTGCGCGTCGACGACCTGGCGGGCGAGATCACCGAGATCGGCACCACCGTGGACGACGCCGCCGGCGAGGCGTACGACAAGGTCGCCCGGCTGCTGGATCTCGGCTATCCGGGCGGCCCGGTGATCGACCGGCTCGCCACGGAGGGCGATCCGTCCGGCGTGCGATTCCCCCGCGGCATGACCGGTCCACGCGACGCGCCGTACGACTTCTCGTTCTCCGGTCTCAAGACGGCGGTGGCGCGGCACGTCGAGACGCTGCATCGGGACGGCCGGGCGGTGCCGGTCGCCGATGTCTGCGCTTCCTTCCAGGAGGCGGTCGCCGACGTGCTGGCGGCCAAGACGGTGCGGGCGGCGACCGACCTCGGCATCGGCACGGTGGTGATCGCGGGCGGCGTCGCGGCGAACCGCGGGCTGCGCGCCCTGGCGGAGGAGCGCTGCGCCGCAGCGGGTCTCGAGCTGCGGGTGCCGCGGATGGAGCTGTGCACGGACAACGGCGCGATGATCGCCGCCGTGGGCGCGCACGTGGCCGCGGCGGGCGCAGCGCCGTCGCCGGACACCCTCACCGGCGACCCCGGCCTGCCGGTCTCGGTCGTGCACGTCTGACCGGCCCGCCCGCTCGCCACCGACCCGCGGAACCTGCTGCCGACCGTGGAGGCGCTCGCCGGGCAGGACGTGCTGGTGATCGCGTCGACGGGCGGCCCGGAACCCGGCGGCGTGCCGGAGCCGGTCCTGCGGCCGGCCAACCTGCGGCCGCGCCGCGACGGATCCGGGAGGCGGTGCGGACGGTTGCCCGAACGGCCGGGTATGCGGACAACGCCCGCCGCCTGCAGCGGGCGTACGCCCGGTACAACGGCAGTCGCCGGGCAGCGGAGATCGTGCTGGAGCCGGCCGCGGGATCCGCCCGGGGAGCCGGCCGCCGGCATGCCGGGGCGGCAGTTCGGCTCGACCGCGCCGAGCCCGGAACCCCGTGATCGGCGGGCCGTTCGCCGCTCGATCGGCTTCGCACACGGCAAACCGCTCGAAACGCCCGCGCGCGCCGATACAGTCGGCGCGTGCAGTTTCGTGTGCTCGGGGCCGTCGAGGCGGATCTCGGTGACGGCGCGCTGCCGCTCGGCGGCAGCAAGCCGCGCGCGGTGCTGGGCATGCTCCTGGTCGGCCGCGGCCGCACCGTCAGCGTGGACAGGCTGATCGACGAGCTCTGGCCGGGCTCGCCGCCGGCACAGGCCATGGCGGCCCTGCAGGTCGGGGTGGTGAAGCTGCGCCGCAGCCTGGAGCCGGGACGGTCGGCGCGGTCGGCCGCGACGGTGCTGGTCACCCGGCCGAACGGCTACGCGGTCGACGTCCCCGCCGAGAACATCGACGCGGACAAGTTCGTCGCGACGTCGGGCGAGGCGCACGCCCTGCTGGGCACCGATCCCGTGCGGGCGGCGGCCCTGCTGGACGAGGCGCTCGGCTGGTGGCGCGGGGAGGCGTTCGAGGGTCTCACCGAACTGTCCGCGACGCTGGCGACGGAGTCCGCCCGGCTCGCGGAGCTCAGGCTCACCGCGCAGGAGGACCGCTGGGCGGCCGCCATCGCGCTGGGCGACTACGCGCGCGCGATCTCCGAGCTGGAACCGTTCGTCGCCGCCCACCCGCTGCGCGAGACCGGTTGGGCCGCATTGGCCACCGCCCTGTATCGGGCGCAGCGGCAGGCCGACGCGCTGGACGCCGTCGGGCGCGCCAGGACGGTGCTCGCCGACGAGCTCGGCCTGGATCTCGGCCCGACGCTGCGTGAGCTGCAGGACGCCATGCTCCGCCAGGACCCGGCGCTGACCGTGCCGATCGTGCGGCGCTCGGCGCCGCCCGAGCGACCGGTGGCCCCCGTCCCGGTCCCCGTGACCGCCGACGGCGAATCGCCATCCGGTCCCGGCCGGCACGCGGCCGCCGGCCACCTGGTGGGCAGGGCGGCCGAGCTCGCCGAGATCGACCGGGTGGTCGCGGAGGTGATCGACTCGGGGCGCGGCAGGATCGTGCTCATCAGCGGTGACCCCGGCATCGGCAAGTCCCGGCTGCTCGAGTCGGCGATCGCCGGCGCCGGGGGGCGTGGCCTGCGCGTCGGCGCCGGGCGGTGCGAGGAGGACGGTGGCACGCCCGCGCTCTGGCCGTGGACGCAGGCCTTGCGCGGCGTGCTGGCGCCCGGCCGGATCCGGGTCACCGAGGCGGACCTGCCGGACTGCGCGAGCACGATCGGCGCCGACCCCGGCGACCCGGCCGGGCTCGGTCCGCTGCTGCCGGAACTCGGGTATTCCGCGCCGGTGCGGCGGGACGCCGACTCGACCACCTTCGCCCTCGCCGAGGCCGTCATCACCGGCATCTCCGCGATCGGCCCGACGCTGCTCGCACTCGACGACATCCACTGGGCCGACGGCGATTCGGTTCGCCTGCTGCGGCGGGTCGCCGGCCAGCTCGAGCGCTGCCCCGGCGTGCTGGTGCTGGCGGTGCGCGGCGCCGAGGGGGACATCAACCCGGATGCGCAGGAGGCGCTCGCCGCCATCGCTCGGCTCCGACCCGTGCGGATCCGGCTCGGCGGGCTCGACACCGATGAGGTGGCGGCGGCCATCGCCGGCCGGCACGGACAGCTGGTGCGCCCGGACGTCGCGCAGTCGATCCGGCTGCGGACCGACGGGAACCCCTTCTACGTCGGCGAACTCGCCGACCTGCTGGTCAGCGAGGGCCTGCTGCACGACGCGGGGGCGCCGGCGCGGCTCGACGTGCCCGACGGCGTGCGGGACGTCGTGCGGCGCCGGCTCGACCGGCTACCGAACCAGGCGCGGATCTTCCTCTCGGTCGCCGCCGTCGCCGGCCGGTCCTTCGACGCCGATCTCGTCCAGGACGCCGCCGGCCAGACCGACGACGACGCCGACATCGCGCTCGAGGCGGCGCAGCTCACGGGCCTGGTGGTGGCCGACGGGAACGACCGTCACCGCTTCGCGCACGCGCTGGTCCGCGACACGGTGCTCAGCCGGATCACGCCGGCGCGGCGCGCGCGCCGGCACGCCGACGTCGCGCAGGCGCTGCAGCGGCGCGCGCCGGGCGCCGCCGAGCCCGTCGGCGACCTCGCCTTCCACTTCTCCGCCGCCGGCCGATCGCACCGCCGGATCGCCTGGCAGTACTCCGATCTCGCGGCGCGGCGGGCACTCGCACAGCCCGCGCACGCCGAGGCGGAGCGGCTCTGGCAGGCCGCAGTCGATCTGCAGGCGGGTGACCCGGTGGCCACCGAGGCGGAGCGGTACGAGCTGCTGGTGCGGCTCGGCGCGGTCCGGCGGCTCACCGGCCGCGACCCCGAGGGCTGGATGGCCGTGCGCGAAGCCGCCCGGATGTCACTCGGCGCCGGCGATCCCGTGCGGGCGGCCAGGGCCGTCACCACGATGATCACCGGTGCCGTCTGGACCTGGCGCGACTACGGCGACGTCGACGGCGACGCGATCGCGCTGCTCGAGCGGGTGCTGGGCGAGCTGCCGGCGGACGAGGCGCTGCTGCGCGCCGCCGTCACCTGCGTGCTCGCCACCGAGCTGCAGCACGACGCCGCGCAGGTGCAGCGGGCGATCCGGCTGAGCACCGAGGCGACGCCCGTCATCCGCGAGCTCGGTGCCCCCGAACTGCAGTTCCACGCACTGGTCGGGCATCACCGGATGCTCTGGGTCCGCGAGCTGCTCGACCAGCGGCTGGCGATCAGCGAGGAGCTGCTCGAGATGGCCGAGCGCTCCGGGGATCTCGGCGACCAGGCGATCGCGCACGTGCTCCGCGGCAGCAACCGGCTGGAGCTCTGTGACGTCGACGGCGGTCTCGCCGACTTCCGGCGCGCGGCCCGGCTCGCGCAGCAGGCCGGCATCGTGCCGATCCGGGTGATCGTCGGCTGGGCTGCGGCCACCGTGCCCTACCTGCACGGCGACTTCGCCGCGGCCGCCAGGGCCGTCGAGGAGGCGGAGGCCATGCACTCCTCGATCACGCTCGTCGGTGGAGCGCACCTGTCGTCGCTGCACCGCAGCATGCACATGCTGATGCGCGGCCGCCTGCCGGACGTCGCCCCGCAGCTGAAGGCCGTGGTCGAGCGAAGCGGCGGTCGGCTGTCGTCCTGGTCGGAGTTCTACGCGCTGGCGCTGGCCCAGGCCGGCCGGCTCGACGAGGTGCGGGCGTTCCTCGGCCCGTGGCACGAGCGCCCGCCCGTGCCCGAGGACTACGTGTGGACCATCGCAACGATGAACCGTGCCGAGCTCTACACGCTGCTCGGCGACCGGGAGGCGATCGCGTCGATCCGTTCGGAACTGGCCCCGTACCGCGAGCGGCTCGCCTACGGGGGCACCGGGGTCACCTGCCAGGGACTGGTGCGCGACGCGCTGGGCTGGCTGGCGGCCTGCGCCGGGGATCTCGACGCGGCCGTGAGCGAGCTCGAGTTCTGCCGGGAATGGTATGCCGCGCAGGGGTTCCGGGCATTCGGCGTGCGGTCCACCGGTCGGTTGGCGGTCGTGCTGGGGGCGCGTGGGCGGCCGGGGGACGCCGACCGCGCGGCCGCGTTGCGGGCCGAGACCGAGCGCACGGCGGCGGAACTCGGCGTCGACCCGCGTGGCTGGCTGACGCCGCTGGCTGCCCCCGCGGTCGGCGTTTCCGTGCCAGGCTGATCCTTGCGGGCCGGTCCGATCGGTCGGGCCCGCGGACACGAGGGGGCCGGACGGCCGGCCCGAGTTCGTCGCGACGAAAGGACATGCCCATGCCCACGACCAGCCCCGGGTACTCGATCACCATCCGCGCCGAGGCGCCGCCGGAGTTCGGTGCGACGGCGGAGCTGGCGGCCGCGGTGATGAACGCGGGCGGGTCCCTGACGGCGCTGGACGTGGTGGAGTCGCGGCCCGACATGATCGTCGTCGACGTGACCTGCGACGCGGTGGACGCGGCGCACGCCGACCAGCTGACCGCGGCGGTGTCGGAGCTGCCGAAGGTGACCGTGCGCAAGGTGTCCGACCGGACCTTCCTGCTGCACCTCGGTGGCAAGCTCGAGGTGGTGCCGAAGGTGCCGCTCAAGCATCGCGACGACCTGTCCCGGGCGTACACCCCGGGCGTCGCGCGGGTGTGCCTGGCCATCGCGAAGAACCCCGCCGATGCCCGCCGGCTGACCATCAAGCGCAACACCGTGGCCGTCGTCACCGACGGCACCGCGGTGCTCGGCCTGGGTGACATCGGGCCCGCCGCGGCGCTTCCCGTGATGGAGGGCAAGGCCGCGCTGTTCAAGCAGTTCGCCGGCGTGGACGCCTGGCCGGTCTGCCTGGACACCAAGGACACGGACATGATCGTGGAGATCGTCCGCGCGCATCGCGCCGCAGTACGGCGGAGTGAACCTCGAGGACATCGCCGCGCCGCGCTGCTTCGAGATCGAACGGCGGCTGCGCGAGCTGCTGGACATCCCGGTCTTCCACGACGACCAGCACGGCACCGCGATCGTCGTGCTCGCCGCGCTGACCAACGCGCTGCGGGTGGTGAAGAAGAAGCCCGCGGACGTGCGGGTCGTGGTGTCCGGGGTGGGCGCGGCCGGCCGCGCCATCATCCAGCTGCTGCACCACCAGGGGTTCACCGACATCATCGGCTGCGACCGCAACGGCGCGCTGCGTCCGGAGAACCCGAACCTCGACGAGTACCGCCGGTGGATCGCGGACACCACGAACCCGCGTCGCGCTCAGGGCACGCTCGCCGAGATGCTCGTGGACGCCGACGTCTTCATCGGGGTGTCCGCGCCGAACCTGCTGACGGGCGACGACATCGCGCGGATGGCGCCGAAGGCCATCGTGTTCGCGCTGTCGAACCCGGACCCGGAGGTCGATCCGTTCGCGGCCGGCCAGTACGCCGCGATCGTGGCCACCGGGCGGTCGGACTACCCCAACCAGATCAACAACGTGCTCGCCTTTCCCGGCTTCTTCCGCGGGATGCTCGACGCCGGCGCGCACGAGATCACCGACGGGTGCCTGCTCGCCGCGGCCGCCGCGATCGCCGATTGCGTCGAACCCGGTGAGCTGAACGCGAACTACATCGTGCCGTCGGTGTTCGACCCGGCGGTCGCGCCGGCCGTCGCCGCCGCGGTCCGGGCGGCCGCGACGCCTGCCACGGCGCGCTGACCGCAGCGTCGGGTCGACAGGTCCGGACCGCACCGTCCGGTCCGGTCAACCTGGCCGGACGACCGGTCCCTGATCGTCGATCAAGATCGGTGTCGACACCGACACGGCGACGGCAGCCGGCGCGGGCCGTCTGCCATGCTGGCCGCGAGTCGTCGGGGGATTCGAGCGGGTGAACGCGATCGTCAACGCGGTCATCGCGGTGATCATCCTGGCGTTGCTGTTCTCGGCCAGGGCGAACGAGTTCTTCCGCAGCCGCGCCTGACGCCGCGTCCCGTCGCGGGCATCGCCGCAAACCGCCGGCCTCTCGTCCCGGGCGTCGCGGCGAACTGCCCGTCGACGACCGCCGGCGGCCGTCGTGTCCCGGACCTTCGTCAGAGCCGCTGCGACAGGATCCACAGGTGCCCGAACGGGTCGGCGAGCCGACCGTCCAGGTAGCCGTAGCCGTGGTCGGACACCGGGAACACCACGGTCGCGCCGGCCGCGACCATCGCCTCGGACGTCGGCACCGCATCGGTCACGGTGAGGGTGAGGATCACCGGGGTACCGCCGAGAGTGCCCGGCGCGGGGTCGGTCTCGTCCTCGTCCTTCACCGCGACGGCGAAGCCGGCGATCGAGATCGCCGCGTGCACGATCCGTCCCGTCTCGTCGGTGAATCGCTCCCGTTCGACCGCGCCCAGCGCGGCGGCGTAGAACTCGATGGCCTGCGCCGCGCCCCGCACGACGAGCCGCGGCGCCAACTCGGTGATCGTCATGGGGACAGCTCACCAGATCGGCGACCGGCGGCGCCCTGGGAGTCGCCGATGGCCCTTCTCGCGGCGGACCGGACCGGTGGCCGCGGGGAGCGGCGGCCCCGGTGGTTGAGACCTGGCACTCTCATGGCTAGAGTGCTAGTCGAACGGCGCAACGACGGCCCGGCACCCGCGACGGCGGGCCAGAGGTGCGGCGGGCAACAGGTCATCCACCACACGGCAGTGGCCGTACGGCGCTGCCTGCCATTCGAACCCCAGAAGGGGGAGGTCACACAGTGGCGAGCGTGAACATCCAGCCGCTCGAGGACAAGATCCTCGTTGAGGCCAATGAGGCCGAGACGACGACCGCATCCGGCATCGTCATCCCTGACACTGCCAAGGAGAAGCCTCAGGAAGGCACGGTCCTGGCCGTCGGGCCGGGTCGCTACGACGACAACGGCAAGCGCATCCCGATCGATGTGGCCGAGGGCGACGTCGTCATCTACTCGAAGTACGGCGGGACCGAGGTGAAGTACAGCGGCAAGGAGTACCTGCTGCTGTCGGCGCGCGACGTGCTGGCCAAGGTCTCCAAGTGACGAACACCCGGTGACACCGGCCGGCGCGCACCCGCCCGCGGGCGAATCACGCGCCGGTTCCTGACACCTGCTCCATCCCGCGACCCGGCGGCCCGCACCCGCGGGCGGTCGGGTCGCGGTCTTTCCCTGCCCGTCAACCCCTCGAGGACTGGACACTATGGCGAAGCAGATCAGCTTCGATACGGATGCTCGCTCCGCGCTGCAGCGCGGCGTCGACAAGCTGGCCGACGCGGTCAAGGTCACGCTCGGCCCGCGCGGTCGGTACGTGGTGCTGGGCAAGAAGTTCGGCGGCCCGAACATCACCAACGACGGTGTGACGATCGCGCGCGACGTCGACCTGGAGGACGCGGGGGAGAATCTCGGCGCCCAGCTGGCCAAGACCGCGGCGACCAAGACCAACGACGTGGCCGGCGACGGCACCACGACGGCCACCGTGCTGACGCAGGCGATCGTCGCCCACGGGCTGCGCAACGTCACCGCCGGGGCGAACCCGCTGGCGCTGCGCTCCGGGATCAGCCAGGCGGCGGACCGCGTCAACGAGCTGCTGACCGAATGGGCGACCCCGGTCGCCGGCGACCGTGCGGCGATCGCGCAGGTCGGCACCATCGCGTCGCGAGACGAGAAGATCGGCGCGCTGCTCGGCGAGGCCATCGACAAGGTCGGAGCCGACGGCGTCGTCACCGTCGAGGAGCACTCCGCGCTCACCACGGAGCTCGAGCACACCGACGGCGTGCAGTTCGACAAGGGCTACATCTCACCGTATTTCGTCACCGATGCGGAGGCGGCCGAGGCCGTCCTGGACAACCCGCAGATCCTGCTCGTGCGGGAGAAGGTCTCGGCGCTGGCCGACCTGCTGCCGCTGCTCGAGCAGGTGCTGAAGGAGGGCAACAAGCCGCTGCTGATCGTGGCAGAGGACGTCGACGGCGAGGCGCTGTCCACGCTCGTGGTGAATGCGATCCGCAAGACCTTCACGGTGGTGGCGGTGAAGTCGCCGTTCTTCGGCGATCGGCGCAAGGCCTTCATGCAGGACCTCGCGATCGTCACGGGCGCCGAGGTGGTCTCCTCCGAGGTCGGCCTCAAGCTCGCCGAGGTCGGTGTCGAGGTGCTGGGCAGCGCCCGGCGCGTCGTCGTCACCAAGGACGACACGACCGTCGTCGACGGCGGCGGCAGCGCCGAGGCGGTGGCCGAGCGCGCGGCGCAGATCCGCAAGGACATCGAGACCACCGACTCGGACTGGGATCGCGAGAAGCTGCAGGAGCGGCTGGCGAAGCTCGCCGGCGGCGTCGCGGTGATCAAGGTCGGGGCCGCCACCGAGATGGAGGCCAAGGAGCGCAAGCACCGCATCGAGGACGCGGTGAACGCCACCAAGGCCGCCGTGGCCGAGGGCATCATCGCCGGCGGCGGCTCGGCCCTGGTGCATGCCGCGTCGCGGCTCGAGGCGCTCGCCGAAGAGCTCGGCGGCGACGAGGGTGTCGGCGTCCGCATTCTCGCCCGCGCGCTGTCCGCGCCCGCCTACTGGATCGCCGCCAACGCGGGCGAGGAGGGCAGCGTGGTGATCTCGCACATCGCCGACCTGCCCGTCGGCGAGGGGTACGACGCCGCCGCCGGCGAGTACGGCGACCTGGTGTCGCGGGGCATCATCGATCCGGTCAAGGTGACCAAGTCGGCGGTGTCCAACGCAGCGTCGATCGCCGGCATGGTGCTGACCACCGAGTCGACCGTGGTCGACATCCCGGAGCCCGAGCCGGCCGCACCCGCCGGCGGGCACGGGCACGCTCACTGACAGCCGATCGCCGGCACCACCCGGCGGTGCCCGTCGACCGGGCCGGATCGCTCATCCGAGCGGCCGGCCCGGTCGGCCGTCGTCGGCGCGACCGACAGAGCGGTCCGACTCACTCGTTGAGCGGTATGTTCAGCGACCATTGGTATCCATATGCCCCAATGCGCCACTACCATCGAGTGATGCACTTCAGGGGGATGATCCATTCGCGGCGCGCCCGCTCCTCGCTGCGTGCGTCGGATCGCCCCGGTTGGGCCAACAGACCGCAGGGATCGCCCGTTCGGGCGGTGCGGACCGGAGAAATCCCGTCAGTGCACGCTGGGGAGCGTGAGCATCTGCGCCCGCTCGCTCTCCGACAGCCCGCCCCAGATGCCGTAGGGCTCGTGCACCTGCAGCGCGTGGGCGCGGCAGGCCGCCATGGCCGGACACTCGAAGCAGACCGCCTTCGCCTGTGCCTCCCGGCGGGCGCGGGCCGGGCCACGCTCCCCCTCGGGATGGAAGAAGAACGAGCTGGCCATCCCCCGACAGGCTGCGTGCAACTGCCAGTCCCAAAGATCTGCGTTGGGTCCTGGAAGACGCCTGGTGTCCGCCACGTCGATCCCCTCTGTGGTCTGACGAGAACGAAGGCACCGCCGGGATTGAGGGCGCAGCTGTCCGCGCGACAGAACGATTCGGGCGCATCCGGCACCGGGGTGACGGAACTGCAGTTCCCGCTTCGCTCGCCACGTCTGGGCCAGATCCGCGCTGATCCTGGCGCTGATGATCACCCGACACTAGAGCGCACGGGACGCCCTCACAAGACCTTGATCGCGGTCAATTCCGATCTTGATCGACGGTCCGATGAACAAATTGGGCCCTTTCCCCGAACACGGGTTAGCAATCAGCGGTGTGACGCCGGTCACGCGCACGGGATTTCAGCTAACGACGACGGAGCGTGTTGCGACATGGAGAACCGACTACTCTCCGCTGTGGCACATGGCGCGAATCGAAGCCCTTGGTCCGACCATCCGCTTTGTCCGACGTCGCCCGGGGGACGACGTCCGGAACGAACCGAACACCGATGACAGCAGGGGGATGACGTGACCAGCGTCCTTATTTGTGATGAGCGCAGGAGCGCGCGGGACGGCCTGACCAGGGTGATGGGCGCCGTGCCGTCCGTCGACGGCATCGACTGCGTCGCGAGCGGGGACGAGCTGCTGTCGCGGTACGGCAGACAGAGCGCCGACGTGGTGCTGATCGGCACCCAGCGCGCGCTCACCAGCGGCATCGAGGCGACCCGGCGGTTGCTGGCGATCCATCCCTCGGCCGTGGTGATCGTCTTCGGCTCGCCCGACGACACCGCGTCGATCGCTGCGGCCATCGCCTGCGGGGCCCGCGGCTTCCTGCGCTGGGACGCGACCCAGCCCGAGATCGTCGCCGCGCTCGCCGACACCCTGACCACGCCGCGCGCGCCGGCGGTCCGCGAGTCTCCGGAGGGCGAAGCACCGCTGACCGAGAGGGAGATGCAGGTGCTGCGCGGGATGAGCCAGGGGCAGTCCAACGGCGAGATCGGCCGCGAGCTGTTCCTGTCCGAGGACACCGTCAAGACGCACGCCCGCCGGCTGTTCCGCAAGCTCGGCGCGCGGGACCGCGCGCAGGCGGTGGCGCTGGGATTCCGGCGCGGATTCGTCGCCTGATCGCGTCGGGGCCTCGGCGACCCCCGGCCCGACCGGCTCCCGGGGAAATGTCACCCTGATGGGGGACGGCCGACGACCGTCGGGGGGCGCCGCGCCGAGACCCTACGCATTACCATCAGTGGCGGAGTGCGGGCTCCCGCCCGGTCGTGGTCACACACGCACCGACGTGCCGGAGATCGGTCACCGGGTGTAACGGGGAATGGGCTGAGGACGATGAACCGGTCACAAGACGCGACCGAATCCGACGACCTCGACGCCCTGGTGGACCTCGCCGTCAAAGGGGACCCGGCGGCGTTGGGGCTGCTGCTGGCCCGGATTCATCCGGTCGCCGTCCGCTATTGCCGCGCCCGGCTGTCCGCCGGGCACCGTTCGCTCGCGTCCGCCGACGATGTGGCCCAGGAGGTGTGCATGGCCGTACTCACGGCGCTGCCCGCCTTCCGCCAGGAGGGCCGGCCGTTCCTCGCGTTCGTCTACGGGATCTGCGCGCACAAGGTCGCCGACGCCCACCGGGTGGCCGCGCGGTCGCGATCGCTGCCGGTCGCCGAGGTGCCCGACGCGCCGAGCGCCGACCGCGGCCCGGAACAGTCGGCCGTCGCCGGCTCGGTTTCGTACTCGATGAACGAGCTGCTGGCCAATCTGCCGGACGCCCAGCAGGAGATCCTGCGGCTGCGCGTCGGCGTCGGCCTGTCCGCCGACGAGACCGCTCAGGCGCTCGGCATGACCGCCGGCGCCGTGCGCGTCGCCCAGCACCGCGCGCTGGCGAAGCTCCGTCACCTCCTCGCCGAGGACTCCGGCCTGTCCGAGCAGCTCGTCTGATGGCCCGGACACGTACCCGCCGCCGGGGGCCGGACGCCCCGGTTGTCGATCTCGCCGACGTCTTGGCCGACGACGCGATGATCGACCGCCTGTCCGCACCGGCCCGGCTGTACGCGGTGGACGGCGCCGGTACCGGGATCGCAGGATCCTCGCCGACCGGCCCGTCGGTCACCGACGACGAACTGCTGACGCTGTTCCACGACTGGCGGCACGAGTTGTCGGCCCGCCCCATCCCACCGGTCCCCCCGGTCCGAACCCCCGTTGCGGCGCGTGCCGCCGACGGTGGGGTGCGGCGGCATTCGCTGCGCGCATCGCTGTCGATCGGCGCGGCGATCGTCGCGCTACTGGTCGGGTCGGCCACGGTCGGCTCCCGTACCGCCCAGCCCGGTGACACCCTCTGGCCGCTCGCCGAGGTGCTGTGGACCGACCGCATCGAGTCGGTGGCGTCCGTGCAGGCCGTCGAGGCGGCGCTGGACGAGGCGAGGACCGCGCTGCAGGCGGGTCGTTCGCGGGATGCGCAGCTGGCGCTCCTGCGGGCGTCCGTCGAGCTCGGCCGGGTCCATGAGATCGACGGCCAGGTCACCATGCAGCAGGAGGTCGCCGAGCTCTGGGTCGCTGCGACGCCGGCCGAGGCCGGCAAGTCCGGCGACGGCACCCGGATCGGCAGCGGCACGCGGATCGGCAGCGGCACCCGCATCGGCAACGAGGACCCGCCGGAGTCGGCGTCGCCGGAACCGACCGCCGTCGAGCCGGGTGTCGCCCTGGTCGCCGGCGGCGACCCGGTCGCCGGCGGCGGCGTCGGGGCGCTGGTCGGGACCGGCGCGCCGGTCACCCCCGCGCCCGGGCAGCCGACCCGGGACCCGGTCCCGGCATCCACGGCAGGCCCGAGCCAGCCCGTGCACGTCGGCGGCGGCTCGACCGTCGTCAACCCGCCGGTCGGCCCCGCGAGCCCCGCCCCCGACGATCCGGCGCCGGTGGAGTCGGCTCCGCCGGTCGACCCGCCGGTCGACCCGCCGGTCGAGACGACTCCCGAGGCCCCGCCGGAGCCGACCACGGAGCCGCCGGCCGATCCGACCGCCGAGCAGCCGCCGACCACCCCGCCGCCGCCCGAGACGATTCCCGAGACCCCGCCGGAGCCGGCCGCCCCGCCGGTCGCCGAGGCGCCGGCCACCGAGCAGTCGCCGCCCACGCCGCCCGCCCCGGTCACGGTCGAGGACCCGGACGGGACCGGCGACGTCGCCGCAGACGCCGCGCCGACCGAGCCGAGCCGGCGCCGGAGCCCGCCGCCGAGGAAACTCCGACCGCGCCCTAGCAGTCGTCGCGTCCGCCGCCGGGCCCTGCGGAACACCGCTTCCCCAGCGCCGGCGGGCGTCCTCTCGGCGCCGGTCGGCAGGGTCGCCGGGCGACCGGATCGAGATCCGGGCTCGCCTACGATGAAGTCGTCGCGTCCGGTCGGTCGTCGGCGGCTCGCGACGGCTCGGCGGTGTCGCTGCATCGGCGCTGCGGTGTCGCGCAGCGTGCGACTGGCGGCGGCCCGGCAGGGCCATGAAGGGGAAGGTCGGTCATGACCTCGGTGCCGGAACTGTTTCCCAGCGGCCTGGTCGACTGGTCGCCCGCTCCGGGCGGCCAGGGGACCGGGGACGAGCCCGCGGCGTCCGGTCCGGGTCCCGCGCGCGAGTTCGCCGGCGTGGACGCCAAATTCGCGACGATCGGCCTGACCTACGACGACATCCTGCTGCTGCCCGACGCCTCCGACCTGGTACCGAGCGAGGCCGACACGAGCACCTGGCTGTCGCGTCACATCCGGCTGCGGATCCCGCTGCTGTCCAGCGCGATGGACACCGTCACGGAGTCCAGGATGGCGATCTCGATGGCCCGCGAGGGCGGCCTCGGCGTGCTGCACCGGAACCTGTCCGTGGAGGACCAGGCGGCGCAGGTGGAGATCGTGAAGCGCTCCGAGGCGGGCATGGTCACCGACCCGGTGACCTGCCGGCCGGACGCGACGCTGCGCGAGGCCGACGCGCTGTGCGCGAAGTTCCGCATCTCGGGCGTGCCGGTGACCGACGGCCATGGCCGGCTGGTCGGCATCATCACCAATCGCGACATGCGCTTCGAGGTGGACATGTCGCGGCCGGTCCGCGAGGTCATGACGCCGATGCCGCTGGTCACGGCGCCGGTCGGGGTGAGCGCGGAGGCCGCGCTCGGCCTGCTGCGCAAGCACAAGATCGAGAAGCTGCCACTCGTCGACGGCGACGGCAAGCTGCGCGGGCTCATCACGGTCAAGGACTTCGTCAAGACCGAGCAGTACCCGATGGCCACGAAGGATGCGGACGGCCGGCTGCTCTGCGGCGCCGCGGTGGGCGTCGGCGACGAATCGCACCGCCGCGCGATGGCGCTGGTGGACGCCGGCGTCGACGTGATCATGGTGGACACCGCGCACGGCCACTCGCAGCGCGTGGTGGAGATGGTGTCCCGGCTCAAGAGCGAGGTCGGCTCCCGGGTCGACGTGGTGGGCGGCAACGTCGCCACCCGCGCGGGCGCGCAGGCCCTGGTGGATGCGGGCGTCGACGCCGTGAAGGTCGGGGTCGGTCCCGGTTCGATCTGCACCACCCGGGTGGTGACCGGCATCGGGGTGCCGCAGGTGACCGCCATCCACGAGGCGGCCAAGGCATGCCGACCGGCGGGCGTACCGGTGATCGGCGACGGCGGGCTGCAGCAGTCCGGGGACATCGCCAAGGCCATCGCGGTCGGCGCGGACTCGGTGATGCTGGGGTCGCTGCTGGCCGGCGTCGCGGAGTCGCCGGGTGAGCTGATCTTCGTCGCCGGCAAGCAGTTCAAGGCGTACCGGGGGATGGGCTCCCTCGGCGCGATGCAGTCCAGGGGCGAGGCCAGGTCGTACTCCAGGGACCGCTACTCGCAGGACGACGTGCTGTCCGACGACAAGCTGGTGCCGGAGGGCATCGAGGGTCGGGTGCCCTACCGCGGCCGGCTCTCCGACGTGGCGCACCAACTCGTCGGCGGCCTCCGCGCGGCGATGGGCTACACCGGCTCACCGACCATCGCCGCGCTCAAGAACGCGAAGCTGATCCGGATCACCCCGGCCGGCCTCAAGGAGTCGCACCCGCACGATGTCACCATCACGTCCGAGGCGCCGAACTACATGGACCGCTGAGTGGTCGACTCCATCGAGATCGGCATGGGCCGCAGCGCCCGCGCCGCCTACGAGCTCGACGACGTGGCGATCGTGCCGTCCCGGCGCACCCGGTCGTCCTCGGACATCTCCACGGCCTGGCAGATCGACGCCTACCGCTTCGAGATCCCGCTGCTCACGCAGCCGGCCGACGCGATCGTCTCGCCCGACGTCGCGGCGGAGGTCTCCCGGCTCGGCGGTCTCGGCGTGCTCGACGGAGAGGGGCTGTGGGGGCGGTACCCGGACGCCCAGCGGCGGATCGACGACCTGGTGGCGTTCGGCGCGGCCGCGGACGACCTCGACGACGTGATCCGGGAGATCCAGCGGCTGTACGCGGCGCAGGTGTCGGTGGATCTGCTCACCGAGTCGATCCGCGAGATGCGTTCCGCCGGCGGCACGGTCGCGGTCCGGGTGTCCCCGCAGAACGCATCGGCGCTGGCCGATCAGGTGATCAGGGCGGGCGTGGAGCTGCTGGTCATCCAGGGCACGATCATCTCCGCCGAGCACGTGCAGGCCGACGGGCAGCCGCTCAACCTGAAGTCGTTCATCGCCGAGCTGGACGTGCCGGTGATCGCCGGGGGGTGCACCAATTACCAGACCGCGATCCACCTCATGCGGACCGGCGCCGCCGGGGTGATCGTCGGCACCGGCGACGGGGCCACCTCCACCACGGACGACGTGCTCGGGATCGCGGTGCCGATGGCCACGGCGATCGCCGACGCGGCGGCGGCGCGCCGCGCGTACCTGGACGAGACCGGTGGCCGCTACGTGCATGTCATCGCCGCCGGCGGCATCCACTCCAGCGCCGACGTCGCCAAGGCCATCGCCTGCGGTGCGGACGCGGTGATGCTGGGGGAGCCGCTCACCTGGTCCGACGCGGCACCCGCCGCCGGCTGGTACTGGCCGACGACCACCGCGCACCCGGTGGTCCCCCGGGGATTCGCGGCCCCCTGCGGCCCGGCCGACGTGCCCCTGCGGCAGCTGCTGCTCGGCCCGGCGACCGGAGCCGACGGCCGCACCAACCTGTTCGGCGCGCTGCGCCGGGCGATGGCGAAGGCCGGCTACTCGGACCTCAAGGAGTTCCAGAAGGTCGGGCTGTCCGTCCGGGCCTGAGCCCGGGACGAGGTCCGGCCCGCGCTGTTCCGGGTGCGGCCGGCTCGGTTCGTCGCGCCGGCCGTGACTTGTCCCCGAGAAGCCGCGCCCGGCCCGTTCTCTCGTGCGATCGGCGGTCACGGACGCCGTGACCGACCGGGCCGACGGCTGCGCCGCACGCGAGTCCCATGATCGACGACGCCGGCGGACGGTGGACCGCCGGCTACCCAGGCAGCTCCAGCCGCCAGGGCACGCCAGGCAGGTCGAGCGGCACAGACCGGGTCGAGATCCCCGGGGGCAGCAGGTCGCCGACCGGGATGCGCGCGGAATGCGAGACCACCACCCGGTTCTCGGCGTTCACCAGCACGACGGGCCGGTCGATGGCGCCCCACGCGCGCATCAGGTGGGCCTCGAACCGGGAGACCGGCACGTCCGCGCCGACCACGCCCAGGAACGACGACCCCGCCCGCACCGGCACGGTGAACGTCAGCAGGTACCGGTCGGTGCCGTGGGCGTCCACGAACGGCCCGTCGATGTGCCGGTCGCCGGAGCGCCGGGGCACGCTGAACCAGTCGGCCGACCCGTAGTCGTAGAAGCCGAGGCTCTGCGGATTGAGGTCCACCTGGAGCGCCGCCGGCGCGCCGCGGCCGCCCGGGTCCTGCCACCACAGCACGCGCCGGCGGTTGTGTCCGGGCAGGCCCGGCGCCACGATCATGCCCATCCCGACCACGATGTCGCGGTTCTCGCCGAGCAGGGTGGCCACCCCGGCGCGGAGCCCCGCGACGTCGACACCCGAGACCGGGGCGTGGTCCCCGCCCGGCCCGAGCACCCGGTCGCGCAGCCGCACCACCGCGCGGAAGACCCGCTCGACCAGCTCACCGACGGGCGCGACCGCCGCGGCCTCGTCGACGATCCCCGGCGACCCCGGCCCGCCACCGGCGCCGTGTCCGGCGCTGAGCGCGAGGTGCCGCTCGACCATCTCCAGCGTGCGCGCCGCGATGCGGGTCTCGGTCAGCGCACGGGCGAGCGCGCCGTCCCGACCGGCGATGGCCGCCAGCACGGAACGGTGGCTCGCCAGCGTGTCGGCCACCCAGGCGGGCGACTCCGGCGGGAACAGCTGCAGCTCGGCGAGCTCGGTCTGCACATCGAGCTCCTGCGCGGTGAGCCGCACGGACTGGGCGGCCGCGGCGATCTCGATGTGGTGCCGGCCGTCGATGCGCCGCCGGTCCGCGGGCCGGTTCGCGGCGGCGAACGCCTCGATGGTCTCCCGCAGCCGGTCGAGGTCGTGCGGCGACGCCCGTTCGGCCGCGAGCCGGGCGGCGGTGCCCGCCAGCGCCGCGTGGAACTCGCCGAGCTCCCGCAGGTCGGCGGAGCCGAGCTCGGCGGACCGCTGCCGGGAGAGCTCGGTGAGGGCCGGCTCGGACACCCGGACGAAGCTGCCGCCCCCGCGGCCGCGCCGGGTCTCCACGAGCCCCCGCCGCCGCAGGTCCGCGAGCGCCTCCCGCAGCGTCACCACCGCGACCCGGAGCGAGGTGGCCAGCTCGGCCTCCGGCGGTAGCTGGTCGCCGTCGCCGATCAGACCCAGCGCGATCGCGCCGCCCAGCCGGCGGACCACCGCCGCGGAGCGAACGGCGCCGTCGTCGAGCGGCGCGAAGGCGCCCGCCCGCGCGCCGGCGACGGCGATGCGCATGATCCCTCCCCCCGGCGGGGTTGCCCCCGAGTCTGGAAACGAGCCTAGGAATATGGTTCCATAGGTTTTACGACCACTGTGTCGCGCGTCACATCCTCGACAGCCGCCGCTTGGAGGACACGCAGGTGACCCAGACCGACGCCGGCACCCCGGCCGGCACGGATCCGCTCGACCCTCTCGACACCCCGTTCACCCCCGGCATGGCCGACAACCCGGTGGAGCTGGCGGCCCTCCCGGAAACGATCGCACGACCGCTGAGCTCGGGCGCGGCGGACGAGCGCACGCAGGAATTCGCCGCCACCTGGCGCAACGCCTCGTACAACTGCTACTCGTCGGGCCACAAGTTCTGCCGCGAGGTGTGCCCGGTCATGCAGGTCACCCGCAACGAGTCGTGGACGCCGACCGCGTTCCACGCCAACGTCGTCGCGATGGATCGCGGCGACCTCGAGATCGCCGATGTCGCAGCCGATTACGTCAACTGCACGCAGTGCGGCGCATGCGAACTGCGCTGCCCCAACACGCTGTTCACGGGCGACTTCTACCGGTTCCGCACGCGGACGGTCGACGTGGTCAAGGCGGTGCGGGCGCTGGCCGTGGACAGCGGCATCCACCAGCCGCAGTGGCAGACGTGGAACGCCCGCACGAACACCGCCACGCACGAGCCGGTGCTGGGCGACACGGAGGTCGGGCAGGCGCACGTGCGCGACTGGTCGCACGGCCTGGACATCCCAATCGGCGGGGAGACGGTGCTGTTCGTGGACTGCGAGGCGGCGTTCTACCGCACGTCCGTGCCCCGGGCGGTCGCGAAGATCCTGCAGTCAGCGGGCTATCCGTTCGGCCTGATGGGCGAGCAGTGGTGCTGCGGCGGACCGGCCGCCGAGATGGGCTACACCGACCAGGCCCGCCGCTTCGCCGAGCACAACCTGGCCGATTGGCGGGAGACCGGAACCCGCCGCGTGCTGGTGCTGGACCCGCACGACTACATCAGCTTCACCGAGGACTATCCGCGCTACTTCGGCGACGACTTCGACATCGAGATCGTCCTCGTCGTCGAGCTCTTCGCCGACCTCCTCCGGCAGGGCCGGCTCACCCCGAGCGTGCCGATCGACCGCTCGATCACCTACCACGACCCGTGCCGGCTGAACAAGCGCAAGGGGATCTGGGCCGAGCCACGCGAGATCCTCCGCGCCATACCGGGTCTGCGGTTCACCGACGTGGACCGGGTGACGCAGTGGTCGTACTGCTCCGGCGGCGGGGGCGGGCTGCCCATCGAGAAGCCCGAGCTCACGGCGGCGATCAGCGCCAACCGGCTGGCGCAGGCGGCCGAGCTGGGGGTGGACACGCTGGTCAGCGCCTGTCCCTGGTCCGAGCGGCCGCTCTCCGCCGCGGGTGACGCCGCGCAGATCGACGTGGTGGACCTGCACGAGCTGCTCGCCGAGTCGCTCGGCATCGCGGTCGGCGGTCGTCGCGGCGGATCGACGGGCGGGGGAGCCGGCGGATCGGCGGTGGCCGCGGGATCACCCGGCGGTACCGCACTCTCGTTCGCCGACGGCACGGATGCGGCGCGCGGTGGCTGCGGCGGCGGAAGCTGCGGGTGCCGCTCATGACGCTGTCGGTCGACCGGCTGGAGGCGGTGGTCGCGGCGCTGGCCACCGTGCTGCGGCCGGAGCAGATCCTGACCTCGAAGGCCGACCGGTACAACCGCGCCCGGGTGCCGGCACCGTTCCCGGTGCATCGATGGGCCGAGCGGCTGCCCGACCTCGCCGTGCTGCCGACGACGACCGAGGAGGTCGCGGCGGTGGTCCGCATCGCCAACGACCTGCGCGTGCCGGTCGTGCCGCGCGACGGGGGTACGGGCCTGACGGACGGCGCGGTGCCGCTGCGCGGCGGCATCGTCGTCGATGTCAAGCGGATGAACCAGATCCACGAGATCGACCTGGTGAACCGCACTGTCACCGTCGGCACCGGGATCAACATGCTCAAGCTCAACGAGGTGCTGGCCCGGCACGGCCTGTTCTATCCGGACGATCCGGCCTCCTACCCGTGCTCCCTGGTCGGCGGCCGGATCGGCACCAGCGGCTGGTCGCTGATCGGCTCTCGCTACGGCCACACGCGAGACCTGGTGCTCAGCTTCGACTTCGTGCTGCCGACGGGCGAGATCATGCACGTCGGTGACGGGATCGGGCGCAAGATCACCAAGAGCTCGAGCGGCTATCAGCTCAAGCACCTGTTCATGGGCCACCAGGGCACGCTCGGCATCGCGACCAGGGCGACGCTCAAGCTCTTCCCGAAACCTGAGGCGGAGCTGTCGCCGTTCTGGTCCTTCGACAACTACGACGACGCGTACGCCTGCACCGGCGCACTGGCCAGGGCGGGAGTGGCCACGTTCGCCGGTGCAGTGCTGTTCGACGAGTGGAAGGTGGCGTACCTGCGCCGCGACGACGAGGCGTACATCCCGCAGCCCGCCGACGTCCGCGCGCTGGTGTGCGCGGTGATGTACGGCTACGAGGACGAGGTTCGGGCCGGCGGCAAGCGGCTGTTCCGCATCGCCAGGGAACACGGCGCGCGCTACCTCGGGGACGAGATCTCCGAGGGTGACTGGGCGGCGCGCCACGACCGGTACGCGACCCCGCTGCACGGGCGGACCAAGGACGGCCAGGTCATCCCGATGAGCTGGCACTGCGAGGACGCGGCGATCAACTACAGCGACCTTCCCGCGGTCACCAAGGCCTGGCACGAGATCATCGCCGACCTGCGGCGGCAGACCGACGTCTTCGACGACTGGGGCATGTTCGCCTACACCCAGGGGAGCACCGGCGCCGACTACCTCACCGAGATCGACGTCGGCATCTGGGAACAGCAACTGGACGACCGGGCGTGGGACCTCTGGGTCACGGCCAAGCGCGACCTCGCCGCCGTGACGCTCGGGGTCGGCGGGTCGATCAGCGCCTGCCACGGCTCGTGCCGGGAGGGCGAGGTCGACCTGGTGCCCGCCGAGCTCGGCCGCGGCTTCGGCGTGATGCTCGACATCAAGCGCACCCTCGACCCGAACAACATCATGAATCCCGGCAAATACCACCTCGACCGGGCCTATCCGCCTGCGGGAGAGGAGATGTCGCCGTGAGTCCGGAGGAGGGGCCGCACCCGGCCGCGCGCGGCCGGAACGGCGGGCGCTCCGAGACGGGCGCCTACCCGTACCGGTACGCCGAGCAGTTCACCCCGCCAGAGCCCGAGCGGGTGACCGACGTCGCGCTGACCACCTTCGAGCACGTGTACGAGGTCGATCCGCGCCTGATGCAGGTCTGGGTGCTGCAGCAGACGTTCCCGAACTGGGACTCGTTGCGAATCATGAACTCCCGGCACCAGCACCTGGACTGGATGCACCGGCACTTCGCCGGCACGGTGGTCAACGGCTCGTCGGTGCTGGCCGAGCTGGACCCCGAAGCCCGAGCCGACGCACCCAGCGGCCGGACCCGAGGAAACCGAATTCTGAGCAGGCGCAGGCACTTTCACTCCCCACCCCTCGGAGGCCGCAGGTGAAGTTCAGTTACGTCATGCTCCCGGATTATCCGCTCGCCGAGTCCCTCGAGGCGATCAAGCTGGCGGACGAGCTGGGATTCCACGCCGTGTACGCCGCGGACGAGACGTGGCACCGGGATCTCTGGTTGCTCTTCGCGGCGGCCGCGGCGGACACCACCCGGATCCGGTTCGGATCCAGCGTCTCGCCGGTCACGCTGCGCGAGCCGACGCTGATCGCGCAGGCGGTGATGACGCTCGACGAGCTGACCGGCGGCCGGGCGGAGGTCGTGCTGGGCAGCGGCAACTTCGGACTGCTCACCCAGTACAAGATCGACTGGAAGACGACGAAACCCCTGTCGCGGGTGAAGGAAGCGCTCGAGGTGGTGCGGACGTTCATCGACAACGGCGCCATCACGTTCGACGGCCGGTTCTTCTCCTACGACGGCCTGTTCACCTTCGCCAGGCCGGTGCAGGAGCACCTGCCGGTCAAGATGGGTGCGATGCGCGGGCCGAAGTCGTTCCAGGTCGCTGCGGAATTCTCCGACGGGTGTCACCAGGCGCTGGGCTACACCCCGGAGGCCTACGACTACATGTACGAGAACATGAAGATCGGCGCCGACCGCGCCGGCAAGAACGTCGACGACCTCGACATCGGTGCATGGATGGTCTTCGCGGTCGGCGAGGACTCCGAGATCGCCAAGCGGGCGGCCAGCAGCATGGTGGCGATCTACGCGTCCTCGATGTCCGAGGAACAGCTGCTGCGCAACGGGGTCACGCAGGACGATCTGGCGCCGGCCCTGGCCGCCCTGGGCGCCGGCGATCTGGCCGGTGCAGTCGAGGCGACCAGCCCGGAGGTCGCCGAGAAGCTCTCCATCGCAGGCACTCCCGCGGAGGTCACCGAGCAGCTGAAGAAACTCGTGCCGTGCGGGGTGAACCACATGATCCTGGCGATCACCGATGCCGGTCTGGTGAAGGCGTTCACCGGCCGGGACATCGAGGGCGTCGCCGACGTCAACACCCAGCTCCGGTTGGTCCACGACACGGTGATGCCCGCCTTCGCCTAGGACCGCCGCAGGGCCGGAGGCCGGCACGGATCACGCCGACCCGTGCCGGCCCGGTCACCTCCCGACCCCGCGCGCCCCGTCACTGGACCGGGATCATCGGCACCGGCGGCTGGGCCGCCGGCGGCTCGTCCGACCGACGCCGGAGCGGGCCGAGGAACAGCACCACCGCGGTGCCGGCGACGCCGGCCAGCAGGCCGATCACACCCCAGAGCCAGCCGGACGACGCCCAGGAGGATTCGTCCGCCGGCGCCGCGATCGCGCCGGGCGGCGTGCCGGCCGCGGCGGCGGCGACGGACTCGCCCGCGCCGATGGGTGTGCCGCCGTCGAGCCCGTCGGCGCCGGCGACGAGCCCGTGGCGGCCGAGCAGGGCGACGAGCGCCGCCGTGTCGGTCGGCCGGTGCCAGATCGCGTTCGCGTTGCCGGTCTCGCCCGGGAACATGCCCTCACCGGTGACGGTCCCGTCGAACGAGCTCTCGGTGACCACCCAGACGTCGTTGGCACCGACGAAGAAGATCCGGTCGATCCGCCACACCATCACGTCGTGCACCAGCCAGGTCGCCGTCACGTAGGGGCCGGTGGCGTGGGCGGGCTTGTCCGGCGCCGACGCCGTCGGCAGCGAGTCCCCGCCCAGCAGAGTGTTCAGCCGCTGGTAGTCGAGGTCCTCGGTGTACAGGCCGGCAGCCGTCTGGGCGGCCGGCGAGGCGAGCAGAACGCTGGTGGGGCCGCCGGCGGCGGCGACGCCGGGAGCGGCGACCGCGAGCGCCAGCGCGACCGCGAAGATCGCCGCCAGCCGGACGACCGATCGGGCGGGACGGGACGGGACGCTCGACCTTGATGTCGGCCCCGATGTCGGCCTCGATGTCGGCCTCGATGCCGGTGTGGATGCCGGTGTGGATGTCGGCGTGGATGTCGGCGTGGATGTCGGCGTGGATGTCACAGGTGCTCCCCACTCGCGCTGATGCCGGACAGGAGTTCTCGGTTCCTCCGCTGCCTCTACACCGCCGGCCGCCCGCCCGGTTCCCACTCCGCGCGCCGCGCGACGTTCTCCGGCGGCGCCATGTGGTGCGATGGTGGTCCCGTGCCGGGCGAGCAGCCCGCGGATCCGGTGCGGGGGTGGCGCCGGCGCCGAGCGGGTGCGGCGGCAGAGGAGTCTGGAAGTGACGTCGGTGAGTGACGCCGACAGCGACGCCGGACAGCGATGTCGGACAGTGGAGTCCGACTGTGGAGATACACGGAGACAAGGAGCGCGCCGATGACCGAACCGACAGCCGCCGATCCTCGCCCCGAGGGCGTGGACGACCCGGATTACGCGACCGAGGACATCGTCCGCAGGGACGCCGAGGGCGCCGAGGTGGTGGACGCGCCCGAGGCCGCCGGGCCCAACTTCGGCACCGCCGACATCGCCCGGACCGACGCCGATGGCAGGACCGTCGTGGACGCGCCCGAGGCGAGCGAGCCGAACTTCGCCACGAGCGACGTCGTCGCCCCGGATGTCCCGGAGGCGGACGAGCCGAACTTCGCGACCAAGGACGTCACCGGTCGAAGCGACTGATCCGGACCGCGGACCGCCCGTCGCTCACTCGACCGACTGGGCGATCCGCAGCGCGCGGGCGAGGTCGGGGACGCCCTCGAGCCGGAGCGTGACGTCTCGGCGGAGCCAGATCAACGACTCCGCCGAGGTTCTCGCGGTCTCCGTGCGCTCGACCCCTTGGGCGTCCGTGTACACGAGCGGGTGCGGCTCGCGCAGCCAGAAGGCGTCGGCGCCGTCCACGCGGGTGAACTGCACGTCGTCCACGTACTTCTTGATCACCGCCGGGTCGGGCGACCCGGCGAGCTGATCGAGCCGCACCGGACCGCCGGGCGCGGCGGGATCCCCGTCGGGCCACACCATGGACACCACGCGGTCGTCAGGACTGAGGGTCACCGACGGCGGCGGACCGAGCTCGGCCGGCACCACGAGCGGGAACGAGACGGCGGCGCGCGCCTCGTCGAGCGTTCGGGAGTCCTGCCCTGCCGTGTCGCCCGAGTCCGGCGGCGGGGCCGCCCCGCTCGGTGCGGGCTCCTGGACGATGGTCACGCCGCCGATCCCGAGCCACTCGATGATCGCGGCGCCGGCGGGGGTGACGGCGAGCACGACGAGCAGCAGGGCCACCGCGACGGCCGTCGCCGCCCGCCATCGCCGGCGCAGGCCTTCGGCGACGTCGCCTGCCAGCGCTGCGATCCCGCGGCTGCGGGCGGGGATCGGCGCATCCCGCAGGCGGTGCAGCACGGCCGCCTCCAGGCCGGCCGCCGGGGCGTCGATCACCAGCGACGCGGACAGCCCGCGCAGCGCGGCGATCACCGGGTCCCCGGCGGGGCGGGCGGCGCCGGGGTCGATCGAGCCGGGGTCGATCGCGCCTGGGTCGATCGGGTCAGGCACGGCGGACCTCCTCGTCCGATCCCAGTGACCCCGCGGGACCGGGGTGCAACTGCCGGCGCAGATGCCGCAGGCCGCGGTGCGCCCGCGACTTGACGGTGCCCCTGGCGAGGCCGAGGACGGCGGCGGTCTCCGCCTCGTCGAGGTCGAGCAGGTACCGGCACGCGATGACCAGCCGCTGCGGCTCGGGCAGGGACATCACCTCGCGGCGCACGGTCTCGAGGGCCGCGGCCTCGTCGGCCCGCCGCTCCGGGTCGGACACCGCCGACAGCGGCGGCAACGCCGGGCCGCCGGCCACGACGTACGCGGTCTGCTCCCGGGCGGCGCGGCGCCGACCGGCGCGCTGCGCATTCCGGGTCTCGTTCGCGACGATCCGCAGCAGCCACGGTCGGAACTGCGCCCCGTCGCGGAATCCGCCCAGCGCGCGGTAGGCCTTCACGAACGCCTCCTGCACCACGTCGTCGAGATCCGCCCCTGCCCCGAGCACGGCGGCCGTGCGCTGCGCCACGCCCGCGTACCGGCGCACCAAGATGGCGAACGCGGCGCGTTCGCCCGCACGTGTCCTGGCCACGACCTCGGCGTCGGACGGCTCCTGGCTGATCGTCACCTCCGGTTCCGCACCGCGTGCCTGTTCCTGCTCCACCGACTCTCCTACACCGCCGGCCGGCGGATCCGTTCCGTCCGGGGCGGGACGGTCCGGCGGGCGGCTGGTTCGATGGCGGCATGGGTACTCGGCGCGGCCACCGCGGGTCGGTGGTGGCCCTGCTGACAGCCGTTGCCCTGCTGGTCGTCTCGTGCACGTCGGAGCCGGCCGCCGAATCCGGCCCGGCGGCGGGTGGACCCGCTTCGACGGCGACCACGGCGGTCGAGCCGGCGGGAACTCAGCCGAGCGGTGCACCGCCCTCCTCGACGGTGGCCCCGTCGAGCGGGTCACCTGCAGCGCCGGACTGCGGCGACGACCGGCCCGGCCGGTACGCGGACGAGCTCTTCGAGGCCGCGCCGACCGTCACCGTCGAGTACGCGCCCGGCCTGCAGGCCGATGTCCATCAACCGCTGGACGACCCGGCGGCGTGCCGGGTCGGCGTCGTCTGGATCCACGGCGGCGGCTTCACCCAGGGCACCCGCGGCGGCGGGTCGGAGCTGGCCTGGGGAGAGGCGCTGGCCCGGCGCGGCTTCGTCCTCGCGTCGATCGACTACCGGCTCGGCACCGAGGGCGGCTACGGCATCGACCAGGCCGCCAGCCCGGAGCGTCGGCAGGTGGTGGCGAACGCGATCGCCGACGGCGCGGCGGCCCTCGACTGGCTACGGGGTCCGGCGGGCGCGGACCTGCGCGTCGATCCCGCCAGGGCGGCGGTCGGCGGCACGTCGGCCGGCGCGATGACCGCGCTCGGCGTCGGGCTGAGCCGGCCGGCCGGCGAGCGGCCATGCGGGATCGTCTCGATCGCCGGCGACATGGACGCGGACTGGGACGTCCCGGACCCGCCGGCCGCGCTGCTGGTGCACGGCACGATCGACATCCTGGTGCCCTACCGCAACGCCGTCGCCGCCCAGGCCCTGCTGACCGGCTCGGGCGGGGATGTCACCCTGGACACGGTCGACGGCGCGGGCCACGAGCTCGCCGGCGTGCCGCCCGACGACGTCGTGGCGGCGACGGCCGATTGGCTCGCGGCGCACGTCGCTGCCGGCTGCGGCTGATCGGGCAGGTTCAGCGCCGCGCCGGCATGGGCGACGTCACGCCACCGACCCAGGGCGCATCGTGACCGAAGACGGCGCGGTGTCCCGCCGACGCGGCGTCGGGCTCGTTCAGCGGCGGTCCCGGCGAGGCTGCCGCAGACCTGCCGTCCCGATGCGGCGCAACAGCTCTCGCGAGTCCACGGGCACCGCGCCGGCCGCGATCAGCGCGTCGTAACGCTCCTGCGGCACGTCGTAGTGGTCGTGATCGAACCCGCGCTCGGGAATGCCGTTCGCGCGGGCGAAGGCGTGCAGCTCGTCGTAGGACTCGTCGCTGACCAGGTGCGCCCACAGCCGGCCGTGCGCGGGCCAGCGGGGCGGATCGACGAGCACCGTCACCCTCGCCACCGCGTCGTGCGCCCCGACCCGACCGTCCGTCGTCGCATCGGCCCAGCGTAGGAGCGGATCGCGGGCCCGGCCCGGCCGGACCTCGGAGGTGCCGCGGGCCCAGCTCGCGGGTACTGCGATGGTGTGCCCATGGACACGAGGGACCCGGATCCGGCGACGGCAGCCGCCGCGGGCCCGTCCGCCGGGCCGGGTGCGGCCGATCCGATCACCGCCCCGATCCCCGTCGTCGCCGTCGACCGTGCCGGGACACCGCCGCCCGACGGGACACCGCCGCCCGACGGGGCGCCGTCGCCGGGCGGTGTCGCCGGCACCGTCCGTCCGCCCGGCCCGCGCAAGCCGCCGTGGAGTCTGATCGACGTCTTCGTCGCGCTCGGTGTCACGCTGCTGCTGACCCTGCTCGTCACGGCGATCCTGCGGATCTCGTCGTACGAGGGCGGACCGGCCGTGCTGGTGCTGGGCGGGCTGCCGGTCTGGATCGCGCTGTTCGGCACCGCGATCTGGGCGTGCCGCCGGCACGGTGTCGGCAGCCTGGTCGTGGACCTGGGACTGCGGTTCCGCTGGTCGGACCTGTGGATCGGGCTGGCGGTCGGCATCGGCCTGCGGCTGGCGATCGGGGTCTGGGCGCAGGTGATCGCCAGGACCGTCCAGGAGAACCCTGGCTCGAACCTGCCCGAGCTCGGCGGCACCGGCGTCGGGTCCGGGTTCTGGCTGGTGGTCAACGTGTTGGCGATCGTGCTGGTCGGCCCGGTGATCGAGGAGATCTTCTTCCGCGGCCTCGCGCTGCGGTCCGCGCTGGCCACCCTGCTGCGGAGATCCGACCGTCCGCGGCTCGTCCGGCCGGAGTACCGGCTGCGGTACGCCGCGCTGATCAGTGCGGCGCTGTTCAGCGCCCTCCATCTGGGCGAGGTGCCGACACTGGCGTCGGCCCTGGTGCTGCTCCCCGGGCTGTTCTTCGCGGGCTGGGTGATGGCCAGGCTGACCCTGTGGCGGCAGCGACTGGGCCCGGCCATCGTCACCCACGTGGTGTTCAACGGCACCGCCGTGCTGGCCCTGCTCGCGCTGACCTGACGGGGGCCGCGCCGCCCGCGCCGACGATCGCCGTCGCGAAAGTGGCCGCTCGGTAAACTGCGGCGTCCGCGGGGCGCTCGCCCGCAGCCACCCACCCGCACGAGAGGCGCCCGTGTCCGCAGATCCGGCCGACGGCCAGTCCCCGCGACCGCCGCGGCCCGACGACGCCCCCGATCCGGCCGAGCCCGTCGGCGCCGTCGGCCCCGGGACCCCGCCGCTGGACCTCGAGGAGCATCCGGTCCTGGTCGTGGACTTCGGTGCCCAGTACGCGCAGCTCATCGCCCGCCGGGTGCGGGAGGCCAGCGTCTACTCCGAGATCGTGCCCTCCAGCACGACTGTCGAGGAGATCGCGGCGCGCCGGCCCGCGGCCGTCATCCTGTCCGGCGGCCCGTCCTCGGTGTACGCCGAGAACGCCCCGCGCCTCGATCCGGCGCTGTTCGAGACGGACATCCCGGTGCTCGGCATCTGCTACGGGTTCCAGGCGATGGCGACGGCCCTCGGTGGCGAGGTCGCCCGGACCGGCCGCCGCGAGTACGGCGCGACCGAGGTCATCGTGACCGACCAGAACTCGACCCTGCTGCACGGGCTGCCCGACCGGCTCGGCGTGTGGATGAGCCACGGCGACGCCGTCGCCGCGGCGCCGGCCGGATTCCGGGTCACCGCCCGCACCGCCGACACCCCCATCGCCGCCTTCGAGGACACCGCGCGGCGGCTCGCCGGAGTGCAGTTCCACCCGGAGGTCGTGCACACCGACTCCGGCCAGGAGGTGCTCCGGCGCTTCCTGCACGAGGTCGCCGGCATCGCCCCCGACTGGACGCCGGCCGAGATCCTGGATGAGCAGGTGGCGGCGATCCGCGCCCGGATCGGCGACGCGCAGGTGATCTGCGGGCTGTCCGGCGGCGTCGACTCCGCCGTCGCCGCAGCCATCGTGCACCGCGCCGTCGGCGACCGGCTGACCTGCGTGTTCGTCGACCACGGCCTGCTGCGCGCCGGGGAGCGCGAGCAGGTGGAGCGGGACTACGTGGCGGCCACCGGCATCCGCCTGGTGACGGTCGACGCCGAGGACCGCTTCCTGGGCGCGCTGGCCGGGGTGAGCGACCCGGAGACCAAGCGGAAGATCATCGGCCGCGAGTTCATCAGGGTGTTCGAGGGCGCGGCGGCCCAGGTGGCCGCCGAGGCCGCCGCGACCGGGAACGGCGGGGTCCGGTTCCTGGTGCAGGGCACGCTGTATCCCGATGTGGTGGAGTCCGGCGGGGGCAGCGGCACCGCCACCATCAAGTCCCACCACAACGTCGGCGGCCTGCCCGACGACCTGACCTTCGAGCTGGTCGAGCCGCTGCGCACGCTGTTCAAGGACGAGGTGCGGCTGCTCGGCGCGGAGCTCGGGCTGCCGCGAGAGATCGTGCAGCGGCACCCCTTTCCGGGTCCCGGCCTCGGCATCCGGATCATCGGCGAGATCACCCGGGACCGGCTGGACGTGCTCCGAGCCGCGGATCTGATCGTCCGGGAGGAGATGTCGGCGGCCGGCGTGGACGCCGACATCTGGCAGTGCCCGGTCGTGCTGCTCGCCGACGTGCGCAGCGTCGGGGTGCAGGGGGACGGCCGCTCGTACGGCCATCCCGTCGTGCTGCGCCCGGTGTCCAGCGAGGACGCGATGACGGCCGACTGGTCGCGGCTGGACTACGACCTGCTGGCGCGCATCTCGAACCGGATCACCGGCGAGGTCACGGAGGTGAACCGGGTGGTGCTGGACATCACCAGCAAGCCGCCGGGCACGATCGAGTGGGAGTGACGGGGCGCGCGGATCCAGCTGCGCAGCAGCAGTCCCCGTCTCCGGAGCGGCGTCGGGTCGCGCTGATCGTGGCGCTCGGCGCGCTCTCCGGGTTCGGCCCGCTGTGCCTCGACATGTACCTGCCGGCGCTGCCCGACCTGCCGGTCGACCTGTCCTCGACCGCGACGAGCGCTCAGCTCACGCTGTCCGCGTGCATCGTCGGGCTCGGCGTGGGACAGCTGGTGGCCGGTCCGCTCTCGGACCGCCTCGGCCGGCGCGGCCCGCTGCTGGTCGGCGTGGCGATCTTCGTCGTCGCCTCGGCGATCTGTGCGATCACCACGTCGATGGCGCTGCTCATCGTGGTGCGGCTGGTGCAGGGCGCGGCCGGTGCGGCCGGGATCGTGATCGGCCGGGCGGTGATCGCCGACCTCTTCACCGGGAAGGTTGCCGCGTCGTACTTCTCGAGCCTCGCCGCGATCAACGGGCTGGCCCCCATCGTCGCGCCCCTGCTCGGCGGCCAGGTGCTGCGGGTCGGCACCTGGCGCACGGTGTTCTGGGTGCTCGCCGGCATCGGTGTGGTGCTGTTCGTGCTCGCCGCGCTGGCCGTTCGCGAGTCGCTGCCACCGGAACGCCGCGCCGCCGGCGGGTTCGCCGGCACCCGGCGGGACCTGCGCACGCTGCTCGCGGACGGCCGCTACCGCTGGACCGTGCTGGCCGGCACGGCGGTGTCCGCCGCGATGTTCGGCTACATATCGGCCTCGCCGTTCCTGCTGCAGGACGGGTTCGGGCTGTCCGCCCAGTGGTTCAGCGCCTGCTTCGCGCTGAACGCGCTCGGCATCGTGGCGGCCACCCAGGTGGGCCGGGTGCTGCTGCGGCGGACGACGTCCCTCACGCTCCTCGGCTGGGGCGTCGCGCTGGGCCTGGCCGGGGCGCTGCTGCTGCTGGTCGCGGTCCTCGCCGGCGCCGGGCTCGTCGTCGTGCTCGTCGCCCTGTTCGTTCTGGTGTCGGCCGTCGGCCTCGCGCTTCCGCATTCGGCGGCGATCTCGATGGATCTGCACCGGCCCATCGCCGGATCCGCGTCGGCGCTGTTCGGCCTCGCGCAGTTCGTCCTCGGGGCGGTGGCCGCACCGCTGGTCGGTCTGGGCGACCAGGCTCGCGGCACCGCGCTCGCGGTCACCGCGACCGCTGCCACCCTCTGCGGCGTCGTCGCGTTGCTGGCCGCGCGGCGGTCGCTGGCCCGGCCCGAGAAACGATCATCGTCGCCCCGCTCGGCGAGGTCGCTTGCGACATCGACGGTTGACACGTGTACTGACCCTGAATAACGGCCGGATGACGCGCGGATGAACGACACGCGCGGCGGGCCGTCCGCCGAAAGGGGTCGTCGATGCCGCCCAGCCAGTCGGGGAGCCGGAGTCCGATGGTGTCCGCGTGTTGACCGTCGGCGCGCCGATCGCCGCCGATGATCTGCCGCGGGCCGCACTGGGGCCCGACGCGCTCGACATTCCGGACGCGGTGCTGGTGGAGCCGCGCAGGCTCGTCGCCGCCCCGCCGATCCGGGTCACCACCGCCACCGCCGTGCGGTGCGCGTTCCTGACCCACCGCGTGCCGACCGACTGGTACCTGCCCACCGCCGGGCCGCGCGGCCTGATCTGGCTGCAGCACGGGTTCACCGAGGCCAAGAGCGACTGGGCCGACTTCGCCACGATGCTCGCCGCCGACGGATTCCTCGTCTTCGTCACCACCCTGCCGAGCGCCGACCTGTTCGGCTGCACGGTGCAGAACCTCGGGAACAACACGCGATTCCTGTCGAACATCGCCGACCTGTTCGGGCGGTCGGCCGACCCGCGCGGGGCGCTCGCGGACAGCTACGGTTCCGCACTCGCCAAGCTCGGGTTGCCGCCGCGGCCGCTGCCCGCGCGGGTCGCGCTGGTGGGGCATTCCGCCGGCGGCGAGGCCGCGCTCTACGTCGCGCGCAGCCTGGTCGACGGCTACGGCGCCGCCAGGCTGGCGGGTGTCGTGCTGGCCGACCCGGTGACCTCGTTCGTCGGCGACAACACCGTGTCGTCGCTCCGGGTGCTGAACCGCACCTCGGTGCCGATCTACGCGATCACCGCGCCGCCGAATCCGTGCAACGCGAACCAGAGCGGCACCACCGCCGTGGTCCGCGAGCTGACCAGCCGACGGTTCCACGGCGTGCTGATGCCGCACGGCAATCACGCGGACCTGCTCGGTCCGTCGGTCGGTGCCCTGGAGCGCCTGGCCTGCGGAACGCCGAGCCGCCGCGACACGGACGCGGCGCAGGAGCTGGCGGCCGGCTGGCTCGCGGGCATGCTGGACGACACCGCCGACCGGGGGTGCCATCCGGGCGGCCCGGCCTACGAGCGTCTGCTGTCCACCGGGGTGATCGCGCCGCTGCCCTAGCCCGGGCGCGACTCGCCGGCCGCGATCCGCGGGGCGGAGACGGCGAGGGCCCCGCCGGTGGCGGGGCCCTGCTCGTGCCGGTCTCGGTGGCAACTACTCGACGGGCTTGCGCTGCCGCTTCGGCAGGGCGGTCAGCAGCAGGCCGACCCCGACCACCGCGATCACGCCGGCCACCACCCACTTCGTCGCCTCGTTGAGGAGCCACCACGGATCTCCGGTGAATCCGACGGAGGCCACGGCGAAGAAGGCCAGCGCGAACAGCATCCCGATGACGCTCACCGGGCGCCGTTCCCTGCCATCGGCGCGGCTGCCGGAGCTCTGCTCAGCCATAGGTCACCTCCGCCTGTCCCGCCCCGACGTGCACCGTCAGGTCGATCGTGCCCTCGTCCGTCGAACCCTGGTTGCTCGCCGTCAGCTCCTGTCGCAGACCGCTCTGGCTCTGGCCGAGGCAGGTGATGTCGCCGGCGTTCGCGCTGCAGGTGACCTCGACGTTCGCGTCCCTGGGCACGATGACCCTGGCGTTGCCGGCCCTGACCTCGACGTCGGTCGTCACGGTCGTGCCGGCCGGGACGGTGATGTCGCTCAGATCGAGCAGGGCCTGGCCGCCGTTCAGCACGTACTCCGACTGGACGGCGGCGGGGGTCATCGGGCGCCAGGTCTGCTCCCCGAAGGTCGCGCGGGCGTCGAGGCCCGTGACGGCCAGCGCGAGGGTGACCAGCGACAGGAAGATGCCGGGTGCGATCAGCCCGTGGCCGCGGCCGCGGAACGATCCGACAAGCAGCCCGGCCGCGACGACCGCCAGCGCGGTGGCCGCGACGCCGGCCCACGTCAGGGACCACCAGCCGGCGAAGATCCCGCCGGTCGCGATGCCACCCGCCAGCAGGGCGAGGCCCATCGTCACGCGGCCGATCGCGCTACGGCCGCGGTGCTGCTGGGCCGGCAGCGGCTCCGGCGCCGGGGCAGGCTCGGGCAGGTCCCAGGCGAACGGGGCGACACCCAGCGGATCCCACTCGGGAGGCTTGCGCTCACCCGCGGCCGGCGGGCCGTCGGCGGCCGGATCACCGGCACGGGCGGTGGCGCCGGCATCGTCCCAGAACGCCGGCCTGTCGAACGGCGACGACGGCTCGGCGTCCCGCGCCGGCCGCGGGCCGGGCGCCCCGGACCACGGCTGCCGGCTCACCCACTCCTCGGCCTGCTGGCCCCAGCGCCCGGCATGCTCGCCCCACCGCTGCGCGCGCTCGTCCCAGTTCGCCGCGTCGGGAGCGCCGGCGCTCGACGCGCCCCAGCCGCCGGACGAGCCGTGCCCGCTGCGCTTCGCGCAGGCGGCGCCGCGGTGCTTGCTGGCGACGATGATCGCGATCACCCCGCCGATGACCAGCGGCCAGAACGGCAGGCCCCAGGAGAACATCGACGCCACGGAGATCAGCGCGAGGATCCCCAGGCCGACCGTGAGCACCGGTGGCACGGACGAACGCCCGCGCCCCAGCAGCGACTCCGCGGCGGACACCTGGTCACCGTCGGCCGGCAGGAGCAGCCAGCCCAGGACATAGAGCAGCGCACCGAAACCTCCGAAGATCGTGAACACGACGAAGGCGACTCGCACCAGCACCGGGTCGACGCCGATGGCGCGGCCGAGGCCGCCGGCGACGCCGGCGATCTTGCGATCGGTGGTGGATCGCCGTGGGCGTCGGGACCACCGATCTCCGCCGGGTGCGCCCCACCCCGACGGCGGTTGATGCTGGGTCTGCGTCATGTCCGTCAGCGTGCCCATCGCGGGTTCGCGGCACCATCGGGGACAACCCTGGTTTCTGCGATCCAGGGTGAACCCTGATAGCCCCGGCCCCCGGCCCGTGTGACCCTGGAGGGGTGAAGTCGCCGGACGGTTCCCGCTTGCGCGGACGCGTGCGTGCCGGGCACGCCGCGCCCGCCGAGGCGGACGCACCCGGGGCGGCTCCGGCGACCGCGCCGGTCGGCGCCGCCGGCCGGGCGAGCAGGCGGGTCCGCGTCCAGCTGTCGCGCCGGTCGGGCCGGTTGCTCCGCCCCCGCCGGTGGCCTCGGCTTCACCCGTCGCGCCGCCCTCGGCGGTCGCGCCGGCCTCACTCGTCGCGCCGGCTCCGTCGCCCTCGCTCGTCGCCCCGTCGCCCTCGCTCGTCGCGCCGTCGCTGCCGGCGGCACCACCGACTCCCGGACCGGTGCCGCCCGCGGCCGGGTCCGGCGCCCGCTTCACCCCTGACGGCATTCCCAAGCTGACCCGGCGCCGCGACACCGCGGTGCTCGGCGGCGTGGCCGGCGGCGTCGCCGACCACCTCAAGGTCCCGGTCGTCTGGGTGCGGCTGACCTTCCTGCTGATGGCACTGATGGCCGGCGCCGGGGTGCTCGCCTACTCGCTGCTGTGGATCTTCGTGCCGCAGCGGTCGGAGTCGGACGCCGAGGCGCGGCCGACGTCCAGGACCGAGGTCCGGCAGGCCGTCGGGATCGCTGCGGTCGGCGTGGCCCTGCTGATCTTCGCCACCGCCCTCGGCTTCGGCGACGTCCTCGGCTGGGTCCTCGGGCCGCTCGGGCTCGCGGCGCTCGGCGGCGCCTTCATCTGGCGCGAGGCGGACGACGCGCGCCGTGCCCGCTGGCGCCGGACGGCGGCCGGCATCGTCGGCCCGAGCAGGGCTTCGGTGTGGCGGCTCGTCGGCGGGTGCGCCCTGGTGATCGGAGGGCTCGCCGTGTTCGCCCTCGGTCAGCTGGACTTCCTCGCGGTGCGCTCCGCGCTCATCGCCGTCCTGCTCACGCTCGTCGGCGTCGCGATCATCACGGTGCCGTGGTGGCTGCGGCTGGTCCGCGACCTGGGCGACGAGCGTCGCGGCCGGGTGCAGGAACGCGAGCGCGCGGAGATCGCCGCGCACCTGCACGACTCGGTGCTGCAGACCCTCGCGCTGATCCAGCGGCAGTCCGCCGACCCCCGCGAGGTGCAGCGGCTCGCCCGCAGCCAGGAGCGTCAGCTGCGCACCTGGCTGTACGGGCCGGCGGGCTACGCCAGCGCCGGCGACGAGCCGGTCGCGCCGTCCAGCACGCTCGCGGTGTCGCTGGCCGAGGCGGCCGGCGAGATCGAGGACGCCTACGCGATCGCGGTCACGCCGGTGATGGTCGGCGACGCGCCCATGGACCAGCACCTCGGCGCGTTGGTCGCGGCCGCCAGGGAGGCGATGGTGAATGCGGCGAAACACGCTGAGGTGCAGGAGGTCTCGGTGTACGCCGAGGTCGAGGACGGAACCGCGAGCGTTTTCGTCCGGGACCGCGGCGTCGGGTTCGACCTGACCGAGATCGGCGCCGACCGGCGGGGCGTCTCGCAGTCGATCCGCGGCCGGATGGAGCGGCACGGCGGCACCGCGACGATCCGCTCCACGCCGGGCGAGGGCACGGAGGTCGAGTTGACCATGCCGGTGCACGCGGCGGCCGACGCGGCGCCCGAGGGCGCGACGGACGGCGCCGCCGGCGCCGTCACCGTCGACGCACCGGACGGCGGCCCGGCCGAAGCGGCATCCGCCGGCGGCCCTGCGGTGGCGCCCGCACCGGCCGACGCTGCTGCGATCGGCGCGGCGCGCGACACCACCGCTCCGGACACCACCGGCGCCGGTAACGGCACGCGCGACCGCCGATCTCGCGCCCGAAGCCGACCCCCGCGAGCCGCAGCCGGCGGGCGGCGCGGGCGGTAGCGTCGGTCGCATGTCCAGTTGAGAGGGGTGCCGTCGTGACCGAACCCGCGAGTACTCCCGTCAAGGTCTTCCTCGTCGACGACCACGCCCTCTTCCGCACCGGCGTGAAGGCCGAGCTGGCCGGGCTCGACGACGAGCGCATCGAGGTGGTCGGCGAGGCGGGATCCGTCGGCGAGGCCGTGGTCCGCATCGCGTCCGAGCCGCCCGACGTCGTGCTGCTGGACGTGCACATGCCCGACGGCGGCGGTCGCGCCGTGCTCGAGCAGGTGCACGGGACGTTCCCGAACGTGGTCTTCCTCGCGCTGTCGGTGTCCGACGCCGCGGAGGACGTCATCGCGGTCATCCGGGCGGGCGCGCGGGGTTACGTCACCAAGACGATCTCCGGCCGCGAGCTGGCCGACGCCGTGGTCAGGGTGGCCGCCGGCGACGCCGTGTTCTCGCCGCGACTGGCCGGCTTCGTGCTGGACGCCTTCTCCGACCGTCCCGGGGCGGCGCCGGTGTCCGACCCCGAGCTGGACATGCTGTCGCCGCGCGAGCGCGAGGTGCTGAAGCTGCTCGCCCGCGGCTACGCCTACAAGGAGATCGCCGCGCAGCTGTTCATCTCGATCAAGACGGTCGAGACCCACGTGTCGAGCGTGCTGCGCAAGACGCAGATGTCGAACCGCTACGAGCTCTCCCGCTGGGCGTCGGACCGCCGGCTCGTCTGAGGTCCCCGGGGATCGGCACGCTCGGGCCGGCGCGGCCGCGCCCGGCGGCGTGCCCGGCAGCGGATCGACCGACCGACCGGCGCCTGTTCGACTATTTCCGGCCCAACCGGCCGCGGCCCATCGCCAGCAGCAGCATGCCCAGGTCGGTGCCGGCCGGGCCGAGCGCGCGGAAGCGCTCCAGGATCGCCATCTCGCGGCTGTAGACGATGCGGGGGCCGCCCAGGTGCTGGCGGGCCCTCCCGATGGCGTGCGAGAAGGCGGTGCGCTGCTGGATGAGCCGGACGATCTCGGCGTCGAGACGGTCGATCTCCAGCCGCAGCACGTCGATCCCGGCCTGGTCGACGGGGACCGGAACCTCCGGCAGTGACGTCCCGGGAACGGTGTCGATGCGGTCGACGGTCCCGGCGTCGGCGGCCTCGGCGGAGTCGACGGCGCCTGCATCCACGGCCGGGTCGACGGCCGCCGGATCGGTCGACGCCGGCGCGGCGGCGGGTGTCTGGCTGTCGGGTTCGATGGTCGGCTCCGCCGGGGTGCTGGATGTGCCGCGCGCGGAACTGGCCCGTGCGCCGGACAGGGTGCTGGTCATGGTGCGGTCCTCATTCTGCCCGGCCCGACCGGTCCGAGAGTCGAGAAACGCCCCGGGCCGGTTGGACCTCGGGGCGTCGTCGGGGCGGTGGCTTCAGCCGTCGACGGGCACCGGGATCCGGTACCCATAGAAAAACTCCGGCCGCGGGGCGCGGCACGGCATCGGGGCGGCTGACACGCCGCCAGTAGACCACACCGCCGCGCCGGAGCGCATCGGCGGATCGGGTGGCCGCGCTGCTCCGGGCGGACCGGGCGGCGTTCGTCGCGATCGGCGGGTCGCCGGAACCGCGTCGGTCCGCGGCGGAACGGTTCGACGACGAGCGTCGACGGACCACGATCGGCGCTGCGCGGCGGTCCGAACCTGTCCGCCGTGCCGGGTAGCGTTGGCCGCGAGATGACCAGCCTGTTCGACCTTCCCCCGATCGCGACCGCGCCGGACCGCGCCGAGCCCCGGCCCGGCCAGCGGGGGTCCGATCCGCGACAGCCGGCCGCGCGTCGAGGGGCCGAGGAGGACCGGGCGGAGAAGCTGCTCGAGGGGCTCAACGGCCCGCAGCGCGCCGCCGTCGAGCACCGGGGGACGCCTCTCCTCGTGGTGGCGGGCGCGGGCTCGGGAAAGACCCGGGTGCTGACCCGGCGGATCGCCCACCTGCTGGCGACCGGGTCCGCCGAGCCGGGGGAGATCCTGGCGATCACCTTCACCAACAAGGCCGCTCGCGAGATGAAGGACCGCGTCGCGGATCTCGTGGGCCGGCGGTCCGGCTGGATGTGGGTGTCGACGTTCCACTCGATGTGCGTGCGGATCCTGCGGGCCGAGGCCGCCCAGCTCGGCATGAAGACCACCTTCACCATCTACGACCAGGCCGACTCCCAGCGGCTGACCCAGATGGTCGTCTCCGGCATGCACCTGGACCCGAAGCGCTACCCGGCGCGCTCCCTCGCGGCCGCGATCTCCAATCTGAAGAACGAGCTGATCGACGCGGAGACCGCCGCGGAGCGGGCGGGCAACGACCAGGAGAAGCTCGTCGCGCAGGTCTACGACGGCTACCAGGCGCGGCTGAAGCAGGCAGCGGCGTTCGACTTCGACGACCTGATCATGCAGACGGTCGCGCTGCTGCAGACCTACCCGGCGGTCGCCGAGCACTACCGGCGGCGGTTCCGGCACGTCCTGGTCGACGAGTACCAGGACACGAACCACGCCCAGTACATGCTGGTCCGCGAGCTGGTCGGCGGCTCGAAGGACACCCGCGAGGTGCGCACCGCCGACGGAGAGCTGGTGCGGGCGGCCGCATCCGACGTGCCGCCGGCCGAGCTGGTGGTCGTCGGCGACGCCGACCAGTCGATCTACGCGTTCCGCGGCGCGACCATCCGCAACATCGTGGAGTTCGAGCGCGATTATCCGAACGCGCGGACCATCCTGCTGGAGCAGAACTACCGCTCCACGCAGAACATCCTGAACGCCGCGAACTCGGTGATCGCCCGCGACCCGCACCGGCGGGCGAAGAACCTGTGGACGGCCGAGGGCAACGGCGTGCCGATCATCGGCTACGTCGGGGACAACGAGCACGACGAGGCGCAGTTCGTCGGGCGCGAGATCGACGCGCTGATGGATGCCGGCGACGCGACGTACGGCGACGTCGCGGTCTTCTACCGGACGAACGCGGCGTCCCGCGCCCTCGAGGACGTGTTCGTCCGGACCGGCATGCCGTACCGGATCGTCGGCGGCGTGCGGTTCTACGAGCGCAAGGAGGTCAAGGACGCCCTGGCCTACCTGCGGGCGATCGCCAACCCGGACGACGAGGTCAACCTCCGGCGCATCCTGAACACCCCGCGGCGCGGGATCGGCGACCGGGCGGAGGCCGCCGTCGCATCCTTCGCCGACCGGGAGCGGATCGGATTCGGCGACGCGCTGCTCCGCGTCGGCGAGATCACAGACCTGGCATCGCGTTCCGCCAACTCGCTGGGCTCCTTCGCGGACCTGCTGTCCGGCCTGCGCACCGAGGTCGGCTTCGGCCTCGAGCCGGCCGACCTGCTCACGGCGGTGCTGGAGCGCACCGGGTATCGGGCCGAGCTCGAGGCGTCCGAGGACCCGCAGGACGCGTCCCGGCTGGAGAACCTCGACCAGCTGGTCTCGGTGCTCCGCGAGACCACCGAGAATCTGCTGGCCGGCGGCGGGGTCCAGCCGATCACCCAGGAGCCCGCGGAGGGAGCGGCGCCCGCCGGCGCGGGTGAGAGCGGCGCAGCTCCGGCCGACGCCGCCCAGCATGCCGACGATGCGGAGCAGGACCTCGAGCAGATCGAGTTCGAGGACGACAACGATGTCCCGCCGGACGCCGCGGATCTGCTGGTCGCGGTGATCGAGCAGCTGTCGCTGGTCGCCGACGCGGACGCGGTGCCGGACTCGACCGAGGGCGTCGTCACCATGATGACGCTGCACACCGCAAAGGGTCTCGAGTTCCCGGTGGTGTTCCTGACCGGCTGGGAGGACGGGATCTTCCCGCACATGCGCTCGCTCGGGGACGACGACCAGCTGGCGGAGGAGCGGCGGCTGGCCTACGTCGGCATCACGCGCGCGCGCAAGCGGCTGTACGTGTCGCGCGCCGTCATGCGCTCGGCCTGGGGGCAGCCGAGCGCGAACCCGCCGTCCCGGTTCATCGACGACATCCCGACGGAGCTGCTGCAGTGGCGCCGGACCGCCGAGGAGGCGCGCTCCGGCGGGTACATCGGCGACAGCTCGTTCGAGAACGAGCTCACCTACGGCCGAAGGGGTTTCGGCTCACGCTTCGGCGGTCGCGGGGGTGCCGCGGGCGGAAGTGGCGACTGGACCCGGCGTTCGGCGCCGGTGACGGCCGGCCGGTTCGGCTCGTCGATGGCGTCCAGGTCGGGCGGCCGACGGCCGATCGGTGCGGGTCCCGTGCTGGAACTCACGGTGGGGGACCGGGTCTCGCACGACAAGTACGGCCTCGGCAAGGTGGTCGCGGTCGACGGGATCGGCCAGCGGGCGACGGCGACGATCGACTTCGGCGCGTCCGGCAAGGTCCGGCTGATGCTCATCGGCGGCGTGCCGATGACGAAGCTGTAGCGGGTCAGGCCCGCCAGGAGTCGATGCGGTGCTGGTCCGGGGTGAACCCGTGGCCGACTCCCCACAGCACCGCCTGCGTGCGGCTGCCGACGCCGATCTTGCGGTAGACCGCCCGGATGTACGACTTCACCGTGTTGACGCTCAGGTAGGTCAGTGCCGCGACGTCGGCGTTGCTGCGGCCCTGGGTGATCAGCGCGAGGATCTCGGACTCGCGATCCGTCAGGCCCTCGGTTCGGCCGGGCCAGTCGAGCGTGGCGGCGCTCCTGGACCGGCTGGGCGGTTCGCTCACCACCATCTCGCCGGCATGCACCCGCTCCAGGGCGGCGACCAGGTCGCGCCCACTCAGCGTCTTCGACAGGTAGCCGTCGATGCCCTGGCGGCGTGCCGATTCGATCAGGTACGGCTGGAAGCTCCAGGTGTAGACGACGACCCGCCTCGCCCGCGCGTGCCCGATCAGCACGGAGATGTCGCCCCCGTCGATCTCCGCCTGGGCGAAGGTGTCGTACAGGACGATGTCGACGGGATCGCTCACCGGCTCGTTGGTGTCCATCTCGGCGACGATCACCCGGTCCGAGTAGCGCTCCAGCATGCGCGCGATGCCGAGCACGACGACGTCGTAGTCGTCGACCAGGGCGATCGTGATGGGACCGGCGCCTGCTGGGGATTCCATGCCCCATCGAATCCCCTCCCTAGGGGTGTGCCAAACCCTCCATTCGGGTGCTTGGGTCGAGACATGGCCGGAGCGAATCGGCCAACGGCCATCCCGAACCGCCCGGCGCCCTGGGCGGCGAATGATCACCGTCAGGAGGCACCTCGTGCCCGGTCGTCGCAGGCGTGGCAGCGCGGGTGCGCTCGCGCGGCGGTCGCCGACCCATGTCTGCGCGAGCCCTGACGGCGCGGGGCGGTCGAGGCATCCCGGATGGACACCATGGTGATCGGCGGCGCGCGAGCCGATGCCGACCTCGCGGCACGGCAGTCGCTCTGCGCGCGGCCGGACCGCCGGGGAGCAGGGCGCCGGCCGCTGGCGGCGGCGACGCTGGCGGAAACCCTCCGATCCGCCGCGTCCAAACCGCCCGAGGCCGGCCTGCGGACGCTCGTCGACCTCGCCGTCCGCGTCGGCCCATGGGAGTCGGGGGGCATCACGGCCGTGGACAGGCGCGGGACGCCGCGCACCGTCGCCCACGCCGGCGGGCGGGCGCTGACGTGCAGCGCCGCCCAGCACGATCTCGGCGAGGGTCCGGCGATCGATGCCGTGGCGACGGGGGCGAGCCACGTCGGAACCGATCTCGCCGACGGGCGGCGCTGGCCGCGCTGGTCGGCAGTCGCCGCGGCCGCCGGGGTCGAGGCGGCGCTGAGCGTCCGGCTGTTCACGGACGTCACGATCGGCACCCTGGACCTGTACAGCGCCGTCCCGGTCGAGGTGGATGCGGTCGTCGCCGGCAACGCGAAGGTCGTCGCGGCCCACGCCTCGGTCCTGCTGTCCGCGCACACCACGCGCCTGAACCTGGAGAGAGCCATCTCGACGAGGACTCTCATCGGGCAGGCGCAAGGCATCCTGATGTACCGGTACGGCCTGACCCCGCGCGCCGCGTTCGACCTGCTGCGCCGGATCTCCCAGCAGCGCAACATCCGGCTCGCCGTGCTGGCCGAGTGCCTCGTCGACGGCGGCACCCTGCCCGACCTCGACACCGGCTGAGCCGACCGGACGCCGCGCGTCGGGGCCGCTCGCTAGCGTGGGCCGCGATGATCCGGACCGTCGCCGTGGAGAACTATCGGTCGCTGCAGCGGCTGGTGCTGCCGCTGAGCACCCTGACCGTGATCACCGGCGCGAACGGCAGCGGCAAGTCCAGCCTGTACCGGTCGCTGCGGCTGCTGGCCGACGCCGCCCGGGACGGTGCCGTCGCCGCGCTGGCCAGGGAGGGCGGGCTGCCGTCGACGATGTGGGCCGGCCCCGAGGGTGGCTCACGGCCGCGCAGGGGTGGTGACGACCGCCCCGTCCAGGGCACGGTGCACCGCGCCCCGGCATCGCTGCGCCTCGGCTACGCGGGTGACGAGCTCGGCTACGCCATCGACCTCGGCCTGCCGACACCGTCGGAGGCGGGTGCGGCGTTCGGGCTCGACCCCGTGATCAAGCGGGAATGGGTGTGGGCGGGCCCGCGGCCGCATCCGTCCGCGGTGCTGGGCGACCGGCACAACCGGCTGGTGAAGCTGCGCGACCCGGCGGGCACCTGGTCGATCGCCACGGACCGGCTGCGCACGTACGACAGCATGCTGTCCGCGCTGGCCGACCCGCGGCAGGCGCCCGAGCTGCTGATGGTCCGGGAGGCGTTGCGCTCCTGGCGGTTCTACGACCAGGTGCGCACGGACGCCGGCGCGCCCGCGCGCGTCGCGCAGGTCGGCACCCGCACGCCGGTGCTCGCGTCGGACGGCGCCGACCTCGCGGCGGCCCTGCAGACGATCGCCGAGATCGGCGACCGGCCCGCTCTGGACGCGGCCGTGGAGCGCGCCTTTCCCGGCAGCAGCCTCGAGATCGACGTACTGGCGGGGCGTTTCGAGGTCACGATGCGGCAGCACGGCATGCTGCGGCCGCTGCGGAGCGCCGAGCTGTCCGACGGCACGGTCCGCTACCTGCTGTGGGTGGCGGCGCTGCTCACCCCGCGGCCGCCGGAGCTGCTGGTGCTCAACGAGCCGGAGACCAGCCTGCACCACGACCTGCTCGCCCCGCTGGGCGAGCTGATCGCGGCCGCGGCGACCCGCTGCCAGGTGGTCGTCGTCTCGCACTCGCCGTCGCTCGTCGACGCGCTGCGCGACCGGACCGGCGCCGGCCCACCCGCCCGGGTGGTGCGCCTGGTCAAGGAGCGCGGCCGGACCGTCGTCGAGGGCCAGCACATCCTCGACGAGCCGTCCTGGACCTGGCCGAAGCGCTGAACCGGCGACCGCCGCGGGCGCCGGGCCGAGTCGTCAGCGGTCCGGGGAGGCCGGGCGGATCGGGGTGCCGGAGGCGTCGATCGGCGGACGACCGGGCTCGGTGCCCGCCGGCCCGGCGCCCGGCGCGTCGAATGCGTCCGGCTCGGGGTCACGCGGCCGGCCGGGCCGGGTGTGCCAGAGCCAGAGCAACCCCAGCACCGGCAGCAGCACGGGTACGTAGCCGTAGCCGCTGCCGAACCGGGACCAGACCGTGTCGTGCGGGAAGGCCGCCGAGTCGATGATCGAGGCGACGCCGATGACGACCACGCCGACCATCTCCGTGCCGACCGCGGCCCACGCCAGCGGGCGCGACCACCGGCGATCGGTGACCAGGCCGACGGCGGCGGCGATGTAGACGACGCCGGAGAACAGCGAGAGCAGGTAGGCGAGCGGGGCCTCGTCGAGCTTCGTGGCGATCTGCACGATGCCGCGCGCGGTCGCGGCCAGCGCGAAGATCAGGTACAGCGCGATCAGCACGCGGCGCGGTCCCGTGGGTGGCGCGTCCGGGTCGGCGTCGCCGGCGGGCAGGGCGTCCGCCGGCGCTGCATCGCCGGGCGGCCCGGTCCTCTCCGGCTTCGCGGCGCTGTCGGGCGGCGACGTGCGCGCCGCCCGGGGGTCGACCGCATCGACCGGGTCGACCGGTCGGTCAGCCACGGCCGGCGTTCCAGAGCTGCATCAGGCGCAGGGTCATCACGGCCACCACCACCGCAGTGAAGCACAGCGACGCCGATCCCCACCGGGTGCGCTCCTCGCGGGCGAGGTAGAAGCCCAGCGGCACCGGGAGCAGGATGCCGACCGCGTAGGCGACGAACGTGACCGGCTCGTCCACCGATTCGCCGCGCACCAGCCGGACGATCGCGATGCCGGACTGCACCAGGGCGGCGGCCTCCAGGACGATCGCCCCGACCATCTGGGCCTCCGTGGTGGCGCGCCGCCGCAGCGCCTGGACGCCCGTCCAGGCGCCGAGGAGCAGCCCCGCGCTCAGCACGGCGATCGCGAGGCCCTGGATCACCCCCCGATCATCGCCGACGCCGGGTCACCCGGTGGCCGTTCGAGGCGTTGCGCGGCGGTCGGGTGCTCGGCCCGGCGCGATCCGCCGGCGGTGCGCGCCGCGGCGGGAACCTGCGACGTCCGGGCCGGTGGATCCGCGGAACGAATCGCCGGACGAGAACGGACACCGACCGCGGGCCGGACCCGTGGCGGGCGCGGATCGATCCGGCCGGAGATTGCTCCGGAGATTGCTACGGTCGGATGCGTGCAGGCCGACAGCGCGGGCCCCGGTGCCGACAGTGCCGTCGACAGTGCCGTCGACACTGCGACCGGGAACCAGGACGAGAACCCCGCGACGCGGAACGCCGCGCTGACGCTCGCCGCGCTGCTGCTGCTCGCGGGGGTGGCCGCAGCGGTCGCGCCGCTGGCCGGGGTGGCAGGCACGGCCGACGGGTCCCGCCTCCAGATCGCCACGGCGGCGGCGTGGGTCGCGGTGCTGCCCGGACTGCTGGCCGTTCTCCTCGCGCTGCGCGGGCCGGCGCTGGGGCTGGCCGCGACCGCGGGCGGCGGCGTGATGGCCGCGGTGCGGCTGCTCGCGGACCTCTCCCTGCTCGCCGAGCCGGACGGCCTCACCCGGCCCGAGCTGTTCTACGAGACCACCGACACCGCGCGGCCGTTCGCCGTGGGCGCCGGGGGATGGGTGCTCATCGCCGCCGACGTGCTGGCGGTCGTCGTCGGGCTCGTCGCGATCGGCCGGCTCGTCGGCGCCCTCGGCCTGAGCGGCCGGATCGGCGACGAGCTGCTCCCGCCGCCGGCGTCGGCGGGCGCGGTGACAGCATCCGGCCCCGACCGTGCCCTCGAGGCGGCCGGCGCCCCCGACGGGCGCATCGGCGGTTCCGGCACCGGCACCGCCGCCGGCACCGACGACGGCGCCGGCACCGTCGAGGCGCTGACCAACTCGGCCCCGCCGCGCACCAACCTGAACCTGCCGATGATCTCCGTCGGGTTCCTGGGCGGCATCATGCTGATGCTGAGCGCGCTCGAGATCCCCTACACCGGCGGGTACCTGGGTCTGCGGATCCTGCCGCTGGGCACCAGCCTGACCGGCGTGCTGGCGGCCGCCGCGACGCCGCTGATCGCCGGCGTGACGGTGGTCGTCGCGGCCGCGCTGCCGAGACCGACGGCCATCGCCCTGCTGGCGGGCACGGCGGTGGCCGCGGCGGTGCCGTCGCTGACCGCGGCGGTGGCGGTGCTGAGCGGGGTACCCGCCTCGCTGTCCGCCTCCGTGTGGTGGGGGCTGGCCGGCGCGCTGGTGCTCGGCCTGTCCGGGCTGCTCGCCCGCCGGCCGCCGGAGGAGTCGTCGGACGCGGATGCGCCGGCGGTGCGGTCGGGTGCGCCGCTCGCCGTCGCCGCCGCCGTGCTCGCGCTCGCCGCCGCGGCGCTGTCCTTCGCGGCGTCCCGGCTGCCGCTGATGCTCATCGACGGCGTGTCCCCGCAGGGCGCGGTGGCGGACGGTCTCGAGCAAGGCCGGTGGCCGTTCGCCCCCGCGGCGCTTCCGCTGCTGGCGGCCGGGCTGTTGACGCTCGTCCCGCCGGTCAGCCGGGCCGGCCGCGCGGCGACGGCGGTGGTCTGGGCCGGCCCGGTCTACGCGCTCGTCCAGGCGGTGGCCGCGCGGTCGATCATCGTCAGCAGCGAGCAGTACACGCTGACCGTCGAGCTGCCGGACGACTTCCCCGTGCACAGCTGGACCGCGGGCTCCGGCCTGTGGCTCGGCGGTCTCGCGGCGTTGCTTGCCGTGGTGGCCGCGGTCCTCGCCGTCGTCAGCAGCCGGCGAGATGCCGAAGCCTCGCTGCAGATCGCCGTCGACGACTCGGTCGCCGCGTCCCGCACGCCGCGGCTGTGGATCGCCGGCGGGCTGACCGCGGTGACGGTGGTGGCGCTGTCGCTCCCGATCGCGGGGGCCGCCGGCGAGCTGGCGACCGTCAGTCTCTGGGGCGGCTACGGGCTCGAGACCTGGGGGGTCTGGGCGGTCGGCGTGGCCGTCGTCGGCGCGGTGTGGGCGGCGGCCGGCACCCGCCACCCGATGGTCGCCGCGGCCCTGCCGGTGGCCGCGGCGGCGGTGGCCGTGCAGCCGCTCCTGCTGTCGGATGCGCTCACCCGCCGACCTGGATTCGAGCGCGGCGCGGGCACGTGGGCCGTCTGGGCGCTGGTCGCGCTCCTGTTGCTCGCCGCCCCGGCATTCGCGATGCTGGCCGCCCGGCTGCGGACGGTCGACGCCGCGAGCTGGCGGTCCGGCTGGACCTCCGGCACGGCGCCGTCGGGCCCCGCGGGCCGCGGGCCGGGCTCGGCGGCCGCTGCCACCGTGCGACGGCCCGCCGATCGCGGCAGGAAGGCAGGCAGGACGTGAGCGAGCCCAGCCGACCGATCCGGGTCGTCGTCGCGAAGCCGGGTCTGGACGGTCACGACCGCGGGATCAAGGTCGTCGCCCGGGCGCTGCGCGACGCCGGCATGGAGGTGATCTACACCGGGCTGCACCAGACGCCGGAACAGATCGCCGCCGCCGCGGTGGCCGAGGACGCGGACGCGGTCGGGCTCTCGGTGCTGTCCGGGGCGCACATGACGCTGTTCCGGCGGCTCGTCGACCTGCTCGGCGAGTCCGATGCGTCGGACATCATCGTCTTCGGCGGCGGGATCATCCCGCCCGAGGACATCGCCGAGCTGGCGACGATCGGCGTGCACGGGATCTTCACGCCGGGGGCGCCGACGACCGAGATCGTGGACTGGCTGCGCGCCGAGGTGGCGACCCGCCGCGCGCGCTGAGGCGATCACGGAAACCGGCGTTCCGTTGCCCCCCGCCGGCGTCCGCCGAACCGTCAGCGCGGAACGCGACCCCGGTGCCCGGTGGCGGTTCCACAGCGGCCGTGTCGCCCAGCGCCGCGGCCGCGACGGGCTCGGCGTGCGTCTCGTGCACGAACCTCTTGCCGCGGAGCGCGGAGACCACGGCCGCGACGAGCAGCATCACGATCGACACCCCGAAGGCCACGGTCAGGCCGTGGCGATCCGCCGCTCGTGGATGCCGGTGGTGGGCACGGTCCGGGCTCCAGGATCGTTTCGGATGCTAGTTAGAAAGCCTGACAGCATCCGGCACGGGTGTCATCCACGAGGTGGCACCGTGTGACCAGCGGCAACCCGGCCGCATCCTCCCGCCGAACTCCGCCGGGCTCCGCCGGTCAGACGCGGCCCAGGCTCAGCAGATAGACGGACACCTCCTCGCTGCCGTCGATCATCAGCAGCTGGTTGATGCCGGCATCGTCGTACGCGCCCACGGCGCAGGCGCCGAGGCCGAGGGAGGTGGCCGCGAGATACAGGTTCTGGCCGAGGTGGCCCGCCTCCACCAGGCCGTACCGGTAGCTCCGCTCGCCGTACTTGAAGCGCATCCGCTGGAAGATCATCGTCAGGTAGATCACCACGCCGCACTCGCCGAGGAACGTCTGCTCGAGCCCGTGCTCGACCACGTACTCCCGGAAGTCCCCGGCCCGTACCTGATGCAGCACATGGTGTTCCACTCCGTAGTGGTAGACGCCCGGCGGCACGCCGGCGACGTTGTGCACCACCGCATAGGTCTCGATCGGGTACAGCGCACCGGACGACGGGTGGGTGCGGCGGCCGTCCCTGTTGAGCCCGCCGGTCAGCGCGAGCACCCGCGAGAGCTCCGGTTCCGTCATCGGCTCGGCGGAGTAGGCGCGAATCGACTGCCGCCGGGTGATCGCCTGCTCGGTGCTGAGTCCGCCGGCGAAGGACGGCCGGGAGAGCGCGGCGGGCACGGTGTCCCCGTACGTCTTGTAGAGCGGGGGCTGCCGGCCGAGGCTGGTCAGCGCGCCCACCGCGTCCACCACGCCGGGGTCGGACGACCAGCGGTGGTAGACCAGCCCGAGGTCGCTGCCCGCCGCCAGCTGCGGGGTCGCCCGCAGGCTCTGGCCGATCAGATAGCCGCCCGCACCGCCGAGCGCGAGGCCGACCAGCCCGCGCCGGGACAGCAGCACGGCGCGGGCGGTGGCGCCGGCGGTGCGCGGCTCGGGGGCGGCGCGCGGCCGCTGCCGGGGCGGCCGGGGGGTGCGGGTGACGGCGCGCCAGCCCTGCCTGAGGCGGAACCCGGCGTACGCCGTCAGCTGTCGGAAATTGAGGCACACGTGCACGAGCACGGCGACCGTCATCGCGTACCCGAAGTAGGTGTGCCAGGTGAACCCGTGCAGGTCCCAGAGGTGCACGACGAACCCGGTCACGATGGTCGCCGCCGCGACGAGCAGCAGCACCCAGCTGGTGAGGTGATCGAAGTCCTGGCGTACCCGTCGAATCTTCATGATCAGTCCCTGAGCGGTCCGCGGCCGGCCACGTCTTGACCTTCCACGGTAGGCGCGCCGGCACCTGCGTGCGACGGGTCGCAGGGGCCGGGTGGACGACCCGGGGCCCGGCGTCGCGGCCGGTTCCGGCGGGTCGACGGTCGACCGCTTCCGCCGGTCGGTGAGCCCGGCGGCCGCCCGCTAGGGTGGCGGGGCGGTCCGCCGGGCGCCCGATGGGCGCCGCACCGTGCGGCACCGTGGGGCCCCGTGCCCATCGACCGAGCCCTGGCGAGGGAGTTCAGCGTGGATCTGTACGAGTACCAGGCCAAGGAGCTGTTCGCGGAGCACGGCGTGCCGGCCCCGGCCGGCGTCGTGGTCACGTCGGTCGAGGACGCGGTCGATGCCGCGGAGCGGCTGGGCACGCCGGTCATGGTCAAGTCGCAGGTGAAGATCGGCGGCCGCGGCAAGGCGGGCGGCGTGAAGTTCGCCGCGACCGTGGAGGACGTGCGGACCCACGCCGGGAACATCCTCGGGCTGGACATCAAGGGCCACGTCACCCGGCAGGTGCTGATCACGCCGGCGAACGACATCGCGGAGGAGTACTACGTCTCCTATCTGCTGGATCGCACGAACCGCACCTTCCTGGCGATGGCCACCAAGGAGGGCGGGATGGACATCGAGCAGCTGGCGGTGGAGCGCCCGGACGACCTGGCCAGGATCCCGGTGAGCGCCCTGGACGGGGTGGACGCCGCGAAGGCGGCCGAGATCGCCGACGCCGGCAAGTTTCCCGCCGACGTGCGGGACCAGGTCATCGACGTGCTGGTGCACCTGTGGGAGACGTTCGTCGCCGAGGACGCGACGCTCGTCGAGGTCAACCCGCTGGTGAAGACCCGGGACGGCCAGGTGCTGGCGCTGGACGGCAAGGTCTCCCTCGACGAGAACGCGGACTTCCGGCATCCCGGACACGCCGCGCTCGCCGACATCGCGGCGGAGAACCCCCTCGAGGTGCGCGCGAAGGAGAAGGGCCTCAACTACGTCAAGCTGGACGGTGAGGTCGGGGTGATCGGCAACGGCGCCGGCCTGGTCATGTCCACCCTGGACGTCGTCGCGTACGCGGGGGAGTCGCACGGCGGGGTGACGCCGGCGAACTTCCTGGACATCGGCGGCGGCGCCAGCGCGGAGGTGATGGCCAACGGGCTGGACATCATCCTGACCGACCCCGACGTCAGGGCCGTGTTCGTGAACGTGTTCGGCGGGATCACCGCGTGCGACGCGGTGGCGAACGGGATCGTCGGGGCGCTGCAGCTGCTCGGCGACGAGGCGAGCAAGCCCCTGGTGGTCCGGCTCGACGGCAACAACGTCGAGGAGGGCAGGCGGATCCTGGACGAGGCCGCCCACCCGCTGGTGACGCAGGCGCAGACGATGGACGAGGGCGCCGACAAGGCGGCAGAACTGGCGGCACTCGCGGCCGAGAAGACGGGGGCCTGACCGATGGCGATCTTCCTCGACGACAACTCCCGCGTGATCGTGCAGGGCATGACGGGCTCGGAGGGCACCAAGCACACCCGGCGCATGCTGGCCGCGGGCACCGCGATCGTCGGCGGGGTGAACGCCCGCAAGGCCGGCAGCACGGTCGCCTTCGACCAGGGTGACCAGCCGGTGTTCGGCACGGTCGCGGAGGCCATGGACAGGACAGGGGCCAACGTGTCGGTGCTGTTCGTCCCGCCCGCCTTCACCAAGGACGCGATCATCGAGGCGGTCGACGCCGGCATCGGGCTGGCCGTCGTGATCACCGAGGGCGTGCCGGTGCACGACTCCGCCGTCGCCTGGGCGCACGCCGTCGCCGAGAACGCCAAGCGCGGGAACAAGACCCGCATCATCGGTCCGAACTGCCCCGGCATCATCTCGCCCGGCAAGGCCAACGCCGGCATCATCCCGGCCGACATCACCGGCCCCGGCGCGGTGGGCCTGGTCTCGAAGTCCGGCACCCTGACGTACCAGATGATGTACGAGCTGCGGGATCTCGGATTCTCCACGGCCATCGGCATCGGCGGCGACCCGATCATCGGCACCACTCACATCGACGCGCTCGAGGCGTTCGAGGCCGACCCGGAGACCGAGGCCATCGTGATGATCGGCGAGATCGGCGGCGACGCCGAGGAACGCGCCGCCGCGTTCATCGCCGACAACGTCAGCAAGCCGGTGGTCGGCTACGTCGCCGGGTTCACCGCGCCGGAGGGCAAGACCATGGGCCACGCCGGCGCCATCGTCTCCGGTTCCTCGGGCACCGCCCAGGCGAAGAAGGACGCCCTCGAGGCCGTCGGCGTGAAGGTCGGCAAGACCCCGTCGGAGACCGCCCGGCTGCTCCGCGCCGCCATCGGCTGAGCCCGGCGTCCGCCCCGTCGGGGCGCCGACGGCCGGGTGGCGTGACATCGCCGCCGGCGCATGCACCCGAGTCCCACGTGCGGTGCCGGTCGCCGCGCCGATCGTCGATCATGGAGACGGCACCTCGCGCGACCGCGCGCGCACCTGCGACCGCGGGGCACCCGCGCGCATCGCCCGGGCGCGGCGTGCCTTCCCCCGCTGGCCGAGGCGGCCGTGTGACAGTGGCCGGGTGATCCGCCAGACCGCGCCCGCGCCGCGGCCGCCCGATCAACAGGCGCTGACGGTCGCCGGCGTGCCGGTCACCCCGATCGGCATGGTGGTCGGCGCGGCAGCCCTGCGCGGGCTGGCGGTGGCCGTCGCCGGGCTGCTGGCGCTCTCCGGGCTCGCCATCCTCATCTGGGCGTTGACGCCGGCGTCCGGCACCGAGGCGGCCGAGGCGCTGCGGGCCGGCGTGGCCGCGTTCGCGGCGGCGAACCTGATGCCGGTGTGGGTGGCCGGGATCCCGCTGACGCTGAGTCCGCTGCTCTGCACCGCGCTGCTCGTCGCGCTGCTGGCCGTCACCGCGCAGCGCGGGCGGTTCCAGCCGGAGGGCCGGTACCAGGAAACCCTGGCCATTCTCACGACCGCGGTCGTCTACGGCCTCGTCGCCGCCGCGGCCGTCCGCGGGTTCGGACCGGCGGAGGCGATCCCGGCCTCAGCCGTGTGGACGGCGCCGCTGCTCGCCCTGGTCGCCGTCTTCGTCGGCACGCTCGCGCGGCCGTCCGGCTGGCGGAACTGGTGGCTGCTGGTCGCCCCGGCGTGGGTGCGCCGCGCGGTCCGGGCCGGCGCGGTGGCCGCCGCGGCCCTGGTCGGCGGCGGGGCGGTGGTGCTCTGCGCCGGGCTGCTGCTGCACTTCGGCTCGGCCGTCGGGATCTCCGCGATCGCCGCGCCGACCTGGGCCGACGGCCTGGGCCTCGCGGTGGTGGGGCTGGCCTACGTGCCGAACGCCGTGGTCGCGGCGGTCGGCTACGTCACCGGCGTCGGCTTCGAGGCCGGGCCGGCGACGTTCTCGCCGCTCGGGTCCACCGCGGCCGACCTGCCGGCGGTGCCGCTGCTGGCCGCGGTGCCGGAGAACGCCGGGCCCACGGCACTGTCGCTCCTCGTCTTCCTGGTCCCGGTCCTCGCCGGTCTCCTGGCCGGCCGGGTGCTGGTGCGGCGGCCGTCCGGGCTCTCCCAACGGGTCGCGGGCGCGCTCGTCGCGTCGGTGCTCGCCGGCGCGGTCGCCGGGGTGCTGGCGCTCGTCGGCTCCGGCGGCGCCGGCGCCGGCCGCTGGTCGTCGTTCGGCGCGCCGCCGCTGCTGCTGGCCGGCGTGGTCACGAGCGAGATCCTCGTCGTGACACTGTGCTTCGCGATGCTCAGCGGGATCCGCCGGCCGCGCACCGCCGCCGCCGGGCCGGCCCAGGAGGACCGGGACGCGCCCTCGCGGCGGGCAGCCACCCTCGAGGAGGACCTGCTGGACGACGCGCCCGACGGCGCGGGGGATCGTGCGGAGGCCGATGCCGACGAGGAGCCGGCATCGGCCCACCCGGCCGGTGTCGACCCGGCCGGTGTCGACTCGGCCGGTGTCGACTCAGGAGACGTCGACTCGGGAGACGTCGACTCCGGAGGGGACGATCCCGCCGGGGACGATCGCGCCGCGGACGCTCCGGCCACCGGCGAGGCAGCGGCCACGGACGATTCGACGGGAACCGGCGAGCGGGCCGGGCCCCAGCGCGCCGCGGATCAGCAGGTCGGCCGGCAGAGCCGCTGACCGACGGCGTCGAGGAAGATCTCCCCGACGTCCCGCGGGTCCTGCGCGACATAGGTGGCGCCCCCGGTGGCCTCGCTGATCTCGGTCATCGCGGCCACGTCGCTGTCCGGACCGAACGCAATCGCGATCACGGGCACCGGCTTCGCCGGGTCCTGCTCGGCGGCGAGAGTGGAGATCAGCGCCTGCAGCGAGATGCCGTTCGCGTCGTCGTTCATCCCGTCGGACAGGATCAACAGCACGTTGACACGGTCCGGATCCCAGCCGTCGCGCACCGCCCGGACGCCGTCGAGAACCGTGTCGTAGAGGCCGGTCCCGCCGTCCGGGATGGCCTGCACGGTGCCGATGGCGGCCGCCAGCTTCTGCGCTCCGGGGATGCCGTCGGCGCCCGGCCCGAGCGGCCCGATCGGCACCAGCTCCTGGTGGTCGCTCGTCGGTGTGAGGGTGGTGGAGAAGATCCACAGGCCCAGCTCGCTGGACGCCGGGTACAGGCCGAGCCCGCGCGCCGCCGCGGCCTTGGCGAGGTCCACCCGGGTCGCACCGTTCGCGCCCGGCACCTGCGCCCGCATGGAGCCCGACACGTCGAGCGCGGCCAGCAGCCTGGTCGGCTCGTTGCTGATCTGCACCGCGCGGACGGCCGCCTCCAGCGCGTTCACCTCCGGCAGCGGGGTGCCCCCCGCCAGCTCCGCGGCGACGCCGGGCGCGGCTGCCAGTTCGCCGCCGACGCCACCCTGTGCGTCGCGGAAGCCCGCCGCGTCCAGCGCGCTCCGGCCCGACGGGCCCAGCAGCGCCTGCACGGCCGGTGCGGCCGCCTCGGCGGCGCCCTGCGACGGGTCGATCAGCACGAAGGGATAGTCCAGCGAGAGGCCGTCGGCACCCAGCGGCAACGCGGTGACCGGGGTCGCCGAGGGCTGCGCGTCGTGCGCCACGACGGCCTGCTCGGACACCGGAACAGCCAGGCCTGGGTCGGTGACGGCGCGGCCGATCAGCTCCCCGGCGGTCGTCGGCAGGTCGGCGGGGCTCGACCGGAAGCCCCAGATCAGCGCCGCGCGCGCATCGTCGGTGCCGGCCACCTCCTGCTGCATGGACAGGACGGCGGCGAGGCCGGCGGCGGAGTCGGCCGGGTCCGGCAGCCCGACACGGATCGGGGTCGCGCCGAGGCGGCTGTCCAGCACGGCTGCCAGGTCCGTGCCCGCCGGCACGAGGCCGGTGGGCACGGCGAGTACGACCGGGCTGCTGGCGATCGACGGGGCGGTTGCGGCGAGGCCCGTCTTGGCGGCCCACGCGGAGGAGTCCGGGATCCACGCCTCGGCGGGTGGGGTGCCGGCGTTGACGGCGGCGGCCACCTCGGCCGGGTCGGCGGGGCGGACCGCCGTCGGGCAGCCGCCGGCGGGCAACGCCTCGACGAGAGCGGCGACGGTCGAAGCGATGTCGGGTGACACGGCGATGGTGAACTCGCCGTCGGCGACGGCGCAGGAATCGGATCCGGCGCCCGCGCCGGACCCGCCGGCGATCGACGAGGACGCGGCGGAGGAGCCGGCCACGGAGCTCCCGGACGAGGCCGACGACGTGCCGGACGTGGCGGTGGTCGAGGCTCCCGAGGAGGACGGCTCGTCGCCCGAGCTGTTGCGCACCACCAGCGTCACCGTGGTGGCCACGGCGAGCACCCCCACCACGATCGCGGCGATGACGCCGACCCTGCGGCCCGACCGGGTGGCCGCGGGGGCGGGCTCGGCAGTGCGGTGGCGACCGCCGGAGGGGGTGTCCGGATTCGGTGTCGTCCCGGGAAGATCGCTCATCGGCGCGGCCACCTCTTCGGCATGGGCCCCGGCCGGAGCGATCCCGTCCTGCGACGACGGGATCCGACGCGGGGCGTGAAGTCCCCCGTGCAGTGGGATCGATCCGCGCCCGCCCTGATACCTGCGCCGCTCGGGAATCCGGCCGGGCGCTCCGGAGCCACCACGCGCCGGGGCGGTCGTCGTACCCACGCCGGTCACAGTAGATGGCCGCGCCACCCCGCCGCCCGGCCGTCGATCGCCGGTCGATCGACGCGCAGCCATGCCGTTCGCCGCCGGCCACCCGCCCGTGCCGTCGGCCGGCCGCGGGCGTCGTCGGGTCCGGTCGGCGGTGCGCTCTACCCTGTACGGGCCCGCCGAGCGAAACGAGCCGCGTTGATCCTCGAACCACCCCCCGCACCGGCGGGCGACGAGCGGGCGGATGCGGCGGGTGTCCCGCCGCGACCCGGCGGTCCGGTCCCGGTGGTGGTCCTCGCGTCGGGCACCGGCACGCTGCTCCAGGCGCTGATCGACGCCCCGCCGCCGCGATCGTTCCGGGTGGCGGCCGTGGGCACCGACCGCGGGCACTGCCGGGCGCTCGACCGCGCCGCCGCCGCCGGCATTTCGACCTTCCGCTGCCGGCCCGCCGATCACCCCGACCGGGCGGCGTGGGACGCCGCGCTCGCCGCCGCGTGCGCCGCGCACGGCGCGCGGCTGGTGGTGCTGGCCGGATTCCTGCGGCTGGTCGGGCCCGCGTTCCTCGCCGCCTTCCCGAACGCCGTGCTGAACGCGCACCCGTCGCTGCTGCCCGCGTTCCCCGGACTGCACGCACCGGCGGACGCTCTGGCGCACGGGGTGAAGCTGACGGGCTGCACGGCGTTCCTGGTGGACGACGGGGTGGATGCCGGGCCGATCGTGGCCCAGCGCGCCGTTCCGGTGGCGGACGACGACGACGTCGAGACGCTGCACGAGCGCATCAAGGTGGTGGAGCGGTCGCTGCTGGTCGAGGTCGTCGGCGCGCTCACCGCGGCGCCCTACCAGGTCCACGGACGAAAGGTCAGACTCGGATGACGGCGGACTTGCCAGGAGCGGCCGGCGCGGCGGCACGGGGATCGGCGACTGCCGTCGGCGGGACGGCGGCGGATGGTGAGGCGGGCAGGCGGCCGATCCGGCGGGCGCTGCTCTCGGTGTCGGACAAGACGGGGTTGCTGCCGCTCGCGGCCGCGCTGGTCGAGGCGGGCGTCGACCTGGTGTCCACCGGCAACTCGGCGCGGGTGATCGCGGAGGCCGAGCTCCCGGTGACGCCGGTGGAGGACGTCACCGGGTTCGCCGAGTTCCTGGACGGCCGGGTGAAGACGCTGCACCCGGCGATCCACGGCGGCCTGCTCGCCGACACCCGGCTGCCCGCGCACCTCGCGCAGCTCGCCGACCTCGGCATCGAGCCGTTCGACCTCGTCGTGGTGAACCTGTACCCGTTCCGGCAGACGCTGGCCGCCGGCTCGTCTTTCGACGAGTGCGTCGAGCAGATCGACATCGGTGGCCCGGCGATGGTGCGCGCCTCGGCGAAGAACCATGCCAGCGTCGCGGTCGTCACCGACCCGGGGGAGTACCCGCGGGTGCTCGCCGCCCTGGCCGAGGGCGGCTTCACCCTGGCGGAGCGCACCCAGCTCGCGGCCGCCGCCTTCGCGCACACCGCCTCCTACGACGTCGCGGTCGCCTCCTGGCTCGCCGGCGAGACCCGGCCCGACGACGGCTGGCCCGAGTGGACGGGCAGCGCCATGACCAAGGTCGGTGCGCTCCGCTACGGCGAGAACCCGCACCAGTCCGCCGCTCTCTACCGCAGCGGCCGGCCGGGCATCGCGTCGGCCCAGCAGTTGCACGGCAAGGAGATGAGCTACAACAACTACGTCGACGCGGACGCGGCGTGGCGCGCGGCCACCGACTTCGCCGACCCCGCCGCGGCGATCATCAAGCACGCCAACCCGTGCGGCATCGCCGTGGTGGCCGGCGGCGACGACGCGGCGATCGCGCGGGCGCACGCCATGGCGCACGCCTGCGACCCGGTGTCCGCGTTCGGCGGGGTGATCGCGGTCAACCGCACCGTCACGGCCGAGCTTGCGGAGCAGGTGTCGGAGATCTTCACCGAGGTGCTGCTGGCGCCGGCCTTCGAGGACGCCGCGGTCACCGTGCTCGGCCGCAAGAAGAACATCCGCCTGCTGCGCATGCCCTTCGACCCGGACCCCGAGGCCATCGACACCCGGGCGGTGACCGGCGGACTGCTCGTCCAGGCACGCGACCGGCTCGACGCGCCGGGCGACGATCCGGCGTCCTGGACGCTGGCCAGCGGCGACCCGGTCGGCGAGAGCGTGCTGGCCGACCTGGATTTCGCCTGGCGGGCGTGCCGCGCCGTGAAGTCGAACGCCATCCTGCTGGCGTCGGGCGGGGCCAGCGTCGGCATCGGCATGGGCCAGGTCAACCGGGTGGACTCGGCCAGGCTGGCGGTGGAACGGGCGAGCGGCAGGGCCGCGGGCGCGGTGGCGGCGTCGGATGCCTTCTTCCCGTTCACCGACGCCCTGCAGATCCTGATCTCGGCCGGCGTGCGCGCCGTGGTGCAGCCGGGTGGCTCCGTGCGCGACCCGGAGGTGATCGCCGCGGCACAGGCGGCCGGCGTTCCGATGTACCTCACCGGCACCCGGCACTTCTACCACTGACCCGATGAGGATCACCGAGAAGAGCTATGAGGACGACGACTTCGCGGACGTCTCGCTGAGCGGCGAGACCATCCGGGACGTCGTGTTCACCGCCTGCGACTTCACCGACGCGAGCCTCGCCGACTGCGACCTGCAGTCGGTGACGTTCGAGCGCTGCACCTTCGTCCGCACCGAGCTGTACGACAGCCGGTCCCGGGCCTGCGCCTACGTGCAGTGCGAGTTCGACCGGGCCGCCTGGCACGGCGCGGAGCTGACCGGATGCCGGCTCACCGGAAGCAGTTTCACGGACTGCCGGTTCGTGCCGATCACCATCAGGGACTGCGACCTGACGCTGGTCTCGCTCGGCGGCGCTGCGCTCGCCGGTACCGACCTGTCGGGGCTGCGGATGCGGGAGACCAACCTGATCGGTGCCGACCTGACCGGCTGCAACCTGCGCGGCGCCGATCTCACCGGAGCGCGGGCGGCCACGGCGAACCTCCGCGACGCTGACCTGCGGGGTGCGACGGTGGACGCCGACCTCTACCGGAACGCCCGGCTCGACGGTGCGGTGGTCGACCTGGAGCAGGCGGTGCGGTTCGCCGGCGCGCACGGCCTGGTCGTCGAACCGCCGGACTGACTCCTTCGCGCCCCGCCGCGCAGGCGGCGACTGCCGGTGACGGGGTTTGCCGCCTCACGAGCGGCGCCGCGCCGGCTTGGATGCCGCCCCGACGGTCGACGGGCCGAGCTCCGGCGGGGCGCCGGACTCGATGCCCGGCAACACCTTCAGCACGGCCCACGGCAGCAGGTTGAGCGTCAGCGTGGTCGCCACCGTCAGCAGCGCGATCGTGACGACGGGCACGACGACCGCGGCTCCGACCAGCAGCATGAACACGAGCCGGGTCGAGGTCGTCGCCGCCGCCACGATCTGGGCCAGCGCGATCGCCGCTAGCCAGACGAGGATCGTCAGCCACCACCGATCGAGCGCGACCTGGACGAGCACGGGGATCGCGTAGAGCGCCGCCGTCGCCGCCAGCAGCAGGGCGAGCACGCCGACCAGCTTCGGCTTCGAATGCTCCCAGTAGCGGCCGAGTGTGACGCCGGCCCAGAACACCCGGCTCCGCGGGATGGAGACCGACCGGTTGCCGCTGTCCTGGTCCTGCAGTGAGACGAACAGGACGTCGTCGGCGTACCGGCGCAGCTGGAGCTGGTCGGCCGGCGGCGCGGCGCGCGCGACGTCGCACAGTGTGTCGTGCAGCAGCACCGGCAGCGTCTGCTTGCCGTACGGCCCGATGAATCCCCACAGCGGTCCGGGAATGCTCGCCAGGTCCGTGTCCATCGCGGGCACCGACGCGGTCACCGTGTCCGACTCCGGGAGGCGCTCCGGGAGGGTGTACTCGAATCCGGTCTCGAGCCGGAACGAGCGCGGACCCGTCACCTTCAGGGTCGGTTGCGGGAAGCCGCCGGACGCGTCGAAAAACGGCATGTCGGAGTGTCCCCACGATCGCGGGCCGCGGCCGTGCCGACACGCCCGCCGCCGGCCGCCGGCCCTCGCCGGTCGGGACGCGTCCGGGAGCCGCCGCACCGATGCGTCCCGCCGAGCGCGGCCGGGCGCCGGACCGGCGCCTGGCATCATGACCACTCGTGACGGCGAGGATCCTGGACGGCAGGGCGACTCTCGCCACGATCAAGTCCGAGCTTCGCGCGCGGGTCGACGCCCTGCGCGCCGCCGGGTCACCCCCCGGACTGGGCACGGTCCTGGTGGGCGACGACCCCGCGAGCCGCTGGTACGTGACCGCCAAGCATCGCGACTGCGCCGAGCTCGGCATCGCGAGTCTCCAGCGGGAGCTGCCCGGGAGCGCCACGCTGGCCGAGGTGCTGGCCGTGGTGGACGAGCTCAACGCCAACCCGGCCTGCACGGCGTTCCTGGTCCAGCAGCCGACCGGGCTGGACGAGTTTGCGATCCTCAGCCGCGTCGACCCGGCCAAGGACGTGGACGGCCTGCATCCGGTCAACCTCGGTTCGCTCGTGCTGGGCCGCGCGGCGCCGCTGCCGTGCACGCCGATCGGCATCGTCGAGCTGTTGCGCCGGTACGGCGTGCCGATCGCCGGCGCCGACGTGGTGATCATCGGGCGCGGGCTCACGGTGGGCCGGCCGCTCGGGCTGATCCTCACCCGGCGCAGCGACAACGCCACGGTCACGCTCTGCCACACGCGGACGCGGGACCTGGCGGGCCACATCCGGCAGGCGGACATCGTGGTCGCGGCCGCGGGCAGCCCGGACCTGGTGACCGCGGAGATGGTCAAGCCGGGTGCCGCCGTGCTCGACGTCGGCGTCAGCCGGCGGGGGGGCAGGATCGCCGGCGACGTCGCCGCCGACGTCGCCGAGGTGGCCGGCCATCTCGCGCCGAACCCCGGCGGAGTCGGGCCGATGACGCGGGCGATGCTGCTGACCAACCTGGTGCTGGCCGCCGAGGCGCGCGCGGCCCGCGGGTGAGCATCGATCAGCGCCTCGCGCGGGCCTTGCCGATCGCGGCGGTGCTGCTCGTCGTCGCGGTGGCGCTGGTGCTGATCGCGACGGCGCACTGGCGCCGCGGCACCGCCGCGCTGGCGGGCGCGATGGCGCTCGGCGCGGTGCTGCGGGCGTTCGTGCCCGACCGAGTGATCGGCGTGCTGGCCGTTCGCGGCAAGGCCTTCGACCTGTGGTTCTACGTCCTCAGCGCGGTCTTCCTGGGCGCGCTGACCCTCGGCGTGCCCGCGGAGTGAGCGGCGGCAGCCCCGCGGGTCGCCGCTTCGGCACCGCCCGTCGGGCGGCCGGATCGCGGCGTCCGGCCGACGGGCCGCGGGTCAGGACGCCCGTGCCCCCGGCACTGACTCGGCGGCAGCGCCCGGGTCGGCGGCACCGGCGGCCGGGTCGACGTGCGGCAGGTGACCGGCGGGGATGACGCCGAGCTTGCCGGCCCGGAAGTCGTCGAAGGCCTGCGCCAGCTCCGACTTCGTGTTCATCACGAACGGTCCGTACATCGCCACCGGCTCGCGGATCGGCCGGCCGCCCATCAGGAGCAGTTCGACGCCGCCGGCATGCCGGGCGGGCTGCTGGGCGCGCGCGCCCACGGTGAGCACGTCGCCGGCGCCGAGCACGGCCAGCTGGCCCTCGGCCAGCGCCATCCGGTCCGGGCCGACCGTGGCGTCGCCGCCGAGGTTGTAGACGAGCGCGTTGTAGTCCCGCCGCCACGGCAGCCGCAGCTCGGCGCCCGGGTGCACGGTGGCGTGCACCAGCGTGATCGGGGTGTGCGTCGAGCCGGGCCCGGCCACACCCGCGAGGTCGCCCGCGATGATCCGGAGCAGCCCGCCGCCGTCGGCGCTGGTGGCCAGCGCCACCTCGCCCGCGCCGATGTCCTGGTACCGCGGGGCGGCGAACTTGTTGTCCCGCGGCAGGTTCACCCAGAGCTGGAACCCGTGGAACAGCCCGCCGGACGCGACCAGGTGCTCGGGCGGGGTCTCGATGTGCAGGATGCCGGCGCCCGCGGTCATCCACTGGGTGTCGCCGCCGCCGATCAGGCCGCCGCCGCCGTGCGAGTCGGCGTGCTGCATCTGGCCGTCGATCATGTAGGTGACGGTCTCGAAGCCGCGGTGCGGGTGCCACGGCGTGCCCTTGGGCTCGCCCGGGGCGTAGTCGACCTCGCCCATCTGATCCAGGTGCAGGAACGGGTCGAGCGTCGGCAGGTCCACGCCGGCGAACGCGCGGCGGACCGGGAACCCCTCGCCCTCGTACCCGTGCGGGGCGGTGGTCACGCTCCGCACCCGGCGGGCGGCGGTCTGCGCCGGGTCCGGGCTCGGCACGCGCGGAAGGGACAGGACGCTCGAAACGGTCACGGCGGGCATTTCGGGTACCTCCGGAGAGAGGGTCTGCCACTACAAGCGCGTCAATGCGCGCGCATATTCCCGCGGAGGTCAGCCGGAGGCGCGGGCGCCCGGGCGGACCCGCTTGCTGGCGAGACCGTTCGACGGCGGCGAGGAGAGCAGCCGCTCGTAGACCCGGGCCAGCACCGCCGCCTCCTCGTCGCTGATCCGCGACGTGAACTCGCGCTCGATGCCGGCGATGTGCACGACGGACGCGGTGCGCAGCGCGGCGCGGCCGGAGCGGGTGATCTTCACCAGGACACCGCGCCCGTCGGACGGGTCGGGCTTGCGCTGCACCAGGCCCTCCTCCTCGAGCCGCGCCACCTTGCGCGACAGCCCGGGTTGGGAGAGCACCACCTCGGCGACCAGGTCCTTCAGTCGCAGCGTGCCGCCGTGCTCCGCGAGCTGGACGAGGACGTCGTAGGTGCCCAGCGGCACCTTCCGCGCCGCGTCCAGGTCGGCGGCGAGCCGCGACATGATGCGAGCGTATGCACGCAGGCTGGTTTCCCAGGCGTGCTTGCGGTCTCCTTCGAAACCGTTCGATGCCATTGCGACCCCCCACGGCCATCCCGGCCTGACTGCCATCGAGCTGTTCCGACCCGCCCCGTTCGCTCCCGGCCGCCTGACGGTACGGTCGGCCGGAGATCCGCTTAGCAGCATGGCGCGCGATGCGGTGCGGTGCAAGTGTCCGGCTCGGCACCGTCGGACATTTCGGGACCAGGACCCTGGCCAGGCACGAAAGGACGCGAGGCATGTCCAAGATCGCGGTGACCGGGACCGTCGTGGAACTCGACGGCGACGAGATGACCCGCATCATCTGGCGGTTCATCAAGGACAAGCTGATCCTGCCGTATCTGGACCTCGACCTGGAGTACTACGACCTCGGCATCGAGAGCCGGGACGCGACCGGCGACCAGATCACCATCGACGCGGCGCACGCCATTCAGAAGCACGGCGTCGGGGTGAAATGCGCGACCATCACGCCGGACGAGGCGCGGGTCGAGGAATTCGGGTTGCAGAAGATGTGGCGTTCGCCGAACGGCACGATCCGCAACATCCTCGGTGGCGTGATCTTCCGCGAACCGATCATCATTTCGAACATCCCCCGTCTGGTACCCGGCTGGACCAAGCCGATCATCGTCGGTCGGCATGCCTACGGAGACCAGTACCGGGCCACCGACTTCCGCTTTCCGGGCGAGGGCACGCTGACCCTGACCTTCACCCCGCTGGACGGCTCGGCGCCGATCGAACACGAGGTGTTCCGCTCTCCCGGCTCCGGCGTGGCGCTGGCGATGTACAACCTGGACGATTCGATCCGGGACTTCGCGCGGGCCTCCCTGAATTACGGGCTGGCGCGCAATTACCCGGTGTACCTCTCGACGAAGAACACGATTCTCAAGGCCTACGACGGGCGCTTCAAGGATCTCTTCCAGGAGGTGTTCGACGCGGAGTTCGCGATCGCGTACAAGGAGGCCGGGCTCACCTACGAGCACCGGCTGATCGACGACATGGTCGCCGCGTCGCTCAAGTGGGAGGGCGGCTACATCTGGGCGTGCAAGAACTACGACGGCGACGTGCAGTCCGACACGGTCGCCCAGGGTTTCGGCTCGCTCGGGCTGATGACGTCCGTGCTCAGCACGCCCGACGGCAGGGTCGTCGAGGCCGAGGCCGCGCACGGCACGGTGACCCGGCACTACCGCCAGCACCAGGCGGGCAAGCCGACCTCGACCAATCCGATCGCATCGATCTACGCGTGGACCGGCGGCCTCAAGCACCGCGGCAAGCTCGACGGCACGCCGGAGGTCGTCGGGTTCGCCACCGCGCTCGAGGACGTGATCATCAAGACCGTCGAGGGCGGCAAGATGACCAAGGATCTGGCCCTGCTCGTCGGGCCGGAGCAGGACTGGCTGACCACCGAGGACTTCCTGTCCGCGCTCGACGAGAACCTGGCCGCCCGGCTGGCGGAGTAGCCCTCAGGACCGGCGGGCGGTCACCTCGGTCGCCCGCAGGTTCTTCCGCAGTATCTTGCCGGAGGCCGACTTCGGGATGGTCTCCACGAACGCGACCTGCCGGACCTTCTTGTGCCGGGCCACCCGGTCGGCGACGAAGGCGATCACGTCGTCGGCCGACATCGCGTCGCCCTGCTGGCGCACGACGAACGCCTTCGGCACCTCCTCGCCGTCCGAGTCGAGCACGCCGATCACCGCACAGTCCGCGATCCCCGGGTGGGTGAGCAGCAGCGCCTCCAGCTCGGCCGGCGGCACCTGATAACCCTTGTACTTGATCAGCTCCTTGACCCGGTCGACGATCGACACGTAGCCCTCTGCGGACACCGTGGCGATGTCGCCGGTGTGCAGGAAGCCGTCGGCGTCGAGCGTCTCCGCGGTCGCCCGGCGGTCGCCGAGGTAGCCGGTCATCACGTTCGGCCCGGCGCACCACAGCTCGCCGGGCCGGCTCGTGCCGGACTCCGGGATCTCGATCTCCTCGCCCGTTGCCGGGTCCATGAGCTTGCACACCATGTTCGGCACGGTGAGACCCACAGTGCCCAAGGGGATGTCATCCCGGTCCTCCGGGATCGCATGGCTGACCGGGCTCATCTCCGTCATGCCGTACCCCTGCCGGACGATGCAGCCGAGGCGCGCGGCCACCGCTTCGCCGAGGTGCTGGTCCAGCGGCGCGGCGCCGGAGAACACCACGCGGATCGACGACGTGTCGTACTGGTCGACCATCGGGTGCTTGGCCAGCGCGACCGCCACCGGGGGAGCGATGAAGACGTAGCTCGCCCGGTGGTCGGCGATCACCCGGAGGAACTCGGGCAGCTCGAACTTCGGCATCGTCACGATGCACGCGCGGGTGGCGAGCCCGCCGTGCATCAGCACGTTCATCCCGTAGATGTGGAAGAAGGGCAGCACCGCGAGCACCCGGTCGGTCGGGCGGAGCCGGATGACCGGCAGGAACTGGGCGATGTTGGCGACCAGGTTGCGGTGCGTCAGCTCGACGCCCTTGGGCACCGCGGTGGTGCCGGAGGAGTAGGGCAGCACGGCGAGCGCCGTCGCGGGATCGAGGTCGAGGTCGGGCGGCGTCGCGCCGGCGGTCAGCAGTCCCGCAGCGAGGTCCGGCCGGGGGCGACGGTGTCGGAGCCGTCCAGCACGACCACGCGGTCGGCCGGGATCCGGGACAGCCGGGCGGCCTCGTCGGCGCGGTCGAGGAAGGCGGAGATGGTGAACAGGTAGCTCGCCCGCGCGTCACGCAGCTGCGCGGTGATCTCCGCGGCGGTGTACAGCGAGTTCACCGTCGTCGCGGCACCGCCGGCGCGCAGGATGCCGTGGAACACGGAGACGAAGGCCGGCACGTTCGGGCACAGGATCCCGGCCACGTCGCCTGGCCCGAAGCCCCGCTCGGCGAGGGCGCCGGCCAGCGCGAGGATCTGCCGGCGCAGCTGGCCGAAGCTGGTCTGCGCGCCGGAGGTTCCGTCGACGACGGCCACGCGGTTGGCGTCCTGTGCCGACAGGTCGCCGAACAGGTAGTCATAGAGCAGCGCGTCGGGAATGTCGACGTCCGGGAACGGGCTGGAGAACGGCATCGGGCTCCTCCTGAGATCCTGCAGCGATTGTCTGCCTGATATCTCGCCGGCGCGAGCGCGGTCGAGCACGGCCTCGAAGCGCTCCCCGTTCAGCGGGTTCGATACACACAGATCCCTGAGCAGCACCCGGTACCCGGTCGAGGAGTCGCCTGTGGATCCGAGCAACGATGCGCAGAGCGGCAACGCAAGCAGCGGAACGGCGATGTGGGTCATGACGACCGTGACTGTGCTCGCCGTGGTCCTGACGCAGCTGGGCATCGTAAATCGTATGTGATTCGTCCATGCTTTAGCGCTGAGCGATCCATCCGGCGCCCGCAGCCGCATTCCCCAGCTTCTTGCGTTCTATGTCGTGCGGGCATGTGGACTACTGCCAGTTTCAGTCCCGTTCCTGGCGGCCAAATTTGATGATGCGCGTCAGGCATTACACCGGTAGTGTGGGGCGAATGTTTTGATTGCCGGCGAAAACGTTCGCTGGGTCGTACTCGCCCTTGATTCGGCTAAGGCGGTCCAGGTTTTGCGCGCCGAACGCCTCCGCAATCCGCTCGTCGCCTTCGTTGCCTATGAAGTTCAAGTACGTGCCACCGGTTGCGAACGGCGCAATCGCGGCTCGGTAGCCGCGTACCCAGGCGATGTTCGCAGTGTCGTCGGCGGCGTGTTCCCAGGTGCCGAAGGGATGGGTCACCCACGCTGCGCTCCGTTGGGTCAAAGGCGTGGCGTCATCGGCGATCGCACCGATGACGCCGCCCCAAGGCAGCATCAAGTGCTGAGTAATCGGCGACGGTCGGGCTGCGCCCGCAGCGAGGAATATATCCAGCGCGTCGTCGGGCATGGCGTCGTGATAATCCGCGCTCCAGTATTGCCGGAATCCCGGCGGATCGTCGAGCATCGACTGCATCTGGGTGTAGGGCATTGGTCCGACCAGATCGATTTCCGGGCCGAGGTCGCGCAGAGCATGGACGACCTCAGTCCCGGCAGCCTCTTCACCGGTCCAGAGCACGGCGATTGCCACGATCGGCTGTCCCTGCAGATGAGCGGGGACAAACTCTTCCGGGGGTCCGCTCAAGACGACCAAGCCCGAACCGAACTCGACCGGTGCGTCAAACGCCATGTCGCGATAGCCACGCGCCACCTCGGGTCCGCGGTCCGCTGGCCACGCGAGCAGGCCGCCCAGGATCTGCGGCCCGACCGGGTGCAGCTTGAATTCCATCGCGGTGACGACGCCGAAGTTGCCGCCGCCTCCTTTGCAGGCCCATAACAGGTCCGGATGCTGCTCATCATCGGCACGTAGCTCGCGGCCGTCGGCGGCAACTAGTTCGACGGCCAACAGGTTGTCACATGACAATCCGTGCTTGCGTTCCAGCCACCCGGAGCCGCCCCCAAGGGTGAGGCCGCTCACGCCGGTGGTCGACACCCGCCCACCCGTCGTCGCTAGTCCGTGCACCTGCGCTGCGGCGTCGAACTCGCCCCAGGTGCAACCACCACCGACCCGGGCCGTCCGGGCGACCGGATCGATCTCCAGCAACTTCATCGGCCGGACGTCAATCACGAGCCCATCGTCATTGCTTGACTGACCGGCCACCGCGTGACCACCGGACCGCACTGCGACCGCCAGACCATCAGCCCGAGCTCGATCAAGTGCCGCTACAACATCGCCAGAGGTCGAACACGCGGCGATCAGCCGTGGCCGCTTGTCGATCATCGCGTTGAACATCGCGCGACGATCGTCGAAGTCAGCATCACCCGGCCGGATCCACTGCATGTCCATGCTCCTTCGCCAAAACGCCAAGGCGAGTGTGGCCCTACAGCGGAAGCAGCCGCAAGAGGGGCAAAGCGTACGAGACCCGCACAAAAACGAACGATGACCTCAGCTCTTGCCAGCCGGCCATGTGCCCCATCAGCCTCGTCGAGCGGATCTACCTCCAGCAGTGACCGGCGTCCACCACGCGTCGCGACGGCTCAGATAAGGGATGTCGAGCGACTAGTAACTGTGGCGACTGTGGTGGTCACCCGACGCCGTGTCCATGCAAGCACTCCGTGACAGATTCCGGCCCGGCGGCCGGATCGGCATCAGAAGCGCATCATCCCAGGCGTCGACTGTCGTCCGAGCGTGGTCCGACCGCGGTGCGTCACCTGCGCAAACTGTCTGAGCAGCAGTGATCGTCGTAGCGGTTCCGCCTTCACACCGAAGTGATCAGGCGAGGGGACCGGCCCGGGACGTTGTCTCGGCTGTAGGTGATTTCGGCTGCGGTCGGTGATCGTTCACGCTGCGACCCCGGGTTCATCGTGAGGCGCGACACCGGCCGTCGGTGTGCTGATCGAGGGCGGTTCGCAGTGCGGCGAGGTGGAGGTGGTCGTTGACGCGGCGGAACTGGCCGCGGGCTTGCCTTCGGTCGAGTCTCGCACGACCGGACCTAGCGCTCAGCCGGCCGCTAGTGCCCTCATACAGCTAGTCTCGCCGTTGAGGCGGCGACGCCGCCAGGAGGGGGCAAGGTAGCCGCCGGAACCAGACCGGCAACCTGCATAAACGCGAGGCCACGCTGGTGTGCTCGGAGCTGCCGGATGGCTTCCTAGGAGGATTGACGTGGATGAAACAACCGCGCGGGCAATGATCAAGGACCACTTCGACACGGGCACCGACGACTTCGTCCGCTCCTCCGAGATCTACGCAGACGACGCAGTGCTGGAGTTCCCCCAGGGCAAAGAGCGCATCCGCGGCAAGGCCAACATCCTCGCCTTCAGGTCGACCTATCCAGCCCGAATTAGCCTCGATATGCACCGGACGATCGGGTGCCACGACCTGTGGATCAACGAATACACCATCGACTACGACGGTGACAAGCCCCTCAATGTCGTGGGCATTATGGAGTTCCGCGACGGTAAGGTCGTCCGCGAGCGGATCTACTTCGGGGAGCCGTGGGAGCCGCCGGCCTGGCGAGCACAATGGGTCGAGCCTATGGATAGTCTCGAGGCGTAGCGATCGGTCGACTTCCATAGGTGCGTGTTCGGGCGCGTCGCAAAAGTGACCGGACTGCGACGCGGGCGACAAGAGCGCCGCAGTCACCAGCTCATACTCGCTGGTGACTCCGGCGCATCCCATATGACCCGCCGGTGAAGATTTTGCGGAGGCCCCCGAAACGGGACAGGCTCGAGCGCCTCGCCAGCCGTCGACACTCAACTAAGGCATGTCGAGCCACCAGTAACTGTCGTCGCGGTGATCACGGCCCGATCCGGCACGTCGCCGCGGTCCCGTCCCCCGTCCGAGCGTCTCGCAGGGATCGGAGGATCCCTTACCGGGACACACTGACTTTCAGCGCGCGGCGCCGTCCTTGGCCGGCCGAACCACATCGAGCGTCGGCTGGCCGACCGAGGAGAATGGCACGGGAACCGAAGGAGATCTGCCATGAGCACTGTCGTGAACTGGGGAGTACTGGGCGCGGCAGCCATCGCCGTCGAACGAACGATGCCCGGAATGCAGCAGGCACCCAGCGTGAACCTCCTGGCCATCGCCTCCCGTGACAAGGCCAAGGCCGAGACCGTGGCTCGCGACTTTGGCATTCCCCGCGCCTACGGCAGCTACGAGGACCTGCTGGCCGACCCCGACATCGACGCCGTCTACGTTCCACTACCCAACCAATTGCACGTGCCCTGGGCCACCAGGGCCATGGAAGCCGGCAAACACGTGCTCTGCGAAAAACCGCTCAGCACAACGATCGACGGCGTCAACGAACTCATCGAAGTCCGCGACCGCACCGGCCGACACATCGAAGAGGCCCTGTCCTACCGCAACCACCCGCAGTGGCAAACCGTGGCAGACCTGCTCACGGCCGGCACCATCGGCGAGGTCAAGTCCGTGCACGCCACCATGGCCAAGCGGTTCCCAGATCCCACGGACATCCGCAACAACCCGGACGTAGGCGGCGGCTCGCTGTATGACATGGGCCCCTACGTGATCAGCGCCTGCAATTTGCTCTACCAGGGACCACCGACCCAGGTCGTCGGCGCCCTCGAAACACATCCCGAGTTCGGCGTCGACGGCCTGTCGAGCGCCCTGCTCGACTATGGCGGCCGGCACGCATCCATTACCGTCAGCATCCACAACGGCCCCACTGGATGGGGGTCCCATCAACAGCTGACGGCACTCGGAACCAACGGTTGGATCCGGCTGACGTTTCCGTTCGCCCACGGTCGGCCCACGCCTTGCCGGGTCGAGGTCGGCGACACCACCAGCGCCGGCGCGTATCCCACCAGCACCCACGAATTTCCGCCGATGAACCAATACCAATTACAGGCCGACCGATTCTCCCGCTTCGTCCTTGGCGAACAGGTTCCGAGCTGGCCACTCGAGGACGCCCGTGATACCGCCCGCACCATCAACGCGCTGTTCGCCTCCGCCCGCAACGGGACCTGGCACTCCCTGGCCGAATGACAAACACCACGGGTTCGCCGCTCTGAGCCGCCGACTTGTATTGGTGGTGCGGGATCGGAGGGCCGTCGCGGGTTTACGGTCTCGTCGCGGTGCCGGTCGGCGTGGCTCGTGAACCGCCTGCATGAGATGTCTGAAACGACGCCTCGCCGACCGTGTCTGGCGCGTCATGATCGCCGACCAACGCACGGCGTCGAAGACGAGTCCGGGAGGACACACGGGGGCGGCTACGAGATCCAGCGCGGCCGGTCCAACCCCGACGACTGAGCCGCGGGGGAGTGGTTCGGGGTCTTTTGGCGGACTGGTGCCGCGGGTGCGAAAATGTTAGGCAGATTGTGCGTGGGGAGGACGTCGTGTCCGGCGAGCTGAGCGGTGACGAACCGGCAATCAGTCCCGGCGACCAGGTGGCCGCTGCGGGCGACATCGACACTACTCAAGGCACACGCATCCCAGCAGGAACTCCGGGGACGGTCGCCGAGGACCGCGGCTCACGGTTGGTCGTCTTCTTCGACTCCGAGACCCAGGCCACTCAGGTCGACGACATCAGTCTCGTTCGGATCGTCCCGTCCGGGGATGCCCCTGAGCTGATTCCGCCGACCGGCGACGAGCGGTGAGCGTCGCCGAACAAGACGAATCGACATCGTGCGCGTACTGACAGCGCGGCTTCATGACGATGAGCTGGGTTCCGGTTGTTGCAACTACACGTTCAAGATCAAGTCTCGGATATGCTTCGGACTGCGAGCCCGAGTTCACCGAGTGGTCGCTCGGGTCAGGTACCGATGTACCCGCCGTCGGGACCTCGCTCGTGCTCCTTCCCGCATCTCCAACACCGAAGATAGGTGCCACCGTCAGCGAAATGCCGACGCTGCCAGCGGTGGAAGCCAAGCAGACACCGCACGTCCTTCATGCCCGGAAGAGTCCCATTCGTGTCAAGTCCGGCTGCGTCACGGAGCATCGGACTGCGCGTTCCCACTCGCCGGGGGACGACAGCGACACGCTCCTACAGGCGCTGCTCGCGAGTACTGCGGCGGGCCCGGTAGCTGACCAGGGACTGCCGGTTCAGCACGCTGCTCGATGCGGTGACCAAGCTGCAGGTGCAGGGGCTCGACGCCTCCCCGGTCTTCGTGCTCAGCCCGGGCGACCGGGCGCTCGCCGAGACGCACCAAGCGTCGACCTCGGGCGTGCTCGACCTGTCGCCGAGCGCGCCGATCGACAGTGCGGCGCGGCGCATCTGGGGCCTGCCGGTGGTGTTGGTGGTCGGTGGGCTGCCGGCCGGCACGGGGCTGCTACTCGACCGCTCGTCGCTCTCGCTGTGCGTCGACCGGCAGGGTGGCCGGGTCGACGTCGGGAGGTCACTCCGGTCTAGCTGAGCCACCTCCACGATCGGCGCGATCGCGTCAGGCTCCGGCGAGATCATCGAGCGCGCCCGCATCGCGCTGTACGACGGCATCACGCACTGCATCTGCTCGATGCGGGTGTGGCGGGGCGGGCGCTCCCGGCACTGAGCTCGGCTCAGACCGGAGTCGCGGTCCAACGCAAGATATATCCGTTGCTCGTCGAGTAGCGCACGGTCGAGATCGGTTTGTCGGCGAGGGTCTTGAACATGATCCAGCCGCGAACACACTCGCCCGCGGCTACATCGGTAGAGTTGTACGGATATTCGGGCTTCAGTCTGTCGCCCATCAGCTCGGGTTCGTACCGGCCGTTTGTCGAGTCGACCAGCACCCATCGATCGTCGGCCTGGACCGTCGAGGCGTGGCTTGTGCACACCTGCACGTCCAGTCCGGTCATCTGTTCGCCGGGTGAGAGGGGGAGTGAGAACTCGCTGGGTGGGACATTCTTGAGCTCGTAGGCGGTGGCATCAAGCGTGAACTCGGCCACGGTCATCGTCTGAGTGGATCCGAGCGGGGGTGGCGTGTCGGGCGAGACCGACGACGAGGCGACGGTCGACGGGAGAGACACCGATGTTGACGCGGGGGGCAGGACTGAGCCCGCCGCGTTGGTCGGTCCGCCGGAGGGCAGGACTGAGCTCGACGCACTGGTCGGTCCGCTTGTCGGGATCGACGTCGTCACTGTCGGCTCACCGGATGAGCACGCCGCGAGCAACGCGAGAAGTAGGGCGATTGAGCCGATCGCTTTGATCCGAGTAAGCATGATGTCCCCCCACCGCTCCGCGCCGAGACATGTTCGCTCTCGGCTCGTGGGGAGAGCATACGAGGCGCTTGTTAAGCCTTGCGTCGTCAGGACGATGCTCGCGACCGGTCTGGCCGGCAAGGCCGTCGATGCCGGCTACCGCACCTACTTCACCACCGCCGCCGACCTCGCCGCCCGCTGCCACCGCGCCGCGATCGAGGGCCGGTGGGCCACGTCGACGGGCGGGCCCCGGAGACCACGACGCGGGGCCTGAGATTGGAGGCGCCGTCGCCGATCGGCACGGTGCAGAACGCTGCGGCTGCGTCCGCTCGCATGATCGAGTCCCCGCCGGCGGCCAGCACGGGGGCGAAGTCATCACCGCGGACGGTCAGCCGCGCACAGTCCAGCGACAGCCTGAGCATGTCGTCGTCGCGCACGGCCCCTCCCAGCCCTTGCCGGACGGGTGAAATTGTCCATGGTCGACCGAATGCTGGCCAGTTTGCGGACGCGATCCAACGAATCCACGACGCCCGGCCGACGGAGGGCAGGTGACCCGTGGACGCCCGGGGGCGCCGGATCGAGGCGTGGAACGGAGTTACCCCGCGCACGGCCACCTGACATCAACCCGCGAGGATCAGCCGTCAGTGCATGGCCGGAAGACATGTCGAGCGACTAGTAACTGTGTTCGCGGTCGTCCTGACCCAGCCGCTGGTCGCAGATCGGCTGTGGTTTGTCCACTTTGAAGATGTGAGCGGTCCATCCGGCGTCGGCAGCCGCCACGACAACGTCGCCTGAGCCAACGACGACGTACATGCGGACCTGCTGGGCTTCGGCAGATGGCGGACGCCACCACCCCGCCGAGCGCCCCGTAGGGGATCCGTCATCGAGACACCGCGCAAGACGGGCCGCCCTAGTTTTCGGGCGTGGCGTGGGTGTTCGAGGTCAGGTCGTCGACGAGTCGCGTGAGGAGTGTCATGCCGCCGACGCGGGTCATGCTCGCGGCGATGGCTTGCGCGCGGGCTCGGTAGCTCGGTTCGTACAGCACCGAGTGCACTGCCGCGTGGACAGCTGCGGGTGTGGGCCTGTCGGTCTTGAGCCGGCGGCCGACACCGGACCATGCGATTCGGGCGGCGACTTCGGGCTTGTCTTCGTGGCCGGTGGTGGTAACCACTGGGACGCCGTGGCGGAGGGCGTACTGGACGCCGCCATAGCCGCCGTTGGTGACGAAGGCGGCGGTCCTGGGCAGTAGTGCGTCGTATGGCAGGTATCTCGCCGCGCGGGCGTTGGCTGGTAAAGGTGGAAGGGTGTCCAGTGGCCGTCCGCCGGTGGACACGACGAGGAGCAGGTCGTCCGCGGCGAGAGCCTCGAGGGTCGGGGCGATGATCTGTTCGTAATCGCGGTTGGCGATCGTCCCCTGCGTGACGTGGACGACCGGTCGGGATTCGTCGATCTCGTCCCACCACGGCGGCAGGGGCGCCTGCGAGCCGGTGGCGGAGATCGGGCCGACAAAGTGCAGGCTGGCCGGCGCGTCGGATCGGGGGTACTCGAACTCGGGGACGGTGAACTGCGCGATCGCCTCGGCGTGCCGCGGCCAGTCCAGGACGGGGAACGGCAGTGGCCGCCCGAACAGGGTGTCGTTGACCGCGCCGGCCACCCCTTCCGCGCGGGCGAACACGGTGCGGGCGGCGAGCCCATTCAGCAGTGCGTTGCGCAGCCGGCCGAGCGGACCGCGCAGCGGGGTCAGACCCATGCCGTACGGGGCCGTGTCGCGGCTGCGGATGGTCAGCGGGACGACGCCGCACACCACGATCGGTGGCCGCTCGCCGAGCGGGTGACCGAGCAGGAACGCGCCGCCCACGAAAGCTGTGTCGGCGAGCAGCGCATCCGCGGGCTCGTCGTTGTGTAGGGCCATGACCGCGTCGTGCTGGGCTCGACCGGGGCGCACGAAGACGTGCTCCACGTCGAAGGCGATTGACTTGGCGCCTTTCAACCGGACCCGCTCGGGGAACGTCTCGTCCAAGTCCTGCCGGTCGTCGAAGTCCGCCTCGGGTGGCAGCGGGATGTGCTGCGCGCCAGTGGCTTTGACGACCTCCGCGAACCGGGAGCCGGTGAGGAAGCGGACCCGGTCACCTCGCGTGACGAAGTGACGGGCGACGGTCAGCAGCGGAGTGACATGGCCGTGGACGGGCACGGCCGCGAAGATGATGGACGCCATGAGCCACCTCGGTCCAAGCCTGTGCCAACGATTGGGTGCCACGTCATAGTGTTCACCGCTATGAGATAGTAGTCAATATGGTGGATGTTGAAGGACGCGGACGGCCTTACCGGTCGGACCTACGGCAGCGGCAGGCGGCGGAGACGCGGCTGCGGGTGGTCGAGGCGGCGGTGAGCCTGTTCGGTCGCCAGGGCTACCGTGCCACCACCTACGCCCAGCTGGCCGCGGAAGCCGGGGTGTCGGTCAAGACAGTCCAGGAACACGGGCCCAAGTCGGCCCTGCTGCAGGCCGCCGTCGAGCTTGCGGCGTTCGGTGTCGAAGGGGAGACCGACTTCTTCGCCACCGACCTCGGCCAGGCGATGCTGCAGGTGCGTGACCCCGGCGAGCTCGCGGGCATGGTCGGGGAGGCCATGTTCGCGATCAACGCCCCGGCGGCCGGCCTCTGGATGGCCGTCCTGGGTGCGGCACACGGAGCCGAGGAACTCAGCGGCTTCCACGCGAGGATGCTCGCCCTCATACGCGCACAGGTCCAGCACGTCCTGGGGTACGTCGACAATCGGGGCTGGCTCCGCCGCGACGTGCCTTTCGACGACCTCGTCGAGGCCTTCTGCGTCATCACCTGCGTTGAGACCTATGTGCGCTTCGTGCAACACGACGGCAAATCGCCGAACGAGTACAAAGCCTTCGTCGCGCGCACTGTGCGCGAGACCATCCTCGTCCTCTGAGGCGGACCCTGACTCGATGCCCGTGCGGACACTGCAGTGGAGCTGACGGCGACCTGGGTGGCCGATCGTCTACTGGGACAACGTCACACCGGGGGGCGAGCGGGCCGCCGGTCAGTGGCGGCGGAAACCGACCGGTGCCGCGGTGTGTTCCGCGGATCAGCGGGTTCGTGGTCAGCGGCATGATCACCCGCGGCCAGCATCATGAAATCCAAGCGATCCGGTGCGCGCGGCGCTCGCCGGCGGGTCGACGTTGACACGGTCGTCCGGCCCTGTCTAGCGTCTCGGGGGTGGTGATCATGTCGACAGCCCGGATCGCGCCCAGCGCGACCACTCGGCCGTCGACGCGCGCGAGCCACTGGCGCCGGCACGTCGACCTGCGTCGCGTGGCCAGCGCGCTGTGTCGCGGCTGACTCGCTGATCCCGCCACCACCCCTCACTCCGGCCGGCCGCCAGGCGGCCGCCATCGCCGCGCTGTCCGACCCCCAGGGCCGACAGCGCCTGGCGCGAAGGGGTTCCCGGTGATCGGCCGAGCGTGTGCGGGACCTGCTTCCGCCCCGGCCAGCCGCCCGACCCCGGGCCCACTCGATCGGATCCAGACATGCCGACCACCGTTCCCGCCCTCCGCGTTCCCGCCGCACCGCCGGCCGCGCGCCCGACCACCGGCACCCCGCCGCCGTCGTCACGGCCGGGCCGGCCCGCGCGCCGGGCCGCCGCCCCGCCCGCCCCGGCCGGCTCGGCCGGAACGACGACGGCGCAGCACGTCATCGACGTCCACCAGCATCTCTGGCCGCCGGAGCTGATCGAGGCGCTGCGCCGGCGCGCCCATCCGCCCCGCATCGACGGCTGGACGCTGCTGCTCGAGGGCGAACCGCCGTACGAGATCGACCCTGCCGATCACGATCCCGCGCGGCGCCGCGGGCTGGATCGCGGCCGGGTCGTCATCGGCCTGTCCAGCCCGCTGGGCATCGAGGATCTCGATCCGCGGGTCGCCGCGCCGCTGCTCGACGCCTGGCACGAGGGGGCCGCGGCACTGGCGCCGGGCTTCGAGGCCTGGGCGTCCGTCACCCGGGCCGAGCCGGACCTCGCCGGCCTCGCCGGCCGGCTGGACGCGGGCTTCGCCGGGCTCCAGGTCCCCGCGACGTGGCTCGGCACCCCGGCCGCGGTGGACCGCCTCGCCCCGGCGCTGGCGGTGGTTGCCGCCGCGGATCGCCCGGTCTTCGTGCATCCCGGGCCGGCCCGGCCGCCGGCCGGCGGTGCCGGCGACTCGCACGACGACGGCCTGCCGCCGTGGTGGGCCGCCGTCGTGGACTATCCCGGCCAGTTGCAGGCCGCCTGGTGGTCGTGGCAGGCGGCCGGCCGGCACGTCGCGCCCGACCTGCGCATCTGTTTCGCCGCCGGCGCCGGCCTGGCGCCGGTGCACCACGAGCGCTACCTGGCCCGCGGCGGGCGCCCGCTGGTTCTCCACCCAGGCACCTTCGTCGACACCTCGTCGTACGCGCGGCAGGGTGTGGACAGCCTGGTCCGGGTGCTCGGCGTCGACTCGATCGTGCTCGGCAGCGACCGGCCCTACGGCGAGGTCACCGCCACCGACCTGGGCGACGCTGCGCAGGTCGCCTTCAGCATCACCAACCCGCTGCGACTCCTGGAAGGAGCACGTCCATGACCACCGCCCTGCATCCGAGCGCGTTCGCCGCTGGGATAGTCCACGATGGCCGTCCGAGGAGCGTGCGGGAGTGCGCGGCGGACGACGTGGACGGCGCGTCCGGCGACACCGGGGACCTGGCGCGGGTTTGCCGCGGACATCGCCGCGGACATCGCCGGCCGATCCGACCCGGCCACCGTCCCGGCCCGCCGGGCGCTGGCGATCGAGAACGTCGATGCCACAGTCACTCTCGACTCGTTGCCCGGTCGCGATCTCGACGAGTCGGAACTCATCGCCCTGGCGTCCGCCATCGCGCGCGACCCCGACGCGCTGGCGCGGCACATCGCATTCGACGACGACGAGCGGCACTACGTCAGCCTGCACCGGGACACCCACGTCGACGTCTGGCTGCTGTGCTGGACGCCGCTGAACGACACCGGCTGGCACGACCACGACATCTCGTCGGGCGCGGTCGCGGTCATCCGCGGCCGGTTGCTCGAGCACAACCTGGCCATCGGCACCGACAGCGTGCGCACCGAGGTCGGCGCGGGCACGGTCTACAGCTTCGGCCCCGAGCACATCCACCGGCTGACGGGTTCCGACCCGGGCAGCGTCTCGGTGCACGCGTACTCGCCTCCGCTCTGGCGGATGGGGCAGTACGCGCTCGGCGCGGGCGGGGTGCTGCGCCGCCGGTCCGTGTCCTACGCGGACGAGCTGCGGCCGCTGGACGACCTCGGGTAGCCGACGGCGACCGAGCAGGACGGGAGCGGGCGGGTCCACCCGCCGTACGATCTGAAACCGTGGACCCCCCGCTATCCGGCCCGCCATCCCGACGATCCGACCCACCGGTGGGATGTGAGCCCCGGTGAGCTCGCTGCTCTGGAACTGCCTGATCGTCGTCGTCTTCGTCCTGATCGGCGGCTTCTTCGCGGCCGCCGAGATCGCGCTGGTGTCGCTGCGCGAAGGGCAGGTGCAACGGCTGGAGGCGACGCACGGCCGCCGCGGCCGGCGCCTGGCGGTGCTGGTCGCGGACCCGAACCGCTTCCTCGCGTCCGTGCAGATCGGCGTCACGGTGGCGACGATGCTGTCGTCCGCCGTCGGCGCCGCGACGATCTCGGGCGAGGTGTCGACCTGGCTGGTCGAGCGCGGCATGTCGCCGGGCGTCGCGGGTCCGCTGGCGCTGGTCGGTATCACGCTGATCATCTCCTTCCTGTCGCTGGTGCTCGGCGAGCTCGCGCCCAAGCGGCTCGGGCTGCAGCGCTCCGAGGCGATCGCGCTGCTCGCGTCCGGCCCCCTCGCGGTGCTGGCCCGGCTGTTCCGCCCGGTCGTCTGGTTGCTCGGCAGGTCGACCGACCTGGTGGTCCGGCTGCTGCGCGGCGACCCAGCGACCCGCGGGGTGGTGATGAGCCCGGAGGAGCTGCGGTCGCTCGTGCTCGCCCACGAGTCGCTGTCGTCGCTGGAGCGCCGGGTGATCGGTGACGTGTTCGATGCGGAGACCCGCCGCGTGCGCGAGGTGATGGTCCCGCGCACCGAGGTGGAGTTCCTGGCCGGATCGATGACGGTCTCGCGCGCCGCGAAACTCGCGCTGGCGCATCCGCACTCGCGGTTCCCGGTGATCGGCCACGACTCCGACGAGGTGGTCGGCGTGGTGCACCTGCGCGACCTGATCGCCCCGCATCACCCGCTGGGCCGGGCGGCGACGGTGGGTGACGTCAGCACACCGGTCACCGTCATCCCCGGCACCAACCTGGTTCTCGACGCGCTGCACGACATGCGGGCCGCGGGAAACTATCTCGCGGTGGTGGTGGACGAGTACGGCGGTACGGACGGCATCGTCACGATCGAGGACCTGGTCGAGGAGATCGTCGGCGAGATGACCGGCCCGGAGTCGACGGTCGGGGCCGAAGCCGAGACGGTCGGGCGGGCGCAGGACGTCGACGCTCGGCTGAACCTGGACGACTTCGCGGATGCCACCGGCGTGGTGCTGCCGGAGGGCCCGTACGACACCGCGGCGGGTTTCGTGATGGCCGGGCTGGGGCGGGTCGCCGCGCCGGGCGACACCGTCGTCTGGAACGACCGGGTGCTCACCGTCAGCGCGATGGACGGGCGCCGGATCGCCCGGATCGGGATCCGCGCGGCTCGCTGATGCGCACCGGGCAGCCGAGACCCGGCGGGTGCCATCGCGTGCCGGCGGGGCGGGCGGCGCGGGCGAGGCGGCGGCGCGGGCGAACCGGCGATGACCCGCCCGGCCGGATGGCAAGATCGCGGGCATGACTTCTCCACCCGCCGCGGCCGGCGGCGCCCGGGCTCGGGTGCTCTCCGGCATCCAGCCCACCGCCGGCTCGTTCCACGTCGGCAACTACCTGGGCGCGGTCCGGCAGTGGGTCGCGCTCCAGGAGACGCACGAGACCTTTTACTGCGTCGTCGATCTGCACGCCCTGACCGTGGACTACGACCCGGTGCTGCTGCCCGAGCGCACCCGGCTGGCCGGCGCCCAGCTGCTCGCGCTGGGCATCGACCCGCAGCGGTCCACGCTGTTCGTGCAGTCCGCGGTGCCGGCGCACACGCAGTTGACCTGGGTGCTCGGGTGCATCACCGGGTTCGGCGAGGCGAACCGGATGACGCAGTTCAAGGACAAGTCGACGAAGGGCGGGGCGGACCGGGCCAGCGTCGGACTGTTCACCTACCCCGTCCTGCAGGCGGCGGACATCCTCGCCTACAACGCGGACGCCGTCCCGGTCGGCGAGGACCAGCGGCAGCACCTGGAGCTGACCCGAAACCTGGCCCAGCGCTTCAACTCCCGGTTCGGCCGGACATTCACGGTGCCGGAGCCGTACATCCTGGAGACAACGGCGAAGATCTACGACCTCACCGAGCCGCGGGCCAAGATGAGCAAGTCCCAGGCATCCGGGGCGCTGTATCTGCTGGCGCCGGTCCGCGAGTCGGTGAAGAAGATCAAATCTGCCGTCACCGACACCGGGCGGGACGTCAGGTACGACGAGGAGGACAAGCCGGGCGTCTCCAACCTGCTGTCCCTGCTGTCCGAGTTGTCCGGGACCGCCGTGCCGCGGCTCGAGCAGGACTACGCGGGCAGGGGCTACGGGGAGCTGAAGTCCGACCTGGCGGAGGCGTTCGAGGCGTTCGTGACTCCCGTGCAGGAGCGCGTGCAGGTTTACCTGTCCGACCCCGGGGAACTGGACCGGGTACTGGCGGTGGGCACGAACCGGGCACGAGAGGTGGCCGAGGCGACGCTCGCGTCGGTGTACGACAAGGTGGGGCTGCTCGGCCGCTGACCGGCGGGTTCGATCGCATTCGGCGGGTCCCGGGCCCAGAATGGACCGGGCACCGATCGATCGGCGCGTCGGCGGCGAACGACTGCTGATCACCGGTTCGACGGGGTCGCGGTTACCGACCGCCCGGTCTCCGGGTGGCTGACCGTCGACGGGGCCCGCCGCGCGGACCCGACGGGGAGGTGAGGTGGCGTGGCCGGCGAACAGGTCGACGAGGACGTCGAGCAGACGAACGACCGCCCGGGTGACGGTGCGCCGATCCCGAAGAACCCGTCGGCGCCCGGCAAGGTGATGCTGCTCGTCAAGCGGGTCAGTTCCAGGCGCGGCGTGAAGCACCTGATCCGGGCCGTCACCCGGTACGCCGAGCGGCTGGGCAGCCAGTTCGCCGGCGCGATGACGTACTTCTCGTTCCTGTCGCTGGTGCCGATCCTGATGGTGGCCTTCGCGGTTGCCGGCATCGTGCTCGGCAAGAACGAGGAGCTGCTCCTCAAGCTCCAGGAGCAGATCACCGCCGCGGTGCCGGGCGACCTCGCCGATCCCCTCAACAACCTGATCACGAGCGTCGTGAACAACCCGCTCGCGGTCGGCATACCCGGCCTGCTCATCGCGCTCTACTCCGGCATCGGCTGGATGGGCAATCTGCGCAAGGCGATGCGCGCCATCTGGCGGCCGTCGTTCGACAAGGACATCCAGGCGAAGGAGAACTTCTTCCTCGCCACCGCAAAGGATCTGGGCTCACTCGGCGGGCTGGGCCTCGCGATCGCGGTGTCGCTGGGCCTCAGCGCCTTCGGCGTGCAGTTCCAGACCGCATTCCTGAACTGGGTCGGCCTCGGCGACGTGAGCTGGCTGGTGCCGGTGACGACGGTGACCGCGATCCTCATCGCCGTCGCCGCCGACGTCCTGATCTTCCTGTGGGTGTACACGATCCTGCCCGGCAAGGAGCTCCGCTCGCCGCTCAAGGCGCGGGTGCGCGGATCGATTCTGGCGGCGCTGGCGTTCGAGATCCTCAAGTACGCGCTGACCACGCTGGTGCCGGGCATCGCGACCGGGTCGGCGACCGCGGCGATCTTCGGCCCCGTCATCGGCCTGCTGTTCTTCTTCAACCTCACCGCGCAGGTGGTGCTCTTCGTCGCCGCCTGGATCGCGACGGCGGACGGCAGCCCGACGGAGGAGGACCTCGACGACGACCAGGGCGAGCTCGAGGAGGTGCCCGAGGCGACCGTCGTGGTGCGCAAGGACATGTCCGCGGGCAAGGCGGCGGCGATCCTGGGCGCGGGCGCCGCGGCGGGCGGGTTCCTCGCCCGGCGCAGGCGCTAGCTGGTCGCCCCTCCGCCGCCGCCGGAATCGCCGCCACCGGACCCGCCGGAACCCGAGTCGCCCGAACCGGCGTCGCCCGAACCGGAGTCGCTCGAACCGGAACCGCCGACGACGTCACCGCCCGCGCCGACCCCGGTCGACGGGGACTCGCCGCTCGGCGTGGCTTCGGCGGGCGGGGTGCCGGGCGCTGTCGCCGATTCTTGTGCGTCTGTCGCCGATTCTGCGGGCACCGCCGGCTCGCCCGGCGCCGGGTGGAGCCCGCCCTCGCCCGCCGGCGGCCCGTCGGCATCGCGATCGTCCGGGGGAGTCGGGGTCGCCGGGATGCCGGTCGAGTCGGTCGAGCCGGCTCCGGCCGGCGCGACCGCCGTCCCGTCGGCCGCCGGCCGGGCGTCGCCGGCGAAGGCCGGTTGCCGGCGGCGGCGCACGATCAGCAGCACGGCCGCCGCCACGGCCGCGGCGAGCACCGCGATGCCAGCCACCAACGCTCCCGTCGGGACGCTCCCCGACGATCCGGCGGCCGCGACATTCGCGGAGGTGGCCTGGGTCGACGGCGAGCCGTCCTGGACGGTCGACGTCACCGTGATCACGTCGTCCGTTCCGCCGGCCGCGTCGGACGCCGACGCGGAGGCCGATCCGGGCGCCGGTGCCGGCGGCGGGCCGGTGCTCGGCGTCGCCACCGGCGGCGCGGCAGTCGCCTCCGCAAGCGAGGACACCATGCGGCCGACGGGCGGCGTGCCGGGCGGCAGCGCGAATCCCCAGTCGAGCAGCGACGCCGCCTGCATCCACTGCCGGCGCGGCTGCTGGGTGCCGTTCATCATCGTGACGACCAGCCGTCTACCGTCCCGCTCGGCCATCCCGACGTAGGTGTTGCCCGCGTCGTCGGTGAAGCCGGTCTTGCCGCCGAGCGCGCCCGGGTATTGGTACAGCAGCTGGTTGTCGTTCGCGGCGATGTAGCCATCGCCCGCCGCGGCCGGCACCCGGACGTCCACCGAGGACACGATCTCCGGGAAGGTCGGCGTCGCCATCGCGCCGCGCGCGAACAGCGCGAGGTCGTACGCGGAGGTCGACTGGCCGGGCCCGTCCAGCCCGGACGGGGTGACCGCGCGGGTGTCCAGCGCGCCCATCGCCTGGGCGGCGGCGTTCATGTCGGCGACGGTCTTGTCGTAGCCGCCGTTCGTCCTGGCCAGCGCGTTCGCCGCGTCGTTGCCGGAGATGATCACCAGGTAGGTGATGAGCTGCCGCACGGTGTACTGGCCGCCGGCCTCGATGCCGACCCGGGTGCCCTCCTGGCCGGCGTCGTTCTCGGTGCCGGCCACCACCAGTTCGAGATCGGGCAGGTTGCGGAGCATGACCTGCGCGGTCAGCAGCTTGAGGGTGCTGGCCGGGCGGTACCGGCCGTGCGGGTCCTTGGCCGCGAGCACCTGGCCCGTGGTCATGTCGGCGACGACCCACGCGCCGGCGGTGATGTCCGGCGGCAGCGGCGGGGACCCCTCCGGCACGATGAGCCCGCATTCGCCGAGCCGGCCGCCACCGACCGGCTGCGCGGGCACCGGCACCGGCGCGGGCGGGGCGACGCCGGGTGGCACGTCCTCGGACGTGTCCACGGCCGGCGGCGGCTTCTCGCGCTGCGCGCAGGTATCCGTCACCGGCGCCGCCACGGTCTCGCTGGGCGGCACGTACGGGTCGGCGTCGGGGGCCGCGGCGGCGGCGGGCGCCAGCAGCAGGGCCGAACCCACGCACCACGCGGCGACCGCCCCGGCCGCGACGCGTGCCCGGGCGACGGACGGTCCGGAGGCCGAACGCGCCGCGCGGGCGGACCTGCTCTGACGTGGGGCGCTGATCATCGCGGCCGACTGTAACCGGCCGATGTCCCGGATCCCGACCATCGCCGCGGCCGGCGTCGCGGATCATGCCGACCGGCGGCGTTCCCCGTTCGCGCGTTTGGGCCGGACGCGAACATCCCCCGGGCCCGATGGGCGCGGGGGATGCGTGGCGGAACGAGACCGGCGGTCAGCCGTGCGGTCGGTCGAGGTGCGTCGGCTGCCTGCGGATCAGTTCGACGCGGTGGCGGCGGCGACCTTCGCCCTGACCTCGTCCATGTCCAGATCGCGGACGGCCGCGATGACCTGCTCCAGCGCCGGCGCGGGCAGCGCACCGGGCTGCGAGAAGACCAGGATCCCGTCCCGGAAGGCCATCAGCGTCGGGATCGAGCGGATGTCGAAGGTGGCGGACAGCCCCCTGTTCGCGTCCGTGTCGACCTTGGCGAAGGTGATGTCCGAGTGCGTCTTCGACGACTTCTCGAACACCGGCGCGAAGGCCCGGCACGGCGGGCACCACGTCGCCCAGAAGTCCACCAGCACGATGCCGTCCCGGGTGGCGGTCGCCTCGAAGGTGGTGTCGGTGAGTTCAACGATGGCCATGGTGATCGGGCATTCCTCTCGAAGGGGTCAGGATCGGCGGGGCTCCAGGGGAAGGGCCCGGGAGGTTCCACCCGCGATAGGTTCAACGCGCGATGTGAGCGGGCAATTCCCGACTCGTCGAGCAGGTGCTTGACCGCACTGCGCACCGTGAACGACGCCGGCGGCCGATCGGGCCGGCCGGCGGCTGATTCCCCCGCGCGGCTGGTCCCCTCAGATGCGCCGGAACATCAAGGCGCGCTTGACCTCCTGGATGGCCTTGGTGACCTGGATGCCGCGCGGGCAGGCCTCGGTGCAGTTGAACGTGGTGCGGCACCGCCAGACACCCTCGGCGTCGGAGAGGATCTCCAGCCGCTCCTGGCCGGCCTGATCGCGCGAGTCGAAGATGAACCGGTGCGCGTTCACGATCGCCGCCGGCCCGACATAGGCGTCCTCGGCCCAGTACACGGGGCAGGACGTCGTGCACGCCGCGCACAGGATGCACTTGGTGGTGTCGTCGAACCGGGCGCGATCCTCCGGGGACTGGATGTACTCGCGGGTCGGCGCGTTGCCGACGGTCATCAGGAACGGCTTGACCGCGCGGTAGGCGTCGAAGAACGGCTCCATGTCGACGACCAGGTCCTTGAGCAGGGGCAGTCCCTTGATCGGCTCGACGGTCACCTCGTTGCGCTTGTCGCCGATCAGGTCCTTGACCAACACCTTGCAGCACAACCGGTTCCGGCCGTTGATCCGCATGGCGTCGGAGCCGCAGACGCCGTGCGCGCAGGACCGGCGGAAGGTGAGCGTGCCGTCGATGTACCACTTGATGTAGTGCAGGACGTTGAGCAGCCGGTCCCCGGGCAGCGCCGGCACCCGGTAGGACTCCATGTGCGGCCCGTCGTCGAGCTCGGGGTTGTACCGCTGGATGGTGACGGTCAGCATCACCGAGCCCTCGGGCACCGGCGGCAGCTCGGCGTGGAAGCGCTCGCCGGCGTCGGGCAGCTGGGCGGAGGTGTCGACTCCGGTGCCGGCGGTGTCGGGGGCGATCGACGTCATCAGTACTTGCGCTCCATCGGCTGGTAGCGGGTCTGGATGACCGGCTTGTAGTCGAGGCGGATGTCGGCCGCGAGCTCGAGACCCTGCTTGTACGCCATGGTGTGGCGCATCCACTGGCCGTCGTCGCGGGTGGGGTAGTCCTCTCGCGCGTGGCCGCCCCGCGACTCGGTGCGTACCAGGGCCCCGACCACCAGCACCTCGGCGAGCTCCAGCAGGAAGCCGAGCTCGACCGCCTCGAGCAGGTCGGTGTTGTATCGCCGGCCCTTGTCCTGGATCGCGACCTTGGTGTAACGCTCCTTGAGCAGCCGGATGTCGTCGAGCGCCTGCTTGAGCGTGGCCTCCGTCCGGTACACCGCGGCGTTGATGTCCATGGAGTGCTGCAGCGCGGTGCGGATCTCGGCGACCCGCTCCTTGCCGGTGGAAGCCCTGAGCCCGTCGACCATCTCGACGACTGTCTGCTCGGGCGCCTCGGGCAGCAGGGGGAACTCGGCGCGGGCGGCGTAGTCCGCCGCGGCGATGCCCGCGCGCCGGCCGAACACGTTGATGTCCAGCAGGGAGTTCGTGCCGAGCCGGTTCGACCCGTGCACGGACACGCACGCGCACTCGCCGGCCGCGTACAGTCCCGGCACCACATCGGTGTTGTTGGCCAGCACCTCGCCGTCGATGTTGGTCGGGATGCCGCCCATCACGTAGTGACAGGTCGGGAACACGGGCACCGGCTCGGTGGTCGGCTCCACACCCAGGTAGGTGCGCGAGAACTCGGTGATGTCGGGCAGTTTGGTCTCGAGCACCTCCGCGCCGAGGTGCGTGACGTCCAGCAGCACGTAGTCCTTGTTGGGCCCGGCGCCGCGCCCCTCGCGAACCTCCTGCACCATCGACCGCGCCACGATGTCCCTGGGCGCGAGGTCCTTGATGGTCGGCGCGTACCGCTCCATGAACCGCTCGCCGTCCGCGTTGCGCAGGATCCCGCCCTCGCCGCGGACCGCCTCGGAGATCAGGATGCCAAGTCCCGCAAGGCCTGTCGGATGGAACTGGAAGAACTCCATGTCCTCCAGCGGCAGCCCCTTGCGGAACACGATGCCCATGCCGTCGCCGGTCAGCGTGTGGGCGTTGGACGTGGTCTTGAAGATCTTGCCGGCGCCGCCGGTGGCGAGCACGACCGACTTCGCCTGGAACACGTGGATCTCGCCGGTCGCCAGCTCATAGGCGACCGCGCCGCTGCACACCTCGCCCTCGTCCGTCTTGGACAGCAGCAGGTCCAGCACGTAGAACTCGTTGAAGAACTCGATGCCCAGCTTGACGCAGTTCTGGTACAGGGTCTGCAGGATCATGTGACCGGTGCGGTCGGCGGCGTAGCACGCCCGGCGCACCGCGGCCTCGCCGTGATTGCGGGTGTGCCCGCCGAAGCGCCGCTGATCGATCCTGCCCTCGGGCGTCCGGTTGAACGGAAGGCCCATCTTCTCCAGGTCCAGGACCGCGTCGATGGCCTCCTTGCACATCACCTCGGCGGCGTCCTGGTCGACGAGATAGTCGCCGCCCTTGACCGTGTCGAAGGTGTGCCACTCCCAGTTGTCGTCCTCCACGTTGGCCAGGGCGGCGCACATGCCGCCCTGGGCCGCTCCGGTGTGCGACCGGGTCGGGTACAGCTTGGTCAGCACCGCGGTGCGGGCGCGCTGGCCGGACTCGATGGCCGCGCGCATGCCTGCGCCGCCCGCGCCGACGATCACCACGTCGTATCTGTGCAGCTGCATGTCGTCCCCGTCAGCCCATCGATGGATCGAAGGTGAAGATCACCACGGTGCCGACGCCCAGGATGAGCACCACGGACGCCGCGAGCATCAGCTGCAGCCAGAACCGGGTGCCCTCCTTGCGGGCGTAGTCGTTGATGATCGTGCGCAGGCCGTTCGCGCCGTGCAGCTCGGCCAGCCACAACATGACCAGGTCCCACACCTGCCAGTACGGCGACGCCCAGCGCCCCGCGACGAATCCCCAATTGATCCGGTGCACGCCGCCGTCCAGCACGTTCATGATCAGCAGGTGGCCGAGAACCAGGACGACCAGCACGATTCCGGACACTCGCATGAAGAGCCACGAGTACATCTCGGTGTTGCTGGGCCCGCCGCCCACCCGCCGCCGTGGCGCGCGCGGCGCCTCGATGCCCCGGGTGGCCGGCGGGTCGAACGCCGCGGTCACGAGGTGCTCCCGAACAGGTCGAGAACCGTGCGCTCCAGCATGAAATACGTGCCGGGGATCATCAGCACGAACCAGATGCCCAGGATCACCCAGAGCATCAGCCGCTGATAGCGGGCCCCCTTCGCCCAGAAGTCCACCAGCATGATCCGGACCCCGTTCAGCGCGTGGTACAACACCGCGCCGACCAGCCCGACCTCCATCAGGTTGACGATCGGATTCTTGTAGGTCTCGATGATCTCGTTGTAGGCCTCGGGCGAGACCCGGACCAGGGCGGTGTCCAGCACGTGGGCGAACAGGAAGAAGAACGTGAGCACGCCGGTGATGCGGTGCGCGACCCAGGACCACATGCCCGCGTCGCCGCGGTAGACCGAGCCGCGGCGGCCGCCCGGTACTCCCTTGCCCTGCGATCGATCGGCGGCTGTCGAGGGTGTGGACATGACTGTTGTTCGACCTCCGGCGTCGGCGCCGACGCGCGCTGACGTCTCACTGTGTCGGGTGACCTGCAAGCAGGTCGTTCATCGGCGGCTGACCGCCCGGCCACCTCGCGGCGATCACCACCGAGACTAGTCCGGGCCCCGAGGCCGAGGCGACTCAGCGAGCTGTAATGCGCGTGACACCGCGGCGACCGCGCATCGTCACGATGGGGTGGTGGTCCGCTACGCCGAACGGCGGATTTGGCGCCGTAGAGCGTGCCTCGGCGCAGAAATTGCCGATCGGACGCCGGGCGATGGGGAATTCTGGGCCACGATTCGGTCACGGCACCGCCGAGTGCTCGCCCTAACGGCCTACCCCCGAGTACGGTCCTCGCAACGCTGCGCGCCCGCACCGACAGGCGTGCCCGTGAACGTGTCCGCGAGCCGGACCCACATCGAGAAGGAGATCCACAGTGCGTCGAGCACACGGCGTCAAGCTGATCGCGAGCGTGGCCGCCGCCGGTCTGGTCCTCGCGGCCTGCGGCAGTGCCCCCGAGTCTTCCAGTTCCAGCAGCGCGGCGGCGTCCAGCAGCGCCGCCAGCACCAGCGCGGCGTCGAGCAGCGCGTCCTCATCGGCAGCGACCTCGGCCGCCAGCTCGGGGACCAGCGCGGCCGCCGCGCAGACCTTCCCCCAGAACGCCGACTTCAAGGCCTGCATGGTCTCCGACGCGGGCGGGTTCAACGACCGCTCGTTCAACCAGATCGGCGCCGCCGGTCTGGACCGCGCGGCCGAGGAGATCGGCTCCAGGAGGTCAAGGTCGAGTCCGCGGACGAGAACGCCTACGCGCCGAACATCGACGGCCTGGTCGCGCAGGACTGCGGAATCATCGTCACCGTCGGGTTCCTGCTCGCGGACGCCACCAAGGCGGCGGCCGAGGCCAACCCCGAGACCAACTTCGCGATCATCGACGACAACTCGATCACGCTGCCCAACGTCAAGCCGCTGATGTTCGACACCGCGCAGGCGGCCTACCTGGCCGGCTACGCCGCGGCGGGCTACTCGAAGACCGGCACGGTGGCGACGTTCGGCGGCGCCCCGATCCCGTCGGTGACGATCTTCATGGACGGCTTCTCGGACGGCGTGGCCAAGTACAACGAGGACAAGGGCGCGCAGCGTCAAGGTGCTCGGCTGGGACAAGGCCGCGCAGAACGGCTCGTTCACCGGCGACTTCGACAACCAGTCGAAGGGCCAGGAGACCGCCCAGGGCTTCATCGACCAGGGCGCCGATGTGATCCTGCCGGTGGCCGGCCCGGTCGGGTCTGGGTGCCGCGGCCGCCGCGAAGGCGAAGGGCAACACCGTCATCATCGGCGTGGACGCCGACTGGTACGAGACCGCGCCGGACTTCAAGGACATCGTCCTGACGTCCGTGCTGAAGAACATGGACAACGCGGTGTTCGACGCCGTCGGCAACGCCTCGGCCGGCAACTTCAGCAACGCGGCCGTACGTCGGCAACCTGGAGAACGAGGGCGTCGCGCTCGGCGCCGTTCCACGACTTCGAGAGCGAGATCCGCGCCGAGCTGAAGAGCGAGCTGGAGGCCCTGCAGGAGCAGATCATCTCCGGTGAGCTGAAGGTCGAGTCGGTGAGCTCTCCGACCGCGAGCTGACAGCAGTCCAGCACGATGGCGGGCCGGGCGTTTCTCCACGCTCGGCCCGTCCGTTGTCTTTCCAGCCGTCTTTCCAGCGCTTTCCGCCGAGGGCGTGTGCGGCCCCTAGGCTTTCGGCAGGCGAGCGCGCGGGGCCGATGGCCCGGTGCCGGACAGAGCGGAGGTGCGTGGGTCCGTGAAGCTGGAACTGCGCGGCATCACCAAGCGGTTCGGCCCGCTGGTCGCCAACGACAGCATCGATCTGGTCATCGAGCCCGGCGAGATCCACGCCCTGCTCGGTGAGAACGGCGCCGGCAAGAGCACTCTCATGAATGTGCTCTACGGCCTGTACGAGCCGGACGGCGGCGAGATCCTGGTCGACGACAGCCCCGTGGTGTTCGGCGGGCCGGGCGACGCGATGCGCGCCGGGATCGGCATGGTGCACCAGCACTTCATGCTGGTGCCGGTCTTCTCCGTCGCGGAGAACGTCGTGCTGGGCTACGAACCCACGTCCGGGCGCCGGCCTGATCTCCGTCAAGGACGCCCGGTCCCGGGTGCAAGGACATCTCCGACCGGTTCGGCTTCCGAGTCGACCCGGACGCGATGATCGAGGACCTCCCGGTCGGCGTGCAGCAGCGCGTCGAGATCATCAAGGCGCTCTCCCGCGACGCCGAGGTGCTGATCCTCGACGAGCCGACCGCGGTGCTCACGCCGCAGGAGACCGACGAGCTGATCGGGATCATGCGCCAGCTCAAGGCATCCGGGACGTCGATCGTCTTCATCACGCACAAGCTGCGCGAGGTGCGGGCGATCGCCGACCGGATCACCGTGATCCGCCGCGGCAAGGTGGTCGGCAGCGCCAGCCCGGACTCCACGGAACCCGAGCTCGCGTCGATGATGGTCGGCCGTGCCGTCGACCTGCGGGTCGCCAAGGACCCGGCGGAGCCGGGCGACGCGACGTTCGCGATCAAGGACCTCACGGTGATCGACGCGGCCGGCGTGCGGCAGGTCGACAACCTCAGCGTGGAGATCCACCGCGGCGAGATCGTCGCCCTGGCCGGCGTGCAGGGCAACGGCCAGACGGAGCTGACCGAGGCGATCATCGGCCTGCGCACGCCGCTGACCGGGTCGATCACGCTGGACGGCACGAGCCTGGTCGGCCGGTCGGTGCGCGACGTGATCAACGCGGGCGTCGGTTTCGTGCCCGAGGACCGCAGTACCGACGGCGTCATCGCATCGTTCTCCGTCGCGGAGAACCTGATCCTGAACGCCTTCACCGAGCCGCCGTACTCGAAGGGCATCGCGCTCGACCTCGCGGCGGTGTCGTCCAACGCGGAGGCCCGGATGAAGGAGTTCGACGTCCGCGCCGGCTCCGCGGCGTCGCCGGCCAGCACGCTCTCCGGCGGAAACCAGCAGAAAGTCGTGGTGGCGCGCGAGATGTCGCGCCGGCTCCAGCTGCTCATCGCATCCCAGCCCACCCGCGGGGTGGATGTCGGCTCGATCGAGTTCATCCACTCCCGCATCGTCGCCGAGCGGGACACGGGCACGCCGGTGCTGATCGTCTCCACGGAGCTCGACGAGGTGGTGGCGCTCGCCGACCGGATCGCGGTGATGTACCGCGGCCGGATCGTGGGCACCGTGCCGGGTGACACCGACCGCGACGTGCTCGGCCTGATGATGGCCGGCGTCCCGCACGACGAGGCGGTCGCGCAGGCGGCCGAGCACCACACCGTGTTGGGCGGCGCGGACCTCGGGAAAGGCGACGTCGCGCTCGAAGGGCCCGAGCCGACCCCCGGGTCGGATGTCACCGCGTCGGATGTCACCGCGTCGGATGTCACCACGCCGGGCGAGGGCACACCGGACGACGCCACCTCCGCTGCTGCGTCGTCCGGTGCCGCGGCGTCGGGGGATCCGGCCGCCGACACCGCCGTCGTCATCGACGAGCCGCCCAGCCTGGAGCCGCCGGCGCCGCCGGGCGTCACCCCGGCCCAGGACACCGCCGCCGGAAACCCGCCCGCCCGCGATGGTGCCGAGACCGCACCGCGAGAGGAGCGCCCGTCGTGACTGCTCCCGTCGAGCCCCCCCAGCTGCCGGCCGACCCGGCTGGGGACCTGACCGGCAGGCTGGAGGCGCCGCCCTCAGCGGACGACCAGCGCCCGTCGGTGCTCAATCAGATCCTGAACAGCTCCACGCTGATCTCGGTGCTGGCCGTCGTGCTCGCGCTCGTCATCGGCGGGATCCTGATCGCCGCCGCCGACCCCGACGTGCAGGAGACGCTCGGTTACTTCTTCGCGCGGCCGGGCGACTTCTTCTCCGCGGTGTGGACGTCGGTGTCCAACGCGTACATCGCGCTGTTCCAGGGCGCGATCTACAACACCGACGCGGACAGCGTTTCCGGCGGCCTGAAGTCGCTCACCGACACCATGACGGCCTCGGTGCCGCTGATCTTCGCCGGCCTCGGCCTCGGCATCGGATTCCGCGCCGGCATGTTCAACATCGGCGCGCAGGGGCAGATCATCCTGGGCGCGATCTTCGCCGGCTACATCGGCTTCGCATTCCAGCTGCCGCCGGTTCTCCACCTGATCCTGGCGGTCCTCGGCGCGGTGCTGGGCGGCGCGATCTGGGCGGGCATCGCGGGCGCGCTGAAGGCGAGAACGGGCGCCAACGAGGTGATCGTCACGATCATGCTCAACTACATCGCGCTGTACCTTCTCGCGTACCTGCTGTCCACCAGCGCGTTCCTGCGGCCGGGCTCCATCAACCCGAAGAGCCCCGCGATCGAGTCGACCGCGGTCTACCCGAAGATCTTCGACCTGCCCGGCTACCGGCTGCACTGGGGCTTCATCCTGGCGCTCGTCGCCGCGGTGGGCGTCTGGTGGCTGATGGAGCGGTCGACGATCGGCTTCGGCTTCCGGGCGGTCGGGGCGAATCCCGATGCGGCGCGCACGGCGGGCATCTCGGTGCGGGCCACCTACTTCTGGGTGATGGTGACGGCGGGCGGTCTCGCCGGGCTCGCCGGCTCGGCGCAGATCCTCGGCACCGTCTCCGACGGGCTCACCGCCGGCGTCGCGGCCAGCTACGGCTTCGACGCGATCACCGTCGCGCTGCTCGGCCGGTCCAGACCGCTGGGCACGGTGCTGGCCGGGCTGCTGTTCGGCGCCCTGCAGGCGGGCGGCTACACGATGCAGTCCCGGACCGGCACCCCCATCGACGTGGTGCTGGTGCTGCAGTCGCTGATCGTGCTGCTCATCGCCGCGCCGCCGCTGGTGCGGGCGGTGTTCTTCCTGCCGGGCCGGCGCCGTCGGCCGAAGAAGACACCGAAGGTCGGCAAGCCCGTGGAGGTGGCGGCATGACCACGCTCATGGACCGGCCGGCGAGCGCGCCGGGCGAGCCGGAGTTCCTGGCCGCCCTCAAGCCCATCAGCTACAAGGGACCGATCGCCTACCTGGTCGTCGGGCTCATCAGCCTCGTGGTGTTCGGGCTCCTCGCACCCTCGGGCGCCGACACCACGTTCACCTTCGCCAGCAACTCCGACTGGTTCCAGATCCCCCCGATCACGGTGCCGTCGAAGCTGACCGCGATCCTGCTGTCGATCGTCGCGCTGGGCCTGGCCGGGTACGCCTTCCTCGCGGCGCGGAGCCGGCGCAAGACGGGCATCTGGGTGCCGGTGGTCTTCAGCATCGCCGTCGTGCTCGCGTTCCTCACCTGGGCTGTCGCCGGCAAGGACCTGCCGCTGACGGTCACCGGGCTGCTGCAGGGTTCGCTCTTCCTGGCCATCCCGCTGGTCTTCGGGTCGCTGTCGGGCCTGGTCTGCGAGCGGGTCGGCATCATCAACATCGCGATCGAGGGCCAGCTGCTCGAGCGGCGCGTTCCTCGGTGCGGTGGTCGCCACCATGGCCGGCAGCCCGTACGTCGGGCTGATCGCGGCGCCGATCGCCGGCGCGCTGGTCGGGCTGCTGCTCGCCTGGTTCGCGATCAGCTACCGGGTCGATCAGATCATCGTCGGCGTCGTGCTGAACGTGCTCGTCATCGGCCTGACCAGCTACCTGTTCTCGACCGTGCTGACCGAGAACTCCGGCACGCTGAACTCCCCGCCGCGCCTGCCGGTGATCGAGATCCCGCTGCTGTCCGGCATTCCCGTCATCGGCCCGGTGCTGTTCCAGCAGACCCTGCTGGTCTACCTGATGTTCGTCCTGGTCATCGTGCTGCAGATCATGATCTTCCGGAGCCGCTGGGGTCTGCGGTTGCGGGCCTGCGGCGAGCACCCCAAGGCGGCGGACACCGTCGGCATCCGGGTCAACGTGACCCGGCTGCGGAACACGGTGCTGGGCGGCGCCATCGCCGGCCTCGGCGGCGCGTTCTTCACCATCGCGTCCGGCCTGGCCTTCGCCAAGGAGATGACCGGCGGGCAGGGCTTCATCGCCCTGGCCGCGATGATCCTCGGCCGGTGGAGCCCGAGGGGCGCGCTGCTCGCCGCGCTGCTGTTCGGCTTCGCGGCCAGCCTGCAGACCCGTCTCGGCATCATCGGCACCCCGATCCCGAGCCAGTTCATGCTGATGACGCCGTACCTGGCGACGATCTTCGCGGTCGCCGGCCTGGTCGGCCGGGTCCGCCCGCCGGCCGCGGAGGGCATTCCGTATGTCAAGTGACCACAGTGCTCTCGTCGACGGTGCGCGCGTCGAGGGCGAGGTCGACTGGGACGCGTTGCGGTCGCTGGCGGTGCAGACCGCCGGGCTCGCGTACTGCCCGTACTCGAAGCTGCAGGTCGGCGCCGCCGCGATCGCCGCGGACGACGCCGGCTCGCTCCGGGTGATCACCGGCTGCAACGTCGAGAACGCCTCGTACGGGCTGGGCCTGTGCGCGGAGTGCACACTGGTCGGCCAGCTCCGGCTGACCGGCGGCGGCCGGCTGGTCGCCCTGGCCTGCCGCTCCGGCAGCGGCGACCTGCTGATGCCGTGCGGCCGCTGCCGGCAGGTGATCTACGAGTTCGGCGGCCCCGACCTGGTGGTGGACACGCCGGCCGGACCGCGCCCGATGACCGACGTGCTGCCGGACGCCTTCGGCCCCGAACACCTGCCGCCCGCCTGACCTGGCCTCCCTGCCCCTCACCCCCGTCCCGTCTCCGCTCTCCCCTCGACGGAAGTTGATCATGGCGATATTCCCGCCGGACCCACCGATTTGTCGGCGAGTCGCGTGATTATCGCCATGATCATTTCCGGCTCAGCGGGGGTGCCGACGATCGGCGAGGCCGGGCCGGCGGCGGCGTGGGATCGGGCGGCGAGGACGAGATCCTTTCCACCGGGCGACATCAAGGGAGATGCGCGATGAGCACGTTCGCGGCGGTCGACGTCATCAGGGCCAAGCGTGACCGGAACGAGCTGTCGCGCGAGCAGATCGACTGGGTGATCGACGCGTACACCCAGGGGGAGGTCGCCGAGGAGCAGATGTCCGCGCTGCTCATGGCGATCCTGCTGAACGGCATGACCGGCGAGGAGATCGCCGCGTGGACCTCGGCGATGATCGCCTCGGGCATCCGGATGGACCTGTCGAAGGTCGGCCGGCCGACCGTCGACAAGCACTCGACAGGCGGGGTAGGGGACAAGATCTCCCTCCCGCTGGCGCCGCTGGTCGCCGCCTGTGGCGCCGCGGTGCCGCAGCTGTCCGGCCGCGGCCTCGGTCACACCGGCGGGACGCTCGACAAGATGGAGGCCATCAGGGGCTGGCGGGCGACGCTCAGCCCCGAGGCGATGGCCGAGCAGCTCCGCACGGTGGGCGCCGTGATCTGCGCCGCCTCCGAGGATCTCGCGCCCGCGGACCGCAAGCTCTACGCCCTGCGCGACGTCACCGGGACCGTCGAGTCCATCCCGATGATCTCCGCGTCGATCATGAGCAAGAAGATCGCGGAGGGCACCGGCGCGCTGGTGCTGGACGTCAAGGTCGGCTCCGGCGCCTTCATGAAGCGTCCCGACCATGCGCTCGAGCTCGCCCGGACGATGGTCGACCTCGGCTCGCGGGCCGGCGTGCGCACGTCCGCGCTGCTCACCGACATGGACACGCCGCTGGGCAGGGCGGTCGGTAACGCGGTCGAGGTGGCCGAGTCCGTCGAGGTGCTCGCCGGGGGTGGGCCGGCGGACGTGGTCGAGCTGACGCTGGCCCTCGCCACGGAGATGGTCCGGCTCGCCGGGCTGGACGCCGACCCCGCCGCGGTGCTGGCGTCCGGGAAGGCGATGGACAGCTGGCGGGCGATGGTGTCCGCGCAGGGCGGCGACCCGGACGCGCCGATGCCCGAGCCGCAGTACCGCGAGCAGGTCGCCGCCGAGGAGGGCGGGGTCGTGCAGCGGATGGATGCGCTCGCCGTCGGCGTCGCCGCGTGGCGCCTCGGCGCGGGCCGCGCCCGCAAGGAGCACGCGGTGCAGGAGGCCGCCGGCATCCTCTGCCTGGTCAAGCCCGGCGACCCGGTCACGGCCGGTCAACCGCTCTTCGAACTGCACACCGACACCCCGGAGAGGTTCCCCGCGGCGCTCGCCGATCTCGCCGGCGCCGTTGAGATCGGCCCGCCGGGCGTCGAGGCCCGTCGCCCGCCGCTCGTCCTCGACATCGTCCGCGGCGAGTAGTCCCGGCGCCCGAGCCGGCGGATCGACCTCCGAGGCTGGGGCGAGGCCGCGGTCGAGAGCCGTTCATTCCCAGTCATTGCGGCTGCGAGGGCACGGAACCGTGCCCTTCCGGGCACGCCCGAATTCCTACACTCGATCGAGGGATCCGTGGCTGCCGCGCACGACTCCGGATCTGGAGGTGATCGGTGACCCAGAAGCGCGCCGTGCGCCGCCGGCGACCCGTTGCCCAGCGCGAGGAAGCGGAGCCGGCGCAGGAGTCCCCGACCGTGCCGGTGGCCGCCGTGGCGGCGCTGCGCGCGGGCCGCCGCGACATGCCCGCCGCGGACGTCCGGCAGGTGCAGGCGGGGGCCGGCAACCGCGCGGTGGCGAGAACGCTGCAGCGCGACCAGTGGATCCAGGGCAGGCCCGTGGACTACAACCGGTCGAACCGGCCGACCAAGGGCGCCGACGTGCGGGCCGCGCTGCGCACCGAACTGCCCGGGCTGCTCGCCGCACTGTCCGAGGCCCAGATCAACCGCTGGCAGCAGGTCGTCGACTACTACGCGATCACCCGGCACATCGACAAGGAGCTGCGCCAGCTCCGCGGCGAGTACGCGGCGCGCTATCCCGGGCTGAAGGTCGAGGGCGAGGGGATGTGGACCGGGCTCGGCATCTACAACGACGAGGTCCGCAAGATCATGCGCGGTGCCCCGCAGCGACCGCCGGGCGGCGACAAGCTGACCGTCGACCCCGAGCTCCTGCTGAGCGCGGACGTGCAGGAACCGCCGGAGTGGGACGTCAAGGCGGAGACCGCGTTTCGCCAATGGGCGGTGGACCGGCTGCGCAAGGACCCACCGGTCTTCGACATGTTCCCCGTGGCGGACGACGAGATCGTCACGCGTCGCACGTGGGTCGGCAGCTACACGACCAAGGGCGTCATCACGCTGTCCGATCTCCGGCACCGGTTCATGACCGAGTACGGCCAGCAGGTCACCGACCGGCCCGAGTGGCACAAGCTCAAGGAGGCGTTCAAGGAGACCCTGAGCGCGTACTACGACGCGACGCAGGCGCACCGCGAGCGCAGCAAGATCAACGCCGAGAACAGGGGCTGGTTCGGCATCGACATCGTGCGCAACATCATCGAGGCGGTCGGCGAGGGCGACGAGGACTACCCGTCGATCCGCCAGTGGGACGAGCCCAAGCGATTCATCGACCAGGCCGGCCCGGCGCTGCGAGCGCAGCAGTTCGAACTCGCCGTGCCGCTGCTGGCGATGGCCGAGATGTCCACCGCCCAGGCCGCGCAGAAGATCTTCGCCTACGACCACCGGGTGGAGACGGGCGCCGCGACGGCCGTCAAGTGGCTCAACCGGGTGAAGACCGCCGGGTCCATCGCCGCCAGCATCGCGGCCGGGCCGCTCGGGATCACCGGATCCGCGCTGGTCGCCGGCGGCTACACCTTCGTCCAGGAGGGGGCGCAGAACGCGTCCGCGCTCGCCCACGGGCAGCGCACGGATCTGGGCCTCGCCGGCCTGGTCAAGCAGGCAGGCACGGCCACGGTGCTGGGCCTGCTCGGCGGTGCGTTGCAGACCCGCTTCCAGGCGGCGATGGCCGCCCGGCTCGCCGCGGTCACGGGCAAGGCCGGTGGCGCGCTGCGCGAGGCGGCGGTCAGCTCGGCCGCCGCGATGACGTCCTCCGTCTACAACACCGCCGCCGAGGCGGTGCTGAACGCCGTGGTCAACGGCCAGGCGCTGCCGAAGGACGCGAACGCGCTCGCCGACCTCATCGTGGACAAGGCGCTCGAGGCGGGCGCGATGGACGTCGCGCTGCGCGGCCCGTCCGCGCGGGTCGCCCGCGAGTACCAGGCGTGGCGGGCCGGCAAGACGGCCCCGGTGGTGCCCGGCAAGGCCGCGGAGGCCGCCGGCGCCGGCAAGCCGGGCGATCCGGCGGCGAAGAAGGCCGCGACCGAGATCCCGGACCCGCGCAGCATGCCCGAGGACGTCGCGCGCCGGCTGCTCCGGGAGGGCGGCGGCTGGGACCGCCTGCACGCCGAGCTCAACGCCGGCACGGGCCTCGGGCACGGCATGATGCCGGCCGAACGGCAGGCGCTGATCAACCGGTTCGAGGCGTCCCGGGAGGCACTCGCGCGCGAGGTCGGCGGGATGTTCGAGGGCACCGTGTCCATCGTCGACGGCGGCCGTGGGCGGGGGATCGAGGTGCGCTTCCTGGGCGACGCGGCCGCCCGACACGTCACGGAGGCGCAGGCGTACCTCGACGCCGCGCGCCCCGGATGGGCGGCCGAGACCGGCGTGACCCTGCAGGCGGGCGCGAGATCCGTCGCCGGTGGCCCCAGATCCGCGGCGGCGGCGGCCGCGCTGGAGCACGCGACGCCCCGGGCGCGCCGGCTCGCCGCCCGGCTGGCGCCGCTCTACGAGAACTGGACAGGACGGTCCGCGGCGGAGCGACGCGACCTGCTCGTCGGCATCGTGAACGAGCAGCTCCGGGCCGCCGGGATGCCGGAGGTCAAGGCCGCCTTCGGGAGCGGGGGCGCCGGCGAGAGGGGACGCTTCGTGCCCTCGCTCTGGGAGTTGCATCTCAGTGCCGAGCTGCTGGGCGGCCACAGCCAGACGCCCGAGCAGTTCGCCAAGGCCTGCGAGACCGCCATCCACGAGGGGCATCACGCCATGCAGACCTTCCGGGCGGCACGGACCAATCCCGTGATGGCCGAGAAGCATCTGGAGAAGGGGGCTTTCAAGGCCGTGATGGATGCGAACCTGCCGGGGTCGAAGGCCGAGAAGGTCAAGCTGTCGGCGCTCGAGTGGGTCGAGGCGGCGAATGTCCGGGAGAGCATGTGGGGCAGCGGCCAGACCCACCAGAAGGAGGTCTACGCCCGGATGGACGCCGCGGATGCGCACCTGGGGAAGATGCTGGATCGGTTCCACATCTACAAGAAGATGCCCCCGGGATCGCCGGAGAAGCGGAAGGCGACCCTCGATGTGCTCGAGGCCACCCGAGCCCGCGACGCCGCCCACGACGACTACATGCGCCTTCCGGAGGAGGTCGAGGCCTGGAAGATCGGCCTGGAGACCAGGGCGGCCGTCGCGGAGCGGATCAAGCTCGACGCCCAGATCGCCAAGGCCCGCAGGGATGTCGAGGCCGCGCACGAGGCGTTCAGCAAGATCGACGGCCCGCTCCTCGAGCAACTCGCCGACCCGGTGAATCCACCGACCGCGCAGGCGCAGCTGGCCTGGGAGCGCGCGCTGAACCTCGAGCGGATGAAGCGGAACATTCTCCGGTCGTTCATCGAGCGGCGGACCCGGCTGGTGCTGGGGACGACGTGACCGAGGAACCGGTGGCTGCGCTGCGAGCGGTGATCGCGGCCGTGCGGCGGAGCGCGACGGCGGCGGAGTTCGGGGCCGTGTTCGGACGGACGGTGGCGAGCGACCGGCGTCCGGACGGCCTGCGCGTCGAGCCCGCCGGCGGTCCGTTCGCCGCGTTCGAGATGCGCCCGTGGACCGATGCCGTCACGGGTGTCGTCGACATCGAGCTCCGGCCGGGCCACGACCCGATCCCGATCGACGCCCTCCGCTCGGAGTTCGGCCCGTTCGAGGAGATGCCCCGCCTGGGGTCGGCGCGGCCGTGGTGGATGGCCGAGGTCGGCGGCGACGGCGCGGGAATCCTGCTGTCGGTGGCGGTCGTCGGGACCGGTGTGGCAGAGATCGTGCTGCGCCGCGACCCGGCCATGCCGCGCTGACTCCTTCGGTTCCACGGAGCACGGTAACGTCCGCGGGATGCCGACCGAGCTGACCGCCGCCACCATCGCCACCGCCCCGAAGGTCCTGCTGCACGATCACCTGGACGGCGGACTGCGGCCGGCGACCCTCGTCGAGCTGGCCGACGAGATCGGTTACGAGGCGTTGCCCACCTCGGACGTCGACGACCTCGCCCGATGGTTCTCCGAGTCGGCCTATTCCGGTTCGCTGGAGCGCTATCTGGAGACGTTCACCCACACGACTTCCGTGATGCAGACGCGGAACTCGCTTCTGCGGGTCGCGTCCGAGTGTGCGCAGGACCTGGCCGCGGACGGCGTCGTCTACGCGGAGGTGCGCTTCGCGCCGGAGTTGCACACCGAGCGGGACATGACGCTGACCGAGGTGGTGCACGCGGTGCTGGACGGCTTCACCGCCGGCACCAGGGCGGCCGCCGAGCAGGGCAGGACCATCCGGGTGCGCGCGCTGCTGACCGCGATGCGGCACGCGGCGCGCAGCCGGGAGATCGCTGAGCTGTGCATCGCGTTCCGCGACCGCGGCGTGGCGGGCTTCGACATCGCCGGTGCCGAGGCGGGTTTCCCGCCCACCCGGCATCTCGACGCGTTCGAGTACCTGCGCAGGGAGAACGCGCACTTCACCATCCACGCCGGCGAGGGCTTCGGGCTGCCCTCGATCTGGGAGGCGCTGCAGTGGTGCGGCGCCGACCGGCTCGGGCACGGCGTGCGCATCGTCGACGACATCGCCGTCACCCCGGACGGGGTCACCACGCTGGGGCGGCTCGCGGCCTACGTGCGGGACATGCGCATCCCGCTGGAAATGGCGCCGACCTCGAACGTGCAGACCGGCGCCGCCGCGTCGATCGCGGAGCATCCGATCGGGCTGCTCGCCGACCTGAAGTTCCGGGTCACCGTCAACACCGACAACCGGCTCATGTCCGGCTGCTCGATGACCAGCGAGATGGCAGCGCTCAGTGAGGCTTTCGGCTACGGCTGGGACAGGCTGCAGTGGTTCACGGTGAACGCCATGAAGTCCGCGTTCCTGCCGTTCGACGAACGGCTCGAGCTGATCGAGCGGGTGATCAAGCCGGGTTACCAGGCGCTGCGCGACTGACCATCGGCGCCGCGCCGGCCGCGCGCTCGGCGCGGAGGCGGCCGGCGCGGAGATCATCTCGAGGGATGCCGGCGCCGCGATGGCCGGCGTCAGCCCGGTGCCGGCCGCCGCGCGGCATCGGCCCGCGCGGCGACCCGGTCCAGGGCCGTCCTGATCACCGTGAGCTCCTCGTCGGTGAGCACCCCGCCGAAGTGCCGGTCGATGCCGCCGAGATACACCGGCGCCGCGGACCGCAGCACGGACCGGCCGCGTGCGGTGATGACCGCGTAGGCAGAGCGCCGGTCGCCGGGGTTCGCCTCGCGGCGCACCAGGTCGGCGGCGCCCAGCTCGTCGACCAGTCGGCTCACCCGGGTGCGGCTGAGCACCACCCGGTCGCCGAGATCGCTCATCCGCAGCCTGCGCTCGGGCGCGCCGTTCAGTTCGAGCAGCACGTCGTACCACGCGAGCGGAAGCCGCTGCGCCGCCTGCAGTTCCCGGTCGAGCCGGGGGACCAGCGCGGCGTGCACGCGCAGGAGCGCACCCCAGGCGTCGGCCGCGAGAGCGCCGTGTGCCCGGTCGGAGTCGGCCATGCCACCCATGCTAGCAACCTATTGCGTGCGGACGCACATATTGCTAGTGTGTGCACACGCACGTAATTGATCGAGAGGACCTGCCATGACCATGCTCCTGCACATCGCGGCGTCACCCCGCGGCGACCGGTCGGAGTCGCTCGCGCTCGCCGACACGTTCCTGTCCGTGTACCGGGACCGGCATCCCGACCACGAGATCCGCACCTGGAACCTCTGGGACGGGAGCCTGCCGGAGTTCGGGCCCGCGGCCGCGCACGCGAAGATGGCCGTGTTCGCCGGCGCCGACCCGGAGGGCGACGAGGCGGCCGCGTGGCGGGCGGCCAGGCAGACGTTCACCCGGTTCGCCGCGGCGGACAAGTACCTGTTCAGCGTGCCGATGTGGAATCACGGCGTGCCCTACATCCTCAAGCAGCTGATCGACGTGATCAGCCAGCCCGGCATGGTCTTCTCGTTCGACGCCGAGCGGGGCTACACCGGGCTGCTGCCGGGACGCAAGGCCGCCGTCATCGCCACCAGCGCGGTGTACGGCCCCGGTCGACCACCCGCCTTCGGCAACGACTTCCAGCTGCCGTACCTGCACGACTGGCTCTCCTGGGCGGGTTTCGCCGACGTCTCCGACGTGTCGTTCCGGCCCGATCTCGCGACCGCCGACGCGGCCGGGCTGCGCGAGATCGCCCACTCCGACGCCCGCGATCTCGCGAAGCAGTTCTGAGCGCTCCGCGCACCCGCGCCCTGCCGGCCGGCGTCGCGGTGGGCTGGCCGTCGATCAGGCCGTCGATCCCGCCTTCTCGTCGCGCCAGTCGAGGGTGCCGGCGAGCCGGTCCACGAGCACCGACCAGGCCGCCGCCTCCTCGCCGAACGGCGGGGAGGGCGCGAGCCGGTCCTCGTCGGGACGGGTGATCGCGCTGACCAGGTTGCCCAGCGGGCTCGCGGACCCGAGAGCCTCGATCGTCTCCTCGTCGCCGCGCTCCTTGGCCGCATCGACCAGCAGCTCGGCCGCCAGGTCGAGCTGCCCGGAGTCGACCGCCTCCGGACCCGCCGCGAGGCTCTCGTTCAGACCGTCCATCTGGTAGCTGTTCTCGGGACCGGCCAACACAGCGGCCTGGCCCTCGCGGATCGCGGTCTGCACCTCCTCCCAGATGCTCAGGGCGGCGAGCCGGTGATCGCTCGCCGGCCCGGCGATGTAGTCCTCCAGGGCGGCGGGCGATTCGAACACGTGGATGCGGTGGTCGGTCGACAGGAAGACCGGATCGTCGCCGAGGTAGCAGCGCAGCGTCCAGCCGGTGCGGCCGCCGACGGTGATCTCCAGACAGTCGATACCGATCTCGTCCCAGTACGCGAGGTCCTCGTCCCGCGGTTCCGCGTCCTCGGCGGGTTCGTCGACGCCGGTCGCCGCGCGCTCCGCCGCCGCGATCGCGTCGGCCTCGGACTGCGCGGTGGCCAGCGCGTCGGGGTCCACGTCCGGCGTGGTGACGATGCCGTCGAGCGCGTCCAGCACCTCGTCCCAGCGGTCGACCACGACGGCGCCCAGCTCGTTCCACAGCTTCTCGCCCGCCCGCCCGATGAACGCCGACTCGCCGAGGGGCAGCACGGCGAACCCGTCCGCGGAGCCGAGCACGTCGTCGATCGCGTCCAGCCCGCAGACCTCGGCCAGCGAGCGCAGGATCGCGATGGTGTCGGACAGCTCGGCGAGCGTCCAGATGTCCGGCGGTTCGGCCACCAGATCCGGCACGCCGACGATGTCGAAGCTGTGGTCCTCGTCCGGCTGCAGCTCGTCGACCAGCAGGCTGGACGCCGTCTCCCACTCGGGATGATCGAGCAGGTCGTGCTCGGTGGAGGTGCGGATGAAGGCGGCCAGGTGCGAGGGCGACGGCAGCACGAAGAGGTCGTCCCCGTGCCCGAGGAAGGCCTCCCATTCCTCGCCGTCCTCCTGCCAGCGCGGCGCCCACAGCGTGACTCCGTTGCCGGCCGTCAGGCCCAGCTCGATGGGGATGATCTCCGCAGCCACCGGTTCTCTCCTTCTCGGGCGTCCGGTCGACGGAGCGCCGCGCCGCGCGGGCGGGCCCCGCGCATGCCGACGGCGAGCCTAACCGGTGCCGGAGGTGCGGACGCCCCGCGCGCGGGCGCCCGGATGCCGACGCCGGCGTCGACGGGTCCGGCCCGGCGGGTCAACCGGATCGGATCCATCACCCGGCGGCACGGCAATCCGCTTGGCCACGCACGAGCGATCGGGTGATGATGATCCCGTTCCTCGGGGGCCCGATCGGGTCGCGAGGGACGGCGTCGGGACGTTCTGACACGCTGGAAGCCCACGCGGGCCCGACACGCCCCGATCAGTCGACAACCTCACCGGGAGGTCGCCATGACCGCGTCATCCGCCAAGGGCTCGAACCCCACCGAGTCGGCGCCCGAAGCGCCGGACACCGCGACCGCGGACCCCGCCGCGACGGACGCCGAGGCCGCCCCGGTGACCCCGTCGGCCAAGGACGCCTTCGCGGCCGCGCTGGCACGGAAGAACGCCGCCGACACGAAGCGCGCGGCACACCTGGACGCGCACGGCGGCGTCGGCGGTTCGACGGCGAACCACAAGGCCACCAGGACGTTCCGCCGCAAGTCGGGCTGACCCGGGACCGGCCGCCCGTCCCGGCTCGCCGGACGCCACGCTCCCGATCACTGCAGCGGAAGCGGCGGCTGCAGCCACCAGGGCCCGTCGTCGTGTTCGATCCGCTCCACCCACTTGACCCAGTGGTAGCCGCGGCGGCCCGGCACCACCAGCCGCGCCGGGGCGCCGTGCCCCGGCAGTAGGGGCGCCCCGCCGACCCGCACCGCGAGCAGCAGGTCGTCGGTCAGCGGCAGCCGGCGCCGGTACCCGGTCGCGCTGATGACGGTGACCGACCCGGTCGCCCCGGGCGGCAGCATCCGCGCGACCCGCATGCCCGTCCAGGTCTGCTGCGTGAACCAGCCGCCGGTGCAGTCCAGGACCGCCGTCACCGCGTCCCGCGCACCGGCGAGCTCGGAGGCGCTGAATGCGCGCTCGCCGGCCGCCGTCGCCACCCGGACCGACCACGACGTGCGGTCGATCGCCGGCACGCTGTCGAACAGCCAGATGGTCGCCGGCACCCCCGTCGGGTCGCCCGACGACACCTCGTAGGACCCGGTGTCCCTGCGCTGCGCTCCGGGCAGCGACAGCAGCCGGGTGGCGCCCTCGGCGGCGGCGACCGCCCCCACGGCGCCCGCACCGAGCAGCGCCCCGCGGAACAGCGTGCGGCGCGAGGCGTCCGTCAGCCGCGGCCGGATCCGTCGCTCGCGGATGTGCACGGCGGCCGGGATGAGCAGCGCGAGGCCGAGGCCGACGTGGATCAGCAGCACGCCGGACCCGCCGACGGACGTCAGGATGCCGGTGCTGTGCGCGAGACCGGCCGCGAGGGTGAGGATCACGAGCACGGCCAGGAGCACCGACGTGGATCGGCCCGGCCGGCGGTGCCGCAGGCCGCGGCGGGCGACGATCGACTTCCACGGCAGCAGGATCACGATCGCGAACCCCACCGCCGCGTGCGCCCCGACGACCAGCCACACCGGCCCGCTGCCCACCAGGTAGGCGCCGAATCCCGTCAGCACCGCGAGGGGCAGCAGGATCAGCAGTCCGAGGTTGGTCCGGCGGCCGGCCACACCCGACGGTACGTCGGTGCCGCCCCCGGCGGCGGACGGTCAGCTGTCCAGTACGACGACCGATCGCAACACATCGCCCGCGTGCATCTTCTCGAAGGCCGCCTCGACGCCGTCGATCGCGATCCGCTCGGTGACGAACTTGTCCAGCGGCAGCCGGCCCTGCAGGTAGAGGTCGATCAGCACCGGGAAGTCCCGGCTCGGCAGGCAGTCGCCGTACCAGGACGACTTGAGCGAGCCGCCGCGGCCGAAGACGTCCAGCAGCGGGATGTCCAGGGTCATGGCCGGCGTCGGCACGCCGACGAGCACCACGGTGCCGGCCAGGTCGCGCCCGTAGAACGCCTGCTTCCAGGTCTCCGGGCGGCCGACCGCGTCGATCGCGACGTCGACGCCGAAGCCGCCGGTCAGGTCCCGGATCGCCTCGACCACGTCGACGGAGTGTTCCCCCGTGCCGGTCAGCACGGTGTGCGTGGCACCGAACTCCTTGGCCCACTCGAGCTTTCGCGGATCGGTGTCGACGGCGATGATGGTGCGGGCGCCGACCAGCGCGCTGCCGGCGATGGCCGCGTCGCCGACCCCGCCGCAGCCGATGACCGCGACCGAGTCGCCGCGGGTCACCGCCCCGGTGTTGACGGCCGCACCGATGCCGGCCATCACGCCGCAGCCGAGCAGCCCGGCGACCGCGGCGGGCACCTGCGGGTCGACCTTGGTGCACTGGCCCGCCGCCACCAGGGTCTTGCCGAGAAACGCGCCGATGCCGAGGGCGGGGGACAGGGCGGTGCCGTCCTCGAGCGTCATCCTCTGGGCCGCGTTGTGGGTCGCGAAGCAGTACCAGGGCCGGCCCCGCAGGCACGCCCGGCAGGAACCGCAGACCGCGCGCCAGTTGAGGATGACGAAGTCGCCCGGCTGGACGTCCGTCACGCCTTGACCGACGGCCTCGACGACGCCCGCGGCCTCGTGCCCGAGCAGGTACGGGTAGTCGTCGCCGATGCCGCCCTGCTTGTAGTGCAGGTCGGTGTGGCACACCCCGCAGGCCTGAACGGCGACCACGGCCTCGCCGGGACCGGGGTCGGGAACGAGCACGGTGGTCAGCTCGACGGGCGCGTCCTTCTCGCGGGAGATGACGCCCTGGACCTCGTGCATGCCTGCTCCTTCGCGAGACGCCGGTTGACGTCGCGAGGGTAGCCGGACGGCGGCCGGGCCCGGTCGAGCGGACGCGGCCGCCGACGATCAGGCCTGGTCCGCGGCGCGGGTCGCCTCGGCCGCACGGGCGGCGATGCGGGTCATGTCCGTCCGGGTGTGCACCTTGAGCCGGTCGCGGCTCTGCGCCGCGCCGGACTCGCGCTCGTGCGCGTCGAGCCGGTCCCAGCCGACGAAGTCGGTGAGCGGCAGCCCCTTGCCGGCCAGCAGGGCGTCGATCGCGGCCGGGTCGCGGTGGGCTGCCCGCGGCAGCCTGGGCAGGTCCGCCATCAGGTGCGCGACCGTTTCGGCGGCGTCGGACTTGGTGTGCCCGATGAGCCCGACCGGGCCCCGCTTGACCCAGCCGGTCGCGTACAGCCCGGGCAGCGGTACGCCGTCCAGGTCCAGCAGCCGCCCGCCGTCGTTCGGCAGCACCATCCGGTGCGGGTCGAACGGCAGGTCCTCGATCGCCTCGGACCGATAGCCGACCGCGCGGTAGACCGCCTGCACGTCCCATTCGGTGAACTCACCGGTGCCGCGCACGGTGCCGTCGCCGCACAGCTCCTGCCGCTCGGTGCGCAGACCCGTCACGCCCGACGCCCGGTCACCCAGCACCTCGACGGGGTTCTCCAGGAAGTGGATGTGGATCCGGCGGTGCGGCCCGGGCTCCGGGTCGCGCATGGCCCACTCGGAGAGGACGTCGACGACCATCCGCAGCGACTTCTGCCGGGACAGCGCCGCCTGCGACTCATCGTCGAACTCCATGCCCTCGGGGGCGACGACGACCTGCACGTTCGGCGAGTGGTCGAGCTCGCGCAGCTCCACCGGGGTGAACCTGGCCTGCGCCGGGCCGCGCCTGGCGAACATGTGCACGTCGGTGACGGCCGAGTTCGCCAGCACCGCGTGCACGTGCGCCGGGATGTCGGTGGACAGCAGCTCGTCCGCCGTGCGGGCGAGCATGCGCGCGACGTCGAGGCCGACGTTGCCCACGCCGATGACGGCGACGGAGGACGCCTGCGAGAGGTCCCAGGTCTGCCCGCGGTCGGGGTGCGAGTCGTAGAACGAGACGAAGTCGGCGGCGCCGTGCGAGCGCGGCAGGTCCTCGCCGGGAATGCGCAGGTCGCGGTCCCGCTCGGCCCCGGTGGCGAAGACGATCGCGTCGTAGAACTGCCGGAGCTCGTCGACCTTCACGTCGACGCCGACGTGCACGTTGCCGAGAAACCGGATCCGCGGGCAGTCCATCACCCGGTGCAGCGCCACGATGATCTGCTTGATGCGCGGGTGATCGGGGGCGACGCCGTAGCGGATGAGTCCGTAGGGCGTGGGCAGCCGGTCGAAGATGTCGACCGTGGCGTCCTGATCCTTGCCGGTGATCAGGTCGGCGGCGTAGATGCCGGCGGGGCCGGCACCGACGATCGCCACCCGCAGGGGCTGGGACACGGGACTCTCCAAAGGGGTGCTGGGCGTGCACGGTGGCCGCGCTGACGAAGTTAGGTAACCCTTCCTTCCAGGGTAGGGCCGTCGCCGCGGGGTGATCACCATTGGTGATCAAGCTCCCAGCGGGGCAACCCTCGCCGACCGGCCCTGACGTGCGGATTCGGCGAGCCCCGCCCGAGGGTGTGACGCATGCGACAGCGCACGCGCGACATCCGACCGGCCGGATCGGCCGGCCTCGGTCGACCCGACGCCGAGGGCCCTCCGGCGCCGCCTCGCCGGCCGGCGGGTATGCCGTCGTGGTCCCGGGTGCGACGCCCGACCGTCGTACCAGGGACGCGGCGTCATGCCCGTGCGCGTTCGGTCTCCCGAGCGGTCAGCGGTGGGAGCGCGCGATCGTCGGACGGCGGCGCGGCGATGGCGGCCATCGGGGTCCGCCGGATGGGCAGCCGGGCCGCCGCGGGGCCGGTGGGCAACGCGGCCGTGCCGTCTCGGCGCCGGTCAGTACCCCCCGCCGCCGGCCAGCGACACCGCGCCGGTCGGGTGCCAGACGCTCTTGGTCTCGAGGAACGCCCGCAGCCGCGCCGTGCCGGGCGCGGCCGTGAAGTCGACGCCGGCCCTGGGGGCGTAGACCCGCTTGACCGTGCCGGACGCGGCGCGCTCGAGGTCCGTCCGAAGCTCACCGGAGGTGCCCGTCAGGTCGAGGGCGTTCACGTCGGCGTGCGCGGCAAGGTGCGGCGCGATCTCGGCCGGGTCCCCCGTCAGGATGTTGACGACCCCGCCCGGCACGTCGGATGTCGCGATCACCTCGGCGAGCGTCATCGCCGCCAGCGGCGCCTCCCGCGCGGCGATCACCACGACGGTGCTGCCGCCGGCGATGATCGGCGCGATCACCGAGACCAGCCCGAGCAGCGGATCCTCCTGCGGCGCGACCGCGGCAACGACGCCCGTCGGCTCCGGGATGGAGAACGAGAAGAACGGCCCGGCAACCGGATTCGCGCCGCCGAAGACGGCGGCGAGCTTGTCGGTCCAGCCGGCGTAGTGCACGAGGCGGTCGATCGACGCGTCCACCGTCGCGGCCGCGGTGGCCGTGTCGCCGTCCGCCGCGAGCAGGTCGGCGAACTGCGCGCGCCGGCCCTCGAGCATCTCGGCGACCCGGTAGATCACCTGGCCGCGGTTGTAGGCGGTGGTGCCGGACCAGCCGGCGAACGCCTTGCGGGCGGCCACCACGGCGTCCCTGGCGTCCTTGCGGGATCCCTGTGCCGCGTTCGCCAGAAACCCGCCGGCGCCGTCGGTGACCTGGTACGTCCGGCCCGACTCGGACCGCGGGAACGCGCCGCCGATGAACAGCTTGTAGGTCTTCGCCACCCCGACCCTGGCCCCGACCCTGGCCCGACCCTGGCCGGAACCGCTTGCGGCGCGGAGCCGTTCGGTTTCGGCGTGCCGGCGCCGCGCGTGTTGCCGGCCTCCTCCGCCGCGGCATCGACCGCTGCGTCGGGCTTGTCGTCGGCGGCGCTCATGCCGGTGCCGCCTCGTCGTCGGTGTTCAGGTAGGCCGCGAGCCCGGCCCGGCCGCCCTCGCGACCGAACCCGGACTCCTTGTAGCCGCCGAACGACGCCGCCGGGTCGAACCGGTTGAACGTGTTCGCCCAGACGACGCCGGCGCGCATCGCCGAGGCCATTCCCAGGATGCGCGAACCCTTCTCGGTCCAGATGCCGGCGGAGAGTCCGTACGGCGTGTTGTTCGCCTTGGTGACCGCCTCGTCCGGGGTGCGGAAGGTCAGCACGGACAGCACCGGCCCGAAGATCTCCTCGCGGGCGATCCGCATGGACTGGGACACATCCGTGAAGACCGTGGGCGGGAAGAAGAATCCCCGGTCGGGCACGGGGCACGGAGAGGTCCAGCGCGTCGCGCCCTCGTCCTCGCCGGTGTCGGTCAGCCGGCGGATCGTCGACAGCTGGGACGCCGAGTTGATGGCCCCCACGTCGGTGTTCTTGTCCATCGGGTCGCCGAGCCGCAGCGTCGAGACCCGCGCGTGCAGCTTCTCGATCACCTCGTCGGCGACCGACTCCTGCACCAGCAAACGGGATCCCGCGCAGCAGACGTGCCCCTGGTTGAAGAAGATGCCGTTGACGATGCCCTCGACGGCCTGGTCGAGCGGCGCGTCGTCGAACACGATGTTCGCGGCCTTGCCGCCCAGCTCGAGGGTGATCTTGCGGCCGGTGCCGGCCAGGGACTTCTGGATCTGCTTGCCGACCTCGGTGGATCCGGTGAACGCGACCTTGTCGATGCCGGGGTGGTTCACCAGCGCCTTGCCGATGTCGCCGGCACCGGTGATGACGTTGACGACGCCCGGCGGCAGGTCGGCGTCGGCGATGATCTCGGCCAGCACCAGGATCGACAGCGGCGTCGTCTCAGCGGGTTTGATCACCACGGTGTTCCCGGCGGCCAACGCCGGCGCGATCTTCCACGCCGCCATCAGCAGCGGGAAGTTCCACGGGATCACCTGCCCGGCGACGCCCAGCGGGCGGGGCGACGGGCCGAACCCCGCGTGCTGCAGCTTGTCGGCCCAGCCCGCGTGGTAGAAGAAGTGGGCCGACGCCGTCGGCACGTCCACGTCGCGAGATTCCTTGATGGGCTTGCCGTTGTCGAGCGTCTCGACGACGGCCAGTTCCCGCGCCCGCTCCGCGATGCCGCGCGCGATCCGGAACAGGTACTTGCCGCGCTCGGCGCCGGACATGCCCGACCAGACGTCGTCGTAGGCCTGCCGGGCGGCGGCGACGGCGGTGTCCACGTCGGCCGTGGACGCCGTGCTGACCGAGGCCAGCGCCTCCTCGGTCGCCGGGTTGATGGTCTTGACGTCCTCGCCGCGTCCGTCGACGAAGCGACCGCCGACGAACATCGAGTACCGCTCGCGCAGCCTCCCGGTCGCGACCGACTCCGGCGCGGGCGAGTACTGCCAGTCGATGACGCCGGAACGTGCTGTCCCGGCGGCCTTCTCGGAGCTCACCTTGGCCATGTCAGTCCACCGTCACGTAGTCGGAGCCGGAATAGTGCCCGTCGAGCTGCGCGCGGCGCTGCATCAACAGGTCGTTCAGCAGGGATGACGCACCGAACCGGAACAGGAACGGGTCCAGCCATTCCGGTCCGGCCACCTCGTTCACCGCCACCAGGTAGCGGATGGCGTCCTTGGTGTTCCGGATGCCGCCGGCCGGCTTCACCGCCCGGCGCTCGCCCGTCAACTCGTACCAGTCGCGGACCGCCTGCAGCATCACGTGTGTCACCGGCAACGTGGCGGCGGGCGAGATCTTGCCGGTGCTCGTCTTGATGAAGTCGCCGCCGGCCAGCATGGCGAGCCACGATGCGCGGCGGACGTTGTCGTAGGTGGCGAGCTCGCCCGTCTCCAGGATCACCTTGAGCCGCGCCGACCCGCAGGCCTGCTTGACGGCGACGATGTCGTCGTAGACCTTCCCGTAGTGCCCGGCCAGGAACGCGCCGCGATCGATGACCATGTCGATCTCGGTGGCGCCCGCGGCGACCGCACTCTCGGTGTCCGCCAGCCGGACCGTCAGGTCGGCGCGGCCGGAGGGGAAGGCCGTGGCCACCGAGGCGATCCCGACCCCGGTGCCGGCGAGCGCCTCGACGGCCACGCCGACCATGTCCGGGTAGATGCAGACCGCGGCGACCGACGGCACGTCGGGCCGGTCGGGATCCGGCCGACGTGCCTTGGCGGCGAGGTTGCGCACCTTGCCGGGGGTGTCCGCGCCCTCCAGAGTGGTCAGGTCGACCATCCGGATGGCCAGGTCGATCGCCTGCAGCTTCGACGCCTTCTTGATGGACCGGGTGCCGAGGCCGGCGGCGCGCTGTTCCACGCCGACGGGATCGACACCGGGCAGCCCGTGCAGGAACCGGCGCAGCGAGCGCTCGTCGGCACCGGCGTCCAGCAGCTCGGCCGGCAGGCCGCCCGCGGACGCGGACGGGCCGGCAGCAACGGTGCTCATGCCAGCCATCCTATTGACGGGCGCGAGCCCCCGGCGGGGACGACAACCGGGCGCGACCCGGCGCCGCCCGCGGGGATGCCACCGGGAGCTGATCGCCCCGGGCGCCCTGCTGCCCGAAGGTGGTCGAGGGCGCCGCCCTGACCGGCCGTCGTCGCTCCGGTCAGCGCCCCTAGCATCAACACCCGTGACCTCTTCGCAGCCGGCTGCGCCCGGGATCCCCGACGACCTCGACGTCATCGTCGTGGATCACCCGCTCGCGGCGGCCCGGCTGTCCACGATGCGCGACGCCCGGACGGACAACGCGACCTTCCGGGCCGCGCTGCGCGAGCTGACGCTCATGCTGATCTACGAGGCGTCCCGGACGCTGCCCGTGGAGCGGGTGCCGATCCACACGCCGGTCGCCCGCACCACCGCCGTCCGCCTCGTCAACCCGCCGCTGCTGGTGCCGGTGCTCCGGGCCGGGCTGGGCATGGCCGACCAGGCGCATTCCCTCATCCCGGAGGCGCAGATGGGCTTCGTCGGCCTCGCGCGCGACGAGGAGACGTTGCTGCCGACGCCCTACATGGAATCGCTGCCGGAGTCGCTGCGCGACCGGCCCGTCTACGTGCTCGACCCGATGCTCGCCACGGGCGGTTCGATGGTGCACACCATCGAGCTCCTGGTCGGCCGGGGGGCCACCGACGTGACGGCGATCTGCGCGCTCGCCGCGCCCGAGGGCCTGATCGCGCTCGCGGGCGCGAACCTGCCGGTGCGGGTGGTCACCGGCTCCGTCGACGAGCGGCTGAACGACTCCGGCTACATCGTCCCCGGTCTGGGTGACGCGGGGGACCGGCAGTTCGGCGCCGTCTGAACCGGACCGACCCTGGCTCGGCCGCGCCACACATGCCCGCCCGGGCCGTGCCCGCTCAGACCGCGCCGCCCGCTCGGGCCCAGCCCGCTCGGCAGGTGTCCGCTCCGGCCCGTGCCCGCTCGGGCCGCTCGCTCAGGCCCGCCGGATCTCGTCGAGCCGCAGGGCGACCACGGCGCGCAGCACGTCGTCCGGGATCGGCTGCTCCGCGGAGAACCGGATGGTCCCCTTCGAGAGGCCGAACCCGGCCAGGCTTCCGTGCAGCGCCTCGATCACCTGCGGGCTGAACGGGAAGAGGCTCAGATGGTTGCGCGCCGCGACGAACCCGACCAGCGGTCGCCCGCCGTACCTGAAGGCCGGCATGCCGTAGCTGCGGCCCTCCTCGACGTCCGGCACCGCCGCGCGCACGACCGCCCGGATGTGTTCCAGCGCCGCGCGGTTGGGCTCCTCGACACCCGCGAGGTAGTCGTCGATCTCGGACACGCGCCGGATGGTAGCGGGCGGCCGGCCCGCCCATCGGCAGGCGGTGGGGGCGACGGGCCGGCGACCGATGCAACCCGCCGCGCCCGTTCCTGCGTCCCGTTCGTGGTCGAATGCCCGAGAATCAAGCCAGTGGAGCGCCGGAGGCCCGGCGGAACCGCGCCGGCGACGGCGAGAAGGAGATGTGGTCGCAGTGAGCTCGTCCAGCCGATTGCGTGTGCAGCGCTCGATCGCGGCGGCGGCCGGCGCGCTCGCCCTCGCCGCCCTGACGGCGTGCGCGTCGTCCGCCACCCCAGGATCCGGCTCGTCGTCCGGCGGCGGGTCCTCGTCGGCGGGCACATCCGGCTCGTCCGAGTCGGCGAGCTCGTCCCCGGCCACATCGCCGAGCGCGCCGGCAACGACCGGCGGCAGCGCCGCGGGCACGGGTGCGGCGGGCGCGACCGACCTCACCGGCAAGACCTTCACCAGCTCGGAGGTGACCGGCGGCCAGACGCTCGTCCCGGGCTCGACGATCACGCTCACCTTCGAGAACGGCAACATCTCGGCCAACGCGGGCTGCAACACCTTCTTCGGCAGCGTCGACCTCGCCGGCAACATCCTCAGCGCTCCGACGCTGGCGTCCACGATGATGGCGTGCGAGCAGGCGCTGATGGACCAGGACCAGTGGCTGAGCTCGTTCCTCGCGTCCGATCCGGCCTGGTCGTACGTCGACTCCACCCTCGAGCTGAACAACGGCACGGACACCGTGGTGTTCAGCGACCTGCCCGTCAGCCAGACCGCTGAACTCGAGGCCACGGGCTGGAAGCTGACCGACCTGCTGTCGGCCGGCGGCAGCACCGTGACGGCCGTGGGCGGGGGCGTCACGGCCTGGCTCCGGATCCTGCCCTCCGGCGAGGCGGGCCTGAACACCGGCTGCAACGGCGGCGGCGGATCGGTCGAGGTGACCGACGCTGAACTGACGTGGGGATCGCTGATCACCACCCTGATCGCCTGCGAGGGCGACGCCGACACGACCGAGCGGGCGATGCTCACGGTGCTGCAGGGCACGACGCCCTACGAGATCGCCGCGAACCCGTCGGGCGCGACGCTGACGATCATGTCGACGGACGGCAGTCAGGGCCTGCTCTTCGCGGCCGACCCGACCGCCGGCGCCGACATGGCGGTCAGCTCGACGGTGTCGTCGACGACGGGCTGAGCGCCGGCGCCGGAGCCGGACGGCGGATCGCCGGTCAGGACCCCGCGATGCCCAGTGCCTCGGACATCTCGCGGCCGAGCGCGCTCAGCTCTGCGTGCGCCGCCGCCCGCACGGCGGCCAGCGCGTCCGCGTCCGCGTTGCCGTCCACCGGCACCCGGACCTGCAGGTAGCACTTGAGCTTCGGTTCGGTGCCGGACGGCCGGACGACCACCCGGACCCGGTCGGTGCGCAACCGCAGCGCGTCCGTCTGCGGCAGCAGGTCCGCGACCTCGGTGACCGCGTCCCCGAGCAGCTCGCCCGGAGCCGACGCCCGGATGCGCGCCATCGCGGCGGCGATCAGCGACAGGTCGGACACCCGCACCGAGACCTGGCCGGTGGCAACCAGTCCGTGCCGCCTGGCGAGGTCGTCGAGCCGATCGGCGACGCTCTCGCCGCGCGCCTTGAGCTCCGCAGCCAGCCCGCACGCGACGACGGCTGCCGTGATGCCGTCCTTGTCCCGGACGTGGTCGGGGTCGACCGCCAGCCCGAGCGCCTCCTCGTAGCCGAAGACCAGGCCGGTGCCCGCGCCGTCCGGGCCCGCCCGCACGATCCACTTGAAGCCCGTGAGCGTCTCGGCGTAGCGGGCCTGCCGCGCGGCGGCGATGTCCGCGAGGAGCTCGGCGGAGACGATCGTGGTGGCGACCAGCGGGTCGGGGTGCGCCACCCGGTCCAGTCGCTCGAGCACGTGATCGCCGAGCAGCGCACCGGTCTCGTCGCCGGTGAGCATCCGGAAGCGGCCGTCGGGCCCGCGGATCCCGAGCGCGCAACGGTCGGCGTCCGGGTCGAGGGCGACGGCGAGATCGGCGTCCACGCCGTCCGCCAGCGCGAGCAGCAGGTCGGCGGCGCCGGGCTCCTCCGGGTTGGGGAACGCGACGGTCGGGAAGTCGCCGTCGGGGGCCGCCTGCTCCGGCACCACGTGCACGTCGGTGATGCCGGCGAGATGCAGCGCCTTGACCGCGGTCTCGCCGCCCACGCCGTGCATGGGGGTGATCGCCACGCGGAGCGCGGAGCCCCCGGCGCCGGCGGCGGCCAGCTGCCCGGCCCGGTCCAGGTAGCCCTGCAGGATGTCCGGCGGCCACTCCCGCGGGTTGTCCGGGCCGGACCTCGTGTCCACCCGGATCGCCGGCGGCGCGGCGGCGATGGCCAGCTCGATCCGGGCGTCGTCCGGCGACACGAGCTGCGCCCCGCCACGCAGGTACACCTTCATCCCGTTGTCCTGCGGCGGGTTGTGCGACGCGGTGATCTGCACCCCGGCCGCGGCGTTCAGTGCCCGCACCGCGAACGCCGTCACCGGGGTGGGCAGCGGGCCGGGCGCCAGCAGGACCGGGAAGCCCGCGGCCGCCAGGACTGCGGCGACGTCGGCGGCGAACTCCGCGGAGCGGTGCCGGGCGTCGTGTCCGACCACGACGGTGGAGCCACGCTCGCCGGATGCGGCGAGGTGGGCGGCCAGTCCCGCGGCCGCGCGCCGCACGACCGTCAGGTTCATCCCGGCCGGGCCCGCCCGCAGCGGCCCGCGCAGGCCGGCCGTGCCGAACGTGAGCGGGGCACCCATCCGGTCCGCCAGGTCGGCGACGGCGCCCTCCCGTCCCGCCATCGCGTCGGCGAGAACCCTCTGCAGCTCGGCCTTGTCGGCGGCCGACGGGTCGTCCGCAAGCCAGCGGACGGTTGCGTCCCGCAGCGCTGGGGTGAGCCGTTCCGTCACGAGCGCGCGACCAGTTCGGCGAGCAGGTCGCCCATCCGGCTGGCCGCGCCCCGGCCCGCCTCGAGAACCTCCTCGTGGTTCAGCGGCTCACCCGTCATTCCGGCCGCGAGGTTGGTGACGAGGGACAGGCCGAAGACCTCCGCACCCGCCTCGCGCGCGGCGATCGCCTCGAGCGTCGTGGACATGCCGACGAGGTCCGCGCCCAGCATCCGCAGCATCCGGATCTCGGCCGGGGTCTCGAAGTGCGGTCCCGGCAGCTGCGCGTAGACGCCGTCCGCGAGTGACGGGTCGATGTCCCTGGCCAGTGTCCGCAGCCGCGGCGAGTACAGGTCGGTGAGGTCGACGAACGTCGCGCCGCTGATCGGGGAGGTCGCGGTCAGGTTCAGGTGATCGCTGATCAGCACCGGGTCGCCCACGCCGATGCCCTGCCGCAGACTGCCCGCCGCGTTGGTCAGCACCACCAGCCGCGCCCCGGCCGCCACCGCGGTGCGCACGCCGTGCACCGTCGCGGCCACCCCGCGCCCCTCGTACAGGTGGGTGCGGCCGAGGAACACCAGGGCGCGCTTGTCGCCGACCGGGATCGATCGGATGCGGCCCGCATGCCCGACCACCGCCGGCGGCGCGAACCCGGGGAGCGACGTGACGTCGACGTCCGACGGTGGGCGCGCCGAGCCGATCGGCGGCCGGCACCCAGCCGGACCCCATCACCAGCGCGACGTCGTGGTGGAGCACGCCGGTGGCCCTGGCCAGCGCGGACGCCGCCTCCTGGGCCTTGGCGAGACTCTCGGTGGCCGGGTCCACAGTCATGCGTGGAGCGTAGTGGGCGGTGTCCATCTCGCAGGGGCCCCGCGAAGCCGGCCGGTCCGCCGATGTCGAGACGCGCGAAGCCGTCGGGAGGGCCCGCGGATGCGGGTCGGGTCGCCGACGATGTGCAGCACCTGCGGTTCGCCGACCCACGAACAGGAAGCCTTCTGTCGCACCGACGACCAACGCGTAGCGAATTCGGACATCTCGGCTTACCGTCCAGGATGATCGGCGTGCACACCGACCCGGGCGACACACGCCGCGGACCCAGGAATGGTGGTGCGACAGATGGTTCGGATCGGCGTCACTGTCGACGGCGTTCAGCGCGAGGGCGACGTCGAGCCGCGCAAGCTGCTGGTGCATTGGCTGCGGGACGACCTCGGCCTGGTCGGCACCCCGATCGGCTGCGACACCTCGAGTTGCGGCGCGTGCACGGTCCTGCTGGACGGCCGGTCGGTGAAGTCCTGCAGCGTGCTCGCGGTGCAGGCCGACGGCCACCGGGTCACCACCATCCAGGGACTGGCCACGGACGAGTGGCACCCCGTGCAGACGGCGTTCAAGGAGTGCCACGGCCTGCAGTGCGGGTACTGCACCCCGGGCATGGTGCTCTCGGCGGTCGACCTCCTCGCCGAGAATCCGCACCCCACCGATCGGGAGATCCGAGAGGGGTTGGAGGGCAACCTCTGTCGATGCACCGGCTACCAGAACATCGTGAAATCCGTGAATTACGCGGCTGACCTGATGTCCGGGGCCGGCCGATGACCGGCACGCTGGACCGCGAGACCACGACGCAGCGCTCCGTCGGCCAGCCGGTCCGCCGCAAGGAGGACGCGCGGCTGCTCACCGGCGCGACCAACTGGACCGACAACATCCAACTGCCGGGCACCGTGCACATGTCGTTCGTGCGGAGCCCGTTCGCGCACGCCCGGATCTCCCGCATCGACCTCGCGCCCGCGCTGGCAATGCCGGGCGTGGTGGCCGCGTTCGGCGCCGACGAGCTCGGCGCCGACAACGTCAACGTGCTCTGCGTGTGGCCGGTCGTCGACGACATCGTGATGCCGGAGTTCCCCTCCCTCGCAACCGGCGAGGTGCGGTACGTGGGTGACTGCGTCGCGGTCGTGCTGGCCACCGACCGATACCAGGCCGCGGACGCCGCCGAGGCCGTCGAGGTGGACTACGAGCCGCTGCCGGCCGTCCTGGACATGGAGGCGGCGCTGGCGGACGGCGCCGACCTCGTGCACGCCGCGTCGGGGACGAACCACTGCTACACCAAGCACTACGTCTGCGGCGACTACCAGGCCGCCGCCGACGCCGCGGACGTCGTGGTGAAGCGGCGGTTCATCCAGCAGCGGCTCATCCCGGCGCCCATGGAGCCGCGGGCGACCGTGGCCTCGCCGATGGGCGTGTCCGGCGAGCTGACGGTCTGGACGTCGACCCAGATCCCGCATGTCCTGCGGACCGTCATGGCGCTGTCCACGGGCATCCCGCAGCACCGGCTGCGCATCATCGCGCCGGACGTCGGCGGCGGCTTCGGCTCGAAGCTGCAGGTCTACCGCGAGGAACTGCTGGCTGCGGTGCTGGCCAATCGGCTGGGCCGGCCGGTGAAATGGACCGAGTCGCGCAGCGAGAACATGATCGCCACCCACCACGGCCGCGACCAGATCCAGTTCATCGAGATGGCCGCCAAGCGCGACGGCACGCTGCTGGGCATGAAGGTCAAGCTGATCGCCAACATGGGCGGGTACCTGCAGCTGCTCACTCCCGGCATCCCGTTGCTGGGTCAGACCATGTACAACGGCATCTACAAGATGGACGCCTACGACTTCTCCTGTACCGGCGTCTTCACCACGACCACGCCGACCGACGCCTATCGCGGCGCGGGCCGGCCCGAGGCCACGTTCGCGATCGAGCGGATCATGGACGAGCTCGCCGTCGAACTGGGCATGGACCCACTGGAGCTGCGCCGCAAGAACTGGATCACCCACGACGAGTTCCCGTACACGACCGTCGCCGGGGAGACGTACGACAGCGGCAACTACGAGGCGGCCACGGACCGCGCGCTCGAGATCTTCGGCTACGACACCCTGCGGTCGGAACAGGCGGAGCGGAACCGGTCCGGCGGCCCCGTCCGGCTGGGCATCGGCATCTCGACGTACACCGAGATGTGCGGGCTTGCGCCGTCCCGGTGGCTCGCCGGCATGAAGTACGCGGCCGGCGGCTGGGAGCACTGCACGATCCGCGTGTTGCCCACCGGCAAGGTCGAGCTGGTCACCGGGACGGCGCCGCACGGCCAGGGTCATGTCACGTCGTGGAGCCAGATCGCCGCGGACTCACTGGGCGTTCCGATGGACGACATCGAGGTGCTGTACGGCGACACGGCCATCGCGCCTTACGGTTTCGACACCTACGGGTCGCGTTCGCTGGCCGTCGGCGGCGTGGCCATCGTCAAGGCCGCTGAGGCGGTGATCGAGAAGGGCAAGATCATCGCCGGCCACCAGCTCGAGGTCAGCCCGGACGACCTCGAGTTCGTGGACGGCGCCTTCCGCGTCAGGGGTGACCCGGATCGGTCGGCCACCATCCAGGCCGTGGCGTGGGAGGCGTTCACCGCGCACGACCTGCCGGACGGCTTGGAGCCCAACCTCTTCGGCGAGTCGACCGTCGACCCGCAGGTGTTCTCCTACCCGCACGGCACCCACCTGTGCGCGGTCGAGGTGGACACCGAAACCGGCTGGACGTCGATCCGCTCCTACGTGGCGGTGGACGACGTCGGCGTGCAGATCAACCCCATGATCGTCGAGGGACAGCTGCACGGCGGCATCACCCAGGGCATCGCGCAGGCCCTCTGGGAGGGCGCGGAGTACGACGCGGACGGCAACCTGCTCACCGCATCGCTGGCCGATTACCTCGTGCCCGGCGCACCCGACGTGCCGTACTACACGCTCGACCGCACGATCACCCCGTCGACCACGCACGCGCTCGGCACCAAGGGGGTCGGCGAGGCCGGCGCCATCGCGTCCACCCCCGCCGTGATCAACGCGATCCTGGACGCGCTCCGGCCGCTCGGCGTCGAGGACGTGGTGATGCCCGCCTCCCCGCAGACCGTCTGGCGGGCGATCCAGGCCGCGCGCGAGCGGGGCGCGGGCAAACCGCATGCCGGAGCCGGCACGACGGGAGGCGCGGCATGATCCCCGCGGCGTTCGACTACGTGCGCGCGAACACGGTCGGCGAGGCGGTGGACGCCCTCGTGGCGGGCGGCGACGACGCCAAGATCATCACCGGCGGCCAGTCGCTGCTGCCCCTGCTGCGCACCCGGCTCGCCGCGCCGACCGTGCTCGTCGACTGTGGCCAGGTCGGTGAGATGCGCGGCATCATCGTCGAGAACGTGTCGGGTGGCGACGTTCTCGTGATCGGCGCGGACATGACCCTGCACGAGGTGAAGACCGATCCGCTGGTCGCCGAGCACGCGCCGCTGCTGGCCAGGACGGCGTCGACCGTCGCCGATCCGCAGATCCGGCACCGCGCCACCCTCGGCGGTACCCTGGCCCACGCCGACCCGGCCGGCGACCTGCCCACCGCGGCGCTGGTGCTCGACGGCGTGATGGTGGTCCGGGGCCCGAACGGCACCAGGGAGATCCCCGCCGCGGAGTTCTTCGTCGACTACTTCACCTCCGCGATCTCGTTCGACGAGGTGCTGACCGAGATCCGGGTGCCCATCCTGGGTCCCGGGTGGGGGGTGCACTACGAGAAGTTCCACCGGGTCGCGCAGAGCTGGGCGATGGTCGGGGTCGCCGCAGCCGTGCGGCGGGAGAACGGCAGCATCGCGGAGGCCAGGGTCGGGCTGACGAACATGAGCGCGACCCCCGTGCGGGCGGCCGCGGCGGAGTCGGCGCTGGCCGGTGCCGACGCGACGGTCGACGCGGTGACCGCGGCGTGTGCGACGGCCGACGACGGCACCCACCCCACGAGCGACATCCACGCCCAGGCCGACTACCGACGGCACCTCGCCCGGGTGCTCGGCGCGCGGGCGGTCGCGGCGGCGGCCGGCATCGCCTGAGCGGGAACGAGGCGCCGAGCGGTCTCGGCGACCCGGCGACCCGGCGACCCGGCGATCAGGCGTTCGGCGCGGAGGCGTCGTCCGGCACGATGGCGTGCGCCGCCGAGGCGCCCTGCTCGCCGTCGGCCGCGTCGGCGATCGCGCGGACGCCGAAGTACCCGGCCACCGCGGCGAGGATGGCCACGAGGACGGCGGCGACGATCCGCCGGCGATCCGGTGGCGACGGCGGGGCGGCCGCCGGCAGCGCGGCCAGGGACGCCGAATCCAGCCCCGCCCACGGGGGCGGCGGCAGCGCCGACGCCGGCGGCCGCACGTTGGTGCCGGAGGTCAGCGACACGGACGGCACCCTCGGCCCGCCGGCCATCGGTGTCACCCCCGGCCCGCCACGCAGGCCGGCCATCGGCACCGGCGGCGCGCCCGGCGGGCCGGCCTCCGGCGGGTTCGGGCGCACGCCGGGGCCGCCGACCGCGGGACCGGGCGGCGGGGTGCCGGCCGGTGGAGCACCGGGCGCGGGGTACCCGGGCGGCTGCACCGGCATCATGGGGGCCGCCTGGGGCGGGGGCGGCGGCGTGGGCCGGATGGCCGGCGGCCCGGCGGAACCCTGCGTGGGATCGGCGATCCGTCCGGCCCGCCCCCCGCCGAGCTGCCCGACCAGCGACAGGTGCATGCCCGACGGGTCGTCCGCGACGGTCCGCATGATGGCGAGCGCGCGGTCGAGACGCATGCGCAGGTTCGGCGTCTTCACCAGGAGGCCGGACACCACGCCGCCGAGCCGGCCGGAGTGCGGGTGCGCTGGCACCGGGTCCTTGACCACGGAGGTCAGCGTGGCGATCGCGGTCCCCTGGTCGAACGGCGGCCGGCCCTCGGTGCAGGCGAACAGCAGTCCACCCAGCCCCCACGCGTCGGAGATGGGCCCGGCGGGCACGCCGCCGGCGACCTCCGGAGCGATGTACGCGGGCGAACCGAGCAGCAGGCCGGTGGCCGTCATCGTCTGGTCCCCGGCCGCCCGCGCGATGCCGAAGTCGGTGAGCTTGATCCGGCCGTCGTCGCAGATCAGCACGTTGCCCGGCTTGACGTCCCGGTGCGTGATGCCGGCCGCGTGCGCGGCGATCAGGCCGGACGCGACGGCGACCCCGACGGTCGCCGCCTGACCGTCCGGCAACCGCCCGACCTGCTTGATCACATCGGCGAGCGAGCGTGCCTGCAGCAGCTCCATCACGATCAGGGGGCCGCTGGTCAGGGTCAGGATGTCGAACAGGGTGATGACGTACGGGTTGGAGAGCGCGGCGATGGCTCTCGCCTCGCGCAGCGTCCGCCGCTCCAGCTGATCCATCTCGTCGTCCGGCATGCCGGGCGGGAAGTCGATCTGCTTGATGGCGACCTGGCGGTGCAGCACCTCGTCGGTGGCCGACCACACCGTGCCCATCGACCCGCGGCCGATGATCCGGTCCAGCCGGTAGCGGTCCCCCAATCGCCGACCCGGCACGTCGGCCTGTCGGTCCTGGGGTCGGGGAACGTCGGGCACCAGGACATGGTGCCAACCCGGGCTGTGTGCCGCAGGGCTTTCGTGCCCGACGTCACGGAGGCGACCCGGTCGGGCCGGCGCCGCCGTCGGCCGGCGGTCAGCCGCGGCCGACGAACGGCATCTTCGTGGCCATGATCGTCATGGTGGCGACGTTGGCGTCCAGCGGCAGCCCAGCCATGTAGACCACGGCCCGTGCGACCTCCGCGACGTCCATGGTGGGCTCCGGCCGCACGCTCCCGTCGGCCTGTGCGGTGCCGGCCGCGAAGGCGTTCGTCATGCCGGTGACGGCGTTGCCGATGTCGATCTGCGAGGCGGCGATGTCGAACGGCCGCCCGTCGAGCGAGATCGATTTGGTCAGTCCGGTGATGGCGTGCTTGGTGGCTGTGTAGGCGGCGGACCTCGGCCGCGGCGCGTGGGCGCTGATGGAGCCGTTGTTGATGATCCGCCCGCCGCGCGGCTCCTGGCTGCGCATGACGCGAAACGCCGCGCGGGCGCAGAGGAACGACCCGGTGAGGTTGACGTCGACCATCGCCCGCCACTCGTCCGGCGGGATGGCGTCGAACTCGTGGCTGGCGGCGAACCTGCCGGCGTTGTTGAACAGCAGGTCGACCCGGCCGAACCGGTCGACGGCGGCGTCGAACAGCGCGTCGACCGACGCCTCGTCGGTGACGTCGGCGGGCACCGGGTGCAGCCTGCCCGGCAGGTCGTGGGCCGCCGCGGCGACCTGCTCCAGGGCTTCCGCGCGCCGCCCCGCGAGCACGACCGACCACCCATCCGCCGCGAGCGCGGTGCTCACCGCCGCACCGATCCCGCTGCCCGCTCCCGTCACCACCGCGCTGCGCAGCGCCGCCATCCGCCCGTGTCCCTTCCGCCGAGAACTCCCGTGCCGTTCGGCGTCAAGATCCCATCAGCACCGCACCGCCGCCCGTCGGGGGTCGGCCTGGGCCGCGTCAGCTCGCTGACGGCCGGTCCGCGGCGTCGGGAATCGCGGTCGTCCAGCGGGCGCCGAAGCCGAGCTGCACGTCGGCGCCGACGTCCACCGGCTCGAACGAGTGGACCTGGGCGTGCAGCCGGGTTCCCGAGCAGAGCACGACGAGCTCGGTGTGCGCACCCGCGAACGTCACGGTCTCGACCGTGCCGCTGACGTGGTTGGTCGGCACGCCCGGCCCGCCCGGATGGTGCACGCCGAGGTGCAGGTTCTCCGGGCGCATGACGACGGTCACCGTCTCGCCGGGCTGCGCATCCTGGCTCGGCACCGCCAGCAGCCGGCCGACCTCGGTGTCGACGGCGACGAGCGGCTGCCCTGGATCGTCCGGCACGTCCACGTTCTCCAGCACCGTGCCCTTGATCAGGTTCGCCTCGCCGATGAAGCTCGCCACGAAGACGTCCTGCGGGTGCCGGTAGATGTCCTGCGGCGTCCCGACCTGGACGACCTCGCCGTCCTTCATCACAGCGATGTGGTTGGCCATGACGAGCGCCTCGACCTGGTCGTGGGTGACGTAGATCGAGGTGATGCCGAGGTCCTTGGCGATCCGCCGGAGCTCGATCCGCATGGTCGCGCGAAGCCGCGCGTCCAGGTTCGACAGCGGCTCGTCGAAGAGCAGCACGTCCGGCTCCGCGACCACCGCCCGGGCCAGCGCGACGCGCTGCTGCTGCCCGCCGCTGAGCTGGGTGGCGCCGCGGTCGGCCATCGCCCCCAGCCCGACGACGTCGAGCACCTCGGCCACCCGCTTGCGCGCCGCGTCGCCGCGCAGCGACCCGGTCCGGGCGTGCCGCAGGGCGAAGTCGACGTTCTCCGCGACCGTCATGTGCGGCCAGATCGCGTAGTCCTGGAACACCATGCCGATGTTCCGCTTCACCGCCGGGATCGTCCGCTGCGGCGTGTGGACCGCGGCGTCGCCGATGTGGATCTCGCCGGCGGTCGGCTGCTCGAGCCCGGCGATGCAGCGCAGCAGCGTGGTCTTCCCGGACCCCGACGAGCCGAGCAGGATGAAGAACTCGCCCGGCGCGACGGTCAGGTCGACGCCGCGCACGGCCTGCACCTCCTGTCGTTGATCCCCGGTCGTGAAGGTCTTCCGGACGCCGACGAGCCGGACCTCCTTCATCCGCGCCCGCCGTGGATCGGGGTGCGCGCCCCGCGGGGCACCGGGCGGAACATGGTTGTCAGACCTCTTTCTGGGCGGTGAGCCGACGCGCGAGCAGGGTGACGCCCACGCTGATGACGGTCAGGAACAGGCCGAGCGCGGCCGCGGTCTGGACGTCGCCGAAGTTCCACCGGGTGTAGAGCTCGACCGCCACGGTCCGGTTGCCCGGAGCGGCGAGCACCACGGTCAGCGTCAGGTTGGACAGCGCGTAGGCGAATGTGAGCACCCACGCGTTGGCCACCGACGGCGCCGCCAGCGGGAACACGACCCGGCGCAGGCGGGCGAAGAAGCCGGCGCCGGCCATCTCGGCGGCGTCCTCCAGGTTGCGGTGGATCTGTCCGATGCCCGCGGTGGTGATCCGGGTGGACAGGCCCAGGCAGACGATCACCATGCCGATCACCAGGAGTGTGAGGGTTCCGTACAGCTTGATGCCGAACGAGGTGGTCAGGAACATCGAGGAGAACAACAGGCTGACCCCGAGCACGACGCCGGGGATGCCGTGCGTGATGAACGCGAAGACGTCGGCGAGCCGGCCGAGGAAGCCGCGGCGGCGCAGCAGCAGCCAGCTGTTCAGCGTCGCGATCACCACCACGATCGTCGCCGACGCCACCCCGAGGATCAGTGTGTTCTGCACGGTGGCCAGGAAGGTCTCCGCCGTGAACACGCGCCGGTACGCCTCGAGCGTCGCCGTCTGCAGTCCGGAGAAGCTCGGCGTCGAGTAGAACGGCTGGATGCTCATCCAGAGCAGGATGAACAGCGGCAGCAGCACCACCACGAGGACATAGCCGAGCACGCCGAGAAACGCCACCGCGCGCCAGATCCCGGGCAGGGTGATCCTCCGCCGCCGGTACGACCGGCCCGTGATGGCCGCGAACCGCTCCGACCGGCCGAGCATCTTGTAGTACCAGTACATCGGCACGAGCGCGACGATCAGCAGCAGCACCGACATGGCGCTCGCCGTGCCGTACTGCGGCAGGCCGCTGGCGGTGTTCAGCTGCTTGTAGATCGCCGTGCTGAAGACCTGGGTGCCGCTCTCCAGCCCGAGGACGGCGGGGATGTCGAAGGCCTGGGCGGCCGTGACGAACTGGTAGATCAGCACGGAGGCCAGCCCCGGCGCCATCAGCGGCAGCACGATCTCCCGGGTCCGCGACCACCAGCCGGCGCCGGTCATCTGCGCGGCCTCCTCCAGCGCGCCGCTGGTCGACCGGACGACGGGCGCGACCAGCAGCAGCGAGAACGGCACCAGCAGGAAACCCTGCACGACGGTGATGGAGACCAGCGATCCGGAGTTCAGCGGCCCGCTGTCGCCGCCCAGCCCCGGGATCCAGCGCAGCCACTCGTTGATCAGGCCGACCCTGGTGTCCAGCAGCAGTCCCCACGCGATGCCGGCGACCACCTGGGGCATCGCGACGGGGGCGACGACGAGCGCGAAGAACAGCCCGCGCCAGGGGATGTCGGTGCGCTCGAGCAGCACGGCCAGACCGAGGCTGATGCTCAGGCCGATCGCCAGGGAACCGATCACGAAGACGACGGTGTTGGCGATGGGTTTCAGCAGCGCGCCGTCGGTGAAGACCTGCTGGTAGTTCGCGACCGACAGGTGCGCGTCCGCCGCGAACGGCAGGCCGAGCTTGCTGACCGAGAAGCTGCTCCACAGCAGGATGGCGAGCGGGATCGTGACGAGGAGCACGGTGACCACGGCGGCGACCGCCGCGAACGACGGTCGCCCCAGCCGGCGCTGCGGACGGGCGGGGGGCGGCGCGCCACCCACCACCACGCCCAGCGGGATCTCGGCGTCCTGAACGGTCATGGAAGCGTCATGATCCACCGCCCCAGATGGCGGCGATCTCCGGCGTCACCTTCGCGACGAGTGCGGCGTCCTCGGGGGTGTCGTAGGTGACGACGTCGATACCCGCCGCCTCCTCGGGCAGCTGGTTGGTCCGGTTGTTCTGCTCGGCGGTCAGGATCTGCCCGCCGTCCGGAGCGGTGTACCAGAGAGCGAACAGCGTGGCCGCCGCCTTGTTGGGCGCATCGGCGGTCAGGTACCAGAGCGTGTCCTGCACCAGCGCGGGCGTGGGCAGGGCGAAGTCCAGCGGTGCGCCGGCGGCCTGCTGGGTCTTGACGTCCTCGAGCACCGACGGGCGCAGCGCCTGGGCGCCGGCCGCCAGCTTGACCAGGCCGGCGGTCGACCCCTGGATGATCGCCGGGGTGGTGGTCTCCTTGAGCGACGTCACGTAGTCGAGGGTCGGCTGCTCACCGAGGGACACGGCGAGGATGTTGAAGGGGAACCCGCGCGGGTCGACGCTGAGCTTGTCCTTCCAAGCCGCGTCGTCCAGCGCCTCCCAGGTGGCCGGCAGCGTGCTCGGGTCGGTGACCTGCGCGGTGTTGTAGGCCAGCCCGTACAGCGACTTGTACTCGACGAGGCCGCCGTCGTTGCTGATGATGTCGCTCGGCACCCCGTACTGCGCCCAGTCCGGCTCGCTGTTGATCAGGCCGGCGTCGACGAGCGTCGGCATGAACTCGCGCCTGCCCTGGATGATGTCCGGCAGCGGCTGGCCGGCCGCCTGCGCGGTCACCAGTTGGCTCGCCTGCTGGTCCGGGTTGACCGCGGTGAACTCGAGCGTGAGGCCCGGGTAGGTCTTGCTGAACTCGTCGAAGGCGCCCTGCATCTGGTCCGGGTCCTCGCCGCCCCAGAGCACCACCTTGCCCTCGCCCTTGGCCTGCTCGTAGAGCGTCTGCAGCGCCTCGTCGGACACGCCGGATCCGGACCCACCGGACGAGCTCGGCGCGCCGCTGGACGCGGTCCCCGAGCCGGAAGCGGCCGAGCTGCTCGACGCGACGCTGGAGGCCGCGGCGCTGCTGGATGCCGGGGTCGAGCCGGCGCTGCTGCTGTCGCCCCCCGAGGAAGAGCCACCGCACGCACTGACGACCAGAGCTGTCGCGGCGCCCAACGCCACGATCGCAGCGGCCCGGAACCTTGTGGAGCGCATCTCGAGAATCCCGTCTACTCGGCTGATCAGGGTGGAGGAACTGTGGTGGCACCGGTTGTCGGTCGGTCAGGTGCGACCGGCCGCGGCGTCGGGTGGCGCGGCGGAGGCCGGTTCGAGCACGCGCATCTCGACGCCCGCCTCCGGTCCGAGGGCGGAATCCAGGTTCGGCCAGACCACGAGCAACCGAGCCGTCTCCCGTCCGTCGTTGACATGCCGGTAGACGACGCCGTTCTCGAGGATCGGAATGGCGATGACGTCCCCGGCCGCCCAGTCGTGCCTCGACCCGTCGAGCTCGGTGTGACCGGAGCCGGAGAGTACGTAGTGGATCTGGCCGCCCTGCGTCTGCAGCCGCCCGCTGTGCCCGCCGGGCTCGATCTCCAGCTCGTGCATGTACAGCGAGCGCGTGGTCGCCTCGAAGAGGTCGGGATGCAGGTACCAGCGCATCCGGCCCATCGCGGTGTCCTCCGGGACGGTGTCGTCGTAGCCGACCAGCTTCCTGCCACGGATGCTCCGCTGCCGCTGCAGCGCGGCGTCGGCGAGCGTCTTGTCAAACAGCGCCATGCGCGTGCCTTCCCATGGCCTGCCGCTCGAGACTGGGCTGGGCGTCGGCATCGTCGCGCCAGCCGGTCTGTTCCTTGACCTGGGTCAGCATCGAGCCCGTGGCGTGCAGGAACGGCAGATACACGAAGGCGATCCACTCGCTGGAACCGGACTCGTCCAGGTTGAAGTGCTGGTGCTCGACGCCGCCGGGCTTGATCGGCAGCACCAGGACGTCGCCGACCTTCCAGTCGATTCGCTCGCCGTCGAACACGCTGTACCCGTGCCCGCGGATGACGTAGATGATCAGGCCGCCCTGGTGCGTGTGCGCGCCGGACTCGGTGTGCACCTCCTTCCGGAACACCATCCAGTCGCGGGTCGGCACGTTGTCCGCCTCGATGTGGATGTAGTACTTGCTCCGCCCCTGGCGGGAGGTCTGCCACGGGTGCTCGGAGTCCCGGATGACCACGTCTCCGGTCTGCGCCATCCGGCGGCGCGCCTGGAACGTCTGGAACATCACCTCGTAGGGGTGGGTCCTGGTCCTGGTCACCACGCCGGTGCCGCCGCCGATGCCGCCGGCCGGATCCTGGTCGGCCGGATCAAGTCGGCCGGGGCCGGGCCCGTCGCGGCCGGGCTCGTCGCGGCCGGGCCGGTGGGGTCGCCGGGTGCGGCGGAGTCCGGGCCTGCGTCGTGCTGCGAACCGGGGTCCGCGGACGGACTGGTGGGTGAGCCCATGGCCGCTCCTCGTCCTGGTCGCTGTCGGCGGAAAGCGCGTCGGGTCAGCGCGTCTCGCAGACTACTGGGGCCGACGCGACCATCCTCGGACCGGGCGCTCACCGTATCTTGTATCCAAGTACGGCGTCAAGCGGGCACGCCGCCGGCCGGCGCCGCGGCGTGCGGGCCCCGCCGGGATGGCGCCGGGCGTTGTGCGGAGCGGGTGATGTCGGTCCGGTGACGTCGTCCTCCGGCCGTGGCGGCCGGCGACGCGCGCGGCCGGCCATGGCGCGCCGCGACGGTCCGGATGTCGTCGCGGCGAAGATGGTGGATGTCACCAGATGCGTTCGGACGCAGGCGATCCTGGAAGCCGCGTGCAGCGACTCAGCGCCGGCCGGCACCGTGCGGGCGCGCCGGGCACCCGGTGATCCGGCACGGTGCGAGGGACCCGCTACCGCCCCGGCCCGGTCACGGCGACATCGGGGCGGCGGCCGAACGCCGGGCCCGGGACCGGGGGCGGCAGGGTCGCGCGACCGCTCGGACCCCGTGCTTGACGACGAAACCGTATCCAGTATCGTGCAGGGTCTGGGACGTCGTCGCGCGACTCCATTGTTCCTCCGGCACAAAGGATCCAGATGAGCCATCGAGCGGACACGGTGACCCCGTGGCCCGTGCCGGGCCGTGGGAGGACCGCCTGCCACGGCGAGGCACCTCGCAAGGGAGAGTCGTGAAGGCCTTCCGCTACGGCGCCCCGACGGAGATCGTGTTCGGGCCCGGGGCGCGTGCCGGGGTGGGTGCCGAGATCGCCCGGCTCGGCGGCCGGCGCGCGCTGCTGGTCACCGATCGCGGGCTCGCCGCGGTCGGGGTCGCCGACGAGGTCGGGGCGAGCGTGGCGACCGATGGCGTGGTGCTGACGGGGGTCTGGTCCGACGTCCCGCAGGATCCGTCCTTCGCCGACGTGCAGACCCTCGTCGCGCGGGTACGCGCAGACCGGGTGGACACCATCGTGTCGCTCGGCTCCGGCAGCGTGCTCGCGGCCGGCCGATCGGCCGGCGTCGTCGCGCCGGACGCGCGATCCGTCCGTGCGGTCGCCGGGTCGGCCCCTGCGGTGCCGCCGCTGTTGAACGTGTGCATCCCGACGACGGCCGGCTCCGGCGGCGAGGTGTCCCGGCAGGCGACGCTGACCGACGACGAGTCCGGCGAGAAGAGCGGTGTGCGCGGCTGGGAGGTTGCGGCCCGGCTCGCGGTCCTCGATCCCGAGCTGCTGGTCAGCGTGCCGCGCGGGCAGGCGGTGGCCTCCGGCATCGATGCGATGACCCACGCGCTGGAGGCCTACTGGTCGCGACGGGCCACCCCGATCACCGACGCGCTGGCCCGCCCCTCCTTCGGCACGCTGTTCACCCGGCTCGAGGAATCCATCGACACCCGCGACGTGGACCTGCTGGGCGAGATGCTGGTCGCCTCGACGATGGCGAACCTCGCCTGCGGCAACGCGGGGCTCGGGCTCGTGCACGGGCTGAACAAGGGCGTCACGGGCCTCGCGCACCGGACCGGCTACGAGACGGTTTCGTACGGCATGCTGCACGGCATCCTGCTGCCGTGGGTCGTCGACTTCAACGTCGCCGCCGCCGCCCCGCGGATGGCCGTCCTCGCGCGGGATGTCGGCGCTGCGGTGCCCGGGACCGATGACGAATCGGCGGCCAGGGCGCTGCTGGAGGCGATCGCGGGCTGGCTGACGCGGCTGGACACCCCGCGCCACCTGCCGTGGCCCGCCGACTACTCCGAGCAGGATCTCGACTTCGTCGCGAAGGACACCGCCGGCCGCCCGATGTGGAAGGACAACCCCCGCACCGCGACCGAGGACGAACTGCGCGAGCTCACCCGCAACGCCCTGACCGACTGGGCCCCGATCGATTGGAGCACCGCCCGATGACCGCACCCACGGATCCGACGGAGTCCGCCGGACGAACGGGAAGCCTCGCGGCGGCGGAGATCTCGCCCGGCGACGGGGTTGCGGTCATCGGCCTGGGCAAGATGGGGCTGCCGATGGCCCGCAACCTGAGCGCCGCCGGCTTTCGGGTCGTCGGGTTCGACCTGTCGCCCGGGCAGCTCGAGAAGGCAGCCGCCCTCGACATCGAGACCGCGCCGACGGCCGCGGAGGCCGCGCGGCAGACCGCGACCGCGCTGGTCGTCGTCGGGTTCGACGACCAGGCGATCGACGTGATCTCCGCGCCCGGCACCGGCGTCCTGTCCGGCGCCGCCCCCGGCTACCTCGTCGCGATGTGCAGCACGGTCGAGACCGGCACGTCGCTCCAGATGGCCGCCGCCGCCGAGAAGGTCGGCGCCGAGCTGGTCGACGCGACGCTGTGCCTGGGCGAGCCGGCCGCCGAGGATGCCACGCTGCTGATCATGTGCGGCGGCAGCGAGACCGCCCTCGCCCGCCTGCATCCGGTGCTGACGACGGTGGGTCGCGACGTGTACCGGCTCGGCGACGTCGGCGCCGGGCAGATCGGCAAGATGCTGAACAACTACCTGCTGTGGAACTCCGTGGTGGCCAACTACGAGGCGCTCCGGCTCGGTGGCCGCCTCGGCCTCGATCTCGAGGCGCTGCGTCAGTCGCTGCTGCTGAGCAGCGGCAACAATTGGGCGCTCGAGACCTGGCTGCGCTCGCGGCCGATGCCGTGGGCCGAGAAGGACATGCGGATACTCATGCAGCATGCCGACGAGGCGGGCCTGCCGATGCCGAACGCCGGCCTGGTTCGCGAGGAGATCAAGCAGATCAAGGTGGTCAAGAACGCCTGGACGGATGGCGGCGGCTCGAAGTCCAGCATGAACGACTTCACCCGCGCGCACCTCTAGCCCGAAGGAGTCGCTGTCGCAACGAATGTCGTGAGCCCATCCGCCACCCCGACCACGAGCTCGGCGGTGACCGGGCTCTACCAGCTCGCCGTGGGATCGAAGACGGTCCCGCTGAGCAGCTGCCTGCTGCGCGGCGGGGATGACCAGCCGGTCGATTTCGGGTACTCGTTCTGGCTGGTGGACCACGCGGGCGGACTGCTGCTGGTGGACTGCGGATTCCGCGAGGCCGCGGCGGCCCGCAAGTCCATCCGCTACGAGCGGACGCCGCTGGAGGCGCTGGCCCTGCTGGGCATCGGCGGCGCGGAGATCGACGGGATCGTGCTGACCCACCTGCACTTCGACCACGCCGGCGCGCTGCCCGACTTCCCGAACGCGCGGGTCTACGTCCAGGGCCGGGATCTCGAATACTTCACCGGGCCGCTCATGCGGTTTCCCCTGTGCGCCAGCGGGATCGACGCCGACGACATGACGGCGGTCGAGCGGATCCGCGGCGATGGCCGGCTCGAGGTGCTGGCCGGTGACGCCGAGATCGTCCCCGGCGTCCGCGCTCAGGTCGTCGGCGGCCATACCCCGGGCAGCCAGCTCGTTTCCGTCCGGCGCGGCGACCGGCGAGTCGTGCTGGCCGGCGACGCCGCCCACATCCAGGCGAACATCACGCTGGGCGTGCCGTATCCGGTGTTGCACTCGGTGCCCGACAGTTGCCTCGGGTTCGAGGCGATGCGGGAGATGGCCCGCGACGAACGCACCGTGGTCATTCCCGGCCACGACGGCGCCGTGCGCCGGGACTCGACGCCGGTGTCCGATGTACCCGGCCGCAGCGTCGTCGAGCTGCTCTGACCCTGCCCGTCAGCGGCGCCGGTTGGTCGGGACCACGGGGGCTTTCGTCCGCTTGATCACGGGCACCGGGCGCCGCGACCCGGCCGGTCCGGCGACCTGGCTCGACAGCTTCACGGCCTTGTCCGGCTCGTCCGTCGGGCTCCCGCCCCGGTCCGTCTTCGCCGCGAGCTCCAGCAGGCCGTCGCGCACGTGCTGGAGATGCACGCGCAGCCAGGACTCGGCGGCGACCAGGTCGCCGCGTTCGATGAACTCGACCAGTTCGAGGTGGGTGGCGTGGTTCTCGTTCAGCCGCATGTGCAGGAAGTGACGTCCCACGTGGCTGCGCAGCTCCTCGATCATCTGCACCAGCAGTGGGTTGTTCTCCGCGTCGTAGGACTCCCGGTAGAACTCGATGCGGATGCGGAGGAAGTCGGGCCCGGCGTGCTCGTCGTCCAGCTGCCGGCCCAGTTCGCGGATGCGCGCCAGGCGCTTGGCGGACATCCGCACCATCGAGAGCCGGATCGCATGCGTCTCCAGAAGGGTTCGCACGCGATAGATCTCGCTGATCTGGGCGGGCGACAGAGTGCGGACCCGGGCGCCGCGGTGTGGATGGAACGTGACCAGGCCCTCGGACTCGAGCAGCAGCAGGGCCGTCCGGACCGGGATCCGGGAGACGCCGATCGCCTCGGCGAGCGACTCCTGGCGCAGCCACTCGCCCGGGGCCAGCGCGCCGGACGAGATCGCCTCGTGCAGCACGGCATAGACCATGTCGCCGATGGTCTCGTGGCCCTGCGCCTGCTGGTCGACGACCGCGACGAATCGCTTGTCCTCGGTGAGGCTACGGCCCTTCTTCGGGGGCATCGCGAGTTCTCCTTGGATCAGCGGTCTCGGGCCGGTCGGCCCGATCGGGCGACCGGGACAACAGTTGTCGTCACGATCACGGTGGACGCGCGCCGGCGCGAAGCCTGCGGCCGGGCGCGCGGCGACGACGCGGTCATCGTGGTCACCCGTGCCTCGCCGGCCGGTCACCGGGGCGGAACTGCAACTCGGCGGCGCGGGCCAGGTGTGCCGGCGTCAGGGTCCACGGAGCGAGCGCCAGGTCGACGTCGTCACCGACGAGCGCCTGCAGCACCAGCTTGCGGACCTGCCGGGCGTCCGCCCCGGCCGCCGCGCATCGGGCTGCCACGGCCGCGATCTCGGGATCACCCGGCGGGACCGTGACGCCGATCTGGTCGAGCGTGTCCCGCAGGATCGCCGCCACGGCGTCGGCCGCCGGCGCCTCGAACCGCTCGTGCAGGTCGACACGGGAGAGCAGAGCGCCGTCCACCGCGCGCAGGTCGTTGGTGGTGGCGATGACCAGGGTGTTGCGGTGGTCCTGGGCGAGCCGGTCCAGCCCGGTGAGCACGGCGTCGGTGGCGCGGTGCACGTCGATCGGGTTGGTGGCCAGCGACGCCCTGGTCCGGGAGAACGCGAGAGCCTCGACCTCGTCGACGAGCACCACGAGCGGGAGCCCGGCGCCCGCAAGCTCGGGCAGCGTCCGACCGAACAGCCGGGCGACCGCGCGCTGGCTCTCGCCGAGGAACTCGCTCGGGAAGGCGTGCGGGTCGATGACGGCGAAGGCGATCCGCTCGGCCGTCCCGCGGGCGGCGAGGCTCCGGGCGAGCTCCTGGCCGAGGCCGTGCGCCAGCGTCGTCTTGCCGGTGCCCGGCGGACCGGAGAGCAGCAGGAGGCCGTGCACCGGGAGTCGCACCGTCGAGACGTGTGCCCTGCCGGTCAGGCTGAAGATCCCGAAGTTGACCATCCGGCGCTTGACCTCGGCGGGCACGACGATGTCGTCCCAGCGGGTCTGCCACGACTGATCCGGCAGCACCGCCGTGACCGCGACCCCGGGACGCTCGACCGCGAGCAGGGCGTCCAGCTGCGCCTCGGTCATCGCACGTCCGTCCTGCCGGCGGGAGCGGCCCCGCCGGCGTGGTTGATCAAGCCGTTATCGTATCCAACTATCTGCCTGAATGTGGGCGACGGCCGGGTCCCCTCCCGCGGCCGATGGCCATTGTCGCACGATGCTCAGGTCCGCAGCGGTTGGTGAGTGTGGTTGCGGCGTGGTTGTTGTCGGGGGTCGATCCAGGTGGGTGGGAGGAAGTCGGGTCGCCGGTCGGGTCCGAGCCGGATCCGCCACTCGGATCGGTGTGCCTGTTGGTGGTGGTACAGGCAGAGCAGCACGCCGTTGTCCAGGTCGGTCGGTCCGCCGTCGAGCCAGCTGACGATGTGGTGGGCCTGCGTCCGGCCGGGTGGCCGGTCGCAGCCGGGCCAGGCGCAGCCCTTGTCCCGTTGGCTCAGGGCTCTGCGTTGGGTGGGGGTGAACAGGCGGTGCGCGCGGCCCACGTCCAGCAGCTGGGAGTGGCCGCCGAGCACGATCGGCAGGATGGCGGCGTCGCAGGCCAGGCGGCGGGCGGTGCCGGCGGGGATGGGGCCGGCGTAGTCCAGGGCCGCGGCGCTGATCGCTTGGGTGAGCGGGTCGTAGGCGATGGTCATGGTGATGTGCGGGACGTGCCCGCCGATGGTGGGCCCGGCGCCGGCGTCCAGGTAGCCGCGGAGCACCGCGGCGTGTGCCTGCGCCAGCCGCAGCGCGGGTGGCCGCGGGTCCGTCCCGCCGTCCCCGTCCCCGTCGCCGGGTGCGCCGGGTGCGCCGGGTGCGCGGGTGCGGCGGGTGTGGGGGTGGTGATGCGGGTCGGTGGCCTGCCGGAACGCCTCCACGGTTTCGTCGTCCAGGCAGCCGGTGAGCGGGGTGAGCCCGGTCCGCGGGTTCCGCCGGCCCAGCCGCAGCTCCATCCGGCAGGCGGGTTCCCGGTCGTCGGGTTCCGGCCCGTCCTGATCCAGGATGGCGGCCAGGTGCCGGGCGGCCAGCGCGACGGCGGCCGGGTCGGCGTCCCGGGCGGTGTCCACCAGCAGCCGCTCCGCCGAGCCGACCAGCCCGGGGTCCAGGTCCCGCGGCAGCGCCTGCACGGCCTGGGTGATCACCCCCACGTGGCCGTCGCCGACCTGCCCGGCGTCCAACGCCGCGCCCAACACCGGCAACCGGGCCGGGGTGTGCCCGCCGCCGATCGGGTCGTGCTGCCGGGTGAGGCGGGCGGCGCGGACCCGGGCGGCGGCGTCGCCGGCGGTGATCCGCAGCGTGGTCCGCAGCAACACCCGGGTGGAGGAGATCGACAGCTGACCGGCCAGGTCGGTGTCGTCGACCTCGCCGGCCCACCGCACCTGCGCCGCGTACACCGACCGGGCGATGCGCTCCAGCAGCTGCCCGACCGCGAGCAGCTCCCGGTGTTGCAGCGTGAACAACGGCGCGTCCCGCAACGCCCGCACCCCGGACAGCACCGCCGCGGCGACCGATTCCGCCGCCTGCACGCTGTCCACCGGCGCGTCCACCGGGGTGTGATCCATGACCGGAACCTACGGAACGCGACCGACACCCGACCCGCGCGGACGGCGGTTGCGCACACCCGGCCGACCCATCCACACCCACACCGGACACCTTGCACCGTCGACAGTCTCGCGCTATAGCGCGAACCCCGTCGCGGCGGCGACGCGTCGGTCAGGGCGACGCATCGGTCAGATCGACGAGACAGTCAGCGGCACCGCGCCTGCCGGGCGCATCGTCACGCGGTACTGCGGGCTCGGCGTCAGCGCCGGGTCGGCGTGGATCCGCCAGCGCGCGGCGATCACCGCCAGCACGGTGACCGCCTCCGCCCAGGCGAACTGCTCGCCGATGCAGGCCCGCGGACCGGTTCCGAAGGGCAGGAACGCATGTCGTGGCACGGCGGACCGCCGATCGTCGAGCCAGCGGTCGGGGTCGAAGGTCTCCGGGTCCGGGAACCACCGCGGATCATGGTGCAGCAGCAGGGGACTCACGCCGACGAGCGTGCCGGCCGGCGCGTGCCAGCCGTCGAACTCCAGCGGCGCCACGATCGTCCGGCCGAGAACCCACGCGGGCGGATACAGCCGCATCGCCTCGGCGATCACCGCGCGGGTGAGCCGGAGCCCGGGCAGCTCGTCGAAGGCCGGGCCGGTGACCGCGATGCGGGAGACCTCCGCGCGCACCCGTTCCTGCACATCCCCGTGGCGGCCGAGCAGGAACAGCGCCCACGTCAACGCGTTGGCGGTGGTCTCGTGACCGGCCATGATCAGGGTGATCACGTGGTCGTGGATCTCCCGGTCGTCCATGCCCGCCCGCACGGCGTCGTCGGACAGCAGTGCCGAGACCAGGTCCCCGCGGTCACCCGACGGGTGGGCGCGCCGCTCGGCGAGGACCTCGTCGACGATCCGGTGCACGTCGGACTCGACGGAGCGCGCGGGGGTGCCCACCGGCGAACCGGAGGACCTGCCGCCGAACCGCACACGCCGCGCCGGCCCGCCGCTGAGCAGCGAGCCGCCGCCCAACGCGCCGAATCGCTCCAGCGCCGACTCCAGCGAGGCGCGGATCGTCGGCGCCCGATCCGCCAGGTCGATGCCGAGCAGCGTGCGGCCGACGATCTCCAGGGTGAGAGAGGCCATCTCGTCGTGCATGTCGAGCGTTCCGCCGTCCGGCCAGCGATCGGCGCGGGCGGCCGCCAGCTCGGCGAACCCGCTCGTGTAGCGGGCCAGCCGCCGCGGCGCGAAGGCGGGCGCGATCAGCCGGCGGGCCCGGTCGTGCGGGGTGCCCTCGCTCGTCAGCAGGCCGTTGCCGAGCATCTGCCGGGTCAGCTGCACCCCGGGCCCCTTCGTGGTCAGCGCCGCGTGCTCGACCAGCAGGCGGCCGACCAGGTCCGGGTCGCGCAGCAGCAGGATGCGCCGGCGCCCGATCCGGACGCCGACCGCGCTGCCGCCGTTCGCGGCGATCGCCCGGACCACGCCCCCGGCGTCGGCGGCGCGGCGGGCCGCGCGCGTGCGCCAGGCGACGCGCACCGGTCCCATCCAGCGACCGGGGCGGGTCACCCCGGCCGACCCGGGTGCCGCGCCGTGCGGGAGCGCATCAGCCCAGTGTGCGCGCCCGGTCAGCCGCCGGCATCGAAGGCGGCGACGATGGCGTCGGCGGCCGCCGAGGGCGCGAGCCGACCGGCGAGCACGTCGCCCCGCAGCCGGTCGCCGACCGTGGCGACCGCACCGGAGCGGGCGAGTCGCTGGTCGAATTCGTCGCGCACCAGGGACCACGTCAGCTCCCAGCGCTGGCCGGCGCGCTTGGCCGCCAGCCCGCCGGCGCCGAGCATCTCGCGGTGCTTCCCGACGGTCGCCCACAACTCCGGGATTCCGTCACCGGTCAGCGCCGAACAGGTGAGAACGGGCGGCACCCAGCCGGCGGCGCCCGAGTGCACGAGGCGCATCGCACCGGCCAGCTCCCGCGCCGCGGACCGCGCCGCGCCCACCTGGTCGGCGTCCGCCTTGGTGATCGCCACCAGGTCGGCGAGTTCCAGTACGCCCTTCTTGATGCCCTGCAACTGATCCCCGGATCGGGCGAGGCCGAGCAGCACGAACGTGTCGACCATGCCGGCGACCGTGGTCTCGGACTGGCCCACGCCGACGGTCTCCACCAGCACCACGTCGTACCCGGCCGCCTCGAGCAGCGTGATCGTCTGCGCGGTGGCCCGGGCGACGCCGCCGAGCGTGCCGGCGGACGGCGACGGCCGGATGTAGGCGGCCGGATCGGCGGCGAGCCGGGGCATCCGGGTCTTGTCACCCAGCACCGAGCCACCCGTGCGAACGCTGGACGGATCCACGGCGAGGACGCCGACCCGGTGGCCGTCCCCGGTCAGCCGGGTGCCGAGCGCCTCGATCAGGGTGGACTTGCCGACCCCGGGCGTGCCCGAGATGCCGACGCGGACGGCGCCTCCTGCCCGATCCGCGACGGACGTCAGCAGCTCCCGGGCGGCGACCCGGTGATCCGCCCTGGTCGACTCCACGACCGTGATCGCCCGGGACAGCGCCGCCCGGGAGCCGGCCACGAGCTCGTCGGCCAGCACCGGCACGTCGGTCGTCCGCGGCGTGCCGACGGACCCGGTCACGGCGCCGGATGCAGTGCGGCGGTGAGCCGGTCGAGAACGTCCAGCGCGGCCTCGGCGATCACCGTGCCGGGGCCGAAGACGGCGGCCGCGCCGGACTCCAACAACGCCGGGATGTCCGCCGGCGGAACGACACCGCCCACCACGACGAGGATGTCGGGCCGACCGCGGTCGGCGAGCGCCCGGCGCAGCTCGGGGACGAGGGTCAGATGCCCGGCGGCGAGGGAGTTGACCCCGACGACGTGGACATCGTTGTCGACCGCCTGCTGCGCGACCTCGTCCGGCGTGGAGAACAGCGGGCCCACGTCCACGTCGAATCCGAGATCGGCGAACGCCGTGACGACGACCTTCTGGCCGCGGTCGTGCCCGTCCTGGCCCATCTTGGCCACCAGGATGCGCGGGCGGCGGCCCTGGTCCGCGGCGAACTCGTCGGTGGCGGCGAGCACGGCCGCGATCGGATCGACGCGGTCCCCGTCACCGGTGACGGGCGCCGTGGAGCCGTTCGGCGCGGGCGCGGCGGCGCGTCGAGCCTCGGACCGGTACACGCCGGAGATCGTACGGATGACCGCGGTGTGCCGGCCGAACACCCGTTCCAGCGCGTCCGAGATCTCGCCGACGGTGGCCTGCGCGCGGGCGGCGTCGACGGCGCGGGCGAGGAGGTTGTTCGAGAGGTCACCGCCCGCGTTGTCGGGGTTCTCCGCCGCGGCGCGCGTGAGGGCGTCCAGCGCCGCGCGCACCGCGGCGGGGTCGCGCCCCGCCCGCAGCCGCTCGAGCTTGGCCACCTGCGCCGTCCGCACCGCGTGGTTGTCCACCCGGAGCACATCCAGGTCGTGCGCCTCGGTGGTGCGGTTCGTGTTCACGCCGACCACCACCTGGGCGCCGGAGTCGATCCGTGCCTGGGTTCGCGCGGCGGCCTCCTCGATGCGCAGCTTCGGCAGCCCGGCTTCGATGGCCGCCGCCATGCCGCCGGCCTCCTCCACCTCGGCGATGTGCGCCGACGCCAACTCGGCGAGCTCGTGCGTGAGCCGCTCGACGTAGTACGACCCGCCCCATGGATCGATGATCGCGGTGGTGCCCGACTCCTGCTGCAGCAGCAGCTGGGTGTTGCGGGCGATCCGCGCGGAGAAGTCGGTGGGTAGCGCGATCGCCTCGTCCAGAGCGTTCGTGTGCAGCGACTGGGTGCCGCCCTGGGTGGCGGCCATCGCCTCCAGGCAGGTGCGGGTGACGTTGTTGAACGGGTCCTGCGCCGTCAGCGACCAGCCGGAGGTCTGGCAATGTGCCCGCAGCATCGACGATTTCGGATTGCCCGGTTCGAACGGCAGGAGTAACCGGTACCAGAGGGCCCGCGCGGCTCGGAGTTTCGCGATCTCCATGAAGACGTTCATGCCGATCGCCCAGAAGAAGCTGAGCCGCGGAGCGAAGTCGTCGACCGCGAGGCCGGCGGCCCGGCCGGCCCGCAGGTACTCGACGCCGTCGGCGAGGGTGTAGGCGAGCTCGAGATCGGCGGTCGCGCCGGCCTCCTGCATGTGATAACCGCTGATCGAGATCGAGTTGAAGGCAGGCATCTTCGCCGCCGTGTAGGCGAAGATGTCGGACACGATGCGCAGCGACGGAGCCGGCGGATAGATGTAGGTGTTGCGGACCATGAACTCCTTGAGAATGTCGTTCTGGATCGTCCCCGAGAGCTTCTCCGGCGGCACGCCCTGCTCCTGCGCCGCGACGATGTAGAGCGCGAGCACCGGAAGGACCGCGCCGTTCATGGTCATCGAGACGCTGATCTTCTCGAGCGGGATGTGATCGAACAGCTCGCGCATGTCCAGGATCGAGTCGATGGCCACCCCGGCCATGCCGACATCACCGACCACGCGGGGATGATCGGAGTCGTAGCCGCGGTGGGTGGCCAGGTCGAAGGCGACCGACAGCCCCTTCTGCCCGGCCGCGAGGTTCCGGCGATAGAAGGCGTTCGACTCCGCGGCCGTGGAGAAACCCGCGTACTGGCGGATCGTCCACGGCTGTGTGGTGTACATGGTCGGGTACGGGCCCCGCAGGTACGGCGGCATGCCCGGCCGGCCGGCCAGGTCCAGGTCGGCGACGTCGCGCGGGCCGTAGAGCGGCTGCACGGCAATGCCTTCCGCGGACAGCCAGGCATCGCCGGTCACCGCCGGTCGATCGGGCGGGTCGACGGCGGAGTCCCGCAGGGGCAGGTCGGCGAAGCTGTCGGGCACGGTCACGGCGCGCTCCCCGACTCGATGGTGGCGCCCGCGGCGGCCAGTGCCGCGCGGGTGCGGTGGAGGAACGCCAGCACGTCGTCGCCGACGGCGATGTGGTCGTCGACGAGCTCGACGAGCGTCTCGGGCGGTCGGCCCGCGAGCAGCAGGGTGGGCGCGCCGGCGGCCCGCAGCCCGGCGGCGGCCTCGGGGCCGAGCCCGGCGTATGCGGCGTCGGACCCGGTGAGACACGCGACGGCGCAGCCGCTCTCCCGGTAGGCCGCGACCACGTCGGCCGCCCCGGCGGTCGGACCCGCTGCGACGACATCGATGCCGCCCGCGGCCAGCGCGTTGGTGACGAATCCGGCGCGCGGGAGGTGGTCGGCCACCGGCCCGAGCGTGGCGAGGAAGACCGGGGCCGCGGCCGGCGCGTCGCGCAGCGCCTCGAAGTCGCGCGCCCAGGACACCGACGCATCGGCCGAACCGCTGCGGACGGGCAGGATCTCGCGCAGATCCGGGAACTCGGTGACGCCGGTCAGCGGGCGGCGCCGGTCGGCGATGCGCGCGCGGCGCTCGGCCGACGTCGCGGACCAGCGCGCCCGCAGCGATCCGTCGGCCAGCGCGTCGGTGACCCCGCCCGCGGCCTCGATCGCCTGGAACTCGACCCAGGCAGCCTTCGCGATCGCCGCCGTCAGCTCCTCCACCGCCCACGAGCCACCCGCCGGGTCCGCGACGGCGTCGACGTGCGACTCGCCCGTCAGCATCGCCGACACGTTCCGCGCGAGCCGGCGACCGAACCCGTCCGGCACGCCCAGCGCGGTGTCGAACGGCAGCACCGTGACGGCGTCCGCGCCGCCCACCCCCGCCGCAAAGCCCGCGATGGTGCCGCGGATCAGGTTGACCCACGGGTCGTAGCGGGTGGACATCGGTCGCGAGGTCACGGCGTGCAGGAAGGGCTCGGCGTCATCGACGCCGCAGAGCGCCGTCATCCGCCGCCAGACCACCCGGGCGGCGCGCACTTTCGCGATGGAGACGAACTGCTCGTCGGTGACCGCCAGCCGGCAGTCCAGCAGCCCGAGGGCGTCCGGGACCGCCACCCCGGCGGCGCTCAGCCCGCGCAGATAGGTCGCCGCGCAGGCCAGGAGGTACCCGAGCTCGCCGGCATCGCCGGCGCCGGCCTCGTGCGCCGCGGTGCCGTCGGCCACCAGCGCGCGCACGCGCAGCTCGCCTGCCAGCTCGGCGATCTCGGGAAGCTCGTGCAGTCCGACCGCGCCGCCCGGCGCCGCGCGCGCGGCCCGCCCGATCGGGTCGGCGCCCAGCGACGTGCCCGGCGCGGCGGCGACGCCCCGCTCCGCGAGGATCGCGCCGAGCGCGCGCGCCGCCGTCAGGTCGCCGACCCCGCCGCGGCCCTGCACCACCACCGCCGCGGCGTCGACGAGGACGCCATCGAGGACGGACGGCAGGTCGGCCACGGCGGTGACCCCGTCGCCGACACAGACCCAGAGCGACGTGCCGCCGCCCTCGAGATCGGCGAGCGCGGCGGCGGCGGCCCGCGCCGCGTCGGGATCGGCCACCAGCGTCCGGACGTCCCAGCCGCGCTCGGACGCAACGGGTCTGGCCCAGCCCGCCGCGTCGCCATCGCCCGGCACCCCCAGCGGGGGGACCACGATGCCCTCTTCGGTGATGTGCGCCAGCAGCCGCTCGACGTCCTCGTCCGGTGCATCGGCCGGCATCCGGCGCGAGCGGCGGAGCACGCCGGCGGCCGCCCGCACCCACTCGCGTTGCGCGCCGTCGCTCATGCCTGGACCGTATCCGGCGCGGCGCGGATCGTCTCCGGTCGCGTCTCGGATGTCGTGGATCCGTGATGCGTGCTGGGGCGGGCCATCGCGATCAGTCCGGCAGCTCCCAGGAGTGCACCGGCTCGTTCGAGTGCATGCCCTGCGAGTACAGCTTGAGCATCTCGGTCAGCGCCGCATCGCGGCCGAGGCCGCGGTCCTCGAACGCCTCGACCGCGCGGACCTGCCACCACGCCCCGTTGCGCCGGGTCTTGCACCGGTCCTCGATCACGCCGAGGTACCGGTCGCGGACCGCGGCGGACACCCCCCAGCGGTCGAGCCCCTCGTCCGCCATCGGCAGGAGGTGACGCAGCAGGAGCTCGTCCCAGGTCACCTCGCCGAAGCCGGGCCAGTAGAAGACCGCGTCGGCCCCCCGGCGGGCCCCCGCGTCGAAGTTCGCCGCCGCGGCGGCGAAGGACATCTTGGTCCACACGGGGCGCTCGTCGGCCGCCAGCATGGTCAGCGCGCCGTAGTAGAACGCCGCGTTGGCCAGGACGTCGATCACGGTCGGGCCGGCCGGCAGGACGCGGTTCTCGACGCGCAGGTGCGGACGGCCGTCGACGACGTCGTAGACCGGGCGGTTCCACCGGTACACGGTGCCGTTGTGCAGCCGCAGCTCCTGCAGGCGCGGCGCCTTGCCGTCGGCGAGCACGGCCTCCGGGTTCTCGTCGGTGGTCTCGGGCAACAGCGCCGGGAAGTAGCGGACGTTCTCCTCGAACAGGTCGAAGATGGAGGTGATCCAGCGCTCGCCGAAGAAGACCGGCGGGCGGACGCCCTGGTTCTTCAGCTCGGGCGAGCGGGTGTCGGTCGCCTGGAGGAACAGCTCGGTCCTGGTCTCCGCCCAGAGGTGCTTGCCGAAGAGGTACGGCGAGTTCGCGCCGACGGCGAGTTGCGGGCCGGCCAGCGCCTGGGCGGCGTTCCAGCAGGAGGAGAAGTCCGCCGGCGAGACCTGCAGGTGCAGCTGCACGGAGGTGCACGCCGACTCCGGCGCGATCGTGTCCGTGAACAGCTGAAGGGTCTCGGCCCCGTTGATGTCCAGCTCGAGGTCCTCGCGGCGGGCGGCGAACACCGCCTCGTCGAGCGCCTTGTACCGCGGGTTCGCGCTCATCCACTCGTCCTCGAAGTGGTGCGTGCGCAGGGTCGGCAGGATGCCGATCATGATGATCTCGGAGCCGGTCTCGTTCGCCCGGTGCTCGGCATGGTCGAGCGAGGCGCGCAGCGAGGTCTCGAGGTCCGTGAGGGAATCGCCGGACAGCGGCCGCGGATGGACGTTGAACTCGATGTTGTAGCGGCCCAGCTCGGTCTGGAAGTCGGGGTCGGCGATGGCCTCGAGCACATCGGCGTTGCGCATCGCGGGCTGCCAGGAGCCGTCGACCAGGTTGAGCTCGATCTCCAGCCCGGTCAGCGGATCGTCGAAGTCGAACGAGTGCTCGATCAGCATCCGCTCGAACACGTCGAGGCATCGCCGCACCTTCACGCGGTACGCCTGACGCTGCTCGCGCGTGTAGACGATGGGAGCGATGTCGTCGCCCATCGAAGTCCTCCTGCGTGCCGGCGCACCGAACCGCCCGATTCGACGGGCCAAGCCAATCACAGACGGCTGCCCCCCGTGCCGCCGGAGCCGCACGAAACGACAATGCTGCCGAAAGCGCGGCAACCACCTACCATCTGCCTGATCGGGTGACCCGGGCCGCTCGATGCGTGGCCTGCCGATCGCTCTGCGACCCGATCGGCCGCACGTCGCGGGCCGATGAGAGCGGGGGATCGTCGACATGTCGACATCGACTCGGATGTCCACGAGCGGCCGGCGTGCGCTGCGGCGGTTCTGGCCGCCGCCACCGCAGTCCTGCTCGCCGTCGCGGTCCCCGCCACGGCCGGCGGGTCGCCGGCGCTCGCGGACGTGCCGGTGGCGGCAGCGGACACCGCGGTGGTCAGCGTGAAGGCCGGCGGCCTGCGGACGACCTCGGGCAACGTCGATGCGCTCGCCGGGGTGCAGCTGGAGCTGCGCACCGACGACCAGGGATCACCCGGTGCGCTGGTGGGCACCTGCCAGTCCGACGACGACGGCGACTGCTCGTTCGTCGTCGGCCAGACGGGATCGGGCGGGGCGAAATCGGAACAAGCAGTTCTGGGTCGTGCAGAGCGGCGCGCCGGACGGCTGGTTCGCCAACCCGGAGGCGCCGCCCGTCGGCGAGTCCGGTGGGTGTCTAGGCTCGACATCCGGCCCAGTTCTCCCGACCGGCAGGAAGCGGACGACACCGGATGACGAGCAGCGCGACCGGCCCGATGCACGCCGTGCCCGCCACCGTCGCCGTGCCCGGACCCGAGCAGGTGCCCGATCCGGGCGCCGGGCTCGGCCCGCTGTGGCTGGACCGCACGCTCGCCGCCGAGCTGGCCGGGTTCGTCGATCTGCGCCGCCGGGTGCACGCCCACCCGGAGCTCGGCCGCGCCGAGTCCGCGACCAGCGCCGTCATCCTGCGCAGCCTGCGCGCCGACGGGATCGCGGCCGAGCTGCTGCCCAGCGGCACGGGTGTGCTGGCCGAGATCGGTTCCGGCGAACCGCTGGTCGGGCTGCGCGCGGACATCGACGCGCTGCCGATCCGCGAGGCGACCGGCCTGCCCTACGCCTCCACGCTGCCGGACATCTCGCATGCCTGCGGGCACGACGTGCACCTGACCGTGCTGCTCGGCGCGGCGCGGGCGCTGTCCAGGGCGGGCGATCTGCACGGCCGGGTGCGGCTGATCTTCCAGCCGGCCGAGGAGGTCTTTCCCGGCGGATCGAGGGACGTCATCGCCGCCGGGGCGCTCGACGGCCTGCGCACGGTGTTCGCGTTGCACTGCGACCCGCGGCTGCAGGTGGGCAGGGTCGGGCTGAAGGCCGGCGCGATCACGTCGACGTCCGACGTCATCGAGCTGCGGCTCTTCGGGCCGGGCGGGCACACGTCGCGGCCGCATCTGACGACGGACCTGGTGTACGCGATGGGCACCGTGATCACCGGGCTGCCCGCGGTGCTCACCCGCCGGCTCGATCCGCGCGCCGCGGCCGTCCTGGTGTGGGGCGTCGCCCAGGCCGGTCGGGTGCCGAACGCGATCCCGCGCGACGGCCTGCTGCGCGGCACGCTGCGGATGATGGACCGGCGGGCGTGGGACAGCGCGGAACCGCTGGTCCGCGAGCTGATCGGCGAGCTGCTCGCGCCCACCGGTGCCGGCTACGAGCTGACGTATTCGCGTGGGGTTCCGCCGGTGGACAACGACGTCGCCGCGACCGAGGTGCTGCGGGTGGCCGCCCAGCGGGCGCTCGGCGCCGGATCCGTCGTGCCGGCCGAGCAGTCCACCGGAGCAGAGGATTTCGCCGTGTTCCTCGAGCACGTCCCCGGTGCGCTGGCGCGACTCGGGGTCTGGGACGGCGTCAGCCCGCGGGTCGACCTGCACTCGTCGACGTTCGTCGCGGACGAGCGGGCGGTCGCCGCCGGCATCCGGCTGATGACGCACACGGCGCTGGCCGCCCTGCACAGCTGACCCTCCTCGACGAGCCGCCGCAGCGCAGTGCTCAGGACCCGCGCCGCCCGCGGGGGCAGCAGGCGCTCCCGTGGCCCGTTGACCACGGCGAAATCGACGCCCTGAGCGGGGTTTTCGCGGCGCGTCGGGTGCGCTTTGCCATGCTCGACTCCGGTGAGGAGCACGAACCGCGGCCTCACCGCGGCGCCGCCGGGCTGGGCCCCGCGGACATCCGGAGCCCGACCGGGCCGGGCGGAGTGACGGCGGTCACGCCGTAGTTGTGCCTGGTCACCGGTTGACACGAGCCCATACTGCCAGTAGTTTCCACGATGAAACAAACAACCTCCACATGGTGGAATCGCAGGCGAGAGGTCATCGCCGGCCGGCCAGTCACCCGCTCGTGGATTGGAAGTAAACACCCATGTCGCTCTCGACACACGTCCTCGATGCCGCGCTCGGACGCCCGGCCCCGGGGGTCGCGCTGGTGCTCCGCCGGGTGGACGAGTCCCCCGATGTCGACGTCGGCGGCGTCACCGACGACGACGGGCGGTACCGGTTCCCAGGTGCCGCATCGGGCGGGGTCGACCTGCCGGCCGGCGTCTACCGCCTGACGTTCGACACGGGCGCCTACTTCGCCGCCACCGGGCAGTCCGGCTTCTACCCCGAGGTGTCGGTGACGTTCGAGATCACCGACCCGGGCGCCCATCATCACGTCCCACTGCTCTTGTCCCCGTTCGCCTTCTCCACCTATCGAGGGAGCTGATCCACCCATGAGCGTCTCGCTCGGGCACAACCAGTACGGCAAGGCCGAGACCCGTGTGGTCCGCGTGTACCGCGACGCGGATCCGCACGAGATCGTCGATTACAACGTCAGTGTCGCGCTCAGTGGCGACTTCACGGACATCCACCTGACCGGTGACAACGCGAAGTGTCTGACAACGGACGCCACGAAGAACACCGTGAACGCGTTCGCCAAGGAGCACGGCGACGCGGCGCGCCAGCCCGAGTCGTTCGGCATCGCCCTCGCCCGGCACTTCGTCGACGACACCGAGCCGGTCAGCCGATGCCGCATCAAGATCGAGATGTACCCGTGGAAGCGGCTGTCGCACAACGGCTCTCCGCACCCACATGCGTTCGCCCGGGACGGCGGCTACGTCCGCACCGTCACGGTGACCTACGACGGCACCACCACCTGGGTGGTGTCCGGGGTGCAGGACTACGTCGTCCTCAAGACGACGGACTCGGAGTTCTGGGGGTACCTGCAGGACCGCTACACCACGCTCAAGCCGACCAACGACCGGGTGATGGCGACGTCGGTGACCTGCCAGTGGCGGCACACGGAGACCGACGTGGACTGGGGACAGTCCTACTCCGACGCGGTGGCGACGATGAGCGACGTGTTCGCCGGCCACCACAGCCTCGCGCTGCAGCAGACGATGTACGCGATGGGCGAGGCGATGATCACGTCGCAGCCCGAGATCGCCGAGGTGCGCTTCTCGCTGCCGAACAAGCACCACTTCGTGATCGACCTCAGCCCGTTCGGGCTGGAGAACCCGAACGAGGTGTTCCACGCGGACGACCGCCCGTACGGGTACATCGAGGGCACCATCCTGCGCGACGGCGCCCCCGAGTCGGGCCTGGCGTTCGATCCGGGTCAGGGCTGGTGACGACGATGGCACACGATTCCGACCCGCTCGGTGCCGCCGGGGATCACCTCGCGGTCTTCGAGGACACCAAGCATCCGGTCGACGAGGTGCTCAAGCCCGGGCTCGATGATCCTCTACGGCCTGCAGCACGTCATGAGCATGTACGCGGGCGTGGTCGCGGTCCCGCTGATCGTCGGCACGGCCCTGAAACTCCCGTTCGCCGACCTGTCGTACCTGCTGGCGGCGACGCTCCTGATCTCCGGCCTGGCCACCCTGCTGCAGACCCTCGGCGTCCGGTGGATCGGCGCGAAACTGCCGATCGTGCAGGGCACCTCGTTCGCCGCGGTGGGTTCGATGCTCGCCATCGGCGCCGGCGCCGGCGGCGGCGACGGCGGGCCTGCTGGCGATCTTCGGCGCGATCGTCGTCGCCGGCGCCATCGGGTTCCTGGTCAGCGGCGTGTTCAGCCGCCTGCTGCACTTCTTCCCACCGGTGGTCACCGGATCGGTGATCACCGTCATCGGGATCTCCCTGCTTCCGGTCGCGATGCGCTGGGCGGCGGGCGGAGCCGGCAGCGAGGACTTCGGCTCGCTGTCGAACATCGCGCTCGCCGCGATCACCCTGGGCATCATCCTGCTGATCTACCGCTTCCTGCCCGGCTTCTTCTCCCGGGTCGCCATCCTGATCGGCCTGGTCGCCGGCGGCGTGGTGGCGGCGCTGTTCGGCAAGATCGACTTCTCCCAGGTCGGCGAGGCGCAGGCCTTCGCGATCTCCACGCCGTTCCACTTCGGCACGCCGACCTTCAGCGTCGCCGCGATCGTCTCGATGACGATCGTGATGCTGGTGATCATGACGGAGACCACCGCCGACCTGCTGGCGATCGGCGTGGTCGTCGGCCGCCCGGCCGACCGGAAGACCGTCGCGAACGGCCTGCGGGCGGACACGCTGTCGAGCGCCGTCTCCGGCGGCCTGCTCAACGGCTTCCCGGTCAGCGCCTTCGCGCAGAACGTCGGCCTCGTCGCGCTCACCGGCATCAAGAGCCGGTTCGTGGTCGCGGTCAGCGGGCTGATCCTGCTGGTGCTCGGGCTGTTCCCCAAGGTCGGGGCCATCATCGCCGCGCTGCCGCTGCCGGTGCTCGGCGGCGCCGGACTGGCGCTGTTCGGCACCGTCGCCGCGAGCGGCATCCGCAGCCTGTCGGCGGTGCACTACGAGGGCAACCAGAACCTCGTCATCGTCGCGCTGTCGATCGCCATGGGACTGATCCCGATCGCCATCCCGGACTTCTACGAGGAGTTCCCGACCTGGTTCCAGACCATCTTCGACTCGGGGATCAGCGCGGCGGCGGTGACCGCGGTGTTGCTGAACATCCTGTTCAACGTGCTGGGCCGCAAGGACAACGTGGCGCCGATCTTCGCCGAGGGGCCGGCGCCGGGAGTGACGCCCGAGGAACAGCCGGGTCGCGGGCTCCCGGGTCCGCGGGCGGCCGGGGACGAGCCGACCGGCGGCGGCTGATGCCCGACCGGGTCCGCACCACCGCCGGGCAGGCGTCAGGCGGTGGTGCGGCGGGCGGACAGGTCGTGGGCCAGGCCGTTGGCCGCGGCGCGCAGCAGCGGCACGGCGCGCTCGACCATCTCCGGCGTCAGCCGGGCGGCCGGCCCGGAGACCGAGATCGCGATCGGGGTGGGCGCGTCGGGAATCGGCACGGCCACGCACCGGACGCCGATCTCCTGCTCACCCTCGTCGACGGAGAAGCCGGCGGCGCGGATCCGGCCCAGCTCGGCGGTGAGCTCGTCCGGGTCGGTGATCGTGTTCGCCGTGGCCGGCGGCATGCCGGTGCGGCCGACGAGCTCGCCCACCTGGACGTCGTCGAGCTGGGCGAGCAGCGCCTTGCCGACGCCCGTGCTGTGCAGGTACACCCGGCGGCCGACCTCCGTGAAGGTGCGCATGGTGTGCCGCGACGGGATCTGCGCCACGTAGGTCGCCCGATCGCCGTCCAGCATGCAGAGATTGGCCGTCTCGCCGAGGTTGTCGACGAGACCGGTCAGCCACGGCTTCGCCCAGTCGCTGAGCATGCTGCTCGCGCTGACGCCGAGGTTGATCAGCCGCGGCCCGAGGGCGTAGCGCCGGGACGGCAGCTGCCGGACGTAGCCGTGGCGCAGCAGCGTGCGCAGCAGCCGGTGGATCGTCGGCATCGGCAGGCCGGTGGCGCCGGTCAGGTCCGACAGCGACATCTCGCCGCCGGCGTCGGCCAGCGTCTCCAGCACCTCGAAGGCGCGATCGACGGCCTGCACCTTGCTGGCCGGCGGGCCGGACGGGCCGGCGGCCACCGGCGCTTCCGCGCGCGGACCGGCGGCCACCGGCGCTTCCGCGCGCGGTCCGGCGGAGGCGTCATGCAGGGCCCGGACCGAGCGCGGCTGGTTCATCGGAAGTCCCGTCGGTAGACATCACCGGGCACAGGCAGCCCGACTGTTTTCACATCGTAGAAGTCTAGCAACCGATTTTGGAAGGATGCACATGACCGGGACGAGTGCGGGGCAAGCTGTCGAGGTGCGTGGGCCGGAGGTGCCGCGGGCGGCCGAGATCCTCACCCCCGCTGCTCTCGAATTCGTGGCGGACCTGCAGCGCCGCTTCGGATCTCGCCGCGATGAACTGCTCGCTTCGCGGACCGCGAGGCGCACCGAGGCCGCGCGCGTCGGCCGGCTCGACTTCCTGCCCGAGACCGCGCAGGTCCGCGACGCGGACTGGACCGTCGCGACGGCGCCGCCCGACCTGCTCGACCGCCGGGTGGAGATCACCGGGCCGCCGGAGCCGAAGATGGCGATCAACGCACTCAACTCGGGCGCGAAGGTGTGGCTCGCCGACCTGGAGGACGCCAACACCCCGCACTGGGCCAACGTCATCGGCGGCCAGCTCACCCTCTTCGACGCGATCCGCCGCCGGCTGGAGTTCACCTCGCCGGACGGCCGGGAGTACCGGCTGCGGGACGACGCCCCCCTCGCGGTCATCGTCACGCGACCGCGCGGCTGGCACTTCGACGAGCGGCACCTGCTCGTCGACGGCGTCCCGGCCGTGGGCGCGCTGGTCGACTTCGGGCTGTACTTCTTCCACAACGCCGCCGAACTGCTCCGCCGCGGTAGCGGCCCGTACTTCTACCTGCCGAAGATGGAGAGCCATCTCGAGGCGCGGCTGTGGAACGACATCTTCTCGCATGCGCAGGAGCGGTTGGGCATCGCGCCGGGCACGGTGCGGGCGACCGTGCTGATCGAGACGATCCCCGCAGCCTTCGAGATGGACGAGATCCTCTACGAGCTGAGGGATCACGCCTCCGGGCTGAACGCGGGGCGGTGGGACTACCTGTTCAGTGTGATCAAGACCTTCCGCGACGCCGGCCCGGACTTCGTGTTGCCGGATCGCGGTTCGGTGACCATGACGGCGCCGATGATGCGGGCCTACACCGAGCTGCTGGTGGCGACCTGCCACCGGCGAGGTGCGTTCGCGATGGGCGGCATGGCCGCCTTCATCCCCAGCCGACGCGATGCGGCGGTGAACGCCACGGCGCTGGCCAAGGTGCGGCAGGACAAGGAGCGCGAGGCCGCAGACGGCTTCGACGGCTCGTGGGTCGCGCATCCCGACCTGGTGCCCGTCTGCCGCGAGGTCTTCGACGCCGTGCTGGGTGACCGGCCGAACCAGCTCGACCGCAGGCGCGACGACGTCGCGGTCACGGCCGAGCAGCTGCTCGAGGTCGGGTCGATCCCGGGCGAGGCGACCGAGGCGGGGCTGCGCGTGAACGTGGACGTCGCCCTGCGCTACCTCGAGGCCTGGCTCGGCGGCAACGGCGCGGTCGGCATCCACAACCTGATGGAAGACGCGGCCACCGCTGAGATCTCCCGGTCGCAGGTGTGGCAGTGGGTGCACAACGAGGTGGTGCTGGACACGGGCCGGACGGCGACCGCCGATCTCGTGCGGGAGATCGCCGACGACGAGTTGCGCGGCATCGAGGCGGAGGTCGGCGCGGCGGCCTATGCCGCGAGCCGGTACCCCCTGGCGCGGCAGGTGTTCGAGGAGGTCGCGCTGGCCGACGATTTCGCCGATTTCCTGACGTTGCCCGCCTACGAGGCCGCGCTGGAGCGGGCCTGATCGGCCGACCGGCGCAGGCTTGACGGCGATGCGCGCACCCGGTAGTTTCTATTCTACGAAGAAGTTCTTCCACAATACGGAATCAGACACGGCAGAACAGGGGAGCAGACCGTGAACTCGGCAGCGGCGGTGGACGGAGCGGCTCGGCTGACGGCACCCCTGCTCGACGAGCTCGACGACCTGCTCGCCGAGGCGGACGAGCGACTGGAGACGCTCTACCCGGGCGATCCCGGGACCCGTCAACCGGTGCACACCGTCTACGTGAACGCCGATCTCGCGAGCGCGGACGTGGCAACCCGCTGGGGCCGGCAGGCTCTCGAGGTGCTCGACGCGGTGGCCCCGACGGCGGCGGCGGCCGCCGCCATCACCGGCCTGGACGGGCTGGACGAGTCCGTGTACGAGCGGGCGCGCGCCAAGCTCGCCGCGCAACCCGTCGAGGACATGCGGCTGGACTTCGAGGACGGCTACGGCGCGCGGCCGGACGACGAGGAGGACGGGGACGCCGTCGCCGCGGCGGGAATCCTCGCTCATTTGTTGGCTGCGCCCGACGGCCCGAGCTTCGCCGGTATCCGGTTCAAGAGCCTGGAGCGGCCGACCCGCCGCCGCGGGCTGCGCACCCTCGACCTCGTGCTGGCCGAGCTGCTGGCCGCGGGCGGGCTGCCCGGCGGGTTCATCGTCACCCTGCCGAAGGTCACCTCGGTGGACCAGGTTCGGGCGATGGTGCGCGTCTGCACCGAGCTCGAGCGGGCGCACGCCCTCCCCGCGGGCGCGCTGCGGTTCGAGATCCAGGTGGAGACCACGCAGGCGATCCTGGGCGCCGACGGCGGCGCAACCGTCGCGCAGATGCTGCATGCGGCGGAGAACCGCTGCCCCGCCCTGCATTACGGGACGTTCGACTACAGCGCGGCGTGTGGGGTGTCCGCCGCCCAGCAGAGCCTCGCGCACCCGGTCGCCGATCACGCGAAGGCCGTCATGCAGGTCGCCGCGGCCGGCACCGGCGTGCGGGTGTGTGACGGCTCGACGAATGTGATGCCGGTCGGCACACCCGAGCAGGTCGCCGCGGCGATCGGCCTGCACGCGCAGCTGGTCGACCGCTCGCTGAAGCGGGCGTACTACCAGGGCTGGGACATGCACCCCGGTCACCTGGTGAGCCGGTACCTCGCCACGTACGCGTTCTACCGGCAGGGCTTTCCCGCGGCGGCCGAACGGCTCTCGAACTATCTGGCGCGGCAGGGCGGCGGGATCGTCGACGAGCCCGCCACGGCGCAGGCCCTGGCCGCGTTCGTCGTGCGCGGCGTGCACTGCGGCGCCTTCGACGACGCCGAGGTGCTGCGGGAGTCCGGCGTCGACCGCGCCACGCTCGACGCCCTCGCCCAGCGCCGCCCGCTCACCCCCACCGACCACTGACACCGACCACCGATACCGACCACCGACACCGACGACCGACGACCGACACAGACCGCCGACACCGACCACCGAAGACGAGCACCGACCACCGACGAACCGAGCGCCGACGCCGCAGGGCGTCGACCCGAGGATCAGGAGACATCGTGACGACCCCAGCCACCAGGACCGGCTCGACATCGACGACCGGGCGCCCGCGGTACGACGCCCACCTGTCCATGCTCTTCACCGAGTTGCCGCTGCTGCAGCGGCCGGCGGCGGCGGCGGCCGCCGGGTTCGACACCATCGAGTTCTGGTGGCCGTTCGACCGGGCGGTGCCCTCGGATGCGGAGATCGACGGCTTCGTCACCGCCGTCACGGACGCCGGCGTGCAGCTGGTCGGGCTGAACTTCTTCGCGGGCGACATGCCGGGCGGGGACCGCGGCCTGGTGTCATGGCCGGCCCGCTCCGGCGAGTTCCGCGACAACATCGACGTCACGGTGGGCATCGGGGAGCGGCTGGGCTGCAGCGCGTTCAACGCGCTGTACGGCAACCGGGTCGACGGTGCGACCGCAGCGGAGCAGGACGACCTGGGTGCGGAGAACCTTGCGCTCGCCGCGCGCGCTGCGGCCCGGATCGACGGCACGGTGCTGCTGGAACCGGTGAGCGGCGCACCGCGGTACCCGCTGCTCACCTCGGCCGACGTCGTGGGCGTGCTGGACCGGGTGGAACGGGAGTCGGGTGCGTCCAACGTGAAGTTCCTGTTCGACATCTACCACCTGGCCACCAACGGTGACGACGTCGCCGCGGGCATCGCCGCGCACGCCGGGCGCGTCGGTCACGTGCAGATCGCGGACAGCCCGGGCCGCAACGAGCCCGGCACCGGGACCCTCGACCTCGAAGGACATCTCGCGGCGCTCGCCGCCGCGGGCTACGACGGCTACGTCGGTCTGGAGTACAAGCCGAGCGGGCGCACGGAGGACAGCTTCGGCTGGCTGCCGCGGGAACGGCGCGCGACCCGCGGCTGAGAACGCGCTGCACGGGCGCACCCGCGACCGGCGCACCGGCACTGACGCACTGACCCGGACCTTTCACAGACGAGACCTCGAGGAGATTTCCATGACGACAGTCGCTTTCATCGGCCTCGGCATCATGGGCGGCCCGATGGCCGGCCACCTGGTGGCCGCCGGATTCGACGTGGTCGGCTACAACCGCAGCCCGGACAAGATCGCGGCGCTCGTCGCCGCGGGCGGCAAGGGCGCCGACTCGGTGGCCGATGCGGTGTCGGACGCCGACGTGGTCGCCGTGATGGTGCCGGACTCGCCCGACGTGCAGAGCGTGCTGGCGGGCGACGGCGGCGTCTTCGAGAACGCCAGGCCCGGCACGCTGGTCATCGACTTCTCCTCGATCCGGCCCGACGTCACCACCGCGCTCGCCGCCGAGGCGAAGGAGAAGGGTTTGCGTCTCGTCGACGCCCCGGTGTCCGGCGGCGAGGCGGGCGCCAAGGCGGCCACGTTGTCCATCATGGTCGGCGGCGCCGCGGAGGACTTCGCGGCCGCCACCGAGGTTCTCGAGGCCGTCGGCAAGACGATCGTGCACGTCGGCCCGTCCGGCGCCGGGCAGACCGTGAAGGCCGCCAACCAGCTGATCGTGGCGGGCAACATCGAGCTGCTCGCCGAGGCCGTCGCGTTCGTCGAGGCGTACGGGGTGGACACCGAGGCCGCGCTCAAGGTCCTCGGCGGCGGGCTGGCCGGCAGCAAGGTGCTGGACCAGAAGGGCGCGAACATGCTCGGCCGGAGCTTCCAGCCGGGCTTCCGGATCGCCCTGCACCACAAGGATCTCGGCATCGTGACCTCGGCCGCGCGGGAGGCCGGAGTGGTCATCCCGCTCGGCGCGGTGGTCGCGCAGCTGATGGCATCGGCGCTCGCGTCGGGCGACGGCGGGCTCGACCACTCGGCCCTGTTGCGCGGCGTACTCCGGCTCTCCGGGCGGGACCCGGAGGAGTTGCCCGCGTCATCGGACACCGCGTCATCGGGCACCGCGTAGTCGGACCCCGCGCAGCCGGACCCCGCCCAGCCGGACCCGAAACCACCGACACTCACAGCTGACTCGAGGAGATACCCATGGCAAAGATGCGAGCCGTCGACGCGGCCGTCGCGATCCTGGAGCGCGAGGGCGTGGACACCGCCTTCGGGCTGCCCGGCGCGGCGATCAACCCGTTCTACTCCGCGATGCGCAAACACGGCGGCATCCGGCACATCCTCGCGCGGCACGTCGAGGGCGCCTCGCACATGGCGGAGGGCTACACCCGCGCCAAGGCCGGCAACATCGGCGTGTGCATCGGCACCTCCGGACCCGCCGGCACGGACATGATCACCGGTCTGTACTCGGCCTCCGCCGACTCGATCCCGATCCTGTGCATCACCGGCCAGGCGCCGGTCGCCCGGCTGCACAAGGAGGACTTCCAGGCGATCAACATCTCGGACATCGCGGCGCCCCTGACCAAGATGGCGATGACCGTCCTCGAGCCCGCCCAGGTGCCGGGCGCCTTCCAGCAGGCCTTCCACCTGATGCGCTCGGGCCGGCCCGGGCCGGTGCTGCTCGACCTGCCGTTCGACGTGCAGATGGCCGAGATCGACTTCGATCCCGAGACGTACGAACCGCTGCCCGTCTACAAGCCGCGCGCCACGCGCGCGCAGGCGGTCAAGGCGCTCGACATGCTGGCCGCCGCGGAACGCCCGCTGATCGTCGCCGGCGGCGGGATCATCAACGCGGACGCGAGCGACCTGCTCGTCGAGCTCGCCGAGCTGCTGGACGTCCCGGTCATCCCCACCCTGATGGGCTGGGGCACCATCCCGGACGACCATCCGCTGATGGCCGGCATGGCCGGGCTGCAGACCTCGCACCAGTACGGGAACGCGACCCTGCTCGCCTCGGACTTCGTGCTGGGCATCGGAAACCGGTGGGCCAACCGGCACACCGGTGGCCTCGACACCTACCGCGGCGGACGCACCTTCGTGCACGTGGACATCGAGCCGACGCAGATCGGCCGGGTCTTCGCACCCGACTACTCGATCGTCTCCGATGCGGGGTTCGCGCTGGCGGAGCTGGTCGAGGTCGCCCGCGACCGCCGCGAGGCCGGCGTCCTGGCCGACCGCGGCCAGTGGGTCGCGGACTGCCAGGAGCGCAAGCGCACGATGCACCGGCGCACGCACTTCGACGACATCCCGATCAAGCCGCAGCGCGTGTACGAGGAGATGAACAAGGCGTTCGGCCCGGACACCCGCTACGTGTCGACGATCGGCCTCTCGCAGATCGCGGCGGCCCAGTTCCTGCACGTGTACCGGCCCCGGCACTGGATCAACGCCGGGCAGGCGGGGCCGCTGGGCTGGACGGTGCCGGCGACGCTCGGCGTGTGCGTGGCCGATCCGGACGCCACCGTGGTGGCGCTGACCGGGGACTACGACTTCCAGTTCATGATGGAGGAGCTGGCGGTCGGGGCGCAGTTCAACCTGCCGTACGTGCACGTGCTGGTGAACAACGCCTATCTCGGACTGATCCGCCAGTCGCAGCGCGGGTTCGACATGGACTTCTGCGTCCAGCTGTCCTTCGACAACATCAACTCCGTCGAGGACGGGGACATCGCCGGCTACGGCGTCGATCACGTCAAGCTCGCGGAGGCCATGGGCTGCAAGGCGATCCGCGTGACGGACCCGGCGGAGATCCTGCCGGCGCTGGAGACGGCGAAGAAACTGATGGTCGAGCACCGCGTGCCGATCCTGGTCGAGGTGGTCCTCGAGCGGGTCACCAACATCTCGATGGGCGTGGAGCTGGACGGCGTCGTGGAGTTCGAGGAGCTGGCCCTGACGTCCCAGGACGCCCCGACCGCGATCTCCCTGCTGGACTGAGGGCACCTCTCCGCGATGAAGGTCCTCCTCGCCCCGGACAAGTTCAAGGGCTCGATGCGCGCGAGCGATGTCGCCGCGCACCTGACGAGCGGGATCCGTTCCGTCGCAGGCTCCCTCGCCGGGGACGTCGAGCTGGTGACGGTGCCGATCGCGGACGGCGGTGACGGGACCCTGGACGCGGCGGTGGCGGCCGGCTACCGGCTCGTGCCGGTGCGGGTCGCCGGCCCGACCGGCGAGCCGGTCGACTCCGGGTACGCGGAGCGCGACGGGGTGGCGGTGGTGGAGCTCGCGGACGCATGCGGCCTCGCGCGCCTGCCGCAGGGGACCCTGGCGCCGCTCACCGCGTCCAGCACGGGCTTCGGCGAGGTGATCGCGGCGGCGCTGGACGCCGGATGCCGCCGTCTGGTGCTCGCGATAGGGGGGAGCGCGAGCACCGACGGCGGGGCCGGCATGCTGGCCGCGCTCGGGGCCGGGATCGTCGACGCGGACGACGGCACGGTGGCGCCGGGTGGCGCGGCCCTCGCGTCCGTCCGTCGGGTGGACCTCTCGGGCCTGCACCCGGGTCTGTCCGCCGCCGAGGTGGTGCTGGCCAGCGATGTCGACAACCCGCTGCTCGGCGCGCGCGGTGCGGCCGTCGTCTACGGGCCGCAGAAGGGCGCCACGCCCGACGATGTCGGCCGGCTGGACGCCGCGCTGCGGCACTGGTCGGGCGTGCTGGCCGCCGCGCTGGACGAGGCACCGGGCCCGTCGGGGCATCCGGCCGCCGACGTGCCGGGGGCGGGTGCCGCCGGCGGGGTCGGCTTCGCGGCGATCGCCGTCCTGGGGGCGGTGCCCAGGCCGGGCATCGAGCTGCTGCTGGAGCTCACCGGCTTCGCCGCGGCGCTGGACGGTGCGGACCTGGTGATCACCGGCGAGGGGTCGCTGGACGAGCAGACGCTGCACGGCAAGGCGCCGGCCGGGGTCGCGGCCGCGGCCCGCCGGGCAGGCATCCCCGTGGTCGCGGTGGCCGGCCGCAACCTCCTGACCGACCGGCAACTCGCGGACGCCGGGGTGCGCAGCGCCTACGCGTTGGTGGACGTCGAGCCCGACGTCCGGCGATGCATCGACGATCCTGGACCATTGCTCGAGGAGTTGGGCCGCCGGATCGGCCGGGCGGAGCTCCTCGCCCCCGCCGAACGCCCCGACACCTGACCGATATCGACCGTCCCGCAGACCGGCTTGACCGACCGACCGAACCCGACGAGGAGGTGACACCGCGATGAGCGACTTCGATCTGGTCTTCCACGCCCCGCGCGCGATGACGCCGGCCGGCGAGCGCCCCGCGAGCGTCGGCGTGCGCGGCGGGACGATCGCCGCGATCGAGCCCTACCCGGCCACGCTGAGCGCCGCGCGCACCGTCGAACTGGGCGACGACGTGGTGTTGCTCCCCGGCATGGTCGACACGCACGTCCACGTGAACGATCCCGGTCGCACCGAGTGGGAGGGCTTCGCGTCCGCCACCAGGGCGGCGGCGGCCGGCGGCATCACCACCATCATCGACATGCCGCTGAACAGCGTGCCGCCGACCGTCGACCCGGAGGCGCTGGCCGTCAAGCGCGCGGTCGCCGCCGAGAACGCCTACGTGGACGTCGGTTTCTGGGGCGGCGCGATTCCGGGCAATCGAGACCGGCTCCGGCCCCTGCACGACGCGGGGGTGTTCGGCTTCAAGTGCTTCCTGCTGCACTCGGGGGTCGACGAGTTCCCGCCCCTGGACCCGGACGAGCTGCGGGCGGACCTGCAGGAACTGCGCGGGTTCGACGGGCTGATGATCGTGCACGCGGAGGACGCGGAGGCGATCGAGCATGCGCCGTCCGCGCACGGCGAGGCCTACGGCGGGTTCCTGCACTCCCGGCCGCGCGGCGCCGAGAACGTGGCGATCGCGCACGTCATCGAGCTGGCCCGCTGGACGGGCGCGCGGGTGCACATCCTGCACCTGTCGAGCTCCGACGCGCTTCCGATGATCGCCAGCGCGCGCCGCGACGGCGTCCGGATCACGGTCGAGACCTGTCCGCACTACCTGGTTTTCACATCCGAGGAGATCCCGGACCGGGCGACGCAGTTCAAGTGCTGCCCGCCGATCAGGGAGGCGACGAACCGCGAGCTGCTCTGGCAGGGGCTCGCCGACGGCACGATCGACTTCGTCGTCTCCGACCATTCCCCGTGCACCCCCGAACTCAAGCGCCTGGACGTCGGCGACTTCGACCTGGCCTGGGGCGGCATCGCCTCGCTGCAGGTCTCGCTGCCCGCCGTCTGGACGGAGGCGCGGCGCCGCGGCTTCGGCCTCGCCGACGTCACCAGGTGGATGTCCGAGCGTCCGGCGGCGCTGGCCGGACTGACCCGCAAGGGTCGGCTGGCCGTCGGCGCGGACGCCGACCTCAGCGTGTTCGCACCCGACGAGGCCTTCGTGGTCGACGCCACCCGGCTGCGGCACCGCAATGCGATCACCCCCTACGCGGGACGATCGCTCGCCGGCGTCGTCCGCAGCACCTGGCTGCGCGGTCAGGAGCTGACGGGTGACGAGTGCCGCGGTCGGTTGATCGACAGGCTCGGCGCCGCGTCGGGCGCCAGCGAGCAGCAGCACGGCCCGGCCGCCCCGTCGGGCGACGGACCGGGCGCTGCTGCGCACACGTCATCGTCGGAGCCGGTGGGCGGCTCCGCGGGAGGAAGGTCATCGTGAGCCAGAAGTACTTCGCACCGACCGGCGGGCTGCCGGCGCAGACCGAGCTGACGACGAATCGCGCGGTGTTCACGGAGGCCTACGCGGTCCTGCCGCGAGGCACGATGCGCGACATCGTGACGAGCCTCCTGCCGTTCTGGGAGAAGACCCGGCTCTGGGTGATCGCCCGGCCGCTGTCGGGATTCGCGGAGACGTTCTCGCAGTACATCGTCGAGGTGGCCCCGGGCGGCGGCAGCGACCAGCCGGAGGCCGACCCGGCGGCGGAGAGCGTGCTGTTCCTGATGGAGGGCGGGCTGCGGATCACCCTCGACGGCGACGCGCACGACCTGGCTGCCGGCGGATACGCCTATCTGCCGCCGGGGGCCGCGTGGACGGCATCGTCGACGGGCGACGCCCACGCCCGGTTCCACTGGATCCGCAAGGCCTACCAGCGCGTCGATGGCATCGACGTCCCGGCCGCGTTCTTCGTGCACGAGGCGGACGTCCCCGGCATCGAGATGCCCGGCACCAACGGCGCCTGGACGACGCAGCGATTCGCCGATCCCACCGACCTCCGGCACGACATGCACGTCAACATCGTGAACTTCGAGCCGGGCGGCGCGATCACGTTCCCGGAGACGCACGTCATGGAGCACGGCATCTACGTGCTCGAGGGCAAGGCCGTGTACCTGCTGAACCAGGACTGGGTCGAGGTGCAGGAGGGCGACTTCATGTGGCTGCGCGCGTTCTGCCCGCAGGCCTGCTACGCGGGCGGCCCCGGCCGGTTCCGCTACCTGCTCTACAAGGACGTCAACCGGCACGCGACGCTGAGCCGGCAGTTCGGCTGATCGCGCCGCCCGTCCCCGGTCGCGGACCGCCCGCCGTCGCCGCGCGGGTGGGTGGTGGAATGAGTGACCGACATTTCGCCTCAGGAAGGACTCACCATGCCCGTCGTCTACACCACCTCCGCCCTCTCCACCGGCGACGGCCGCAACGGGCACGTCGAGAGCGACGACGGCGCCCTGTCCGTCGACCTGACCACACCGCGCATGCGCGGCGGGCAGGGAGGCGCCACCAACCCGGAGCAGCTCTTCGCGTCCGGCTGGGCGGGATGCTTCCACTCCTCGGTCAGGGCCGCCGCCAAGGCACGGGGGATCGCCCTGGAAGGCTCCACGGTCAGCGTCGAGGTGAATCTGCTGAAGGGCGACGACGGGTTCCACCTGCAGGCCGCCATCACCGGCACGCTGCCCGGAGTCGACCCGGCGACCGCCGATGAGCTGCTGGCCAAGGCGCACCAGGGCTGCCCGTACTCGAGGGCCACCCGGGGCAACATCGAGGTGACGGTCACCGCGGCCTAGCGGTTCGCGCCCCCCACGCGCCGCGGGACATCGCCGCTCCGGCCCGTCCGGCCGCGGTCAGTCGGTGTCGACCGGCGAGACGTACCGGTAGGAGCGATCGACGAGCTCGCGGAGCGCCGCGGGTTCGGCGTCGTCCACCCGCTTGAGATACAGGCAGGCCTTGCCGGTCGAGTGCCGTCCGAGCCGCGGCAGCAGGTCGGCGTAGTCGCCGAAGTCCCCACTGATGTAGACGACGGTCTGCGCCTTCCGCGGCGCGAACCCGACGCGGAAGAAGTCGCCCTCCCGCCCGGACTCATAGCGGTAGTGCCGTTCCCCGAAGCCGACGATCGCCGTTCCCCAGAGCACCGGCGGCCGGCCGGTGACCTCGGACATCACCGACACGAGCGTGCGCGCCTCCCGCTGGCGCACCGGGTCGGCGATGGAATCGAGGAACGCGGCGACGTCGCCGTCCCCGGCCGTGGTCTTCGGTTCCGTCGCCATGGCGGTCCTCCCGCGTTCGTCCGGATCAGGCCTGGGGCTGCTGGCAGGGTCGGCCGCGCAGCTCGGCGACGTATTCCGCCGGCGCGTCGGCGGCCTCGGCCGCGTCCGCGATCACGCCCAGGTAGCGCGCCGACGGGAGGCCGCCCTCGAACGCCTGCAGCGCGTACAGCCAGGCGAGCCGTTCGCCCTCGAGCGTGTGCACCCGCAGCCGGATCTTCGTGTACAGGCCGATGTCCGCGCCCTCCCACGAGTCGAGGGCGCGCTCGTCCGTGTCGGACATGTCGTAGAGCACGACGAACACCGAGGAACCAGGCTCCTCGACGACCGTGGCCAGCGCACCTTCCCAGCCGAGGTCCTCGCCGCCGAAGGTCAGGCGCCAGCCGGGCAGCCAGCCGGTGCCGGCGATCGGCGAGGAGGGCGCGCGCTGCATCATCGAGCTCGGATCCATGTTCGACCCGTATGCCGCGTACAACGCCATGGGTGCAGAGCGTAGTGGGAGGACCTGCTGGCAGGGTCCGACCCGTGGGGTGGGAGGACCTGCTGGCAGGGTCCGACCCGTGGGGTGGGAGGCCTGCTGGCAGGGTCCGACCCGTGGGGTGGGAGGACCTGCTGGCAGGGTCCGACCCGTGGGGTGGGAGGCCTGCTGGCAGGGTCCGACCCGTGGGGTGGGAGGACCTGCTGGCAGGGTCGGTCCGACCCGTGGGGTGGGAGGGCCTGCTGGCGGGGTCCCGTCCGACCCGTGGGGTGGGAGGGCCTGCTGGCGGGGTCCGACCCGTGGGGTGGGAGGACCTGCTGGCAGGATTGCGGCCACAGCACCTCCGTCGCACGGCACGGGTTTCCGGTTCGCCGCACGAGCCGCCGGCCCGAGGCGCCGGCCCGAGCCACCGAGCGACGAGTGAGGACGCGGATGACCCGGATCGTGATCATGGGCGGCGGGCCGGCCGGCTACGAGGCGGCGCTGGTCGCCGTGCAGTACGGCGCGGAGGTCACCCTGATCGAGCGGGACGGCGTCGGCGGCGCGTGCGTGCTGTCGGACTGCGTGCCCTCCAAGACCTTCATCGCCTCGGCCGGGGGCCGGACCGCCGTGCTCGGCGCCAGCAGCCTCGGCGTGATGGTCGATCCCGACCGGGTCGACGTCGACATCGCCGTGGTGAACGGCCGGGTCAACGGGTTGGCGATCGCCCAGTCCACGGACATCCGCACGCACCTGGAGAAGGAGGGCGTGCAGATCGTCGCCGGCTCCGCGAGGCTGGCCGACCGGATGCCCGGGATGGCGCGGCACACGGTGGCGGTGACAGCGGTGGACGGCTCGGTGACCGAGCACGGGGCCGACTTCGTGCTGCTGGCCACGGGGGCCAGCCCGCGGATCCTGCCGGACGCGGTGCCCGACGGCGAGCGGATCCTGACGTGGCGGCAGGTGTACGCGCTCGACGAGCTGCCGAGCCACCTGGTGGTCGTCGGATCCGGGGTCACCGGCGCGGAGTTCGCGAGCGCCTACACCGAGATGGGAGTGCCGGTGACGCTGGTGTCCAGTCGCGATCGGGTGCTGCCGAGCGAGGACGCCGACGCCGCAGCGGTGATCGAGGACGTGTTCTCCTCCCGGGGCAGCGTGCTGGCCCGGCGGGCGCGGGCGAAGTCGGTGACCCGCGACGGCGACGGGGTTCTCGTGGCGCTGGAGGACGGCCGGGAGGTGCGCGGCAGCCACGCGCTGATGACGGTCGGCGCGGTGCCCAACACCGCCGGGATGGGGCTGGACGCCGTCGGCGTGGAGACCGACAAGGGCGGGTTCATCGTGGTGGACAGGGTGTCTCGGACGTCCGTGGCCGGGATCTACGCCGCCGGCGACTGCACCGGCGTGCTGATGCTCGCCTCGGTGGCGGCGATGCAGGGCCGGATCGCGATGTGGCACGCGCTCGGCGAGGGCGTGCCGCCGCTGCGGCTGAAGACGGTGGCCTCCAACGTGTTCACCCACCCGGAGATCGCCACCGTCGGCTACTCGCAGGCCGAGGTGGAGGCGGGCGAGGTCGCCGCGCAGGTGGTGATGCTGCCGCTTGCCGGCAACGCCCGGTCCAAGATGCTGAACCTGCGCGAGGGCTTCGTGAAGCTGCTCGTCCGCCCCCTGACCGGCATCGTCATCGGCGGGGTGGTGGTTGCGCCGGAGGCCTCCGAGCTGATCCTGCCGATCGCCGTCGCCGTGCAGAACCAGCTGACCGCAAAGGATCTCGCCTACACGTTCTCGGTCTATCCGTCGCTGTCCGGGTCGATCACGGAGGTGGGCAGGCAGCTGATGCACCTCGCCGGACACCACGTGTGAGCGGGTTCTCGCCCGGTGTGGCTGGCGGAGGTTGCGGGCGGGTGCCGCGCAGGTAGCGTGAGGTGACGGTGGCGACTGGAGGTCGGTGGGCATGACCGGTGACGGAGCCAGGACGTCGGCGCGGCTGGGCCCGGCGGAACGGGCCGCCTCGTTCGACCGGCTGGGTCGCGAGACATTCGACGTGGTCGTCATCGGCGGCGGGGTGGTGGGCGCCGGCGCGGCCCTGGACGCCGTCACCCGCGGGCTCTCCGTCGCGCTCGTCGAGGCCCGAGACCTCGCCTCCGGCACCTCGTCTCGATCCTCGAAACTCTTCCACGGCGGTCTGCGGTACCTGGAGATGTTCGAGTTCGGCCTGGTCCGGGAGGCGCTGCGGGAGCGGGAGCTGATGCTCACGACGCTGTGCCCGCACCTGGCCAAGCCGGTGTCCTTCCTCTACCCGCTGTCCAAGCCGGTCATCGAGCGACCGTACGTGGCAAGCGGTCTCGTGTTGTACGACACCATGGGCGGGGCCCGATCGGTGCCGGGACACAAGCACCTGACGCGGGCCGGCGCGCTGCGGCTGGTGCCCGCGCTGCGCCGGGATGCGCTGGTCGGCGGCATCCGCTACTACGACGGGCAGGTCGACGACGCCCGGCACACGATGACCATCGCGCGCACAGCGGCGGCGTACGGCGCCGTGATCCGGACCTCCACGCAGGTGGTCGGCTTCCTCAAGGAGTCCGACCGGGTGGCCGGGGTGCGGGTCAGGGACGTGGAGACGGGCGCGACCACGGACGTGCGCGCCCGGGTGGTGATCAACTCCACCGGCGTGTGGACGGACGAGCTGCAGCGGCTCTCCGGCGGCCGGGGCCGGTTCCGGGTGCGGGCGTCGAAGGGGGTGCACCTGGTGGTGCCGCGGGACCGGATCACGTCCGAGAGCGGGATCATCCTCAAGACGGAGAAGTCGGTGCTGTTCGTGATCCCGTGGAAGTCCCACTGGATCATCGGGACGACCGACACCGACTGGAATCTCGACCTCGCGCACCCGGCCGCCACGAAGGCCGACATCGACTACATCCTGGACCACGTCAACTCCGTGCTGGCGGTACCGCTCGGCCATGACGACATCGAGGGCGTCTACGCGGGACTGCGGCCGCTGCTCGCCGGGGAGAGCGACCAGTCGTCGAAGCTGTCCCGGGAACACGCGGTCGCCCGGGTGGCGCCGGGGCTCGTCGCCATCGCCGGCGGCAAGTACACGACGTACCGCGTGATGGCGTCCGACGCCGTCGAGGCGGCCGCCGAGGACCTGCCCGGTCGGATCAATCCGTCGTGTACCGAGGAGGTCCCGCTGCTCGGCGCGCAGGGCTACCGGGCGCTGGTCAATCAGGCGGACCGGCTCGCCGCGCTGCACGACGTGCATCCGTACCGCATCCGCCACCTGCTCGACCGCTACGGCTCGCAGGTCCACGAGCTGCTCGCGCTCGCCGCCGACGACCCGACACTGCTGCAGCCGCTGCCCGGTGCCGACGACTACCTCCAGGTCGAGGCGCTGTATGCGACCACGCACGAGGGTGCGCTGCACCTGGAGGACGTGCTGGCCCGCCGCACCCGGATCTCCATCGAGTACGCGCACCGCGGCACCGAGACGATGCGCCGGGTCGCCGAGATCATGGCGCCCGTGCTCGGCTGGTCCGCAGACCAGGCCGAGCGCGAGATCGCCGCCTACGACGCTCGTGTCGCGGCCGAACGCCTGTCACAGACGGAGGGCGACGACGAGAGCGCCGAGCGGGCCAGGCTCGAGGCACCCGAGATCCGCGACCTCGTCGTGTCGCCGGTCGCCTGAGCCGGCCTGGCGATCGGCGCCCGCCGACCCACTCCGAGGGCGGCGGATCCGAGGCTATGGCGGACCCATCGGGATCCGAGGCGGCCGGTCGGTACGACCGGGCGGTCCTCTTTGTCCACGGCATCGGGCAACCCGCCGCCGGCGCGACAGTCCAACGGTTCGGACTGCCGTTCGCCGAGTACGCCGCGGCCCGGGCGGGCGGCCCGAAAACCCGGCTCGAGCCAGTTGCCGACGGCTGGCGGCTCACGCTCGACGACGGCGAGCGGGTCCGTCGCTGGCTGCTGATCGAGCTGCGCTGGGCGGACTTGGTGCCGCCCGCGCCGTACTCGCGGCTGCTGGCGTGGCTGCTGCTCGCCGCACCGTGGATCCTGCACAGCGACGCGCTGTCCTGGTCGAGCCGGCGGCCGGCGCGACCACCGCCGAGCGCGGCCAAACGCCTGTGGCGCATCACGATCCGGTGGTGGGCGTTCGATGTCTACCGCCTGCTCTGGGCCGTGGCCAGGAGTATGAGCCTGCTGGCGCTGGGACTGATCGCGCAGGTCGTGCTGACCGTCATCGGGCTGCTGGGGCTGCTGCCCGTGCTGCGTCCGGCTGTGCGCAAGCTGCAGCGCGCACTGACCAGGACTGTCGGTGACAGCTTCGTGTTCGTCCACGACGACCTGACGTGGTCGCGCATCGAGGATCGCCTGATCCGGGCCGTCGCGGCCGGCGCGAGCCGGGCGGATCGACTCGTCGTCCTCACCCACTCGCAGGGCACCGCGGTCATGCACCGGGCGCTGACGGGCGTCGCGATGGACGGGCGGGTGTCGACGTGGCTCTCGCTGGGCTCCGGTCTGCAGAAGCTGGCGGAGCTCAACCGGGTCGGTACCCGCTCCCTGATCGCGTGGGCCACCGTCCGGCTGATCGCCGTGGCCGCGATCGCCGCGACCGTCCCCGGTTGGGAGCGGGTGGTCAATCCCGGCACGGGCGAGGCAGAGGTGTCGTCTCCCCTCGGCGCGGCGGTGCTGGTCGCGCTGGTGCTGCTCTACGCGCCGCTGGCCCAGGTGCGGCGGGTCCGGCGCGGCGTCGCGGATCGAGTGGCGTCCGCTGCGGCGACCTCGCGCCTTCGGTGGGTCGACCTGTACACCCGGTACGACCCGGTGCCGGCGGGCCCGCTGCCCGGCGCCTCGGCCGACTGGCGGACCAATCCGGTGAGCGTCGAGGTGCACAACCTGGGTTCCTATCTACACGATCACAGCGCCTACGCCGGGAACCACGAGGAGGTGAATGCCACCCTGTTCGATGTGCTCGCCGATCGCCGACCGCCGAGCGTGTCCGGGCCCGCGGCGACTCTGCGCCGGGATCGGGTCGCGCTGCGCCGGCCGCTGTGGCTGCTGACAGCGGGAATGACGCTCGCCGCAACGAGCGGCGTCGTACGGGTGCTGCCGACCGTCCCGGCCGCTCTCACCGGGTTCGCGGTTGCGGCGGCGGTCAGCGCCCTGGTCGTGCAGCGGCCGTGGCTGCGGTGGAACGAGACGGCCGCCCGGGCGGCCCTTCTCGGCTTGCCGGACGCGGTCCGGTTCGGGCGCGGCGCGCTGGGGCTGACGATCGGGTGGGCGATGACGACGTTCGTCGCCGGCCTGGCCGGGGTGGAGGCCGGTGGCGGAACCCGCTCGACGGTGGCGGCCTTCGCGGTCGCGGCGATCGTCGTCGGCGCCGGGTGGTCGGCCGGCCTCGGCGCGGCGGGTCGCCTCAGGTCCCGGCGGGCGGCTCGCGGTGGACGGCTGCCGGGAGGGGCGATCCCGTAGCCGTGCCGAACGGCGGCCAGGGCGACGGGCCGGAGGCCGGCCGCGGCGCGAGATCCCGCTGAACCGGGTGCGACACCGATGCCCGCGGCATGCCGGGGCACGCGACGGGCCACGTGCCGGTGCAGGTGGCTGCCGGGGCGGCGAGCCGACTGTGGCTGGGCATTGCGCCTCTCGCGGCGGTGGCTGTCGGGCGGCGAGCCGACTGTGGCTGCGCATTGCGCCTCTCGCGGCGGTGGCTCGGCTGCCATCACGACCGCCCGGCAACGGCACCGGGCTCGCCATCTCGGCGCTGGTTCCCGCATCGAGCGCGAGCCGGACCGAGTCCGGGCCGTGCCGGGTGCATCGTCGCGGATTCCCCGACCTGGGTGCCTACGAATCTGCGTCGGATGCCGTCGCCGCCCGGCTGCCGTCGATGCTGGACATGTCGGGGTAGCGTGGCCGACCACCGCATCGGGGGAAACGGCCGCGGCGAGCCCGGCCAGATCCTCGGCGGTCGGGTCGACGAACGCCGCACCGGGAGGCGGCGCCGAAAGTCGTTCGGGGCGAGCGAGTCGGTCGAGGTGATCGTGTCGGTCAGGAAGCGGCGACCGAGCGGCGTACGGCAGCAGGCCGATGCCGACTCCCCTGAGGGGCTCAGGGTCTCGGGCTCGACCCTGCGGTTCCACAGCGAGTACCCGGTCTGCGGGGCGGTGATCGGGTGCACCGCGTTGGCGCGCGCGGATCGTCTCCGGCAGCGCTTCAGCGACCGTTGTCGCGGCCGCCCTGGCTGCCCCAGACGACGCCGGAGATCACCGCGACCACGGCGGGCAGCAGGAACACCACCCACGTCTTCAGCCAGAAGAACAGCAGCAGGCTGAGGATCCCGGAGACGGCCAGGATCGCGCCCGTGGCCCGCTGCGCCGGCGTGCGCGGGTCCGCCCCGGCGGGCGGGTTCGCCGCGACGTTCTGGACGGATCGCGCCGGTGGGATGGCGGGCGCCGCGGTCGGCAGGTCGGGATAGGGCGGGGGCAGGTCGTCGAACAGCGCCGTCAGGTCGGCGACCGTGCGAGCCTGGGTGACCTGCGCGCTCCGCTCGCCGTACTCGTCCAGGGACAGCCGACCGGACGACATGTGCTCGCCGAGGGCGTCGAGGGCCGACGTGCGTTCGGTGTCGCCGATGCGCATCCGCGACGGATCCGGACCGGATGCCGGACTCGATCCAGTGCTCACCCCACGACTCTAGGCCGGGAGCGCGCGATCGCGCGGCTGCGCCGA
>CAWJOH010000021.1:0-100287 GCA_963844455.1 uncultured Actinomycetota bacterium
CCTCGTCGTTGTCACCCGGTGATCGGTGCGCGCGGAATGTGCCGACCGGAGCGTTTGTCCAGCCGTGCCCGCCTGCTCAGTGACGGCCAGGCCAGCAGGATCAATGCGAGCCTGACGATCCCGATGATGGGGGGTATCGGGAGTGCGTAGGCGGCCCAGAAGACGGCCTCCACCGGGAGCAGTAACAGACCCAGGATCGCGCCCGCCTTCGATCCGTTCCACAGCATCCAGGCGGCCCACGCGGCGAGCATGGAGACCAGAAAGAACACGGCGAGGACGGCAATGAATGCGCCTACCGAGAGGCGTCCCCAGAGCGGGCCGCCGAACATACTGAACAGGTCGAAAAAGGCCGGCAACGTCTGGGTCTGAAGGAGATAGGCCGCGACCGGGATGGCCGCACTGCCGAACGCGGCCACGTATAGCCAGGTCAACACTGCGGCGGCCCGAGCGCTCCAGGTGACCCGTGGCCGCTGCCGCATGCGAACGGGAACCTGGCGGTCCTGGCGAGTCAAGTCCAGGCCCAACACAGCAAGCAATGCAAGCCATCCGGCCATCGCCCAGCCGCCCGCGCTGAAGCCCACGGCCAGAGCCGGAAACACCACAACCACCAGCCAGCCGCCGAGCACAACCGGCAGCCAGCGATCCCACCCGGTCCACCCGCCATGTCGAGCGATCTCCAGGCCGGCCAGGACCAAGCAACATCCGAGGAGGACCAGGTAGCACGCGTAGACCACGCCGAATGCTGGTGGACTGGCGTCGGGCGACTGCGGGACAGTGACGGCCATACCCTGAAGTGACGTCAGCCCGGCCGAGATCACGATGGCGCCGTAGTAGCCGAACCGTGCCCGCCGCGTCGCCGGTATCGCCCCGCTCCAACGCAGCGCGAACAACCCGACGATCAAGAAAGCCGGCATCAGGGCAAGCGCCATCTGGAGTGCAGTCGAGCCCGGGATCGGATGGGGGTAGCTGAACGCACCTCCCCCGTCCGTGCCCGCCGTCGAGGCGACATACGCAGTCCCGGCGGCCCCGACAAGCCCACCGACGAGGCACACGGCCCCGCCGACCCGGACCTTGCCGCTCTCACTCACGATGGATCCGCCTCTTTGCTGAGGTAACCCGACGTTCAGGATGCCTGAGGGGAGTTCGGTTGACCAGCGACGATCCGAATACCGCCCACGCTGCTGTCCGTGGCTGACCTCGCGCTCAGCCGGCGGCGTCGTCCACGGTGTCGTGGCAGCAGGCTGTGCCCGTCAAGCTCTCTCATTCGGCGGTGTTCGGGCAAATCAGCAACGACGGATCGCGGGTGACGGACCTCGCGGGGGGCCAACATGACGCCGCAGGCCATGGGAGAGCTGGTCGACGAGATCGAGGGCCTCGGCGATGTGTTCCGTCACCTCATCCATCCGATCGCCGAGCCGAGCGCGGTGAGGTCCGGGCGTGACTGGGGCGAGATCGCGCCGATCATTGACGCATTGGGCCCGAAGTTTTCCACATGCCTGTCCCACGAAACCGAGATCGTGGCCGTCGAGGCATGCGGCGACCTGGCGTACATCGGTGCGCTTGAGCACACGACCGCGTCGATCACCGGCGGCGCGCCGACGTCCTACCCTGCGCGTGACGACCGCGTGGCGTCCGAACGCGCCTCGACGCCTCGAGCGCCCGACGCTGCCGGTGACGGCGAAGGCCTTACGCATCGGTCGAGCTCCTGGCCTTGTCCCGACGATCGGCATGCCGATCGGGATGCACCGTGACCGTGCCTGCGCGGCCGTCGACGGTGACCCGTTGGCCGTCCCTGATCAGGGCGGTGGCATGCGCGGTGGCGACGACGGCGGGTAGCCGGTGCTCGCGGGCGATGATCGCCGGGTGCGACAGCGCCCCGCCGGTGTCGGTCACGATCGCGCCGAGGGCCGGGAAGATCACCGACCACGACGGCCGCGTGCACGGGCAGACCAGGACATCGCCGGTGCGGATCCGGGCGAGATCGGCCTCGGAGTGCACGAGTCGGGCGGGCCCGGTGTACCGGCCGGCCGAGGCCGGGATGCCGGTGAGCGGCTCGCCGGCCGCGGGCCGTTCCGGACGCAGGCTGGCGTCGCTGGCGACGATCGCCTCGCCGATCCACATCATGGCCTCGGTCGGCAGCCGCACCGACCTGGGGAGGAACCGGAAGGACGGCGTGCCGGGCGGCCGCTCCCCGTAGGACGGCGGGCCGGGATGCTCCAGCGCCCAGCGGTGTTCGCCACGCCGCCGGCGCACCCGCTCCACGAGCGTGTCCGTCGGGTCGGCGCCACGTGACGTCTCGCCCAGATCGGCGACGGCGTCCGCGAGCTCCTCCGCCGTGCAGAAGAAGGCCTGATCGACGCTGTCCAGCACCCCCGCTGCGGTGAGCCGCCGGCCGGCCTCCTGGGCGGCGTAGCGGACGAGCGCGATGGGCGCGTCGATGGTGAGGAACACGTTCTCGTCACGCAGCGGGTAGGCCTGAGCCGCGCGGGCCAGCAGCAGATCGAATCGCTCGCGGTCCCGGGCGCGAAGCGATCGGCGGGCCTCGGTCGCCGCCCGCTGCCGTCGCGCCCCGAGCTCCGCGGCCTCCGCGTCCGGGTCGTAACGCCCGTCCCGCAGCCGGTCCAGCATCGCCGACAGCAGCTCCGGTGACTCCGCCAGCGTGGGCTCGGCCACCTCCGCCTCCAGCGCCCGGCACCCGAAAACGCGCTGGTAGTCGGCCAGCGCCTCGTCGAAGCCGGGATCCGAGTCCGGCCGCGCGGCCAGCACGCGCAGCGCCCGCGCGGGTTCGGAGGTGGCGTCGGACGTGCCGATCAGCAGCTCCATGGTGCGAATCTCTGACCAGCCCAGCCGGTCTCGGCAGAAGAAGACCAGCTCCGCGAGCCACAGCATGTACGGCGCGTCGACGGTGAAGTGCAGGCGCACTCCGTCTCGGGCCAAGGCCGCCGCGGCCCGGATGTGGTCGGCGAGGCCGGCGTCGCCGAGCGCGCCCAGATCGGTGTCCCGCAGGGTCGCCTCCCGGACCGTCAGAGCGGGCTTGTCGACCTCGTGCCAGCGCCGCAGCACGTCCGCGGCCAGGTCCCCGCGGATCGCCCGGCGCGCCGCCCGCATGCGCCGACGAGCCGAACCGGAGAGCAGCATCAGCGCGGGGAGCAGGGCCGCCGGCGGCGGGCCGGCCGGGCGCCTGCCCGGGCGGGGCGGCGGCGCACCGACCGGTTGGATCGAAACGTACTGCCAGCCGCCGATTGTCGTGGCGACCATGACCCCGAGCAGCCCGAAATCCTCGGTCATCTGCGCGGTTCCGGCGTTCTCGTCGAGCACCGACATCATCAGCGGGGTGCGTGGCAGCCGGGCGTGACCCGGTTCGCGCTGCCAGTACCCGGGAGGGGGCTGGATCGGGATCGGAACCGGTGCGACGAGCGTGGTCACCGGACGGGCCTGCAGGACGAAGAAGGCCCCGTCGCTCATCGCCCACTCGACGTCCTGCGGGCGGCCCAGCTCGGCCGCCACCGTCCGGGCCCAGCGCGCGACCTCCCGGGCGGTGCGGTCGTCCAGGGGGCCGTCGCCGTCCTGTCCCACGACCCGCGGACCGTCGTCGTCGACGATCCACTGCTGGGGGGTGACGACGCCGGAGACCAGGCGGTCGCCGAGCCCGGACACCGCGTCGATCACGACCTCGTCCGCGCCCGTGACCGGGTTGACCGTGAACGCGACGCCGGCCGCGTCGGCGCGGATCATCCTCTGCACGATGACGCCCATCGGGCCGTCGGCGTCCGCGAGGCAGCGGCGCAGTGCCCGTTCCAGATCGGCGATGCCGGTGACGTCGAGGACGGTGGTGAACCGTCCCGCGCCGGAGCGGTGCGGCTGATCCTCCAGCTGTGACGACGACCGCACAGCGACCGGCTCGGTTCCGAGCGACGCGGCGGCTTCAACCGAGGCGTCGAGATCCGCGGCGTCGGGATCGGAGCCCGGGAAGCGCAGGGCAAGGCCCGGTGGCACCGGGAACCCGGCGCGGATCAGGGCGCCCAACGTCGCTGCCTTGGCGCCGAAGTCGTCCGTCGCCTCGGCGAGCGAGCTGATGCGCACATGTGGGGACACATGTCGATGGTGACGATCGCCGGCGCGGCGGGCATCCGTGGCAGTACGTACATTGCGTCCCCACCACGCCCACCGATCAGCCCGGTCCCCGATCCATGTACCGGGCCAGCTCGATCCGGCCGTCGATCCCGAGCCGGGTGTAGACGTGGCGCAGATGCGTTTCCACGGTGCGCTCGGAGAGGAACAGCGCCGCGGCGATCTGCGCGTTGCTGCGACCCGCCGCGGCGAGCCGGGCCACCTCGGTCTCCCGCGCGGTGAGCGCACCGGCGCCGGTCCGTGGCCCCGGGACGCGGACGCCCAACGCGCGAGCGAGCCGCCGCGCGCGGTCAGCCCAGGGGCGAACGCCCTGCGTGTCGAAGAAGGCGACAAGTGCGGCGGGCTCGTCCCGCGGCACCGGTTCCTGCGCCACCGTCAGCGCCTCGCCCCGCTCGACCCGCGTCTGCGCGGCCAGCAAGTGCAGGCCGACCCGCGCGAGGGCGGTGGCGGCGGCGCCGAGCGGGGCCAGAGCCTGCCCCGCGGCGCCGGCGTGCAGCGCACACAGCCCGGCGAGGCGATCCGCGAGCGCCGCTGTGACGATCGACTGCGGGCCGAACGTCCGCAGGAACTCCTCCTCGGCACGGGCGTCACCCGGTCGGTCCGTCGCCAGAGCGAGCCGCCCGGTCAGCAGCGGATGCATCGCAAGGACGTACCAGTCGAACTCCTCCCGCTGCCCGCCTGCGACCGGCGGAGCGGACGTCGACTGATGGGCGAGGTAGAGGGCGGCGCGGACGCAGTCGGCCATGTGGCTCAGGCGGACCTCACCCTGCGTCGGCGCGCCGCCGGTTCGCTGCGCCTCGGCCAACTCGGCCCGGGCTCGGTCCGCGGCGCCGAGTTCGGCGCTGACGATCGCGGACCCGAGCAGGCAGCGGTTGATCGACCGCGCGGCCGCAGAGCGCCGCGCCAGCCGGAGACCGGCGTCGGTGCCGTCTCGGGCGCCGGGCCCGTTGCCGACGAGCAACTCCAGCAGGCCGGTGGAGCTGAGCTGGGACGCCTCCACCGCGAGCGGGCCGACCCGGTGGGTGTGCGCCTGCTGCTCGTCCAGGCAGGCTCGCATGGCCGGAAGGTCGCCGAGCACGAAGCACGCCCGGACGAACTCCCGGGACGCTGCGCCCCACACCACGTCGACGCGAGTCCCGGCCAGTGCCTGCTCGGCGTGCAGGCGGGCGGCGACCACGTCCCGAGCCGCGAACGCGGTCATGGCGGCGCCGACCAGACCGATCGCACGCTCGTCCGGGTCATCGGAGTCCTCGAACTGAGCGAGTTCCGCGGCCATGGCGACGGCATCCTGCGGGTTGGCGCTCCGGGTGACCAGAAACATGCGGTGCACGACCTGCTCCGCGCTCGACAGCCCGACGGAGACCGGCGCGTCCCGCACCACGGCGCGCAGGGCCCGACGGGACCGCTCGTCCTCGTGGAGGTCCGAATGGATCAGCGCGAGCAGGTCTTGGAGCGGCGACAACCGTGGGTCTCCGCTCGGCAGCGCGTCGATTGCGGCAACCAGCGTGTCTCGGGCGCGACCCGGGTGGCCGGCTCGGTACAGCGCGTCGGCGAGCCGCTGCGACACGGTGGCGAAGGCATCGGGAGTGCCGGGATCGACGAGTGCCGCCGCGGCCTCCAGGGTCCGGACCGCATCCGCCGAATCTCCCTCGTCGGAGGCTCTCCGTGCCCCGGCGAGTAGCAGCGGGACGACCTCGTCCGCGGTCAGCGCACCTGGCGCCTCGCGGTGGTGCCACGCGAGGTCCCGCGGGTCCGATCGCGGAATCGACCGAAGGACCTCCAGGTGCCGAACGTGCAGCGCCCGCCGCCGCTCCTCGCCCATGCTCGCCGCGACCGCACGGCGGTCGAGGGGGTGGGCGATCGCGTATGTCGAACCAGTCGGGCCCGGAGTCCGCGAGACGAATCCGGCGCGCCATAGCCACTGCACGGGCTGGTCCACCGACGAAAGGTCCGCGAGCAGGGCCGGAAGGAGGGTGGCGCCGACCGGGCGCGACGCGGTCGCCAGCACGTCGAGCACCTGCCGGGCGCCCTCGGAGAGGCCGGCGAACCGCCGGGTTGCCAGCGCGTGCACCCGCGGACCGATCGGCACCTCCTCGTGGTCGCCGAACTGCAGCTGGTCGCCCGCCAGGTCGGTGACCAACGCGATGGCGTACCCGGGAACGCCGCCGGCGAGCTCGACGATGCGCCGCCGGACGTCCGCCGTCGCGTCCGGCAAGGCCCGGTCGACCAGTGCCTGCGTCGCCTCGGTTGGCAGCGGGCGAAGCGGCAGCTCGGCCTCGGTGACGACCGACCAGTCGAGCGAGCCGGCCCCGTCCCCGAGCGGCGTACGCGCGAGCACCACGGTCACCGGATGGTCCGCGCACCGCTGGACGAGGTAGGCCACGAGCTCGCTGGATTCCGGGTCCACGTCCTGGGCGTCGTCGATCCACATCACCGCCTGCGTCGGCGCCGCGATCCGCTGCAACAGGACGGTGATCGCCTCCATGAGCAGGACGTTGCGAGTCGGCGCATCACGGTCCGGCGCATCGTCGGGACGCGGGACGGCGTCGTCCGCGAACACCTCGTCGAGCACCGGCAGCTCGCTGTACAGCCGGGCGCGAGCCGGCTGCGGCAGGCCATCCAGGTGCGAGCGCAGCGCCGGCACGATCGCCGCATAAGCGACCGATCGCAGCGCGGGAAGCCCACGGCCGGCAAGCACCGGCACGCCGGGGTCGAGTCGCCCCAACGCGGCGCTCACCAGTGCAGATTTCCCGATGCCCGGGAGTCCCGTGACGACGACAGCCGTTCCACGTCCGACCCTTGCGGTCTCCAGCGCGTCGGCCAACCGGCGCAGCTCGTCGTCGCGACCGAGCAGCTCGCCGCCCACCGCGCTCCTCCCACCGTTGGGGCGACGGTACCGCCGGACCGGCGTCAGCGATCGGCACGCGCCGCGGCTCATGGTGCCTGACTCCGAGATGCCCGCGAAACGGCAAGCGTGCGCGAACAACGGGGCAAGTGGGCCTACTACTCCCTGATCCCCGGCGCGCTCAGCGCCGTCGCCGGCGCCATCACCCCCAGCACCACCGGGTAGCGACGGGCACGCACCAGCTCGCCGCACCGTTCAACCGAGAAGAGACGCCGACTCAGGCCGGCTACTTGCTCGGAGCAACGGAGGTTCGCCTGGTGAACCGCGACGACATCACCGCCGAAATCCGCAAGGCGCAGGCCGACTTTCATCAACTCGTCGACCGAGCCGACCCCCAGGAGCTGCGCCGCCGCAGCAACGGCACCCGATGGACCAACCGACAGTTGTTGTTTCACATGGTGTTCGGCTACATCATCGTCCGCACTCTCGTGCCGCTGGTGCACGTACTCGGCCAACTCGGATGGAGCCGCCGGTTCGCGGCCACGCTGAACGCGCTTTATCGGCCATTCCACGTCATCAACTACCTCGGATCATGCGGCGGCGGACAACTCCTGTCGCCGCGGCGCATGGTCACCCTCCTCGACGCCACCATGGCCGCCCTCCAGCGCAGACTCGCTGCGGAGGCCCCCAGCGGGCTCGCCCTCACGATGCACTTCCCGACCCGGTGGGATCCGTATTTCCGACCGACCATGAGCGTGCTCGACGTCTACCACTACGGGACCGAGCACTACGACCACCACCGCCACCAGCTCACGATCTGACGGGCCGCCGCTCGCGACGAGAGTGATGCGCCGCGGCGCTGAACTGGCCTGGGAAACCGACGAGGCGATGCGGGCCAGCCCGGACGCGGTGCGCCGCTGCGTCGCCGCGGCGCCGGCGTCCGAAATGGCCGGACCACCCGCACCGGTGTGGCGCGCCCCAACAGCTCATCGAAACTGGAAAGCCCGGCACGGTGGTTCTTGACCTGATCTCGCGACACCGCGCCGGTCGTCCGCCGTCGGGACTCCGCCGACGGTGATCCGGCTCGCCCGGCGGTCGGGTAATCCCGGGTCGGTGTTCTGCAGTGTGATGATCTTGGGCGCCGTCGGTTCCATCGAGACAGCCGAGCGCTGAGGACGATCTGGCGTCGGCCCGCCAGAGAAGCGTTGCGGGGACGCGGTACGCCGCCAGCGATCCCGATAGCGCACACCGCCAGCCCTCCGTGAGCACGCCCGGACCCTTTGGTCGTGACGGAACCCCTTGGCTGTTTGTCACGAAAGCGGGAACCAGCCTCAATCTCCCATCTGATGCACGATCCAGGCGAGGCGACCGGCGGCGCTCGTGGCCCGGACGACCGTCTCTGGCGATGGATGCGCCCCGGCTCGGTTCTCGAGCAGTTAAACGGCCGTCGGCGGTGTGATGGGCGCGCCCGTCGCGGTCATGGGTGCGACTCTGGCCGCGGTTCACGGCCACGGAATGTTACCTCGAACGAGTGGAATACACGTCCTAACGTGTTGTCTTCACACGATTGCCGGACTGCCTGTATGCATTGTGGTGACGCCGTGCCAGCATCTACCGCGGGGGCAGGCCATTGGGGTTCCGCCCGAAGGCCTGGAAAGGAAGCTGCATGACTCGGATGGGCAAGGGGGCGGGGCGGGCTTCCACCCTGACCGTGCTGGTGGCCGCGGGAACGTTGGCGTTCGCCGGCATCGCCGTCGCGGACGACATCTCCAACAGTCTTGATTCATCGATCGACAGCACGGCGGAGGCGATGCCGCTGAATGTCGGCGGCGCCGACGGCACCACAGTTCTCTCGGTGACGCCGCGGAACGGTGACGGCAAGAACGGCTGCAATCTGACCGGCACGACGAGCTTGGGCTTGTCCGTGTCCTCCTCGAACACGGCGGTGGCGACCGTCAGTCCTTCGTCGGTGACCTTCACCTCCTGTGCTGACACCAAGACGCTGACGGTGACACCGGTTGCCGAGGGAACGGCCACCATCTCGGCGACCCAAACCGCGAACACCACCGGCGGCTCCTTCAACCTCGCGCCGGCCACGTTCAGCGTGACCGTGGCGCCGCCGGCGAACACCGCACCCGGGATCTCCGTCACCGGGGTCAGTGGGGGAGCCAGCTACGAGAAGGGCTCGGTGCCGGACGCGTCGTGCCAGGTCACCGACGCCGAGGACGGCAACTCCACGTTTGCCGCCACGCTCAGCGCGATCACCGGTCCCTATGCGGCCGACGGCATCGGTTCGCAGACCGCCAGCTGCTCCTACACCGACGGCGGTGGCCTGACGGCGGCGGCTTCGCAGACGTACAGCATCATCGATCCGAGCGCCCCGGTGATCAGCTCCACGCTGAACCCGGCGACCCCGGACGGCAACAACGGGTGGTACCGCACCGACGTGTCGCTGACCTGGACGATCACTGAGCCGCAGTCCCCGAACTCGCTGGAGACCACCGGTTGCGTGGATCAGGCCATCACCGCCGACCAGGGGGCGACCGACTACCCCTGCTCGGCGACCAGCGCCGGTGGACCGGCCGCGGAGCAGACCATCACCGTCAAGCGGGATGCCACCGCGCCGACGGTCACCCTGATCGGCGGGCCCAGCGGTGACTACTACTTCGGTACCGTCCCGGCGGCCCCGACCTGTGCGGCCGTGGATTCACTGTCCGGACTGGCCGGATCATGCGGCGTGAGCGGTGGCGGCACCACGGTCGGAACCCACGAGTACACGGCGAGCGCGACTGACAACGCCGGCAACGCCACCACGGTGAACCAGCCCTACCGGGTGTTGCCGTGGACGGCGAAGGGCTTCTACGCCCCGGTCGACATGAGCGGGGTGTGGAACAGCGTCAAGGGCGGCAGCACCGTTCCGCTGAAGTTCGAGATCTTCGCCGGCAGCACCGAGCTGGTGAACACCTCCGCGGTCACCGGCTTCACCGCCAAGACGGTGGCATGCCCCGGTTCCACCGCCATCGTGGACGAGATCGAGTTGGTGACCACCGGCGGCACCAACCTGCGGTACGACACCACCGGCGGACAGTTCATCCAGAACTGGCAGACCCCGAAGAAGCCCGGCACCTGCGCCCAGGCCATCGCCACCCTGCAGGACGGCTCGACGATCAGCGCCAACTTCACCCTGAAGTAGGCGTCACGCTCGGCGCCGGCGATCGGAGGACCCCGTGGCGACAGCCGCGGGGTCCTTCATCGTCGCGGCGCGGTCGCCCCCGGCTGCGACCGTCTCCGCGGACGCCGCCACAGAGGCCGACGCAGAGCTGGAGCGCGGGCGACGCGCGTGAACGCCAACCGGCTGACGGACAGCTGCCGGCTGGTTCCGAGGACGCCGAAGTGGGCCAGGACACCGCCGCGCGACGAGAGCGGCGATGGGCGGGAACCCCTCGAGAACCCCGAGCACGCCCCGATGCTGTGAGGAGTAATCGGCCCGGGGTGATGCGGGCCGGGATGCGCATCGCTTTTCACACGGACCTGGCGTCGTGACGCAGCACGGGGGTCAGGTTCTCCAGCACCGACGCGTCCTCGATGGTCGGCGGCGTCGCTGGGGTCTTGCCGTCGGCGATCTCTCGCATCGTCTTGCGGAGGATCTTGCCGGACCGCGTCTTGGGCAGCGCGGCGACGATGTCGACCTGCCGCAGCGCCGCCACGGCGCCGACCTCGTCGCGGACCCGCTGCATCAGTTCGCGTCGGATCCGCTCCCCGTTTGTCGCGGCGTCGACGCCGGCCTTGAGGACGACCAGTCCGCGCGGGACCTGGCCCTTCAGCTCGTCGGCCACCCCGATGACGGCGGATTCGGCGACGTCGGGATGACCCGCCAGCGCTGCCTCGATGGCCCCGGTCGACAGCCGGTGCCCCGCGACGTTGAGGACGTCGTCGGTGCGGCCCATGACGTAGAGGTACCCGTCCTCGTCGAGGTACCCGCCGTCGCCGGTCAGGTAGTACCCGTCGAACGCGGCCAGGTACGACGACACGTACCGGTCGTCGTCGCCCCACAACGTCGGCAGCGTCCCGGGCGGCATCGGCAGCCGCAGGCAGATCGCCCCTTCGACGCCCGGCGACACCGGCGACCCCTTCTCGTCGAGGACGGTCACCGCATACCCCGGCACCGGGACCGACGGCGAGCCCGGCTTGATCGGCAGCGTCTGGATGCCACGCGGGTTGGCGGCGATCGGCCAGCCGGTCTCGGTCTGCCACCAGTTGTCGACCACCGGGATCCGGAGCCGGTCGGAGGCCCACGCCCAGGTGTCCGGGTCGAGCCGCTCCCCCGCGAGGAACAGCGTCCGCAGTGACGTCAGGTCGTAGGACGCCGCCTTCTGGCCGGTCGCGTCCTCCTTCTTGATGGCCCGGTACGCGGTCGGCGCGGTGAACATCGCAACCGCTCCGTAGTCGGAGATCACCCGGAAGAACGCGCCCGCGTCCGGAGTGCCAACCGGCTTGCCCTCGTACAGCACGGTGGTGCAGCCGGTCAACAGCGGCGCGTACACGATGTAGGAGTGGCCGACCACCCACCCGACGTCGCTGGCGGTGAACCAGGTCTCCCCGGGCCGGACGCCGTAGACGTTCTCCATCGACCAGCGCAGTGCGACCGCGTGGCCGCCGTTGTCCCGGACGATGCCCTTCGGCTTCCCCGTCGTGCCGGAGGTGTACAGGATGTAGAGCGGGTCGGTCGCGGCCACCTCGACGCAGTCGGCGCCGGCGTCGGCGGCCGGCGATGACACGAACTCGGCCCAGTCCACGTCGGCGGGACCGAGCTCCGCCCGGCACTGCTCACGCTGGAGCACCACGCACACGTCGGGGTGGTGGGACGTCCGGGCGCCCGCCGCGTTGATCATCGGCTTGTACTCGACGACGCGGCTGGGCTCGATGCCGCAGGACGCCGTGAGCACGACCTTGGGCTTCGCGTCGTCGATCCGGGTGGCGAGCTCGGCCGGCGCGAACCCGCCGAAGACCACCGAGTGCACCGCCCCGATCCGCGCGCAGGCCAGCATCGCGACGACCGCCTCGGGGACCATCGGCATGTAGAGGACGACCCGGTCGCCCTTCTCGACCCCGGCGCCGACGAGGGCACCGGCGAGCCGGCGCACGTCGGCGAGCAACTCCGCATACGTGATGGAGCGCTTCGAGCCGGTGACCGGCGAGTCGTAGTGGACCGCCACCTGTTCGCCGCGGCCCGCCTCGACGTGGCGGTCGACCGCGTTGAAGCAGGTGTTCAGGGTGGCGCCGGGGAACCATCGGTAGAACGGCGGCCGCGAGGCGTCCAGAACGCGGCCGGGTGGGGTGATCCAGTCGATGTCGTTCGCCGCGTCGCTCCAGAAGCCCTGGGGATCCTCCAGGCTCCGGGCGTAGGCCCTCGCGTAGGCGCCGTCGCTCATGGCTCCGACCCTAGCCAGCCACGGCCGCTGCGGGACGAGTCTCCGAGCGACGTCGCTGGGGGCCAATACCGCGACGAATCCATCGATATCGAGCGTGCCGCCCAGCCTCCGGCCGGTTCAGCGACGCCCTGGTGCGGCACCACCTACCGCAGCATAGGAGAACCGAAATTCGCGAACAAATGTCTCAATCTGGGTGCACTACGGCCCGATTCACGGCCTGCCGGCACAGTGAATCCCCAGCGTGGGATTCTGACGGCGAATAACAAGCATGGAATTCTTGGTTGTCGGTTGGGCGCCACGGCGTCGAGACGTCGGTGCTCAAGGCTCTCCGTGATTCACTCAACCGCCGCGGTGCAGTGGTGCCCCTCCGGTCTCCGACGCGATGTCGAACTCGTCCATCACCTGCGCGCAAGGTTGTGGCCGCGACCCGGTCACGGCCCAGGAAGCCTCGGCACCCGACCGGCATTGTGCCAGCGCGGTGAATTCAGAATGCGCCGATCGGCTCCGCGGAGAAGGTTCCATCAAGGTCCTGCTTGATCACCCACACCCGGATGTCTTTGCCGCCGGTTTCAAGGTCCTTCTGGTGAAACCGGATGCCACTGTCCGAGGGCGTGCCGGCGCCGATGACTCGGTGTCGTTCGCTTCCTCGGACCACGGTGATCGTCGATTCGGCGACGAAGTCGTCGAGGCCGCTCGGGCGGTGCCCGTCGACCTCGATGACTGCGTATGTCTGGCCCGAGCCGACCGGCTCATCAGCGGTCATCGTCATGGCACGTTCTCCCTCGCGAGCTGATTCAGATGAGCCGACCCGGTCGGGCTGGCCCCCAGGGCGTCGTCCTGTGCAGTCCATCCAAGGAAAGAGTCACGCGGGCCGCTGACATGACGCGGCACATGCGGATGTCGTCGCTCCGTGGATTCTGACCTGGTCACGGCGGGCGTCAGGCCCGACGTCCACCAGATCCCGTTCGCCCACCGCATGCCCGATGCCTCGTCGCCGAGATTGACGTCGTCGTCGACGGCTGGCATACCGCTGCCAGCCCCTGACCGGGCCGGGACGTGGAAACGCATCCCCCGGGAGGCGGATGGCCACCAAACGACGGCCGAGGTCGGTTAGGTTCCAGCGACATGGCATGGATTCATCGCGTCGGTCACGATGACCCGCCACGGGACAGCGAGGTTGAAGCGCCGTAAGTCAACGTGGCGTCATGGGCGTCCGATCCACCGATGATCTCCTTCCTTAGGCAGGCGCGCAGGGACAAGCGCAGGACGAGCCGTCGCCCACCGCCGCCGCCGTTGCGGAATGAGTCAATCGACAACTTCCGAACTGACCCGAAAGGCGTTGCAATGCGTTCTGCACGTGTAGGGGCGGCGCTGGTGATCATCGGGTCCCTGGTCATCGTCGGGTGTTCGACCGCAGGTCTTGCGGACCGGCAGATCGGTGTCAGCGGGTCCTCGTCTGTCGCACCCCACGCGGGTGAGGCGACGACCGCCACCGCGAGCAGTGCCGCGGCCTCGTCCACGGTGTGGGCGTCGCCGGCACCAACCTCACCGGGAGAGTCGACCACCACGCGGATGTCGGCGACAGTGCCCCCCGCGCAGGAAGACGCGGATGGACAGGTGCACGGCAACGGCCACGACTGCCCGGACCAGCGGTGCCTGTCCATTGTGGTGACCGGGGACATCTTGCTGCATCCGCCCCTGGTCGAGCAGGCCCGGGCCGACGCCGCGCCCGGTGTCGGGTTCGACTTCGCCCCGATACTCGCCGCTCAGGCCCCGTACGTGGCCGCGGCGGATATCGGCATCTGCCATCTGGAAACCCCGCTCGCCCCGGCGGACGGCCCGTTCTCCGGATATCCGGAATTCTCTGTGCCGCCGCAGATCCTGGCCGCGCTGAGCGCCACCGGATACGACGCGTGCAGCACCGCCAGTAACCACACGCTGGACCAGGGCAGCGCCGGAATGTACCGAACCTTGGACGACTTGGACGGCGCCGGCCTGCGGCACGACGGCTCGGCGCGCAACCCGACTGAGGCCGCAACTCCGACCGTGATCGACACCGGGCACGGCCGGATCGGACTGATCTCGGTGACCTACGGGCTCAACACCGGACCACCCGATGAGCCATGGCAGGTGGGTTTGCTGGACACCCCGGCGATCCTCGCCGAGGCTGCTGCGGCGCGGACGGCCGGCGCCGAGCTGGTGGTGGTCGCCGTGCACGCCGGCACGGAGTACGACACCGAACCGAACAGCGACCAACGGCAGACCGCGCACGACTTGCTCTCCAGCCCGGACATCGACCTGGTGTACGGGCACCACGCGCACGTCGTCCAGCCCCTGGAACAGATCAACGGGAAGTGGGTCATCTACGGGCTGGGCAACAACATCGCCGCGCACGCCACCCCGATCGACGCCACCCGGGAAGGCCTGCTCGTCCGGGTCACCTTCCACCAGGACCACACCGGTGCCTGGACCACCAGCGACATCGCGTGGGTCGGATCACTCCAAGACCCCGGACCACCACACCGATGGTGCCCGCTCACCACCCACACCACCTGCACCACCCCCACGCTGCACGCCGCCGCGCTGGCCCGCACCACCCAGGTCGTCAACCAGTACGGCGCGGAGATCGCCGGCGCCCACGCACTCGATCAGCCGTGAGTGCAGCGGCGCATGGCATGAACCGCTCTAACGGGAGAAACCCGGCCGATGCGCCTCACCTCGATACCGCGCTCTACCCCGGCTCTCGATGGCGTTCTTCTGGCAACCTCGCGGCGCTGCTCCCTGGTCGTCATGATCAAGTCCTCCCGCCCACCTTCGGGGCATCAGACTCTGACTCGACCTGGATCAACCAGATGGGGTCATGCCACCGGCGTCATGACTGCGTGCCGAAGGACTCTTCAGGGGTAGATGCCGGAACATGAGACCGGAAATGAGAAAGGAGAGGCCTCGCATCCTTGATCGCGACGGCCTTACCCACGAGATGGATGAGTCGACAGACACCACGAGACCTCACACGTGCCCCAAATGCGGGGCGACGCGAAGCAGGAACGCGGTGCCGTACGTCGTCCGCGTCGGAAGCGCTCTCACAGCTGAGAAGGGACGTCGGCGCATGCTGGCGGGTAGGTCCCTGGCGTGACCTCCGCAGTGCATGACCTTGTGCCTGCCCTGGAGATCGACGCCCGCCTCACCGAGATCGAGCGCAGCGTGGACCTGCTGCTCAACATCACGCCGGTCAATGCAGCGGAGGCGTGGGCGGACTTCGAGCGCAGCGACTTCGTGACGGCGCCGACTCTGCGGCTCAGGCCGCTCGAGTTCGAGCCGGACCTGGTCCGCCGTGACCTCTACGGCCTCGAGATCGAGAACGTCGCTGACCCTGCGCTGCACACGCTCTTCCGCGCGAAGCGAGACGAGATCGCGCGACAGATCACGGCTTTGGAAGACCGGGACACGTCACGGTTCGTGTACGGGTCGCTGCAGCTCTACGGAGGGACCTCGCAGGCCCTGACGACCATTGCCCGGGAGCTCCTCGAGACCATTCCAGCCCGAGCACCCAACACCGAGAGCGTCACCGCCGGCGCGTTCGCGGAAGCGGCTCGTGCGGAGTTCGATCGATATCGTGACGTGTATCCGGACTTCCCGGTGCACATCGACGTGCGCGAGGACATCTCCGAGCTGATGGTGTCGTTCGGCCGGCTGCTCATCCCCGAAGCCGCTGCTGTCAGGGCGGACCGCGTCGAGCCCTTGCTGCACCACGAGGTCGGCACGCACGTCGTCACCTATCAGAACGGCACCAGGCAACCACTGACGCTGCTCACGATCGGGCTGCCCGGCTACGACGAGACCCAAGAGGGCCTGGCCGTGCTCGCCGAGTACGTCGTCGGCGGATTGGATCCACGGCGCTTGCGTGTGCTCGCAGGGCGGGTGGTGGCCGTCGACCAGATGCTCCACGGTGCCGGCTTCCTGGAGATCTTCGAATCGTTGCGGACCGAATATCGGATACCTCCGCGCACCGCGTGGTCCATCGCCATCCGGGTCGTCGTCGGGGGTGGCTCCGTCAAGGACGCGATCTACCTGCGTGGGATCACGCGCCTCCTGGAGTTCCTCGCAGAGGGCAGCAACCTCGATGTGCTGTTCGTCGGCAAGTTCGCCCTGGATCACATCCCCTTGATCCAGGACCTTCTCGAGCGCGACGTGCTCCAGGCACCGTGGGTCCGCCCGCGGTGGCTTGACGTGCCCGGCGCTCAAGACCGTCTGGACAGGCTGCGCGCGGGCGCATCGGTGATGGACCTCTACGAAGGAGCTGTATCGACATGAGGCTTGCCTTCTTTGTCAACGACGTCGCGACCGAGGTGGACGAGTACACGACGACGCGGCTGGCGAGGGCCGCGGCCCAGGGCGGCCACGAGGTTTGGTACGTCGGGGTCGGGGACGCCGAGCTGGGGGAGAGCGACGGGCAGCTCGTGGGCCGGGCTCACGCTGCGCACCTTCACAGACTCGACACGCTCGAGAGCTTCATGGAGCGCATCAAGGCGGGCGACACCGAACGGATCGCGATGGACGAGCTCGATGCCGTGTTCCTGCGCAACGAGTCGATCGACGATCTGCAGGAGCGGCCGTGGGCCAGTCCACTGGGTGTCGTCTTCGGCCAGACGCTCAAGGCTCGGGGCGTAACGGTGGTGAACGACCCGATGTCCCTCGTTCGCGCCACGAGCAAGCTCTACCTGGAGGAGTTCCCCGAGAAGATCCGACCGCGATCGCTCGTGACGCGCGACCCGGAGGCGATCGAACGGTTTGTCGGCATGGTCGGACACTCCGTCGTCAAGCCGCTGTACGGGGCCAAAGGGCGGAACGTGTTCATGATCGAGAACCAGCAGGAAACCAACCTCGCGCAGATGACGGAGGCGGTGCTGCAGGACGGCTACGCGATCGTCCAGGAGTTCGTCGACGGCGGCGAGAACGGTGATGCCCGGATCTTCCTGCTCGAAGGTCACCTTCTCGAGCGCGACGGCAAACCGGCCGCCTTCCGGCGCGTGCCCACGGGCAACGACCCCCGCGCCAACATCAGCGCAGGAGGTCGCTCGGTCCCACTGGACATCGGTGACGTGGAGCTCAGCATCATCGACGCGCTGAGCGACAAGCTCGTCGCCGACGGCATGTTCCTCGTCGGCATCGATGTGGTCGGCGACAAGGTGGTGGAGATCAACGCGGAGAGCCCGGGCGGGATGCAGAGCGTCGAGAGGCTCTACGACATCGATGTCTGCCCCACCGTCATCGAAGCCTTGGAGGGCCGCACCGGCTTGAGATCATGAAGCCACAGTCGTGGTCGGTGAGGGTGAGAGCCATCGGCACGGAGAAGAACGGCGTCCGTCGCCGCATCATGCGCATTGACTGGACCGCATGAATTGATCCAGGTGCGGTGAGAGTGGCTATCGGTGGATGCAGTCGGCAGCGAAGCTGCCGGGGTGCGGTAGCCGGCGGTGGTTGTTGTTGTCGTCGTTCGAGTCGCTGAACCGGACCGCCACCACAGATGGCCGGCGCCGACGGCCGGCGCCAGCCCGAACACCCGAGCACCATCGAGGGCCGCCGTTCCTGGTCCGGTTGCTCAGCGGTCGATCGAGGCCATGTTGGCGTCGTCGTGCCGTGCACCCGCGGCCGGCTGCAGCGCCTCGAGCCGGTCGAGCTGGGCACGTGACAGCTCGACGCTGTCGGCAGCGGTGTTCTCCTCGACGCGGGCGACTCGGCGGGTTCCGGGGATGGGTGCGATGTCGGAACCGCGGGTCAGGAGCCAGGCGAGAGCGGTCTGCGCGGGGGTAGCGCCGTTTTCGGCGCCGATCGCCCGTACCTCGTCGACGATGGCCAGGTTGCGGGTGAAGTTCTCACCGGTGAACCGGGGGTTCGTCTTGCGCCAGTCGTCATCGGCGAAGTCGTCGACGGTGCGGATCTGCCCGGTCAGCAGGCCGTGGCCCAGCGGGGAGTAGGGAACGAGACCGATGCCGAGCTCGCGCAGCAGCGGCAGGATCTCGTCCTCGACGTCGCGGGTCCACAGTGAGTACTCGGTTTGCAGCGCCGACACGGTGTGCACCGCGTGGGCGCGGCGGATGGTGTTCGGTGCTGCCTCGGACAGCCCGAAGTGGCGGACCTTCCCTGCGGCGACGAGCTCCGCGACAGCAGCAGCGGTGTCCTCGATCGGGGTGTCTGGGTCGACGCGGTGTTGGTAGTAGAGGTCGATGTGGTCGACGCCGAGCCGCCGCAGCGACCCCTCGACGGCGGTCTTCACGTTCGCCGGGCTGCTGTCGGCGACCCCCGGGCCGCCGCCGGCGTGGGACACCAGACCGAACTTGGTGGCGATGACGACCTGGTCGCGGCGGCCCTTCACGGCGCGGCCGACGACCTCCTCGCTGTGGAAAGGCCCGTAGACCTCGGCGGTGTCGATATGGGTGACGCCGAGGTCCAAGGCGCGGTGGATGGTGCGGATCGATTCGGCGTCGTCGATGGCGCCCTCCGTGGTGTAGGTGCCGGCCATGGTCATCGCGCCGAGGCCGATGCGGGAGACCTCGAGGTCACCCAGATGTGCGTTCTTCACGAGAGTCTCCTTGATGGGTCGGGGAGGAGGACGGCAGTCTCGGCGAGGTGTGCCGGTTCAGGCGGAGGCGAGTACGCGGTGGTCCGCTCGAGTGGGTGTCAGTGCACGGGTGGCCAGGACGGCGAAGGCGACGAGGACAGGCACGACGATGAGTGCGTGCTGGATGGTGCCCAGGGATGCCAGGAGGCCGATCAACGGCGGGCCGGCCAGGAACGCGAGCTGGCCGATGCCGGAGACCATGCTGACCCGGTGGGCGGCGTGGCGAGGGTCGTCCGCGGCGGCGCTGAGTCCCACGGGATATCCCAGGCAGGCGCCCAGTCCCCAGAGCAGGACACCGGCGAAGGCCAGGCCCGGCCACGGGCTGAGGACGAACAGCAGCATTCCGATGAGGGCGAGCACGGCCAGACCGCGGATCGTGGCGACCCGGCCGTAACGATCGAGCAGTCTGGAGCCGGTCCACCGCCCGAGGGTCATGGTGGTCAGGAAGGCTGCGTACCCGAGCGTGGCGACTGCGGCCGAGGCGTGATGGTCGTCGACGAGTGTGACCGCGATCCAGTCGTTGCCGGCGCCTTCGGCGAACGCGAACGCGAGGACCACCACCCCGATGAGCAGCGTCCGCCGGTCCAGCCGCCGACGGGGGCGGTCGCTTCCTGCCGGTCGCCCCGCGCGTTCGGCGGCCGGGTCGGTGTGGTCGGGTAGGAACGCTCGGGCCGCGACGGGGACGGCCACAGCCGCCAGGACGGCGACGACCGTCAAGTGCGCGGTCACGGGCACACCGATCGCGATCAGCGCGGCGCCCAGGAGTGCGCTGCCGACCGTTCCGATGCTGTAGCCGGCGTGAAATCGGGGCATGATCGCCCGGCCGGCGCGCCGCTCCACGGCGGCGGCCTGAACGTTCATGGCCACGTTCGACGCGGCCAGCCCGAATCCCATCAGGAACAACCCGAGGACGACCGGCGCAGTCCCGGCGTGGTAACCCACCCCGATCATCGTCAAAGCGCCGGCGGTCACCAGTGTCATCGCGGAGACGACCACGCGGGTGCTGAACCGGCGGATCAACACCGCGGCGGCGGGGAGCGCCAGCAGAGACCCGACGGCCAGCGCCAGCAGCACGACGCCCAGATCGGCTGCGGTCAGCTGCAACTCATGGCGGACCTGGGGGATGCGGCTCACCCAGCTGGCGAACACGACACCGGAGCCGACGAACGCGACCGCGGTGGCGTGTCGAGCCGCGGTGACGCGCGCCGACGTCGTGCTCGACGGCACTACTGCCGCGGCGTCCCCGGATCGGACGGACTCGACCATCTGCAGTTCCTCTTCCGGTGAGCGGCCCGCCCGGCAAGTTTACCGGTATACCGCGGTGATGTCAGAACCGTACGGCACGGCGGGTTTACCGGTCAACCATCGGGGGTGTTCACTGTCTGTGGGTTACGTCATGCAGGGTGTGACAGGAGAAAGGGGAGTGGGCGAGGTGGTGCGCGTGACGTTGCAGACGGTCGCCGACGCCGTCGGAGTGAGCCGGATGACGGTGTCCAACGCGTTCTCCAGGCCGTCGCGGCTGTCCGCAGAGCTGCGCGGGCGGATCCTGGCTGTCGCCGAGGAGTTGGGGTATGCCGGTCCTGACCCGGCGGCCCGGGCCTTCGCCCGGGGTTCGACCGGGGTCGTCGGCATCTTGGTCACGTCCCGGTTGCGGGACGTGTTCGCTGACGAAGTCAGCTCGGCCTTCCTGGGGGGTATCGCCGACGGGCTGACCGGGTCGGGGCTGTCGCTGGCTCTACTGTCGACGCAGGAAGAGGTGGCAGGGCGGGTACCGGCTCGAGACGTGCCGATGGACGCCACGTTGGTGTTCACATACCGCTACGACGCGGACTCCCTGCGGTGGCTGCGCCGGCGGGGCCTGCCGCTGGTTCTGCTGGACCAAGAGCCCATCACCGGGATCCCGTCGGTCAACATCGACGACTACGGCGGTGCCCGACAGGCCGCGGAGCACCTCCTGCAGTTGGGTCACCGACGGATCGGCATCGTCACCATCGGCCTGACCGAACCGTTCGGCGTGCAGGACGATCCTTTCTCCGAGCCCGCGGCCGACGAGGTATACATCGCCCGTCAGCGCATCAAGGGCTGGCTGCAGGCGTGTCACGACGCAGGGGTCGAGCCGATCCTGGTCAAGCAGCCCAAGATGCCCTACCAGCCCGAGTCGGACGGTTACGCGGCGCTGAACGCGATGCTGGACGTAGATCCGGGGATCACCGGGGTGCTGTGTTACTCCGACCGGTTCGCCCACGGGGTTCTCGCCGCGGCGCACGACCGCGACATGCGGGTCCCTGAAGACCTCTCGATCGTCGGCTTCGACGACAGCCCGATGGCTGTGAACCTGCGGCCGTCCCTGACCACGGTCAGGCAGGATCCGACCGAGAAGGGCCAGGTCGCCGCCGCGTTACTGCTCGCCGCCGTTCGCGCCGACCCCGACTTGCAACCCACCGACACACACTGGGACGACAACGCCCAGCGGCTTCTGCCCACCCGACTCGTCGTCCGAGCCAGCACCGCCGGCCCGCGACCCTGACAACTGCAACCTCTGCCCTCAGGCCAGGTTCAGGCATGCCGTCGAAGTCCGAGGTGTCCGGGCGTTGCGCCGGCCCGGGCCGGTCTGGCCGGACGGTCGGCGACGTCGCCGACGGCGATGGACGCGGTGGGATCGGGGCCGGTCCAAGCGCCGACGATCGCACAGGTGACCGCTGGATCACCCGCACGGGTCAGCGCCATAATCACGACGGAGAAAGGTGAGCCCGCATGACCGACAACGACACCGTCCTGGTCCGCTACATCGTCGACGACGTCGACGCAGCGATCGACTTCTACACCACCCACCTCGGATTCACCGTCGTGGCGCACCCGGCACCCGGCTTCGCGCTCCTCGCCCGCGACGCGCTGCGGCTGGCGCTGTCGGCGCCCGACGGGCCGGGCGGCGGCGCACAGGCCATGCCCGACGGTCGCCGACCCGAACCGGGCGGCTGGAACCGGATCTCCCTGCCGGTCGAGAACCTCGAAGCAGAAGTCGACCGGCTGCGTGACGTCGGGACTCGGTTCCGCAACGACATCGTCACCGGCGTCGGCGGCAAGCAGGTCCTGCTCGACGACCCGGCAGGCAACCCGATCGAACTGTTCCAATCCACCCGCTGACCATCCTGGGTCAACGGCACCCAGGCTCGACCGGATCGACGTGAGCATCAACCCCCTCGCAGAGGAGAGGTCTTCGGGCAGGCCGAGCCGGTGATCCGGGCGGTGTCCCAGGACGCCGACGTGGCGACCGCCATCTGCACCTGCTGCGGTCGGTCGTTGTACGGATCTGCCTCAGACCTGCACCGTGTTGATTCCGGGTGCGTCGTCGGCGCGGGTGAATTCGACGAACTCGGCGTTCTGGTCGATGCGCACGTTGTGGCCCGGCTTGAGGTAGTAGGCATCGCCGGCACTCAGGGTCTCGGAGGCACCGTCGGTGTAACGCACCGTCGCTGAGCCGTGGAGCATGTAGCCGAAGTGTGGTTCCTGGCAGGCGCCCTCGGGAAGTCCGGCGAACATCTCGGAGGTGTCCAGGCCGGCGGTCCACCGTTCGAGCGCGATCACCATCCCGCCCGCCAGCGCGCGGTGCTGCTCACCGAAGCCCTCGATGTTCACGGCGACTTCGGTGTTCTCGCGAGTGAAGGTGCCCATGTCGTGCTCCTCTTGGTCGGGACGGAATGCGGGTTGTCGCGACGGTAGACCTTGAACTCGAGTGCAAGGTCAAGCGTTGGCCTGGAACCCCGGTGTCGGGTCTACCGTGGCAGGGTGCGGATATCGGAGTTGGCCGAGCGGGTTGGAGTGCCGACGTCGACGGTCCGCTATTACGAGCGGATCGGGCTACTCGGACGACCGGAGCGAACCGGTTCGGGTTACCGCGACTACGGGACAGACTCGGAGACGCTGCTGCTGTTCGTGCATCGGGCCCGCACGATGGGCCTGAGCTGTGAACAGGTTTCGCAGCTCCTGCCCGTCTGGGGCGGGGTGGATTGCCAGGCCACCCAACAGCGCGTACGAAGCCTGATCGACGACAAGCAGGCGGAGATCGCCAAGCGCATCGACGAACTCCAGGAGTTCGCGGCCGGGCTCGACCGGGTCCGGGCGGCGCTGGAGGCGTCACCGCCGCCTGCGGCGTGTCGGACCGATCTGTCGTGTTGCGTGCCGTCCGGCCCCGTGGTCGTGCCGATCGAGCTCATCGGACCGAGCGTCAGGGCGGGGCACCCGCGATCGTCCGTGTGACCGGGTATGTGCAGCACCAACGGTCGACCATGACCGGGCCGGTATCACGGGTCGCCATGACCTCACCTGGTCGGCAAGGAGAGGGGACGTCACCGGCGGGCCGCGGTCGATCTGCGGGCCTAAACTCGCCCCGGATGTCGAGAAGGGGCTGCGATGCGATTCGGGCTGGTCGGGACGGGTCCCTGGGCAAGCATCGCGCACGGTCCGGGTCTGCTGGCCTGCCCGGACGTGGAACTGGTGGGCGTGTGGGGCCGCGACGCCACCAAGGCGGCCACCGTCGCCGGGCGCCTGGAGGCCGCGTCGTATGCCGAATTCGACGCCCTGCTGGCCGACGTCGAGGCGGTGGCGTTCGCCGTGCCGCCGATCGTGCAGGCGACAATGGCCACGCAGGCCGCCCGCGCCGGGAAGCACCTTCTGCTCGACAAGCCGATCGCGCTGGACGTCGCGTCCGCCGACGCGCTGGAATCGGCGGTCGAGGCGAGCGGCGTCGCGTCGGTGGTGTTCTTCACCGACCGGTTCGTTGACACCTCGAGGGCGTGGTTCGACCGGGTTCGGGAAACGCCCGGCTGGCGCGGCGCGTGGTACCGCTGGCTCAGCACACTGCAGGCCCCGGACAACCCGTTCGGCGGCTCGGCGTGGCGGCGGGAGCGGGGGGCGTTGTGGGACACCGGCCCGCACGCGCTGTCCACGCTGATCGCAGCGCTGGGACCGGTGGCGGCGATCCGCGCAGTCGCCGGCGACGACGATCTCGTCACTCTGGTGGTGCGGCACGAGTCCGGGTCGACGAGCACGGCCGTACTCAGCCAGTTCGCCCCGCCCGCGGCCGCGTCGTTCGACTGCACGCTGTGGGGTGACGCCGGGCTGGCGCCGATGCCGCAGCGCCCGGAGGACCGGATCATCGACATCTACGCGACCGCGGCGAGCGAACTCGTCGCGGCGGCCGTCACGCGCCGACGACCCGACGCCGATGTGCGACTCGGCGCCGCCATCACCCGACTGCTCGCCGACGCGCAGCGGCAGATCGATCAGCGGCAGTGACCCATGGCGCTCGGGTCCGCGTGGAGCCCGAACTCGCGCTGGCTTCCGATGCGCAGCCCTTTCGGCAGAGCCGGTGGCCTACCCCGGGACATCCTGGTCCAGGGAACTCAGAGGGAGCCTTTCGTGTCCGGCTCCATTCGGTAGCAGAAATAAGTTCTTTGCCTCGGCGGGAGAATTCGGCCGCCGCGCTCGCCAAAGCCGATAGTCCTGGCTCATGTCTTTGATAGTGTCTCGCCCATGCCGCTTGGATCGAGCAAGTTAGTGATCGATGATCGTCCGATATTTCGGATCCAGCTTCGGTACCGAGGACATGCACTCGCACTATCGGTGGAATGCCATTCGCCCTTTCATCGACGTGCAAGCCGAGGAAACTCTCGAGGTGGCTGGCGGTGATGGCAGGATGTCGTTCGAGCTGGTCGACGAACTCGACTATTCCGGAAGTATCGTGATCAGCGAGTGGATCCCAGGACTGTGGCAGAGGCGGCAGAGACGGCGCCCTGTCCGAATAGGGCCCCTTCACCGGACTGCGTTACGGACGGGTCTAACGGGACCCACGGTGCGCGCGATGACTTCCGCCCCTTCGGGTTTCGTTGGGCGGTCGGCAACGAGACCCGTCACGTAGACGACGACTGACACACGGGAGCCAATGCCAGTCTGAACATCCTTCACTCGGTTCGGGTCCAGCTCCCGAACCGTCGACCCCTTGGAACCCACGTCGGGCGTGCCTGCGGTTGACCGACCGGCCAGTGCGAGATTGTTGGCCAGCTCCCACCCATCGGAGCGGGCGATCGTGGATCCGTGCTGCCGGTGCTGCCCAGAAACTGCGCGACGTCCCGTCCCGCGGAAACCGAGAGAGAAGGCGACGGTGACGCGACCGATGCGAACAATCGAGTCACCGCTCGGCGTGCAAGAGCCCCATCTGGCTGCTTGGGCGACTGTCCAGGTGGCGCAATTGTGCGCCATCCGCGCGCGGAATATCTGAGGTCCCCATGCGCAAGCCGATCGCGATTGTCGCCATCTGGGCGCTCGCCGTGGTGGGGTTGCTCGTCTCACCAGCCACCGCAGGCGCTGCGACGGCCGCACAAGGTTCGTTGGACGCGGTGTCCAGCTCCGTTGGATGGCAGGCAGGTCACCGTGAGCGGTTGGACGCTCGATCCGAACGCCACCTCGGTGTCCACCCCGGTGCACATCTATGTCGGCAGCATCGGCTACGCCCGCATCGCCGCCGAGCCCAGGGCTGACGTGAACGCCGCCTTCGGTGTCACCGGCCAGCACGGCTTCTCCGAGACCGTCCCGCTGGCTGCCGGCAGCAACCAGGTCTGCGTCTTCTCCATCTCGACCACCAACGCCGGCCACACACTCCTGGGCTGCCGCACTGTCGAAGGCCACCCTCGGCCCGCGCTAGGTTCGTTGGACGCGGTGTCCAGCTCCGTGGATGGCAGGCAGGTCACCGTGAGCGGCTGGACGCTCGATCCGAACGCCACCTCGGTGTCCACCCCGGTGCACATCTATGTCGGCAGCATCGGCTACGCCCGCATCGCCGCCGAGCCCAGGGCTGACGTGAACGCCGCCTTCGGTGTCACCGGCCAGCACGGCTTCTCCGAGACCGTCCCGCTGGCTGCCGGCAGCAACCAGGTCTGCGTCTTCTCCATCTCCACCACCAACGCCCGCCACACACTCCTGGCCTGCCGCACCGTCGAAGGCCCTCGGCCCGCACAAGGTTCGTTGGACGCGGTGTCCAGCTCGTTGGATGGCAGGCAGGTCACCGTGAGCGGTTGGACGCTCGATCCGAACGCCACCTCGGTGTCCACCCCGGTGCACATCTACGTCGGCAGCATCGGCTACGCCCGCATCGCCGACGAGCCCAGGGCTGACGTGAACGCCGCCTTCGGTGTCACCGGCCAGCACGGCTTCTCCGAGACCGTCCCGCTGGCTGCCGGCAGCAACCAGGTCTGCGTCTTCGCCATCTCGACCACCAACGCCGGCCACACACTCCTGGGCTGCCGCACCGTCGAAGGCCACCCTCGGCCCGCGCTAGGTTCGTTGGACGCGGTGTCCAGCTCCGTGGATGGCAGGCAGGTCACCGTGAGCGGTTGGACGCTCGATCCGAACGCCACCTCGGTGTCCACCCCGGTGCACATCTATGTCGGCAGCATCGGCTACGCCCGCATCGCCGCCGAGCCCAGGGCTGACGTGAACGCCGCCTTCGGTGTCACCGGCCAGCACGGCTTCTCCGAGACCGTCCCGCTGGCTGCCGGCAGCAACCAGGTCTGCGTCTTCTCCATCTCCACCACCAACGCCCGCCACACACTCCTGGCCTGCCGCACTGTCGAAGGCCCCAGGCTCATCGGCTTCGGCTTCGCCAACAGCGTGATGGAGGTCCGCGCCTTCGAGCTGGGCGGCGAATCCATGCGATACCTCACTCCGCTTCCCGCGTGTACCCCCGATCCACCACCCGAACCCGCAGTTCGGGGTTCGCGACCCGTCCATCACGCGCCACTTGGGCCGCTACTGGCTTGTCGCCACCCGGCCTCTGAAGAACGACTACCTGGGGACCGCCACGCACGTGCAGCTGCACGTGTCCGATGACCTGGTCACGTGGCGGCACGTCATGGACCTTCCTGCGGACGTGCCCGGCGCCTACCGAGCGTGGGCGCCTGAGTTCCTCGTCGACGCGGACGGCTCCGTCTACCTGTACTACGCCGTCAGCACGCAGCCCGTCCGTGTCGAGTCCACCACGCAGTTCGACATCTACGCGCGCCGCGCCAACGACAATTCAATGACGTCATGGGGAGCGCCGCAACTCGCGCGCGGCCTCACTCGCACCACCAACCCCAGCGCGCCAACCGGCAAGGTGATCGACGCCCAGGTGAGCCGGCTACCCGACGGAGCCCTCGTCATGTACGTGAAGGACGAGGAACGCTGCGAGGGTCATGCGGGCACGCGCCACCAGCCCATTCGGGCCGTGGGCCATCGACCAGATTCTCGACCTGGGCGGCGCCGTGGAAGGCCCTGAGCTGGTGGCGCTACCGGGGGACCGATGGCGCCTGTTCTACGACCTGTACATCGACAACCGGATCGCCTTCCGTGAGTCCGCGGACCTGCAGACATGGGGAGCGGAGGTGACTGTCGTCCAGACCGGCCCTGAAATCATTCCGAACCTCCGGCACCCCGGCTTCCTGTGGTTGTCCGCCGCGGAGTGGTTCGCCCTCCGCGCCCTACGCCGCGAGCTGACCACCGCCCCTGACGGCTGATGATCACGGGCGTGGCCTCTCACCGACCAGGGAGATGACCTCCTCGCTGGCGGAGATGATCCGGGTCGCGAGGAGATGGTCAGACGCTGGCGCGCCGCGACGCGAGGCCGCCGGCAACAGTCGCTCGGCCGCAGGACGCCAGCATCCGGCGCCGGAGACGACGAAATCACCTCCGACACAGCCGAACTCGGAGCAGACCTCGAAGGACACGCTTCTCGCGACGCAATCCCGGAGATGCACCCCGGCACCTTCGAGCGGCTCGCTCAGCGGCTCCTGCGCGAAGCCGACTTCATCAGCATCAACGTCACCGGCCGATCCGGGGACGGAGGATCGACGGACTCGGGATCTACCGACTGTCCCTGCTGAGCTTTCCCGTCTTCGTCCAGTGCAAGCGATACCAGCGTCGGCTCCAGCGCCGTCCGAGATTCCGCGCGGCGTCGGACAGCTCGACCTCACACGGCATGTCCGGTCAACCACTGATCAGGCGCTGCGGCAGCAGCGGAACCCCAGGTGTCCGGTGGTGCTGCGCACGCCGTGCGCCTGCCGAGCGGCCGGCCGGTAGCGATGACAGTAGGACGGCGCGCACAGATGGGAGCCGCCCTTCGTGACCCGCCGGTCCGCCTCGGTCAGCGCCTGGGTCGGCGCGCAGCAAGACGGCTCGTGTGTCGTGCCGGGATCCGCGTGCGTCTGCGCCCACGGGCTGCTGGTCCACTCCCAGACGTTTCCCGCCACGTCGAACAGGCCGAAGCCGTTGGGCGGGAACCGTTTCACCGGCGAGGTGCGCCGGTAGCCGTGCGGCTCGGTGTTCTCGAACGGGAACCGACCGTGCCACGTGTTGGCCATGATCCTGCCGCCAGGCATGAATTCCGCACCCCACGAGTAGGTGGCGCCATCCAGCCCACCCCTGGCGGCGTGCTCCCATTCCACTTCGGTCGGCAATGCCTTCCCGGCCCACCGGGCGTATGCGGTTGCATCCTCGAAGCCGACGTGCACGACCGGGTGAAGGTCCCGACCGTGCAGCGTGCTGCCAGGTCCCTCGGGATGCCGCCAGTCCGCCCCGGGAACCCAGTCCCACCAACGCATCCAATCATCCAACGGCACCGGGCCCGAGGTCCCGACGAACACCTGGGACCCCGGCACCAGAACCTCCGGATCCGCGCCCGGAAAGTCGTCGGGGTCGGGCGCCTGTTCCGCGATCGTCACATGACCCGTATCGGCGATGAACCGGCGGAACTGGGCGTTGGTCACCGGATGCTCGTCGAACCACAGGTCCGCGGCCTCGGCGCGGCGCAACGGACGTTCCTCCGGATAGAAGTCGAGGCTGCCCATCACGAACGAGCCGCCCGGCACCAGCACCATCCCCTTGGTCACCGCCACCCCTTTCCAATCCGTGCCCGCTGCCGACGGTGTCGCGCGGCCGACCCACGTGCGGCGCGGCGATCGCCGCGGGGGCCGAGTTCGAGCGTCCCGCGCAGGCTGATCGTCTCACCAGGGCCGCGCAGGCGCGTCACAAGCCGAGTGGGAAACGAATCGGCTCCCCGGTGGCGTTGCCGGCCGCGCGGCGGACCCGGTCCGGTGTCGTCGAAGGATCTGCGTCGTTCGGTCCTGCCGTTCCCGGACCGGCCGCACGTCGATCGGACCAGCTCACCCGTCCGGACCCAGTGGCAGTCGCCGGGTTGCCGCGAGTGCGACCAGGACCAGGACGATCAGCGAGATGGGCGTGGTGCGTCCGGATCGCCCGACCTGGCCCGGCGGCGGCGGCGCACGATCACCAGCGTTGCACCCACCAGGACGATGCCGACGGCGAGCAAGCCGATGATGACGGCGGCTGACGTGCGGTCGCCGCAGTCATCGACCGGGTCGTCATGGGTCAGGGCGCAGACCATCAGTGCACCCTTTTCCTCGCCGTACCGTTGGGTCAGGGCCGCCTGGAAATCCTGCCACTGTCGCTGGGTCTCACTGATGGCTCCCGTCACAGCCTTCTGGAAGTTCTCCTTGACCATGCCGCGTGGCGTTGTCGGGTCGGTGACGTCGCCGGTTTCCGGGTCGATCAGCCCGTTGTCCTTGTTGAGGGCTGCATGTGTCACCCGCAGGGTGCACTCACCGACGCCGGGCACCTCGTCCCTCAGCACGTAGCAACCGGTCGCGAGTTCGGCCGGGACGCTGGGAGTGCCATCGCTGCGGAGGTCGAGCACGGGACTCGGGCCCGGCAGGTTCAGGCCAGGAGGGTTGCCGTCTCCGATCGGACGGCTCGAGTCCGCTTCGTCGGCCCAGTTGCTGTGCGCGTAGAAGTCCTGCACCCCATGCAGAACCCGTCCGAGTCCCTCGAGCGAGGCGCACTTTGCCCCGTCGTCCAGATCTTCGAAAAGCCTGCAGTCCGCTGGTTCGAGGACGACCTCCGCCGGAATCACGTGACCCTCGCCATCGAGCAGGTCCGCCGCGCTGTCGGTGCCTTGTTGGAATCGAACGCGTAGATGGCTCACGCACTCCATGAGTGCGGCGGTCGCCTGATCGCGACTTCGAGGATAGTCAGCCTCGAGGAAGTCGGCATTATCGCAATGGGCGGCCGGATTCGAGATCTCGTCACTATCGGGCGCTCCCACGCCGCCGAAATACGGATCACGTCCGGCCAGCAGGTCCATGGACCTCGGCTCGAAACAGTTCGACGCCGGGCCTGTCGCGCTGGCGCAGGCCAGGGCGGCGCGAGTGATGCGTTCATGCGCGCGATGTTGGCCGCCGCCCTCGATCGTTCCGAATGCGGCCGCCGACCCGGGCATCGGCAGCACCCAGGCGATCACGACGAGGGATGCCATCAGGATCAACGACCGTCGTCGCACCTCGAGCCCCCCTGCCGGCGGGTGAGGGCAAGACTCGTGACCGAGGATGCGGAAGCGGGCAGGTACACGGCTCCGAGGACGTCCTCGAATGCGTCCCGGTGTGGTCCCGGCCGGTCGGAGGTCGAGTGGCCGTGTCCCGCTGACGGGCCGGCCTGCATGGCTCGTCTGGAGGGATCGGCCGCAGCCAGATCCGCAGGGCGATCGTTCCGCGCTCCGTGAGCCGTCATCCGTCACACTCCGCCGCAGCCGAATCCCAACGTTCCGGGGTGACGATCCCACTCCTGGCGCGGACCCGGCTCGCCCGAGAAGCATGAGAACGCGGCAAGACACCACCGCCCGCTCGACGGTCGCGTCCGGCGTCACCCCGGGGAAGGTCGCGGGGGAGGACCGCTGGGGCTACCGCGGAACGTCCTGCGACCCCGATGGCCGGTGCTCGCGCTCGCCATCGCCGTGATGCTGCCGCTCGCGCCGGCCGCCGGGGCGGCGTCGATCAAGGCGGCTGCGGCTCCGGTCACGCCGGCGTTCGAGTACGCCGGTACCGAGCAGGCGTTGGTCGTCCCGGAGAGCGTCAGCGGTCCGGCAATCTTCGACGTGGACCGAGTCGCTCTGTCGGTCGATGGCGACGACGAGTTCGTCGTCCACGAAACAGGTGTCGTGGCCGGGCGGCCCACGGTCGTCCGTGATTCGGTGGTGTCACGCCTGCCGGCGCAGGAAGGTCAGGACGGCGTGGTTCCACTGCTCGGGTGCCTGGAGGTGTCCGCAGTGGCCGAGCCCTGGTAGCTCGACGAGCACCGATCCGGGAATCGCGGTGTGCAGCGCCTGCGCGACCGGGGTCGGGGCGCGGACGTCCGCGCCGCCGTAGAGCAGCAACGTGGGCACGGTGACGTGGGGCAGGACCGGTCGCAGGTCGACCGGTCCCAGATCGCGGATCAGCGCCCGCGTCGTTGCCGGGCGGGACTGGGTGATGATCGCGATCTGCTCGTGGACCAGCGCCGCTGGAGCGTCGGGCGGGAACAGGGTCGCCACGAAGTCCCGGGCGACGTCCTCGGGGGGACGCTCCAGGTCCCGCAGGGTCTGGCGAATCCGCTGTTGCACCTGCGCGGGCGGCAGCGATCCCGCCCACCCGGCGTAAGCCGAGGCCAGCACCAGAGACCGCGTGCACTGCGGATGTCGAGCGTGCAGGCCCAGGGCCAGCACGCTGCCCAACGACAGGCCCAGCACATGGGGGCGTTCCACACCCACGGCGCGGAGGAACCCGGCCAGGGTGTCGGCCCACCGGTCCAGGCCGAACGGTTCGGCCGGCAGGTCGTCGGAGTCCCCGCACCCGGGCGCGTCCCACGCCACCACCGTGTACTCCTCGCAGAAGGCAGCCCACTGCCGTCCCCACTCCCGGCTGTCGGAGAACGCTCCGTGCAGCAGCAGCAGCGAAGGCCCGGCACCGGCACGGCGGAAAGCGATGCCCAGCCCGTCGACCTCGACACGGTCCACCACCCGGTCCTACACCCGCCCGCCGGTCAACGGAACCTCAACCAGCCGCGGACCCGTCCAAAATCGGGGGAGTGTCCGGCGGTCTGACACTCCCGGCGGGCGCCCGCGAGGTGCCAGAACTGTGCACTGAAATGATCTTGACGAAATCGTTGGCGGCGGGCTGCGGTCGAGGGTTTGCGCAGAGTGCTACAGGCCGGGCTTGGGACCAAAGGGGCGGCTGCGTGCTGATTACTGGGATCAGGACTTGATCGGTTCGCTGGGTCGAGCGACCGGTGTGCGGCCTTGAAGGCGGCAGCGTCGGATGACAGGTCGGGTGGTGACTGTGCGCGAGACCTGCGGGCGCGGGCGCGGTTGCAAACCGGTCGGCACCTATTTGCGGGCGATGCCGGCGGAGGCCCATCCGGCGAGGGGGGTGATGGTGGTTTCGCTGAATCCGGCATCGGTGCACCATTCGGTGAAGTCTTTGCCGGTGAAGCCGAAGCCGTCGCCGAATTCGATGAGCATGTTGAGGGACATCAGGAGTGCGAAGGTGTCGGTGCGTCGGGCGTCGTCGATGAACGCTTCGATGCTGATGAGTGCGCCGCCGGGGGTGAGCGCGTCGTAGGCGGCTTGGATGAGTTCCTTCTTCCGGTCGAGATTGTGGTCGTGCAGGATCATTCCCATGGTGATGACGTCTGCCTCGGGAATGGGGTCGACGAAGAAGTCGCCGCTGGCGGTTCTGACGCGGTCGCCGAGCCTTGCTGTGTTGATCGTCTGCTGGGCGAGGGGTTCCACGGCCGGGAGGTCAAAGGTGGTGCAGCGCAGGTGGGGGTGGCGGGCGGCGAGGATGACGGAGAGTTGCCCGGTGGCGCCTCCCAGGTCGCAGACGGTGTGGTAGCTGGTGAAGTCGAATGTCTCCGCGAGGGCGTGGAACCCGGTCATGGAGGCGCCGGTCATCGCGTTCATGAACTGCTGGAGCCGTTTCGGGTCGCTGTAGAGCTCGGCGAACATGGGTTGGCCCGTGTGTTTGATTTCATTTTGCGGTGCGCCGGTCTGTAGTGCTTCGGTCAGATCGCCCCAGAATCCGTACAGGCGCGAGTTGCACATCTCCAGGACGCCGCCCAGGTAGGTGGGGCTCGACCGGTCCAGGTATGCCGCGGTCTCGGTGGTGTTGCGGTACCTGGGGTCTGGTTCGTCGTCCCGGTCGAGCATGCCCAACGCGACCAGGGTGTCCGGGAAGTCGGGGATGGCCCGGGGATGTAGTCCGAGCTTCTCGCCGATCTGCGGGCCGGTCATCCGATCGTTCCCGAGGACGGTGAAGAGGTCGATCTCGATCGCTGAGAGCAGGGTTTTGGAGGCCATGAAGCCTTCACCGAGTTGGAAAATTCTGGTGGGGTCGATGGGTGGAGTCGTCATGGGGTGTCCTCGCAGGCTCGGCCAGTGTTGGTTCTCCCAGGCTGGACCGGATCGGTGCGGGGCGACGTCGGTGTTTCCACCTAGTTCGGTCATCTTTTCCGGGCGGGCGTGTCCCCGGCTACGTTCAAAGTTTCTGGACGGGTAAGCCGGCGCGCAGGGCCCAGGCCGCGATCTGGGTGCGGTTCTTGAGTCCGAGCTTGGCGAGCAGGTTGTGCAGGTGCGCCTCGACGGTGCGTTCGGAGAGGAACAGCTGGTTCGCGATGTCCCGGTTGGACAGGCCGGCGGCGAGGAGCCCAGCGATTTGCCGTTCCCGTCTTGTCAGGGATGCGGGCCCGGTGGTCGTGCCGGTGACCTCACCGGCGAGCGAGGTGGCGGCGGCCAGGGCTGGACGCATGTTCAACCGGCGAGCACCGGACCGGGCGTCCTCGATCAGCTGCAGCGCGCGGGTCCGATCACCCGGGCGACCTCGGGCGAGAAGGCTCCGTGCGTGGGCCAGTTGGGCGTGAACGAGGAACGGTTCGGCGCCGGTCCGGCGCTCCATGGTGATGGCGTCGGCTCCGTGCGTGTCGGCCGCGGTGTGGTCGCCGATGGCGCTGGCCAGGGTGCCCAACGTTCGGGGAATGGCGCCGAGGTAGGCGGCCGATTGGCCACCGAAATAACGCCTGTAGGGCAGCAGCAGCCGGTAGGTCAGCTCGGCAGTCTCCGTGTCGTGGAAGGCGACGGCCAGTTCTGCGGAGCGCATCACCGTTGGCATCCACCTGGCATTGACCGGCAGGGTGGCCAACTGCGGGCGGACCCGCGCGTACATCTCCTTGGCCGCGTCGATGTTCCCGGCCTGCAGCTCGTGCCAGCCGTAGGTGGCGTCGGACACGGGCATCCATTGGGCGCCGGATGTGGACCACGGAACCTCCCGGACAGGGTGGTGGTAGCGACCGGTCAGGGTGGACAGCTCGAGCAGGACGAGGTCCGATTGCACCTGCGCTGCGTAGTCCTGGGTCCGGTCCGCGACGTCGCGGGCGCTGAGCGCGAGCCGGTCGGCCTCGTCGAACCGGCCCGTCTGCACCGCCCTGGTCGCCCGCGCCCGCAGCAGGTGCCAGTTGGCCAGCGGCCAGCCGATCCTCTTGACCAGGGCCGCGAGGTCGAACAGTTCCACCAGCAGCTCGCCGACCGCGCCCAGCTGCAGGTGTGCGTCGATCCGCCACAGGTGACCCCACAAGGCGGCGTCGGGTCGATCACCCGACGAGGCCAATTGGAGCTGCCGGGCGCCCAACGCGAGTCGATCACCCACGCCGTCCAGGCCGCCGATCACCTCGTGCCTCGCGTGGATCGCGCCGAGCAGGGCGTCCGGGTCGTCGGATCGCTCGGCCATCGCCATAGCCCGCTCGGAAAGCGGCCCGGCCGCGTGAATGTTCAACGCGTCGGCGAGCAGGCTGGCGTGTTGGGCGAGCACCCGCGCCTGCCGGGCGGATTCCTCGTCGCCCAGCGCGGCCCGGGCACGCTCGCACAGGGCGATGACCGACTCCAACGGGACGCCGCCGACTCCTCGCACGACGACCGCCGCCTCGACGAGAAGATCGACGTCGCCGATCGTTTCGGCGAGGTTCGCGGCGTCTTGACAGTCTTGCAACGCCTCTGTCAGCAGCCCATTGTGGTAGTGCGCCCGGCCGACGGCCAGGAGCGTCCGCGCCCGGTCGGTGTCATCGCCGAGCAAGGGAAGTGCCTGGGTGTGCCAATGAGCTGCAGCCGTGAAATCCAGGCTGCGGGTGGCCACAGCGGCGGCGGACTGACAGGCCTCTATGGCGGCACACCGGCTCTGCTCGTCCACGACCGACCGGAGCCGGTGCGCCGCCACTTCGAAAATCTGCTCCACTCCACGGCGGCCCAGCTCGTCGGCGATTCGTCGATGCCAGCGGAGACGATCATCCCTCGGCAGCCGGTCGTACCAGGCGTCACGGACGACCACATGAGACCACCGGAACCGCTGCGCGGAGGATCGATCCTCGATCAGTACGCCGGCGGCGACCGCCTCCGTCACCGCCTGTTCGTCGGCATCGAGCACCGCCAGATCGAAAACCTCACCGGCCGCGGACGCACCGTCCAGCAGCCCACGACACCGGTGAGGGAGCTGGTTCAACCGTGCGGAGATCAACTGCACCAAGTCGGTCGGGACCTTCCAAGCGCCAGCGGTCGGTTCGGTCATGTCCGCCGGCGCCAGTAGACGGCCGAGCTCGCTGACGAAGAGCGGGTTGCCGGCGCTGCGCCGATGCACCGCCAGCGGCCAGGACGGGTGAACACCCTGGCCGAGGTACTGGGTGACCTCGGCGACTGTCAACGGCTCCAGCCGCTGGATCCAGGCGCCCGTCACGCCGGCTAGCCCGGCCGGCACGGGATCGCGAGACGTTCCGACGATCAGCAGCGGGCAGGCGGACAGGTCGGCACCTCCGAGGTACCGCAGAAGCTGCAGCGTTGCGTCGTCAGCCCAGTGCAAGTCCTCCAGGACGACCACCAAACCCGACGCTTTCGCCGCCGACAGCAACCCCTCGGACGCGCGCACGACGGCGCCGAAGCGGGCAGCCGCCGCCGGGCCATCCGCGGCCGCACCGACCGCCAGCAAACTCGCTGACAGACCGCAGGCCGCGGCCACAGGCCCGCTCAGCGCTCTATGCCACGGCCAAAACGACGGAACTCCCTCATCCGCCGCCGCTCGACCAACAAGCAACGGTGTGCCAGCCGTGACAGCCCGTGCACCGAACTGTTCGACGAGAGCGGACTTACCGATACCCGGCTCCCCGACGATGAGACCCACCCCACCCCGGCCGGCGCTCAGGTCGGACAACCGCTGACCTAACCGGAGCAGCTCGGTTCGTCGACCGACAAAACGCACGCTGACCACCCCCACCGGTGCCCAGACAGCATCGGGTCACTGCTGACATCTTCCATCAGCTCCCTTTGCCTCGACTGCGGTGGTCCGGCAGGATCCGAGCAAACCGGGAGGTGCCCGCCCGGGCGGATACGCCCACTTCCGGCCTAACCTCGGGATCGCCGAGTACATCGGCCGGTACACGATTTCGCCCGGTGGACAGCCCCCACTCGGACGGCGACCGCGCTGCTGGCGGCCGATCCCGAGCCCGAAGACGCCCCCTTTTACTTCTTCACCCATTCCCAGGTTGCGTCGGCGCCGCCGAAGTTGTCGATCACGACGGGTCACCGCGCGGACCACCCCGCGCCGCACCGTGGCCCGGCCCGCGGCTCGTCGACGTTTAGGTGGTCGTAGGTCTGCGAGGTGGTCGTGGAGGAGAGCCGGCCCCCACCCCCACACTGACGCAGCACGCCGGTCTGCACACCCTCACGGGCCCGATCCCCGAGCATCTCCCGGAGAAACCGATCTCAGCGATCAGCGCGTCGACCCGCGCCGCTTCGCCCATCTCGATTCCAGCCGCTGGGCCGGCGTCCAGTGCGGGGGTCATTGAGGCCCGGGCTGTCTGTCACTCCGCGACAGCCTCCATGACTCGCAGCGGGCCGGCGGTGTCGGTCACCGTCGAGTTGGCGAAGCCCGCCTCGTCCAGAAGCTTTTCGAGCTGGTGTCCGGTTCGCTCGCGCCCGCCGGTGACGGCCAGCATGATCACGTCGAGGGTGTGACCCCGCGGGTCGGCACGGACACCATCGAGGACGTTCTCGATGATCAGCAGCCGAGCGCCGGGCGAGGCAGCACGACGGACGGCTTTCAGGATCGCAACGGCCTCTGCGTCCGGCCAATCGTGGATCACCTCCATCAGGATGTAGGCGTCGGCGGTCGGCAGCGGGTCGACGAAGAAGTCGCCCGGCCTGGCGGTCAGCCGGTCCCAGTCGAGATCGAGCGCCTCGGTCACCTCTGGAAGGTCGAACAGGATCCCTTTCGCCGTGGGCACGACGTTCAGCACGGCACGCAGGAGATGCCCGCGCCCGCCACCGACGTCGGCGATCGTGTCGAACTGGGCGAAGTCATAAACGCCGAGCACGGCGGCGATGTCGGCAGCGGCCTTGGCCGTCATGGCTTGGCCGAATACCTCCCCTTCACGGGGATGCCTTTGGAGGTAGGGCCACAGGCCGCCGTCCTCCACGAGCCCCATGGCGGGTAACCCCGTGACGACCGAGTGATCGAGACGGTCAAAGGTGGAGCGGAAGGCGGGCAAGCCCATCATCTGCGCGAAGGCGCGCATGGACATCGGGTGGTCGCTACGCAGAAGCCAGGAGGCCTCGGTGTGCCGGTAGCCCTCGCCGTATCCCTCGAAGATCCCGTACGCCGCCAACAGGCGCAGCACCCGGTCGAGCCCGTCGGGGTCTGCGCTGCACGTAGCCGCCAGCTCGTCGATACTCACGGGCTCGTCGGTGATCTGGTCGGCCACCCCGAGTTCGGCGATGACATGAAGGGCCCTCGACGCGACGACGGCGTTGGCGAGCGTCCAGATGATCTCGTGCGGCTGTGGGTCTGAGGTGGGCACCGGGCGCCTCCGTCGGTGTTGGCCGATCCAGTCGCTCGGCGTGCACTCCGGAAGAGGTCGTCGGCGCCTTGTTCGGGATGGTCGTCGTCAGCCGCCGGTTCGACCTCACCGACGTGCGAATGGCGGCGATGATTGCTACAGTAGTACTGTAGTGATGTGGGCGGTCACCAGTCAAGCCGGAGATATGAGTTGAAGCAACAGGAATCGTCGGCGTCGTCGAAGTCGAGCCGGCGTTACTCGACGCCAAAGCGCGATCAGCGGGCTGCGGCCACCCGCACGGCGATCCTGGCCGCGGCGGAAGCGCTGTTCCTGCGCGACGGCTACGCCGGCACGAGCATGAAAGCCATCGCCGCGCAGGCCGGAGTCTCTGAAAAGACGATGTACCTTGCCTTCGCGACCAAAGCGACGTTACTGCGGCAGGTCATTCAACTCACCGTCCAAGGCGACGAGGCGCCCACTCCGCTGTCCGAGCGCCTTGACTGGCGTGCGCTGGTCGCCGGACCGGTGGAGGAGTTCTTCGCCCGATTCGCGACGCTCAACGCCACGCTGATGATTCGCGCCGCCGCCATCATCGCGGTCGGCGAATCCGCCGCCTCCACCGATCCTGAACTCGCGAAGTACCGCGACCGCGCCCATGAAGCGACCCGGGCCAACCTCCGCGCGCTGGCCGCAGAGCTCAACCGCCGGGGCGCCCTCGGCGTCGGCATCAGCGAACAAGACGCCGCCGACACCATGTACGCTCTGGCGACCGACGAGAGCGTCTTTCTGCGCCTGACCCGCGAATGCGGCTGGACGCCGGCCCGCTACGCCGACCTCATTGCCCGCACCCTCACAGCAGCTCTTGCTACGACATGAAGGCCTAACCGAAATGGCCTCTATCGTTCCGTCGCCGGCAGGCGTAGCCCCTGCGCGCCGGATCGGTCCTGTCCGGGGAGCTGTGCCGTGGTTCTCGTAGGCGGTCGTGCGTCAGCGATCGGGAAGAAGTTCGAGCCATCCGTCGTCGGGGTCGACGATGCGGCCGTCCACCGCAGCAGCTGCGCCGGGATCCGACGCGGCCGACGGCGGCGGCCGAGTGGAGGCGAGTGGCGGCTCCTGCGAGACCGTCCGCGACACACCATGATTGGCAATCGGCGGCCTGGGATCCGTGCGTTGCACGGGAACGATCCGACCGGTCTGACGCCGATGCAACGAGTGCAACTCGGGCCGCTCACCACCGCGCAACGGTGCGCACGCCGCTTCTAGTCACGTCACGGATTGCGGTGGGTCGCCGGAGCCAATGTATGGCGGCGACCCACCGGGGCCGATGTGTGCCGGGATCGCAGAGTGGGTCGCGAATCCGGCACACGTCCGGTCCCGGAGTCGCGGTTGGTCGGCCCGGCTCAAGCCGTCCGGTGTCGGGGCGTTCCGCTTCGGACAGAGATCGACAACCCGATCCCTCGGGTCGAGGAGGTCGGGCTCTGCGTGGTCAGGCGGTCTCGTACTTGAACGAGATCTGCAGCTTCGTCCGGTACGTGAGCGCGCCCGACTCGTCGAGGTGGATGTCCTGCTTGACGACCTCGGCCACTCTGAGGTCACGCAGGGACCCTTGCGCGGTCTTCAGCGCGGTCGCGGCCGCGTCCTCCCACGATTGGGTGCTGGTCCCGATCACCTCGGTCACGCGGTACACACTCATGGCGTTCCCTTTCCTGCGAAAGTCTCGTGAGAGAGCCTGCCGAGCCGGCACTGACGACCTATCCGACACCTGATCGTCGTGCGCGGCAAGCCGACGGCTCGACCGCCAAGTCAGGTCGGTGCCAGGGGCTGCGTCATCGCAGGAACGGCCCGAGCGGCGAGTAGCCACCGGGATCAACCTCGAAACCCACCACCACGGCGGAACACTGCCGGTCGATCGGGCCGCGCGCCCGAGACCCGGCGTTCCGACTGCGACCGCGCGGGCGCCGTCCTAGGGTTGCCGACATGCCCGCGAGACTTACCGGAACAACGGGTCATGCCAACGAAGAGGATCAGGTCTCGGACGACGTCAGCGGTTCCGCCGGTGGCGGCGGGGCGAGCGCCGGCTGGGTTCCGCCAGCGTGGGAGCCGCCGGTGGCCGGCACCGAGACCGAGCACCTGCTCGGAGCGCTGGACCGGCAGCGGGCGACCTTCCGCTGGAAGGCAGACGGCCTGGACGCCGCCGGTCTGAACCTGAGAATCGGCGCGTCGACGCTGACCATCGGCGGCCTGCTCAAGCATCTCGCCGTCGTCGAGGACGACAAGTTCACCGTGTGGTTGTCCGGTGCCCCACTCGGCGAGCCGTGGCTGAGCCTCGGCGGCCCACCCGACGGCGACGACACCGACGCGTGGGTGTTCGCCTCGGCAGCCGGCGACAGTCCCGACGAGCTGTACGCCCTGTACGACGGTGCGGTGCGACGCTCGCATCAGCGGGTCGCCGCCGCCCTGGCCGGCGGAGGGCTGGATCAGCCGGTGCACGCACGGTTCGGCGACCTCGGCCACCTCAGCCTGCGCCGACTGCTGTTCGACCTCCTGGAGGAGTACGGCCGGCACACCGGGCACGCGGACCTGCTCCGGGAGGCCGTCGACGGCCGCGTCGGCGAGGATCCACCGAGTGACTTCCGGCCATGGCCCGAGGAGTCGATCTGACCCGGAACCACGGGAGCCGTTACTCCCGCCTGCATCTCGCTCGCCGGCCCTCGTCGAAAGAAGGGGAGCGTGCGCCGTGCAGCTGCAGGCTCGGGAGAAGGCTCGTGCCGAGCACGGTCTGGATCCAGTCCTTCGACGCCGACGGTGCCCTCCACGCGATCGGCCAGCGGCAACCGAATCCGTTGCGGCGCATGCAGATCGCGGGCGGCGCCCGGTCAAACCCAAGCTCAGGACGTGGGCCGGGCCGCCCGAACCGCTGCAGCGCTGATCTCGTCGCCGCCGTGTTCGAGGCCCGCGACGACGCCGTCCACGTCCGCGGGCGGCCGGTTCTGGCTGAGCTTCAGCTTCGCCTCGATCCGACTGATGACCAACTCCACGCCGACGATCGCGCGCAACTGACCGGCGATGAACCGTGGTGGTGCGTCGTCGACCGACCAGGGTTCATGGCGTCCCGACTCGTGCCGGTCGGTCAGCCGGCGCACCAGCGACTCGAGCCACTCGACGTCGTCGTGAATCACCAATTCGCCGTGCACGTGCGCGGTGACGTAGTTCCATGTCGGCACCACCCGGCCGTGCTCGGCCTTGGCGGCGTACCAGGACGGTGATATGTAGGCGTCCGGCCCGCGGACGATCACCATCGCGGGTCCCAGCGCCGGCCGGCGCCACTGGTCGTTGTTCCTGGCGACATGCCCGAGCAGTGCACCGTGCTCGCCCTTGTCCGGGTCGAACAGGAACGGCAGGAATGTCGCCAGCAGTCCGTCGGCGGTGGATGTGATCAGGTCCGCCGCCCCGTGGTTGTCGAGGAGCCGACGGATGTCGGCGTCCTCGGCGGCGAAGTGGGCCGGCACGTACATGCCTTCGAGTATGAGGGCCCTCGGCGGCCGGAAGAACCCTCCGCCTCCGCTCCGCGTAGCTCGCGGCGCGTTCATCCGCATGGACGGGGAACGGTGCGCGGCTGACGACTACAGGACACCGCCGCTGTCCGGCGCCGCCTGCGACACATCGTCGGTGCAGTAGTAGAAGACCTGGTAGTCGTGCGAGTTGACGTCCCAGTTCGTGGCACTCGACAGAAAGTCGGTGTGTCCAGCCATGTACGAGTGACCCTCCGGACTCATCACGTCCCGGAACTGATCCATGGTCACCGCGACACTGCCCGCCTGCCGGACATCCGTGCCGACGGGCACGCTGGGGTTCGACGTGAACTCGTGGTTCCACAGATACGGGTGGTCGGCGGGGCACTTGAACGAGCCGAGCCCTGTCGTCTGCAGTCCCTTGAGAGTGCCCGCGGGCCCGACGATCTTGACGATCGCGCTGTCGGCGGGCACCGGTGTGGCCGCCGCCGTGCCGGCGCCGATTCCCATCAGGGCGAGCCCGGCGAACGTCGCGGCGAGCACTGCTGTCCTGGTGCGCATGGTCAACCATTCCTCTTCCCTCAGCCGCCGGAGCGGATTTCTCGACATCACGAGACTGGCGCGCGCCTCGTCGGGCGAGGATCGGTCGACGGGGGGAGACAGCGGATGAGATCGGCGCACCGATCGGTGGACACGCGCGGCGGTGCAGGGCCAAACCAAGCCGCACGGCCGGACTAATCGGTGGTGAAGGGACGCACGCTCGCTGCGGCGAGGCACGTCGCGTCCACGCCGGCTCGGGGCGAGTTCAGGAAGTCGAGCATCAGCGGCGTCGCGCACTCCGGCTCCCAGACCAGCACGTCGTGGCCGGCGCTGGGGGCGGCCACCAGTTGCGAGCTCGACAGGCTCGCCGCCGCCGCCTCGGCCCATCGGGCGGGAGTGATCGGATCCAGGCCGCCGGCGAAGAGGAGGACCGGCACGTCGCTATCCACTGGTTCGCTGACCGATTCCGCGGCGGCGGGGACGTCCCAGACGGCGCAGTTCTGCAGTGGGGTGAACAGGTAGGGCGTCCGGGCCAGGACGGCATCGGGGAAGTCGGGGAACGCCTTCTCGGCTTCCGCCGTCACCTGCCGGGCATCGGTGAAGGGAGCCTCCTCCCGGCAGATCACCCCGAGGTCGAGGCCCCAGGAAGCCAGGCCGATCGGCCGTCGAGTCGTGAGCAGGGCGGCCGCGGCCCGGTCACCGCTGCCGGTGGCGAGGTCGTGCACGAGGGCGGGAACCGCGGCGATGGTGCCCGGCCGCCATGCTCGAGCAGCACTAGGTTGGCGAGCGTGTAGCCGTCGAAAACGACGTCGACGCGGGCGCCCGTCGCCGGATCCGTCGTGGCGATCGATCCGCGGACGGTCGGGTCAGCTCGGTGACGAGGTCGTGGAACTCCCGCTCGAGGCCGGGAACGTCGCTCGCGCATGCAGGTTGCGCGTCGCACGCGTCGAACAACGCCGCGATAGGAGATGGCGGCGTTGGGCCAGCTGTCGGCGATCAGGTTGGCCTGCGGCGGCACGACGGAGTCGAGCACGACGGCCCGGATGCCTTCGGGCTGGTTGCGCAGCAGCTCGAGGGCGACGTACGGTGCCGTAGGAGACGCCGTACACGTTCGACTCCTCGATGCCCAACGCCACCCGCAGGTCGGCGACATCGGCCGCGTTCTCCGTCGTGTTGTAGGCGGCGAGGTCCAACCCGTCGGCCGCGATGCGATCGCGGCACGCCTGCAGCGCCTCCGACTCCTGCGCGGCGACGTCGGAACTCGTCGGGGGTGAGCCGACCGCGCCGTCGAGGTAGGTGTCGAGCTCGGGGCACGCGAGCAGGGGCTCGGACTTGAGGGTGCCGCGCTGTTCGAGGACGACCAGGTCCCGCTCGGCGTTCCATGCTCGCCTCGACCAGACCCGCCGCGGACGCCAGCGCACTGTTTCCGGGCCCGCCCGTGAGGTAGACGATCGGGTCCGGCAGCGGCGCGGGCACCGTTGCTCGAGCCGTGGCGACCGCGCAGCCTGATCGTGCGACCGTCCGGGGCGGAACGATTCTCGCGCACCGCGAGATAGCCGCACTCGAAGTCCGCGCCCAGGTCGAGCTGCGGCAGCCCCGCCATGATCGGGGTTGGGGCACGCCGCGGGCAGATATCCGCCGGCTACTGCGGTCGCCGACTCCGCGCGGTGTGCCCGGGATACTCGGTCATCTCGGTCCCGGATGTGACGGTCGCCGCTCCGCGCCGATCGTCCTGCGGGGCGCACCCACTCACGACCAGCGCACAGCTGACGATGATCACCACGCTCGACGCAAGACGCCGAGATCGCACGGCCGTGCCTCCTTCGGCGCCGCCCCCGGCAAACCGTACTCAACGACTGGCTCATTTCGCTCTGTCGCGAACCACGTTCGTGTCTCCACGGTCAAGCACCGACGAATCGGCGTTTGGCGTGATGTTCCATGCCGAGGCGGGCAATCCCGCCGAAACGTCGAGCTGACGCTCCGGAACAACTCCTTCGGTCGCGATCAGTAAAAGTATCCGAGAAACTCGACCTATCAGATCCGCAGCTATTCGAAATCGCGTTTCATCGTCCACGGACTGTTGACCAACAAGTGGGCCGATTCAGGTGCCTATCTGGCCGAGGGGCGAGATCTCGGGATTCGTTACAACGATCCGTGAGCCGTGCGTGGCGAGTTCGAGGAGGCTCGGGGGGCGCAGCGTCAGGCCAGCGGCGTGAGGACCGCCGATTCCGCCGGCCGCACCCGATCGGCGCCGGCCGAGCCTGTGCGCGGCCGATGCCGGCGACGGCGGCACGGACGCCGTGATCAGCCGGTGACCTCGACGGCCGTACCGACGAGAACCCTCTGCCCCGAGGAGTTCTGGTCACCATCGGCGGTCTCCCGGGTGACGGTGAAGGTGGCGAACATGGCGGGGGACACGCCGCCCCAGAGCACCACGTCGGTGCCCTCGTTGAAGGTGCCGACCGGCACCAGCGTGCCGTCATCGTTGCGCATCCACGCCTGGTAGAAATCGCCGCCGTCGAGCCGCGGGAGACCGTAGGCCTCCAGGCGGATCTCCCAGCCCGACGGGGTCCGCACCATGGTGGCGGTCCCACCGGCGCCGGGGGCGAGCTCGGTGGCCTCCAGGGACGCCGTGAACGTCCGCTCGGGATTGGCGTTGCGCAGGACCAGCACCGCGGTGAGGGCCACGGCGACCACCGCGGCCGCCGCCGCGATCAGGATGCCCGGCCGGGACCACCGGCGTCCGCCGCCGGACCGGCGGTGCGAGGTCCGCCGCGCCGCGCCGCGCTCGGCGTCCAGCGCCCTGCGGCGCTCACGCGCGGCAGCCAGGTCGACGGGGCCGTCGGCGAAGCCCTCGAGCGAATCGGAACCGTCGCCAGGGTCCGAGACCGCATCCGACGGCGGTTCGGCGACCGGGGCGCCGCTCGCGTTCCCGGACTCGCGGGACGCGGCCTCCGCCGAGATCAGGCCGACGATCGAGTCCTCCAGATCGGCCGGCGGCTCGACCCAGAGGGTCTCGTCCGCCAGCAGCAGGCGCAGCTCGTCCAGTTCGGCGCGGTCCGCCTCGTCGAGGTCGGCGAGGCGATCGGACGATGCGGGATCGACGTCGTCCTCGATCATCGCGGAGAGGTAGTCGACGCGCGCGTGATCCCGGGGTGCGAGATCGTCGCCCCGGTCATCGGGTCTCGTTGGCCCCGCCATCGTCGTTCACCTCCCTCGTTCGAGCCTCGTTCGAGCTTCGTTCCGAGCGTACGTTTTGCCGCCCGGCGCGCTGATCTGGTGTTATCGGGCCCGGCCGGCCGCCCATGGCGTCAACCGAAGCCCTCGCGTAAGTGCCCTAATCGCTCCGCCAGCCTGCGGTGGGCGCGGAACGATCTGGACTTGACCGTGCCCACCGGGACGCTCAGCTTGCGGGAGATCTCGGTGTGGGTCATGCCTTCGAGGTGCTGCAGGCGCACCACCATCCGCTCGTCGTCGGGCAGCTCGTCCACTGCCTCGCGGACCTGCCAGACGTCGTACGAGCGGTCGATGGAGAACGGGCCCTCGACGATGGCCGGATGCGACTCCGGCACGTCCTCCAGCGCCGATGCCCGCTCCCTGACCTCCCGGCGATGCACGTCGATCGCCGTCCGCCGCGCGATGGTCGCGAGCCACGGCGCGAGGTCGCGTCCGGGCTGGACGGTCGCCGCCGACCGCCACGCCTTCACGAAGGTCTGCTGCGACGCCTCCTCCGCGAGGTCGCTCGACCCGAGCAGGTTGCGGCACACCGCGAAGACCAGCCGGCCGTATGTGCGGTAGACGAGCCGGACCGCGTCGGAATCCCCGGCGCGAAAGCGCTCGAGGTCCGCTTCGGCCAGCATCCGCAGAAGCGTAGTTCAGTGGAAGATCACGGCACCCTTTCCCCAGTCGTGTCGGTTGCTGACGTCGATCGACATCCACACCCGGTGATACGCGCAGACGGGCGAATCGGTTCTCGCGCGTGTGACAGTGCTTCGGCGCCGAACCCGCCTCGGGTCTGAGCCGTTCGGGTGATCCGGCCGGGAGCGCGAACCGTCCCGGCCGGGGTCGCGTAGTGCTCAGTGCCGGGACATCGACGACGGACCACCCCCCGGTCGGCACACACCGCCGCGATGTGGTCCCTCCCGAAGGGTTTCCCGATGAAGTTCCGTGCGCTTCTCGCAGCCCCGGTCGCGGTCGTCGCCGCCGGCCTGCTGCTGTCGGCCTGTGCCGGCCCGTCCCAGATCGCCGGCACCGCGAGCGTCAGCGCCGCCGCCGCCGTCGCCAAGAGCTCGCCGGTCACCGGTGCCTCGACGCCGGTGTCGTCCGTGGCGGCCGCCGAGGCTCCGGCACCCGCGGCGCCGCCCGTCGTCGAGGTGGCCGCCGCCGGTGATCTCGGCGAGGTGCTGGTCGCCGCCAACGGCCTCACGCTCTACGCATTCACCAAGGACGTGGACGGCGTCAGCACGTGCTTCGACGCCTGCGCCACCGCGTGGCCGGCGGTCACGGTGGACGAGGGGTTCGCCGTGGCCTCCGGACTCGACGCCGCGATCTTCACCACGGTCGACCGCCCGGACGGCACCAAGCAGTTGAAGGCCGGCAAGTGGCCGCTGTACTTCTACGCCGGCGACGGCGCCCCCGGCGAGACGAACGGCCAGGGCGTGAGCGGGGTCTGGTTCGCGGTGACCACCGAGGGCAAGCTCAAGCAGCCCGGCGCCCCGGCCCCCGAGTCACCGGCCGCCGCTCCGGCTCCCGCCCCCGCTCCCGCGGCGGCCCCCGCGCCGGCGCCGGCCGCAGCCGCCGGTCCGGTCGTCCAGCTCGCGCCGGTGGGCAACCTGGGCGAGGTCATGGTCGGCGCCAACGGCAACACCCTGTACGCGTTCACGAACGATCCGGCCGGTCAGACGACCTGCTTCGACGCCTGCGCGACCGCTTGGCCGCCGCTGCTGGTCGATCCCGGCTTCGTCATCTCCGACGAGCTGGCCGCGACCGGTGCCGCCACCATCACGCGGCCCGACGGCACGACCCAGCTGGTCATGGGGCCGTGGGCGCTCTACTACTACGCCGGTGACGGCGCTCCGGGCGAGGCGAACGGCCAGGGCCAGAACGACAAGTGGTTCGCCGTCGACGCCAACTGCAAGCTCGTCAAGACCGCAGCCTGATCGACCAGAGACCAGCCCACGCAGCACCCAGGACCGCCCCGGCCAGTCGACGCGACCGGCCGGGGCGGTCGCATCCGCGTCGCCACCGCCGGGTCGCCTGCCGCCGAGAACGCCGGTCCGGCTGACGTCCTGTAAGACTGAGCGCACACGTCCGGCTCCGGTTGGGCCGGCCACCGAGGGGAGGTCGGCGCGAGATGGTTGTCCCGGGAGGCCGGACGGCGCCGATCGGCGACGAGCTCGTCGCGCCCAGCCTCGTCGAGATGACCACCCGCAAGCTGCGCGACGAGATCCTCAGCGGAACGCTGGAGCCCGGCGCCCGGCTGATCGAAGAACAGATCTGCCAGCGCTTCTCGATCAGCCGCGCGCCGGTGCGCGAGGCGATGCGGCTGCTCGCCCAGCAGGGCCTCGTCGAGCACCTGCCGCGCCGCGGCGCGCGGGTGACCGTCTGGTCGGACGTCGACATCGCGCAGCTGTTCGAGATCCGCGGGCTGCTGGAGCGTCATGCGATCACCCGGGCGATCCCGCTGACCCCGACGCCCGGTGCCGACCCCCTCGCTGGAGTGCGGGCGCGGCTGCGTGAGATGGCCGACGCGCAGAACGCGAACGACGAGCTCGCCAAGGACGACGCGCACCGCGCATTCCACGCCGCCATCGTCGCGCTCGCCGGCAATCGGCAGCTCGACCTCACGCTCGAACCGATCCTGATCAAGCTCCAGCGTCCGATGGCGGTGAACCTGCGCCTCGAGGCGTCGATCATGGGGCCGGGCGAGGGCCTGCGGCGGCACCAGGAACTGATCGCCGCACTCGAGACCAACGACCGGGACGTGGTTCTCGATGCGCTTCGGGAGCACGGCGGGCAGCGGTACCTGGCGATGCGCGCGCATGCGGCGGATGTCGGACCGGACGCCGGGCTGATGCCCGCGAGCGCGCGCTGAGCGAAACGCCGCCGGCTCGCCGTCCGTCCGCGGCGTAGCGCACTGTTAACACGCCAGTTCCCCCCGCGATACAGCGATTGTCGACAATCGACCGCATGGTGATCAGCGCCCGCGAAGCGGGGCCCACCCTCGGGCCGTCGATCGACGAACTGACCGACGCGTACCGGTCGGGCGACACCACCCCGACTGCCGTCGTCGAGCGCGTCCTGCAGCGCATCGCCGAGCGCGGGGACGACGGGGCGTGGATCACCGTGCTCGATGAGACGGAGATGTTGCTCCGCGCCAAGGACCTCGAGCGCACAGGAGCCCACGCGTTGCCCCTGTTCGGAATCCCGTTCGGGGTCAAGGACAGTTTGGACGTCGCCGGCCTGCCGACGACGCTGGCCTGCCCCGGGTACGCGTACGTCCCGGACCGCACGGCGCCGGCCGTGCAGCGGCTGCTCGACGCCGGTGCGATGCTCGTCGGCAAGACCAACCTCGACCAGTTCGCCACCGGCCTGACCGGCACGCGCACGCCGTACACGCAGCCGCACAGCGTGTACGGCCCGCAGTTGATCTCGGGTGGCTCGAGCTCCGGGTCCGCCCTGGCGGTCGCGACGGGCGAGGTCCCGTTCGCCGTGGCGACCGACACGGCCGGGTCCGGACGGGTGCCCCCGGCGCTGAACGGGATCGTCGGCTTCAAGCCGTCCCGCGGGTTGATCAGCACGGTCGGGCTCGTGCCGGCCTGCCGGTCCCTGGACTGCGTCAGCCTGATGGCCGGCGCGGCGAGCGACATCGAGCGGGTGTTCGACGTCGTCGCCGCGGTCGACCCTGCCGACCCTCACGGCCGGCCGAGGCGCCGGCAGCCGGTGTCCGTCGCCGGCCTGACCGTCGGCCTGCCCGATGTCGGTGAGCTCGAGTTCTTCGGCGACACCGCGCTGCGCACAGCTCATCTCGATGCCAGGGACGACATCGAGCGACGATGGCAGCGCGTCGTCACGCCACCGTTCGGCCCGTTCCAGGCCGCCGGCGAGCTGCTGTACGCGGGGCCATGGGTGGCCGAGCGGCTCGCCGAGTTCGGCGGATTCCTGGACGCGCACCCGGACGCGCTGCTGCCGGTCATCCGGACGATCCTCGAGGGCGGCCGCCGGTTCACCGCGACAGATGTGTTCGCCGCCGAGCATCGGCTCGGCGAGCTGCGGACCGTCGTCGCCGCCCTGTGGGAGCGGATGGACGTGCTCGTGCTGCCCGCGCTGGGCACCACGTTCAGCCCGGAGGAGGTCCGCGCCGACCCGATCGGTACGAACACGGCGCTCGGGCACTACACGCACTTCGGCAACCTGCTCGACCTGTGCGGCGCGGTGGTGCCGTCCGGCGTGACCGCGGACGGGCGGCCGTCGGCGCTCATGATCCTCGGCCCCGCCCTCGGCGACGACCGCGTCCTCGCCATGGCGTCCGCGCTCGCCGGCCGGACCGGCGCAGTCCCGGCACCGGCGTCCGCCACGGTGTCGGTGCCGGGGTCCAGGACCGTCCTGGTGGTCGTCGGCCACCACCTGAGCGGGCAGCCGAGGGCCGCAGACCTGATCGGCAACGGCGGCGTCCTGCTCGGTGCCGACACGACGGCGCCCGCCTACCGGCTGCTGGTGACCGGATCGGGCGCCGAGGTGCCGGCGCTGGTCGCGAGCGCGGCCGGCGGCGGATCGATCGCCGTCGAGCGGTGGTCGGTGCCGTCGGAGTCGTTGCCGGCCATCCTGTCCCGCGCCGCACCGGCCGTCGCGCTCGGCAGGGTCACCCTCGCCGACGGGGCCACCCTGCTCGGCTTCGTCGCCGATCCGGCGGTCGTGCTGGACCGGGACAGCCGCGACATCACCTCGTACGGCGGCTGGCGCGCCTACCTCGCGGCGCGCGACGAGATCTGAGCCCCCGACGATCCGCATCCCGACGATCCGCATCCCGACCGAAAGCGAGCTGGCATGAGTGAAACCATCGACGAACGGACGGTTGCCGCCGCGCCCGGCCCGTTCCCGCTCCCGGAGGGCAGGGTCGCCCTTCTCGTCATCGACATGCAGCGTGACTTCCTGCTGCCCGGCGGGTTCGGTGAGACCCTCGGCAACGACGTGGGTCTGCTGCAACAGGTGGTGCCGCCGCTGACCGACCTGCTCGCCGCCGCCCGCGCGGCCGGCGTGCTCATCGTGCACACGAGAGAGGGCCACCTGCCGGATCTCTCGGACTGCCCGCCCGCGAAGCTGCAGCGCGGCAGACCCTCCCAGCGGATCGGCGACCAGGGCACGCTCGGCCGGATCCTCATCCGCGGCGAGTACGGGCACGACATCGTCGACGAGCTCGCCCCGCTCGACGGCGAGGTGGTGATCGACAAGCCCGGCAAGGGCGCGTTCTACGCGACGGAACTGCACACCGTGCTGGAGCGCGAGGGCATCAGCCACCTCATCGTCACCGGGGTGACCACCGAGGTGTGCGTGCACACCACGGTGCGCGAGGCGAACGACCGCGGGTACGACGCCGTCGTCGTCTCGGACTGCGTCGGGTCGTACTTCCCCGAATTCCAGCGCGTCGGGCTGGAGATGATCGCCGCGCAGGGCGGGATCTTCGGCTGGGTGACGGACTCCGGCACGCTGATCCGCGCGCTGGTCGCGGCGGCCGACGAGCCGGCCCCCGCCGCCGCGCCCGTGCTCGTCGGCTGACGACGGCACCGCCACCGCAACCGGTCTCGACGACCGCGCGAGACCGCCCGACATCCCGAGCACACCAGATTCGCCTGGAGGGGCCATGAACAAGTTCACCGGGTTCCGCTCGTCCGCCCCCGAGGGCGCCGTCAGATTGCCGCTCTGGACCCGCGGCGAGACCAACGCATTCTTCGGACTGGGATTCAACATCCTGGTCAACGTGCTGACCCTGACCAGCCTGCTGATCGCCGTCGTGCAGATTCCCGTCGGTGACGTCATCGGCACGGTGCTGCCGGCGCTCGGCATCGCCCTGGTGGCCGGCAACGTCTACTACACCTTCCTGGCGCGCCGGCTGGCCCGTCGCGAGAACCGCACGGACGTCACGGCTCTGCCGTACGGCCCGAGCGTCCCGCACATGTTCATCGTCGTGTTCGTGATCATGCTGCCGATCTATCTGGCGACCGGAGACCCGGTCCAGGCGTGGGCCGCCGGCCTGGCCTGGGCGTTCGTGATCGGCGTCATCGTGCTGATCGGCGCCTTCGTCGGGCCGTACATCCGGCGCATCACGCCGCGGGCCGCGATGCTCGGCACGCTGGCCGGCATCTCGATCACCTTCATCTCGATGCGGCCCGCCGCACAGATCTGGGACGCGGCCTGGATCGGACTGCCGGTTCTCGGCATCATCCTCGTCGGCTTCTTCACGAACCTGCGGCTGCCCGGCGGGATCCCGGTGGGGCTGGCCGCTCTGCTGGTCGGCACCGCCATCGGCTGGATCGGCGGCTACATGTCGGTCCCGGACGTGACGGCGGCCGCCCAGAACATCGCCGTTGCGGTGCCCACCTTCAACATCGACCTGCTGTTCGACGGGCTGGCCGACCTGGCTCCGCTGCTCGCGACGGCGATACCGCTGGGTGTCTACAACTTCGCCGAGGCGATGAGCAACGTGGAGAGCGCAGCCGCCGCCGGCGACAGCTACAACCTGCGCAGCGTGCTGCTGGCGGACGGCTCTGGGGCCATCATCGGTGCCGCGCTGGGTTCGCCGTTCCCGCCCGCGGTCTACATCGGGCACCCGGGATGGAAGGAGGCCGGCGGGCGGGCCAGCTACTCGATGGCCAGCGGCGTGTTCGTCGCGGTGCTCTGTTTCCTCGGCCTGTTCGGCCTGCTGGCGACGGTGCTGCCGATCCCGGCGATCGTGCCGATCCTGCTGTACATCGGGCTGCTGATCGGCGCCCAGGCCTTCCAGTCGGTGCCGCGCATCCAGGCGGCCGCGGTGGTCGCCGCGCTCATCCCGAACATCGCGTCCTGGGGGACCGGTCTCATCGACAACGCCCTCGCGGCGGCCGGGACCACGGCGGCCGAGGTCGGGCCTGCCGCGCTCGGCAACGCCGGCCTGGTCTACGGCGGCCTGAAGATCCTCGGCGAGGGCGCGGTGCTGGCCGGCATGGTTCTCGGTGCCCTGGTCGCATTCATCCTCGAAAGACGGTTCCTCGCCTCGGCGATCGCCGCGGCCGTGGGCGCGGCGCTGAGCTGGATCGGGCTGATCCATTCCAGTTCCGTTGCGTGGGGGGCCAGTCCCCAGGTGGCCCTCGGCTACGCGATGCTCGCCGTCGTACTCGGCGCGTTCGCCCTGCACCATCGGACACCCGGGCCGGATTCGACCGAGATCGACGGTGCAGACGTGCCCGCCGCCAAGGCTGCGCCCGTGACCGCCGAGCCGATGACCGAGGCCGGCTGAGTCTGCCGCGCGTCCCGGACCGCCTGCCGGCGGCGCCACCACCCCCGAGGGCGTCGCCGGTAGGCTCGCGCGGGTGATCGGCAGGCAATCCATCCCCGGGCCCGGTGTCTCGTGAGCGCGCCCGGACAAGGGGTCACGGAGTGGGTGGTGCTGGTCGACGAGGACGGCGTGCCGACCGGGGTCGCCGACAAGGCCACCGTGCACGGTCCGGTCACGCCACGGCATCTCGCGTTCTCCTGCTACGCCTTCGACGCTGCCGGCCGGCTGCTCGTCACCCGGCGGGCCGGGACGAAGCGCACCTTCCCGCTGGTCTGGACGAACACCTGCTGCGGTCACCCGGCGCCGGGCGAGAGCCTGGGCGAGGCCGCGAATCGGCGGCTCGCGTACGAGCTGGGTCTGCAGTCGAGCGGCATGCGAGTGCTGCTGCCGGATTTCAGCTATCGCGCATCCGACGGCCGGATCGAGGAGAACGAGCTGTGCCCGGTGCTGGTCTGCCGGGTCGACGGTGCGCCGAGCGCGCGGGCGGACGAGGTGGACATCACCGAGTGGTGGAGCTGGGAGGAGTTCCTGGACGCGGCGGCGGACCCGGCCAGCGGACTCTCGCCGTGGGCGCGCGAGCAGGCTCCGTTGGTGGACGCGGCCCTCGCGTCGTCGGGCATCGAGGTGCGCCGGCGACGGTGAGCGCCGGCGTGCTCAGCCCGCCGGGTCGGCGCGCGCCATCTCCAGCACCCGGGTGACCGTGTTCCAGTTGCGCATGGTCACGCTGGTGGACAACTGCTTGTCCCAGTTGACCTTCCAGTACGCGGACTTCGACAACCCGTTGGGGCACCACAGGTACAGGTGATCTCCGACGATCGCAGCGCGGTCACCGGAGCCGCCGGCGTCCTTCGGCGCGTCGCCCTTCGGTGCCTCGGCGAACAACCCCAGGAAGTGCTTGGCGCCGTCGGTCGCCACGTCCGCGAGTGGGTCGGCCGCGATGGCCGCGGCCAGCTCGTCGGCCGTGCGGACGATGACATCGGCGGTCACGCCGAGGGTGTCGGCCATGACGTCCTGCACCGCGGCACCGACCGCCGCGGGGGACTTCGTCGAGACGACGATGACGTTGCCGCTGTTCAGGTGCGTCCGGACGCCGCCGAAGCCGGCCTCCGCCAACGCCTCCCGCAACGCGGGCATCGGAACCTTCTTGGTGGGGCCGAGGTTGATGCCGCGGATGAAGGCGATGACCGCCTGGCGCCTCCCGCTCACCGCACCACGGCCAGCGTCGGCGCACCGGCGACACGGTCGACCCGGTCGCCACGGCACGCGACCGGGCCGACGGCGACCTGACCGGCCACCCGGCGCAGGGAGTCCAGCACCGGCGCGATGTGCGGCTGATCGCTCGTGCCCGCGCGGATCTGGACGCCGATGCGGCGGATCGGTGACTCCCCGGCGACGGGGCGCAACACGATGGGCTCGGTGGTGAACTCGGGCTGGGCGAGCCGGGGGAGCAACCCGACGCCGTGACCCGCCGCGACGAGACCGACCATGCCGAGGAACTCGTCCGCGTAGTGCCGGGCACGGGGGGCGAAGCCGGACCGGTCGCACGCCTCCCAGGTCAGCTGATGACACGGCACGCCGGGGGTGGCGATGATCCAGTCCGCGTCGGCCAGATCGGCGAGGTCCACCTCGGCCCGCCCGGCAAGCGGATGGTCGAACGGCAGCGCGACGTCCATCACGTCGTCCACCAGGTGCTCGGTGACGAGGCGCGCGTCGTCCGACCCCGGCAGGTGGGTGCCGCCGGAGAGCGTCATCGACAGGTCGACGTGCCGCGAGAGCAGGCCGTCCAGGGCGTCCTCCGGTTCCACCTCGCGGAGCTCGACGCGCAGGTTCGAGCGGGTGGCGAGGTCCGAGATGACCGGCACCGCAATGCCCTTGATGGCAGAGCTGAAGGTGCCGAGCCGGACGGTGCCGGCGTCGCCGCGCCGGAAGGCCGCCAGGTCGGACTCGGCGTGCTCGAGATGGGTGAAGATCGCGTGCGCGTGCCCGAGCAGCAGCCGGGCCGCCTCGGTCAGCCGCACCCGCCTGCCGTCCGGCTCGAGCATGGCGGTACCCGTCTCGCGCGAGAGCGCGGCGAGTTGCTGGGACACCGCGGACGGCGTCAGATGCACGGCCTGCGCGGTCGCGGCGATGGTGCCGCACCTGTCGAGCTCGCGCAGGATCTCCAGTTTTCGCACGTCGATCATGCGTCGAGCATAGCCGAGATCATGCAGAAGTGCTTACTGATTCGCGGAAGAACAAACAGATGGACGTATGCTTCTCGGCGGTCCACGCTTTACTCATGACCACCTTCCTGATCGTCTTCCTGCTCCTGGTGGTCCTGGCAGTCGCAGGACCGCTGTTCGGCGCCGACACCCGCGCAAGCGGATGGACGCCGAGCGAGGCCGGCCAGAAACTCTGGACGCGCACCCGCATCTCCTCGCGCCACTGATCCCGGCACCCCGCCCGGATCAGCCGCAGAGTCCCCCATCCCTGCTTGCCCGCACGCGGGTTCCGCCACGTCCGGACGTGGCGGCACTGGCGTCCGGGGTGTCTCACGGTGCACAATGTCACCGGGTGTCACCGCTGTCCCAGGCAGCCGGCCGCGAGGCCGGAACCAGGGCCGGCGGAATGCCCGCGTCACGCACGAGAACAACTGAAGAACCGAGTGCCGAGGACACGCCGCCGATCGCCCGCGTTGGGGAAGACGATGGAGCGAGCGGAGGTGTACCGGTGGTCACTCGTGGAGTGGTCTACGTCCACTCGGCGCCGGCGGCGATCTGCCCGCACGTCGAGTGGGCGATTTCTGGCGTCCTCGGCGACCGGGTGTCGCTGTCCTGGACGGCTCAACCGGCGTCCGCAGGCGTCCTGCGTGCCGATCTGGGGTGGACGGGCAAGCCGGGCACGGCCGGCCGGATCGCCAACGCGCTCAAGGCGTGGCCGATGCTGCGGTTCGAGGTGACCGAGGACCCGTCCCCGGGGTCGGACGGCGAGCGGATCTGCCACCTGCCCGGCCGGGGGATCTGGCGTGCGCAGATGTCCGCGAACGGCGACCTGGTCGTCGGCGAGGACCAGCTGCGCAGCGTGATGGCCGCCGCGACGTCGCTCGAGGCCCTCCGGCACAAACTCGATGACCTGCTCGGCGAGTCGATCGACGCCGAACTCGAGCCCTACCGAAGGGCCGGCGACGGCACCGTCGTCACCTGGCTGCACCACGTCGGCTGACCCGCCTTTCCGGACTGTCGGGTCGGTCACGCCGGGCGGCGACGAGCAACCCGCCGCGGGGCGAGGCGTCGACCACCCGACAGGGACCGCTTCCAGCGCCGGGAGAGCAGCGGATGTTCAGTGGCCGCCGATTGACGGCTGTCCTGGCGACCCTGCTGACGGTGCTGCTGCTCGCCGCCGCCGCCGCGGCCTGGATCGTCGGCGAGCGTCGCGTCCCGGCCGCGACGGCTCCCGTCGGTTACGCCGCCGGTCCGACCGCGGACCGCGCGGTTCGTCTCGCACCGGACGCGTCCCGGCACCCCCGCGCCGAGGACGTGCGGGCGCTGCTGCAGCGGTACTTCGATGCGATCAACGCCCGTGACCACGCCGCATGGACGGGCTCCGTGTCCGCCGTCCAGGCGACCGGCCAGACCGCCGCGCGCTGGGCGGAGGCGTACTCCACGACGGTGGACTCGAACCTGGTGGTTGCGGACATCCGGGACGACCCGCTGCGCGTGCGGCTGATGTTCACCTCGAGCCAGGACATCGCGCACGCACCGGAGATGCTGCGCGCCGACTGCATCGAGTGGGACGTGACCTACCTGCTGTCGGACGAGGACGGGCGGCTCGTGCTGAGCGGCATCGACCCGTCCGCGCAGTCGATGACCGCCTGCCCGTGACGCCGCGAGCCCGACCGCTCGGGCGGGTCAACCCAGCTCCTGCTCCAGCACCCTGAGCTGGTGACGGTGCCCGACCGTCTCGTAGCCCACGACGACCACGATCGGCGCGAGCATGCAGATCAGCAGGGAGAGGCCGAGCGAAGCGCCGGCGAACGCGGCCGCCACCGATGCGGCCAGCGCGGCCAGCGAGCCGACGAAGAGCAGCACGTGCAACGGATCGAAGGCGCGCAGCAGGAGCGAGTAGAGCAGGAACAGGAACACCAGGAAGCAACCCACCGGGACGGCCACGGTGAGCAGCGCTCCGGGGACGCCGAGCTCCGCCTCGTCCTCGACGACGTACGCCGCGACGTGCAGGCCGGCGCCCGTCGCGGCGATCGACATGAACAGCGGGAGGTGCCAGTAACCCCAGGCGAACCCGCGCTCGCGGAAACGGTGCAGGACCTTGCCCGACGGCATCGTGAAGTAGACCCACCACATGCCGAACGTGAGCCCGGTGCCGGCGACGGCCACGCTGATCGCCTCGAGCGACCAGCCCTGGCCGTCGATCACGGCGGACAGGGAGGCGATGGTGCCGATGATGCCCTCGCCCAGCGCGATGATCACCAGCAGGCCGTAGCGCTCGGCGATGTGGTGCGCGTGCCAGGGCGTCTCGACCTTGCGCCGCTCGGTCAGGTACGGGCCGGTCATTTCGATGATGCCGAGCGTCAGCGCGGCGAGCAGCGTCGGGACCAGCGGCAGGCTCACGATGATCAGCGCGATCCAGCCGATCTGCGCCACGGAGACCCAGAGGACGTAGGTGAGGCACGTCGACCGCCGGGCCGGGTCCTGCCGCGCGGCGCGCAGCCACAGGCCGATCATGGCCACCCGCATGACCACGTAACCCGCGACCATCACGCCGTTGTCGAGGTCGTGCCCGGCGTCGATGGAGTGGAACATCGCGGGCAGGCCGAGCGCGAGAATCAGCACGCCGACCATCACGACCATCGTGGCGATGCGGAAGTACCAGTCGTCGGTGTCGTACGCCGAGGCGAACCAGGAGTAGTTGATCCAGGCCCAGCAGGCGGCGAACATCGCGAAGACGAAGCCGACGATCGCCGGCACCAGGTGCCCCTCGGCGAGCAGGTGGGCCATCTGGTTGCCCGCCTCCCCGAACGCCACGACGAACGTCAGGTCGAAGAGGAGCTCGAGCGGGGTTGCCGCGCGATGGCGCTCGTGCGGGTCCCGCCCGCTCATCCGGACGATGCGATGGCTCAGCGGTGGGCGGCTGCTGCGGACCTCGGACACGGCCGGCACCTTTCGCTCGACGAGGGACCCACGCTAATCGCTGGCCCGTTGGAGACGGGTACGGCGGTCGGTGCGCCTGGCGAGCTGTGCGCCCGCGGTTGCCGAGGCCGCGCCCGCGCACCGACAATCGGCGACATGTGTCCCGGCCGCGTCCTCCCGTCCCGCGTCCTCGGTCGGGTCCGCCGCGTGGCAGACCGGTGACGACGCCGCCGCGGCTCGGCTCGGGCGCGCGCCTCGCCCCGTTGGGCGGCGCGGCGGGAGACCCGGGCCGGGCGTCATGATCGCTGCCGCGAGCGGGGCCCGCGGGCGCCGGGCGGCGGTCGCCGTGATCGCTGCCGTCCTGCTGGTCGTCGCGGCCGCCTGCGGATCCGCCGACGACCCGGCGGCGTCCGGCACCCCGGAGTCCGGTCCCAGCACGTCGAGCGCGGTGCAGACCGCCCCGTCGCCCGCGAGCCCCAGCCCGACGGGCGTCGGCGCGACCGCCCCGAGCAGTCCGGAGCCGCCCTCGCCGACGCCGACGGTCGAGCCGCCGACGGTGCCGCCGCCCGCCCCGCCGGTGGCGACCCCGCCGCCCGGCGGCCCGGTGACGGCGGCGGACATCGCGGAGGCCTCGGCGCGGGTGGCCGGCATGCCCGTCGAGCAGCAGGCCGGGACGGTGATCATGGCCAGCTCCGCCGACGCGGTCGGCAGCACGATGGTCGGCGACCTGCAACTCGGCGGGGTGATCCTGATGGGCTCCAAGGGGGCGGTCGACGGTGCGCCCGGTGGTTCACCCGGCGAGGTCGCCGCCGTCACCGCGGCGTTGCAGGCGCAGGTACCGGCGAGCCAGCCGGGCGCGCCGCTGCTCGTGGGCACCGACCAGGAGTACGGGCCGGTCACCCGGCTCGCCAACGGGTTCACCGACTTTCCCGGCGCCGAGGAGCTGGCCGGGATCGCCGACACCGCCGTCGCCGTGCAGCAGACCGAGCTGGTCTACGCGGCGGCGGCCCGGGAACTGCTCGCCGTGGGGGTGAACGCCGACTTCGCCCCCGTCGCCGACCTGGCGCCGCAGTCGGGCGCGAGTGGCATCGAGGGGCGGATGTTCGGCACCGACCCGGAGCGCACCGGCCAACTGGTCGCGGCGGCCGTGCGCGGCTTCCAGGCCGGCGGCGTCGCGGCCACGCTGAAGCACTTCCCGGGAATCGGCCGGCTCCCGCAGGACACCCACGTCGAGCTGCCCACCTTCGCCGTCGCGTGTGCCGAGTGGAACGCGAACGAGGCGGTGCCGATGAAGGCCGGGGTCGACGCCGGGGCGGCGATGGTGATGACCGGACACGTGCTGCTCCCGGCCGTCGGTTCGGTCGCCGACCCGTCGTCGCTGTCCGCCGCCGTCGTCAACGACCTGCTCCGCGGCACCGGCCGGGACGGCTGCTCCGGACTCGGCTTCCAGGGCATCGCCGTCTCCGACTCCCTGGAGATGGCGCCGATCGTCGAGGGTTACGGCGCGGACGCCGCCGCGTGGAAGGCGCTCGCCGCGGGGGAGGACCTCCTGCTGATCCCGACGGATCCGGCGGCCGCGCGGGACGGCATCGTGAGTGCGGTCGCGGCCGGCCAGCTGCCGGCCGAGCGGCTGCAGCAGGCAGCGGTGCGGGTGCTCGCCCTGCGCCTGGCGGCGAGCCGCGCGCCCCGGCCGCCGCTGGAGATCGTCGGCTCCGACGCGCACCAGGCGATCGCCGCGCAGGCCCGCGCCGCGGGCTGACCGGGTGGGCGGCGCGGGCGCGCCGGGTGTTGATCATGGCGATCTGCACGCGGCACGCCGACCGATCGGCGTCCCCAGCGTGCAAATCGCCATGATCAACACCATCAAGGGGGGCGCGGCCGGGCGCGGTGGGCTGGGGGGCGCGAGCAGCGGATCAGAGCGGGATGTTGCCGTGCGCGCCGCGGCCGGCGGGGGCGGACGCGAGCGCCTCGGCCACCCGGCGGCGGGTCTCGGCCGGGGTGATCACCTCGTCGACCACGCCGAGCTCCACCGCCCTGTGCACGCCGCCGGCGAGCGTCTCGTGCTGCTCGGCGAGCTCGACGTGCAGCGCCTCCCGCTCGTCGTCGGGGGCGGCGGCGAGCTTGCGCCGGTGCAGGATGCCGACCGCCGCCTTGGCCCCCATCACGGCGATCTCGCGCGTCGGGCCAGGCGAACACGGCGGTCGCGCCGAGCGACTTGGAGTTCATCGCGATGTAGGCGCCGCCGTAGGCCTTGCGGGTCACCAGCGTCACCCGCGGCACCACCGCCTCGGCGAACGCGTGCAGCAGCTTCGCGCCGCGCCGGACCACGCCGTCCCACTCCTGGCCGACGCCGGGCAGGTATCCGGGCACGTCGACGATCACCAGCAGCGGGATGCCGAACGCGTCACACATCCGGACGAAGCGGGATGCCTTCTCGGCGGAGGTGGAGTCCAGGCAGCCGCCGAGGCGCAGCGGGTTGTTGGCGACCACGCCGACCGACCGGCCGCCGAGCCGGCCGAGCCCGACGACGATGTTCGGCGCCCACTTCGCCTGCAGCTCCTCCATCGGCTCGTCGAGGATGCCGTCGATGAGCGGACGGACGTCGTACGCCCGCTGCCGCTCCGGCGGCAGGCGGTGCGCGAGGGTCTCGTCGTCGGGGATGCCGGACACCCCGGCGATGCCGGGCCGGGAGAACAGCGGGGTGACCTTGCGGGCGCGGGCCAGCGCGTCCTCCTCGGAGGTCGCCACGATGTGCACGACGCCGGACTTGCGGCCGTGCGCGGCGGGCCCGCCGAGCGCCTCCATGTCGATCTGCTCGCCGGTCACGGACTTCACGACGTCCGGCCCGGTGACGAAGACCCGGCCGTCCGGCGCCATGATCACGATGTCGGTCAGCGCCGGCCCGTAGGCGGCACCGCCGGCGGCCGCGCCGAGCACGACGGAGATCTGCGGCACCCGGCCGGACGCCCGGACGATCGCGGCGAACACCGAGCCGACGCCGTCCAGCGCCTCCACGCCCTCGGCCAGCCGGGCGCCGCCGGAGTGCCACAGGCCGATGACCGGGATGCGCTCGCGCACGGCCGTGTCGATGGCGTCGACGATGTGCCGGCAGCCCTCGTGTCCCATCGCGCCGCCCATCCGGGTGCCGTCGGTGCAGAACGCGATGACCTTGGCGCCGTCGATCCGGCCGCGGACCGCCCACACCCCGGAGGTGTCGGTGGCGTGCAGGCCCTGCAGCGTGCCGGGGTCGAGCAGCGCGGCGAGCCGCACCTCGGGCTCCCGCGGGTCGATCGCGCGCGGCGCGCGCGCCGGCGGCAGGGCGGCAGCAGCCGAGGTCGGATCAGGCTGCGTCGGAACCGCCCGGGCCGGCGCCTCCTGGGCCGGGACCGCCTGGGCGGGCAGGGATTTCGCGGACTTCGAAACCTGGGTCATCGCAACCTCGGTGGCGGGCGGGTTGACGGCGGTCGTCACGATGGGCACTCCTGACACGCCACGAGGAGGCGTCTGGACGGCAAGGTCGGACGAGCGGGGTTCGTGCTGTGTGGGCCGGCGGCCCAGAGGGAGGTGCGAAGCGTCGCTCACGCGGGCGTGAAGACCAGCGCGACGTTGTGCCCGCCGAACCCGAACGAGTCGTTGATCGCGGCGGTGAGCCGCACCGGCCGGTTGTCGGCCGCGACGTCGACCTCGATCTCGGGGTCCAGCTTGTTGAGGTTGCGGGTGCCCGGCACGACGCCGTCCCTGATCGCCAGCACGGTCGCGATGCCCTCGACGGCGCCGGCCGCGCCGAGCATGTGGCCGGTCATCGACTTGGTGGCGGTGACCACCGGGTGGTCGCCGATCGCCCGCAGGATGGTGTTGGACTCGGCGACGTCGCCGACCGGCGTGGACGTCGCGTGCGCGTTGACGTGCCCGATGTCGGCCGTCGTCAGCCCGGCGGTGCGCAGCGCCTTGGCGATCGCCCTGGCCGAGCCCTCGCCCTGCGGCTCCGGAGCGGTGATGTGGAACGCGTCGTTCGACATGCCGACCCCGGCCAACCGGCCGTAGATCTTCGCGCCGCGGGCCTTCGCGTGGTCCTCCCGCTCGAGCACCATGATCCCGGCGCCCTCGCCGAGGACGAAGCCGTCGCGCTCGACGTCGAAGGGACGGGAGGCGCCCTTGCGGGTCGTGGTTGCGGGTGCTCATCGCGCGCATCTGCGAGAAGCCGGCCATCGGCAGCGGGTGCACGCAGGCCTCCGCGCCGCCGGCGATGGCGATGTCGAGCTCGCCGTCCTTGATCATCTTGAACGCCCAGGCGAGACCCTCGGCGCCGGACGCGCAGGCCGAGACCGGCGCGTGCACGCCGCCCCGCGCCTTGGCCCAGAGGCCGACGGCCGCGGCCGGGCCGTTCGGCATCAGCATCGGCACGGTGAGGACTGCGACCTTGCGGACGCCCGTCCTGCTCGAGGATGTCGTCCTGGCCGAGCAGGGTCAGCGCGCCGCCGATGCCGGTGCCGACGACCACGCCCAGCCGCTCGAGGTCGACCTCCGGCTCGCCGGCGTCGGCCCAGGCCTCGCGCGCCGCGACCAGCGCGACCTGCTGGCACCGGTCCAGCCGGCGGGCCTCCACGCGCGGGAGCACGTCCTCGGGGTTCGACCGCGAGCGGGGCGTAGATCCGCACCGGCAGCTCGTACTGCTCCGCCCACGGCTCGGTGAGCGACTTCACGCCGATCCGTGCCGTCCAGCAGGGCCTGCCAGGTTTCCGGGGCGGTCCCGCCGATCGGGGTGGTGGCGCCGATGCCGGTGATGACGACGTCCTGGTCGGTTGCTCATCTGCGGACTCCAACCCCTTCCTAGTTGTCCGGCCCTACGCGTCGCGCGCCCGTGGTGAGAACGCGCGACGCGTCGGAGTCACTCAGGCCTGGTTGGCCGCGATGTACGCGACGGCGTCGCCGACGGTCTTCAGGTTCGCCAGCTCGTCGTCGGGGATCTTCACGCCGAACTTGTCCTCGGCCTGCACCGCGATCTCGACCATCGACAGCGAGTCGATGTCCAGGTCGTCGGTGAAGGACTTGTCGACGGTGACGTCGGCGGCACTGACGCCGGCGACCTCTTCGACGATCTCGCCCAGGCCGGCGACGATGTCCTCTTGCTCACGATGGTTCCTTTCCAGGTGACGAGCCGGGCTCCGGTTCGGAGCGAGCGGCTGGTGGCGGGTCCTTCCCGGCGGGAATTCTTCCCCACCCGGCCGCCTCGGGCCGACCGCGTCGCCGGTGGGTCGACGGTGCACTGCCGTCGGGCCGCCGGCGGGCGGCTCGGCTAGGGACAGATGAACACCTGACCCGCGTACGTCAGGCCGGCACCGAATCCGACAGCGAGCACGAGTTCGCCCGAACTGACATCACCGGCCGCGCGCATCCGGTCCAGCGCCATCGGCACCGATGCCGACGAGGTGTTCCCGGACGTGATGATGTCCCTGCCGACCTTGAGATCCGGCCGCGCGCCCGCGGCGACCACCTTCTTCGCGATCGCGTCGATGATCCGCAGGTTCGCCTGGTGGGTGACCAGCACGTCGATATCGGTGAGCGCGACGCCGGCGGCCTCCGCCGCGCGGACCGCCACCGGCCCGATGGCCGTCGTCGCCCACCGGAAGACGGTCTGGCCCTCCTGGAAGAAGTAGCCGTCCTTGCCGTCGATCCGGATCGCCTCGACGTTGGTCTCGTCGCTGCCCCAGACGACCGGCCCGATCTGCGGTTCCGCGCTGCCGGTGACGACGGCCGCGCCGGCGCCGTCGGCGAAGATGATCGCCGTCGCGCGGTCGACGGGGTCGGTCCAGTCGGTGAGCTTCTCGGAGCCGACGACCAGCACGGTCCGTGCGGCGCCCGACCGGACCGCGTGGTCGGCGGTGGCGAGCCCGTAGCAGAAGCCCGCGCAGGCGGCGTTCAGGTCGAACGAACCGGGGGCGTGGATGCCCAGCGCGGCGGCGATCTGGGTCGGCGCGTGCGGCACCTGGCTGAGCTGGCTGCAGGTGGCGACGATCACCGTGTCGATGTCCTGCGGCTGCGTGCCGGCCTCGGCCATGGCCTTCGCGGCGGCCCGCGCGCCCATCGACACGACGGTGTCGTCCTCGCTGCCGAACCGGCGCTCCGCGATCCCGACGCGGGTGCGGATCCACTCGTCGTTGGTGTCCATGATCTGCGCGAGATCGTGGTTGGTGACCACCCGGTCGGGCCGGAAGTGGCCGAGCCCGACGATCTTCGAGCCGGCCGGCCCGGTGGCCGGCGTGATCCGCACCCTCGACCCGCTCGCGGGATCGTCCGCCGGCGTGGTCATGCGTTCACCCCCGCGTGCTCGGCCACGAATGCGGCGGCCGCGTCGGCGTCGGCGGGCGAGCGGACCGCGAGGGTCGCGACGCCCTTCAGCTCGCGCTTGACGAGCCCGACGAGGGTGCCCGCGGGCGGCAGCTCCAGCACGCCGGTGACGCCCAGCCGCGCGAACGTCGCCATGCACCGGTCCCAGCGGACCGGCTTCGTCACCTGGGCGATCAGCAGCTGCAGGTATGCCGGGCCCGACGAGACGACGGACCCGTCCGAATTGGTGAGCAGCGGGCGCACCGGGTCCGCCGGGGAGATGCCGGCGACGTGCTCGGCCAGCGCGGCCTCGGCGGTGCCCATGTACGAGGTGTGGAAGGCGCCGGCGACGGGCAGCGGGATCACCCGCGACCCGGCCGGGGGGGCGGCGGCGAGCGCCTCCAGGGCGGGGAGGGCGCCCGCGGCGACGATCTGACCGCCGCCGTTGACGTTCGCGCCCACCAGGTCCAGCTCGGCAAGTGCGGCGAGCACCGCGCCCGCGTCGCCGCCGAGCACCGCCGACATGCCGGTCGGGGTCAGCGCGCAGGCGGCGCCCATCGCGCTGCCGCGGACCGCCGCCAGGTTTACGGCGTCGATCGGGGACAAGACACCGGCGAGCGCGGCGGCGGAAAGCTCGCCGACGGAGTGCCCGGCCGCGACGGCGCCGGCCGGGAGGGTCAGGGTGCCGGCGGCGAGCAGCGCGGTCGCGACGACCAGGGGCTGGGTGACGGCGGTGTCCTTGATCTCGTCCGCGCCGGCCGTCGTGCCGAGCCGGGACGAGGTCCAGGTGCGCCCGCTCCGACATGGTCGCTGCCCGCTCGGCGAGATCGTCCACCTCGAGCCAACTGGTGAGCATCCCGGGTTTCTGCGCTCCCTGCCCGGGAGCGACGATGGCCAGCACCGGTCCAGCCAAACACGATCGGACCCGGATCGCTCATGAGGGACGGCACCAAGTCGCGGGAGCAGTTTTGGAGGAACCAGCTAACCGCGACGGTGGAACCGTCCAAAATCGTTCGGCTGACTCAGCGGTTCGCGCCGCCGCATCGGGGATCAACCTGGTCGCGAGCGGGGGTTTCCCTCACCAACGCTCCGGCGCTGCCCCCCTGCCCGCCGGCGCCGCGAGCGGACAGAATCGTGGACGTGGTGGGTTGGATCAGTGGGGTCGGTGCCGGCCTCGGGTACCTGTTTCGTCGATTCGTGCTGTCGATCATCGCCTTCGTGCTGGTCGTCGCCGGGCTGTCGGCGGGCGTCGGGCTGCTCGTCGTCGGCGTGGGCATCCCGATCACCGCGATCACGCTGTGGGTCGCGCAGAAGTTCGGCAACGTCGACCGGTCCGGCGCCGGCAAGGTGCTGGGCACCCGCATCCCGAAGGCGCCGCGGCTGCCGCGCGGGCTGGTCGGCTTCCGCGCGCTGCGTGAGCCGTGGGCGTGGCGCGATCCGGCGCACGCCATCCTCGGCTTCCCGCTCGCGGTCGCCTTCTTCCCGTTCGCCGTCGGCTGGACGGTCGGTGGGCTGGGCGGCCTGCTGTACCCGCTGTGGGCCTGGTCGCTGCCGGACGAGAACACGGGTCTGGCGAGCCTGCTGCTCGGCTTTCAGGTGCCGGTGCTGGACGCGGCCTTCGTGGTCGCCGCCGGGGCGCTGGTCGTGTGGTCGACGCCGTTCGTGGTCCGCGGGCTCGCCTGGGTGGACGCCCGGCTCGCCGCATGGATGCTGCACGACGAGACCGCCGCGCTGCGCCGGCGCACCAGGGAGCTGACCAGCAGCCGGTCCGCGGCGGCCGAGGCCGAGGCGGCCGCGCTCACCCGGCTGGAGCGGGACCTGCACGACGGCCCGCAGCAGCGGCTGCTCCGGCTCGGCATGGACCTCGACCTCGCGCAGCGCCGGATGGAGAGCGATCCGGAGGGCGCGAAGGCGCTCGTCGGCCAGGCCACGCTGCAGGTCAGGGAGACGCTCGCCGAGCTGCGCATGCTGTCCCGCGGCGTGGCGCCGCCGGAGCTGTCCGAGAACGGCCTGCCGACCGCGCTCACCGCCCTGGCCTCCCGGAGCATGGTGCCGACCACCCTGGACGTGCGGCTGCCGCCGGGCCGGCTGCCGCCCATCGTCGAGCGGACCGCGTACTTCGTCGTCGCGGAGTGCCTGGCCAACGTCGGCAAGCACTCGGGCGCGACGGCCTGCCGGATCGAGGTCAGCGACGGCGCGGGACGGCTGCAGGTGATCGTCATGGACGACGGGGTCGGCGGCGCCAACCTCGGCCTCGGGCACGGCCTCGCCGGGCTGGTCGACCGGCTGCACGGCGTGGACGGCACGCTGGACATCGACAGCCCCGTGGGGGGCCCGACCTGGATCCGGGCACAATTGCCCGATGCCTGACGCCCCGCCGACCGTGGTCATCGCCGAGGACTCGGCGCTGCTGCGGGAGGGGCTCAGCCGGCTGCTGGCGGAGGTCGGCTACACGGTCGCCGCCGCGGTCGGCGACGCGGACGCGCTCCTGGTCGCGGTCGGCGACAACCGGCCGGACCTGGCGATCGTGGACGTGCGGCTGCCGCCGGGGTACACCGAGGAGGGCCTCCGCGCGGCCGTGGAGCTGCGCCGCCGGCACCCTGAGCTGCCGGTGCTGGTGGTCTCCCAGCACATCACCGTCACCCACCTCGACCGGCTGCTGGCGGACGGCCGTGGCGGGATCGGCTACCTGCTCAAGGACCGGGTGACCGGCTTCTCCGACCTGATCGAGGCGGCGGACCGGGTGCGCGCCGGGGGCACGGTGCTGGATCCCGAGGTGATCGCGGAGCTGCTGGTGCGGCGCCGCACGGACCCGCTCGACACGCTGACCCCGCGCGAGCGCCACGTCCTCTCGCTGGTCGCCGAGGGCCGGACCAATGCGGCGATCGCGGACCAGCTCCGGATGACCGAGCGCGCGGTGGACAAGCACGTCAGCAGCGTGTTCGTGAAGCTCGGGCTGCTCCCGTCCGACGACGACAACCGGCGCGTGCTGGCCGTGCTGCAGTTCCTCCGGGCGCGCGACGGGAAGTGACGGGTCGGCCGGAGCCGGACGCGGGTCAGCCGCGCGTCGGCTCGGGTGGGGCGGTGACGCCCAGCCGCCCGACGATCAACGCGGTCTGCAGGATCAGCAGGTCCCGCGGCGTCCACGGGTCGCGACCGGTCATCTCCGCCACGCGGTGCAGCCGGTAGCGCACGGTGTTCGGGTGCACGAAGAGCGCCCGCGCGGCGGGCTCGAGCGCTCCACCCGCCTCCAGGTAGGCATCCACCGTGCGCAGCAGCGGCGCCGGTGCCGCCGCCAGGGGGGCGTAGACGGCATCCCGCAGCCGGCCGATCGCCCGCGCGTCGCCGGCGAGCGCCCGCTCGGGCAGCAGGTCGTCCGCGTCCACCAGCCTGGGCGCGGCGGGCCAGGCGCCGGCGACGTCCAGCCCGGCCAGCGCATCGGCCGCGGACGCCACCGCGCCGCGGAGGCCGCCGCCCGGCCGGCCCCGCACCACCGGGCCGTCGCCGAAGAGCGTCTCCATGCCCGGCCCGGGCGGCCCGATGCCGGCGAGGATGACCACGAGTCGCTCGCCGTGCACCCCGGCGAGGGCGGCGCGGCCCTGTTCTCCGGCCCACTCCGCCACGGCCGCAACGGATTCCGCGCGGTCGCCGAGAGGAGCGCTGCCGACGACCACCAGCGTGTCGGCCCCCGGGTCCCAGTTCAGGGCGGCCGCCCGGGACGCCAGCGAACCCTGGTCCTCGCCGCGCACCACGCCGTCGACGAGGGCCGCCTCCACCCTGGCGTCCCAGGCGCCGCGGTTCTCCGCCGCGGTCGCGTAGACGGACGCCGCGGCGAAGGCCACCTCGCGGCTGTATCGGACCAGCGAGTCGCGCAGCGCGACGGCCTCGCCCTCGTCGGCGGCCAGCGCCGGCAACCGGTCCTCCGCGACCGTGATGGCGATCCGGACCAGCTCGACGGTCCGGCGCAGCGACACCGCGCGCACCAGGTCCCGCGGCGCCGTGCCGAAGACGGCATCGGCGATCCGGTGATCGGTGCCGGGCGTCGCCCAGGCGACGTAGCCGGATATCCCGGCCTGCGCGACGAGCGTCACCCAGGACCGCTGGTCGGCCGGCAGGGCGCGAAACCAGGGGAGCCGCTCGTCCATCAGCGCGACGGACTGCGTGGCGAGGGCGCCCGCCGCGCGCTCCACCCTGCGCAGCGTCGCCGCCGACACCCCCGGCGCCGGATGAACGACCCGCGAGAGCGAATGCGCGGCGTTCATACCGTCAGGTTAGGACCCGGACAATTCCCGCGAAACCCGCCGGGTCGCGCCGCCCGCGTCGGATCCGCTCGACCACGCTCTGCCATCCGTCGGAGGTGTTCCGGTGCAGCAGTTCTCGCGCGAGCCGATGCCGGTGGGGGCCGCTCGGGCGGCGATGATCAGGCCGGCAAAAGAAAACCGGCCCCGCGGGACACGCGGGGCCGGCCTCTGTCGTGCTTCGGGTTCAGCCCGGGTTGACCCCGGTGGCTTGCGGGCCCTTCGGCGACTGCTCGACCTCGAAGGTCACGCGCTGCCCCTCCTCGAGGGACTTGTAGCCGCTCCCGCTGATCGCGGAGTAGTGCACGAAGACATCACCCGAACCGTCGTCCGGGGAGATGAAGCCGTAGCCCTTCTCCGCGTTGAACCACTTCACAGTTCCCTGCGCCATGCGTGCTCTCCTCGAGCCTTGTCCCGCGGGCCGCCCCGCGGGGTGGAACACCCCGGACGGGTCCTTCTCCACCCGGGGGGATGCGCTTTACCCCGTGCATGCCGCGCGGACATCAAGGAGAAGAGCAACAACGTGGCGAACAGTACAACGTCACCCGAACGATGGCCACTACGGCGCCATCACGGTTTTCCGCGGCGCGTCGGGACCGCGGACGTCCGCCGGCCGGCTCGGCGACAGCTGGCTGCCCGCAACGGTTGTCGCGACGCCGCGCCGGCGTGCGGATTGGGATGCGGCGGCATATTCCGCCCGGGGAGCGCGCCGCGGGCCACCGTCATCGGCGGAAATCCGCGGCGCGCCCGCCGACTCGGCTCAGGATTCGCCTCCGGCGTTGCCGGACGTGCCCGCCCGCACGTCGTGCAGCTCGTACTTGGCGGCCGCCTCGGCGGCGGCGCCCTTGCGGTACTCGCCGCGCCGCTCCAGCGCCGCCAACGTTGCCACCACCATCGACGGGCCGTCGATCAGGAAGTGCCGGCGGGCGGCGGCCCTGGTGTCGGAGAACCCGAAACCGTCCGCGCCCAGGGCGATGTAGTCGCCCGGTACCCACGGCGCGATCTGGTTCTGCACCGCGCGCTGCTAGTCGCTCGTCGCCACGACCGGGCCGGGCGCGCCGGAGAGCGCCTGGGTGATGTACGGCGTGCCCGGGTCCGAGCCCGGATCCAGCAGCCGGGCCCGCTCGATCACCTCGGCGTCCCGGCGCAGCTCGGTCCAGCTGGTCACCGACCAGACGTCGGCGGCGACGTCCCAGTCCTCGGCGAGCAGCTCCTGGGCCTCCAGCGCCCAGCGCACGCCGACGCCCGACGCGAGCAGCTGCGCCCGCGCCTTGCCGTCCGGGTCCGCGGCCGGCGAGAGCCGGTAGATGCCCTTGACCAGACCGTCCACGTCCAGGTCGGCCGGCTGGGCCGGCTGCTGGTACGGCTCGTTGTAGAGGGTGAGGTAGTAGAAGATGTCCTCGCCGTGCGGGTACTCCTCGCTCCCGCCGTACATCCGGCGCAGGCCGTCCTTGACGATGTGCGCGATCTCGTAGCCGTAGGCCGGGTCGTAGGCCACCACGTGCGGCATGGTCGCCGCCAGCAGGTGCGAGTGCCCGTCGGCGTGCTGCAGGCCCTCGCCGGTCAGCGTGGTCCGGCCGGCGGTCGCGCCCAGCACGAACCCGCGGCCCATCTGGTCGCCGACCGCCCAGAACCCGTCACCGGTCCGCTGGAACCCGAACATCGAATAGAAGATGTACATCGGGATCATCGGCTCGCCGTGGGTGGCGTAGCTGGTCGCCACGGCGGTGAAGGTGGCGACCGAGCCGGCCTCGTCGATCCCCTCGTGCAGGATGACGCCCTGCTCCGACTCCTTGTACGCCAGCATGAGGTTGGCGTCGACCGCGGTGTACAGCTGGCCGTGCGGGTTGTAGATCTTCTGCGTCGGGAAGAACGAGTCCATGCCGAAGGTGCGGGCCTCGTCCGGGATGATCGGCACCACGCGCTTGCCGATCTCCGGGTCCTTGAACAGGTCGCGGACCAGCCGGACGAACGCCATCGTGGTGGCGATCTCCTGCTTGCCGGAGCCCCGGTAGAGCACGTCGTAGACCTTGTCGCCGGGCAGCACCAGCGGCTTGGGCACCACGCGCCGCTCGGGCACGAAGCCGCCGAGCCGCGCGCGCCGGTCCTTGAGGTAGCGGATCTCCTCGCTGTCCGGACCCGGGTTGAGATACGGCGGCTTGTACAGGTCGGCCTCGAGGTCGGCGTCGCTGATCGGCAGCTGCAGGCTGTCCCTGAATTCCTTCAGGTTCTGCATCGTCATCTTCTTCATCTGGTGCGTCGCGTTGCGGCCCTGGAACGAGGGCCCGAGGCCGAAGCCCTTGATCGTCTTCACCAGGATCACCGTCGGCTGGCCCCTGTGCTGGGTCGCCGCGTGGTAGGCCGCGTAGACCTTCTTGTAGTCGTGGCCGCCGCGGCGCAGGCGCCAGATGTCCTCGTCGGTCATGTCCGCGACGAGCTGCTTGGTGCGCGGGTCCCGGCCGAAGAAGTGCTCGCGGATGTACGCCCCGTCGTTGGCGCGATAGGTCTGGAAGTCGCCGTCCGGGGTGGTGTTCATCAGGTTCACCAGGGCGCCGTCGCGGTCGGCCTGCAGGAGCTTGTCCCAGTCCTTGCCCCAGACCACCTTGATGACGTTCCAGCCGGCGCCGCGGAAGAACGCCTCGAGTTCCTGGATGATCTTGCCGTTGCCGCGAACCGGCCCGTCGAGCCGCTGCAGGTTGCAGTTGATGACGAAGTTCAGGTTGTCCAGGCCGTCGATCGCGGCGACGTGGATGAGGCCGCGCGACTCGACCTCGTCGAGCTCGCCGTCGCCGAGGAACGCCCAGACGTTCTGGTCGGACGTGTCCTTGATCCCGCGGTGGTGCAGGTAGCGGTTGACCCGCGCCTGCTGGATCGCGTTCATCGGGCCGAGGCCCATGGACACCGTCGGGAACTCCCAGAAGTCCTGCATCAGCCGCGGGTGCGGGTACGACGGGATGCCGCCGCCGGGGTGCGAGACCTCCTGCCGGAAGCCGTCCAGGTCGTGCTCGGACAGGCGGCCCTCCAGGAACGCCCGCGCGTACATGCCGGGTGAGGCGTGCCCCTGGAAGAAGATGCTGTCGCCGCCGCCGGGATGGTCCTTGCCGCGCCAGAAGTGGTTGAAGCCCACCTCGTACAGCGTCGCCGATGAGGCGTACGACGAGATGTGCCCGCCGACGCCCAGGCCCGGGCGCTGCGCGCGGTGCACCATCACGGCCGCGTTCCAGCGGATCCACCCGCGGTAGCGCTTCTCGATCTCGTAGTCGCCGGGGAAGAACGGCTCGGACTCGGTCGGGATGGTGTTGATGTAGTCGGTGGTGGTCAGGGCGGGGAGCGCGACGTGCTGCTCCTTGGCCCTGGCCAGCAGCCGGAGCATCAGGTAGCGGGCGCGCTGCAGCCCGTCGGCCTCGACCATGGCGTCGAAGGACGACAGCCACTCGTCGGTCTCTTCGGGGTCGATGTCGGGCAACTGGGCGGCGAGACCATCCTTGATCAGGCTCACGCGTGTCGGCGACTCGTTCACTGACGCAGTCACAGCAACTCCTCGGGACGGTCGTTGGGTAGAAGACCGGTGTCCGGACGCCGGCTCGCGCCGGGCGCTCGCGCCGTCGGGACGGCGCTGACCCAGCCATCTTCCCGCACGCGAGGTGGTCGTCGCTCGTCGGAACGTGACCCGCCGCCGTGCCCGGCCGCGGCGCCCCCGGCGGTGCTCCCTCGGCCGCCGACGGGTGCCGGCCCGCGGCCGATGTTCACTGTGTCGCGGTGCGTGCATAAGGTAAGCGGCCAGGGGACAACCAATTCAGCGACAGCCAGCCAGCTGCGACAACGCAGGGGAACTCGAAGGGACGCGATACCGGTGAGTGACGTCGCGGGGAGGTCGGTGTCCACCGCCGCCCGGCTCGGATTGAAGGAAGGCGACACGGTCGGCGAGATCGGGTACGACGACGACGTCGACCACGACCTGCGGGACGCGATCGCGGAGCTGATCGACTCCGAGCTGCTCGACGAGGATGCCGACGACGTGCTGGACGCGGTGCTGCTCTGGCACCGCGACGGCGACGGCGACCTGACCGACGCCCTGGTGGAGGCGACGACCCTGCTCGCCGACGACGGTGTCATCTGGCTGCTCACGCCGAAGACGGGGCGCGAGGGCTATGTCGAACCCAGTGAGGTCGCGGAGGCCACCCGCACGGCCGGGCTCGCCCAGACCACCTCCGTGCCCGGTGGCGCGCAGTGGATGATCGGCCGCCTGGCCCGGACCCGCGGCGGAAAGGTGCGCCGCTGATGGCCCTCCCGGTGGGGACCGACGCCCCCGACTTCACCGTGCGCGATGCCAACAAGGCTCCCGTGACGCTGTCCGCGTACCGCGGCGTGCGGCCGGTGCTGCTGGTGTTCTTCCCGTTCGCGTTCTCCGGCACCTGCACCGCCGAGCTCTGCGAGCTCCGCGACGACCTGGGCACGTTCGTGAACGCCGACGTCCAGGTGCTGGCCATCTCGACGGACACCTCGCAGTCGCTGCGCGCCTGGGGCGCGCAGCAGGGCTACCCGTTCCCCCTGCTCTCCGACTTCTGGCCGCACGGCGCCGTCGCCCGCGCGTACGACGTGTTCTTCGAGCAGGCCGGGATGGCGCTTCGCGGCACGTTCCTCATCGACGTGAACGGGGTCATCCGGTTCTCCGAGGCCTACGGCCCCGGCGAGCGGCGCGATCAGTCGACATGGAAGCGCGCCGTCGCGGAGCTCGCCACCGTCGCCTGATCGGCGTGCCGGACCGTCGGATGGGCCGGAGAGCGATCCGCACGGGCGCCGGGAACGGTCGTTCCCCTGGCATACTCGCTGTCGGCCCGGATCGACCCGTCCGGCCTGATCAGGGCGCGTAGCTCAGCGGGAGAGCACCCGGTTTACACCCGGGCGGTCGGCGGTTCGAACCCGTCCGCGCCCACTCCTTTCCGCAGGTGAGACCCCATGCAGCACGCTCCTCGCCCAACACCCGGAAACCCCCAACTTCCCGTTATACGTCCCGCATTACCTGTCGAACCATTCAGGGCGCTTCCCGCTAGGGGCGTCGTCCGACTCGGTTTGGCCGGTGAATCCGGTGCCGACCGGCGCGTCGACGATGCTACCGGCAGCCGCAGGTAGTCCCCCGAATGGCGCCGGAGCGCGATCGATCGGGTCATGTGTCGCGAGGTTCGGGTCGTCGCCGAGATCAGGCGTGCCCGCCGCATCAGTCGACATGACCCGAGTCGCGCTGCCGGCTGGCGGCTGGACGAGGCCGCCCGCTGCCACGCGTGTCGACGAGGGGAGGTGGCGTGTCGCGGGTCGGGTCAGGAGCCGTGACGGCCGCCTGCGCAGCCGAACACCAGATCAAGATCAACTAGTCAAACCGAAGATCACCTGCGGTGGATCCGGGTTTAGGGAGCCGACAACCAGGTCGGGGTCTCGGTAGCAATGGTCGGACATTTCTGAGTCGTCAGCGATGAACGGATCGGCGAGGATGTGTGGTGGCCAATGCGCGACCCGGGACGGCCGAGTCAGGAGTCACGATGCGTGATCCGCGGAACGTGCAGGACTATTCCGAGTCCGACCTGACGGTCGGGCCTCAGAAGGAGCACGCGGCCGGCGTGAAAGCCGTCGCGATCTCCATGAAGCGGGCTCTGGGCCACATGGGGCCGAACGCGGAGCGCCAAGACGCTGCTGAAGCTGAACCAGGCCGAGGGCTTCGACTGCATGAGCTGTGCCTGGCCAGATCCGGAGGTGGGGCACCGGCACACCGCTGAGTTCTGCGAGAACGGCGCGAAGGCAGTCGCGGAGGAGGCCACCACGGCCCGCGCTGACGCCGGAGTTCTTCGCCGCGCACAGCATCGCGGAGCTCGACCGGCATTCGGAGTGGTGGTTGGGTCAGCAGGGCCGGATCACCCATCCGATGGTCAAGAGACCCGGCGCCACCCACTACACACCGATCGACGTGGGACGAGGCCTTCGGTCTGATCGCGGCCGAGCTCAACGTGTTGGACAGTCCGGACGAGGCAGCCTTCTACACATCCGGTCGGGCTTCGAACGAGAGTGCGTTCGCCTATCAGCTCTTCGTGCGTGCGTTCGGCACGAACAATCTGCCGGACTGTTCGAACATGTGTCACGAGTCGACGAGCGTTGGGCTCGCGGAGTCGATCGGCATCGGCAAGGCATCGGTGAGCATGGAGGATGTCTACCAAGCGAGTTGATCATCGTCGCCGGTCAGAACCCTGGCACGAACCATCCGCGCATGTTGTCCGCGCTCGAGATCGCCAAGCGCAACGGCGCGAGCATCGTGTCGATCAATCCGCTGCGAGAGGCCGGCCTGGTCCGGTTCAAGAATCCGCAGCGGCCGGCTGGGGTGGTCGGTGCGGGGACCGAGATCGCCGACCTGCACCTGCCGATCAAGATCAACGGCGACTTGGCGTTGTTCCAGGCGCTCGGCTCGTTGCTGGTGCAGTGGGATGCGTTGGATCACGAGTTCGTCAGCCGGTACACCGCTGGGTTCGAGGCCTGGAAGGCCCACGTCAGCGGAATCGACTGGGACCTCGTCACCGAGGTGACCGGCCTGAGCCGCGAGCAGATCACCGAGCTGGCGCAGCTGCTGCGCGACTCCACCGCGACGGTGTTCTGCTGGGCGATGGGTCTGACCCAGCACCGCAACGGGGTGGCCACCATCCGGGAGGTCTGCAACCTGGCCTTCGCACAGGGCAACATCGGCAAGCCGGGGGCGGGGCTGTTCCCGGTGCGCGGGCATTCGAACGTGCAGGGTGACCGGACGATGGGGATCTGGGAGCGCCCGCCGCAGAACTTCCTCGACGCGTTGCAACTCGAATTCGGATTTGATCCGCCACGTGAGCACGGCTTGGATGCGGTCGATTCGATCCGCGCGCTGCGGGACGGCAAGGCGCACGTCTTCATCGGCCTGGGTGGCAACTTCGTCCAGGCGGCGCCGGACACCGAGGTCGTCATCGAAGCGATGGAACGGGCTCGGCTGACCGTGCACGTTTCGACAAAGTTGAACCGCTCCCACTTGGTCTGCGGACGGACGGCGTTGATTCTGCCCACCATGGGTCGGACCGAGAAGGACGTCCAGGCCGCTGGTGAGCAATGGATCTCGGTGGAGGACTCCACCTGCTCGGTGCACGCCTCCCGCGGGCCGCTCCAACCGGCCAGTAGGCATCTGAAGTCGGAAGTGGAAATAGTCTGCCGAATGGCCGAGGCAACGCTGGGCGATCGGTACGGCATCAACTGGAAGGGAATGCGGAAGGACTACAGCGTCATCCGCAGCCATATCTCTCGGGTCGTCCCTGGATGCGAATCCTACGAGGTCAATGTCCGGCGGCCCGGCGGTTTCGTCATGCCGCACCCGCCGAGGGACTCGCGCACCTTCTCGACCAGGTCTGGCCGGGCTGAGTTCGCGGTCTCACCGATCGAGGTGCTGCAGGTCCCGCCTGGACACCTGATCTTGCAGACGCTGCGGAGCCACGATCAGTACAACACCACGATCTATGGGCTATCGGACCGATATCGGGGCATCGAGGGCGGCCGCAAGGTGATCTTTCTGCATCCGGACGATATCGCCGAGCACGCCTTCACTGACGGGCAACAGGTCGACATCGAAACACACTGGCCCGATGACGATGTGGTGCGGTGCGTACGCAACTTTCGGATCGTCTCCTACGACACGCCCCGCGGGTCCGCGGCCGCCTACTATCCGGAGACCAGTCCGCTCATCCCGCTGGACTCCACGGCACTGGAGAGCAACACGCCGACCGCCAAGTCCGTCATCGTGCGCCTGATGCCAGCGGGTCAGGGCCACGACCGACGGGTGGCTGACGCGAGCCAGGACGAGGTCGGATCCGATTGGACGCATAAGTGGGAGCCCGAAGTGGAGAAGTACCTGTCCTGAGTCGGATGACCGGCTGAACGCCGGCCAACATACGCCGTTGTGGCGTCCGTCCGCCAAACGCGCATTGTGTGTCAACAAAGCGACAACGGAATGGTGCGGTGCCCACCAGCTACGACCTGGGGTCGACTCCGCCATCCCACTCGCGGTGCGGCTATCGAACTCCGGGATCTTTGCCCACTCCGCCCCGTGGTCCGTGGCCGACCAAGGCGTCCGGAACGTCTCCCACGGGTGCATCAACATGCCACCCGACCAAGCCCAATGGTTCTACGACAACTTCCGCTACGGCGACATCGTCCAGGTCACCGGCACCAGCACCCCACTCGCTCCCGACGACGGGTACGGAGACTGGAACATCCCCTGGGACCAAATGGCTCCAAGGCAGCGCCATCTCCTGACCCCAGACCTCAGCCACGGAACGTCGGGATGAGCTGTTGCGGTGGTGCCGATGTCATCGTTTCCGCTACCCCGCCCGAGGGGACTGGTGTGCTCATGTCCGGCCGACCATCTGTTGTTGCCGACAAGCCAGCAACTCATTGATGGAAGGTGACTCCGCTGACGATCGCCACGGCGATGATCGCGGCGGCGACGAAGTCGATGGTCATGCAGAACGGGGGCCACCACCGTGTGTTGGCAACGAAGTGGCTGCGGTGCTGCCATAGGTCCTTCAACCCGTGGCCGATGAAGCCGGTGACGATCAGCCACGCCGACCCGGTGACGCCTGCCGCGGCGAGGACCACGAATGCGCCTGCGACGGTGGTCTCGACGGCGATGACGGCCGGGCGACCGTCGGCGACCGCTAAGCCGATGTACACCGCCGCGATCAGGGCGATGGACATGCCATAGACGGTCGCCGCGTCGAGCCACCAGAAGCCGAGTGGCGCGGCGGCTTGGATGACGCCCCAGAGGACTCCCCAGATGAGCGGTGCACGGCCGTTGGCGAAGAGTCTTTGCAGTGCCGGTAGTGTCGGCGTCCCGGGAACGCCGTCCAAGTTTTCCTCCATGCTCACCCTTCGCCCGGGGGACGTCGCTCCAGCAGTGGTCGGTCCTGAGCCCAGCCGCCGATCACGTAACGGTCTTGTGCCATCGCCCGCATCGTTGACACCTCCACCTGCTTGCTTCCCATCGGTCGTCGTCACGTTCTTCGAGTCAAAGCTCATGATCAGGTCCCATCTCAGGATCAGATGTTCGGCGTTTGAAAGGGTGCTTCGTTGAGGGCGTGGTCGACACCAGTTGCAGCCCGGTTGTCACTGCAGGGGAGTGCCGGTCCGGGCGGCGTCGACAACCTGGGTGATTGCCTGACTGGAGACGGCGGCGTCGGCTTGGTTGTCGAGCAGCGATTGGTGGCTGGCGCCGGCGACGACCAGGTGGATGCTGTTGTCGGACAGTGCGGCGAGGTCCATTTGCGGGGTGAGCCAATTGGTTTGGGTGTCCACCGGTGCGGTGAGCACGTACAGCGGCAGGCTGCCCAGGTCGGTCACGGCGCGGGCCTGGGCCATCATGGTCGGGACCATCGCGAGCTCGTCCCGTTCGCTGCGGGCCTGCCCGGCGGTCGATAGGTCGGCGCGTACCTGGTTGCTGGCCTGGGCGGGTAGCTCAGCATCGCCCAAACCGTTGATCAGCTGGGTGATGCCGAGGCGGGCCAGGCCGGGGAACAATCCTGTCAGGGTGGTCAGCATGTCGTAGATCCCGGGGTAGTCCGGTAGTGCGGTGAACGCGGTGGGTGGGGTGGCGTCCAGCAGCACCATCCCGGCGACCTGCTGGGGATACCGGGCGGTGTAGTCGAGCACGTACAGGCCGCCGAGGGAGTGCCCGACCATGACCAGCGGGCCGGTGATGTCCGCGCGTTCGAGCAGGGTGTGCAGGTCGGTGGCGATCTGGTCGCCGTCCTGCGGGGTCGGGGAGGGTTCGCTGCGGCCTCGGCCGGCCCGGTCGTAGACGCAGACCCGGGTATGTGTGGCGACGGTGGGGGCGATCCAGCCCCAGCCTGCCGAGGTTCCCCCGAGGCCTGGTTCCAGAATGACGGTGGGTTCGCCGGATCCGGTGCAGGACAGGTACAGCCGGTGGCCGCCGACGTCGATGAGCTGCCCGGGCAGCGACCCTGCGGTTGCTTGGTCGATGGTCTGCGTGACGGTGTGGATACTGCCGCCGACCGCCGCGATGGCGGTGACCGCGATGACCGGGTAGAGCATCCACCGGCCGCCGCGGCGCGGAAGTTGCCGGCGGATCTGGATGGTGATCCAGACCAGCAGGCTCAGCAGGGCGGGCGGCCACACCCAGCCGAGGGCGTCCATCGTGGCGCTGCTGGGGGTGAAGATGAGTAGCGCCGCACCGCCCACACCCATCACGGCGGCGGGAACGGCGGCCCAGCGCTGCGGGTGGTCGGTGAAGTACACAGACAGTGCCAGCAGCAGTGCCCATCCCGCGGCGAAGCCGAGGAGCACCAGGCCGTCGATCACCGGTTCGGTCCCGCCCGCCGATAGGGCAATACCGGCGGCAGCGGCGGCGAGCCCGACGAACAGGCTCAGAGCGACGACTACCCGCATCGACCACCGGGTATGCCGCCGGTGGGCGGATGGGTCCGCAGGGTCGGCCGTCATGGGGGGAGTGGTGGTTGGCTCCGACTCGGGGTCGTTGTGGTGGGAGGTCGACTCCGGTGGCGGTACGACGGTGTCTTGAATGCTGCTGCGGTGCAGTGACATCACGGGTCTCCTGACCTGGAAGGCGATGGTTAACTCTTGGTCGGCACGGGTCGTGGTCGCGCCGGTGAAATCACCGGGATCGGCTGCGAGCGCGGCTGCCGTCAGATCGCCGGCACCGCAGTGGGCACGGCCGCAATGTGGTCGGCGATGTGTGCGGCGTCGGCACCGACGAAACCGAGCAGCGCCGATCCCCTTGTGTGCTGCCAAGGCAGGCCGAGGAAGTACAGGCCCGGGATGGGGCTGACCCCGCGCTGGTGGACCGGTGTGCCGGCGTTATCGGTGGTGCCGGGGATGTCGAGGAAGGAGTAGTCGGAGAGGTATCCGGTGGCCCACACGATCACTGCCGGGGTGGTGGTGGCGCCGTCGGCGAAGGTCACCGTGGTGGCGTCGGTTGCGGTGACCCGGGGGTGCATGGTGACACCGGCCTTGGCCAGCCGCCGGGTGCTGGTCCCGATGACCAATTCACCGCTGTTCCGGAATCGCCGGCCCAACCGGGACTGCGCCGGGGCGGTGAACAATCCTGTCGTGGTGAGCCACCAGAACAGGTCACGGCCCAGAATCCGTTGCGGCAGTGAGCGGGTGGCAGATCCACTCGCCAGGGTCACGGGCCGGGTTCGGTGCAATTCTGCCGCGATCTGTACACCGGAGTTGGCGGCGCCGACGACCAGGACCGGCCCGTCAGGTAGCTGTTCGGGGTTGCGGTAGGCGGAGCTGTGCAGCTGCATAACGTCCGGACCTATTGCGTCCGCGACCGCCGGGATCACCGGGAGCTGGAACGGTCCGGTGGCCACCACAACTTGGGCGGCATGGAAGGTCTCACCCTCCTCGGTGTGGACGGAGAAGCCGGCTCCGTCCCGGGTCACCCTGGTGACGCTCGTGTGGTGTCGGATCGGCAACCCGAACGTCGTGGCGTAGTGGCGGAGGTACTGCGTGACAGCGTCTTTCGTGGGGTAGCTGTCCGGGTCGCCGGGGAATGGCAGGCCCGGCAGGCCCGAGTACCGGGCCGCCGTGAAAAGGGTGAGGGAGTCCCATCGTGACCGCCAGACATGCCCGGTCTCCGGGCCGGCGTCCACGATCAGGAACGAGCGGCCGCGTTGCTGCAGCTGCCGTCCGATCGCCAGTCCGGATTGGCCGGCACCGATCACGATGACATTGAAGACTGTGTCACTTGCTTGTTCCACGGATCCGTTGGTCGTTATCACGGTGGGCTCCTCGAGGGCGGTGGGGTGTTTGTCATGAGTGTTGAGCTGGACCACGTGTCGTCGCGCCGGTGAAAGAGCCGGGTCTCAGAGGCGGCGCAAGCCGTACGCCGCCGGTCCCGAACCATCTGCCGGGGAAATATCTGCCGGGGAGATATCTGCCGGGGAAATGGAGTCCGCGGGCCGGCGGCCGCTGTGGTGCGTGGTGTGGGCGGCGGTGTAATCGGCGCGGCGGTGCAGCATCGCCATCAGCATGGCCGGCAGCATCAGGAGGTGGCCGAGTAGGAACAGGCCATCGGCGGTGATCAGCCCGGTCCAATAGGGCACGAACAGGATGATGAACGGCGCGTACATCGCCGCGCTCATCTCGACGATGCCTGGCCAGGCGTGCCGCCGGACGGCCATCAAGGCCGTCATCCCGATGGTCATGTTGGTGGCCATCACCAGGGCTTGGAGTTCGACCCGATCAATGGTCGGCCATAGTGGCCCCAGGACCAGCATGCCGAGCACCATGGCAGCCAGCATTTCCAGGAAATGCCGAATGAACCGCCAAGGTGGGGTGGTGCGAGATGTGTTCACGAGCAAGCTCCGGCTTCTTGTCGGGCGTGTTGTGGTTGAGGCGGGACGGAGGACGAACTGCCGGGGGAAGTCCGTGAGGGGCCGGGTTGCGGCCGGCCTCGGCCGAAGCGACAGCGATCAGAACAGTTCTCCACGTGGGGTGGCGTGCCGATCGAGCTTGAGCCGGCCAGTTCCTGAGCCGATGGCTAGGACCTCCTTGGGTGTCCGTCCGGGCCGCTCATCGGATCAGTGCGTTGTGCTCGCCGCCGCCGAATCGACCGCCGGGTCGACGTGGAAGTTGAACATCATCCCGCTCTCGTGGTGTTCGGCGATGTGACAATGCGCCATCCACACCCCGGGATTGGTGACGTCCAAACCGATGTCGACCGTTTCACCCCGACGGACCAGCACCGTGTCCTTCCACACCAGGTTCGGCTCCGTGGTGCCGTCGCGGCTCAGGATCAGGAAGCGGCCGGCGCCGTGCACGTGGAACGGGTGGTGCATCGGGTGGTCGGAGTCCATCTCGTTGACCAGCCTGATCTTCACATGGTCACCGACCCGGAACCGCCAGTCGATCCCGTGGTTCCGCTCCCCGGTGTCCCGGTCAAGAAGGATCCACCGCATGTTCGTCGGGGTTGTCATCCGGTTCACCTCGACCATGTCGTCCTCCCACTCGATGCCCTCCCCAGCCGGCGCATGACGAGCGTGGTGATGAGGTGCGGACGGGGCGGCGTGACTGTCGTGGGCTGCGTGATTCTGGTGGTCGCCGTGCCCGGTGTTCGAACCGACCAGCTGCGTGGGCAGCAGTTTCATCCCGCAGTCCGGGCACCGGGCGGGTTCGGTGCTGGTCACCTCGGGGTGCATCGGGCAGACGTACCCGGCCGTTGGCGCTGCGGTCGGGAGCAGTTTCATCCCGCAGTCCGGGCACCGGGCGGGTTCCGTGCTGCTCACCTCGGGGTGCATTGGGCAGACGTAGATCACCGCGGCGCCAGGTTCGGTGTCGGGGGCGTCCATGTCCATCTCGGCGACGAACGCGACCGTCTTGTCCGGGTCTGCCTGGAGCATCGGGGTGATCCGGTCGCGTTCGGCGACCATGTCCGCGTTGACCCGCAACGTGCCGAATACACCGGCGAGGTCGGGTGCGACGTGTTCTGCGGTGACCGTGACCCCGGCCAGCTGGTAGACCCGGTCGGGGGTGTGGTGTTCCAGCGTCACCGTCCCGGGTTCGTCGAAATGCACGTCGACGACGACCCGCTCGGAGGGGGCCAACACCACCGATTCGACGAACTGTTCGTGTTCGTAGCGGCCGCTGTCCCCGCCGACGAGTTTCATGCGCGCGTGCGGGATCGCGACGTTGAAGACCCGGGTGTTCGCGGTGTTCACCAGGTAGAAGCGAACGACCTCACCCGCACGGACGGTCAGTTTCAGGTCCGGCTCGCCGTTCACGAGGAGGACATCACCGAACCGGCCCATCGCGGTGTGCGTGGTCTGGGTGCGGCTGAACGGGGCGACAGCACCGTTGGTGAGCAGGATGTCGTCCAGGGTGAGGGTGATTTCCCGGTTGACCGGTGGCCAGTAGTTGGGGTCGGTAGGTTCGACAACGATGGTGCCGTACAGGCCCATTTCCTGGCCGTAGTCCTGCCGGATGTGCGGGTGGTACCAGTACACGCCAGGGTCGGGAAAGGAGATCCGGTAGCCGAAGGCGCCGCCCGTCTGGATGGGGTCCTGGGTGTGATGTGTGCCGTCGAAACGGTTGTCCAGCCGCAGCCCATGCCAGTGCACGGTGGTCTCCAGATCCCCGTCGTTGGCGGCGTTGACCACCACCTCGGTGCCCTGCCGCACGCGGAGCGTGGGTCCGGGGATGGACCCGTTGTAGGCCAGCATCCGGACCGTGGCATCACCGATCTGCTTGGTCACCGGTGCGACGCGCAAGTCGTAGACGGCGCCGTCGGACAGCTGGACGCTCGGGGTGGGAACGCTGCCGGGAAGGCCGGTGATGTCGGTGCTGAACGCATCCTGCCCGGCTGATTCGCGCCCAACCGTGTTGTGTGCAGGGCCGGTCGGAGCATCGTGTTCGGTCACCGAGGTGGCGGTCATCGTGGTGTTCCTTTCCTGGGGTGCCCGCCGGTCGGCGGCACTTAAGAGGTGCGTGCGGAAAGCATTTGTGGACGGCATTTCGTTCTTCCGGAGGCCGGTCTGGGGTCGGATGGGGATGAGGTATTCGGTGGCACCTTGTGATGTTCGAGCCGTGCGGCGCGGCGGGCGGGCACTAGATCGGCCAGGACCAGTTCAGCCGTTCGACGAATTCGGTTTCGCCTTCCGTCATCGGCTTCCGGGCATCGGATGCCGTAGAGCTGGCGGGACTGCGGGACCTCGTTTCCCACCGCGGTGGCCGGGCATCGGCCGCCGCACCAATGGCGGGGTGACTGAGAGTGAATCGGGGAAAGCTAGCTGGTGGGCATGTCATCAGTCTTCGGCGCAACGGGGTGCCGTCGCGCCGGTGAAACCGCCGGGTTAGAGGCGAACATCCCCGTCACCGCTGGAACGCTCCCCCTGTTCCGCCATCGGCATCCGGGCATCGGCTGCGGTGGTGATGGCGGATCTGTGGGACCTTGCCCTCACCGCGGCGGCCGGGCATCGGCCGCCGCACCAGTTGGCGGGGACTTCGGGTGATCGTGGGGATCCGGTGGTGCTGTGTTCCACCGTGGCGTGCCGTCCTGTCCGGGCACTGTCCAAGTGCTGCCCCACTCAGTGCGGGGTGGCATGCGGGACAGCGGGACGCAGCGTTCGAGTGCAGGCTCAGGGCATTCGACGGCGGCACGGGGAGGGCAACAATGGCGCCAACGATGTGCGTGCCGGGTCTGACGTGCCGACACGCCGTCCGTGTGGTGTCCGCCCGGCTGCGGGATGTTCCCGGCGTGTAGTCGGTAGAGGTGACGCACCGGCCGGGTTGGTGGTGGTCCGCGGCCCGGTCGACGCCCGGGAGGTCCGCGCCGCGTTGGTGGAGGCCGGTTACCCGCCTGAACCTCTCAGCGGTTGACCCGGCGGCTGGTTTCACCTGGCGGGTCGGCCTGTTTCGGCCAGCGCCCGGTCCGCCCCGGCGGATGTCGCGGCGGCCGGGGCCGCTTCGCGCGGCGTGGCCGGTCGATCGTAGGTGGCGCGGACCGCTGCGGCCCGGGCCAGCAACTCGGCGGCACGCGCGGGTTCGCGGGTGGTCAGGGCGGCGCGGGCCAGACGATCAAGGGCGGCGGCCCTCAGCCCCCATTTCCCCGGAGGATTCGGCGTGCCGCAGCAGCCGCTGGTAGCCGTTCAGCGCGCCACCGGTGTCGCCGAGATATTCGTCGGCAGCGGCGATACCTGGAGTGCCCGGGTTTAGTGGAGACTTCCGATTATGGCGAGCTCGGCTGAGCTGGCCGCTGTGTGAGCGTAGTAGTTGTTCTCGAGCTCGGCGGGCGGGATGTGCCCGATCTCGCCGTGCAGGCGCCGGTGATTGAACCAATCCAGGTACTCGGCGGTGGCGATCTCGATGTCGGTGACGCCCACCCACGGGCCCTTGTTGTGGATCAGTTCTGGCTTGTACAGCGAGTTGAAGGCTTCCGCGGCGGCGTTGTCGTAGCTGTCGCCCTTCGACCCAACCGAGGCGACGACGCCGGCGTCGGCGAGGCGATCGGTGTAGCGAATGGCACGGTATTGCTCGCCGCCTGGTGGCGTGGCCGTAGCGACCGGCCCGCCGCGCACCAACCAGCCCAGGATCGGCTTTCCCGCAGCTGATCTCACAAATGCGCGCGGAGCGTTTCTGTCCGGACCACCGTGGCCTGTCCTGATGACGTCCTGCCGGGGTCGCAGGGTGCTATGCCAGCACGGTGTAACCGGCCTGAATGATGGCGGCAGTCAGGTCCGTTCTGTTCACCGGGCGTTCGGCGGTCACTGTGACCAGGCCGGCGAGCTGATCGGCAACCACCACCCGTACCCCGGGGAAGCCGTTGATCGCTGCGGTCAATGTCTGCAGGTCGGTGCGAGACGTTATGCCGGCAATCAGGAAGGTGGTGGTGCCCACGAACACCCGCGGGGTGTTGGACATCATGACCGCTCCTTAAAGTGTCGACAAGACGCCGGATGGCACCGGTAGCAGGGTTCACCGACCGACCGGAGCCCTTTGGGCAAACGCGACCGGTCCGTTCTCCGCCATCGACAGCCGGGCGTCGGCTGTCGTCGTGATGGTGGGGTGCGGGACCTTGTCTCTCTCGCGGTGACCGGGCGTCGGCCGCCGTACTGCTGGTGGGTGGGGCGGTGTGCCTCATCAGTGTTCGGGGCGACGGGGTGTTCTCGCGCCGGCGAAACCGCCGGTATCTCACTATTCGTGGCTGGCGCGGTGCTCGGCCGGAGCTTTCGCCAGCACCCGGCGCTGGATCCGCCGGCGTGATCGTTCCTCGACCTGGACTGGGTTCCGGCGGTGCGGCCGCCGGGTTTTCCTGGGGGTTCCTGGCAGCAGCGGGATCGCCGCCGGTCTCGCGGTGGTCGCGTTGATGGCCATGCCAGCGACGCGCGCGACCGGTCAGGCACGGATGCACATGCACTGACGTCGACGGCGGCCGCCTGCGACGAAGTCGTCAGGCGCCATCGAGCTTCAGCCGAGGTTGATCCTCGCCAGTTCGCTGCGCGAGGTGATACCGGTTTTGGCGAAGACGTTACGGAGGTGGAAGTCGATGGTTCGGGGGCTGAGGAACAACTCAGCGGCGACCTCACGATTGGAAAGCCCCTGTGCGACGGAGGAAGCGATTTGTCGCTCCTGGGCGGTGAGCGCCACGCTGGTGGAGGCATCCCGTTTCCGGGCGGTCTCACCGGAGGCCCGCAGTTCCAGTTCGGCGCGTTGCACCCATGGTTCCGCACCGAGGTCTTGGAACGTTTGCAGGGCGGTCCGCAACTGCTCCCGGGCATCGACCCGGCGGCGGGACCGGCGCAGGAACTCCCCGTAGGCGAGGTGGGTGCGGGCCCGTTCGAACGGCCGGTCCTGGCCGGGCTCGGCTCCAAGCGCAAGGCAGAAGAATTCTTCGGCTGCCGCCGGCGAATCCCCCTGTGCGGCAAGTAGTGCACGCCCGTAGGCGACAACCCTGCGGGCGTGCGGGGTGTCGGCGATTTCTGCGAATTGTTCCAGCTCGGTCAGGCACCTCGCGGCGGTGTCGAGGTGACCGGTTCGGGCGGCGAGGTCCAACCTGTCGTAAGCGGCAAGCCGGGTCAGCGTGGGTTGGGTCATCTGCTGGAAGTGGTGCAGCGCGGCCGCGGGTTCCCCGGTGAGCGCTGCGTGGCATCCCTGCGCCCACCGCCGGGTGTCCTGCATCAGCACACCCAGGATGCCAGCAGGCTGCCCGGCGGTGACCCGATCCAGTTCGGCCAACAAACCGTCATAGCCCGGGTCGCCGCGCAACGCGGCCACCAGCGCCAGTTGCGCCAGCGGCATCGCGGCCAGGCCGTGTTGCCCGGTGCTGCGAGCCAGCTCCACCGCTTCGGTGGCATGGGCCACCGCTCCGGTCCAGTTCCCGCCCGACAGGTCGGCCAGCGCCAACCGCGGCAACGCGAACAGGACCAGTCCGATCGCCCCGTCGTTGCGGGCCTGGGTCAGCATGCGGCTGAACAAGCGGCGGAAGCCGTCGTCGTCGCCGAGGTGGAAGGTCGCGATGCCAAGGTTGGTCAACAGGTCCGTCTCGGAAAGGTCATGCCCGAGGGTGACCGCCTGCCGCAGGGAAACGGCCCCGGCGGCCAGGCCGTCGTGGTTCAACTGGTGGAACCCGATCAAGAGATGGGTGAAACACCTTGCCCGGACTGAGGTGTCCTGGACAGTGGCCGCCAGGAGTTCGGCGGGGTCGAGATCGGTGCGGTCCTGTTCGGGCAGGAACGTAGACCCGGCGGCCGCGATCATGCCGATCTCCCGGGCCCGCTGCGGGTCGGTGGCCACCACGTCCCGGGCGGCCTGGTTCCAGATCCCGACCCCCACCGGCACCGACCCGGCAACGAATTCAATTCGGCCGCGGAGCCGATCCAGATCTGCCCGCACCACGGGGTCGGTGACACCGGCTCGGGCCGTGCTGGCCAGCCGCATCGCCCGCGGCAACTGCGCCGCCAGCCACGCGTTGGTGGCCGCCGCGAGAAGCCTGGTGCTGCGGGCACGTTCGTCGCTGGTCAGCTCGGCGGCCCGTTCGAATGCCGCACTGGCGGCCTCGAAGCCACCCCGCGCAGCCGCGCGGCGGGCGGCTTCGTCCAGCGCAGCGACGACCTCGTCGTCGGGTTCGTCGACTGCCGCGGCGAGGTGCCAGGCCCGCCGGTCCGCGTCCTGACCGCTGGACATCACCTGGGCCAGCGCCCGATGCGCCTGCTGGCGAACGTGCGTTGCGGCGCCCTGATAGACGGCGGAACGGACAAGCGGGTGACGGAATCCAATGTCGGTCCCGGCAACGGTCAGCAACCCCGATTTCTCCGCCTCGGTCAACGCGACAGGGCCGACGCCGAGCAGTTCCGCGGCCTGCCGGACCACGCTCACCCTGGTCGAGTCGTCGGCGGCGGCGACACACAGCAGGGTCTGCGCGGCGGTGGACAGCCGGCGGCTGCGGTCCAAGAAAACCCGCTGCACCCCCTCGGTCAGCGGCAGGTCCGACGGCAATGGTTCCCGACCGGCAAGCTGGGCCGGCGTGAGCGAACCGGGCAGCTCGACCAGAGCCAGCGGGTTCCCCCCGGTCTGCCTCATCAGCCGGTCCCGGACGTCATCGGCGACCGGCACACCAGCCCCGTCGGTGAGCAACGCTGTCGCGGCGGCCGCGTCAATGCCGCCCACCACCAGCTCGGGCAATTCACCGCTCTCGAAACGGCGGACGTCACCGTCGCGGGCCGCGAACAGTAGCGCAACCCGTTCCGGGCCGAGCCTGCGGGCCACGAAAAGCAGTGCGGCGGTGGATGCCTCGTCCAGCCAATGCGCGTCATCCACGACGCACAGCACTGGTGACTCCTCGGCTGCCTCCGCCAACAGGCTCAACGTGGCCAGGAAGACCAGGAACCGGTCACCCGCCGCGGTGTCGGTTTCCCCGAACGCCGCCCGCAGCGCTGTCGCTTGGCGCGCGGGGAGGTGTTCGACGTGCCGCATCACCGGGCGCAGCAGCCGCTGCAGCGCGGCGAAAGGCAATGGCGACTCCGACTCGATGCCCTGGGTCCGCAGGATCTGCACGCCCGGCCCGACATCAGATCCAGCGCGCAGCACCAGGTCGGCCAACAGGGCGGACTTCCCGACACCCGGCTGCCCGCGAACCACCAACGCGCCACCCCGGGAGCCGCGGGCCTCGGCCAGCAGCACCAGGAGGCGTTCCTGTTCCCGTTCCCGACCGTGTAGCACCCCGGCAGCGTAGGCGCAGCCAGTCCGGTGCTCCACCCGCGAACCCGGCGACTACACCGGCGTGATCGGGCCGGCTCGCTAACCAACCTGGGAACCGCACCCGATCAGCGCCCGACGGCCCGCAACCCTGAATTCAGTCATCCAGCAGCGTTGACCAGTGCCTCGCACTGGGGTGGGTTGGCGGTGAAAGATTGAGCCGGACAAGGGATCACGCCCAGCTGCGGGAAAGGCTCATGCGGGTACCTTGATCGGCATGGACACCGTCAGCCGAACTTTGCGTCGACGACCTCGACGGTTCCACCGAGGATGTGGAGAACATCCGATCAGCCTTGACGGCGCTAATTTCGAGATCGACCTCAGCGCAGCGCGAACGCCGCTCGGCTCGGGAGTAACTGGCAAAGTACGTACGTCGATCACGGCACCCGCGTCACGCCGCACGGGAGTGTCCCGATTTCCGGTGTATCTGATCATGGCTCAGTTGGTATTGGTGAGGGCGGGTTCCTTCGTCGCAACCAACGGCGCGTGGACGCCCGGTGTCAGCTCCGGGCAGCATTGGAGACGTTCGAGGACTTCACTCCCGCCCGCTGGCCGAGCGGGCCGGCCAGGAGCTCCGCGCGTCCGGAGAGACAGCCCGCAAACGCGACCCTTCCTTCTGACTGATGCAGTCACGGCAACTACAGGCACCGCCCGCCGGCGAGGCGGGCCGCGCGACGTTCGCGACGGGCCAGGTGCCGGTCGTCGCGGTGAGCACCGCGGGCGGAACATCGACCCGGCGGCGGCACCCTTGCTGGGCCGTCGACGGTTTGGCACCTCGACAAGGGACGCCACCGCGCAGCCGGCCAGGAGTGGAACGGAGACTGCCGTGACATCGCTGCAGGCCCACCGGAGCCGGTTGCCGGCCTGTTCGCGCTGCGGACGTTCGGGTCTCGGCCAACGGCCTACCTGCTGCCGCCGTCATTCGCCACCGCGGACCGGGCGGACGGGACGTGCATCGCTCGCTGCGTTCTTGAAGACGCGGCGCCGGCGGACGGCTGCACCTGCGGCACTGGTCGTCGCGGGACCTGGGGCCTGCAGTTACTGCGCGGTCGGCGCGGTCTTCAGCAGCACCTTCGCGAGGACGGCTCCGACCCCGGCGATGCCGGCTGCGCCCAGCAGAGCGGCAGCGAATCCACTGGTCAGCTCGACCGGGTCGCCGACCTGGTCGGCGCCGAACGCAGCGGCGACGGCGGTCATCGCGGCGAGTCCGAGGGCCGAGCCGAACTGGTAGCTCGTGTTGACGATGCCGGCGGCGAGGCCACCTTCTTCTGGCGCGGCCGACGACAGTGCGGTGCCGAGGCTCGGGATGAATGCCATCGCCATGCCGGCCGCCGCGACCAGAGAAGCGGGCAGCACGTCGATGACGAATGAGCCGTCCGCGTCGATGCGGGAGAGCCAAACCAGGCCGACGGCGAGGGTGGCCAGACCAGCGACGGTCATCGCCTTGGGGCCGAATCGCGCGATGAGCTTCGGGGCGACCGCGATCATCCCCACCATGATCGTGACGGTCAATGGCAACAGGGCGGCTCCGGAGGCGAAAGCACCGAGGCCGAGGATCTGCTGCAGGTACAGGCTGAGGAACAGGAACATCGGGATCCAGGCGGCGCCGAGGAGGAGCTGCGCGATGTTCGCCGCGGCCAGATTCGGCACCTTGAAGATGCCCAGGCGCATCAGCGGCTGCCGCAGCCTGGCTTGTAGGGCGATGAACATCCCGAGCAGCGCGAGACCGCCGAGGCCGGCCAGCACGGTGCTGCCGGCGGTCCAACCGACCTCGGGCGCGCGAACCACGGTGAACACGAGCGCGCCGAGCCCGACCGTGGCGGTGGCGGCGCTGGCGATGTCCAGAGATCCACGTGCCTTCGCTCCCGCCGGCATCACTGATGGGGTGAGCAGCAGGACGGCGGCGACGACCGGCAGGTTGATGAAGAACACCCACTGCCACGACGCCCACTCGGTCAGCACACCGCCGAGGAACACGCCTGCGGTACCGCCTGCGGGTGCGGCGGCACCGTAGAGGGCGAGCGCCTTGGGCAGCTCGTTGGTGCCGCCGAACACGGTGAACAGCAGGCTGAGCGCCGCCGGTGCGATGAGGGCCGAACCGGCGCCCTGGACGGCACGCCCGATCAGCTCCATCGCGACGCCGTCGGCGACGCCGGCGACGAGGGAGCCGACCCCGAGGATGGCCCATCCGGCGGTGAAGACGCGCCGGGCGCCGAACAGGTCGGACAGCCGACCGCCGAGCAGCAGCAGACCTGCGAACACGATGATGTAGCTGTTGAAGACCCAGGACAGGTCCTGCGGGTCGAAGCCCAGTGCGGTCTGCATCTTCGGCAGGGCAACTCCGATGATGGAGGTGTCCATGATGACCATGAACTGGGCAGTGGCAATGAGGCCGAGTGCCAGCCAGCGCCGGCTGCTCGTCGTCGTCGCCGCGGGTGCGGTGATTGTCATGACGGTTCCCTTGTGTCGCGTGGACAGACAGCAGCCGGTGGCTGCCGCGACGTACGTTCCTGAGCCGGCCTGTCCTGCCGCTGTCGGCCCTCTGTCGGAGCGGTGCTGGCCACGGCCAACTCAAGCAGGACAGACAGACGGAGCACCGCCGCGAGTGACGGCCGGGGGCACCGTCGCGGTCGGTTGCGGCGGTGCCGGCGTGCTGACTTGGACGGGCCGCGTGGACCTGCCGTATGGCTCGGTCGTTTCGTGTCTGCTCGCGTCCGAGCGTGGACAGGCAGCGGACAGCGGCGCGCCGCACCGTGGTCAGGTCCAGTAAAGGACCGACAAGGGGGGCGGATGCGTCAGCTCAGGCTTTCCGTGGGCTCGATGAGCTGCCGGCACTGCGTGCGCGAGGTGACCGGCTGGTTGCGCGACGTACCTGGCGTGGTGACTGTCGTCGCCGATGCCACGACCTGCACCGTCGAGTTGGGCGGGACGATGACCGTTCCCGACGTCCTCGCGGTGTTCGCTGGGTCCGGGTACACGCCGCAGCTCCTCGACGACCCTGCGGCGGCCCCACCGGGCTGACAGGTCCCGGTCCACGAGCAATTGCTGTTCTGGCCGGCCCGCTGGTGCTACTCGACGGCGCCTCGTTGCCGGCGCGTCCGCACCTGCCGGATCCGGCGCAACGGATCACCCGCTCCGCACGCCGCTTCGGGGAGCCGGCGCCGTCGTCGGCATCGCCGGGTGGACCGCAGCAGGTGGACTTTCGAGCCGGACGGCGCCGTCCGCAGCAAGTCGCCCTTGCAGCCCGTCGAGTTCCTTCCGCTCATGAGGCGGCGCGGGTCGGGCCGCCGCCTCTCGCACCTCGGCCGCCTGCCGCAGCAGGCGTATCGCCTCGAGCGCCTCGTTCCGGGAGAAGGCGACGCGTGCCAGTCCCTCGGCACCGGTCGCGATCAATGTCGGCTCGCCGAGCTGCTCACCGGCCGCGCGCACCTGCGCGTACTTCTCGACGGCCTCATCCAGCAGCCCGTCACGCCAGTCGCACCACGCGACGCCGGCCAGAGCGTGCCCGCTCCACAGCGGGGTCCCCAGCCGGGTCAGCCCGCGCGCCGCATCCTCGAACAGCGGCCGGGCTGCGACCGGGGCGCCGTCGATCTGCGCGATCGTTCCCCGACCCAAACTCGCCAGGACGACGCCGGCCGCATCTCCGACCTCCTCGGATGCGGCGGCAGCGCGGCCGAGGGCGGCGACCGCGGCGTCACGCTCGCCGAGGGCGAGCAGCGCCATAGCGAGGTCGGACAGCGCCCACTGCGCGGTGTTGAACACCCCGGCGGAGCTCGAGACTTCGATGGCCTGCTCCAGCACGGGTACCGACTCGGCGTAACGGCCGAATTCCTTCAGTCCCCAGCCGAGGTGGTACAGCACCGCGGACAGACCCCAGGCGTCGTCGAGCCGCCGGAACGCGTCGGTGGCAGCTCGTCCCGTCGCCCGGGAGCGCGCCTCGTCGCCACGCCGGATGAAGCTCTGCAGCCGGACGAAGGCGATGACTGCCAAGCCCCACTGGTCGTCCTCGACGGTGAATCGCTCTTCGGCCTCGGTGAGCAGCTGCGCGAAGTGATCCGGATCGCTGCCGTCGAGCAGCTCAACTGCCAGGAGGACCTGCGACAGCGCCGCCCGGTGGGCGTCGCCCTGGGCGGTGAACAGCTCCAGGCTCTCGCGCGCGGCCCGCGCGCACCGAGAACTCGGGTGCACCAGGCAGGCGCGGGGACGTTCGACGATCGAGACCGCCTGCAGGCCGCGAGCCCGTGCCTGCGCGGATGCGCCGGGCACGGCGATCAGCTTCGCCAGCACCTCGCGACCTTCGATGTGCCGGCCGAGGTGCCAGAACAGGGCGAGTGAACCGGCAAGCCGTAGGCCGTCCTCGACACGGCTGGCGTCAGCGGACAACCAGGCCAGCGCGCCACGCAGGTTCGAGTGCTCGTCCCGCAGGCGCCGCAGCGTTTCGCGTTGGGCGGAGCCGCGGAGTCCCTGCTCCGCAGACTCGGCGAACGAGCGGAAATGGGCGGCGTGCCGTGCCGCGGTGTCATCGAGCTCGCCCGAGGCATCGAGCCTTTCGGCGGCGTACTGACGCAGCGTCTCCAGCATGCGGTAGCGCGGTGGGGGTCCCGTGCGCGCTGACGACCATCGATCGGTTGACCAGATGGTCGAGCACGTCGAGGACCTGGGTCGGCAGGAGATCGTCACCGGCGATGACTGCCTCGGCCGCCGGCAGCGTCCAGCCGCCCTGGAACACGGCGAGGCGACGAAAGGCCGCCTGCTCGGGCTCGGACAGCAACGCGTGGCTCCAGTCGACCGTGGCCCGCAGCGTGCGCTGCCGTGACTCCGCGGTGCGCGGACCGGTGGTGAGCAGGCCGAACCGATCATCGAGCCGGTCGGCGAGGTCGGGCAGCGACAGGGACGACATCCGTGCTGCGGCGAGCTCGAGTGCCAGGGGCATGCCGTCGAGTTGCTGGCATACCCGGGCCAGCGCGAGCAGGTCGACGGCACTGAGCTCCAACCCGGATCGCACCGCGCGGGCCCGTTCGACGAACAGCGCCGCCGCCGCGAAGCCGAGCACCTCATCGGCGGGGGTGCTGGACAGCGGGACGGGCAGCGGAGCGACGCTGATCTGCACCTCCCCCGGGACCGCGAGGGCCTCGCGGCTGGTCGCCAGCACGGTCACCTGCGGTGCCGCGGCAACGACCGCGTCGACCAAGGTGGCGACCGCGTCGACGACGTGCTCGCAGTTGTCGAGGACCAGCAGTGCCCGACGATTGGCAAGGTAGGCCACGAGCCGGGCACGGACAGCAGCATTCGGATCAGCGCCGTCGAGGGGCACCCCGAGGGCGTCAGCGACGGCCAGCGGGACATCAGCGGGGTTGGTGACCGCAGCCAGCCGGGCCAGGTGCACGTGCTGTTGGTAGTGGTCGGCGAGGCGGTGTGCCACGGCGACGGCCAGAGACGTCTTCCCGGCCCCGCCGGGTCCCACCAGGGTGACGACTCGCTGCTCGGTGAGGGCATCGGCGAGGTGGGCGAGTTCCGCGTCACGCCCGATCAGTCGCAGCGTGGGAACGGGAACGGTGCGCTTCGGGCCGGTGTCGGCGCCTTGACCGACCGCTGGCGTCTGGCGAGCCAACCCCGGCTGCACCGCAGCGACGTGTACCGGCGGTGGAGCGGGGACTGCGGCCAGCGACTGGTCTTGCTCGAGGATGCGCTGGTGCAGGGCGCGCAGCGCGGCCGAGGGATCGAGTCCGAGTTCGTCGTCCAGGTGCCGGCGGGTGCGGCCGAACACCTCGAGCGCGTCGGCCTGCCGGCCGCTGCGGTACAAGGCGGTCATCAGCAGCCCGGCCAGCGCCTCCTGCTTCGGGTCCTGCGCGACCAGCCAGTCCAGGTCCGCGGCCACTTCGCTGTGTCGCCCGCAGGCCAGGGCCGCCTCCGAACGCTCGGTCAGTGCCGCGATGTGCAATTGCTCCAGCCTGGCCACCTCGACCATGGCCCAGGGCTCGCCTGCGAAGTCGGCCAGCGGATCACCTCGCCACAGGCGCAGCGCCTCGTCGTACATGTCGAGCGCCGCACCGGCCGCGCCGGAACGCGACAGCTCCCGCGCCGCGGCGACGAGCGAGGCAAACCGGTGCAGATCGACCGTGTTCGGGTCGACGTCGGCGCGATACCCGGATGGCCACCCGCTGGATGACGTCAAGACCGTGCGCCGCCAACGCCCGCCGGAGCTTGGACACGCGCAACTGCAACGCGTTGAGCGGATCCGCCGGCAACGTCGACTCGGACCACAGCCGGTCGATCAGCGCGCTGGCGGCCACCGTCCGGCCCGGTGACAGCAGCAGCACCGCCAGCAGACCGCGCTCGGCGGCGCCGGGAAGCTTGACCGGCGCGTCGTCGATGCGCAGTTCCATGGTCGCCATCAGCCGGAACTCGGTCGCGGCCACGCTCCACCACCTCCTGCCCTCGGCCCGATAGCGCCGCACATCCTGTCCCACGACGCGGCCGGCCACGGGGCCCGACGAAGCCCCGCTGCCCGGTCGCTTTCCATCCTCCCGCTGGCTTCCTGCGCTGGACAGCGGTCGGAGCGGCCTCGGCCAGCGTTCAGTGCACCAGCAAGACCGCGACTCGCGAAAGCAGCCCTGCCCCTCATCTCGGACGCCAACTGGAAGAAGCACCCGATGAGCACTGGATCTATGCACCACCGGCACGTCGAGGACGACCATGAACTACGCGGCGCCTCGGGGCGAGTGCGGATGGAGGCCGTGAGCCACCGTCACGACACGGTGCATCACATCGCCGGCCCCGAACAGGACGCGCGAGATGCGTTCAGCACCGACATCACCGGACTGCCGAGCAGTGTGCCCACCGCGACCGTTCCGCTGGCCGACGGTGACGTTTTCGACCTGCGCGTGGCCCCGGTGACGAAAACGCATCGGGGATGCCACGGTCCGGATGCTGGCCTACAACGGCTCCATCCCTGGCCCCACACTGCGGGTCCGGCAGGGCAGCGGGTTGGTCGTGAACGCCGCCAACGCTGGGTCGTACTGCTGACCGGTTCGACAGCCTGCCCGATCCGCCACCGCCACGAGAGCCAGCCACAGCCGCAAACGATCGGACGGACCCGGCAGGCAAACGAACATCAGCTCGGCGCACTGATCACAGGACCCACGCCAGCACTGGGCCGTCTTCGAGTTAGATCCTTCGGTCGGCCAGCCATTCTCGCCGAACCGGTCAACATCAGCGCGCGGGCTTCAAGCGGTGGCTTGTCGACTGACCGCACTGGGAGCAGAGCGGCACGACTGTCGACGGCACGTGAAAACTGAGCAGGGCGCGGCAACCGAAAATTGACCACCTTCCTGATGACCCTGGCTCCCACCGAGCCAGGGAGGAAGTTGGTGTTGAGCGTGGAGGACTGGGCGGAGATCCGGCGGTTGCACCGGTCGGAGCGGATGTCGATCTCGGAGATCGGGCGTGTGCTGGGTGTCTCGAGGAACACGGTGCGAAGGGCGTTGATCAGTGACGGGCCGCCGAAGTATGAGCGGGCGCCGGCGGGTTCTGTGGTGGACGAGGTCGAGCCGCGGATCCGGGAACTGCTGAAGGCGTATCCGTCGATGCCTGCGACGGTCATCGCGGAGCGGGTGGGATGGACCCGGTCGATCCGGACGCTGTCGGGGCGGGTGGCCGAGCTGCGGCCGGCGTATCTGCCGCCGGACCCGGCCAGCCGCACCAGTTATCCGGCCGGCGAGGTCGCGCAATGCGATCTGTGGTTCCCGCCGATCATGCTGCCGGTCGGGTTCGGCCAGGTCCGCAAGCCCACCCAGCTGCCGGTGCTGACGATAGTGACCGGGTACTCCCGCTGGCTGTCCGGCTTGCTGATTCCGACCCGGACCGCCGCGGATCTGTTCGCCGGCTGGTGGCAGCTGATCGCGGCGCTGGCGGCGGTGCCGCGGGTGCTGGTCTGGGACGGCGAGGGGGCGATCGGCCGCTGGCGGGCCGGCCGGGTCGAGCTGACCGCCGAATGCCAGGCGTTCCGCGGCACGCTGGCCACCAAAGTCCTGGTGTGCAAACCGGCCGATCCAGAAGCCAAGGGCCTGATCGAACGGGCCCATGACTACCTGGAACGCTCGTTCCTGCCCGGCCGGGAGTTCACCGACCCGCAGGACTTCAACACCCAGTTGCAGCAGTGGCTGACCCTGGCGAACGCGCGACCACGGCGGGCGTTGGGCTGCGCACCCACCGACCGGATCACCGCGGACCGGCAGGCCATGCTGGCGCTGCCGCCGGTCCCGCCGGCGACCGGGTGGCGCTCCTCGCTGCGGCTGCCCCGCGACTACTACATCCGCGTCGACAGCAACGACTACTCGGTGCACCCCTCGGTGATCGGCCGCCGGATCGAGGTGATCACCGACCTGCACACGGTCCGCGCCGTCTGCGAGGGCACGACGGTCGCCGACCACCAGCGGATCTGGGGATGGCACCAGACGATCTCCGATCCCGGGCACGTCGCGGCGGCGGTCACGCTGCGCCGGCAGCGGGCCGAAGCGGTGCGTCCGACGCCCGAACCCGAGGTGCAGGTCCGCGACCTGACCGACTACGACAACGCCCTGGGCCTGGGTGACGCCGACGGCGGGGCCGCGTGATGACCGCCGCCCGCACCACCACCAGCCCGAGGGATCCGACCGCCGAGATCGCCTACCTGACCCGCGCGTTGAAGGCGCCGACGTTGCGGGACTCGGTGGCCCGGCTGGCCGAACGGGCCCAGATCCGACTCCTGGACACACGAGGAGTTCCTGATCGCCTGCCTGCAGCGGGAAGTGTCCGCCCGGGAAAGCCACGGCGGTGAGGGACGCATCAAGGCCGCCCGGTTCCCCGCCCGCAAACCGTTGGAAGAGTTCGACTTCGACCACGCCCGCGGCCTCAAACGGGACCTGATCGCGCACCTGGGCACCCTGGACTTCGTCACCGCCCGGGAGAACGTGGTGTTCCTCGGCCCACCCGGCACCGGCAAAACCCACCTGGCGATCGGATTGGCGATCCGCGCCTGCCAGGCCGGGCACCGGGTCCTGTTCGCCACCGCCAGCGAATGGGTCGACCGACTCGCCACCGCCCACCACGCCGGCCGACTGCAACAGGAACTGACCCGGCTGACCCGCTACCCCCTGCTGGTCGTCGACGAAGTCGGCTACATCCCGTTCGAACCCGAAGCGGCGAACCTGTTCTTCCAACTGGTCTCCAGCCGCTACGAACGCGCCAGCCTGATCGTCACCAGCAACAAGCCGTTCGGCCGGTGGGGCGAGGTGTTCGGCGACGACGTCGTCGCCGCCGCCATGATCGACCGCCTCGTCCACCACGCCGAAGTCATCGCCCTCAAAGGCGACAGCTACCGACTCAAGAACCGAGACCTCGGCCGCGTCCCCACCCCCACAACCGAAGAACCATGAACCCAAGGTGGTCAGTTTTCAGGCTCGTCGCATTGGAGCTGGGTGGCGGGCTGGATCCCTGGGCGACACGCCGGGGCTGAGTTGCGCTGATGTGGGGCCTGGGGCCCTCACGATCCGTGTTCACCGCCAAGTGGACACGACGCAAGGAGCCCCAGGTGATGGAGCACAGTACTGCCGTGTTCGGGCTGCCCGGATTCCGGGTGCTGCACGCCGAGAAGGTCGGCGGTGAATGGCATGTTGGTGGAGACGCCTCGGGATCTGGTGGGTGCGCGGTGTGTGGGGCGGTCGCGCGGGTGAAAGATCGGCGGACGGTGACGGTTCGGGATCTGCCGATCGCGGACACGCCGGTGATGCTGCGGTGGCGTAAACGGGTCTTCGAGTGTCGATACGCGTTGTGCGAGAAGAACACCTGGACCGAGGAACACGACGCGATCGCGCCGCGGGCGGTGCTCACCGAGCGGGCCCGGCAGTGGGCCTTCGAGCAGGTCGGCTTCCACGACCGGGCCGTCGCGCGGGTTGCGGCGCAGCTCGGCGTGGCCTGGCACACGATCATGACCCAGGTCATCGAGCGCGGCGCGCCGCTGGTCGACGACCCGAACCGGCTCGACGGGGTGTCCGCGATCGGCGTCGACGAGACCAGCTTCCTGCGGGCCACCGGCACCCACCCGACGCTGTACGCCACCGGCGTCGCGGACCTCACGCCCGGCGGCCGGCGCGGCTGCTGGACGTGGTCCCCGGCCGGTCCGGGCGGGTGCTGCGCGGCTGGCTGGCCGCCCGGGACCCAGGCGTGGCGGGCCGCGATCGTCACCGCCTCCCTGGATCCGTTCCGGGGATACGCCACCGCGCTGGCGCCCACCTACCCCAGGCGACGCGCGTGCTCGACCCGTTCCACATCGTCAAACTCGGCCTGACCTGCGTCGACGCCGTCCGCCGCCGGGTCCAGCAGGACACCCTGGGGCACCGCGGATACGCCGGCGACCCGCTGTTCCGCACCCGCCGGCTGCTGCGCCGCCGCGCCGACCGGCTCACCCACCGGCAACGCCACCGTCTCGACGCGGCGCTCGACGCGGGCGACCCGCACGGCCAGGTCACCGCCGCCTGGCTCGTCGCCCAACACCTGATGGCCGCCTACGCCACCCCCGACCGAACCGCCGGCCGCGCCGCCGCCGAGCACGCGATCACCCTCGCACTGTCCTGCCCCGTCCCCGAAGTCACCCGACTCGGCCGCACCCTGCGCACCTGGCGCGGCGAATACCTCGCCCGCTTCGACCAGCCGGAGGTATCCAACGGGCCCACCGAATGCCTCAATCTCAAAATCAAGAACACCAAGCGAGTCGCCCGCGGATATCGGAACTTCGGCAACTACAGACTGCGACTACTTCTCAACCCAATGCCGTTAAGTTATCGGTGTATTCGAGCGAATTCGGCGGTGGGAGCTGGGCAATGTGCGACGTAGAACCCTACCGAACTGGATGGAAGTTCTGCGTTGAGTCGAACATGATTTGATTTCCCGGTTCTCAGGGTCGCTGAGAATGGATTTGACACGCTTGATCGGCAGTTCTCGTCAGGTAAGCTCTTGATGTGTGGAGGCCTCGGGATCGACTGCGCAGGGCGGCGTTTCGGACCGGTTAACGGATCGGATCGGCATCGGCGTGCTGGCCGGGGTAATTCCTGCTGATCTGATCGACGAGGTGTTGATCGAGACGAAGGCGATGCAGCAGCGGATGCGCCTATTACCTGCGCGGGTGGTCGTGTATTTCGTGTTGTCGTTGTCGTTGTTCTTCGGTGACGCGTACGAGGAGGTCATGCGCAAATTGGTGCAGGGGCTGCGGTTCACCCGGCTCTGGGGAGCGGGCTGGCAGGTGCCCACCCCGTCGGCGTTGTGCCAGGCGCGGCGCCGGCTCGGGGAGGAACCGGTCCGGGTGCTGTTCGAGCGGGTCGCCGTTCCGCTGGCCACCGCCGGAACCCAGGGTGCCTGGCTCGGCCGGCGACGGCTGATGGCGGTGGACGGAGTGTTCCTGGACGTCGCGGACACGCCGGAGAACGACGCCACCTTCTCCCGGCCGGTCCGCGGGGACCTGTCAGGACCGTATCCGCAGGCCAGGGTGGTCGGGCTCGCCGAGTGCGGCACCCACGCCATCATCGCCGCGCAGATCGGTGGCTGCCACGTCGGGGAACGCGAACTGGCCAGCGGCCTGCTCGGTTCCTGGAGCCCGGCATGCTGCTGCTGGCCGACCGCGGCTTCTACAGCCGGGAGTTCTGGGGCGAGGTGGCCGCCCGCGGCGCGGACCTGCTCGGCGGGTCTCGGCCAGCGTGGCCCTCCCGGTCGGGAGGTCTTCGACGACGGCTCGTACCGCAGCGTGATCATCGACACCATGGAACGACAACGCCAGTACCGAGCCACGATCCGCGCGGAAGCCCGGGAACCCGCCGGGACCACGGTCCGGGTGGTCGAGTACCAGATCGCCGGCCGGGACACCGCCACCGACACCATCCGGCTCGTCACCACCATCACCGACCCCGCCGACGTCACCGCCGCGGAACTGGCCGCCGCCTACGCCCAACGCTGGGAATTCGAGTCAGTCTCGCCGAACTGGAAACCCGCCAACGCGGACCGCTGCGGGTGCTGCGCTCGCAAAGCCCGGAGATGACCCGGCAGGAGATCTGGGGACTGCTGCTCACGCACTACGCGATCCGCGCCCTGATGACCCAAGTGGCGACCGACCTGAACACCGACCCCGACCGGTTCTCCTTCATCAGATCCCTGCGGATCATCCGCCGCCAGGTCACCGACCCGGAGCCTTTCCCCCTGACCGCCGCCGCCGACGACTCCGCGAGGCCATCGCCGAAATCGGCGAACTGCTCAACCCGCCCCGCCGCCGACGAACCTACCCGCGCGTCCTCAAACGAACCGCACGAAAATTCCCCGCAAACAATCCACCGACCACGCCGTCCGCCCCCCGAAACCGCCACGATCACGATCGTCTACGCGC
>CAWJOH010000022.1:0-343547 GCA_963844455.1 uncultured Actinomycetota bacterium
ATCGGAGGAACGAGAAGTCCTCCGCGGAGATCGGGGTGCCGTCCGACCAGCTCGCCTTCGGATCGAGCGTGTAGGTGACCGTGAACGGCTCGGTCGCCGTCACCGCCGCGGAATCCACGACGTCCACGTCCTGCTCGAGGGACCCGTCCCTGGCGGTCACGAAGGCGGAGGGCAGCACCAGTTGCGCGATGGCGAGCGACGTCGGCGAGTAGTCCGCGACGAGGTAGGGGTTGAAGCCGGTGAGCCCGCCGCGGGCGGCGCTGAGCCCGACCACGACGGTCCCCGCCCCCGGCGGGGTGCCCGGCGTCGACGGCGTCCCGCTCGGCGCGATCGGCTCGGGCAACCCGGGAGGGGTGCACGCGGCGAGCGCCAGCGTCGCGGCCAGTGTCACGATGAGGCCGGTGACCAGGGACGTCGTCGGCCGCGCCCGACGGCGCGCGCCGCCACGGTGCCCGCTTCGCCACACGGGCCCAACCCTACGGACGACCGGCTCGCGCCCCGGGCCGGTCAGCGGGACCGGGATCGCTGCTTCGCCCTGTCGGTCGCGGCGAGCACGACCTTGCGGATCCGCGCGGCGCGCGGGGTGATCTCCACGCACTCGTCGTCCGAGCAGAACTCGAGCGCCTGCTCCAGCGAGAGCGCGCGCGCGGGGACCAGGTGCACCAGCTCGTCGCCGGTCGACTGGCGCATGTTGGTGAGCTTCTTCTCCTTGGTGATGTTCACGTCCATGTCGTCCGACCGGGAGTTCTCCCCCACCACCATGCCCTCGTAGACCTCGGTCGTCGGCGGCACGAACATCGTCCCGCGCTCCTGCAGGTTGAACATGGCGAAGGGGGTCGCCTTGCCGGCCCGATCCGCGACCAGCGAGCCGGTCGGCCGGGACCGCAGGCCGCCGGCCCAGCGCTCGTAGCCGTCGAAGACGTGGTGCGCGATGCCGGTTCCCCTGGTGTCCGTGAGGAACTCGGTGCGGAACCCGATCAGCCCGCGCGACGGCACGTGGAACTCCATCCGGACCCACCCGGTGCCGTGGTTGATCATCGACTCCATCCGGCCCTTGCGGACCGCGAGCAGCTGGGTCACCGCGCCGAGGTAGTCCTCGGGGACGTCGACCGTCAGGCGCTCGAACGGCTCGTGCACGGCGCCGTCGACGATCCTCGTGACCACCTGGGGTTTGCCCACGGTGAGCTCGAACCCCTCGCGGCGCATCGTCTCCACCAGGATGGCCAGCGCCAGCTCGCCCCGTCCCTGCACCTCCCAGGTGTCGGGGCGTTCCGTCGGCAGCACCCGGACGGAGACGTTGCCGACCAGTTCCGCGTCCAGCCGGTTCTTGACCTGCCGTGCGGTGAGCCGGGTGCCGCCGTCCCGCCCCGCGAGTGGCGAGGTGTTGATGCCGACGGTCATCGAGATCGCGGGCTCGTCGATGTGGATCTGCGGCAGTGCGACCGGATGTTCCGGATCGGCCAGCGTCTCGCCGATCGTGATCTCCGCGATGCCTGCCACCGCGATCAGGTCTCCGGCCCGCGCCGACTCGACCGGCACCCGGTCCAGCGCCTCGGTCATGAGCAGCTCGGTGATCTTGGTGCGGGCGATGCCGCCGTCCTGCCGGATCCAGGCGACCTGCTGGCCGCGCCGGATCTCGCCCTCGATCACCCGGCACATTCCCATCCGGCCGAGGAACGGCGACGCGTCGATGTTGGTCACCTGCGCCTGCAGCGGGGCGCCCGGCGTGAACGACGGCGGCGGGATGCTCGCCGTCAAGGTGTCGAACAGCGGGTCCAGCGTCGGCGAGTCGGGCAGCTCCCCGTTCCCCGGCTTGGTCAGCGACGCCCGGCCCGCCTTCGACGAGCAGTAGACGATCGGGAACTCGATCTGCTCGTCGTCGGCGTCGAGATCGAGGAACAGCGCGTATGTGTCGTCGACGACCTCGTCGATCCTGGCGTCGGGACGGTCCGTCTTGTTGATCACCAGGATCACCGGCAGCCGGGCCTCGAGCGCCTTGCGCAGCACGAAACGCGTTTGCGGGAGGGGACCCTCGGACGCGTCGACGAGCAACAGGACGCCGTCCACCATCATCAGCGCCCGCTCCACCTCGCCGCCGAAGTCGGCGTGACCGGGCGTGTCGACGATGTTGACGACCAGCTCGCCGTCCGGGGTGCTGCGCCGCACCGCCGTGTTCTTGGCCAGGATCGTGATGCCCTTCTCGCGCTCCAGATCCCCTGAGTCCATCACCCGCTCGTTGACGGAGGAGCCGACACGGAACGCGCCCGACTGCCAGAGCATCGCGTCGACCAGCGTGGTCTTCCCGTGGTCGACGTGCGCCACGATGGCGACGTTGCGGAGGTCGGTGCGCTGCTGCGCAGGCGCGGACATGGTGCTCCTGAGGTCGATCGGTCGAGGGTGAACCCGGTGGGCCGGGAACGTCGGGGGCGGCGGTCGCCGGTCGCCGCGGCGGGCCACGCTCCCCGCGGGCGCCGGCACGTGCCGGCACGGTGCAACCCGCCGAGTCTACCGAGGCCGAGCGGCCCGACCTGCGCATGCGGCATGCTCACCCCATGACCCGCGAGGATCCGACCGGATACCCCATCGGACCTGATGGCCTGCCCGAGCTGCCCCTGCGCGTCCTCGAGGACGACGAGACCGTGCCGCCGCGCCCGGAGGAGGACCTCGCCGACCTGGAGCGCACGGACCCACCGCCGCGGCCCTAGCCGCTGTCGCCGTCGGGCACACCGCGCTCGTCCGGTGCGATGTCGGCGCGACCGCACTGGTTCCGGGCGACCGCACGGCCCCCACCGCCCCGTGCAGCCGCCCGAAACCGGTGCACCCACCTCCGGCCCGCGACCGCACCGGTCCGGAGCGACCGCACTGCGCGCGTCGCCGCATTCGGCCGCCGGAACCCGGTCCATACTGCGCCTGAAAACGGAGCGGTCGGCCTGGCCGGGCCCGTCAGCCCGAGCCGCCGACCCCGGCACGAGACACGGCGAGGGGTGCGGCATGGCGGTCATCGGCTGGAAGCGCGTCGGCACCAGGGCGGATCCGCTGCCCCTCGGGGCGGTGGTCCGCCCGGACGAGCGGTTGTCCTGGCCCAAGACGATCGGCATCGGCGCGCAGCACGTCGTGGCGATGTTCGGCGCCACGTTCGTCTTCCCCATCATCATGGGTCTCGACGCGAACCTGGCGATCATGATGTCCGGGGTCTGCACGATCCTGTTCCTGCTGATCGTGTCCGGCAAGGTGCCGTCCTACCTGGGCACATCGGCCTCGTTCGTCGGCGCTGTCGTCGCGATCCGCGCGGCCGGCGGCACGACCGGCGACGTCACCGGCGCGATCCTGGTCGCCGGCGTCGTGCTGGCGCTCGTCGGCATCGTGGTGCACCTCATCGGCGGCGCCGCGGTCCGCAAGGTGCTGCCGCCGGTGGTCAGCGGCGCCGTCGTCATGCTCATCGGGTTCAACCTCGCACCGGTCGTCGCGGGCGTGTACTGGCCGCAGGATCCGGGCGTCGCGATCCTCACCATGTCCTTCACGATCATCGCGGCGGTCGCCTTCCGCGGCTTCTTCGCCCGGATCGCGATCTTCCTCGCGCTGGTGTTCGGCTTCGTGCTGTCCTGGGTGCTCGACCGCACGGCCGGCATGATCACCTTCCCCACCGGCACCGGCGACACCGCGCCGCACTACCGGGTCAACCTCGACGGCGTCGCCACCGCCGACTGGTTCGGCCTGCCGACCTTCCACGCCCCGTCGTTCCAGCTCAACTTCATCCTGCTGGCGCTGCCGGGGGTGATCGCGCTGATCGCCGAGAACACCGGCCACGTCAGGGCTGTCGGTGAGATGACGGGCGACGACCTGGATCCGTACCTCGGCCGGGCGCTGTTCGGCGACGGCTTCGGCACGGCGCTCGCGTCGGCCGTCGGCGGCTCGCCGACCACCACCTACGCGGAGAACATCGGCGTGATGGCGGCGACCAGGGTGTACTCGACCGCCGCGTACTACGTGGCGGCGATCGTGGCGATCCTGCTCGGCCTGGTCCCCAAGTTCGGCGCGCTGATCAACGCCACCCCCGGCGGCGTGCTCGGCGGCATCACCGTGGTGCTGTACGGGATGATCGGCCTGCTCGGGGCCAAGATCTGGAAGGAGAACGGCGTCGACTTCGGCAATCCGGTGAACCTGGTCCCGATAGCGGCGGGCATCATCATCGGCGTCGGCAACGTGTCCTGGCAGATCGGCTCGACCTTCGAGCTGTCCGGCATCGCGTTCGGTTCCATCGTGGCCATCGTCGGCTACCACGTCGCCCGGCTGGTCGCTCCGAAGAACCTGCGCGAACCGCTGGACGGCCGCCGGGTCTACGAGGGCGGCGCGGCCATCTCCACGGGCACCGTCCGCGACGAGAGCGGAGACCACCCGCCGTTCCGCGAACCGGGCTGAGTGGCAGCATGTGCGGGCATGGCCGAGTGGATCTACTTCATCCATGCTCCCCGCGAGAACTTCGCGCAGACCATGACCGACGAGGAGCAGGCGGTCTGGGCGGTGCACTTCGAGCGGCTGCAGCGGCTGACCGCCGAGGGCGTGATGATCCTCGTGGGCCCCACCCTCGGTCCGGTCAACACGGGCATCGCCGTCTTCGAGGCGGCCGACGAGGGAGCGGCGCGCCGGCTGATGGACGAGGATCCGGCGATCTCGAGCGGCATCGCCACCGGCGAGCTGCGCCAGTTCCACGTGGCGCTGCTGCGCGGCCGGGACTGACCGAACACAATCCAGGGCTCAGTCCTGGCGGTGCGGGGTGTTCAGTCCTGGCGGTGCGGGTCCAGCGCCGGGTCGGACAGGTCGACGTCGTCGAAATCGGCCGGCGGCGCGGGGAACTCGTCCCCGACGTCCACCGACGTCGGGTTCAGCACGCGGGCCAGGAACACCTTCGTCCGCTCGTGCTGCGGGTCGCCGATGACCTTCTCCGGCGAACCCTCCTCGACGATGTAGCCGCCGTCCATGAACACCACCCGGTCGGCGACGTCGCGGGCGAACGACATCTCGTGGGTGACCACCATCATCGTCATGCCCTCGGCGGCGAGTCCCTTCATCACCGCCAGCACCTCCCCGACCAGTTCCGGGTCCAGCGCCGAGGTGGGCTCGTCGAACAGCATCAGGTCCGGCGACATGGACAGGGACCGGGCGATCGCGACGCGCTGCTGCTGACCGCCGGAGAGCTGCGCCGGGAACGCGGTCTCCTTGTGCGACATGCCGACCCGCTCCAGGTTCTGCCCGCGCGATCTTCTCGGCCTCCTTGGTCGACCGCCTGAGCACCTTGGTCTGCGCGACCGTCAGGTTCTTCAGCACGGTGAGGTGCGGGAACAGGTTGAAGGACTGGAACACCATGCCGATCCGGCGCCGCACCTTGTCGATGTCGACGTCGGGATCGGTCATCTCGTCCTCGCCGATGAAGACCTTGCCGCCGGTCGGCGTCTCGAGCAGGTTCACGCAGCGCAGCAGCGTCGACTTGCCGGAGCCGGACGGCCCGATGACGCAGACCACCTCGCCCGGGTAGATGTCCAGGTGGATGTGCTTGAGCACCTCGATGGGGCCGAACGACTTGACCAGGTTCTGGATCGAGATGGCCGGTGTGCGGTCGGTTGTCGGGTCGGTGGCCGGGTCTGCTGGCTGCGTCATCGTCGTCTACCTCGCGTGCGCGTGCCGGATTTCGAGCCGCCGCACCAGTTGGGACAGCGGAAGGGTGATCACCAGGTACATCAGACCGCCGACCACCAGCGGGGTGGAGCTGGCGAACTCCACCACCTGGCTCTGCGCGAACTTGGTCAGCTCGTACTGGCTGAGCGTCACGCCCAGCACGTAGACCAGCGAGGAGTCCTTGACCAGCAGGATGACCTCGTTGGTCAGCGGCGGGATGACGATCCGGAACGCCTGGGGCAGCACGATCGTGCGGAGCGTCCGCCCGGGCGACATGCCGAGCGTGCGGGCCGCCTCGACCTGCCCGCGCGGCACCGCCTGGATGCCGGCCCGGATGGTCTCGGACATGTACGCCGCGGCGGTGAGTCCGAGCCCGACCATGACCTGGCCGTAGAAGCCGCCGGGGAACTGGAAGCCCGGGAACGCGCGCGGGATGCCGAGCGCGACGAGGAAGAGCACGAGCAGCGACGGCAGGCCGCGGAAGAGCTCCACGTACACGGTCGCCACGGCCCGGTAGACGCCGACGGACGAGAGCCGCATCAGCGCGATGATCACGCCGAGCACCAGGCCGAAGACGAAGGACAGCAGGGTGTAGATCAGGGTGTTCTTGAGCGCGGTGGTGATCACCGCCGGGAACATCTCGAGGGCGACGTCGACGTTGAGGAACGACTTGGCGAATTGCGGCCAGTCGGCGGAGACCGCGATCACCACCAGCACGGCGATGCCGATCAGGTACTGCAGCCAGCGGAAGAGCCGGCTGCGCTGGCGTCGGGTCAGTGCCATCGGGTCTCCTCGCCGAGCGGGAGTGGGTCAACTGCGCATGCCGAGGCGGAGCCCGGCGCCGTCACCGGGAGCGGTGCGACGCCGGGCGAGACGGACATCAGCCCGCGGACGGCACCTCGCCGATCCACTTGGCGTAGATCTCGTCGTACGTGCCGTCGGCCTTGGCCTCGTCGATGGTGGCGTCCACCACGGCCTTCAGCGCCTCGGCGTCCGAGCGCCATGCCCACGCCGTACTGGTCGCCGGTGTCGAAGTTCGCGACGACCTTGATGATGCCGGGGTTGTTGGTCACCGCGGTGTTCCAGACCGGGATGTCGTTGACCGCGGCGTCGACCTGGCCGGTGATCAGCGCGTCCGACTGCGACGGGAAGTCCGGGTACTCGACGATCTCGTAGCCGTTGGCGTCCTTGTTCGCGTTGAGGTAGTCCAGCCCGGTGGTGCCGGTCTGGCCGGCGACCCGCTTGCCCTGGAGGTCGGCGAGAGTGGTCGCCGTGCTGGCCTCCGGCACCACGAGCGCCTGGTTCGCGTCGAAGTACGGCTCGGAGAAGAGCATGACCGCCTCGCGCTCGGGCGTGATCGACATGGCGGCGGCGGCGGCGTCGCACTTCTTCGTGGCCGTGGCGTCACCGGACTTGATGCCCTCGAACGGGGTGTCGATGATCTCCTGGGTGACGCCCAGCTTCGCCGCGACCAGGTCCAGCAGGTCGACGTCGAAGCCGACGACCTCGTCGTTCTGGACGAACTGGAACGGCTCGTAGGACAGCGACGTGCACACGACCAGCGCGCCCGGCTTGATCAGGGCGGCCTTCGCCGCCGCGACGTCGGCATCCGAGGCACCGGCGCCGCTCCCGGCGGAGGAACTCGCGCTGGCGCCGGCCGATCCGGATGACGACGCCGATGACGACGCCGACGACGCCGGCGCAGACGACGCCGCCGAGGAGGCTGCCGCGGAGGTGGTGCTGCTGCCGGAATCGCCGGAACTGCACGCGCTGAGGACGAGCGCGCTCGCGGCCACCGCGGCGATCGCCGCCGTGCGCATGCGTCGCGCAACAGTCGATGACATGTGTAACGGCTCCTTCGTGAGGTTGAAGGCTGCCGCCCGAACGGGCGACACGTGGCAGTTATTACTGCAACCGTGGCATCTTGCCACGATTGGCGTGTCGCGCAGATGACGAGAGAGTTCCCGCTTCACAACGGCCGGCCGGGAGCTAGCCCGGTCGGTCACCGCGCAACGCGGCCAGCAGATGCGGAATCAGGTCCCGATCCGCGCGCGACCACGGCACCGAATCCAGCTCCGCCGGCGCGAGCCAGCGCAGTTCGTCGTGCTCGAGCGAGCGCGGCGTCCCGCCGTCGGCGCCGGCGGCGAAGCACCGCAGGACGCGGTTGTCGCCGAGGTCGATCTCCGGCCCGATCCGGTCGGCCACCGTCACGGGCAGGTCGAGTTCCTCGACGATCTCCCGCCGGAGCGCGTCCGCGTCCGCCTCGCCCGGCTCGACCTTGCCACCGGGCAGTTCCCACTCCGCCGGGCTCCGCTCCACCCGGCCGGCCCTCGGCCGTTTCCGTGCGGCGAGCACCCGACCGTCACGGATGATGGCCGCTGCGACCACCACCACCGGCTCGCGGGCGATCAGCGTCGCGATGCCCAGCAACGTCTGCGCCGCGGTGAGCACCGGCCGCCGCGCCGCCGGCGTGAGCAGCCCCGACCGCGCCGACACCCGGCACGTCACTGTCGCCAGGGTGCCGGCACCGGTGGCCGCGGTCTGCAGGTCGACGTCGCACCGGCGGAGCGGGCCCGCGACCAGCCGCAGCGCAGGCACCCAGACCGGATCGCCCCCCTCCGGCGCGAGAACCGAAGCGCTGGGCGGGCTGTCGGCGACCCGCAGGATCAGCCGGCGATCGCCGAGCAGCATCCGCGCCGCGCCGCGCCCCGCGCGCAGGGCGATCACGTCTCCGCTGGCGAGCCGTCCCCGGGGAGCCGCGTCCCGCGCGGCGACGTCGATGCGCATGGCGAGCGCGGCGGCCGTTCGGGTCCACAACTCGATGCGCTGGGTCGCCCGGCGCACCGCGCCCTCGGGCGCGTCGATGAGTTGGCTGGCGCGCAACGGAACCATGGTGTCCGCCGGTTCAGTGGTTCGGATGCAGCGGGGAGTGGGTCGCGCCGATGCGGTGCAGCAACTCGTGCACCTCCGGATGCGTCAGGCTCCATTGCCGCTCGCGACCGTGCCGGCGCACGGTGACGAGGCCGCGCAGGCGCAGCGCGTTGAGCGCGTGCGACGCGGCGTTGTCGGTCATCCCGGTGGCCGCGGCCAGATCCGTGACGTTGATGCCGGGCGCGCGGTGCACCGCGAGGAGGATGCGCAGCCGGTTCGGGTCCGCCAGGGCGCGGAAGACCTCGGCCCAGCCGTCGACGTCGTCGGCTTCGTGCACCGCCCTTCTCGCCAGCTCCAGCGGACGTGCGGTCGGGTCGGTCACGGATCGATGGTCCCACTCGAGCCGACCCGGTCGCCGCTGGACAGCACCGCGGCGTGCGCCGGATCGAAGCGCAGGCGCACGACGTCGCCCTGCGTGACGGCCAGGTCCGCCGGCCCGACCGCCCTGACGTGGGCCCGCTGCCCGGACGAGCCGGTCCCGTCGCCGGCTTCACCGGGCTGCTCCCCCGCCGGTTCGCCCCCCGGGCCCAACGGGCAGCCGGTGAGGTCGATCGAGAGCGCGACGCCCTCCGGCCGGGGGCTCATCGAGAGCACCGTGCCGGTCAGCGTCCCCCGCGGGTCCACCACCAGCGAGGCGGGCCGCAGGGCGAGCGTCTCCACGGCCGCCGGGGCGATGCCGTCGGTCTCGGCCGCGGCCCAGACGCGCTCGGCCACCGGCCCGGTGAGCACGGTGCTGTATCCGACGAATCGTGCGACCCACTCGTCGGCGGGCGCCGACCAGACCGCGCGCGGGCTGCCCGTCTGCACGATCCGGCCCGCCCGCATGACGGCGAGCCCGTCGGCGATCGCGAACGCCTCGGACTGGTCGTGCGTGACGAAAAGTGCGGTCGTGCCGGTGATCTCGAGCACCACCTGCAGGTCGGTCAGCAGCCGGTCGCGCAGCGACCGGTCCAGCGCCGCGAGCGGCTCGTCCAGCAGCAGCAGCCGTGGCCGGGGCGCGAGCGCGCGGGCCAGCGCGACCCGCTGCGCCTCGCCGCCCGACAGCGTCGGTACCGACCGCTCGCCGTAGCCGGGCAGGCCGACCAGATCGAGCAGATCGTCGACCCTGGCGCGTATCTCGGCCGCCGACAGGCCGGACCGGCGCAGCCCGTATGACACGTTGCCGGCCACCGTCCGATGCGGGAACAGCACGCCGTCCTGGAACATCAGGCCGAATCCCCGTTTGTGCACGGGGACACCGGCCAGGTCCTGGCCGTTCCACCGGATGCTGCCGGCGGCGACGGGTTCGAGCCCGGCCACGGCGCGCAGCAGCGTGGACTTGCCGCAGCCGGACGGCCCGAGCAGCGCCACCACCCGTCCGTCCGGCACCGTCAGGTCGACTCGGTCGACGGCCGTCGTCGGGCCGTACGTGACCGCGACCTGCCGCAGACTCAGCATGGTCAGAATCCTCCGATCCCTGGCTCGTCGCGGCGCTCGCGCACGAGCGCGTCCACCGCCACCACCGCGAGCGTGCACAGGGCCGCGAGGATCACCGCGGCCGCCAGCGCCATGCCGGCGTTCGTGGCACCCGGTCGGCTGATCAGCCGGCCGATGACCACGGGCAGCGTCGGCGTCTCGGGCCGCGCGACGAAGCTGGTCGCGCCGAACTCGCCGAGCGCAACGGCGAACGCGAACGCGGCGGCGCCGGCGAGCGCGCGGCTCATCAGCGGCAGGTCGACGCTCGCCCACACCCGCATCGGCCCCGCGCCGAGAATCGCGGCCGCCTGCCGCAGCCGGTCGTCGGCGCTGCGGAGCACCGGGAGCACCATCCGGACCACCAGCGGGATCGTGACCATCGCCTGCGCGATCGGCACCAGCAACGCCGACGAGCGGAAGTCCAGCGGCGGCCGGTCGAGCGCGATGAGGAAGCCGAAGCCGACGGTCACCGCGCTGACCCCGAGCGGGAGCATCACGGCTGCGTCCAGCGCGCCGATCGCCCGGCGCGCTCCCGCACCGCGCGGCCGTCGCGCCAGCAGCACCGAGAGCAGCACCCCGACGGCGACCGAGAGCACCGCCGCGACCAGGGCCGTGCGCAACGAGTTCCAGAGCGCGTCGACGACCGGCACGACGAGCACGTTGCTCTCGCCGGTCCCGGACAGCGCCCGGTAGTTGTCCAGGCCCCACCCCGTCGGCGTCTGCAGCGACCGGATGACCAGCACCGCCAGCGGCACCGCGAGGAGCAGGCCGACCGAGCCGGTGACGATCACCGCGGGGATGTCGCCGATCCGCAGGGCGCGTGCGGTGTCCCGCGGCGCGCGCCAGCGCCGCGCGGCCTCGGTGCGCCGACGGATCAGGCCGGCGACGGCGAGCACCACGGCGATCAGCACGATCTGCAGCAGCGAGAGCACGGCGGCGGCCCGCAGGTCGCCGATCTGCGCCGCCTGACGGTAGATCTCGGTTTCGAGAGTGCCGTACTGCGCGCCGCCGAGGATCAGCATGATGCCGAAACTGCTGGCGCAGAACAGGAAGACGATCACGAACGCGGCGGCGATCGCCGGCAGCAGGGCCGGCAGCGTGATGGTCAGGAACACCCGCGCCGGACCGGCGCCGAGGCTCCGCGCGGCTTCGGCCGGCCGGTCGTCGAGATGTGCCCAGCTGGCTCCGACCGTGCGGACGACCACGGCGTAGTTCAGGAAGACATGGGCGAGCAGGATGACCGCGACACTGCCGTCCCAGCCCCACGGGCCGAGGGGCCCGTCGGCCGCGAACAGCGTCCGGAAAGCCAGGGCGACCACGACCGTGGGCAGCACGAAGGGCACCGTGACGAGCGCCCTCAGCAGCACGCGCCCACGAAACCGCCTGCGGTACAACAAGAGCGCGCCCGGCAGGCCGAGCAGCACGGCCAGCAGCGCCGACAGCCCCGCCTGCCAGACCGTGAACACGGCGATGCGCTGGAACCTGGAGCGGCCGAGAACGTCGGCTACGCCGGACATGTCGAACCCACCGCCCGCGGTCAGGCCGCGGCCGAGAAGCGCCGACACCGGGTAGAAGAAGAACGCACCGAAGATCAGGACCGGCACGGCGGCGAGGGCGGCGATCCCGAGGACCGCGCCGATGCGGCGCGGAACCAGGCCCGGGGACACCGCTGCGGACGTCATCGTCGCGCCGACCTCAGCCCTCCACCAGGTCCGACCACTGGGCGATCCACTCGTCCCGCTTGTCGGCGATGGTGGCGGGGTCGAGCGAGTTGGGGTTCGACGCGGTCGGGGCGAACTGCTCCCAGGTCGGCGGCAGCACGACGCCCGGATCCACCGGATAGACATACATGCCTTCCGCGACCGACTCCTGGAACGGCTTCGAGAGCAGGAAGTCGACGACCTGCTGCGCGCCGGCGGGATTCCTGGCGCCCGTCAGCACGCCCGCGTACTCGACCTGACGGAAGCAGGTGTCCAGCAGCGCCGCGGTCGGCGCCGCCGTCGCGCCCTCACTGACCTCCGCGGGGGGCGACGACGCGTAGGAGACCACCAGCGGGCGGTCGCCCCTGCCCGACGAGCCGGAGAAGTCGACGGAATAGGCGTCGGTCCAGCCGGACGTCACCTTGACGCCGTTGTCCTTCAGCGACGTCCAGTAGTCCTGCCAGCCGTCCTCGCCGAAGTGCGCGACGGTGCCGAGCAGGAACGCCAGGCCGGGCGACGACGTGGCCGGCGACTCGACCACCAGGAGGTCGCGGTAGTCGGGCTTGGCCAGGTCCTCGAACGTGACGGGCTCCGGAATGTTCTTCGCGGCGAAGTAGGCGCGGTCGACGTTGACACACACGTCGCCGAAGTCGACGGGGGTGAGCCGGTCGTCGCCGATGCCGAACTCCTGGTCGACGCCGCTCGGGAGCGCCGCGGACGTGTAGGGCGCGAACACGTCGCCGTCCAGCGCCCGCGAGGCGAAGGTGTTGTCGACGCCGAAGACGGCGTCGCCCAGCGGGTTGCTCTGCGTCAACAGCAGCTGGTTGACCATGGCGCCGGCGTCGCCCTGCGCCAGCACGGTGACCGTGAGGCCGGTGCGTTTCTCGAAGTCCGCCAGCAGCTCCTCGTCCAGGACGAACGAGTCGTGGGTGACCAGCGTGACCTCGCCGGACGCGGCGGCCGTCGGCGAGCCCGATCCGGCCGCGGGCGTCGCGTCCGAGCTCGCGGCGGTCGAGTCACTTGAGCCGCCGGACGCGCAGCCGGCCAGCAGCAGCGCGGCCGCCGCGGCGGCGATACCGGTTCGGAGGGTGCGGTGCGAATGCATGGGTGCCCTTTCCCGCGTGCGCGGTGGTCAGGCACGGGTCTGGCGGTGGAGAGGACGTTCCTGCGCCGGCATGATCCGGATCAGGTTCGACGGTCAGGGACTCCGTGTCCCTCTCTCAGCCCGGCGCACCGGACTCCCGTGTCATTGGCCAGCTTACGACGCGGCGGACGTCCCGACTCCGGGAGTCGTCGCCGAACCCGCGCCGGCGCGCGCCGAGCGCCGCGCGATCACGCCGAGCACGACCAGCGTGACGATCCCCATCACCGGGTAGATCACCCCGAGCCCGGACTGCCAGAACGGCCGGGACGCCGTCTGCCCGAAGTACTGCTGCGCGATGAGGATGCTCACCACGTAGCTGCCGGCGGCGACCAGCCAGGCGACGGCGAGCACGCGCACCCACATCTCCCGCTGCCGCGGGCCGAACAGGCACCACAGCAGCAGCGGAAGCACCCAGACCCAGTGGTGGGACCAGGAGATCGGCGAGATCAGCAGGCCGGTGACCTGAACGGCGAGGAACCCGGCGCAGCGGTCGCCGGCCCGCAGGCACACCCAGGCCGCCCACAGGCCGAGCAGGCCGGCGGGCACCGCGAAAAGCAACCACAGGGTGGTGTTGTCGTCCCCGGCGAGCCGGGCCAGGGCGCCGCGCAGCGACTGGTTGATCGCGGACCACACGGGACCGGTCCGCGCCGGGTCGAAGATCAGTTCGGTGAAGTAGCGCCAGGTCTCGCTCGGCAGGATGGCGAAGGCCAGGCCGATGGTCGCGGCGAAGAACACCACGGACCAGACCACGGCGGCGAAGCGCTTCTGCAGCAGGTAGTACAGGCCGGTGATGGCGGGCGTGAGCTTGATCCCGGCGGCGATGCCGACGCTCGCGCCGGCCAGCCACTCCTTGCCCGCCACCGCGCCGGCGAGCAGCATCGCCGCGAGGAACAGGTTGATCTGGCCGTAGTTGAACGTCGTGCGGACCGGCTCGAGCCACAGGGCCAGCGCCGTCGTGGTGACCACGATGCCGCGGACGTGCTGGATCGGGTTCGGCGCCCGCGGCCCGGCGCGGCCGAGGAACCGCAGCGTGCAGTAGGCCATCAGGGCGAGCGCGCCGAACGACGCCACCTGCCAGATCACCCGCAGCAGGGTCCACGGCAGCCAGGTCATCGGCGAGAAGACGATGGCCGAGAACGGCGGGTAGGTGAACGGCAGGTCCAGCGGCTGGGAGAAGAAGTCGTAGAGGGTGCCGTCGGTGAGATGCCGGGCGCCGTCGACGTACACGGCGAGGTCCACCATCAGGAACGGGTCGGACCCGGTGGCGGTGACCACCACGTGCAGCACGCCGGTCAGGACGAGCAGCGCCCATGGCGCCCACGACGAGGCGACGAGCCGCTGCATCAGGCCGAGCATCGCATGATCGTAGGGTCCGGGCCGCCCGCGGCCGCGCACCGCCGGGCGCCCCGTGGCTACGGGATCAGGCCGCCGACGAGCCCGCCGAGCAGGTACGTGACCGCCATCGCGAGCAGGCCGCCGGCGACATTCCGCAGCACCGCGCGGGGCACGGGCGCGCGACCCAACCGCGCGCTGACCGAGCCGGTGATCACGAGCGCGACGGCGACGGCCAGCACGGTCACCCACGCCTGAGCGCTGACCACGACGCCGAGCAGCGGCACCGCGGCGCCCACCACGAACGACGCGAAGCTGGCGAGCGCGGCCTGCCACGGGCTGGTCAGGTCGTCCGGGTCGAGGTGCAGCTCCGCCTCGGCGTGCGCGGCAAGCGCGTCGACCGCGGTCAGCTGCTCGGCGACGCGACGGGCCAGGTCGTGATCGAGCCCCTTGGCGGCGTAGATGTCGGTCAGCTCGTCCAGCTCGGCGTCCGGGGTGTCGGCCAGCTCACGCCGCTCCAGGGCGAGGACCGCCTTCTCGGCGTCGCGCTGGGTCGAGACCGACACGTACTCGCCGACGGCCATCGACATCGCACCGGCCAGGAGACCCACCAGCCCGGCGAGAATGACGGGACCCCGCTCGGCCGTCGCTCCGGTGACCCCGAGCACGATGGCCGCGGTGGAGACGATCCCGTCGTTGGCGCCGAGCACGCCGGCACGCAGCCAGTTCAGCCGCCCGGCCAGGCCCGGCTCGTGCGGCTCGTTCTGATCGTGGCGTTCCGTCACGACTCCTGCGCCCCGACCAGGTACGACTCCGCGAGCCAGCCGGCGATCCGCTCGTCGACGTCCGCCGGCGCTCGGAACCGGAAGATGTGCGCCCACCACCGCGGCGGGTAGTAGTCGAGCCGGTGCAGCAGCGGGTGCGTCACCTCGTGCCGGAGCGCGATCGAGTAGTCCATCCAGCGACGGCGCACCACGACGTTCACGAACCGCACCCTGACCATCACGACGATGCGCGTCTGCTGCGCGATGACCGTCACCGGTCCCGTCCCCTCGAGGATCTCCAGGCAGCGGTCGAAGGTCGCGCGGAGGTCGGGCGGCCTGCCGGCGAAGTGATCGGCGAGCTCGTGCCGCCCGCACGAGTGGGAGATGTTGGCACTGATGAACCGATGGCCGCACCGCGGGCACGTCCAGAGCGGCGGGTGGGGGTTCACCGCGGCGCCTCGATGCGCACCGTGGCCCCGTCGAGCACCAGCGGGGCCCAGCTGCGGGCCGGCCGGCGGCCGTGCCCGGGATCGATGCCGACGACGCGCCGGCCCTGCAGTATCGCGGACGCGTGCCGGGTACGGGGCTCCTCCGCGATCAGCTCGGCGAGCTCGGGCCGGCCGTACTCGCGCCCGGTCGTCCAGTCGACAGTGCTGCTGTGCCCGTGGATCTGGTCGAACGGGGCCGGTGCGACGGTCGCCAGCCATGATGGCAACAGCTCGTCCGGTGCCGACGCCCAGAGCGGGCCGGCGGCGAGGTCCACGACGCCGGTGACCATCACCCCTGGGCGGAACACCCACGATTCGTGCACGCTGCCGACCAGCCGGTTGAGCGCGGCGGCGGCCGCGGCGTTGCTCTCCGGCATACCGAGAAAGTGCCGCCAGAAGCCCTCGGTGAGGCCGGCGTGGGTGACGAGCCAGGAGCCGTCGGCGGTGTCGACCGCCACCGCGACGCGCATCCGCCGCGTGCGCCACCAGTCGAACAGCGTCTCGGCGTCCCGATCGGGCAGGCGCTCGGGCCAGTGGAATCGGGGCGGGGAGAGGTAGAGCGACTCGTGGTTGCCCGCGAGCTGGATCCACCGATCCGGCTGCGCGGCCAGGATCGTGCGAGCGATCTCGACCGCGCCGGGCGAGTCGGGCCCGCGGTGCACGAGGTCGCCGAGCTGGATGACGGTGAGATCGTCCGGCAGGCGGAGGGTGTCGCCGTCCGCACCGAGCCCGACGAGCGCGCCCCGCAGCTCCGCCGCCTGGCCGCCGACGTCGCCGATCACCGCGACGCGGCCGGGCCCGGCCGGGGACATGTTCACCACCTGATTGTCGTCTGATTGTGGTGGTGGGATGGTCGGCGTCGAGGCAGCGACTCGGCAACCTCGTGACCGGGAGGAACGCATGGACATCGAGGACGCCAGGGATTCCATCGACGCGGGGGACGCCGCCCGCACGCGGCGATCGCTGCACGGTGTCGCCGAGCTGCTGCTGGCGGGGCCCGCCTACGCCGAGCGCGGCGACATCCGCCTGACGCCGACCCCGGGCGGCTTCGGTGTCTGGCGGCAACCCGGGCCGCGGGTCGAGGGCACGGACCTGGTTGTCGGCGACCGACGCGTCCCGCTGACCGGCACCATCGCGGAGATCGGCGCGGCCGCGCGGATCTCGCCCCGAGACCTGTCGGACGTGTACTCGGACGGCGCCGGCGTGGACGCCGGCGCGGTCGTCGCCGTGTCGCCCGCAGCGGCGGCGCTGCTGGCGGCCGCCTTCGAGTCCGGCGGGGCGGCGCTCGCGCGGCTGGCTCCGGAGGCCGAGATCGTGCTGTGGCCGGAGCACTTCGACATCGGCATCTCGGTGCCCGAGGTCAACTACGGCGTCTCGCCGGGCGACGGCTTCCAGCCGTGGCCCTACGCCTACGTCGGCCCGTGGCGGGTGCCCGCTGCCGATGGGTTCTGGAACGCGCCGTTCGGCGCCGCGGTTCGGCTGTCCGAGCTCGGCGGGGTGGACGGCATCCTGGCCTTCTTCGCCGAGGGACGCCGGCGGCTCCCCTGATCCGGACGGTCTGCGGCGGATTGCCACGCCCGGCACACTGACGGGATGCAAAAGATCTCGCTGCAGGCGCTGGCCCGGGAGCAACTCGAGGTCGCCACGTCGTCGAGCAGCGGGCGGTCCGCCCGGACGGTGTGGGGCGGGCACGAGCACGTGCTGCGCCAGACCCTCATCGCGCTGGTTGCGGGGTCGTCGATGTCCGAGCACGAGAACCCCGGCGAGGCCACGGTGCACGTGCTCTCCGGGCGCGTCCGGCTGGATTCCGGCGCGCATCACTGGGAGGGCCGGCAGGGCGACCTGCTCCTGGTGCCGCCCGCTCGCCATTCCGTGACGGCGCTGGAGAACGCGGTCGTGATCCTGACCGTGGCGAAGCTCGGGTGACCCGCGCCGCGCAGCGGCTTGCGGCGCCGGGCGACGGGCCACGGATCTCCGCGCTCATGCGCGCCTCCGTACTCGGCCTGTTCCCGGCCTTCTACTCGGCGCGCCAGACCGCAAGCGCCGCCGTGCATATCGCACACCTGGATGCCCGACTGATCTCGGACGGCACCTACTTCGTGCACGAGGCTGATGGCGCGATCGTCGCGTGCGGCGGGTGGAGCCGGCGCGCCAAGCTCTTCACCGGCTCGGGTCCGGGCGCCGCCGACGACCGTCTGCTCGACCCCGCCACGGAGCCGGCCCGGGTTCGGGCCATGTTCGTGCGCCGCGACTTCACCCGCCGCGGCCTCGGCCGCGAAATCCTGCGGGCGTGCGAAACCGCTGCGGCGGCCGAAGGTTTCACCTCGATGTCGCTGATGGCGACGCTCCCGGGCGAGCCGCTGTATCGGGCGTTCGGTTTCGTCGACGTGCGGCGCGTCGTGCTGACCATGCCGGACGGCGTGACGCTGGATGCGGTCGCGATGGAGCGACCGATCCTGCCCGGCACGCCCGATGCGTGACGTGGCGGGTGCGCACGATCGATCCACGTGACCCCGGGCCTGCCGGAGAACCAGCCCCACCGCGCCGACGTGTCCGTGTTACTCGACCACGACCCTCGGGGCTGACCGGCCTGTGCAGTCCGCCGCGTGTCCTGCCGAATGACGCGGGACCGAGGAAAATGCCCGACATGAGCATCGTGTGCGTGGTGAACAGCGTGTCGTTGGACGGCGTGATGCAGGCACCGGGCCGTCCGGACGAGGACACCCGCGGCGGCTTCGAGCGCGGCGGGTGGGCGAATCGGTACACCGACGAGGTGATGGGCCAGGTGATGGCGGAAGGCATGTCGGGAGAGGGCGCGATGCTCTTCGGCCGGCGCACGTTCGAGGACCTCGGCTCGTTCTGGCCCCACCAGACGGACAACCCCTACACCGACGTGCTGAACAACACCCGGAAGTACGTGGCATCGAGAACCCTGACCGAGCCGCTCTTCTGGGAGAACTCGACGCTGTTGCCGGGCGATGCGGTCGATGCCGTCGCGGAGCTGCGCAGCCAGGACGGCCCCGACCTGACGGTCCTCGGCAGCGGCGAGCTGGTCATGGCCCTGCAGCGGCGTGGCCTCGTCGATCAGTACGTCCTGCTGATCCACCCGCTGCTGCTGGGGTCCGGGCGTCGCCTGTTCGACGGCGCGCTGCCCGAGGCCGAGTTCACGCTGACCCGGAGCGTCCCGACCACCAAGGGCGTGATCATCGCGTTCTACGACCGGGCCGGATAGCACGCGCTCCGGACCGCAGCCCTGACAACTCGCGCGAACTGCTCTCGGGCGGCCGGAAGCAGGAGTTCGTGCGGTTTCGACGGGGCGGCGGGGGTCGGCGGTCCTAGGCCGTTGTGACCGCCCTCACAGCTCTCCCCCAGAACTGCGGGCAACGCTGTGGTCGTACTCATCGTTGTCCGTTGGGAATCGCCGACGGCGCGGAAGCCGTCGTCGTTCCCGGGAGTTGGACCATGTCTCGCATTCTCATCGCGCTCGCCATCGCGGCGGCCACCGTCGCCCTCGTCGTGCTCGGCGGTGCGGCCGGCGTCGTCACCATCGTCGCGATCGTCCTTGCGGCCACGCTGTTCTCACGCTGGGACGCGAATGCGGCCGGCGTGGTGTGCACGGCGTGCTCGTCGCGCTGCTCCTGCGCCTGATCGAGCCGCGATAAATCAGTTGTCGGAGCGAAGACCGATCCGGCACCATTGGCCTCCTTGTTTCCGACCGTCCTCCGGGACTGGAAGGTCTTACGCACAGGAGCATTCATGGCCGATCTACGCACGGCGGTCGTTCTCGACTACCAGAACATGCACCTCTCCGGCTCCGAGATCTTTCGGGCCAGGCCACTGCACAGTTCCCTGCTCGATCCGAGCCGGTTCGCGAATCAGCTGATCGCGGCCCGCAACCGCGACGAGCAGAGCCAGGACCGCGCCGTCCTGGCCACGGTGGAGGTCTTCCGCGGCCGTCCCGGAAACCTCCGCGAGACCGAGCGGTACAACATCGTCCAGCGGCAGCAGGCGAACTGGCAGCGGGACCCGCGCGTCACCGTCACGCTGCGGTCGCTGCGCTACGAGCGGATCGCGGCCGCGCCAGGTGCGAAGCAGTTCCGTGCCATCGAGAAGGGCATCGACGTGCTCTGCGCGCTCGCCCTGCTCCGCCTGGCCCGGTCGCCGGAGATCGACCTGGTGATCCTGGCCTCGCACGACTCCGACCTGAAGCCGGCGCTGGACCAGGCCATCGACCTGGGTGACGCGAGAATCGAGACCTGCTCGTGGTTCTCGCCGCGACTGGGTCCGCAGTTCCGGCAGCTCCGGCCGACCGCGCCGCGCGCCGTCTGGAACACCAGGTTGGACCTCACGGACTTCCGGCGTGCGGCCGACCCCACCGACTACTCGCGCCGCCGGCCCGCCGGCAACCGCACGTAGCACGTGGCTCCGGCGCCCGGGCCGAGCCGTCCCCCGGCCATCCCGGCTCACACGTTGAAGCGGAACTCCACCACGTCGCCGTCGGCCATCACGTAGTCCTTGCCCTCCATCCGGACGCGCCCGGCGGCCTTCGCGGACTGCATGGACCCCGCCGCGACCAGGTCGGCGTACGAGACGATCTCGGCCTTGATGAACCCGCGCTCGAAGTCGGTGTGGATCACGCCGGCGGCCTGCGGAGCGGTGGCGCCGCGGCGGATGGTCCACGCGCGGGACTCCTTCGGGCCGGTCGTCAGGTAGGTCTGCAGCCCGAGCGTGTGGAATCCGGCCCGCGCCAGCGCGTGCAGGCCCGGCTCGTCCTGCCCGACGGATTCGAGCAGCTCGCGCGCCGACTCCTCGTCCAGCTCCAGCAGCTCGGACTCGACCTTCGCGTCGAGGAACACCGCATCCGCGGGTGCGACGGCCGCGGCCAGCTCCGCGCGGCGGTCCGCGTCCATCAGCACCGACTCGTCGGCGTTGAAGACGTACAGGAAGGGCTTCGCGGTCAGCAGCGAGAGTTCCCGCAGCACATCGAGATCGAGGGTGGCGCGGGCCGAGAACAGGGTGCGGCCGTCGTCGAGCACGGCGACCGCCGCCTGCGCGGCCTCCAGCAGCGGCCTGCGGTCCTTGGCGTTCCGCGCCTCCTTCTCGAGGCGGGGCACCGCCCGCTCCAGCGTCTGCAGGTCGGCGAGAATCAGCTCGGTGTTGACGGTCTCGATGTCGGAGAGCGGATCGACCCGGCCGTCCACGTGTACCACGTCGTCGTCCGAGAACACCCGCACCACCTGGCAGATCGCGTCCGCCTCGCGGATGTTCGCCAGGAACTTGTTGCCCAGCCCGGCACCCTCGCTGGCGCCCTTGACGATGCCGGCGATGTCCACGAACGACACCGTGGCCGGCACGATCTTGGCGGACCTCGACAGGTCCGACAGGCGGGCGAGCCGGTCGTCGGGCAGGGCGACCACGCCGACATTCGGTTCGATGGTGGCGAACGGGTAGTTCGCCGCCAGCACGCTCGCCCGGGTCAGGGCGTTGAACACGGTGGACTTGCCGACGTTGGGCAGGCCGACGATGCCGAGGGTCAGACTCACGGTGCGTCAGTGTAGGTGCGCGCCGGGCCGTGTCAGTCCGCCGAACCCGCGGCGGGGCGGCGCAGCACGGTGACCGCCCAGTCCACGTCCGGCCGCCAGGGATCCAGGTGCCAGGTGCCGAAGCGCTGCTCGAGAACGAGCCCGGCCGCCGCGCAGTCCGCGTCGAACGCGCCGAGCGCGTACTCGCGGTCCGTCGCGAACCCGGTGACGAGGCGGCCACCCGGCGCGAGGGCCCCGGCCAGCGTCCGCACCACGCGCGCCTCCGTGCCCGGCGCCAGGTAGACCATCACGTTGCCGGCGAGCACGATCACGTCGAACAGCAGGTCCGGCAACGCGGCGCCGATCGCCAACAGGTCGCAGACCTCGAACCGCGGCCCGGGATAGCGCGACCTGGCCACCTCGATCAGCCCGGCGTCCCGGTCGACCCCGACCACCCGGTGCCCCATCCGGTGCAGCGCGCCGGAGGTGCGGCCCGTGCCGCAGCCGCCGTCCAGGACGCGGGCCGAGCGCGCGGCCAGGGCATCCACGAACCGGGCCTCGCCCTCGAGGTCGGTCCCGTCGGCGTACTCGCGGGCGAACCGATCGACGTAGAACTGCCAGCGGTCGCCGACCACCGTGGTCTCCCAGCGGGTGGGCGGAGGCGTTGGTCGCGCGTCGTCGGCCGGCACGACGCCGATGATGGCACACGGCTGCCATGTCCGATTCCCGCCAGTGCAGCGCCCTCGGTGGTGGCACAGTGGGTTCCGTGATGCCAGACTTCGACACCGCGTACCGCGCCGTGACGACCCGAGACAGCCGATTCGACGGGCAGTTCGTGACCGCCGTGCGGACGACGGGCATCTATTGCCGGCCGGCCTGCCCCGCCCGCACGCCGTACCCGGCGAATGTCACGTTCTTTCCCACATCGGCGGCGGCCCAGGCGGCGGGATTCCGGGCGTGCCGGCGCTGCCTGCCCGACGCCGCACCCGGGTCACCGGAGTGGAACGTGCGCGCCGACACCGTCGGCGCGGCCATGCGGCTGATCGGCGACGGCGTGGTCGACCGCGAGGGCGTCACGGGCCTGGCCGACCGCCTCGGCTACACGCCGCGGCACCTCGGCCGCCTGCTCACCGCGGAGCTCGGCGCGTCGCCGCTGTCCCTGGCCAGGGCGCGCCGCGCCCACACCGCTCGGGTGCTGCTCACGACGACCGGCCTGCCCATCGGCGACATCGCCTTCGCAGCGGGCTTCTCCAGCATCCGGCAGTTCAACGAGACGATCCGGGACGTGTACGCGACGGACCCCAGCGCCCTTCGCGCACGCGCCAGGCCGCTGCCCACCCGGCCCGGGACGCTGGCCCTGCGGCTCCCGGTCCGCGCGCCCTTCGCGGCTGACGCGCTCCTCGACTTCCTCGCGTTGCGGGCCGTGCCCGGCGTGGAGTCGGTCGACGGCCGCACCTACTCCCGCAGCCTGCGGCTGCCGCACGGCGTCGGCACCGTGCACCTCACCATGCCCGAGCCGGGCGGGGCTCCCGTGGTCGGCGCGGTGCTGCGGCTGCAGCACCTCACGGACCTCGCGCCCGCGGTCGACCGGTGCCGCCGGCTGCTGGACGCCGATGCCGACCCGGTGGGCATCGACTCCGTCCTCGCCCTGGATCCCGCACTCACCGGGTCCGTGGCGGCCGCCCCGGGCCTCCGCGTGCCCGGCGCCGTGGACGGCCCGGAGATGCTGATCAGGGCCCTGCTCGGGCAGCAGGTGACCGTGGCGGCGGCGAGGACCGCCGCGGCCCGCCTGACCCGGATCGTCGACGACCGGCTGCCCGACCCGGACGGATCGCTCACCCACCTGTTCCCATCGGCGGCCGACCTCGCCGGACTCGGCGAGGGGGCGCTCGTCGGCCCGCGGCGACGGGCCGCGACGATCGTCGAGACCGCTGCCGCCGTTGCCGGCGGCGAGCTGGTCATCGACGCCGGCCGGCGTACGGCGGACCTGACCGCCGAACTCGTCGCTCGCGACGGCATCGGCCCGTGGACCGCCGGCTACGTCGCCATGCGGGTGATCGGCGACCCCGACGTCCTGCTGGACGGTGACGTGGCCCTGCGCAAGGGCGCCGAGACGCTCGGCGTCCCCGCCGCCGGACGCGGGCTGTCCGGGCACGCCGACCGCTGGCGTCCCTTCCGCTCCTACGCGGGCCTGCACCTGTGGCGGGCGTCCGCGCAACCGACCTTCAGCACGCTCACCGCATGAGAGGCGAACCCATGACCAGACCCGCATCCCGCGCACTCGTGGCGACCGTCGCCACCCCGCCCGGGCCGTTCACCGCGATCACCACGACGTCCGAGACGGGAGCACCGGTGGTGCTGGCCGCCGGCTGGACCGACCAGGTCGACCTCCTGCTGCCTCAGGTCGCGCCCGGGCTCAGGCCGGACGCGCTGCAGGAGGTGCCGCGCATCGACGGCGTGACCGACGTCGTGATCGCCTACCACGAAGGCGATCTCACCGCGATCGACGACGTCGAGGTCGAGCAGCGTTCCGGCCCGTTCCTCGAGCAGGCCTGGAAGGTGCTGCGCACGGTCCCGGCCGGCGCGCCCGTCAGCTACGCGGAGTTCGCCGCCGCATGCGGCAACCCGGCAGCGGTCCGGGCCGCGGCCGCGGCCTGCGCGCGCAACCCGTCGGCGCTGTTCGTGCCGTGCCACCGGGTGCTGCGCAGCGACGGCTCGCTCGGCGGGTTCCGGTGGGGGCTGCCGGTCAAGCGCTGGCTGCTCGACCACGAGTCGCAGGGCTGATATCGGGCCCGGAATGAGCCGAGCCGAAACTCAGGCCCGCGCCCGCGCCGCCCGCGCCGCGTCGTAGCGCCGCAGGACGAGCCCGGCCAACGACGTGCCGAGCGGGTGGGCGATCTTCGCGTCCATCGACTCCGCCTGCTCGGCGATCGCATCGAGCAGCAGGCCAGGCGCGAGAAACAGTGGCACGACGCCGATGCGGCGGCGCTCCGTGCGCGCACGGTTGAGCACGGCCGACGCGTGCGGCTCCCCGACGGTGGCGAACCCCGCCCAGACCGGTGCGGGACGGTGCTCGCTCCAGCGGAACGCGAGCTCGTGCACGGCGTCGTTCGCCTCGTCCCGGCTCGACCCGACCGCCAGCAGCAGGATCGCCTCGTGCGCGGCGATGCCGGCACGCTCGGCCGCGTCCTGGAGCGCGTCGAGGACCTCGTCGCCCATGCCGAGGATCTCGCCCACGTCGAGCACGACGCCGGTCTCCAGCTGCGCCGCCGCGACCGCCTCCGGCGCGTCCACGGTGGCGTGGAAGGCCTCGGAGAACAACAGCGGGAGCACGACGGCCCGCCGGCATCCCGTGCGCTCGCGAAGGTCGCGCACGGCTGAGGTCAGGTCGGGTGCGGCGAGGTCCAGGAATGCCGCGGTCGCGGTGAGGCCGGGTCGCAGGGCGCGCACCGCGGCCATCACCTCGTCGATCATGCGGGCGGCGCGCGGATCCCGGCTCCCGTGCGCGAGGCCGACGAGGGGTGGATGGGGCGGCAGCATGGCGTAAGGCTAGCCGCGGCCCCCGGACGGGTGCCGTCGGCGACTCGCCCCTGAGCGTGATCTCAGCCGCCCTCCTCCCCGTCGCGCACGTCGTCGACGACCTCGCGGATCGTGTCGATCACGAGCGGTGGGGCTGCGCCCCCGACGATGCGGTGGCCGAACCGACCGTCGCCGCACCGACCGCCGCACGCATCGACGGCCGGCGAGGCGCCGGACGACGTGCCGACGTCCGTACCTCCCGAGCAGGCGCTGAGCACCATGGCGGCGGCGCCCACCAACGCGGGCCACACGCTGATGCCGGCGAGGTTTCGACGGTCCACGCGAGCGATCATCGCACTGCCGACGACCGGACTGGTCAGCGCTTCCGGACGTCGTCCACGAGTGTTGATCATGGCGATCTTCACGCAAGAATCGGATGAACAGGGACACATGTGGTGACGATTGCCATGATCATCGCGGAGGGGCGGGCCCGACGGGTGAGCGAAAGCGGTCGCGCCCTACGGCGTCACGGTGCGGTAGCGGGCGCGAACGTCGTTGCAGGCCTCGCACACCGACGCGGGGATGACGTTCCACGCCTGCAGCCGGCCGAAGATGATGCAGCCCAGGCAGATCCCGAACACCGACTCGAGCGTGGCCGCGACGACGATCAGGCCGACGAGCACCCAGGACGCTGTCGTCGCGCCGAGCAGATGGGCGACGAGCGCGGCGGTCGTCATGGTCGCCCCGATGGCCTGGGCGAACCGCTTCGGGGGCCCGGGCACCAGCTTCGGCGGACCCAGCCGCGGCGCGATCACCCGGGTGGCCAGCAGGCCGAACGGCGAGAACCGCGGGCCCGCGGCGACTCTGAGCCAGAATCCGATGGCGAGCAGCCACAGCAGCCACGGCTCGCGGAGAACGAGGGTCAGCGCCGCGAGCACGACCACCATGCCCGCCACCGACCGCGCCGCGTACTCGTTGACCGGGTTCGGAAAGCTGAACAGCCCGCGCACCCTGCCGACCCACACGCTGCCGGCCCGCAACCCTGCCGGCCCGCACCCTGCCGGCCCGCACCCTGCCGGCCCGCACCCTGCCGGCCGGCACCGCGTCGACCACCGCCTTCACCGCCGCCTCACGTCCCGTACGGCTTGAGCCCGCGGGCGTCGAGGATCGCCCGCTCCAACGGCCGGAAGACCAGCACCTCGATGCCGACGCCGACGAAGAAGATCAGGATCAGGCCCGAGTACAGCATCGGGGCGTCGGACAGGTCGCGGCCGGTCTGCATCAGCTGGCCGAGGCCGAAGCCGAGCTTCGTCGACGTGACGATCAGCTCCGCCGCCATCAGGGATCGCCACGAGAATGCCCATCCCTGGCGCAGTCCCGCGAGGTAGCCGGGCAGCGCCGCCGGCAGCAGCACGTGCCGGACCAGCGCGGTCCGGCTCATGCCGAGGACCTGGCCGACCCGGGCGTACAGCGGCGGCACGTGGTCCATCCCGGCGACGAGCCCGTTTGCCACCGAGGGCACCGCGCCGAGCAAGCACGACCGCGTAGATCATCGCGGGGCTGATCTGGAACCACAGGATGGCCATGGGCACCCACGCCACCGACGGCAGCGACTGCAGGCCCGTGAGCAGCGGACCGACAGACGCCCGCAGCCACCGGATCCGGGCGACCAGCAGGCCGATGAACGTGCCGATGACGATCGACATCGCGAACCCGATCAGGCCGCGGGACAGGCTGGTCCAGATCGCCCCCCAGGCCTGCCCGCTCTCGGCGAGCCGGAGGAATTCCTGCCACACCGAGGACGGCGCCGGCAGCATGACCTCCGGTTTGACCTCGAGCCAGTACAGGATCTGCCAGACCAGGAAGACCACGACGAGGGCGAGCGCCGGCGGCAGCACCGATGAGGTGAAGCGTTGCCACATCGAGGTTCTGGCGCTGCGCGGAGTCTCCAGCGCATCGAGGCCGGCCCCGACGGCGGCGGTGTCCTCGCGTTCGGCCGTCGGATCCTCGAGCCGGGACGTCGATCTCGCGGTGGTCGCGGTGGTGGTGTCGTCAAACGCGGGCATGTTTGGCGATCTCCTCACGCAGTTGCAGGGTGATCTCCGCGGCGAGGGCGGACACCTCGGGGTGCTCGATGGTCCGCGGACCCGGGATCTCGACGGACCACTCGCGGATCACCCGTCCGGGACGGGAGGAGAGCAGCACGACCCGCTGGCCGAGCCGGACCGCCTCGCGCACGTTGTGCGTGACGAACACGACGCTGTTGCCGGTGCGCTTCCAGACCCGGGTGAGCTCGTCGTGCATGACGTCCCTGGTGATCGCGTCGAGCGCCGCGAAGGGCTCGTCCATCAGCAGCACCTGGCCGTCCTGGGCGAGCGCCCTGGCCAGGGCCACGCGCTGCCGCTGGCCGCCGGACAGCTCGTGCACCCGCCGGTTGGCCGTGCCGCCGAGCCGGACGAGCTCGAGCAGCTCGTCGGCCCGGCCGGCCCGCTCCGCCCGCGGCACGCCGGCGTACTTCAGCGCCAGTCCGACGTTCCGGCCGGCGGTGAGCCAGGGGAACAGCGCAGCCTCCTGGAACATCAGCGCGGGCCGGCCCTCGACGGTGACCCGACCCGACGTCGGGGTGTCCAACCCGGCGATCAGATTGAGCAGCGTCGACTTGCCGCAGCCGGAGGCGCCGAGCAGGCAGACGAACTCGCCCGGCGCCACCCGCAGGCTGACGTTGTCCAGCGCGGCGACCCGGCGCTGCTTGCCGCTGCCGAACACCTTGGTGACGGAATCGATGGCCACCGCCGCGCTGTCGTCCCGCAGCGACGCCTGGAGCAGCGGCACCACCCGCGGATCGTCGAGGTCGATGTCCTCGAGATTCGTCATCGCGCCACCTCTTGTCTTCTTGGTCGGCTTCGCCGGCTGCGGAGTGTGGTGCCCGTGCCTGCGCCCGGGCGGCGTGCTGCTACTGGCCGAGACCGTTGTCCTCGACCTCGGGTTTGCCCTGCCGGGTGAGCACCTCGTTCAGCAGCGGTGAGGTCGTAGATCCCCTCGAGACTCGGTTTCTCCTTGAGGGTTCCGGCCGTGACGCCGTCGTCCGCGATGGTCGGCAGCGCCGACGCCAGCGGGTCCCAGGTCGGCGAGATCTCGCCGAACGACCGCGCGATCACAGCCTCGGCCAGCGGTTTGCCGGTGAGCTCGCCGATGGCCGCGTTCAGCTCGGTCTGCGCCGTGGCCGGGTCCGCCTCGATCGCCTCGGTCTCGGTGATCAGGCCCTCGAGCAGGGCCGACACCTGGTCGGGATGGGACTCGAGATAGGGCGTCGCCACGATCAGGTGCGTGGTCAGGAACTTCTGGTCCGGCCACAGGGTCTTCTCGTCCACGAGCACCTTGCCACCGGCCTCGAGGACGAGCCGGGACGCCCAGGGCTCGGGCAGCCAGCCGCCGTCGATCTCACCCGACTTGAACAGGTCCAGAGTCTGCGCGTTCTCCTGGTTGACGATGTCGACGTCGCTGCCGCCCGTCGTCTGCGTCTTGAGACCGTTGGCCAGCAGGTACTTCCGCAGCGCCACGTCCTGCGTGCCACCGAGCTGCGGGGAGGCCAGCGTCTTGCCTGCCAGGTCGGCCGCCGAGTTGATCTCCGGCTTCACGACGAGGGCCGCGCCGTTGTCGGTGGTGCCGGCGACGATTCGGATCGCATCGCCGTTCGACTGGGCGAACGCGTTGATCGCCGGATTCGGGCCGATGAACGTGGCGTCGATGGCCCCGGAGAGCAGTGCCTCGATGGCGGCAGGGCCGGCGTTGAAGGTCTGGGTCTCCAGTGACGTGCTGCCGAGCGCCGTCGCGAAGGTGCCGTCGGCGACGCCCAGCACGGCGGCCGCGTGGGTGACGTTCGGGAAGTAGCCGAGCCGGAGCGTCCCGCCCGCGCCGGAAGCCGTTGCGGCGGAGGCGGTCTCGCCGGAGGGATCGGAGGCGGCGGCGCCGGCGGCGGCGGGCGATACGGCGCCGGACGCGGCGGCGGTGGTCCCCGCAGCCGCGGCGGAGGTGGACGGATCAGCGGTGGAACTCGAACCGCAGGCGGTGAGGACGAGCGCGCCGATCGTGGCGAGTGCGACGAGAGCGCCGCCGGATTTCAGGCGGGACTGCTTGCTGGACGGTCGGAGTCGAGAGATGTACACAGGTGGGACCCTTCGGGGGACCCCGGTCTGTCAGGGACCGGGCGTGCAGAGATTGTGGGGGGCGAGCGCGATGTCGCGACCGGCGGATGCCGGCCGCATCCCGGGACATCGCACGCCTCGCATGCCGGGCTCGAACGTCATCATGAAGGTGTTCATGCCGCATCCTCCTGGGCGTCGTCGGGGCGCAGCGCGGCGCGGCGGTCGCCCACCATGCCGGCGGCGAGGGTGGTGCCGTCGGCGGCGTCGATGATCAGCAGCGAACCCACCGCGCCTCCGGGCCGGTAGTCCTCGATCGGCAGCGGGTCGGCGGTGCGCAGCGTCACCTGCGCGATGTCGTTGAGCGACAACGCCTCCGGCGGGTCGGTGCGGCCGAGGCTGTCGATGTCCAGCAGGCTGTCGATCGACGCGATGACCACCCTCGTGCTCGCGGTGCCGTAGCGCAGCAGCGCGCGGCTGCCCGGCCGCAGCGGTTTGTCGGCCAGATGCGTGAGGGTGGCGGAGAACTCGACCACCGGCTCAGGCGCATCGGCCGCACCGGCGATGAGATCGCCCCGCGAGAGGTCGACGTCGTCGCCCAGCAGCACCGTCACCGAGTCCCCGGCCGTCGCGACATCCCTGGGACCGTCGGCCGAGTCGATGCCCCGCACCACCGACCTCCGACCCGACGGCAGCACCACGACCTCGTCACCGGCGCGCACCGCGCCCGCGGTGACCCGACCCGCGTACCCGCGATAGTCGGGCAGGTCGTCGGAGCGCGGCCGGATCACGTACTGCACGGGAAATCGCACGGAACCGCTGGTGGGATGGTCGGCCAGGTCGACGTTCTCGAGGTGTTCCAGGACGCTCGGCCCGCTGTACCACGGGATGCGGTCGGACCGGGTCACGACGTTGTCGCCGTACAGCGCCGAGATCGGGATCGCGGTGACCTCGGGGACGCCGAGTTCCCTGGCGTAGGCGGAGAACTCGGCGGCGATGCCGTCGAAGACCGACTGGTCGAAGCCGACCAGGTCGATCTTGTTCACCGCCAGCAGCAGGTGCGGCACGCCCAGCAGCGCGGCGACGGCCGCATGCCGGCGGGTCTGCCCCACCACGCCGGTCCGCGCGTCGGTGAGAATCACCACCAGGTCGGCGGTCGACGCACCGGTGACCGTGTTCCGGGTGTACTGCACGTGCCCCGGGGTGTCCGCCAGGATGAACGTCCGCGCCGGGGTGGCGAAGTAGCGGTACGCCACGTCGATGGTGATGCCCTGCTCGCGCTCCGCCCGCAGGCCGTCCACCAGCAGCGACAGGTCCGGTTCGTCCAGGCCGCGCGCCTGGGACGTGCGGTGCACGGCGTCCAGCTGGTCCGACAGCACGGACTTGGAATCGTGCAGCAGCCGCCCGACGAGCGTGGACTTCCCGTCGTCGACCGAACCCGCCGTGGCGAAGCGCAGCAGGCGGCGGCCGGTGGTCAGCTCGGCGGCGAGCGTGTGCGGATCGACGACGCCGCTCTGCGTGGGAATCCCCGACATCAGAAGTAGCCCTCTCGCTTGCGGTCCTCCATGGCGGCCTCGCTCAGCTGGTCGTCCGCGCGCGTGGCGCCGCGCTCCGTGATGCGGGTCGCGACGATCTCCTCGATCACCGCACGCACGTCGGACGCCGTCGACTCGACCGCACCGGTGCAGGACATGTCCCCCACGGTTCGGTAGCGCACCGTGCGGCGCTCGATCGCCTCACCGCGGGCCGGACCGCCCCACTCCCCCGGGGCAAGCCACATGCCGTTGCGCCGGAAGACGTCTCGTTGGTGGGAATAGTAGATCTCGGGCAGCTCGATGCGCTCGGTCTCGATGTAGTTCCAGACGTCGAGCTCGGTCCAGTTGGACAGCGGGAACACCCGGACGTGCTCCCCCGGCGCGTGCCGGCCGTTGTACAGCCCCCACAGCTCGGGCCGCTGGCGCCGGGGATCCCAGCCCCCGAACGCGTCCCGGAGCGAGAAGATCCGCTCCTTCGCGCGCGAGCGCTCCTCGTCCCGCCGGGCGCCGCCGATCACCGCGTCGAAGCGCTGCTCGACGATGGTGTCCAGGAGCGGAACCGTCTGCAGCGGGTTGCGGGTGCCGTCCGGCCGCTCCGACAGCCGGCCGTCGTCGATCCAGTCCTGCACGCTGGCGACCTGCAGCCGCAGGTTGCCGCTCTGCACGACCCGGTCGCGGTACTCCAGCACCTCGGGGAAGTTGTGCCCGGTGTCGACGTGCAGGAGCGAGAACGGCAGCGCGGCGGGCGCGAAGGCCTTGCGCGCCAGATGCAGCACCAGCACCGAGTCCTTGCCGGCGGAGAACAGGATCACCGGCCGGTCGAACTGCCCGGCGACCTCCCGCAGGATGTGGATCGCCTCGGACTCCAGCGTGCGCAGGTGGGGGCTGATGACGGTCGCCTCCCGCGGATGTCGGGTCTCGACGGTGGTCACAGGCGCCCCCTGGTGGTGAGCAGGTCGAGGAGCAGGTCGACGGACCCGGGCAGGTCCACCGCGGACGTGTCGATCCGCAGATCGGGGTTCTCGGGGACCTCATACGGGTCGTCGACCCCGGTCATCGAGCTGATCTCGCCGCGGAAGGCCTTGGCGTACAGCCCCTTCACATCGCGGTCGGCACACACCTCGACCGGCGTCGACAGGTGCACCTGCAGCAGCGCCGTGCCGCGCTCGTCGTGGTGGGCGCGCACCTTGTCCCGCGCATCCGCGTACGGCGCGATCACCGGCACCAGCACCGTGACGCCGTGCCTGGCCAGCAGTTCCGCGACGAAACCGATTCGCGTCACCTGCGTCTCGCGGTCGACCCGACTGAAGCCCAGCCCAGCGGACAGGTGCGTACGCACCTCGTCGCCGTCCAGGATGTGCGTGTCGACGCCGCGCTCGCCGAGACGGTCGGCCAGCGCGTTCGCGATGGTGGTCTTGCCGGCGCTCGGCAGGCCGGTCAGCCAGACCGTGGTTCCGGCGCTCATGTGTTGATCCCGCATTCCGTCTTCGACAGACCTGCCCAGCGTCCCGCGCGGGCGTCCTGGCCGGCGGTCACCCTGCGCGTGCACGGCTCGCACCCGATGGAGGGGTACTCGTCCGAGAGCAGCGGATTCACCAGCACTCCGTGCTCGGCGATGTAGGCGTCGACGTCGTCGTCGGTCCAGGCGGCGAGCGGGGCGAGGGTCACCTTGCCGCGCTTTCGGTCGTAGCGCACCACCGGCGTGCCGGCCCTGGTGGGCGACTCCGACCGCCGGGCGCCGGTCGCCCACGCCTCGTACCGGGTCAGCGCGCGGTTCAGCGGCGCCACCTTGCGCAGCGCGCAGCACAGGTCGGGGTCGCGGGCGAACAGGTCCTTGCCGTACCGCGCGTCCTGCTCGGCGACGGTCTGCAGCGGGAGCAGCCGCTTCAGGGTGACCGGATACACCGCCTCGACAGCGTCTGCGGTGCCGACGGTTTCGACGAAGTGATAGCCGGTGTCCAGGAACAGCACATCGATGCCGGGCATCACCCGGGATGCCAGGTGCACGAGCACCGTGTCCTGCATGGACGCCGTGACCGCCAGCCCGGCGCCGAACTCGTCGGCACCCCACCGCAGGATCTCCTCTGCTGAGGCGTCCGCGAGTTCGGCGGCGGCCCGGGTCGCGATCGCGGCCAGCTCGGTGCCGCCGCGCAGTCCTGTGCTGATCACGTCCGCGCTCCCGTCCGGATCGCCGACGGCTCGGCCGCCGCCGGTGCCGGCACGGATGCCGACCTCGAGGCGATGCCGATGAACCGGACGGCGAACACCCGCAGGCAGTCCCGGCACTCCCAGGCGCCGTGCGAGTCCTCGTGCGGCCAGAGGTTCGTCTCGCCGCAGTACGGGCAGTGCTGCGCGGGAGACCTGTTCTCGGTCACAGGAGTGCCACCTCGTCGGCGCGGGCCACCCACTGGGCGAACCGCTCGCCCGACCGCCGCTCGTCCCCGAACCGGCGAACGATCCGCTCCACGTAGTCCGGCAGGTCGTCTCCGGTGATCTTGTGCCCGCGGACCTTGCGGCCGAATCCGGCGTCCAGCCCGAGGCCGCCCCCGAGGTGGACCTGGAAGCCCTCCACCTGGTTGCCGTCGTGATCGGTGACGATCATGCCCTTGAGCCCGATGTCGGCGATCTGGGTGCGGGCGCACGCGTTGGGGCAGCCGTTCAGATTGATCGTCAGCGGCACGTCGAGATCGCCGATCCGCCGCTCCAGCTCGTCCACCAGGGCGATGCCGCGCGCCTTGGTCTCCACGATCGCCAGCTTGCAGAACTCGATCCCGGTGCACGCCATCATGTTTCGGCGGAAGGTGGACGGCTTGACCGACAGTCCCAGCTCGGCGAGCCCGGAGACCAGGGAGTCGACCCGGCTCGGTGCCACGTCCAGGATCACCAGACCCTGGTCGGCGGTGGTGCGGACCCGGCTCGAGCCGTGCGCCTCCGCGAGATCCGCGATGGCCGACAGCATCAGGCCGGACACCCGGCCGGCGGTGGGATGGACGCCGACGTAGACGTTGCCGTCCTTCTGCCGGTGCACACCGACGTGATCGCGGGCGCCGTCGAACGGTTCTGCCGCCGGGCCGTCGAGCAGCGGGCGGTGCAGGTACTCGGATTCGAGAACCTGCCTGAACTTGTCCACCCCCCAGTCGGCCACCAGGAACTTGAGCCGGGCCCGGTTGCGCAGCCGCCGGTAGCCGTAGTCCCGGAAGATCGACACCACGCCGGCCCAGACGTCCGGCACCTCGTCGAGGGGCACCCAGGCGCCGACCCGGTGCCCGATCATCGGGTTGGTGGACAGTCCGCCGCCGACCCACAGGTCGAAGCCGGGGCCGTGCTCAGGGTGGACGACCCCGACGAACGCGATGTCGTGCACCTCGTGGGCGACGTCGTGCCGCGGCGAGCCGGAGATCGCGGTCTTGAACTTGCGCGGCAGGTTCGAGAACTGCGGATCACCGATGTACCGGCTGACGATCTCGCGCACCGCCGGGGTGCCGTCGATGATCTCGTCCTCGGCGATGCCGGCCAACGGGGATCCCAGCACCACGCGCGGCACGTCACCGCAGGCCTCCGCGGTGGACAGGCCGACGGCCTCGATGGCCTGCCAGATGTCGGGCACGTCCTCGATCCGCACCCAGTGCAGCTGGATGTTCTGCCGGTCGGTCAGGTCGGCGGTGTCCCGCGCGTACCGGGTGGACACCGCGCCGATCGTCCGCAGCGCCTCGGTGCTCAGCTGCCCACCGTCGACCCGGACCCGCAGCATGAAGTACTTGTCCTCGAGCTCCTCGGGCTCCAGGACCGCGGTGCGTCCGCCGTCTATCCCGGGCGCCCGCTGCGTGTACAGGCCCCACCAGCGGAAACGCCCCCGCAGGTCGGCAGGGTCGATGTCGTCGAAGCCGGTGTGGCGGTAGCGCGTCTCGATGCGCTGCCGGCAGTGCAGGCCGTCGTCGTCCTTCTTCATCCGCTCGTTCGGATTCAGCGGTTCGCGGTACCCCAGCGCCCATTGGCCCTGGCCGCGCTGCGCGTCGGGCCGCCCACGACGTGCCGGCCGGGGGGTCGCCTCGGCACCCGCGGCGGGGCGAACCGGGCGCGCGGGCCCGTCGGCCCGGGTCGGCGTCGGTGCGGCGGTGCTGGTCGGCGGCACGGCACTTCCTTGCAGAGCGTGGCTGGATCGTCACCGACGGCAAGGAGGCGTCCCCGCGCCGAGCGACAACCCGGCACGGTGAGCGGCGGGGTGTCAGGCGGCGGAACAACAGGTGGCGCTGGCAACGCGCGCGAGGTCGACCTCGCGGCGGCACACGAGCAGCACTACCTGAACGGACACGCCCAGGAGCATACCGCCCCGCCCGCAGTTCCAGAACATGGGACGGATGGATCGAGACGTGGGATGGCTCGGTTCCCGGCGGAGTTTCGTATGCTCGGCGCCGTGCGTGAACTGGACCGGCTCACCATGGCCCTCGTCGACGGCCGGTCCACCGTCGTCGTCGAACCGCCCGGCACCGGCATCGGGTACTGGGCCGGCGGCCCGAGCGTCGTCGCCGACCAGGACGGATACCACCTCGCGTACCGGCTGCGGCGACCCGTCGCCGAGGGCCGCGGGTACGCGAACGTCGTCGCCCACTCGACCGACGGGGAGCACTTCCGGACGGTCGCGACCGTCGAGGTGTCCCGGTTCGGGGCCGCGTCGCTCGAGCGCCCGGCGCTGGTCCGCCGCGCGGACGGCGGGTGGCGGCTGTACGTGAGCTGCTCGACCGAGGGCTCGAAACACTGGTGGGTCGAGGCTGTCGACAGCCCGACGTCGGACCCCGCCGGCCTCGCCCACGGCCGGCGGACGGTCGTGCTGCCCGGCGACGACGTGAGCGCCTGGAAGGACGTGGTCGTCGCGCGGGAGGGCGACGCCTGGCAGATGTGGGCGTGCCGGCACCTGCTGGACCGGGGGGACGCCGAGGCCGATCGGATGGAGACCTGGTACGCGGTGAGCGACGACGGCCTCGCCTGGAACTTGAAGGGCCCGGCGCTCACTCCGACCGCAGGGACGTGGGACCGCCGAGGCACGCGGGTGACCAGCGTGCTGCGGACCGCCACCGGCTGGCTGGCGAGCTACGACGGCCGCGCGTCGGCCGATGAGAATTGGTATGAGAGAACGGGTTTCGCCATCGGCGGGGCGCCGGACCAGCTGTCCGCGGTGGCCGGGCCGATCGATCGGCGCGGCGCCACCCTGCGGTACGTGACCTTCGTGCCGGTGGACGGCGGGCTCCGGGTCTACTTCGAATCCGCACGACCCGACGGCGCCAACGAGCTGCGCACGGCCGAGGTGTCCGGCGCCGACGCGCTCACTGCGACCGCCGCTCGCTGAACGCGCCGCGACCCGTGTCGCTGAGCCAGTCGCCGAAGTCGACGCCGGTGAGCCGGCCGAGCAGCGCGATGTCCTGCTCGAAATACGGCCGGAGTGCCACCCGGTCAGCCGCCCGGAGCGGCGGCCGCCGCCGGCCTCCCCGGTGCAGCACGGCGAGCAGGGGTCGTTCCACCGCCCGCCACGCCTGCGGGGGCAGGTGCGCGCCGGCCCGCGCGCCCGCCCGGATCCCCCTCCGCACCACGGCGTTCGTGCGGGTGTCGGGCGCCCAGCTCGACAGGTTCGAGTGCGGCACGGTCGCCACCAGGCCGCGGGCCACCCCGAGGAAGTCGGCGATGTCGTCCAGGGTGCCGGCCGGGTCGTCGATCAGCTGGCGGTAGCGCAGCACGTGCACCTGCTCGCGCGGGAAGATCGACAGCAGGTGCTCGAGCTGCGAGCCGTACAAGCCGGTCTCCAGGTAGCGCCAGAACGGTGCGAACCCCTGTTCGATCCTCGCCGGCTCGAGATCGCACGCGGTCCGGAAGTCGCCGACCGTCTCCAGGCCGTCGCACCACAGGTGCGTCCAGTTCGAGTAGGCGCGGTCGATCGGGTCCCGCACCACGGCGATCATCCTGACCTGCGGAAGCAGCGCGTGGATCCGGCGATGCGCGGCGCGGTCCCACAGGTAGAACGGGGTGCTCTCGCCGCGGAGCGCCCCGCGCGGTGCCGCGTCGAACAGCGCCTCGTACCGATCGCGACGCCACACCCACTCGCGGGCGCTGTGCGCGTCGCCCGGGCCCCGCTGATGAGCGGGATCCGGCGGCCGCTCGTCGCAGAGGAAGAACTTGGGTTCCTTGGGATCGGACAGGTACAGCTCGGGGTGCTGCGCCAGCGCGACGTGCAGCGCGGTCGAGCCGGCCTTGGGGGCACCGATGATCAGGAAGTCGGGCAGCGACATGGCAGTGTCCTCGAAACGTCGGAGCGGACTGTCCGGGCAATGAGGCGGGCCGCGATGCCCGCGACGGCCGGCGGCGGGGACGGCGGTCAGCTGGCCGGTGAACAGGCGGCGCTCGTCACCCGCGCGAGGTCGACCTCGCGGCGGCGGACCAGCACGACCTGACCGGGCACGCGAGCAGCATAGGCGTCGGCCGGCCGTTCGAGCCTGCTCGGTGCCACCCTTCTCAGGTCAGGCAGGATCCGTCCGAGGTGTGGGCGGGCGTGACACCCGGCCTGCCCCGGTCTCGACGACGCCGACGTGGCGCACGGCTCCGGCCGTTCCCCTTTCGCGTCGGGCGAAACCGAACTCCGCGAATCGACGACCGAAGCGCGTCACCACGACAGAAGCCTTGCCGCTCAGCCAACCTGGCGCGCCCGCGGCAGGAATTGCCGGGGCAGACGGCTTGACAAGTGTCGCGGGTCACTGCACTATGGTCCTCATCGTGTAACCGGTTGCAGAGACAGACCGGAAGCCCGGGCCGCAAGCGGACAAAGCGCGCACGCGCGCCCCGTCCGGTCGCAGACCTCAACACCCCCAACGGAAGTGGGTGATGTCATGAGCCCCGCCACAAGCGGTCGGCCCGGCGACGACCGGTGGCTCGCGACCCGAGACTTCTGAAACCACCGGCACCCCCGAACGGTCGCCGCCGGACCCCTTGTTCGACCGGCTCCCACGACCAGCCGCCGTAACGGGCGCGCGTCCGCCGGCGCGTGCCGTCAACCAAAGCCAGACCGATGCGTGCGCATCGGTCGGGGCTGCCCGCTGACCCCCAGAACGACATGCACCGCGTGCAGAAGGGAGCGACATGAGCGCCCAGGAAAAGCCCGATCCGGTCGATGTTCTCATCGTCGGCGCGGGAGGCGCGTCGGGCGCCACGGCCGCCAAGGTGCTGACCGAGGCCGGGCTTCGCGTCGTGGGCCTCGAGCGCGGGCCGTGGCTCAAGCCGGAGGACTTCTCGGGCGACGAGATCAAGTTCATCAACCGCAACTACCTGTGGCCGGACCCGGTCCTGAAACCGCGAACCGTGCGCCGCGACGAGAACAGCTCCGCTGTGGTGCAGCAGTTCTCACCGACGCCGCAGATGGTCGGTGGCGGCACGATCCACTACAGCGGCTGGTTCCCGAGGGCCACCGAATCCGACTTCAAGCTCCGTACCCTGCACGGCGACATCGATGGCGCAAGCCTGGCGGACTGGCCCTTCAGCTACGCCGAGATCGAGCCGTACTACACCCGGATCGAGTGGGAGTTCGGCGTCTCCGGCATCGCCGGGGCGAACAAGTACGAGGGTTTCCGCACGAGGGGCTACCCGTGCCCACCGCCGCCGCTGTCGCGATACGGCAAGCTCTTCTACGAGACATGCGGAAAGTTGGGGTACAACGCCTTTCCGATGCCGCAGGCGCTCGTCACGCGACCGTACAAGGGTCGGACCCCCATTCCGAATGCGGGCTTTGTGCAGCAGTTCGGAGATCCGACCAGCGGTCGCTCGACCTCGCAGTCCGTCTTCACCCCGGACGCCGTCGCGACCGGGCGCTACGACCTGCGGCCCAACTGTTACGTGCACGAGCTGACCCTGCATCCGGACGGCCGGATGAAGGGCGCCCTGTACGAGGACCCGCAGGGTCGGATGGTGGAACAGGAGGCATCCGTCGTCCTGGTGTGCTGCGGGGCGATCGAATCGGCGCGACTGTTGCTGGCCTCGACGTCGAACCAGTTCCCGGACGGCCTGGCGAACAGCAGCGGGCAGGTCGGCCGGAATGCCACCTTCCACGAGTACTTCTTCGCCATCGGACTTTTCGACAGGGAGATCCACGACCCGCTGTACGGCTGGTCGGGCAACTACGTGAACGGGACGTCCCTCGAGTTCTACGAGACCGACTACGACAGGGGTCACCTGCTCGGCTGCGTGATCACCGCGTCGGGCCTGGGCCCGCCGGTCAACTGGACGTTCCCGGGGCGCCCCACCTGGGGGTCGGCCTCGAAGAATGCCGACCGCGAGTTCTTCAACCACTCGATGAAGTTGGGGGTCCTGCTCAACGACCTCCCGCGCGAGACCAACAGGGTCGACCTCGACCCGGACGTCAAGGACGCGTGGGGACGTCCGGTCGCCCGGATCACCCACACGAATCACCCGAACGACGTGGTGCTGGGCAACTGGCAGGTCAACAAGAACAAGGAAATTCTCGAGGCCGCCGGCGCCAGCCGCATTCTGCCTGTGTATTTCGAGCAGGCAAGCGGAAATGCTTGTCATCAGCATGGCACCGCGCGGATGGGCAACGATCCGGCGACGAGCGTGCTCAACAAGTGGGGCCGCGCGCACGACGTACCGAATCTCTACGTCCTCGACGGCAGTGGTTTCCCGACCGGCCCGGCGTCAATCCGACGCTGACGATCATGGCCAATGCATGGCGGTGCGCGGAGCACATCGTCGAGGTGGACTCTCAGGGCCGGCCGGCGGACTGAAGTCCCGAGATCGCGAAAGGACGGAACGAACACATGACCAGCCAAGCGGATTGGCAGGCGCGCCCCGCACCGACCGAGAGCGAGGGCGGCGGCCGACTGTTCCTCGACGAGCACCAGCGGGAGTTCATCGCGGCCGCGGTCGCCCGCATCATCCCGACCGATCAGGACCCGGGGGCGGCGGAGGCCAACGTCGTCGAGTTCATCGACCGGTACATCTCCGGGATCGACTTCGTCTACGCCACCGCCGACGGCACCGGCTTTCTGCAGATCACCGGCAAGGAGGCCGATGCCTGGCGGCAGCGCATCGGTTCGGTGCAGCAGCGATACGCCGAGGGCATCGAGCAGATCGAGGAACTCAGCCGTAGCCGCTTCGGCAGCGGCTTCACCGGCCTGGACCCCGACCAGCAGGACGAGATCCTCGCCACCTCCTCCGGCTGGCCGAAGCCCACGGACTTCGCCATCGGCTCCGTCGTCCAGGGCCGCCAGGTGAAGGCGGGCGAGGGCGGCGCGCCGCCGTCCAACCAGCCGATCCCCGACGACGAACTGGACTTCTTCCCGATGCTCGTGCTGCACGCGCGTCAGGGCTTCTACTCCGACCCCGTGTACGGCGGCAACCGCGGCCGCGTCGGCTGGGACGTCATCGGATTCCCGGGCCCCACCTCCTTGGCGCAGACGCAGCGCGGTGAATACAGCACCGTCGACTACATGCTGCCGGACGTCGAGTGGCCGTACGCGCCGGGTCTCGTCGACGCCGACTGACCCGACCGACCGAACAACGACAGTGACGTGCGGAGCGCAGGACGGAGGTGACAGACCGTGAATGACGTCGGCGAAATTCCGAATCGCGCAGGATCCGGCGGCCGGCGGGGCTTCCCCTGCCGGCACCGGTCGTTGCCGACGATTCACCGCTCGGCACGCAGGTGCGTGCGACGATCAGGACGCCCAGGCGGCAGCGATGTGCTGTTGCGTCCCGATCGGAGAATTCGAGGCACAGACATGGAGGACCAGAAGGATCGCCCGACGCGGGCGACCATTTACGACGTCGCGCGGGTCGCCCAGACCTCGTCCGCAACCGTCAGCCGGGTGCTGGCCGGCCGCAATTCCGTCGCTCCGGCGACGAAGGCCCGGGTGCTCGCCGCTGCCGATGAACTCGGATACCGCACGAATGTGTTGGCGCGGAACCTGTCGAGCCGACAGTCCGACATGATCGCAACCCTGCTCCCGGATATCAGCAATCCATTCTTCTCCGAGCTGGCGAAGGCTCTGCAATTCGCCGCCCTGCGCCACGGGCGCACCATTCTCATCTGCAATACGGAGGGCGACGCCGAACTCGAGCGGCTGCACCTGGACGCGTTGGTCGCGCGTCAGGTCGAACACGTCTTCGCCGTCGGCCTGACGCTGGATCGCGCATCCGTTCAGGCGTACGTCAATGCCGGTGTCTCGTTCATCGCGCTGGATCGCCCGATGCGGCACGTGCGCTCCCCGCTCGTCCAATCCGACAACCGGAAGGGCGCGCAGATCGCGGTTCGGCATCTCCTCGACCTCGGTCACCGGCGGATCGCACACATCGCCGGCCCGGTGGGCGTGGCCCAGTCGCGCGACCGACGCCGGGGTTACCTGGATGCGCTCGCGGAGGCCGGCATCCCGCCCGACGAGTCGCTCTTCGTCGACAGCGACTTCTCGGAGCAGGGCGGGGCAGACGCCTTCGACCGGCTCCGCGCGCGTAATGCCGACTTCACGGCCATCTTCGCCGCGGACGACCTCATCGCCATCGGCGCCATGTCCGCCGCGCGCGAGAGCGGCGTCTCGATTCCCCTCGAGATGTCGATCGTCGGTTTCGACGACATCCTGCTCGCCCGCTACACGACGCCGCCGCTGACCACGGTCCGCCAGGACGCCGAGAGCATGGGCGCGGAGGCGGTCCGGCTGGTGTTCGCTCCCGGGAGCGGGAAGCCCCGGCGCACGGTCATTTTGCCCGTCTCGCTCGAGGTGCGCGGGACGACCGGTTCGCCGCCGAACCGTTCGGCGACGACTACCTGAAGGAGGATCGAAGTGGAACGACTGATCGTCGACACCGACATCGGGACCTACTACGACGACGCGTTCGCGGTGCTGCTGGCGGCCAACTCGCCCGAGGTGCAGTTCGAGGGCGTCACGACATGCTACGGCGACACCAGCCTGCGAGCCCAGATCGCATGCAAGGTACTCGAATTCATCGGCCGGTCGGACGTTCCCGTGTACGCGGGCATCGGCGATCCGTTGGGCGAGGCCGAGGCACTGATGTTCGGCTTCGAGGGCGAGGGCATCTTCGACGACGGCAAGCCCGAGAAGCAGCCGGAGGCCGAGTCCGCGGTCGAGTTCATGGTGCGTCTGGTCCGGGAGAACCCGGGCGAGATCACCATCTGCACGCTGGGCACCGTCACCAACGTCGCCGCAGCGATCCGCCAGGATCCCAACTTCGTCCGGGATCTCAAGCACCTGATCATCATGGGCGGCGTCATCGTGCCCGTCGTCGACGAGAAGGGCATCACCCGCTCACCCGTCGAGGAGTACAACCTCAACAACGACCCGGTGGCCGCGAAGATCGTGCTGCAGTCGGCCGCGAACATCACGCTCGTGCCCATCGACGTCACGCTGCGGGTGCCGATGAGCGCCGATCAGATCCAGGCCATGGAGAACGGCACCAGCAAGTCGGCGCAGATGGTGCACCGCATCCTCAAGCCGTGGCCGGAGCAGGAGCGGCTGATCTACCTGAGCGTCGGGATCCCGACCGAGTTCACCGGGATCTGGCTGCACGACCCGCTGACGATCGCGGTCGCCTACGACCCCAGCCTGATCACCACCGCCAAGATCCACGTCGCAGCCGAGTTCGCACCCACGCTGATTCCCCGGGACCTGTTGATCCGCAACGACATCCTGCGCACGATCCCGAAGAAGAAGAAGCCGAACATGAACGTCGCGGTCGACGTCGACGCCGACCGCTTCACGGAGCTCTTCGCCACGCGCATCGTCGAAGGTCTCTGAGCCCACCTCCCCTTCACGGGGAGCGGACCGGCCACCATCCACCGACCGGTCCGCTCCCCCGCTGAAGCACGCCCCGCCGATCCGTTGGCCGCACAGTCGGCCAGCCAAGGAGTTCGACAGATGTCCAGCACACCACGCGTCCAGCGCGGTTCCCCGATGACGTCCCCCGCCCGCCCCGCGGCGGACTCCGACGTCCGCTGTGGCGTCGTGGTTCTCGGGAGCCTGAACATGGACGTGGTGGTACCCGTGGAGACGATTCCGCGACCGGGAGAGACCGTGCTGGGGGGTGTGGTCTCCCGGATGCCCGGCGGGAAGGGCGCAAATCAGGCCGTCGCGGTGGCGCGGCTCGGCCGACCGGTGCGACTGATCGGCCGGCTGGGCGACGACGACCTCGGCTCCGTCATCCAGCACACTCTCGGCAACGTCGGGATCGATCTCGGCCACACGAGGGTGCTCGAGGGATTCGGCTCGGGCCTGGCGTTCGTCACGGTCGACGCGAGCGGCGAGAACGCCATCGTCGTCTCTCCCGGCGCCAACTCGGAGATGAGTCCAGCCGAGCTGGAACTGGAGGAGGCCGCGCTCGCCCACGCCTCCATCGCGATCGCGCAGCTCGAGACGCCGCTCGAGACGGTGCAACGGTTCGCGGCGATGTGCGAGGCCGACGGCGTCCATCTCGTGCTGAACGCGGCACCGTATCGAGAGCTGCCGGACGCGCTGCTCGGCCGCTGCCGGTACCTGGTCCTCAACCGGGACGAGGCAGGCTCGCTCACCGGGTCGGCGGTGTCGACCCGGTCGGACGCGCGGCGGGCGCTGCACGACGTTGCCCGGCGCGGCGTCCCCCACGTCGTCATCACGCTCGGCGGCGACGGGTGCGTGGCACTCACGCCGGCCGGCCTCCTGGAGCTCGATGCCTTCGACGTCCCGGTCGTCGACACCACTGGCGCGGGCGACGCCTTCGTCGGTGCGCTGGCCGCGGCGATCGAGCGGGGGGACTCCTTCGACGAATCCCTGGCGTTCGCCGCCGCCGCGGGCGCGGTCGCCTGCGCGCACGTGGGGGCCCAGCTGGGCCCGACGGCGCACGACGAGGTCAGCGACCTCCTGCGCCGTCAGCCGAGATCGTCCCGATCCCGCGAAGTGTCCGAATCACCGTCCTGAAGCACGTCACCACCGAGGAGCAGGAACGCCATGCGCTACGCCATGATGATCGAGCCGCAGCAGGGATTGACCTACGACGACATCCTTGCGGTCGCGTTGGCCGCCGAGAAGGCCGGCATCGAGACGTTCTTCCGGTCGGACCACTATTCGAGCTTCCCCGACGCAGGGCTGGGCACCACCGACGCGTGGGCCACCACGGCCGGTCTCGCCCGGGACACCACGACGATCAAACTCGGTGTGCTCGTCTCGCCCGTCACCTTCCGGCTGCCCGGCCCGTTCGCCAAGACCGCGGCCACCGTCCACGAGATGAGCGGCGGACGCGTGGAAGTCGGGCTCGGCGCCGGCTGGCACGAGGGTGAGCACCGGCAGTTCGGGATCCCGTTCCCGGCCGTCAGGGATCGCCTGGACATGCTCGAGGAACAAGTGGCGATCGTGCGCGGGCTGTGGACCGAGCCGCACGGTTGGGCGTTTCACGGCGCGCACTACCAGCTCGAGGGTGCGGTCTTCGAGCCGAGCCCGTCCGCCGACGGAGGCCGCCCACCGCACCTGATCATGGGTGGGGACGGGAAGCCGCGCAGCTGCCGGGTCGCCGCGACGTACGCCGACGAGTACAACGTCGTGTTCGCCACGCCCGAGCGCGCCCGCCAGGCCTTCGACGGCGTGCGGGCGGCGTGTGAGCAGCGCGGGCGCGACCCGCAGGAGCTCGTGTACTCGGCGCTCTGCGGGGTGCTCATCGGGTCCGACCAGGCCGACTACGCCGACCGGCAGCGTCGGCAGGACGCCGTCCTCGGCCCCGACGCCGTCGGTGTCGAGCCGCCTGAGGACCGCGCCGGACGCTGGCTCCTGGGCACGCCGGATGCCGCACTGGAGCGGATCGCCGCGCTGGAGGCGGCGGGCGTGCAGCGGATCGTGCTGCACAACTACCTGCCCGACGACCTGGACATGATCGCCCTGCTCGGCGACACGATCGTCGGCGCATCATGACCGCCCCGCACGCGGCCCGAGGCCCTGACATGACCGCCGAATCGACCACATCCGCTGCATCGCAGCGTGGTCCGAAGCCAGACGAGGATCCCGTGAACGCACCCGTCGGTCGTCAACCGGAGGGCCTCCTGCTCGACGCGCAGGGCGTCACCAAGCGTTTCCAGGGCGTGGTGGCCCTCGACGACGCCTCCCTGCAGGTCGCTCCGGCGGAGATCCACGCACTGCTGGGCGGGAACGGCGCGGGCAAGTCGACGCTGGTCAACGTGCTCTCGGGGCTCGTGGTTCCGGACACCGGGACGATCGAGCTGGCCGGCGAGCCCCTCGTCCTGCGCCGTCCCGGCGACGCGCTCGACAAGGGGATCATCACGATCCACCAGGAGCTGTCCCTGGTGCCCGCACTGAGCACGCTGGACAACATCTTCCTCGGCCGCGAATCCCGCGCTCGGATCCTCGGCGTCCCGCTGCGCCTCGACCGGCGCGGCATGGCCAAGCGGGTGCGCCAGCTGGCGCACGAGTTCAGCTTGACCGACGAGGATCTCGCGCTCCCGGTCGGCGAGTTCGGCGCACTCAAGAAGCGCGTTGTCGAGATCATCAAGGCGCTGGCGTTCGAGACCCGGCTGCTGATCCTCGACGAACCGACCTCCGGTCTCGAGGACGAGGAGAAGCAGCACCTCTTCGGACACATGCGCACGCTGCGGGGTCGCGGGGTCTCGTTGATCTGGGTCACCCATCACCTGGAGGAGTTGTTCGGCCTGGCCGACCGGGTCACGGTGTTCCGGGACGGCCGGAACGTCGCCACCGCCGACGTCGCCGACACCTCGGTCGACTCCCTGATCACGACGATGTTCGGCGTCGCCGCCCAGGAGTTCGGTGCCTCTCCCGAGAGCCAGGCGCCGCACGACGCCGCGACGGTCGCCGACGAGGAGGTCCTTCGGCTGACCAGCGTCTCGCGGGCGAACGTGCTCCGGGACATCTCGCTCGAGGTGCGCAAGGGGGAGATCCTCGGCATCTCCGGCCTGGCCGGTGCCGGTCGCACCGAACTCGCCCGGGTGATCATGGGTCTGGACAGGATCTCCAGCGGCACCGTCGCGCTGAACGGCAGCCCGGCCCGGATCCGCAGCGCGAGCCAGGCGTACGCCAAGGGCCTGGCGATGGTGCCCGAGGACCGCAAGCAGCTCGGGATCCTGGCCGATCTATCGGTGGCGCAGAACATCTCGATCTCCAATCTGGCGAGCGTCTCGCGGCTGGGCTTCGTCATCGACAGGAAGGCCGAGAAGCAGCAGGGCGACGCCTTCCGCGAGCGGCTGGCCATCCGCACACCCGACGTCGACGAGCGCATCGGCAATCTCAGCGGCGGCAACCAGCAGAAGGCCGTCGTCGCCCGGTGCCTCAACACGAAGCCGGCGCTGGTGATCTTCGACGAGCCCACCCAGGGCATCGACGTGTCGGCCAAGGTCGAGGTGCACAACCTCATCCGGGAGTTCGTGACGGCCGGCGGAGCCGCCATCGTCATCGCATCCGAGATCGCCGAGCTGCTCGAGCTCAGCACGCGCGTCCTGGTCATGAAGCAGGGCCGGATCGTCGGCGGCGTCGACGATGTGGCCGGTTCCCTGGCCGACGGCCAGTTCGAGGCCGTCAAGCAGCGCATCCTCTCCCTCTCAGCACGGAGCGAATCATGAAGCGTGAACCGCTGTGGACGAGAATCCTTCTGACCAACGGAGTGCCGATCGCCATCGCGCTGGTGGTCGTGGTGATCGTCTTTCAGCTGCTCTCCCCCGTCTTCCTCGAGCCGTCGTCCATCCGTGACTACGTCACCAATGCGATCCCGATCCTGCTGCTGACCGTCGGCGTGGCGATCGTGATGGTGACGGGCGGCATCGACCTGTCGACCGGCACCGTGGCGGGACTCAGTGCGGGGACCACGATCTGGGCGTTGAAGTCCGGCTACCCGACCGTGCTCGCCATCGCAGTCGGGCTGGTCACCGGCCTGGTGTTCGGCATCATCAACGGGCTGCTCATCACCAAGTTCGGGATCAGCGACTTCATCGTCACGCTCGCCACACTGAACATCGCCGCCGGACTGCTGATCGTCCTCACGCAGAGCGTGGCGCTCACCGGGGTCGATGCGCCGGGCTTCTCCAACCTGGTCTACGGCAGTCTGTTCGGCATCCCGATGGGGTTCATCATCGCGGCGGTGATCTTCGTCGTTGCGCAATTCGTCCTGGTTCGAACGGTCCTCGGCCGCAGGATCTTCGCGATCGGGGTCTCCCCCGACGCGGCGAGCAACGCCGGGGTGAACGTGAACCGGGTGCGGCTCAGCGCGTTCGTCGTCTCCGGGCTACTGGCCGGTGGGGCCGGCGTACTTCTCGCGTCGCGCCTGGGTTCGGTGCAGGCCTTCCTCGGCGTCGGCTACGAGTTCATCGCCATCGCGGGCGCGGTGCTGGGCGGGGTGAGCCTGGCCGGCGGCCGGGGCTCGGTCTGGGCCGCTGTCGTCGGCGGCCTCCTGCTGGCCACCCTGCAGCAGGGCCTGCGACTGGAGGGCGTCGACCCCGTCTACTTCAGCATCGTCACCGGGCTCTGCATCGTCGCCGGCGTCGTCTTCGACCGCCTCGTCCAGCGGTTCGCGCTGAACCGCATCCTCAAACGCCCGCTCGTCGATCGGACGTCGACACCACCCCCGGCACCCGCCGCGCCCGAGACGCCGGCGACCACGTCTCAAGGCAGGCCGTCATGACCACCGTCGCCGAACCGCGGACCTCGCGCCCCAACCTGTTCCAGCGCGGTCTGCTCAAACTATTGCTCGATCCCACCCTGGGCGTCGCGGTGCTGCTGCTGACCGTGTGCGTCGTGTCGATCTTCGTCCTGCCGGAGTTCCTCACCGGCACCAACCTGACGAACCTGCTGAGCAGCAGCCTCATCGTGATGATCCTCGCGATGGGCATGACGGTGGTGCTGATCTCCGGTGGCATCGACCTGTCGGTCGGCGCGGTGATGGCGCTGTGCGCCGGCGTCTCCGCGAAGGCCCTGCTGATGGGGCTCCCCCTGTTCGCGGCCTTCGTCCTGGCGCTGGTCGTGGGTGTGGTGGTCGGCCTCGGCAACGGCCTGCTCGTGACGCGGCTCAAGCTGCCGGACTTCATCGCCACCCTCGCCATGCTGGGTTTCGCCAGCGGCATCCTCTACATCTGGACCGGGGGCGTGCCGATCATCGGCTACATGGTTCCGGAGTACTACTACGTCGGCGGCCTGACACCCGTCTTCGGCACGGTCACCGGGCCGATGGTGATCGCGTTGATCATCGCGTTGGTGCTCGGCGGCATGCTCGGGCAGACGCGGCTGGGTACCCATCTGTTCGCGATCGGCAGCAGCCGATCGGCGGCCCGGCAGTCCGGCGTTCGTGTCGACCGGACCAAGATGCTCGCCTACGTGATCAGCGGTGCCGCCGCCGCCGTCGCGGGAATCATCCTCGCCGGCCGCAACACCAACGTTCCGGCCGATCTCGGCAACGGCTACGAGATCCAGGCCATTGCAGCCGCTGTCATCGGGGGTGCCGCGTTGAGCGGCGGTCGCGGCCGGATCCTGGGCGCGGTGCTCGGCGCCATCACCCTGGCCGCGACGATCAACGTCATCAACCTCGAGGGCGTCCCATCCAGCTACCAGAAGATCGTCATCGGATGCATTCTGCTGATCGCGGTGCTGGCCAACCGCCTCAGCGACGTGATCAGCGCCTGGGCGCGACAGCGCAGGGCCCGCCGGGCCGGCGTGAGCCAGGGCGGCGGTACCGAAGGTTGGATTCAGAACAACCCGGAAGACGAATCGATCCGGGAACGGACGGAAGGAATGATGTGGAAATGACCGGAAAAGTAGCGCCGCCACGAGGACATTCGCCGCGTCGGCGGGGCGTGCGAAGTGCGGTGCTTGCCGCGGCCGCGCTGGTCCTCGCCGGATGCTCGACCGTCAACCAGCCCGACAGCTCATCGAGTGACTCCGGCGGTGCGAATGCCGCCGCGGGAGTCGTTTCCACTGCCAGCTCGGACGAAGCCATCCGGGAGATCGTGGCCGGCCGCACACTCTCCGTCGGGTTCTCGCCGCCCATTCTGTCCGAGTTCTACACTCAGATCGAAAAGGCTGCCTTCAACAAGATGAAGGAATACGAGGATCGATTCGGGGTGAAGTGGAGCTGGGAGCGGCAGGGTGCACTGAACGACGCGCACTCCGGCACCGAGACGATCGGCATCGTGCAGGGCTACATCGCCCGCAAGTTCGACGCAGTCTTCGTCTGCTCCGCAGCAAACGCCGCCACCATGGCCGAGCTCTACCAGCAGGGCAGTTCCTCAGGCGTGGACTTCTACCAGTTCAACTCCACCGAAGAACTGGCGAACCCGTCCCAGGCCGAAGACCCGACCGGTGGTATGTACACCATCTCGAACATCGGGTACGACGACCGCTGGCAGTCGGGCTATCTCGCCGGCCAGTACATCGCCGACCAGCTCGGCGGCCAGGGCACGGTGTTCCAGATCCTCGGGCCCAGCGGGTCGGACTGGACCAAGCTCCGCCAACAGGGCTTCGAGAAGGCCATCTCGGAGTACCCCGGCCTGGAGATCGTGGGGGCCGCCGACGGCGGGTACGTGCGGGACAAGGGACTGACCGCTGCGCAGGACCTGCTCGTCAAATACCCGGACGTGGATGCCATCTACGGCGAGAACGAGGACATGGCCCTCGGTGCCTCACAGGCGATCGACGCGCGTGGCCTGAAGCACTGGGACGGGACGTCGGGGATCATCACCATCGGTGCCGACGGTCTGGTGTCCGGCATGGAGGCCATCAAGGCCGGGAAGCTGACCGCAACGGTCGACGTCAACAGCATCCAGATGGGTGAGACGATGATCGAGACCATGTTCGCGCACGAGGTTCTCGGTCAGAACGTGGCCCAGTTCATTCGCATCCCGACCGGCGTCGTGGACAAGACGAACGTCGCATGGCACGAGGCCGTGCTCCAGGACGCGCTCGCCGGGGCGGGCGACTACTCCTGATGTACCGGTGATCTCGGAGAGGGTGCGCGGCACGGTCCGCGCACCCTCTCCGTTCGTCCGGACCTGACGCTCCGTCCGGATCCCCGCCGGCTAACCGGTGGAGGCCGCTTCGGCGCCCGCATCCGGACGCATCAGCCGATCGCCGTGTCCCGGCTCGCGCACGCGGCCCGCCAGCACCGCGATCGTGAGGGCCGCCAGCACCGTGACGCCCAGCGCGAGTCGCAGGCCGGTCAGAACCGCGATCGCGCCGATCAGCGGCGGCCCGATGAGGAACGCCGGCCACTGCCCCCAGGACACGATCGCGACGCCGCGGCCGGTTGGCACGCCGGGCTGATTGCCGGCCAGGCCCATGACCGTCGGCACGATGCACGCCGATCCCACGCCGAGCAGGGCGAAGCCGACGAAGCCGGCCCAGGTGGACCCGACCAGCAGACCGAATCCCATGCCGACCGCCGCGACCAGCGCCGAGATGCGGAGGAAGCGGGTGCGCCCGAAGCGGTCGACGACGCGGTCGCCGACGAGCCGGGACGCCGTCATCGCCAGCGAGAAGCAGGTGAACGTGAGGGCGCCGATCCCAGGACCGGCGTCCTGGGTGATCGTGCCGTACTGCGCGCTCCACTGGACCGCCGCGCCCTCGTTGACGCTGGACAGCAGCGCGATGACCGACAGCAGGAGCAGCTGCGGCGTGACGATCCCCCGGCCGCGTCTGCGGCCGGAATCCCGTTTCCCCTGAGCCGGTTTCGCCTCCGGCCGGATGCTCGGCGGGCCGGGTCGGTCGACGGGCAGCCAGCGGACCGTCGCCACCAGCGCGACCGCGAACACGGCGCTGGTCGCCGCGAGCTGCACGACCGGGAGCACCCCCGCCGACGCTGCCCAGGCGCCGCCGAGGCCGCCGGCGAGCTGGCCGAGGCTGAAGCACGCGTGGAAGCTGGACATGATCCGACGGCCGTAGTCGCGCTCGACCAGCACGGCGAGGGCGTTCATCGGTGTCGCCAGGAACCCGGTCGAGATGCCCTGCGCCAGCAGCGCCACCGCCAGCACCCACGGCGTCGGCGCACCCGCCGTGATGGGCACGACGACCAGCAGGCAGGCTGCCCCGGGGATCGCCAGCCGCCGCGCGCCGGTCCGGCCGATCAGTCGCGTGACCACGACCAGCGCGGCGAAGGTGCCGACCGGCGCGGCCAGCACCAGCAGGCCCCAGACGGCGTCGTTCGCGCCGACCTGCTCGCGCACCGCCGGGATCCGCGACGCCCAGCTTCCGGTCATCACGCCCATGAGCAGGAACAGCGTGATGACCGCGATCCGCGCCCGGACCGCCGGTCGGCCCGCCGGGCCCGTCGTCGACTCGCTCATCGCCGGGCGGTCGGTGGGCTGCCGCCGCTCGCGCGACTGCCGCGGGGCGGTGCGCCGACCGCTTCGACCACCATGGCGAGAAACCTACGGGCGGCGGGCGCAGCCGGCTGGGGACGGCGGTGCACGAGGCCGATGGGGTGCCGAGCCGCTCGGTCGGCGAGGGGTTGCACGGTGACGGCGCCGTGGCCGGCCGCCGCGCTCGCCGGCACGATCGCTGCGCCGAATCCCAGGCCGACGAAGCGGATCACGGCGTCCGAGGTGGACAGCTCGAACGCGACACGTCGTTGTACGCCTGCCCTCTCGAACGCCTCGTCCACCTGCCGGCGCACACCGGACTCGGGCCGCATCTCGATCAGCGGGCCGCCGTCGGCGAGCTCCGCGAGCCCCACCCGGCGGCCTGCCCGCCGTGGCCCGGGCCCCCCGCCCGCCCTGCTGATCGCCACCAGCGGCTCCACGTGCAGCGTGTGGTGCACGACGTCGTCGGGAACCTGCTGGCGGAACAGTCCCACGAAGGCGAGATCGAGGGCGCCGTCCCGCACCTGCTCGGCCATCCGCCCGCTGCCCGTGTCGCCGATCGCGATCTCCACGCCCGGGTGCCGGCGGTGGAACCCGGCCAGGGTGCGCTCCACCGCGGGCAGCGCGATCCCGGTGCTGCCGATCATCCCGATCCGCAGGCGGCCGGTGACGAGGCCGGAGAGCTCGGCGAGCTCGGCACCGGCGTCGGCGAGGTCCCCGAGGATCCCCCGCGCCCGAGGCAGGAGCACCTCGCCCGCAGCCGTCAGGCGCACGGACCGGCTCGTCCGGTCGAACAGCAGCACACCGGTTTCCCGTTCGAGCCGGGCGATCTGGTAGCTCAGCGCTGACTGGGCCACGTGGCGCCGGGCCGCGGCCCGGGTGAAGCTCAGCTCGTCCGCCACCGCGACAAAGTATTCGAGTTGGCGCAGATCCATCTGTTTCCTCGATTGATGTGCTCTGATCTCTGTGTTGGACAGATAGACCGTAGCGTCGAAGACTGGTCGTCATGCCCACCACGCCGCTCCGCGACCTCGTCACCGGCCGCCGCCTGGCAGTGCTGACGCTGCTGCTCGGCGGTCTGACCGCCTTCGGCCCGCTGTCGATGGACCTGTACCTGCCCGCCTTTCCGCAGCTCGCCGACGAGCTGGCGACCGGCGCCGCCGGCATCCAGCTCACGCTGACCGCCGACGTGATCGGCATCGTCGTCGGCCAGCTCGTGCTCGGCCCGCTGTCGGACGCCCACGGGCGGCGGTCGCTGCTGATCTGGTCGGGCGTGCTCAGCGCTGCCGCCTCGGTGCTGTGCGCGCTCGCTCCGTCCGCGGCGCTGCTGACCGTGTGGCGCTTCCTGCAGGGCGCCGCCGGCGGCGGCGGCATCGTGCTCGCCAGGGCCGTGGCCGCCGACCTGACGAAGGGCGTCGCCGCGGCGCGGCTGTTCTCGCTGTTCATGACGCTGTCCAGCCTCGCCCCGATCATCGCCCCGGTGCTCGGCGGCCTGCTCCTGGCCTGGACCGGGAGCTGGCGCGTGCTGTTCTACGTGCTGGCCGCGATCAGCATCGGGCTCACCGCGCTGATCGTCGGCTTCCTGCCCGAGACGCTGCCCGCGAGCCGGCGGCACACCGGAGGGCTGCGCGCGACGGGCCGCGCGTTCGCCGATCTCACCCGTGACCGGGTCTTCGTCGGGTACGCGCTGACGATCTTCTTCGCCTACGCGTCGCTCTTCGGTTACATCGCCGGGTCGTCCTTCGTGCTGCAGGACCTGTACGGGATGTCGGCGACGGCCTTCAGCCTGCTGTTCGGGTTGAACGCCGCCGGCATGGTGGTTCTCGGCCTCGCGAACGCCCGCCTGGTGCGGCGGCATCCCGTCCGCCGGCTGCTCGTCCTCGGACTGGCCGGTTCGTCCGTCGCCGCGGTCGCGCTCCTGGTGGCCGTCGTGATCCCCGGATCCGGCATCCTCGCGGTGCTGATACCGCTCTTCGTCGTGGTCGCCAGCCGCGGCCTGGTCTCGGCCAATGCCACGGTGCTGGCGGTCGAACGCTCCAGCGCCGCCGGTTCCGCCTCGGCCGTCCTCGGAGCCTGCATGTTCACCGGCGGGATCCTCGTCTCGCCGCTGCTGGCCATCGACGAGCACTCCGCCGTGCCCATGGCCGCTGTCGTCTCCGGTGGCGCCATCGCGGCCCTGCTGACCACCGTCCTGCTCACCCGCGGCGCGGCGAGGAGACGGTCCGCTTCGCTCGCCACCGCACCGTCGGCCGAGTGAACGGGACGGGGTCGGCCGGCCGGGCCCGTCATGCCGGACGGTGGTCGACGCCGCTCAACCCGAGCCATGCGGCGAGCGCCTCCAGCTCCGCCCGCACGGCCTTCGCGGTGGCGCGGGAGAACGCGACGTCCTCGTGGATCGCGTGCACGCGCAGGATCGACCGTTTCCGATCGGCGGCGGCGTCCACCTTGCCGACGAGGCGGTCCCCGTGCAGGACGGGCAGGGCGAAGTAGCCCCAGCGGCGCTTCGGGGCGGGCTTGTACATCTCCAGCGTGTACTCGAATTCGAACAGCTCGGCGGTGCGGGTGCGGTCGTGGACCAGGCGGTCGAACGGCGAGAGCAGCGCCGTTCGGCCCTCGAACTCGGCGTCGACGGCGGTGGCGTCGACCCGCCACTCGCCCGAGGTGCCCTCGACCTCGGCGGGCTCACCGGCGTCCCCCACGTCGATCGGCTCGATCGGCATCAATTCGTCGTCCCGGTAGCGCGGGCGATGCCGAGCGAGCGGAGCCGCCGCTCGTTCCTGATCCGGCGCGACTCGGCGGCCGGCGGGACGTGCACGTCGGCCGGGTACACCCGCCCGGCCAGGTCCCACAACCGCTCCTTGCCCACCCGGCCCGCGACCGCCACCTCCCCGTCCATCGCGAGCAGCTCGAGCAGTTGGATGACCGTGCGCTGGTGCGTCCAGCCGGTGGATGCCCACGGCACGACGGATGTGTCGGGGATGTCCCGCGAGGTGCGGGGGCCGGCTGTGCCGAGCAGATCCAGGACGTCACGGCGGAAGGAGTCGTTCCTGCGCAACCACTCCCGGACGCCCGCGGACCGGCCGCGGGGGGGCGGCTCGGCGAGGTGGAGGCCCACGTCGGCCATCGGCCGGATCAGGGCGTTCTGCTCGAACAACGTGCGGTCCCGCTCGAGCGCGCGGCGCAGCTGCGCGGGCCGGAACGACGACCCCAGCCTGCTCCAGGCGACGAGCTCCGCGCTCGGCGCGACCACGGCCGTCGGATCGACCTGCAGCAGGGTCAGGTGCTCGACGGTCGCCAGCAGGTCGGTCGGCCGGGTGGCATCCAGCAGCTGAGCCCGCACGGCGATGCGCCGGGCCCGATCGCGGGACAACCGGAGGACGGCCACCCGCCGAAGACTATTCGCCCGGGATATCGAGATCGACCAGCTCGGCGCTGATCTCCCACAATCGGGCGGCCACCGCCCTGTCGTAGGACGCGGCGCTCGACCGCCGTGGTGCGCTGCGCACGAAGTACCGGCCCGTGACGCCGGCGACCTCGGACGAGGCGGCCAGGTACACCGACGTCGCGGCGCCGCGCTCGGGGGAGGCCAGGAACGGGCGCACGAGGGGCAGCAGGATCCGCCACGCCGGCGACGGGTCCTCGGCGGCGAATCGGGTGCGGACCACGCCGGGATGCAGCGTGGTGGCGGTGATCCCCGTGGCCGCCAGTCGCCGGGACAGCTCGTACGTGAACAGCACGTTGGCGAGCTTCGATTGGCTGTAGGCGCGCCCGCCGGAGTAGCCGCGCTCGCCCTGCAGGTCGTCGAAGTCGATCTCGCCGGCCCGGTGCGCATCCGAGGAGACGGTCACGACGCGCGCCGCATCGGCGGCGCCGAGCGATTCGGCGAGCAGATGTGTGAGCAGGAAGGCCGCAAGATGATTGACCGCGAACGTGTGCTCGAGCCCGTCGGTGGTGACGTGCCGGCCGGACCAGAACCCGCCGACGTTGTTGACGAGCACGTCGATTCGCGGATACGCGACCCGGACGTCGGCCGCGAGGCGACGAACATCGGCCTGCGACGCCACGTCCGCGGCGAACGCGTCGACGGCGGGGTTGCCGGTGGCGGCGGCGATCTCGGCCGCCGCCGCGCGGGTGCGGGCGAGATCGCGGCCGGTGATGCCGACCCGGGCGCCGCGGGCGGCCAGCCCCGCCGCAGTCGCCCGGCCGATGCCCGACGTGCCCCCGGTCACCAGGACCGTCCGGCCGGCCATCGAGTCCCGGTCAGCGTTCGTGATCATCGTTCGTGATCATCGTTCGTGATCATCGTTCATGGTCGGCGTTCATGGTCGGCGTTCATGGTCGGCGTCCCGCAGCGAAGCCCCGCGCGTCAGCCACCACCTGGCAGGCTCTCGAGCTCCGCGCGCACCGCCGCGAGCTCCGCGGTCAGCGCATCCGCCCGGCGGGTCGCGGCCTGCCGCTGCTCGTCCAGCACCTGGGTGACGGCGGCGGTGACGGCCTCCTGCCCGAGCGCCTCGACGAGCCGCCAGACCTGGGCGGCGGACACGGTCGCCGCGCGCACCGTCGCGCGCGAGCCGACCCGGACGTCCAGCCGCCACTGCGGGGGATCGCCGTCGGCGGTGGCGATCGCGATGGACACCGCCGGCGCGCGCCTGCCCTGGCTCCGGGCGGGTCGCCGGCGCGGCGGCCCGGGAACCGCGTCCGGAGCAGCCGCCTGGAGTGGTTCCGCGACGCCGGGATCCGCCGGCGGCTTGCCATCGACGCCGGCGGTGCGCTGGTCGGCCGGTGCCGGTGCGGCGGCGACATCGACCGCGGACACGTCGCTCTCGCGCGGTGACGCCGCGCGGCGGGCCCGGCGGCCCGGGGACCGCGGGGTCGCCGCGGTGGGTCGCGGGCCGACGGCCGGCGCCACCCCGGACCGCGGTGTCCGTCGGGCGGGAGAGAGATCCGACGGCGTGAACGGCACCACGTCCTTGGTGCCGTTCAGGGACACCTCGACCTGCACGAACTCGTCGCCGTCGACCTCGGGATCGCCGATGTGCCGGATCCGGCCGGTACCGCCTTCGGGGAACTGCGCCGAGCGACTGATGCCGACGCGGACGATGCGGCCCTCCGCGAGTCGGCGGCGGGCATCGTCGAGGTCGAGAGGATTCGCGGCGGCGCGGCTCCGGGGTGGCATGCGCCGATCCTCCCACCACACACCGACGGCGTGGGCACACCTCGGATCGCCCGGTTGTGTCATCACGGCCGGCCGGAGCGGCGCGCCGAAGGGCAAAGACTCTCCGCGGCATGGCGTGTCGGCCGGGCCGGCCGCTCGCGGCGATTCGTGCCGGACACCGCGGGCTCAGACGGCGGACAACGCCTGCCATTCGTTCCAGGACAGCGCCCAGTCGTAGATGTCCCCGTCGGCCTCCGACAGCGGCACACTCGTCCCGGTGACGATCACCGGGTCGCCGTAGATCGCGGTGTTGAAGTAGGCCTCGGCGCTCTCCGCCGACAGGTTGATACAGCCGTGACTCACGTTGTCCACGCCCTGGACGTCGACGGTGTCCTGGTTCTGGTGGATGAACTCGCCGTTGTTGCTGATCCGCACGGCCCAGTGCTCGGTGATGTTCACGTAGCCGTAGGCCGGGTTGCTCATCGTGGTCGTCTCCTGCTTGTCCATCACCACGTGCGTGCCGGAGCGGGTGACCCGGTTGGGGTCGCCGATCTCGTCGCCGCTGCCGTAGGAGGCCTCGTAGGTGGCCACCGTTCCGCCGTCCCGCTGCACGACGATGGTGTGCGAGTTGGCGTCGGCCAGCACGATCTGGTTGCGCCCGATGGTGAAGTCGCTGGTGACGTTGTCGCCGCCGTAGTAGCCGCCACCGAAGTCGAGTCCGTAGATGTCGGACTCGACGTGCACCCGCGTGCCGGCGGGCCAGAAGTCCTTCGGGCGCCAGTCCAGCGACGGCCACGGGTCGCCGTCGTGATGCACCCAGCCCCACGAACCCTCGACGGCCGGCGTCGTGGTGATCTTCATGTGGCTCTCGACGAGCGCCTTGTCCACCGGCTCGTACCCGAGGTGCACGATCACCGGCGCGCCGACGCCGACCTCGGCCCCGTCGCCGGGCGAGATCGACGTCGTGATCTCGTCCACCGGCGTCACGGTGGTGTAGCTGCCCTCGATCGGGACGGTCGCGCCGTCGGGCCCGACGGCGGTGCCCGCGACCGTGTAGGTGCGGCCGAAGCCGAGTGGGTCGGTCAGGGTCCAGCTGCGTCCGTCGGCGGACACGGTGCCGTTCACCACCGCGCCCTCGGGGTTGCTCATGGTGAGCTCGGAGATCGTGCCGTTGGCCACGGAGATCGTCACCGGCTCGACGGGAGTGATCTCGTCGCCGGAGAACGCGGGCGACGCGGTGACCACGGCGGACGGCTGCGGCGCGGGAACGGTCGCCGAACCCGGGACGGCGGACCCGGAGGCGTCGCCCGACTCGTTCGGCGCCCCGGCGGGGCCGGCGACGCTGCCGCCGCCGGACTGCACGACGGCGAGCCCCGCCGAACCGGAACAGCCTGCGGTCACGGCCAGCACACCCGCGGCCAGCACGGCGAGAACGGCCCGTGCGGCCGTCCTCGAACGACGAGACTGCATGGGGTCCTCCGAGTCGTGAACCGGACGGCTGGACCGGAGACGGACCTCGCCCTGACTCCTGTCAGACGCGCGAGGCCCCGGATCGTTCGGCCCGGCAGGAAAGGACATCGCCCGCCTGCAGGTACGGCAGCATTTTTCGTTCCCTCGAGCGCGTCGTGCCCCCGGCGTTCACAGCGTTTGGATCTCGGTTTGGATCTCGGTTTGGATCTCGGTTTGGATCTCGGTTTTGGATCTCGAGGTCCCACCGAGGGTACGACAGGTTGTCGACGAATCCGTGCACGCCGCTCGGCCGTTGCGAGCGCCGTCACGACAGCGGCCGGGCGCGTGGCCGGGGATCCGGCTCGCCGGCGGAGCAACGACGTCGACGACCGGGGCAAGCAGCTTGGCCGTCTGGCCGTCCCGAATCGTTCCGCCTCCTTCCCGTGCAGACCCGGCTCGACGGGCCCAGTACGGTCCGGGGGTGGCCGAGGCACCGCAGCGATCCCGCGACATCGCGGGCGCCGTCGGCGCCGCCGCCGTCATCGGCGGCGTCGCCGGGGCCGCCCTGCTCGGCCACCGGGGCGCCCGCGCGGCCGGGCTGGGCGCGGTGCTGGGCGCCGCCGGCCTGGCGGCGTCCGAGCGGGTCGCCCGCGCCGTCCAGCGGCCCGGCGAGATCCCGCCGCTCTGGCAGCGCATCGCGACCAGCGGGGCGCTGGTGGCCCCGCTCGGCTGGCTCGCCGGGCGAACACTCGGCGCGGGTCCGCTCGCGGTCGCCACCGCCACCGGCGCGCTGGGCGGACTTCTCGGCATCCGGCCGCAGAAGGTCGTGTTCGGCCCGCTGCTCGGTGGCGCGATCGGCGCCGCGCTCGCCGCGCGCGGGCGACCGACATCGGCCGCCGTGGTGGCGAGCGCGACGATGCTGGCCTACCGGAGCCTGTCGGCACTGCTGTTCCGCGACGCGCAGGTGAGCCTGCTCGCCGAGGCCGTGCCGGCCGAGGATCTTCCGTTCGTGGTGCCCCGGGAGTCGAGCACGTCCTACGTCGGGACCGGGTACGTCCGCGATCTCGCCGATCGGCTCGGCGGTCGCTTCCAAGGCGACGTCCCCGACATCGGGATCGTCTCGGGCCTGGACGAACTGGCCGGGCCCGACTTCGACCCGGCGACCGTGGAACCGCTGGTCCGCGAGTTCTACGAGCACACCACGCGGTTCCGGCTCGACATCGTGCCGGAGTGGCGGCTCTGGGTGCGGCCCGGCTATCTGCTCTACCGCACCGTCGTCGCCCGACCGCTCGGTCAGGCGAACGTCCCGATGAACCAGCGCGAGACCCAGCGCGGCATCCGCAGCCGCATCGACACCATCACCCTGCCCGGTCGGCAGGACGTCGCCGTCCGCGGCTGGATCCGGTCCTTCACCGACACCGACGAACCGATCTACGTCGGCATCTACACCACCTACCGGCACGCGGGGCGCGGCTACGTCAGCGTCGGTTTCCCCGTGCCCTACGGCAGTTTCACCGCCACGCTGCTTCCGCGCGCCCGACCCGGCGGCGGCCTCGTGCTGACCAGCCGGAGCGAGCTGGAGCACCCGGGGCACTACCTCGCGTACATCGACCCGGGCACGCGTGAACTGACCGCCCTCGCGGTGCACGGATTCGGCGAACAGCTGGACGTCTACGTCGAGAACGGCGAACTCCGGGCCGACCACGCCTTCTCGGTGTTCGGCCTGCCCTTCCTCGTGCTGCGCTATCGGATGCACCGGAAGCCGATCGCGGCCGGCTGACGGCGAGCGGCTCCGTGACGGTCCCGCCGTCAGGCGGGGCCCTCCTGCCCGCGGGCCAGCTCGATCGCCACGTCGATGATCATGTCCTCCTGCCCGCCGACGTAGCCGCGCTCGCCGACAGTGCGCAGGATCTCGTGCGACGAGACTCCGTAACGCTCGGCCGCCCGCTCCGCGTGCAGCAGGAAGGAGTTGTACACCCCGTAGCGTCCTTGCACGATCGAGGCGCGGTCCGCCACCGGCAGCCGGGTGATCAGCGGGCGCAGCACGTCCTCGGCCGCCGCCATCGCCAGGTCGGGATCGACACCGGTTGACACGCCCATGGTGTCGAACACGGTGGCGAGGATCTCGGTCGGCGTGTTGCCGGCACCGGCGCCCAGCGCGCACAACGTGCCGTCGATCTGCCGAGCCCCGGCCTCGTACGCCGCGATCGAGTTCGCAACGCCCAGGGACAGGTTCTGGTGACCGTGGAATCCGACCTGCGCGTCCGCGCCGAGCTCGGCGGCAAGGGCGTGCACCCGGTCGCGGACGCCGTCCGGCAGCAGCGCGCCCGCCGAGTCCACCACGTACACGCATTGGCAGCCGGCATCGGCCATGATGCGCGCCTGCCCGGCCAGTTCGTCCGGGCCGATCCTGTGCGACAGCATCAGGAAGCCGACGGTCTCCATGCCGAGATCCCGCGCTGCGGCAAAGTGCTGGACCGAGACGTCCGCCTCGGTCGAATGGGTCGCGATCCGGGCCACCGATGCCCCGACACCGCTGGCCTCCCGCAGGTTCTCGACGGTGCCGAGGCCCGGCAGGAGCAGCACGGCGACCTTCGCACGGCGCACGGACCGGACTGCGGCTGCGACCAGCTCGGCGTCGGCGTGCCGGCCGAATCCGTAGTTGAAGGTCGACCCGGACAGGCCGTCTCCGTGCGTCACCTCGATCACCGGCAGGCCGGCGTCATCGAGGGCTCGGGCGATCTGCTCGACGTTCTGCTCGGTGTACTGGTGCCGGATCGCGTGGCTGCCGTCCCGCAGCGTGGTGTCCGTCAGGCGCACCGCGGGCTTCTCCGGGATCGCCGGCCCGGCAGGCTGTCCCGCCTCGGGTCCAGCGCTTCGGACGACGGTCATCGGGTGGCCTCCTGCCCGGTCCGGACGATCAGTTCGGCGCTGCGCACCGCTGCCGCGGTCATGATGTCGAGATTGCCTGCCCATGGCGGCAGGTGGTCACCGTTGCCGCGCACCTGCAGGAAGGTCGCAACCCGCGCGCTGCCCTGCCAGCCCGGCTGCGGGTCGTCGAACTGCGGGTCGCTGCGCAGCTCGTACCCGGGCACGTACGTCCGCACCTCGGCGACCATTCGGTGGATGGATTCGCTGATCGCGTCGCGGTCGGCGTCGGCCGGGATGGCGCAGAAGACGGTGTCGCGCATGATCATCGGCGGTGACACGGGGTTGAGGATGATGATCGCCTTGCCGCGGTGGGCGCCGCCGACCGCCTCGATGGCGTGCGCCGTCGTCTCGGTGAACTCGTCGATGTTGGCGCGGGTGCCGGGCCCGGCCGACCGCGACGCGATCGACGCGACGATCTCCGCGTACCGGACGGGCACGACGCGCGATACGGCGTGCACGATGGGGATGGTGGCCTGGCCCCCGCAGGTGATCATGTTGACGTTCCGCGCGTCGGCGTGCCCGCCGAGGTTCACCGCGGGACACAGGAAGGGCCCCACGGCCGCCGGAGTCAGGTCGATCGCGATCATGCCCGCGTCCGCGTAGCGCGGCGCGTTCGCCACATGCGCCTTCGCGGACGTCGCCTCGAACACCAGGTCGGGCATGGCATCCCTGCTGAGCAGCCAGTCGACGCCGCCCGCACTGGCCTCGACGCCCATGCCGGCGGCGCGCGCCAGCCCGTCGGACGCCGGGTCGACGCCGACCATGTAGCGCACCTCGATGTCGTCGCTGCGCAGCAGCTTGACCAGGAGATCCGTGCCGATGTTGCCCGGGCCGACGATCGCGGCCGTGGGGCGGCCACCCGTTCTGGTGCGCTCGACTGTGGACATCGGTTCTCCTCAGGGCAGGTGGTGCGGGCAGGTACCGGGCGACGGATCCGAGTCACGCCGCGTCGGGCGCCCCGTGGCGACACCCGAGTCTGCGGAAGCGGTGGTGACGGTGATCCAGGCAATGCCGCGGCGGTCCTTCGTCACTGTGTCGGTGAGAACCTGCTGCGCCAAGGCCTCCGTACCGCTGAGCGGAACGACAGTGCCGGTGCGCTAGGCCGGGATCCCGCCGACCACCAACCCCGTTGCGTTCGACGACCGCAGGACCGCGGGGTCCCAGAGCAGACCGTCGGGCCGGACGAGGATGCCGTCACGGCCCTCGATGCCGAGCGCCGCCGCCGCCGTGCCGACGCGGCGCACGGCGACCGGCGCCGGCACGCCCGGCCGCGGTCCCGGGCGCCACCCGCGCCGGCCGGGTCCCCGCAGCCGGGTCAGCCCGGGCGTCAGCAGGTCGAGGGTCGACACCCGCTCGCCGTCCGGGCCGGCGATCCACCGGTGGCCGATCCTGCCCCCGAGGTCGAACGGCAGTTCGTCGGCGAGACTGCGCCGGGTGCCCTCCGGATCGGACGACCGGATCAGGTGGTGCTCGGCCACCGGCCGGCGCTCGGCCTCGTACGAGTCCAGGAGGGTCTCCGGCGCCCAGCCGAGCAGCACCCAGGCGAGCTTCCAGGCCAGGTCGAACCCGTCGGCCACGGCGGTGTTCAGCCCCATGCCCCCGCGCGGCGTCAACCGGTGCGCCGCGTCGCCGACCAGGAACACGGAGCCGGCGCGCATGCGCTCGGCCATCCGCGCGGAGAACGAGTATCCGCGCACGTCGTCGATGTGCACGGGGAGGTCCGGCACGCCGGCACCGGAGCGGATGCGGTCGACGATCCAGGCGCTCGTGGGCGACCCCCCGTCCGGCCCGCGGAACCCGTAGATCCAGCGATCGTCGGGACCGGCCGGCAGGAAGCTCGCGAGCGCGGAATCGGTGACGCTGTAGATCAGGAACCGCCGATCCCCCAGCAGGTTCCACAGGGGCGCCCGCACCACCGCCGCGAACGAGTCGAAAGCGGCCCCCACGGCCGAGGTCTCGATCCCGAGGCTCTCGCGCACCCGGCTGCCGGCGCCGTCCGCGGCGATCACGAACCGGGAGCCCACGGCCCGCGCGGTGCCCGTGTCGACGTCGCGCACGACCAGTTCCGAATCCGGACCGCCCGGCCGGACCTCCTCGACGGCGACGCCCTCGACGACGGTCGCGCTCGGCAGGCTCCTGAGATGCCGCAGCAGCACCGATTCCAGGTGGTCCTGTGGGACGCAGGCGGGGCGGGTCGGGCTCAGCCGGACGCTCTCGGCCCGGGTCGGGTAGCCGACCTCCATCGGCTCGCCGTCGCGCACCGCCGACAGCGTGTCGGCGAGCAGCAGCCGGAACTCGACGTCGACGCCGCCGGCGCGGATCTCGTCCTCCAGTCCCCAGGACCGCAGGATCTCCATGGTGCGCAGGCTCACGCCGGTCGCGCGCGGCAGGGGCGACACCGACGTCCGCCGGTTGAGCACCAGGGTCCGAATGCCCTGCCGCGCCAGCGTGATCGCGGCGACGAGGCCCGACGGTCCGGCCCCGACGACGACCACCGGCCAGCGTCGCATCAGCGGCTCGGGATCGGGGCCGCGGCCGGGATAGCGGTCGGGCCCGTGGTACCGGCCGGGAGCGATGGCGCGCGCGAACCCGGCGGTGTGCGGGATCAGGGGAAGGACGGACACCTGGGTACTCCTTGTTCGTCGGACATGTTGTCGTTCAGAATACAGAGCGTCTTTTCAAAGTCAAGGTGTCGGACGAATGTGACAGACTGCGAGCGTGACCCTCCGCAAGTACGAGCAGCGGCTGCGCGCGGAGTCCGCCGAGGAGACGCGCCGTCGCATCCTCGACGCCCTTGCGGACCGCCTCCGCGAGGCGCCGACGGAGCCGGTCAGCCTCGATCTGGTGGCCCAGCGCGCGCGGGTCGCCCGATCCACGATCTACACGGCCTTCGGGTCCCGCAGCGGCCTCTTCGACGCGTTCGCGATCGACCTGTGGGAGCGCACGGGGCTCTCGGCGCTCACCGCCGCCGTGGCGCACCGGGACGCCAGGGCGCACCTGCGCGCCGCGCTCGACGCCGCGAACCGGATGTACGCGGCCGATCGGGGGATCTACCGCGTGCTGTTCTCCCTGGCGAGGATCGATCCCGACGGGGTCGGCGGCGCCGCCGAGAAGAAGGAGCAGAACCGCATCGGGGGCATGGAGTACCTCGCCCGCCGGCTCGACGAGGACGGCGAGCTGCGCGACGATGTGACGGTCGGCCGGGCCGTCGACATCCTCTGGGTGCTCTGCAGTTTCGAGACCTTCGACGCGCTGTTCACCGATCGGGGAATGACCGTCGAGCAGGCCACCGAGCTCACCGTGACCATGGCGGAGCGGTCGCTGCTGCGTCCGCGGCGGCGGCGGCCGCCCGTCCCCGCACGCGGGTCATCGGTCTAGCAGCGTCCCGGAACGACCGTCCGGCGCCGCCGCCCAGTGCACGGCCCGGCCGACCGGGACGAACCCGAGCCGCCGGTAGAGCGGCACGGCCCGCTCCGACGCCGTCAGCGTGGCGACACGCTCGCCGCCGAGCTCCAGGCAGCGCGCGGTGATCGCGGTCCCGATCCCGCGCCCGCGAACCGCCGGTACGACAGCGACCGCGCTGACCAGCACGGCGTCGTGGACGCCGAGCGCGAAACCGGTTCCGACGCCGCGCCCCTCGATCGTCGCCAGGAGCAGGTGCAGCTCCTCGGCGTTCTGGCTCCCCGCCGGGTGCAGCTCACCCGGCCGATCCGGTGGGGCGCCGCCCGCCGCGAGGAACGCCGTTCGCTCGAACAGTGTGGTGTCCGCGTCGGTGACCACCTCGACGAGATCAACGCCGTCGATCGGCCGAACGTCCGGGGCGGGCGCCGGATCTCGGACCATCCACGGTCCCGCCGGCTCGGAAACCCAGTGGCCGGGCGGCAGGTCGGATCGATCCAGCGCGGCGAAGCTGTCGCAGACCCGGCCGGCGGGCAGCTCGGGTGGCAGTCGCGGATGCGGCTCGAGCGTCACCAGCGCATGCAGGAGCGGATGCGCGGCTCCTCCCGGCGCCCAGTCGAATCCGTCGCCGCGATCCCACCGGGCGCCGAGCGACCGGTGCGCGAGCGCCTGCCATGCGGCCTCACCGGCCGCGCAGAGTCCGGTCGCCTCGTCGCGAGCCCGGTGCGTCATGCGGGCAGTCAACCAGGAGCGCCGTTCCGGCCTTCCGGCCGGCGTTGACGGGCGGGTGCCACCGCCACGATGCTGCAAGACGTCGGAAAAGACGTCGGAAAAGGACGTCGGACGAGCCGTGGCGGCCGGCGCGGAAGGAGACCCGATGATCCTGGTCGTCGGTGGGTCGGGCGAGCTGGGACGTCGGATTGTCCGGCGGTTGCAGCACGGCGGGCAGGGCGTGCGGTGCATGGTCCGGGCGACGACGGATGCCACGCCCCTGCGCGACCTGGGCGTCGACGTCGTCCGGGGGGACCTGGTCGATCGTCGGAGCCTGCGGGACGCGTGCGCGGGAGCGGAGACGGTCGTCGCGTCCGCGACGGCGATCGCCCGGGTCATCGCCGGTGCCAGACACCCCAGCATCCGCGAGGCCGACGAGGTCGGGATGGCGTCGCTCGTGGACGCGGCCGAGGGCGCCGACGTGGACAGGTTCGTGTACGTCTCGTACGCCGGTGCCGACGCGGGGCTGGGCACGCCCCTGGAGCGCTCGAAGATCGCCACGGAGAAGCGGCTGGCCACGTCGCCGATGCGGACGGTGGTCGTCCGGCCGGACGCGTTCCAGGAGATACACCTCGGCCCCTTGGGGCGGTTCGACATCGACGCCGGCAAGGTCGCGGTGTTCGGCAAGGGCGACACCGAGCGGCGCTGGGTCGCCACCGACGACGTCGCCGCGCTGGTCGCCGCCGTGGCCGTCGAGAGCGACCCGCCCGAGTACGTCACCTTCGGCGGGCCGGAGGCGATCAGCCGCAACCAGGCCATCGCCGTCGCCGAGCGGGTGACCGGGAAGAAGATGAAGGTCCAGCGGATTCCGCGCGCGGTCGCCAGGCTCGGCATGCGGGTCCTGCAGCGTCCGAATCCCGCCATGGCATCCATCTTCGGCACCGGACTGATGCAGGACCTCCTCGAGGTGACCTGGGACGACGGCCCGCTGCGCGAACGCGGCATCGCCCCGCGGTCCGCCACCGAGTGGATCGAGCACCTGGCAGGCCCGGCCCGCTGACCCCGTCCACTCGCCCCGGCCACTCGCCGCCGACCGGTCCTCGCCGGGCGCGTGCGGGGACGGACTCGGGCGTTTCGATTCGATTCGCTCGGGTGTCAGGGACCGAACGCGTCCAGGAAGCGATCGCGGAAGCTGTCCATCGGCCAGACCGGGGCCTGTGGGCTGGGATTCATGCCGTCCTGCCAGTTCCAGGAGGCGATCCGGTCCATGACCGCCGGATCCCTGGCGATCACCGTGATCGGCACGTCATGGTCGGCGTCGGCTCCGCTGACCACGGTCGCGGGCTGGTGATCGCCCACCACGACGAGGACGAGATCGTCGGCGCCGTAGGTCTGCACGAAGGAGATGACGGAGTTCAGCGAGTACTCGATCGAACGCCCGTAGGCCGCTCGGATCTGGGCGTCGTCGTCCCAGATCTCCTCGACCGACGGGGCCCGCTCGGGCATGCCCTGGTAGACGGTCCCGTCACCGATGTCCGCCCACTCGACCATCGTCGGCAGCGGTGCCCAGGGCGTGTGGCTCGTCAGCAGGTCGATCTCCGCCATCACGGGCGGCCGCGGGCGCGGCGCCAGCTCGGCGCGCTGGAACGCCGCCAGGGTGTACTGGTCCGGGATCGTGGCGAACCCGAACTTCGGGCCGCGGTACCCGACGTTCCCGCTGTCGTACACCCGGTCGTACCGGTAGAAACTCTTTGCCTCGGGCCAACTCTCGTCGTTCGCCGGCACGTCGGCGACGGTCTCCCAGCCCGCGCGCCGGAAGGCGTGACTGAGGGTGAACCGGTCGCTCGTCATCAGCCGGTCGTGCCGCTGCTCGGTGTCGACCCAGAGGCCGGACTGCAGCGTGGCGTGCGCAAGCCAGCTCAGACCGCCGAACGTGGGCGAGGTGAGGAACGCGCTCCTGGACGAGAATCCCGCGTCGGCAAGCCTTCTGGTCCCGGCGTCCAGCACGGTGTCGACGCCGGGTGAGATCGCCGGATCCTGCACCGCGACGCGGCCGTAGGCCTCGACGAAGGCGAACACCACGTCCTTGCCGCGCAGGGCGGCGAGGAGGGCGTCCGCCGGCGTGCCGCCGGCCGGATCGTCCGCGATGGCCACCTCGAAGGCGTCCTGGTCCTGGATGCCGGCCCGGATCTGGCCGACCTCGTCGAACGCGAGCCGGGCGGCGGCGGCGCTGGCGACCGGCGCGCCCGGGGCGAGCTGCACGCCGACGACGGCGGTGACCAGCCACACCGCGGCGAGCGCGGCCACGAAACGGGAGGCCGCCGGCCGGTTCCGGGTGGCGAGCCCGGTGAGCCGGCGCACCGCCAGCGGAACCAGCACGACCAGCCCGAGAATCACCGCGGCGGCGGCGACCACCGCGACGATCGCGCCGGGTCGCCCGATCGAATCGCCGAGCACCTGGACCGCCGGGCCGAGGTAGGACCAGTCGGAGAGCGGATGGAACGGCCGGTCCAGGGCGGCGAGAAAGCCCATGTCGAGGAGCTTGAGCACGGTCAGCACGCCCAGCACCGAGCCGACCGCGATCACGATCGCGCGACCCCACCGCCGCGGCAGCACGAGGACGAGGGCGAGCACGACCAGTGCCTCGATCGGGATGCGGACGAACGCCGTCGGTCCGAGGTGGCTCGAGTCGTTCGGTGCGACCAGGGCGAACCAGACGAGCAGGACGGCCAGCAGCGTGGTGACGCCGGCCGCGACGCGGCGCCCACGCTGCCGGGCGGATGCCGGGGGCTGATCGGCTGCCGGCGCCGTCGCGGCACCGTCGGCCGGCGCCGGCCGGTGCCGCCACAGCCAGCCGATCTGCCGCCCGAAGGATTCGGCGAGCAGACCCAGCGCGACGGCGGCGGCGGCGCCGACGATCCAGCGGGGCACCACGTCCGCCATCGCGACGGTCAGTACCACCCCCTGGATCGCGGCCACCACCTTCGCCCAGTACCGCTGCGGCGCCGGCGACCGCAACCAGGGCAGCACCCAGCTCGCCGCGACGAACAGGTAGCGCGCCGCGCCGATCGCGAGAACCCAGCCGCCGAGCAGCCGGACGTCGTAGACCGCCAGCACCAGGACGAGGAACGAGTCGACCTCCATGTCGAAGCGCGCCCCGACCGCCGATACCGTCCCGGTGCGCCGGGCCACCCGCCCGTCCACCGCGTCCAGCAGCAGCGCCGCGGTGGCCAGCGCCACCATCGTCGGAACGGGAGCCGGCCCGCCGAAGGAGTCGGCGACCAGGGCGGTCACCCCGCCGACCAGCACCGCGCGCGTCAGCGTGACCCAGTCGGCGGGACCCAGCTTCCCGGCTCCGGCCCGGTGCAGCGCGCGCAGCAGCGCGCCGTTCGCCGCCAACCCGTACGCGACGCCGATCACCCAGCCCGGCCCGGCAAGACCGACGGTCCCCGCGAGGATCGCGAGCAGTGCCAACTGGGCGGTGAGCCCGGTCGCCGCGCCGAGCAGCACGCCCGTCGCGGGACCGGTCGCCCTGTCCGCGCGAACCGTTCGCATCCGAACTCCGTATCTCCGGGTGGGCGCCGGTAGGTCGTGCGCCTGCCGTGCCCGAAGAGTCATACCTTGAACGGTCATACGTTCAGATGCGACGTTCGGTTCTCGATCATTCGAGAGAATTCGAGAGAAGTGCCGGTTGAGCCCGAGATGAGCCCGAGATGAGCCCGAGATGAGACCGACGTGGCACCCGGACCGCAGATCCGACGCGGGATCCGACGGGAGTTGACGGCCGTGGTGACAGCGGCACGGGCGTTCTGGCTGCGCGAGGCGGGCGTGGGCGAGATCCGGCCGGCGCCGGTCGGCGAACCGGGGCCGGGCGAGGTCCGCGTGCGCACCGTGCGCAGCGGCGTGAGCCGCGGCACCGAGACGCTGGTGTTCCGCGGTGCGGTGCCGCGGAGCCAGTACGAGACGATGCGCGCGCCGTTCCAGGAGGGCGACTTTCCGGGCCCCGGTGAAGTACGGCTACCTGAACGTCGGGATCGTCGAGGCCGGGGCGCCGTCGCTGCTGGGCCGCACCGTCTTCTGCCTCTACCCGCACCAGACCGCCTACGTCGTGCCCGCCTCGGCGGTCACCGTCGTGCCCGATGACGTGCCACCGGCCCGCGCGGTGCTGGCCGGCACCGTGGAGACCGCGGTGAACGCCCTCTGGGACGCGGCGCCGCTGATCGGCGACCGGATCGCGGTCGTCGGCGCCGGCATGGTCGGGTGCAGCGTGGCGCGCCTGCTCGCCCGGTTCCCCGGGACCCGCGTGACGCTGGTCGACGTCGACGCCTCCCGGGCCGGGATCGCCGCCGGCCTCGGCGTCGAGTTCGCGCTGCCCGGCGAGGCACCCGGCGGCTGCGATCTGGTGGTGCACGCCAGTGCGACCTCCGCCGGCCTGCAGCGCTCGCTCGAACTGCTGCGGCCGGAGGGCAGCGTGCTCGAGCTGTCCTGGTACGGCGACGCCGAGGTCCGGCTCTCGCTCGGCGGGTCATTCCACTCGGCGCGGCTCAGCGTGCGCGCGAGCCAGGTCGGCCGCGTGTCGCCGGCGCGACGCGACAGCCGCAGCACCGCGGATCGCCTCGTCCTCGCCCTCGACCTGCTCCGGGACCCGGCGTTCGACGCGCTTCTCACCGGGGAGTCGCCGTTCGACGACCTGCCCGCCGTGCTGCCGCGACTCGCGACGGGCGAGCTGGCCGCGCTCTGCCACACGATCAGCTACGGCGAAGGGTAGGTTCCGGTGTTCACGGTGACGGTCCGCGACCACATGATGATCGCGCACAGCCTGCGCGGCGAGGTCTTCGGGCCGGCGCAGCGGTTGCACGGCGCCACGTTCGTCGTCGACGCGTCGTTCCGCAGCCCCGCCATCGACGAGGACGGCATCGTCGTCGACATCGGCCGCGCCACCGAGGAGCTGCGCGCGATCGTGGGCGCCCTGAGCTACCGCAATCTCGACGAGGACCGGGACTTCGGCGGCGCCAACACGACCACGGAGGTGCTGGCGATGACCATCGCCGACCGCCTGGCCGAGCGGGTGCACGCCGGCGCCTTCGGCCCGTCCGCTCGCGGGCTCGCCGGCCTCACCGTGACGCTGCACGAGTCGCACGTGGCGTGGGCCAGCTACGAGCGCGGGCTGTGGCAGGAATGAACCCGCCGTGAGCGCCGGGTCGCCCGCTGTTCCGCGAGCGGTGTACGTCGTCGTGCCCGAGGGCGTCGACGACGGCCTGCACCCGAGCGGCGGAAACGTCTACGACCGCCGGGTCTGCCACGGGCTGGCCGCGCTCGGCTGGGCGGTCGCGGAGCGGCCGTCGCCCGGCGGCTGGCCGCGACCGGCGGCGGGCGAGTGCGCCCGGCTCGCCAAGGTGATCGGCACGATCCCGGACGGCTCCCTCGTGCTGCTCGACGGACTCATCGCCTGCGCCGCCCCGCTGGTGCTGGCGCCGGAGGCTTCCCGGCTCCGGCTCGTCGCGCTCGTGCACATGCCGTTGGGCACCGGCTCGTCCGACCGCGAGACCGCGGACGCCGCCGAGGCCGCCGAGGTGCGGTGCGCGGAGGCCGCGGCGCTCGGTAGCTGCCGCGCGGTCATCGCCACGAGCCATTGGACGCGTCGCCGGCTGCTCGCCCGGTACCCGCTCCGTCCGGCCGCCGTGCACGTGGCGGAGCCGGGCGCCGACGCGGCGCCGCCGGCGCCGGCGAGCCCGTCCGGGGACCGGCTGCTGTGCGTGGCGACGGTCGCGCCGCACAAGGGTCACGACGTGCTCCTGACGGCGCTGGGCGGCATCGGCGACCTGGGCTGGACGTGCACGTGCGTCGGCGCGCTCGACCGCGACCCGGCCTTCGTCGACGCCATGCGGCGGAACGCGGCCGCTGCCGGCCTGGACGGGCGGATCCGGTTCGTCGGACCCCGGACCGGACCGGGGCTGGATGCCGTGTACGCCGCCGCGGACCTGCTCGTGCTCGCGTCCAGGGCGGAGAGCTACGGCATGGTCCTCACCGAGGCACTTGCCCGCGGCGTGCCCCTCGTGGCGACATCGGTCGGCGGTGTGCCGGAGGCCGTCGGCCCGGCCGTCGGCGGCCAACGCCCCGGCCTGCTCGTGCCCGCCGACGACGTCGGCGCACTCCAGGCGGCCCTGCGCGCCTGGCTGACCGATGCGGAGCTGCGCGGGCGGCTCCGGCTGGCCGCGGGGCGGCGCCGCGGCACTCTGGCCGACTGGTCCGTGACCGCGGGCCGGATCGCCCGCGTCCTGTCGGAGGTGGCCGCGTGACCGCGGCGCGCGTCGCCGACCCCGCAGCGGAGCGGGACCGTCGGCCCCGCCCCTGGTGGCCCTGGGTGCGCCTGCTCGGGGGGGCGGCGCTGCTCGCCCTGGTGATCTGGCGGCTCGGCACCGGCCCGTTCCTCGATGGGATCCGCTCGATCGACGCCACCGCACTGGCCGTGGCCGCGGGTATCGGCGTGGTCACCACCGTGTGCTCGGCCTGGCGCTGGCACCTCGTGGCCGAGGGGCTCGGCATCGCGCTGCCGATGCGGACCGCCGTGGCCGCGTACTACCGCTCGCAGTTCCTCAACTCGACCCTGCCCGGCGGCGTGCTCGGCGACGTGCACCGGGCGGTGTTGCACGGGCGCGACGTCGACGACGTGGGTCGCGGCATCCGCGCGGTGGCGTGGGAGCGGTCAGTCGGGCCCGTGGTGCACCTCGCGCTGACGCTCGCCGTGCTGCTGGTCCTGCCCTCCCCCTTCCAGGCGTGGATGCCCGCCGTCGCGGCGGCCGCCGTGCTGCTCGCCGTGCTCGTCCTGGTCCGCGCCACGCGAGTCTCCCCGGACCGGCCCCTGGACCGGTCGACCCGCCTGGGGCGGCTGCGAAGCGCGGTCGGCGACGACCTGCGAGCGGGTCTGCTCGCCCGCTCGGCCTGGCCCGGTGTGCTGGCCGCATCGGTCGTCGTGGCGGCGGGCCACACGGCGACGTTCGTCGTCGCGGCCCGCACGGCCGGTGCGGCCGCGTCGCCGGTCCAGCTGCTGCCCTTGGCCCTGCTCGTGTTGCTCGCCATGGTCGTGCCCCTCAACATCGGCGGATGGGGTCCGCGGGAGGGCATGGCAGCGTGGGCGTTCGCGGCGGCCGGCCTCGGTGCCGCGCAGGGCGTCGCGGCGGCCACGGTGTACGGCGTGCTGGCACTCGTCGCCACATTGCCGGGCGCCGTCGTGCTGGTCGCCGGGTCGGTGCACCGGCGAGTCGCTCGGGCGGCGGGCCGACCGACGACGGGTGTCGCGAGGAAGGAGGCCGCCGCGCGTGGCTGATCGCCCCTACACGCTGCTGAGCTGCAGCATGTCGCTCGACGGATATCTGGCCGGCCCGTCGCGGACGCGGTTGCTGCTGTCCAACGACGACGACCTCGATCGCGTCGACGCCGTTCGCGCCGGCTGCGACGCGATCCTGGTCGGCGCGGCGACCGTGCGGAACGACAACCCGCGCCTGGTCGTCCGCGCGGAGGCGCGGCGGGACCAGCGCCTCGCCGCGGGACTGCCGGCCTCGCCGGCCAAGGTCACCGTGACCGGCGGCGGGCTGCTCGATCCCGGCGCGCAGTTCTTCACCGCAGGCGACTCCGAGAAGCTCGTCTACTGCGCGAGTCCCGCGGTCGAGGAGGCCCGCCGCCGGCTCGGCCCCGTGGCGTCCGTCATCGACGGCGGGCACCCGGTCGACATGCACCGGATGAGCCGCGATCTCCTCGGCCGCGGGGTGCGGCGGTTGATGGTCGAGGGCGGCGCGACGCTGCACACCCAGTTCCTGACCGGCGGATCTCGCGGACGAGCTGCAGCTCGTCGTCGCCCCGCTGTTCGTCGGCGACGCGCGCGCCCGGCGGTTCGTCACCGAGGGCCGATTCCCCTGGAATCCCGAGCGCCGGGCCACCCTCGCCGACGTCCGGCAGATCGGTGACGTGGTGCTGCTGCGCTATGCCCTGTCGGACCGATTCCACGCCGACTAGCGTACGAAATTCGCTGTGCCGTCAGCGATCTCGTGTCGGGTCGGGTCGGGACGGGTCGGGTACATCGTCACGCTGCGGCGGGCCGCCCGGATAGCTAGCGTGTCGTATGCGCGATCGCGACGTCCTCGAGCTCGGCATGCGAGCCGCGCGGATGGCCGTGCGCGACGAGGACTTCTCGACGCTGCTGGCCGAGGAACTCCACCGCATCTTCGGCGCGGGCATCGGCGTCACCCGCTGGGAGTTGACGGACCCCCGCCGCGGCAGGAACGTCGTCGCGGGTGCCGCACCGCTGTCCGAGTCCGAATTCGCCGAACTGGTGACGGTCTCGCAGCAGCACCCCGCGCTGGCACCCTCGGTGCTCATCCGGACGGCGCCGTTCCGGTTCAGCGACCGGATCGACCTGAAAGCGTTCTGGCAGACGGATACCTGGTGGTAGATGCATGGAATCCGCCAGGGGCGCTATCCCGCGATGCTCAGCCTCGGCGTGCACGACGGCGAGGCAGGCGTCGTCGGCCTCCACCACCGGTCCCGGGACTTCGAGTCGGCGGAGATGGACGATCTCGCACTCCTGCGGGAGCCGCTGCAATCCGGACTGGAGTTCCGTGCGGCGATGCGCCGGGCGTGCCGGCAGGTCGGCCGGATGTACGACGAACGGGGTGCGCCCGCCGGCGATACCGAGTCCGTGCCGCTGACCGCCCGGGAGACCGAGGTGCTGGCACTGGTCGCGACGGGGCGGACCAACGACGGCGTCGGCCAGGTGCTCGGCATCAGCGAGCGGACCGTGCGCAAGCACCTCGGCAACGTGCACGCGAAGCTCGGCCTGAGCAATCGGACGGCGGCCGCGGTCTGGTTCCGCGAGCAGGCGCGGCGACCGCCGCGGGACTGACCGGCGCGGCGCAGCACGGCGGTCGACCGGGCCTGCGGTGCCGGTGAGGGGCGTGGGCGGCGGACGGTGTCGCATCCGCCACTGTCGTCGGCCGCCCACCGAGCCGGACAATCGCCCCAGCCGGCGAGGGCCGGGCATGCGAACTCGTTCTGAGGACAAGCAGTGGTCAGCACTTCGTGGCAGGAACATCGACCCACGCCGGTGGCGCGCTGGCTGCTGCGATTGACGGTGCTGGCCGTGCCGCGCGGCGCGATCCGCGATCGCTATCGCGAGGAGTTCGTCATGGAGATCGGCGGGCTGCCGAGGCGATCGCAGGTCCGGCAGGCGGCGAGCCTGCTGATCGCCTCCCGCCGGCTGAGGGTCGCGATCAACGAGGGGTGCCCGCGACCCGCCGAGCAGACCGCGCGCGATGGGCGCGCGCCCGAGCGGGGCCGGGGCGGGGCCGCCCGCCGCCGCCGCGGGATGCCGCACGCTGGCGCGCGGTGGCCTCCAGCCCCCTGTGACGCCACGCCCTGATCCGGACTCGATCGCCACTCCGCGACACGACTCGCCTCTTCGCGACGGCCCGGGCGGTCGCGAAGTCGCCGGCGCCGTCGCGGAGACGGGTCCGGCCGGCGCGGGAACCGACGCGGAAATGCGCTGAGCCGGCAGTCTTTCCCGACGAAACGCCCGACCGCGGTTGACCGGGTTCCACGGTGGGTGGTACTGCAGAACCGGAGCCGTTGCGTCCTGCGCCGGATCCGGCGCGACGAAGACGGTCCGGGCCGCCGTGCGGCCACACCTCAACGGAGAGGACGAGGCATGTCCAGCAACAGCAATCGCGCCGTCACCTACCAGGGCCCCGGCACCGTGGAGGTCCAGGACATTCCGTACCCGACGTTCGAGCTGCAGGACGGCCCGGGCGTCAACCCCGCCAACGTGGGCCGCAAGGTGCCGCACGGCGCGATCCTGAAGGTCGTCACCACCAATATCTGCGGGTCGGACCAGCACATGGTGCGCGGCCGCACCACGGCACCCGAGGGCCTGGTCCTCGGGCACGAGATCACCGGCGAGGTGATCGAAGTCGGGCCGGGTGTCGAGTTCGTCAAGGTCGGCGACATCTGTTCGGTGCCGTTCAACATCGCGTGCGGGCGCTGCAAGAACTGCAAGGAGGGCAAGACGGGCATCTGCCTCAACGTCAATCCCGACCGCCCCGGGTCCGCCTACGGGTACGTCGACATGGGTGGCTGGGTCGGCGGTCAGTCCGAGTACGTGCTGGTCCCCTATGCCGACTGGAACCTGCTGGTGTTCCCGGACCGGGACCAGGCGCTGGACAAGATCACCGATCTGACGATGCTCTCGGACATCTTCCCCACCGGGTTCCACGGCGCGTACACGGCGGGCACCAGGCCCGGGTCCACGGTGTACATCGCCGGAGCCGGACCGGTCGGGCTGGCCGCGGCCGCCTCGGCACAGCTCCTCGGCGCCGCCGTCGTCATCGTCGGCGACCTCAACGAGGAGCGGCTCGCGCAGGCCGGCAAGTTCGGCTGCGAGACGGTCGACGTCTCGAAGGGCGACCCGCGCGATCAGATCGCGACGATTCTCGGCGTCCCCGAGGTCGACTGCGGCGTGGATGCGGTCGGTTTCGAGGCCCGCGGGCACGGGTCCGACGCCAGCCACGAGGCACCGGCCACCGTGCTGAACTCGCTGATGGACATCACCGCCGCCGGTGGCGCCCTCGGCATCCCGGGCCTGTACGTCACCGGTGATCCCGGTGCCGTCGACGACGCGGCGAAGAAGGGCTCGCTGTCGATCCGGCTCGGCCTCGGCTGGGCCAAGTCGCATTCGTTCACGACGGGCCAGTGCCCGGTGATGCGCTACCACCGCGGGCTGATGAACGCGATCCTGCACGACAAGGTGCACATCGCGGACGCGGTGAACGCGACCGTGATCGGCCTCGACGCCGCGCCGCAGGGCTACGCCGACTTCGACTCCGGCGCGGCCCGCAAGTACGTCATCGATCCGCACAACACCACGGGCCAGGTCGCCGCTGCCTGACCGCCGGTCCGCACGATCGAGTCGCCCCGGATCGCCACCGCCCGCTGGGGGAACGGTCCGGGGCGATTCGCTGGTCGCGCCGTGTCACGATGGGCCGATGGGACAGGTCTACCCGGCGATCGACGACAAGCTGACGCGCTGGTTGCTGCGGCAGCCACTGTTGATCGTGGCGACCGCCCCGCTGGCGGCGGACGGGCACGTCAACGTGTCACCGAAGGGGATGGCGGGGACGTTCGCCGTTCTCGACCCGCATCGCGTCGCCTACCTGGACTACACCGGATCGGGCGTCGAGACGATCGCACACCTGCGCGAGAACGGCCGGATCGTGCTGATGCTCTGCTCGTTCGAGGGGGCACCGAAGATCGTCCGGCTGCACGGCAGGGGTCGCGTGGTGCTGCCCGACGACGCCGAGTTCGCCGATCTGCGGTCCCGGTTCGGCAAGGAGCGCACCCAGGGGCAGCGCAGCATCGTGCTGGTCGACGTCGAGCGGGTGTCGGACAGCTGCGGGTATGCCGTGCCGCAGATGGACTTTCGCGCCGATCGGGACGTGCTCGACCGGGACCACGCGCGCCGGGACGAGGACTACCTGGACCGCTACCGGCGGAACCACAACGCCGAGAGCATCGACGGCCTGCCGGGCCTGCCCGGGGGCGCGCTCGTCTGAGCGCCCGCCGCGCCTGCCGGTGGGTTGCGCGGCGGGCGCCGTCGAACCCCGGCGGCGGTACGGTTCCGGCCATGCTCGGCCGCGCGTGGGGGATGGTCCGGTCCCTGGCGATGTACCACGCGATCCCGGGGCGGCACCGGCGGATGGCCCGGTTCTACGGGGAGTTCCTCGGGCCCGGGGACGTCGCGTTCGACATCGGCGCGCACGTGGGCAGTCGGGTGCGGGCGTGGCGCCGGCTCGGCGCGCGGGTGGTCGCGGTCGAGCCGCAGCCGGACTGCCTGCGCGTGCTCCGCCTGCTCTTCGGCCGCAACCGCCAGGTGACGATCGTGCCGCTCGCGGTCGGGTCGGCGCCCGGCCGGGCCCGCCTCGCCATCTCCAGCGCCACCCCCACCGTGTCGTCCATGTCGCCGGGCTGGATCGAATCCGTGACCGAGGACCAGCGCTTCGCCAAGGTCCGCTGGGACGCATCCGTCGACGTGGAGGTCACCACCCTCGACGCCCTCGTCGCCGCCCACGGCGAGCCGGCGTTCTGCAAGGTCGACGTCGAGGGCTTCGAGGTCGAGGTGCTCACCGGCCTGAGCCGGCCGCTGCGCGCGCTCTCGTTCGAATACCTGCCGCCCGCCCACGAGGACGCGCTCGCCGCGCTGGACCTCGTGCGGCGGTTGGGCGACTACCGGTACAACTACTCACCCGTCGAGACCATGCACTTCGCGAGCGAGACCTGGCTCGCCGCCGACGATCTGGTGCTGCTGCTGGAGCGGTTCCGGCCGCTCGGCCGGTCCGGCGACGTCTACGCCCGGCTGGTCAGCGCGCCGGATCCGCCCGGCCGCGGAGACCGACGTCGCTGAACGCGAGCAGCAGCGGCACCTCGCCGCCGGTGTCGATGCGGCACACCGCCGCATCGGCGAGGAACATCCGCCACACCGCCTCGTCGCCGACGCCGAGCGCCCACGCGACCGCCGCCTTGATCGGCGAGACGTGGCTGACCACGACGACGTCCTCGCGGGCCGCGTCGGCCGCGAGCTCCGCGCACGCCGCGCGCACCCGCGCGCCGACGGCCGCGATCGATTCGCCGCCGGGTGGCGCGAAATCCGGGTCCGACCGCCAGGCCCGCCACCCGGCCGGGTCGAGCGCGGTGTGCGGCCGCGCGTCCAGCTCGCCGTAGTCCAGCTCGATCCAGCGGTCGTCCACCTCGACCGTCACGCCGGCCGGCGCCTCGGCCGCCAACGCGTCCGCGGTCTGCCGGGCGCGCAGCAGCGGGCTGCAGACGATGCGGCCCGGCCGCGGCAGGGCGCCGGCGAGCGCGCGCGCCTGCCGCCGCCCCTCCGCCGTCAGCGGCGGGTCGGATCTCCCGAGCAGCAGGCCGCGCACGTTGGCGTCGGTCTGACCGTGGCGGACGAGGATGAGCATCGGGCTCCCTGCCGGCGCGGCCGGTGACGCTCACCGGCGGCCCCGGTCGCCGTTACTCTGCCGCGAAGCCGATCGTGCCGTTCACCTGGGGCAGCCGAGCCGGGCGATCCCCGGCGGCGCCGGCCCCCGCCCCCCATCGGCATCGAGCTACTCGTCCACTCGGTGACACGCACCGCGGAGCGCCCCCGGCCCTGCGGTAGCTTCGCCGGGCGACGATCCGGATCCAGGAGGTCACCATGCCCGACGGCGCCATCCCCCGCTTCGACTCCGTGGTCCTGGACTGCCCGGACCCCGCCGCGCTCGCCGGGTTCTACGGCCGCCTCCTCGACTGGCCGCTGCCCGGGGGCGACCCGGACGACGACCCGGACGTGATCACCCTGGATCCACCCGGGGGCGGCACTGCCATCGGCTTTCACCGGGCCGCCGGCTTCGTCGCTCCCACCTGGCCGGCCGCGGACGTCCAGCAGCAGCTGCACCTGGACCTCTTCGTCGACGACATCGACGCGGCACACGCGCGGGCGGTCGGCATCGGCGCCCGTCACCTCGACACCCAGGCCCGGTTCCGGGTGTACGCGGACCCGGCCGGCCACCCCTTCTGCCTGTGCTGGTGACCGGCTGGTGGGTCAGCGGCGAGGGAGCACCCGCTGCGGCAGGCCGCTGAGCATCGCCGCCCATTCGAGGGCGATGCGGCGTTGCGCGTCGAGCATCGCCTGCGCGACCTGGAAGTAGCCACCGACCAGGAAGACCGGGTCGAACCACGACCGGTCGATCGGCTCGCGCCCGACCCGGGCCGGCGCCGGCCCCGGCGCGGCCGGCGACTCGTCGTCGATCGGACCGGACTTGATCAGGATCGGGCGCAGCACCCCGGGCTGTCGCTCCGTGCGGTTCGCTGTCGCGGTGCCGCTGAACAGTCCCGAGAGATTCGGGCGCGCGCCGCCGTTCGCTCCGTTGATCACACTGCCACCTCACGCCGTGTCGTCGTCCCGTGCGCGGCGATCGCCGCCACCACCTCGTCCGCCAGATCCGCGTAGTCGCCCGCGAGCCTCGCCACGGACGTGTCCCGGCTCAACAGGTGGTCGCCGGCGTCCGGCTCGACGCCCTGGCGGAGCCGGCCGATGCGGGACGCCTTCTCGCCGGAATGGGCGTCGTGCAGCTCGTAGGGCAACAGGCCCCGGCTCCGCATGTCGACGGCCGCGCTCTCCAGGTAGCGGATCGACGAATCGAACACGGGTGCCGCGCCGCCCAGCGTCTCCTCGAGCGCGGACCGGACCCGGGCGATCAGCCGCGTGCTACCCGCCCGCATGCCGAACAGCGCCACGCCGAGCAGCGCCAGGTCGGGGTTGACCTCGCGAGCCGCGGCGAACCGCTGCGCCACGACGACGAGTCCGTCCAGGCTGGCCTCGTCGGACCGGCTCGGGATGATCAGGTGGTCGGACGCGGCGAACACGAGCTCCTGGAGGATGGGCTCCCCCGGCGGCGTGTCGATCAGGACGAGGTCGTAGTCCTTCTTGCCGCCCTGCGGACGGACTCGATCGAGCGCCGGCCGGAGCCCCGGCAGCGCCGCGCCGCGGGCGCTCCGCGACGTGTAGGCGGGCGCGACGTCCCACAGCGCCGGGCCGCCCGCGATCACGTCCAACCGGTCGCGCACGTTCCGGTGCACGTCGACGGCGAGTCCGTGGGTGATCGCGAGCGCCAGGCTGCTGCCCTCCTGCAGCCCGTACCCGAGGTCGCGGCCGAGGTTGCCCTGCGGGTCGGTGTCGACCACCAGCACGCGCCGCCCGGACGCCGCCAGCTGCCCGGCCAGGCCCGCCGTGAGCGTGGTCTTCCCCACGCCACCCTTCCCGTTCGCGATCGCCACCACTCGACGCATCCGAGGATCCCTTCGTCGTCTCCGGCGCATCGTCCCGCGCCGGGCACACCGCCGGGGCGGCGCCACGCCGAGCATGCGGACGGCAACCAGCCGGGGCCGCCGGTTGCCGCGGGCACGACCGCCCGAAACCATGCGTCGAGGACGGCCGACCCTGCCGACCATCCCGTGGAGGCGTCATGAAGCGCTGGCACTACCCGACCTGGTTCCGGATCGTGCTCGGCATCCTCGCCGCGGGCCTGTACGTCTCCGGATTCGTCTTCTATTCCGCGCTGATCGACTTCGACGCCGCGGCGCAGTACCGCGCGGCACACGCCGCGGCGCTCGCCGGGCTGAACGAGCTGCCCGACGACCACGCCGACCTGCTGAACGAGGGCTGGCGGCAGCTGGCCGACCATCCGATCACGGCGGCCGAGCGCGCCGACGCCGCCAACCGGATCGCCGCGGACGGCGCCGTCGTCACCTACCTGTCGGGCATGTCGAACGGCCTGATCGCCGCCGTCGCCGTGGCCTGGACCGGCGCCGTCGGCGCGACGCTCCTGATCGTCCGTCCCCGCCGCAGGCCCGAAACCGGCGAGCCGGCGCCGGCGGAGCCGGCCGGACCGCCGTCGCGGGCCTGACGGGCACCTCGCCCGGCGAACTCCCCGGCGACCGCGTGTCGATTCGCCGCGGTGCCGCCGGCGGCCCGCACCGACCTGCTCCTTGGGTCGGCCGGCCCGTCACGGCCGATCGTCGTGCGGTGCCACCTCGGTTACCGTTGCCAGCAGCGGACGCCGACGACTCCATGGCGCGCCGCCCGACTGTTCCCGAAGTGTGTTGTGGTGCCTTCCATGTCGAGACCGTTGCCGCCGACCGGCCACGGCCGCGCGCCGTGAACCGGCGCTCCTGGGGCGGCATGCTGCTCCTCCTGGTGCTCGCCGCCGCGATGCTGCTGCCCGCCTCGGCGGGGCGGCGCACGGCGGGGCACCCGGCCCGCGTGCCGGCCTCGCCCCCGCCCTCCGTCGGCGACTGCCTGACGGGCGACCTCGACCCCGGCGGCTCCGCCCTGGTCTACAGCACCGTCGGGCCGGCCACCGCCACCGTCGGCGCGTGCGCGGACCGCAGCCACGGCGAGATCGTGGCCGTGGCCGTCGACGCGCACGACTTCCCGGCGAACGGAACCGGCCAGCCGGAGCCCCTGGCGTGCCTGGCTCCGGCGCGCGCCTACCTCGGGCTCCCCGGCGGGTCGGACGACGGTGGCGAGACCGCGCCGGGCGTCGCCGCGTCCGGATGGCGCCCGCTCGCCGCCGGCACGGTCCGGCTCATCGGACCGGACCGCATGCAATATGCCGACGGCCAGCGCTGGGTGGCCTGCGCGCTCCTGCCGCAGGACAAGCCCTACGCCGGTTCCGTGCGGGACGCGGTGTTCGGGCCGGCCGCGAGCGCGTACTCGCTGTGCCGCGAGCGGGACGGCACGGGTTACCGGGCGGTCCGGTGCGCCGCCGCGCACACCACGGAGCTGTTCGGGGTGGCCTCGCGCGCCGCCCTGCAGGGCGACCCCACCGAGTCCTGCCGCGCCCTCGTCGCGGCGCTGACGAACGCCACGGAGCCGACTCGGGACGGAGCCCTGTCCATCGAGATCGTCCGGGGCACGGCGCTGTCCAGGACGGCCGCGGACAACCCCGATCCGGCGTCCGAGCTGGTCGTGTGCGCCGTCACGGTGCCCGGCGACCGCCGCCTCACCGCAAGCCTTCTCGGCATCGGGGACCGCCCGCTGCCCGGCGCCGGTTGAGGCGCCCGCGAGCTCGCCGGCACCGTCGACCCACCCGTCCGGCGACCAGGCGGATGGCCACGAGGTCGACGCCGGCGACCGCGACGCCCCGACACCGATGGTGCGCAGCGGGACGGTCGCCCCGACCACCCACGCCACCGTCACCGACGTCACCGCCCTCCCCGTGCCCGCCGGCGAGCGTCCACGTACCGCATGACGGGCTTGGCCGTCACGCCGTGCACCACCACGGACAGGGTGATCACCAGGCCGCCGATCGCCCACAGCCGAGCGGTGTCCTCCGAGTCTCCGAGGTGGTTGAGGCCGAACGCCAGGTAGTAGATCGTCCCCACCCCGCGTACGCCGAAGAACGCGACCGCAGCCCTTTCCCGGGGCATCAGGTTCCGCGGCGGCGCATCCTCGATGCGCCCGGCCGCGCCGAACAGGGCCAGCCACGCGGAAACCGGTCGGAGCACGAACACCAACGCGGCGGCGACCGCCACATCCGGAACGGTCAAGGGCGCGAGCAGGCCACGGGCGATCGCCCCGCCCAGGAGCACCAGGACAACCACCGTCAGGAGCCGTTCGATCTGCTGGATGAACCCGTGCATGACGCCGTGATAGCCGTGCTCGCGCTCCGCGGCCCGGATCGCGCACGCGCACACGAAGACGGCGACGAACCCGTACCCCTCGACGAGCTCGGTGATGCCGTAGGCCAGGAACGTCGCGGCCAGTGCGACGAACCCGTCCCCGGTCTCGGCCAGCCGGACCCCGGGAGCCCGCCGGAAGATCAACCGACCCAGCAACCACCCGATCGCCCAGCCGCAGGCCACGCCGGCCACCACGCGGTAGAGCAGATCCACGGCCAGCCACGACCAGAACCACTCGCCGGGGCCGAGACCCGTCAGCCCGATGGCGATCGCGGCGTACACGAACGGAAAGGCCAACCCGTCGTTGAGGCCGGCCTCGGAGGTCAACGAGAAGCGGACCTCGTCCTCCTGATTCGGCGAGTCGGACGGCTCACCGACCTGCACGTCGGACGCGAGCACCGGATCGGTCGGGGCCACGGCGGCACCGAGCAGCAGCGCGGCCGCCGGGCCGAGGCCGAGCGCCCACCAGCCGAGCAGGGCCACCGCGCCGATGGTCACGGGCATGGTGATCAGCAGCAGCCGCCACGTGCTGCGCCAGCCGCGCCAGCCGACCGGTCGATCGATCGCCAGACCGGCACCCATCAGCGCGACGATCAGGCACACCTCGGTCAGATGTTCCGTCACCCCGCCGGAGGCAACCGGGTCGGGCGTGAACAGGTCGTCGAGGATCAACCAGGTGACCACGCCCGCGCCGAGGAACAGGACCGGCTCGGACAGCGGCAGCCGCCGCAGGGCCGCCGGCAACATCGCGGACACGAGCGCAGCCACCCCGGCAGCGGCGAACACCCACGGCAGCACGTCCACAGCCCGATCATTCCTGGTGCCGGCACCACCCGGCGTTGTCGGCTGCCCACCGGGCGTCGACGGTCGGTCGCGGCACCGAGCCGTTACGGTGGCCCGCCGCGGGGGAACAGGACGTGGGGGAACAGGATCGGAGAGGGCGTGCCCGGTCGCGCTGATCTAGGGTCGGCACGGCTCGCCGGCAACCGCGACCGTCGGAGTGACGCCACGCCCGGCCGTCGCCCGGATCCGGACGGCGGTCCGTACTCGCGCGAGGAGGCCAGTTTCGTGACAACGCTGGACGATGACCGGGCGACGGCCGGGGCGGTGCCGGAGGCGGACGCAGGCGCCGAACCGGCTCCCGGGAACCCCGCCGGCACGGTTGCGAACGACCAGCCGGCCGAGATCGCGCCCGAGATCTCCTTCGACGAGCAGTTCTACCCGGCGCGGCCGCGGGCGCTGGGTCCGCGGGCGCGGCTGCGCACCATGCCGGAGTCGCCCCCGCCGTTCGCAGCGGACGGCCGCAACCGCGCCTACGTGAACTGGCTCGAGGACATGTCCATGCTCGGCGACGCCAACATGATGGGCCGCCAGCTGTCCGGCCAGGCCGGGATGTGGCTGAACCCGTACGCCTACCCCAACCCGCGCGCGGCGGTGGAACGCGCCTCGGTGTGGTTCACGGCGTACCCGCTGTCCCTCATCACGGCACCGGGCCAGTCGTTTCTCTCCGCACTCGGCGACGAGGGCCTGTGGTCCGCGTTCGAGCAGATCGGCGTGGAGGCCGTGCACATCGGCCCGGTCAAGCGGGCCGGCGGCATCAGCGGCTGGGAGTACACGCCCAGCGTGGACGGGCATTTCGACCGGATCAGCATGGCGCTCGACCCGCTGTTCGGCACCGAGAAGGACTTCCGCGTGATGTGCGCCGAGGCGTTGGCGCACGGCGGCGTCATCATCGACGACATCGTGCCCGGCCACACCGGCAAGGGTGCCGACTTCCGGCTGGCCGAGATGAACCACAAGGACTTTCCGGGCATCTACCACATGGTGGACATCCCCGAGGAGGACTGGCACCTGCTGCCGGAGGTCCCGCCGGGGCGGGACTCGGTGAACATCGACGCGGCGGCCGAGAAGGCCTTGCAGGACACCGGATACATCATCGGCCAGCTGCAGCGGGTGATCTTCTACGAGCCGGGGGTCAAGGAGACCAACTGGAGCGCCACGCGTCCCGTCTACGACACCACGGGCAGGCTGCGGCGCTGGGTGTACCTGCACTACTTCAAGTCCGGTCAGCCGTCGATCAACTGGCTGGACCCGACGTTCGCCGGCATGCGCCTCGTCATCGGGGACGCGATGCACTCGCTCGTCGACCTCGGCACCGGCGGGCTCCGCCTGGACGCGAACGGCTTCCTCGGGGTCGAGAAGAGCGCCGAGGAGAAGCCGGCGTGGTCCGAGGGACACCCGCTGTCCGAGGCCGCGAACCAGCTCATCGGCAGCATGGTGCGCAAGGTCGGCGGCTTCACCTTCCAGGAACTGAACCTGACCATCGACGACATCAAGGCCACATCCGAGGCCGGGCCCGACCTCTCGTACGACTTCGTCACGCGGCCCGCGTACCACCACGCCTTCGTCACCGCCGACACCGAGTTCCTGCGGCTCACCCTCCGCGAGGCCATGAGCATCGGCGTCGACCAGGCGTCGCTGGTGCACGCGCTGCAGAATCACGACGAGATGACTTACGAGCTGGTGCACTTCGCCACGCGGCACAAGGACGAGATCTACACCTTCGGCGGGCAGGAGTATCTCGGTTCCGACCTGGCCGAGCACATCCGGCAGACGTTGCGGGACAAGCTGACCGCCCCCGCCGTCGACTACAACCTCGTGTTCACCCAGAACGGCATCGCGTGCACGACGGCGTCCATCATCGCCGCGACGCAGGGCGTCACCGACCCATCTGCGGCGACGGACGACGAGGTGGCCGCCATCCGGCGCGGGCATCTCCTGCTGGCCATGTACAACGCGCTGCAGCCAGGCGTGTTCGCCCTGTCCGGGTGGGACCTGACCGGGAACGTCACGCTGGACCAGAGCCAGGTCGGGCCGATCATCGCGGACGGCGACACCCGGTGGATCCACCGCGGCGCGCACGACCTGATGGGGGTGAATCCGTCGGCCCTCACGTCGACCTCGGGAATGCCGAAGGCACGCAGCCTCTACGGCACGCTTCCCGAGCAGCTCGCCGACGAGTCGTCCTTCGCGCGGCAGCTCGGCCGCGTGCTCGACGTGCGCAAGCGGCTCGGCATCGCCACCGGTCAGCTGCTGGAGGTGCCGGAGGTCTCGCATCCGCCCGTGCTGGTGCTGATCAGCCGGGTGGCCCAGGGCCTCATCCAGGTGACGGTGCTGAACTTCTCCCCGGACGGCGTCGATGCGGACGTGCATTCGGCCGAGCTGCGCGCGGGCGCGCGAGTTCTCGACGGGCTCGACGAGGGATTTCGCGGGACCGTCGGTACCGACAGCCATCTGGTGGTGCCGCTGGCCGGATACCAGGGCCGCGCGCTGGTGATCGAACCCGCCCCCGATCCGGCTGCGGACACCGCCGAGTGACCTTCGGCGGACGTCACGCCGCAGTGCTGCGTGCGTTCCGCAGCGTGACCGCGGCGAACACAGCGAGGACGACGAGCAGGCCCGGCACGATCAGGTAGGCCGAGCGCAGGCCGATCCAGTCGGCGACGGCCGCCAGCACGAACGGGGCCCCGCCGATCGCCAACCCGGAGGCGAGCGCACCCCGGGCGGCCGCCCGGTCCCGGTCCTGCGGCCACGCCGCGACCAGCCGCCCGATGGTCGCGGGATAGAGCAGGCCCACGCCCCCGCCGGCGACCAGCAGGCCGACGGCGGCGCCGATCGTCACCGGCACGGCCCAGAACACCGCGAATCCGAGCAGCGCCACGGCGCTGCTCGCCACCACCACGGCCAGCGGGTGCCGGCCGGCCGTGAGCCGCGACGACGCCGCCCGCACGGCGGCCATGCCGACGAGGAACAGCGCCGCGAGCGCCGGCGCGGCCGCGTCGGATGCGCCGTGCCAGTCGGCGAACGCCTCCGCCGCCCAGAACACCAGGCAGAACTCGACGCTGACGGCGAGCAGCACGGCGGTCCACCGGGGCAGCAGCCGACCCGGCTCCAGCCCGGGACCGGCGGCGGGCTCCGCCTCGCTCCCGGCCCGATCCGCGTTCCGCTCCCAGTCCCTCCGCTGCAGCAGGATGACGACCAGCAGCCCGACGGCAACCGGCAGCACCGGCACGAGATATCCGGCGGCCCAGCCGATGCCGAGCGCGAGCGCGGCGGCGACGGCCGCCGGCGCGACGAGTGCGGCGAAGCTGCTGACCGCGTTGGCCTCGCCGAGCACGACGGTGGTGAGGCCGGGATGGCGGCCGCTGAGCGCCGCCGGGACGAGCTGGATGAGCAGCGCGGAGCCGAGGCCGAGCGCGACCGCGCCGACCAGGGTGAGCGGACGGTTCGCGGAGGCCAGCAGCAGCGCCCCCGCGGTCAGCCCGACGATCGCGGTGAGGAGCCCGGTCCGGTGGCCGATCCGGCGCACCACGGGGCCGCCGACCACCCCCATCGCGATCAGCGCGAGCGCGAAGAGGCTCGGGTAGAACGCGACCTCGGCGCGGGTGACGCCGAGCTGGTCCTGCAGCGGGGCGAGCACGGCCCCGATGCCGTTCAGCAGGAAGCCCTGCAGGCCGAGCACCGCATACAGCACGAGGGTCAGCCGGTCGCGGACGAGCGCCGGCTGCGACACGGCGCCCCCGGTGGCTTTGTCCATTTGCTTCACAAAGGCACACTAGGCGCATGGCGACCGTTCGACCAAACCCGGCCGCGGCGCGCGCGGCGACGTCGCTGTCGCGCGCGCTGAGCCTGGTGCACGGTCACCGGGCGACGCTGCGGACCGACCTCACGGAGCAGCTGGGCCTGACCCGCACGGCGACCGGTCACGTCCTGCGTGAGCTCGCGGACCTCGAGCTCGTCCGCAGCGCGCCAGCGGGCGGCGGCGCTCCCCGTGGGCCGGCCACCGGCCGGCCGTCGCACGCCATCGCGGTCCATCCCGGCGCGCCGACCGTGCTCGCGGCGCAGATACAGGCGGAGACGCTGCTGGTCGCGGAGGCCAGGCTGGGCGGTGAGCTGCTCGACGTGACCGAGACTGCGCTGCCGCGGCCGGCCTCCCCCGATGCGGTGCTCGGCCTGGTCGCCGCCGAGCTGACCGCGAGACTCGATGCCGGGCAACGCTTGCGGATCGGGATCGGGCTGGCCGTGCCCTCCGCGGTCACCCTCGACGGCACGGCGCAGGCGGCGCTGCACCTGGACTGGCCGGCGGCCGTACCGGTCCGGCGGATGCTGGCGGGGCTCCTCGCCGGCCACGGCCACCCCGGCATCGCGGTGCACGTCGGCAACGACGCGAACCTGGCCGCCCTCGCCGAGTCCCGGCACGGCGCGGGCCGCGCGACCGCCCAGATGTTCTACGTGATGACCGGGCAGGCCGGCGTCGGCGGCGGGCTGGTGGTGGACGGCCGCCTGCAGCTCGGAAGCGCCGGATACGCCTTCGAGGTCGGCCACATCCCGGTGCGGGCGGGAACACGCCCCTGCCACTGCGGCGCCACCGGCTGCCTGGAGGTCGAGGCCGATCCCGCCGCGCTGCTCGACGCGGCCGGGCTCGGCGGCGCGACCCCGCGGCTCGAGGTGGCCAGGACGGTGATCGCCGCCGCCGGGACGGATCCCGCGGCGCGGGCGGCCGTTCGGCGGATCACCGCGCGGCTGGCCGATGGGCTGGCCACCCTGATCAACGTCCTCGATCCGGATCGGATCGTCCTCGGCGGCCTCCATGCCGACCTGCTGACCGCCGCCGGAGGCGACCTGCGCGACGGCGTCGCCCGGCGGTCCTTCCTCGGCCGGGCCGCGCAGGTCGAGCTCCGGCGGGAGGAACTCGACCTTCCGGGCCTCGTCGGCGCGGCGGAGATCGCACTGCAGCCCCTGCTCGACAACCCGCGCTACCGCTGAGGACCGCCCGCGTCCGGGGCAACCGGGAGCAGCAGCGACCCCCGATGGATGCCCCCGGTGTGGATCGTGCACGTCCCGCCGCGGCCGACCGCCGCGTAGGCCGGCGGGAACTGCCCGACCAGCGGGTTGCGCGAGAACAGCCACCGGCCCTGCAGGTCCAGGCGGAGCTCCTCTCCGGCGCGGAACAGGGTGGCGGACGAGATCAGCTCCAGGTCCAGCTCGACGGGCTCCCCCGCCGTCAGCGGCTGCCGCGCGATGTGCGGGTGATACGGCCGGTGGGGCAGGGACCGCTCGGGGTCCACGCGGCGGTGCGAGGCCAGCAGCATGCCGTGCGTGACCAGATCGCCCGGGAAGCCGTAGGAGCCGTGGAAGGTCACCTCCCGGCCGTTGCGGAACTTGCGGACGCCGGCGAACACCGACACGTCGTCGGCGCCGGTGACGGACAGCGTCACCCGCACCACCATGGGCCCGACGATCTCCGTGTCGCGCTCGAAGCGATGGGTGAAACTCGCGCGGCCACGGCGGATCCGGAACGACGTGGAGGCCGCGGCAGTCGGCGGGTCGACCTCGAGCGTGCCGTCGGCGGCGCCGACCCCGGCGCGCAGATACACGGTGCGCCAGGCGGTGTCGGGTGGCGGCCAGTCGGCGACCTCGCGCACCGACGTGACGGTGGCGCGATCCTCCCTGACCTCGACGCGGACGGGCGGCCGCTGCAGGATGCCGGTGTCCGCCCCGCGCAGGAAGTGGTCGAGGAAGCGTTCCTGCGCGGCGAGCCCGTCGCTCGAGTAGTACGCCGACCACTTCGGGTCGCGGTGTGTGTACAGCCACTTGTGCTGCGAGGCGATGCGGCGGAAGCCCTCGAACGAGCCGCGGCTGTGCAGGTTCTGATCGGAGAAGCTCCCGCAGATCAGCGCCGGCGCGTCGATCGCATCGACGGACCGGTTGCGCGCCGCCCACCAGTCGTCGAACTCCGGCCGCCGACGGGCCTGGGCGCCGAAGTCGACCTTCCTGCCCGTGCCGATCCGCAGTCCGGCCGTCCACATCGTGAAGAAGCCGTTCTCCCGGACGCCGCCTGGTCGCGCCCAGTCGCGGTACAGGTCGGTGAAGCCCTCCCACGGCACGATGGCCGACAGGTGCGGCGGGCGCTCGGATGCCGCCGCCCACTGGCTCAGCGCCAGGTAGGACACTCCGCTCATGCCGACCCGGCCCGTGCTCCACGGCTGCGCGGCCGCCCACTCGACGAGATCGTGGCCGTCCCTGCCCTCCTGCTCCGTCAGCGGGTACCCGACGCCGTCGGAGTGACCCCAGCCACGCAGGTCGGCGTTCACCACCACGTACCCCCGCGGCACCCAGTGCGCGGGATCGGGTGCCTCCCAGCTGGTCCAGGCGGAGTGCGTGACCGGCCCGGTCTGCATCATGTGGTACTGCACCGGCGCGCGGTAGCCCCGGGCGGAGCGACGCGGCTTCGGCAGCGCGTCCTTGCCGTACGGGTGCGCCGAGAGGATCACCGGGTGCCGCCCGCCGTCGTGCGGGCGGAACACGTTGACCCGCAACACGACGCCGTCGCGCATCGGCACCTCGACGTCGCGCTCGAACAGAATTCCGGCCGGTGGGTCGGTGATCGTCACGGGGACCGACACCCGCCGGCGCACCTGCCCCCACGCGTAGCGCAGGCGGCGGGGGATCTGCGGCACGGCCGGTCAGCCGATCGCGTCGCGCAGCCAGGAGAAGACGTCCGCGAAGTACCGCGACGGGCCCATGCCCTCGCAGTGCCCCCCGCTGCCGTCGGCGTCCCGGTACATCACGAACTGCTTGTTGGCCACCGTCAGCCGGTCGTAGAACGCCTTCGTCGCCACCTGGGCGAAGTCGCCCTCGCCGTAGGAGACGAAGGTCGGGCAGGTGATGGCCTCGACGTCGACGGTGTACTTCTGCATCTCGTGCGCGTACTCGAGCGGCGTGGACAGGCCGTGGGTCGCCGCCCTGGACAGCCAGTACTCCTGGCCGTGCACGCCCGGGTAGGCCCGCCAGACGGCGTCGTCGAAGGCCGGGTCGTCGGCCTCGAACAGGGCGAGCATCGGCGGCGGCATCAGTGTCCTGAAGGCCGCGCCCATGTCGAACTGCGCGGGATCGGCGGCGATCGCCTTCAGCCGGGGTTCCTTCGATGCGGCCCTCGGCGCGAGGTACCCACCGAAGCTGCGGCCGATCAGCGCGATGCGCTCGCCGTCGACGTCCGCCCTGGCCTGCGCGTAGTCGATCACCGGCCCGACGACCGCCTCGAAGTCCGGCCGGAACCCGATCTTGCGCTCGTACAGCATCTCGCCCTGCCCCGGCCCCGAGAACGTGACGCAGGTGAAGCCCCGCAGCGCCGCTTCGGCTGCACCGAGCGAGTACAGCTCCTCCGGCGACGAGTCGTATCCGCACGGGATCAGCACCGTGGGCGCCGGCGTGGCCGGGTCGGCCGACGCCGCCCGGTACACGTAACCCTCGAGATGCACGTCCTGATAGGGAATCTGCACCCGCTCGGCGGCCACCGGCAGGAAGTCCACGGCTCGGCGGAACGTGTCCCGCTGGCCGTGCCACGCCTGCTGCAGCGGCTCGCCGTCGATGTCGCGGCGGCTGAAGAAGTAGGCCGAACGGAAGTACTCGCTGGCCCTCAGGTACGCCTGCGTCGCGCTGAAGGTGTTGCCGCGGGCGACTTCTCGTTCCGCGAGTTGCCGGTTGGACTCGCCGGCGGCGAACCACTGCGCGTACCAGCTGTCGTAGTCCCGCGGCGTGATCCGCGCGCAGATCGCGAAGACCTCACCGATGTCGACGCAGCCGTAGGCGGCCTTGGCGACCGTCCGCTGGACCTGGTAGTCGAACTCGGCGTCGTCGAAGTACAGCTTCATCAGGCGGGCACCCCTCGGTGAACAGCGCGTGATCATCCCCGGCTCGGTCGGCACTCTACCGATGGTGGCGGTGCACCGACGGCGCGGTCCGCGCGGCTCGGATCGGCGCACGCCGAGGTGTCCGGTCGGCTCGCCGACGTTTCCGGGCGGGCCGGCAGCGCCGCTCTCCTCGCGCCGCCACCGATCGCACGTCCCGACCGCACGTCCCGACCGCACGTCCCGACCGCACGCGGACGGCGCCGGCTTCGTATGCTGCCGCCATGGGTGATCGTCGGCTGCGCCGGCTCGGCCGGTCGGGCCTGGCCGTGTCGAGCGTCGGGTTCGGGTGCAACAATCTCGGGCGGGCCAGGACCGACACGGAGTCGCCGGAGGTGGCGGCGCGGGTCGTGCAGGCCGCGGTGGACGCCGGGATCACGCTGTTCGACACCGCCGACATCTACGGGGACCCGCCGGGCCGCAGCGAGGAGCTGCTGGGCGCGGCCCTCGGCACGCGGCGATCGAGCGTCGTCGTCGCCACGAAGTTCGGCATGGACGCGCGCGGCGCCAACGGTCCGGACGACGGCGCCCGCGGGTCGCGCCGGTACATCAGGACCGCGGTGGAGCACTCGCTGCGACGGCTGCAGACGGACTGGATCGACCTGTACCAGTTCCACCAGCCCGACCCGCTCACCCCGATCGACGAGACGCTCGCGGCGCTCGACGATCTGGTGATCGCCGGCAAGGTCCGGTACATCGGCTCGTCCAACTTCGCGGGGTGGCAGGTCGCACACGCTGCCTGGCTCGCGCGCGACCGCCGGAGCGCGCCGTTCGTCGCGGCGCAGAACCACTACTCGCTGCTGAACCGGGATCTCGAGCGCGAGCTGATTCCGGCGGCGGCCGAGTTCGGCGTCGGCGTGCTGCCGTTCTACCCGCTCGCCAACGGCCTGCTCACCGGGAAGTACAGCCGCCAGCACGCTCCCGAGGGCAGCCGGCTGCGCGAGATCAAGCCCCAGCTGATGGAGACGGCGCCGTGGGACGCCCTCGAGCGGCTGCAGGCGTTCGCCGACGCGCGCTCGCTGAGCATGCTCCAGGTGGCCTTCGGCTGGCTGCTGGCGCAGCCGGTGGTCGGATCCGTGATCGCCGGGGCCACCTCGGCCGAGCAGGCGGTCGCCAACGCGGCGGCGGCCGACTACCGGCCCACCGCCGACGATCTCGCGGAGATCGACACGATCTTCCCGCCGCCGGACTGAGCCCGGGATCGGAACCGATCGGGGGCGGCAGGGTCGAGGGCGGCATGGTCAGGGCGGCAGGGTCAGGCCGGCCGGACCCAGAAGCCCTCGTGCACGGCACGGGCCGCCTCGACGTCGAACGGTCCCTCGACCGCGATCTCGCGCCGCCCGGCAGCGAACACCGTCCGGCACGGCAGCTCGAGCGTGGGGTTCTCGGCATCGTCGCCCGTCATCGCGTACAGCTCCGCCTCGGACAGCGCGTAGACGACGCGCCCGATGCCCGACCAGTAGATGGCGCCGGCGCACATGGCGCACGGCTCGGTGCTGGTGACCAGGGTCAGCGCACGCAACGCCTGCTGGGTGTGTGCGGCGGAGGCGAGCCGGACGAGATTCGTCTCGGCGTGGCCGGTCGCGTCGGACCCGGTGACGACCGTGTTCTCTGCGGTCAGCAGGATCTCCCCGGAGCCGTCGGCGAGCAGTGCGCCGAAGGGATGGTTGCCGTGCGCCCTCGCCTGCCCGGCGATCTCGACGGCGCGGGTCAGCAGCCGGCGCGTGGTGTCCTGCATGGAACCGTCCGCATTCCGTGGTCGGGGGCGGGTCGACCGCAAACTACCGTGCCGAAGGTGCACGAAGCCAGGCAGCGGGACATCTTTCGCCGGTGCGATCGGCGTCCACCGGCCGATCCGCTCAGCTCGCGGTCCAGCCACCGTCCACCACGAGGATCTGCCCTGTCACGTAGCTCGCGGCATCGGAGGCGAGAAACAGCAGCGGCCCGTCGATCTCGCCGAGCCGCGGGATGCGGCCGAGCAGCGTGCGCCGCTCGATGCCCGCGCGCTGCGCCGGCTCGCCCAGGCCGCCGGTCAGATCCGTGGGAAAGAAGCCGGGCGCAAGGGCGTTGACCCGGACGCCCCGCTCCCCCCACTGCGCGGCGAGGTGACGGGTGAACTGCACCAGCGCGCCCTTCGCGACGTTGTAGCCCGTCATCGGCGCCCGCGACGCGATCAGGCCGAAGATCGAGGCGACGTTGATCACGGTCGATCCCGGCCGGCCGAACAGCAGCGGGGCGCACAGCCGGCAGAGGTCGATCGGGGCGACGAGGTCCAGTTCGAGGACGTCCGAGACGGCGGCGAGCGGCCGATCCTCCAGGCGACCGCCGTCGCACGCTCCGGCGTTGTTGACCAGGATGTCCAGACCACCGAGTCGCTCGGCCGCGAAGCCGACCAGCGATGCGCGGAACCCGGGGTCGGTGAGATCGCCCGCCCGGACGGTCACGCCGTCGCCCAGCCGCTCGGCGATGCGTCGCAGGAGGTGCTCGCGGCGGGCGGTGATCACCAGCTCCGCCCCCGCCGCGTGCAGCACGGCGGCAGAGCGCGCGCCCAGTCCCGACGACGCCCCGGTGACCAGCGCGGTGCGCCCGTCCAGGCGGAACAACCCGGCGCCGGCCGGTGCCGGCGCCGGGGGGCGGGTCACGGTCGCGCCGCGTAGACGATGTTGAACGGAGTCTGCGCCACCCTGCTGAAGGAGCCGAATCCGGCCGCCCGCACCACATCCGCGATGGGCGCCTCACCGGCCTGGTTGCCGAGCGCGTCCGTGGCGCCCTCGGACACGGCGTGCGGGACGCACAGGTAGCTCGAGAACGAGTAGTACATGCGCCCGACCGGCGTCAGGTTGTCGGCCAGCGAGGCGCCGGCGAACGGTTCGACGATCAGCCAGACTCCGTCGGCGGCCATGGCGGTCCGGATGTGCGTGGCGGCGGCGATCGGGTCCCCCATGTCGTGCAGGCAGTCGAAGGTGGCGACGAGACCGTAGTCGCCGCCGGGGAAGTCGTCGGCCTGCGCGACGGCGAACCGGCACCGATCCGACACCCCGGCATCCGCCGCCGCCGCGCGGGCGAGTTCGATGGACCGCGGGTGCGAGTCGTACCCGTCGATCCGGGTCGCCGGGTATTCGGCCGCCAGGATCCGGCACGACGCGCCCAGGCCGCAACCCACGTCGGCAACGCGGATCCCGGCGGCGAGCCGGGCCTCGAGGCCGTCGACGGCCGGAATCCAGGACGGCACCAGGTTCGCCACGTAGCCGGGGCGGAAGAACCGCTCGCACCCGTCGAAGACTCCGGAATCGTGGTCGCCCCATGGCATCCCGGATCCGGTGCGGAACGCCTCGGTGATGGGGCGCCGGTCGTCGAGGCAGGCGACGGCCAATTGGAACGCGCCGGGCAGCGCCAGCCCGTCGTCGGCGAACGCCAGCGCCTGCGCAGCGTTCAGCGAGAACTGGCCCGTGCCCGGATGGAACGTGACGTACCCGCCGGCCGCCTGCCCGGCGAGCCACTCGCGGACGTACCGTTCCGCGGTTCCGGTGTAGGCGGCGAGCTCAGCCGGGGTCAGCGGGCCGGCCTCGGCGAGCGCGCGGTACAGGCCGAGCCGGTCGCCGATCAGCACGTTGCCCGCGGTCAGGGTGCCGCCCAGGTCGGACACGAAGCGGCCGACGAGGGTGCTGACGTCCTCCGGCACGGTCTCGACATCGGTGGTGGTCATGGTGTTCTCCTCGGGCAGGCGGTGACTTCCGTTGCCCGACAGCGTCCTCCGCGGATCTTGCCGCGGTGCTGGACCGACCTTGCGGTCCGGTTGGCGCAACCTTGGCGGCGGTCACCCCAGCAGGTCGGCGTACGCGTCCTGGATCGCCGGGCCGGGGCTGACGCCGAGCTCGTCGCGCAACAGCACCCGGAGCCGCTCGTACGCCGCGACGGCCTCGGCGACGTTGCCCCGCGCCGCGAGCGTCCGCATCAGCAACAGGTGGCCGGTCTCCCGGAACGGCGCGACGGCGACCAGCTCGCGCAGCGCGCGCTCCGCGCCGGGCAGCTCGGACCCGCCGATACCGAGGCAGGCGGTGGCGTAGCTCTCCAGAGCGCCGACACGGACGTCGGCCAGCCGCCGGCGCCACGAGTCCGCCCACGACCCGGCGGCCCCGGGCAGGAACTCGCGGGCGGTCACGAGCTGCGCGGCCAGTCCGGCCGTCCAGGCGCGCCGCCAGTCTCCGGCCGCGGCAGCGGATTCCGCGGTGTGCGCCGCCGAGATCGCCACCTCGACGTCGACGATCGCCGACTCCGGCAGCGCGGCGGCGAGCTGGGACCGGCCGCGCACGACATCCGCGCCGACCGCGGCGCGCACCTTCGAGACCAGGACGTTCAAGGCGGTGGCCGCCGCCGCCGGCGGCGAGTCGTCCCACAGCACGTCGGTGAGCGTGTCCCGGGACACGGGCTGCGGCCGGGCCAGCACCAGCGCGGCGAACAGCATCCGCGCCTGCCGTCCCGGGAAGGCCGGGCTCACCCGCCGGCCGTGCAGCTCGACGACGAACGAACCGCAGAACTGCAGCCGATCGTCCCGCACGACGCCACGCACCTCGTCCACCTGGCACGACCACCTCGGCCCCGGTCCGAGTTCGACGGGCCCGATCTCGGCCGGACCCACCTCGATCCCCGACGCTCCGCTCACCGACAATAGCGCCGGAGGTCGAGATGAAACGGCAGGTCCGGTGTGAGTGCGGGTTCACCGCCAGGGGCGACAGCGACGACGACGTGATCGTGGCGATCCAGGTGCACGTCGCCGCCGATCACCCCGACCTGGCGGCGACGGAGACGGCCGACGACATCCGCGGCTGGATCGAGCTGCTGCCCGACTGACCGCGCGCACGACCGGGCGATCCGCTCGCCCGCGAACCCGATCCGGTGGCCGGCGAGATCGGGGCGCGGGCCGGACAACGCGGACCGTCCCCCCGCCACGGCCGGGTCCACCGATCGGGGGGACCGGCGTCATCCGGCACCTCCCCCGGTCGCCGGGCGATTCCCGCTGCGCCGCAGGGGATTCTGATGCACATCGCGCCCCACCCCGGGGCCGCCCCACCCGAAGGACCTGACATGAACAAGCTCGCTACCGTCGTCGGCACCGTCTCGCCTGCGCGGCGATCGCCGGGATCACGGCGGGATCCGCCGCCGCGGCCGAGCCGGCTTCGGCACCGAGCATCGTCCAGATCACCAGCATGCCGACGCAGTTCGTCGGCAACGAGGTGGACGTCTCGCCGTTCGTCTGCCCTCTCGACCATCCCTACCTCGTCAACCAGGCCTACACCGGCTCGATGTCCATCAACGGCGTGCAGGTGCAGGCGTCCCGCGGCGACGGCGTGGCGATCCTCTCGCCCGCGGTCCGCGGCGGCGGTCATGGCTACGTGGTGGGATACGGCACCGGCATCGCGAGCGGCCCGCAAATGGTCGGCGTCACCGCGTTCTGCACGTCCGACATCCACCAGGCATACACAGCCTGATTTCTCCGCCCCGGTCAGCGACGCGCCTCGAGCACCGCGAGATCGCGCACCGCGTAACGGCGGTGCTCGCACTCCTCCGTCATCACGACCCGCAGGCAGCTCCCGACCGTGCGCGGCTTCTCCGGGTACCCGGGCGCCGGCGCGCGCTCGCAGATCCGCTGGAGCTCGGCGTCCGTGAGCCCGTCGACGACGCGGCGCACCACCGCCACCCGGGACGAGCGCGCCTCAAGTACCTCCGCGAACGTCGGCTGCGCGTCGTGGTCGATGCCGAGCGCGGCGGCCTCCGCGGCCGGGTACGACGTCTGGGTGACGCCGAGCCGGTGGTACGGCATCGGCTCATCGAGGACCGGCCGGCTGACCCACGCGTCGGTCGCGAACACCAGGTGCCGCAACGTCTCCGCGAACGACCACTCGTCGTCGACCCGGTCGAAGCGGGCCTGCTCGGGCAGCCGCTCCGCGCGTGCGACCGTCGCCGACCAGGCCCGCTCGAGCGTGTCCCACAGCGCCCGGTAGTCGTCGGCGGACCGGATGCCGCGCAGCTGGACCCGTTCCGGGTGCCGCCGGTCGAGCTCGGCCTCGACGAACTCCGTGACGTCGACGTCGTTCACCCGGAAGTTCCGGCACCTCTCCGGACATCGACGACGTCGACGAGCCACGAGTCGACGACCTTGAGCCGGCTCAGGTCGCAGTCCCGGAAGGACGCGCCCGAGAGGTCGGATTCGGTGAAGCGCGCGCCGCGGAACTCCGCGGTCGTTGAATTCCGGGTAGTCGTCGGGGACTGCCATCGCGCCATTGTGCCGAGCGCCCGAGACGCTGCGTCGATCGACGCAGCGCCGTTCAGGCGGTGGTCGAGCGACGCGGCTCAGGGCGGCGTCGGCTTCCTTGAGGACCGCCGCGGCGACCTCGAGGCCCTCGATGCGGCCGAGTTCGGTGTCCTCGTGCTCGATGTTCACGAACATCTCGGGATCGACCTCGTGCAGCGCGCGCAGGAACTCGGTCCAGAACGCGACGTCGTGGCCCTTGCCCAGCGCGACGAAGTCCCACGCCGAGTTCTTCGGCCACTCGTTCGCCCACTCGTCGCCGCCGAGGTTCACCCGCGGCTCGGCCGGGTCCAGCCGCCGGAAGCTGTTGTCCAGCACCCCGTAGAGCCTGGCGTGCTCCTCGTTGATCCGGACGTCCTTGGCCGCGGCCTGGAACACCAGCGGGCCCAGCGCGCGGGTCACCGCCACCGGATCCATCTGCTGCCAGAACAGGTGCGACGCGTCGAGCTCGACGCCCACGTTCGTCACCCCCGTTCTGTCCACCAGCCTGAACACGTCCGCGGTGTTGAAGACCAGGTTCTGCGGGTGCAGCTCCAGCGCCACCTTCACATCCAGATCACCCGCCAGGGCGTCGATCTCCTTCCAGAACGGCGCCGCCACCGACCACTGGTAGTCGAGCACGTCCAGCGCGGCGGAATTCCACGCGTTGACGATCCAGTTCGTCCGGGTCGCACCCGGCTCACCGCCCGGCAGCCCGGACATCGTCACCACGCGGTGCTGACCGAGCCGGTTCGCCAGCCGGATCGACCGCCGCACGTCCTCGGCGTGCTTGTCGCCGATGGCCCGGTCCGGGTGCAGCGGATTGCCGTTGCAGTTCAGCCCCGCGATCGAGACGCCCGTGCCCTCGAAGATGCCGAGGTAGTCGTCGCGCGCGGTGTCACTGGTGAGGATGTCGTCGAAGGTCGGGATGTGCACCGCGGGCAGGAAACCGCCGGAGTTGATCTCGATCCCGGTCAGCCCGAGGTCCGCGATGGCGGCCAGGGCATCCGGCAGCGGCCGGTCGTGCAGGATCGCGTTGTAGACGCCGAGCTTCATCGGGACACCTTCTCCTGGATTGCGCCGGACTGCTGGGCCGGGATGGACACGGGGGCGCCGCCGGTGGCGGCCGATTCGCTGACGGCGGCCAGCAGCTCCATGTTGTGCACGCCCTCCTCGAACGTCGCGCAGCGCGGGAGCGATGCGCCCTCGTCGATGCCGGCGACCTCCTCGAGGAACGCGCGGGCCTGGTAGGCGAACGCGTCGTTCTGCCCGAAGCCGACGCTGGGCGCGTCCATGGCCAGGCCGCCGGCGAGGTACGGGTGCTCCGGGCCGAGGATCACCTGACGGTAGCCGCGCTGCGACGTCGGACCCTCGTGCAGGAACAGGCTGATCTCGGCCGGCCGGCGCTGATCGAACACCGCGGCGCCGTTCTCGCAGAACACCTCGAAGATCAGGCTGTTCGCGTGCCCGGCGGCCACTCGGGAGACCTCGAGCGCGCCCGCGGAACCGTCGGCGAACCCGACGGAAAACGCTGCGTAGTCGTCGTTCTCGACGGGCTCGAACACATCGCTGACGGCCGCGTGGTCGTGGCCCATGACGGCGCCCAGCGGCTGCGGCCGCTCGGCGATGACCGTGCTGAGGGTCCCGCCCGACACCTCGCGGATGTCGCCGGCGAGGAATTCCGCCACGTAGCTCAGGTGGCTGCCGACGTCGGCGAGCGCACCGGAGCCCGGGCCGCCCTTGTAGCGCCAGCTCATCGGCGCCTGCGGGCTGCAGCCGTAGTCGGTCCAGTAGCGGCCGCTGAAGTGCAGCACCTTGCCCAGCACGCCGGTGGTGATCAGCTCGCGGATGTAGGCGATGCCGGGGGTGCGCCGGAAGGTGAACCCGATGCGGGCGAGGGGATCGGCGGCAGCGGCGAAGTCGGCCATGGCGCGGGCGTCGGCGAGCGAGTCGCTCAGCGGCTTCTCACAGAGCACGTGCTTGCCGGCGGCCAGCAGGCCCTCGACGACCTGGCGGTGCAGGGAGTTGGCGATGACGACGCTGACCACGTCGATGTCGTCGGCCTCGGCGATCGCCTGCCACGAGGTGTCGTTGCGCTCGTAGCCGTAGCGGCGCGCCGCCAGCGAGCCGAACTCGGCGTTCACGTCGCCGATCGACACCAACCGGATCGGCGGCAGCACCGGGTCGTAGAGCGCCGACGCGGTCCGGTACGCGGCCGCGTGCGCCTTCCCCGCCATTCCAGCGCCGATGACGGCGACACCCAGGCCCTCGGGCAATGTCTTCTCCTTTGCAGGGACGGCGAGCCCGTGGTGGACCGCCGGACGTTGGAGCGCTACAATTGGAGCGCTCCAAGAGTATGGCACGGCGAGAATGTCCTGTCAAAGGGTGGCAAGCAGGCGATCGCGGGAGGTCGTGATGGGCGATGCGGACGGTCGCCGGCCGACCATCTACGACGTCGCCGACCGTGCGGGGGTCTCGAAATCTCTTGTCTCCCTGGTGCTCCGGGGTTCCACCCGGGTGAGCGCCGCCCGCCGCGCCGCGGTGCTGTCCGCGATCGCGGACCTCGACTACCGGCCCAGCCAGGCGGCCACCCTGCTGGCGAGCTCGCGCACGCGGAACATCGAGGTCGTCGTCGACGACTACCGCAACCTCTCGTTCGTGGGCATCGTCCGCGGCATGCAGGAGGTGCTGTCCGGGCAGGGGTACTACCTGACCGTCACCGAGTCCCCGGCGACGGGGCCGGAGCCCGGCGCGCACAGCCTGTCCCCGCAGGTCGACGGCAGGGTGTTCGCCGCCGAGCCGACCAGGGCGCTGCTCGCCGGCTGGTCCGGTCCCACGGTCGTCGCCGGGTGGCGGGAACTCGTCCCCCCGGGGGCCGACCTGGTCGCCAGCGACGACGAGCGCGGCGGCCTGATCGCCGCGACCCACCTCGCGGGCCTCGGCCACCGCCGCATCGGGCATCTCGGCGGGCCCGGCGGGCCGGCCCACCACCGCCGCATCGGCTTTCGCAAGGCCGTCGAACAGGCCGGGCTGGAGCTTCGGCTGATCACCCAGGCGGGCGGCACCACGGAGCAGGACGGCTACGAGGGCGCGGCACTGCTCTTCGAGCGGTACCCGGACACGACCGCGATCTTCGCGGCCAACGACGTCATGGCCGTGGGCGCGATGGCGGCCATCCGGGAGCGGGGACTCTCGGTCCCGCGCGATGTCTCGGTGATCGGATACGACAACTCGCCGCTCGCCCAGTCCAGATTCCTCGCGCTCAGCTCCGTCGACGACCGGAGCAGCACGGTCGGCGCCACGGCCGCGCGGGCCCTGCTCGCGCGGATCGAGGAGCCGGCCACGGCCACGATCCACACGCTGATCGACCCCGAGCTCATCGTCCGCGGCACCACGACGGACGTGGCCTGAGCGGTCAGCGTCCCGTCACCGCGCTGCCCGCGGCGCGCGGCAGCAGCGCCGCCTCGACCACCGGCGCGACCATCATCACGGCGAGCAGCACGAAGGCGACCTGGTAGGCCGGCCCCGCCCCGCCGGACAGCCCGAGCGCCCCGGACAGCGGCTCGCCAACCCGAACGAGCAGGGCACCGACCGCGATCCCCAGTCCGGCGGCGAGGCCCTGGACCGTCGCGTTGAGCGTGTTCGCCTGGGTCATCGACTCGTGGGGCACGTCCGCGAACGCCAGCGCGTTGTACGCCGAGAAACCGATCGACCGGAAGATGCCGCTCAGCGCGAGCACCACGACCATCAGCGCCACGGGCGTGCCCGGTACGAAGAACGCCATGCCGACCAGGCAGGCGCCGCCGAGCGAGGCCGAGACCAGCAGCACCGTGCGGATCCCCCACCTCCGCATCAGCGGTGTCGTCAGCGGTTTGATGCCGAGATTGCCGGCGAACAGGGCGATCAGGATCGTGCCGGCCTGCGCGGCCGTCCAGCCGAACTCCAGCTGGTAGTACAGCGGCAGCAGGAACGGGATCGCGGTGATCACCAGCCGGTAGACCGTGCCGCCCGCCACGGACGCCCGCAGGCTGCTGATCCGGAGCGTCCGCAGGTCGATCAGCGGCGCCGGGCTGCGGAGCAGGTAGCCGACCGCGCCGGCGAGGGTGAGCGCGGCGATGCCCAGCGCCACGACCACCACCGTCCAGTTGGCCCGCCCGGTGCCGATCTGCTCCAGGCCGATCACCAGCGCGGCGACGCCGACCGCGGTGAGCAGGAAGCCCTTCCAGTCCAGGCGTCCCGGTTCGGTCGATCGCATGCCGGGGACGAGCCGCAGGCTCAGCACGATGCCGGCGATGCCGAGCGGCACGTTCAGCAGGAAGATCCAGTGCCAGCTCAGGAAGGTCGTGAGGTAGCCGCCGACGACCGGCGCGAGCACCGGGGCGATCAGTGCCGGCCAGGTGAGGTAGGCGATCGCCGCGATCAGCGCGCTCTTCCTGGTGGTGCGCAGCACCACGAGCCGGCCCACCGGCACCATCATCGCGCCGCCGACGCCCTGCAGGACCCTGGCCGCCGTGAGCAGCGGGAGGGTGGGCGCGAACGCGCAGGCGATCGACGCGACCGTGAACAGCGCGACCGCCGCGGTGAATGTCCGCCGCGGGCCGAAACGATCCGACAGCCAACCGGTCCCGGGGATGAGCACCGCCACGGTCAGCAGATAGGCCGTCATCGCGACGTTGATCTGCACCGGGTCGACGCCCAGGTCCGCGGCGATCGCCGGGGCGGCGGGGGCGATGATCGTCGCGTCCAGGTTCTCCATGAAGAACGCGCCGGCGACGAGCACGGCGAGCGGACGCGAGAACCCGGGGCCGTGCGGGTTGGGGTCGGCATCCGCCGGCGGTGGCGCGGGCGGCCCGGCCGAGCCGGCGTCGTCGGGCCGGGGCGCCGTCACGGTGGTCCGCCCGCGGCCCGCCGAGCGGCCTGCCGGGTCACGACGACAGCTCCTCCCTGAGCCGCGCCAGCGCGGCCGCGTTGCCGTCGGGATCGCTGCGCAGCGCGCGGATCTCGGCGATGGTGCGGTCGAGCCGGCTGCTCGACGCGCGGTCCTTCAACGCCTCGATCTCGGCGCGCATGGCGAGCAGCTCGTCGATCGCGCGCCGGTCGTCGTCGTCGAGCGAGCGTCGATCGGCGGCCCGGATCAGCACCTCGACGGCGTCCAGCAGCCGACCGAGCTGGCGCCCGTAGCTCGCCACCCGGTCGGTGATCTGCCGCTCGAGATCGGGATTGCCGGACGCCTGGGAGCTGATGTTGATCAGGCCCACCTGGTTGGCCATGGCCCGCGCCAGCGCGGCCTCGATGGTCTGCGTGACGTCCCCGGACAGCGGGGCACGCACGCCGACGGACTCCCACCACGCCCGCCAGGCGGCGAACGGATCGGACGGGGAGGACGGCTCCGGCATCCGCCGAGCCTAGGGCCACGGACTGAGTGTCCCTGGACGGGCTCGGCCGTCGCGAGCGCTCCCGGGACCGACATCCCGGCCGGCAGCTGCGGCCGGGATGGTCGTTCCGTGCCGACCGAGTTGCCGCCGTCCGCATCGCCGCCAACTGGACCTGGAAGCTGCGGACCTTCGCGGGTCCGGCATCCAGGACAGGCGGCGCCGATCCAGCCGTTCGACGGCGCCGACGTGGCCGCTTATGCCCGATTCGAGCCGAGATCCGTTGCCGGGGGGCAGCAGTCGCAGGCCGGCGCCGGCGGCCCGCCGGCCGGCGCGGATCCGTCCGGCCGCCCGGCGCTGTCGTGCGCGCCGCGCAGCGGGGCGGTCGGCGCGCAGCAACCGTCCCCGCGCCACGCCTCGCGGCCCTCGCGCACGGCGACCGCGGCGATGACCAGCGCCGCGATCGGATCCGCCCAGCTCCAGCCGAAGGCGCTGTTCAGCACCAGTCCGGCGAGCAGCACGGCGGACAGATACGTGCACAGCATGGTCTGCTTGGAGTCGGCCACGGCCGAGCGCGAGCCGAGCTCGCGGCCCGCCCGCCGCTGGGCGCAGGACAGCACCGGCATGATCGCCAGGCTCACGGCCGCCAGCGCGATGCCGACGCCGGAAGGCCGCGCGGGCTCGGCGTAGCCCGACAGCGCCAGCAGGGCGTCGGCGCCGACGTAGGCCGCGAGCGCGAAGAAGCTGACCGCGACGATCCGCAGCGCGGTGCGCTCCCGGCCGCGCGGGTCGGGGGCGGAGAACTGCCAGGCGATGGCCGCGGCGGACGTCACCTCCACCACCGAGTCCAGGCCGAAGCCGACCAGCGCGGCGGACGACGCGACCGAGCCGGCGGCGATCGCCACGACGGCCTCGACGACGTTGTAGGCGATGGTGCCGCCGACGAGCAAGCGCACCCGCCGGATCAGCACCGACGTCCGCCCGGGCGCGGTGCGGTAGCCGCCGGCCGCCGCCGTCCTGTCCGCGACCATCAGCGGCTGCCCGTCACGCCGGCGTCGGCGCAGCACGAAGGGTCCACGGCGAGCACCACGCCGAGCAGATCGCCGAGTGCGTGGCGCAGGCGCCGATCCGCCAGCTCGTAGCGCACTCGCCGGCCCTCGGGCGCCGCCACCACGAGGCCGCAGCCGCGCAGGCAGCTGAGGTGGTTCGACAGGCTCTGCCGGGAGACGCCGATCAGGTCCGCCAGGTCCGCTGGGTACGCCGGGGCGTCGGAGAGGGCGAGCAGGATGCGACAGCGGGTCGGGTCCGACAGCGCCGCGCCGAACCGGGCCAGCACGGCGCCGTCGGTCACCGCCTGCACGGCTCCCTTCGCCACGGGTCGACAGTACATCGGTCGATGAATCCAGCACACGCGGACCGGCGGTTCGGACGCTCAGCCGGCACACAGCCGGGGAACAGCCCGCGGCTGGGAATGCCCGACATCGTGGTCGTCACCACCGGACACCACCGCACCGATCGATCGGGGATCCCATGAGCCACCCGCACCGCCCGGACCGGGCGCCGACCTTCGAGGGCCGACCGCTGGTGCGGCCCGACGACGAGGTCGTCGACCAGGGCCTCGGCTTCGACGTCGCCACCCTGCTGACCAGGCGCCGGATGTTGCGCGCCGTCGGCATCGGCGCCGCCGCGCTCGGCCTGGCCGCGTGCGGGGCCGGCTCGGCGACCGGGTCGTCGACGCCGCGCTCGACCGCCGCATCGGCGTCGGGTGCCGCGACGGCGTCCGACGAGATCCCGGACGAGACGGCAGGCCCCTACCCGGGCGACGGGTCCAACGGGCCGGACGTGCTGGAGCAGACGGGCATCGTGCGCCGCGACCTGCGCTCCAGCTTCGGCGGCGCGACGGGAACCGCCGAGGGCGTACCGATGGATCTCGAGCTGACGATCACCGATCTGGCCGGCGGCGGGGCGCCGTTCGCCGGCGTCGCCGTCTACGTCTGGCATTGCACGCGGGAGGGCGGCTACTCGATGTACTCGTCGGGCATCGAGGACCAGAACTATCTCCGCGGCGTCCAGGTGGCGGACGCCTCCGGCGTCGTGCGCTTCACCAGCATCTTCCCGGCGTGCTACAGCGGGCGCTGGCCGCACATCCACTTCGAGGTGTACCCGGACCAGGCGAGCATCACGGACGTGTCGCAGGTCCTGGCGACCTCCCAGGTCGCGCTCCCGCAGGACGCGTGCGAGCAGGTCTACGCACTGCCCGGGTACGAGGCGTCGGTGGGCAATCTCGCGCAGGTCTCGTTGCAGGGCGACAACGTCTTCGGCGACGACGGCGGCGCTGCCCAGCTGGCGACCGTGACCGGCGACGCGACGAGCGGGTACGCCGTCTCGCTCGAGGTCGGCGTCGACACCACCACGGCCCCGACCGGCGGCGACCGCCCCCCCGGGGCCGGTGGTTCCGACGGCGCCCCGAGCGGCGCACCCGATGGCGGGGCCCCGCCGAGCGGCGGACCGGGCGGGGCAGCCACCGGCGCGCGGCCCACGGGCGGGGCATCGGGACCGGGCGGCTGACGCAGGGCGCCGACCGCGGCAGGTCGGGCCGGCCGTGCGGCGATCGCGGCCGGCGGATCAGCCCGGGTCTGCGGCCCCGGGCTCCTGGAACAGCGTGATCTGCAGGTCGGCCGGCGCGGACAGCCGAGAGTTGACCGACTGCCACGGCGTCACCACCGGGGCCGCGATCAGTTCCGCCCCGCCTTCGACGAGATCCCTTGTCACGCCCTCTGTATCGGTGACCTCGAAGGCGACCCGCAGCCGCGGCGCCACGCGCCGGCCGACCTCCACGTCGTCGATCATGGCGATCTGCGCCGGGTTCGACAGCTCCAGCGTGGCCCGGCCGACGTCCAGGATGGTGACCTTCTCCCCGCCGTCGCCGTGCACGACCAGTTCCTCCTCGGCGCCGAGCACGTCCCGGTAGAACGCGACGGCCCGCTCGTAGTCGCTCGCCTCGACCACGAGCCGCATCTGCAGCACCCGCCGCCGTGCCTGCGTCATGTCGTCCGTCATGTCGTGCTCCTTCCGGGGCGTCGGTGGCGCCGTCACGTGCAGCACGTGAGCAGGGTGATCCACGCGCTCGGATTCTCCGCGACGGCCGCCCCGACCGCCGCCTCGTGATCGCCCTGTGCCGGCCAGGCCGCGCCCGTCGAACGGTATGGCGCGACCGGCGCAGCGTCGATCGAGACCGCCCCGCTCCGGCGACCGAACGGCCCCGGCACGCCGAGCGGACGCGGCTCTAGGCTCTGCCGATCGTGGGCCGATTGCTGGAGAGGATGGCGCCGTCCCGCCTGGGGGTCGCCTTCCGTTGGCTGCTGGCCTCGTCCTGGGTGACCAATCTCGGCGACGGCATCGCCCTGGCCGCCGGCCCGCTGTTCGTGGCCTCGCTGACCGACGACGCGTTCCTCGTCGCGCTGGCGGCGACGTTTCATTGGCTGCCGCCGCTGCTGTTCGCTCCCCTGGCCGGCGCCCTCACGGACCGGCTGAACCGGCGCCTCATCGTCACGATCGTCAACGGCCTCAGGGGCGTCGTGCTGGCGGCGCTCGCGCTGGCGATCGTCAGCGACGTCGCGTCGATCGGCGTCGTGCTCGTCACGCTGTTCGTGCTGTCCACCGCCGAGGTGTTCGCGGACACCACCACCCAGACCCTGGCGCCGATGCTCGTCCAGCGCGGCGACCTGGCGACCGCCAACGCGCGCGTGCTGACCGGGCTCGTCACCTTCAACCAGCTCGCCGGGCCGCCGATCGGCGCGGCCCTGTTCGCCGTCGGCGCGCTGTGGCCGTTCAGTGCTCAGGCCTGCCTGGTCGCCCTCGGCGCCGTCCTGGTGTCGCGGATGAGACTGCCTGACCGCGCGCGGGATCCGAGCCGGCGCCCGCATCTGGGCCGCGACATCGCCGAGGGCGTGCGGTGGGCCGCGCGGCACCCGGCGGTGCGCACCCTGGTGCTGACGATCTTCATCTTCAACATCACCTTCGGCGCCGCCTGGTCGGTGCTGGTGCTGTACGCGACCGAACGGCTCGGCCTCGGCGACGTCGGGTTCGGTCTGATCACCACCGTGGGCGCGCTCGGCGGGCTGCTCGGCACCGGCCTGTACGGGCGGATCACGAGGTGGGCGAGCCTCGGCGACATCATGCGGATCGGCCTGATCATCGAGACGCTCACCCATCTCGCGCTCGCGCTGACCACGAGCCCCTGGGTCGCCCTGCCGGTCTTCTTCGTCTTCGGCGCGCACGCGTTCGTCTGGGGCGCGACGTCGATCACCGTCCGGCAGCGGGTCGTCCCCACCGAGCTCCAGGGCCGCGTGACCGGCGTGAACATGGTCGGCACGTACGGCGGCCTGGTCCTCGGCTCGACGATCGGCGGCGTCCTGGCCCAGCATCTCGGGATCACCGCGCCGTTCTGGTTCGCGTTCGCCGGCTCCGCCGTGTTCGTGCTGCTCATCTGGCGCCAGCTCGGCCATATCGCACACGACGACGAACCGCCCGCGGGCGCCGCCTCACGCGGGCCGGTGGCGAAATAGTTCGGGACCCCGGACTGTTGACCTGACCGGGTGGAGTGTCCGGCGGAGTCGATCGCCGATCGTCCGCGGTGGCGCGCGCCCCCGACAGGAAGGATGGCGATGACCAGCAACAAGGCGATTCTGGCCGGTGGCTGCTTCTGGGGTGTGGAGGACCTGATCCGGCGCCAGCCGGGCGTGCTGGACACGCGGGTCGGCTACTCCGGCGGGGACGTGCCGAACGCGACGTACCGCAATCACGGATCGCACGCGGAGGCCGTCGAGATCACCTTCGACCCGAGCGTGACGACCTTCCGGAACCTGCTCGAGTTCTTCTTCCAGATCCACGATCCGACGACGAAGAACCGTCAGGGCAACGACATCGGCATGTCGTACCGGTCGGCGATCTTCTACACCGACGACGAGCAGCGGGCGGTCGCCGAGGACACGATCGCCGACGTCGAGGCCTCGGGCCTGTGGCCGGGGCGGGTCGTCACCGAGGTGAGCCCGGCCGGCCCGTTCTGGGAGGCCGAACCCGAGCACCAGGACTACCTGCAGCGCTATCCCGACGGGTACACCTGCCACTGGGTCCGCCCCGGATGGAAGCTGCCGCGCCGCGAGCAGCAGGTAGCCGGCTGACCGAAGCATCACCGCACAGGCCCGGACGGGAGCATTCCCGGTCCGGGCCTGTGTCGTCGTGCCGCTCGGCTGGAAGACTGCTGGGCGCCATGACCGAACGCATGGATCGTCGCCGGCTCAACCGCGCGACGCTCGCGCGCCAGCTGCTGCTCGAGCGATCGCATCGCGAGACCCCGGACGCCGTCGAGCATCTGGTCGGGCTGCAGGCCCAGGCGCCGCTCGCACCCTACGTGGCGCTCTGGAGCCGGCTCGACGGGTTCGACCCCGACGCCGCTGGGGCTGCCCTGCAGCGCCGGGAGCTGGTCCGCACCCATGCGATGCGCGCCACCGTGCACCTCTTCTCCCGGCGGGACGCGCTGGGCATCCGAGCGCTGTGCATGCCGATGCTCGCCGCCCGATACCGGTCCTCCCCCATTGCCGCGCTCGTCCCCGGCGTGGACCTCGACGCGGTGCGCGAACGTACCCGGAGCTTCGCCACGGCGACCGCGCTGAGCCGCGTCGAGCTCGGGCGCCGCCTCTCCGACGCGTTTCCCGGCTCACCGCCCGAGGCGCTCGCCTACACGGCCACCTATCTCGAGCCCATGGTGCAGGTGCCGCCGCGCGGGGTGTGGGGTTTCCGGGCGCCCGCCCGCTGGCAGACGTTCCGCGGCTTCCTCGGCGAGGACGCGGACCACCCGACGCCGGTGGCGGAGTTGGTCGTCCGCTACCTCGCGGCGTTCGGACCCGCGACCGTTCCGGACATCCGCACGTGGTCGGGGCTGTCCGGCCTGCGCGAGGTCGTCGAACGGCTGTCGCCGGACCTGCGGGTCTTTCGCGACGACGCCGGGCGGGAGCTGTACGACCTGGACGGCTCGCCTCGGCCCGACCCGGACACCCCCGCCCCGGTGCGGTTCCTGCCCGAGTACGACAATCTCCTGCTCTCCCACGCCGACCGGCTGCGGGTCATTCCCGACGGTCGCCCGGTGCCGCTGCCGCCCGGCGACGGCGCGCGTACCGGGACCGTGCTGATCGACGGCGACTTCCGCGCGACGTGGCGGGTGGTCCGACGCCGGGGCGGTGGGGGCGCCGCCCGCCTGGTCGTGTCCCCGCACGTGCGGCTGACACCGGGTTCGGCCGGGGAGGTCGAGGTGGAGGGCGACCGGCTGCTCGCCTTCCTCGCTCCGGGATCGACCGACCGGCAGACGATCGTCGAGCAGCCCGCGGGCTGACCTCGGACCCATCCCGTGCTGCCGGCGGCGTTCCCCGTCAGGTGCTGCGGCCGTCCGGGCGGAAAGTCCTTTTGTCTGCCTGCCGGCCGATCGGGTGATGTCGGGGACGCCGTTCGCGAACACCGGCCGGTCGACGCCGCGGCTCGGCCCGCGGCACCGGCCCGATCGCCTGTCTCCCCCCGACTGTCACAGCCCGCCAGGGCGTCTCGTCTTGAGTGCGGCAGCACGAACGGGACACGAACGGGATGGGACGGGAGTGGTGAGGATGAAGGTGCTCGTCGCCGGCGCGGCCGGCGCGATCGGGCGGCGGCTCGTGCCGCAGTTGGTGGCGGCCGGCCACCAGGTGGTGGCGACCACCAGGAGCGCGGCCCGGCTGGAGACGCTTCGCGCGCTCGGGGCCGCCGCGGCGGTGCAGATGGACGGGCTCGACGCCACCTCCGTGGGGGAGGTCGTCGGCCGCGCCGAGCCGGAGGTGATCGTCCACCAGATGAGCGCGCTCGCCGGGATGGGAAATCCGCGCCGCTTCGACGCGCAGTTCGCCACCACGAACGCGTTGCGGACGGCGGGGACCGACAACCTCCTCGCAGCGGCGGCGGCGACGGGTGTGCGGCGGGTCATCGCACAGAGCTACACCGGCTGGCCGAACGCCCGCTCCGGCGCGCCGGTGCACACCGAGCGGGACCCGCTGGACCCGGATCCGCCGGCCGCCCAGCGGCAGACCCTCGCGGCGATCAGGCATCTCGAGAGCGTGGTGCCCGCCGCGGATCGGGTCGAAGGCATCGTCCTGCGCTACGGGTCCTTCTACGGGCCCGGCGCGTCCGACGAGGTTGCGGAGATGATCCGCCGCCGGCGGTTCCCGCTGGTCGGCGACGGCGCCGGCATCTGGTCGTTCCTGCACATCGACGACGCCGCCGCCGCGACCGTCGCGGCGTGCGATCGCGGCATGCCGGGGATCTACAACGTCGTCGACGACGATCCGGCGCCGGTCCGCGAATGGCTGCCCCTGTTCGCGCGGACCGTCGGCGCGAAGGACCCGATCAGGATCCCGGCGTGGCTCGCCCGCGTGGTGGCGGGCGAGGTCGTCGTGTCGCTGATGACCCGGATCCGCGGATCGTCGAACGCGCTGGCCAAGCGCGAGCTGGGCTGGCAGCCTCGGTGGGCGAGCTGGCGGGACGGCTTTCCGAACGGCCTCACCGACCGGACGGCGGTGGTCGGCCCCGGTGCGGGCGACACGTCCACCCGCTGAGCTCGGTGTCCCGGGATCCCGCCGGCCGGAAGGAGAACCGGATGGACGCCGTCTTCGGGGCGCCGGCGGGCGGCGTCTTCGACGAGCTGCGACCGCTGATGTTCTCGATCGCGTATCGCATGTTGGCCGGCGTCGGCGATGCGGAGGACATCGTCCAGGAGGCGTTCCTGCGCTACCACCGGGCGACGGCGGCGGGCACCGAGATCGATTCCCCGCGCGCGTACCTGTCCGCCGTGGTCACGCGACTGAGCATCGATCATCTGCGCTCGGCCCAGGTCCGGCGCGAGACCTACGTGGGGCAATGGCTTCCGGAGCCCCTGCTCACCGATCGGGCCGCCGTGGACCCGGCGGACCATGCGCAGCAGGCGGACTCGCTGTCGATGGCCTTTCTGCTCGTTCTGGAGCGCCTCAATCCGGTCGAGCGCGCGGTGTTCCTGCTGCACGACGTCTTCGGCTTCGGATACCCGGAGATCGCCGCCATCGTGGACAGGAGCCAGGACAACTGCCGGCAACTCGCGGTCCGCGCGCGCCGACACGTGCGCGACCACCGGCCGCGGTTCGAGGCCTCGCGGGACAAGCGTGACGAGCTGGCGGATCGTTTTCTGGCCACGCTCGGCGAGGGTGACATGGACGGGCTGGTCTCGATGCTCGCGGCCGATGTCGTCGTCTACGGCGACAGCGGCGGGACAAGCCCGTCCTGGCCGCGGCCCATCGTCGGCGCCGACAAGGTGGCAAGGCTGCTGCTCGGGCTGTCCGAGCAGATTCGCGGCCTGGGCATCACCGCCAGCCGCGCCGAGGTCAACGGGCAGCCGGGAGCCGTGTTCCAGGACCCGGCCGGTCGCCTGATCAACGTCTTCAGCTTCGACATCGCCGACGGCGAGATCCACGTGGTGCGGTCGGTCATCAATCCCGACAAGCTCCGGCACCTGGGGCCGCTGGCCGACGTCCAGGGCCTCTGGCGGGATCGTCGCCCATCCGGCGGGACCTGATCCCTGGTAAGTTACTTGCACCTTCAACAACGTGCGCACACTCCAGGGAGCGGCGAGATGACGACAGCGACCATCTTCGGCACCGGCAACATGGGCACGGCCATCTCGGGCGTCCTGGAGGCCGGCGGGGCCACCGTCGAGCACATCGGGAGCGCGGACACCTCCGCCACGGTCAACGGCGACATCGTCGTCCTGGCCGTCCCGTACCCGGCGCTCGAGCAGATCCTCGCCGACTACGGCGACCAGTTGGCCGGCAAGATCGTCGTCGACATCACCAACCCGGTGAACTTCCAGACCTTCGACTCGCTCACCGTGCCCGCCGACGGCTCGGCCGCGGCCGAGCTCGCCGCGGCGCTGCCGTCGTCCCGCGTCGTCAAGGCGTTCAACACCACCTTCGCGGCGACGCTGGCCGCGAAGAGCGTCGGACCCCTGCAGACGACGGTGCTGATCGCCGGCGACGACGCCGCCAGCAAGGACACCGTCGCCGCGGCGATCACCGCCGGCGGCATCGGTGCCGTCGACGTCGGTGCACTGAGCCGCGCGCGCGAGCTGGAGGCCATCGGTTTCCTCGCGATCACCCTCGCCGCCGGCGAGAAGATCGGCTGGACAGGCGGTTTCGGCTTCGTTCGGTAGGAAAGCGCGCCGCGGGTCCCGGCCGGGGCTGCGCGGGCGGTAGCACCTGCAGCACGGCACCCATGCTCAGGTCCGTAGCGGCCGGTGAGTGTGGTTGCGGCGTGGTTGTTGTCGGGGGTCGATCCAGGTGGGTGGGAGGAAGTCGGGTCGCCGGTCGGGTCCGAGCCGGATCCGCCACTCGGATCGGTGTGCCTGTTGGTGGTGGTACAGGCACAGCAGCACGCCGTTGTCCAGGTCGGTGGGTCCGCCGTCGAGCCAGCTGACGATGTGGTGGGCCTGCGTCCGGCCGGGTGGCCGGTCGCAGCCGGGCCAGGCGCAGCCCTTGTCCCGTTGGCTGAGGGCTCTGCGTTGGGTGGGGGTGAACAGCCGGTGCGCGCGGCCCACGTCCAGCAGCTGGGAGTGGCCGCCGAGCACGATCGGCAGGATGGCGGCGTCGCAGGCCAGGCGGCGGGCGGTGCCGGCGGGGATGGGGCCGGCGTAGTCCAGGGCCGCGGCGCTGATCGCTTGGGTGAGCGGGTCGTAGTGGATGGTCATGGTGATGTGCGGGACGTGTCCGCCGATGGTGGGCCCGGCGCCGGCGTCCAGGTAGCCGCGGAGCACCGCGGCGTGTGCCTGCGCCAGCCGCAGCGCGGGTGGCCGCGGGTCCGTCCCGCCGTCCCCGTCCCCGTCGCCGGGTGCGCCGGGTGCGCCGGGTGCGGCGGGTGCGTGCGGGTGTGGGGGTGGTGAGCGGGTCGGTGGCCTGCCGGAACGCCTCCACGGTTTCGTCGTCCAGGCAGCCGGTGAGCGGGGTGAGCCCGGTCCGCGGGTTCCGCCGGCCCAGCCGCAGCTCCATCCGGCAGGCGGGTTCCCGGTCGTCGGGTTCCGGCCCGTCCTGATCCAGGATGGCGGCCAGGTGCCGGGCGGCCAGCGCGACGGCGGCCGGGTCGGCGTCCCGGGCGGTGTCCACCAGCAGCCGCTCCGCCGAGCCGACCAGCCCGGGGTCCAGGTCCGGCGGCAGCGCCTGCACGGCCTGAGTGATCACCCCCACGTGGCCGTCGCCGACCTGCCCGGCGTCCAACGCCGCGCCCAACACCGGCAACCGGGCCGGGGTGTGCCCGCCGCCGATCGGGTCGTGCTGCCGGGTGAGGCGGGCGGCGCGGACCCGGGCGGCGGCGTCGCCGGCGGTGATCCGCAGCGCGGTCCGCAGCAACACCCGGGTGGAGGAGATCGACAGTTGACCGGCCAGGTCGGTGTCGTCGACCTCGCCGGCCCACCGCACCTGCGCCGCGTACACCGACCGGGCGATGCGCTCCAGCAGCTGCCCGACCGCGAGCAGCTCCCGGTGTTGCAGCGTGAACAACGGCGCGTCCCGCAACGCCCGCACCCCGGACAGCACCGCCGCGGCGACCGATTCCGCCGCCTGCACGCTGTCCACCGGCGCGTCCACCGGGGTGTGATCCATGACCGGAACCTACGGAACGCGACCGACACCCGACCCGCACGGGACGGCGGTTGCGCACACCCGGCCGACCCATCCACACCCACACCGGACACCTTGCACGGTCGAGAGTTTCGCGCTATAGCGCGAACGCCGTCGCGGCGGCGAGCGCAAACCGGGACGCCAGACCGGCTCCGTTGACTGAACCGTTCACGGGCAGATCGACGGCCGGCACACCGCATGTGTCCGTTGACGGTTCACTCGCCGACTCTCACGACCCAGCGACCAACCCCACACCCGCGTCATGTCCGTGCGAGGGGCGCCCGTGGCGTGCCGTCACCGCTTTCTCGACGGCACCCTGGCCGGGCCCGAGACCTGCCGGACCGACTGGACGCCGGAGCATTCGGCGCGCCGGGCCGAGGGTCGGCGACCTCCGGCGGACTGCGGGCCACCCGGACGGCCGGGCCACCCCGGACGGTGCGCCACCCGGACGATCAGGTGTGCGCCCCGCGCAGGCATGCTGAGCGCATGCACACGGACCCTGCCGCCGCACCGCGAGCGAGCCGATGACCGCGCCGGACACCGACCCGGACGCCGTCGTCGAACGCATCCTGCGCACCTACGACACGATCACCGTCGTCGGTGCCAGCGCCGCCGCGCACAAGGCCGCTCACTACGTGCCGGAACACATGCAGGAGCACGGCTGGCGGATCATCCCCGTGAACCCGAGATCGACCGAGATCCTCGGCGAGAAGGCATATCCCACGCTGGCGGACATCGACGAGCAGGTGGGGTTCGTCAACCTCTTCCGGCCCTCGGAGTCGACGCCGGACATCGCCCGGCAGGCCGTCGCTGCCGGCGCCCGCGCGCTCTGGCTGCAGCTCGGCATCGCGTCCGACGAGTCCCGCCGGATCGCCCTCGACGCGGGCATGCTGTACGTCGAGAACCGGTGCCTGATGATCGAGCAGCGACGCCTGCGGCTGGACGCCCCGACCGGCTGAGTGGGACCCGACGGACGCACGACCGTCGCGCGGCGTCCGGTCGGTCGATGACCTCGGCCGGATCCTTGGCCGCGAGGACGGGACACGGCGTGGAGCGGCGACGTTGTCCATCACAGAATTCCCTAGAGGATGCCGGCGGACCCGTGGGTCACGGGCCGCGACCCACGCCCGATAGATTCCCGGCGATGGATCCCCGGGCCACGACCCCGGGTCGCGCCGGAACCCGCCGGCCATCGCCGCCCGCCCGCCGATGAGGAGACCCGTGACAGCGTCAACCCCGCTCGCGGCCGACGACGAGCCAGCGGCCCGCAGAGCGCCCCGGAGAGCACCCAGCCCCCGGAGAGCACGGTGGGCGCGCGCCGAAGCCCGGGTGGCGGCGCGATGAAGACCCTGGTGGTGGGCGGCGCCGGGTACATCGGGTCGGTCACCGCGCGGCAGTTGATCCTGGCCGGGCACGAGGTCGTCGTGCTGGACGACTGCTCCACCGGACACGCCGACGCGGTGCCCGCCGACGTCCGCCTGGTGCGGGCCGACATCAGCGAGGTCGGAGCCGTTCTGGCCGGCGGCGGCTTCGGCGCCGTCCTGCACTTCGCGGCGAAGTCGCTGGTGGGCGAGTCGGTGTCGAACCCGTCCCTGTACTGGCGAACCAACGTCGGCGGCACCAGGGTGCTGCTCGACGCGATGGCCGAGCACGCGGTGCCCCGACTGGTGTTCTCCTCCACCGCCGCCACCTACGGGGAGCCGGCGACGGTGCCGATCACGGAGGACGCGCCGGCCCGGCCGACGAGCACGTACGGCGCGACCAAGCTGGCGGTGGACATGATGATCACCGGGGAGTGCGTGGCGACCGACCTCGCCGCCGTCTCCCTGCGCTACTTCAACGTGGCCGGGGCCGCCCTCGGTGCCGGTGAGAGGCACGGTCAGGAAACGCATCTGATCCCCAACGCGCTGGATGCCGTGGCCGGCGTGCGGGACCGGCTGACGATCTTCGGGGACGACTGGCCCACCCCGGACGGCACGCCGATCCGGGACTACGTGCACGTCGCCGACGTGGCTCGGGCGCATGTGCTGGCGCTCGACGCGGCCGGGCCGGGCGAGCACCTGATCTGCAACCTGGGCAACGGGGGCGGATTCAGCGTGCGCGAGGTGCTGTCCACGATCGAGGAGGTCACCGGCACGCCGGTGCCGGTGGTCGTGGGCCCGCGCCGGGCGGGCGATCCGACCTGCCTGGTCGCCTCCGCCGAGCGCGCGCGGACGGCGCTGGGCTGGACGCCCGTGCACTCCCTCACCGAGATGGTGACCGACGCCTGGGAGTTCCGCCGCCCGGCGGCCGGACGCTGACGACCGTCAGCCCCCGGCGACGGACTGCCCGCACCCGCTGTTCCGGGAACCGGTGTCGGACGTGCCGCTCGCGACGCGCCGCTCAACGACATCCGCCTCCGAACGCACATCCGCCTCAACGACATCTCGCCTCAACGACACTGTCGTACCGCCCGGTCCCGCACCCGGCGCGCGATCAGATGGGTCGCGGACAGGCTCCGACTCGCGCTCACGCGCAACGAGTCCGGGATCTCGTCGAGTCCGTGGAAGAGCGCGACGACCATCTGCAGGTGGCTCAGCAATCCCACCAGATCCTCGGCGAGCGGGTCCGGCCGGCCCGCCGCATCCACGGCGAGCGGGCCGGGGAAGCCGTGCACCGCCTCGCCCAGCCGGCGATGGTGCTCGTCCAGCACGGGCAGCAGGCCGGTGACGGAGAACGGCTCCGAGCCGCGGAGCTGATGCGCCGCAAGCGCGGTCGCCACCGCATCGGCGGAGGCCGCCGCCGCGCCGGCGAGCGCCCGGCGCGGATCGTCGGGCGCGCTCATGCCGCACCGGACAGGGCCAGCCGCAGGTGCGTCCCCGTGGGCGATTCGCGCGCGTCGAGCAGGCCCGACGGCTCTCCCTGGTACAGGATCCGGCCGCCCCGGCTGCCGCCCTCCGGACCGAGCTCGATCACCCAGTCGGCGTGCGCGATCACGTCCAGGTTGTGCTCGACGACCAGCACGGTGCACCCGTGGCGGTCCACCAGTTCATCGAGAACTCCGAGCAGACGGACGATGTCGGCCATGTGTAGTCCCGCGGTCGGCTCGTCGAGGACGTAGGTCGCCGGGCCGCTGCGCAGCCGGGCCGCGAGCTTGATCCGTTGCGCCTCGCCGCCGGACAGGCTGGGCAGCGGTTGCCCGAGCCGCAGGTATCCGAGGCCGACGTCGGCCATCGCCGAGAGCACATCGGCGACCCGGCGGGTGCGACGGCCGTTGCCCGCGAAGAACTCTCGTCCCTGGTCCACCGTCATCTCCAGCACGTCGCCGATCGAGCGACCGCGGAGCCGGTGGCCCAGCACCTCGTCGGTGAAGCGGCGACCGTTGCAGGTCTGGCACACGAGGCTGGTGCCGTCCAGCGCGGCGAGGTCCACGAACACCACGCCGAGCCCGGCGCACGTCGGGCAGGCGCCGGCCGAGTTCGCGCTGAAGAGCGCGGGTTCGACCCCGTTGACCCGGCCGAACTCCGCGCGGATCTGGTCCCCGATGCCGGTGTAGGTGATCGGCGTGGATCGCCGGTTCGCGTGCGGCAGCGACTGGTCGACGATCACCGCGTCCGGGTGCTGGACCAGGAAAGCGCCGGTGATCAGGCTCGACTTGCCGGCGCCGGCGACCCCGGCGATCGCGGTCAGCACGCCGGTGGGAACGTCGACGCTGACGTCCCGCAGGTTGTGCGTCCTGGCATGGGAGACCGACAGCACCCCGCTGCGATCCCGGACGGCATCCTTCAGCCGCACCCTGCCGGTCAGGCACCGCCCGGTGATCGTCGCCGAGCCGATCAGGCCGCCGGGATCCCCGGCGAACACCACGCGGCCGCCGTCCGGCCCGGCACCGGGACCGACGTCGACGACGTGGTCCGCCGCGCCGATCACATCGCGGTCGTGCTCGACGACGAGCACGGTGTTCCCCTTGTCCCGCAGGGTCTGCAGGGTCCTGACCAGCCGGTGCACGTCCCGGGGATGGAGCCCGATGCTGGGCTCGTCGAAGACGTAGAGCAGGTCGTTGAGGCTGCTCGACAGGTGCCGCACGATCTTCACGCGCTGCGCCTCACCGCCCGACAGCGTGGCCGTGCGGCGATCGAGAGTCAGGTAGCCGACGCCGATGTCGATGAGATGGCGGACCTGATCGATCAGCGCCCGGAGCAGTGGCCCGACCTCGGGACGGTCGATCCCGGTCAGCACGCCCAGGAGGTCATCGGCCTCGAGCGCCGAGAGGTCGGCGATCGAGCGGCCGTCGATCCGGCTCGACAGTGCCAGCGGAGACAGTCGGGTGCCGGCGCAGTCGCGACAGGGCACGGATGTGGTGACGGCCGCGACGATCCGGCGCGTGCGCTCCCCCACGTCGGGCCGGTCCACATAGCGCCTGCGGAACTTCACGATCGCGCCCTCGTACGCCGCGTTCACCCGCTGGCCGCCGGCCTCGATCGGCACGGTGCCCGATGTCCCCTCGAGCAGGTCGGCGCGCTCCGCCGCCGAGTAGGCCGCGATCGGCTTGTCCGGATCGAATCGTCCGGAGCGGGCGAGCAGGTACCAGTCACGCGATCCGACCGCGAACGGCGGGGCCAGCAGGGCCCCGTCGTTCAGCGACTTCGATTCGTCGAGGAAGGCGGCCAGGTCGATGTCCGTGACGATCCCGATCCCCTCGCAGCCGGCACACATCCCGGCGGGCATGTTGAACGAGAACGCGTCCGGGTAGCCGACGAACGGCTCGCCGGCGCGCGAGAACAGCAGCCGCAGCAGGGGCGCGATGTCCGTGATCGTGCCGACCGTGGATCGTGGTCCGCCGGTGAGCGGCCGCTGGTCGACGGCGATCGTCGCGGGCAGGTGCTCGATGAGGTCCACGGCCGGCCGCGCCGACGCGGGCAGGAACGTGCGCACGAACGCGGGCAACGCCTCGTTCCACTGCCGCTGCCCCTCGACGGCGATGGTGTCGAATACGAGCGAGGACTTGCCCGAGCCGGACAGGCCGGTGACGGCGGTCAGTCGCCGCTTCGGGATCCGCGCGTCGACGTTCGCCAGGTTGTGCTCCCGGGCGCCGGTGACGCGGATCCATTCCGCGACAGGCGGTTGCCCGCCGGTGATCTCAACGCGATTCATGCCTTCAACTCTATCGTTGAAGCGCCCTTTGAGGCTTTTGGCAGCCTCAGGCGGCTACCGTCACGGGCGGCGAGGATGGAGGTCTCAAATTGCGGGATGAAGCCCTGCACGGCCGGCGCGGGTCGGACGCGGCGCTGCGACCCGTCGACCTGGCGCGCGCCGCCGGCATCTCCACCCAGCAGGTCCGCAACTACGAGGCGGCCGGCGTGCTCCCCCCTGCGCCGCGGACCGAGTCCGGCTATCGCCGCTATGCGCGGTCCCACCTGGCCGCGTTGCTGACATACCGGGCGCTGGCGCCCGGCTTCGGTGCCGACACCGCGGCCGCGATCATGCGGGCGGTCCACGCCGACGACGAGGCCGGCGCCCTGCGACTCGTGGACGCCGCGCACGCCGGACTGCACGAGCGCCGCCTGGCCACGGACTCGGCCGGAGCGGCGGCGGCCGCCGCCGCTGGGACCGCCGACGGAATCGTCGATTCGCGTCGCGCGCTGCGCATCGGCGAGCTGGCCGCGCGCCTCGGCGTTCGCGCGTCGGCGCTGCGGGTGTGGGAGGCGGCCGGCCTGCTGACTCCGGCGCGCGACGCCGGAGGGCACCGCGGCTACGAGGCGGAGCACGTCCGGCAGGCGCGGGTGATCGCCATGCTCCGCCAGGGCCGCTACGGATTCGAGCAGATCCGCCCGGTGCTGGAGGGTCTGCGCGGCACGGGATCCACCGACGCGCTGCTTGCCGCGCTCGCCGATCGGCGGGCGACCCACGACCGGCAGAGCCGCGCCATGCTGCACGGTGGCGCCCTGCTCGGCGAGTACCTCGCCGGCGGCGCGGGTGCGGCGCACCGGCCGCGCGGGCGGTCGTAGCATCGCGGCCATGACGAGAACGGCACTGCGGCCGGGGTTGGACACGGCGCCCGTCGCCGGCGGGCGGCCGGCGTTCGAGGTCCTGCCCGACAGCTCCGGCGTGCCGGTCGCGGCTGCGCTGCTGCACGAGGCGCGCGCGTGACGGCGCCGGTCGCGGACGCCGGCGAGGCGGCCGGCGACGCGGCGACGCTGCTCGAGCTGCTGGGCCGGGAGCTGCCCGCGGATCGCCTGGTCGTCGACGCGGGGGTGCTGGCCGCGCTGTCCTCGGACGAGGCCGCGTGGGCGGCGGTCGGCACGCCGGCCCTGGCACTGCGGGCCCGGTCGGAGTCCGAGGTGCAGGTGGCCGTGCGGTTGGCCGCCGAGCTGCGGGTGCCGATCGTGCCCAGGGGCGCCGGCACCGGCCTGTCCGGCGGCGCCAACGCCGTCGACGGCTGCCTGCTGGTGGACATGTCGCGGATGACGGCGATCGTCGACGTCGACCCGGACAACCTGACCTGCGTGGTCCAGCCCGGCATCGTGAACAACGACCTCAAGGCCGCGCTGGCGGCGCAGGGCCTGTGGTACCCGCCGGATCCGGCGAGCGCACCGTGGTCCACCATCGGCGGCAACGTCGCGACGAATGCGGGCGGACTGTGCTGCCTCAAGTACGGGGTCACCCGCGACTACGTGCTCGGCCTGCGCGCCGTGGTGGGCGGGCCGGCCGGCTACGGCACCGCGGTCCGGCTGGGCCGGCGCACCACGAAAGGCGTTGCGGGATACGACCTCGCGGGCCTGATGGTGGGTTCCGAGGGCACCCTCGGGGTGGTCACCGAGGTGACGCTGCGGCTGCGGCCGGCCGTGCTCGGGGTGCCGCACACCGTGGTCGGCGCGTTCGCCTCGCTGGTCGACGCGGGCCGGGCCGTCGCGCTGGTCACCCGCCGGGGACTGAGCCCCTCGGCGCTGGAGCTGCTCGACCGGACCTGCCTGCGCGCCGTCGAGGAGTGGAAGCACCTCGGCATCGAGGCCGACGCCACCGCTCTGCTGCTCGCGCGCGCCGACACCCCCGGCGATGCCGGGGAACTCGAGGCGCGGGCGCTGGCCGAGTGCTTCGAGCAGGCCGGGGCGCTGTGGGCCGCTCAGTCGACCGACGACATCGAGGCGGAGGCGCTGTTCGAGGCTCGCCGGCTGGCCTACCCCGCTCTGGAGCGGCTCGGGCCCGTGCTCACCGAGGACATCTGCGTGCCGCGCTCGCGGGTGCCGGACATGCTCGCCGCGATCGAGTCCATCGCGGCGGCGAACGAGGTGCGGATCGCCACGATCGCGCACGCCGGGGACGGCAACCTGCACCCGCTCATGCTGGCGCCGGTCGGCGACGATGCGGCGCGCAGGCGGGCGCAGGCCGCCTTCGAGGAGATGCTGGACGCCGCCATCGCTTTCGGCGGCACGGTGACGGCCGAGCACGGCGTCGGGCTGCTCAAGATGCGCGGACTGGTCCGCGAGCTCGACCCCGGCTCCCTGCTCATGCAGCGCGCGATCAAGGACGCCCTCGATCCGCTGCACCTGTTCAACCCGGGAAAGGTGCTGTCCGAGCGAGGAGGTCCGTCCGGCCCCGACCTCGGCTGATCCCGACGGCGTCCCGGAACGGCCGTGGGCCGACCGCCTCCGCCGTCCCGACTTGCCTAGACGGCGGTCGCCGGGGTAACTTTCCCGGCACTACCCCACGGGGGATGCGCACTTGGGGCGCCTCGTCAGGTTCAATTCCTGAGTCCTCCACCAGCCGACAGGGTGGCCGCCGATCGGGCGGCCACCCTTTCGCATTCCCGCCCGCCGCGGTCACGTCCGCGCGGCGCCTCCCGAGCCGGCGACGGCCTCTGCCGCCCGGCCTCCGGCTGTCTCACACGCCACACGCATCGGGCTCGCGGGTCGTCGAGCTTCGTGGGTCCATTAGTGAAGTGATCAACCCCGACCCGAGCCCGACCGATCCCCCCGGAGGTGACAGTGCTCGACGAGGGAACTCCGCTCTTCCAGCAGATCACCGACCAACTCGCCGCCGGCATCGTGGACGGCGTGCTGGCCGAGGGCACCCGGGTCCCCTCCAGCAACGAGTTCGCCGCGTTCTACCGCATCAACCCCGCCACGGCGGCCAAGGGGATCAACCTCCTGGTCGACGACGGCATCCTCGAGAAACGCCGCGGCGTCGGCATGTTCGTCGTCCCCGGAGCGCGAGAGAGGCTGATCACCGTGCGTCGCAAGAAGTTCGCCAGGCAATTCGTCGATCCGCTGCTCGCCGAGGCACGCCGGCTCGGCATCGGCGTCGGCGAGCTCACCGACATCATCCTTCGCTCGACGGAGCCTCCTCCGACCAGCGATGTCTCGATACGCCAAGGAGTCTCATCATGACACCGACCATCGAGGTCGACCACGTCTCCCGGACGTACCGGGGGTGACCGCGCTCGACGACGTCACCGTGACCCTCCGGCCGGACGTGATCACCGGGCTGCTCGGCCGCAACGGCGCCGGCAAGTCGACGCTGCTGCGGATCATCACCGGGCAGGAGTTCGCCACCAGCGGCGCTGTCCGGGTCGACGGCCGCGATCCGCTGGAGAACGATCACGTGCTGCGCCGGATGATCTTCGTCAAGGAAAGTCAGGTCTATCCGGAGATCAAGCTCAAGCGCGTGCTCGAGGCCGCCTCGTGGTTCTACCCGAACTGGGACGAGGCCTTCGCCCGCGAGCTCGTCGCCGACTTCGACCTGCCGTCCCGACGCGGGCGGCTGTCGGTGCCCCCGGCCATGATCGCGGCATGGACACCACGGCCCTGCTCGTCGGCGGGCTGCTGCTGATCGTCGGCCTCGTCGTCGGCGTCCTCCTCGGCCGCTCGACGGCGGGCGGATCGTCTCCCGGCGCCGACGTGGCCGCCGCGCTCGGGCCCGCGTCGGACGCCCTGCAGCGGGTCGAGCGGCAGTTGCACGAGGTCGAGCGGGACCGGGTCGGCGCCTACGCCGGACTCCGCGAGCAGGTCGCCGCGCTGCACCGGGTCTCGGCGGAACTCGGCGGGCAGACCCGCTCGCTCGCCGGCGCCCTGCGCGCGCCGCAGGTCCGCGGCCGCTGGGGCGAGATGCACCTGCAGCGCGTCGTGGAGTTGGCCGGCATGGTCGAGCACTGCGATTTCGACACCCAGGTTTCCGCGCGGGATCCGGCGGTCGACGGCCGCGGCGTGCGCCCCGACATGATCGTCCGGCTGTCCGGCGGGCGGTCGATCCCGGTTGATGCCAAGGTCCCGTTCGCCGCATGGCTGGAGGCGCTCGACTGCGCGGACGACCGGCGCCGGCACGCGCTGATGGCGGCGCACGGCAGGTCGATGCGGGCGCACGTGGATGCACTGGCGGGCAAGGCGTACTGGCGGCACTTCCAGCCGGCCCCGGAGTTCGTGGTGATGTTCGTGCCCGGCGAGCCGCTGCTGGACGCCGCGTTGTCCGTCGACCCCGGGCTCGCCGACCACGCGTTCTCGCGGAACGTGGTGATCGCGACGCCGACGTCGCTGATCGCGCTGCTGCGCACGGTGGCGTTCACCTGGCGGCAGGCGCGGCTGTCCGCGTCGGCGGCCGAGATCCACGCGCTGGGGCGGGAACTGCACGGTCGGCTCGGCACCGTCGCGCACCACCTGAGCCGGCTCGGTGACGGCCTGGAGAACGCCGTCACCTCGTACAACCAGGCGGTCCGGTCGGTGGAGACCAGGGTGCTGGTGACGACCCGCCGGTTTGCCGACCTGGGCGTCGCGCCGGACAGCCCGGCGCCCCTCGAACCGATCGGCGTCGTCCCCCGCCGACCCCAGCCGGCGGAGGTGTCGTCCGTGGAGAATCACCGCAACGGCGAGCAGGGACGCTACCGTTGACCGGTGACCACCCGAGCGCCGGCGCAGCTGCCGATCGCGGACGCCAGCGTCCTGCCGGCCGTCCGGGGTTGGCCGTCCTGGGCGGCCGTCGTGTTCGCCCTGGCCTGCACCCTCGCCGGCGCCGGGATCGACGGGCTCACCACCGGGCAGCTCGCCTGGGGCCTGCGGCTGGGCTTCTACCTGGGCGTCCTCGGCGCGGTGCTGCTGGTCCGCCGCGGGTCGGTGTTCACCGCGATGGTGCAGCCGCCGCTCGTCCTGGTCGTCGGCATCGTGGTCGGCGGCATGCTCTTCACCCAGTCCGGCGGCCTGTACGGCACGGCCCTGAAGGTGATCAACGCCTTCCCCACCATGGCGATCGGCACCGCGGGAGCCGTGGTGATCGGCCTGATCAGGCTGGTGGCCCAGCCCGTCCGGCGGCCGTCGGCGGGGCGCTGAGCGTCCCGGTTCCGTCGCACCCGTCGCAGCCCGGCACACCTGCCGGACCCGCCCGCACCCGTCGGCCCGCCGCGCCGCTCACATCCGTTCGGTCCGCCGCTTGCGCGGCGCCACCGGCGCGCGGTCAGCCGGCGGGCGGCGTCGCGACCTCGACGGCAGCCTCCCTGCCGTCCTGCACGACGTACTCGCCGAGCGTGATCGGCCCGATCGGCCGATATGTGGCCACCGTGACGCCCGACGGCGTGCCGGTGACCGAGGTCAGTTCGAAGGTGGTCGCCGGAACGCCCTCCTCGAAGAGCCGCTTGCCGGAGCCGACGGTGACGGGGAACGTCACCACCCGCAGCTCGTCCACGAGGCCGGCGCGGAGCAGGTCCTGGATCAGCCCGGCGCTGCCGTGCACCTGCAGTTCGCCGCCGGGCCGGTCCTTCAGCGCCCGGACGGCCTCGACCACGTCGCCCTGGATCACGGTGGCGTTGCCCCACTCCAGCTCGGTCAGCGTGCGGGTGGCGACGTGCTTGGGCAGGCCGTTCAGCTTGGCGGCGACGATGTCGTCCGGGTCGGTGACGGTCGACCAGTACTCATACATCATCCGATAGGTCGAGCGACCCAGCAGGAACTCGTCCGCGCGGCGGAACCACGCGTCGATGTGCGCGCCGACCTGTTCGTCGAAGTGGGGCACCACCCAGCCGCCGTAGGCGAATCCGCCGGTGCGGTCCTCGTCCGGCCCGCCCGGACCCTGCATGACCCCGTCCAGGGTGACGAACGTCGTCACGGTCAACTCCACGATGTCTCCTCCGTCTGCCTCGGATGCTCGAACACTCTGTCCACGATCGAGCCGCCGCGGTTTCGACAGCGCGGGATGGACGAACTGCTGCGCCGATCCACGGGACCGGCGACCGCGCTGCGGGCGGCGGGTCAGCCGGCGGCGGCGTGCTGCTTGCCCCGCAGCTCCTTCGGCAGCGAGAAGGTGAGGGTCTCGGTGGCCGCGACATACTCCTCGGCGGGCGGGTAGCCCCGCTCCTGCAGGTGTGCCAGCACGCCCTCGACCAGGTCCTCCGGCACGGAGGCGCCGCTCGTCACGCCGACGGTGGCCACGCCGGCGAGCCACCGCTCGTCGATCTCGCCCGCGTCGTCGACCAGGTAGCCGGCACGGGCTCCCGCGTCGAGCGCGACCTCGACCAGCCGCACGGAGTTCGACGAGTTGCGGGAGCCGACGACGATCATCAGGTCGCACTCCGGCGCGATCTGCTTGACCACCTCCTGGCGGTTCTGCGTCGCGTAGCAGATGTCGTCGCTCGGCGGCGCGACCATCAGCGGGAACCGCTTGCGCAGCAGGTCGACCGTGTCCAGCGTCTCGTCCACCGACAGCGTCGTCTGCGACAGCCAGATGACCTTCTCGGGGTCCTTGACCTGCACGTCCTGCACCTCGGACTGGTCGTTCACGAGCTGGATGACGTCCGGGGCCTCGCCCTGGGTGCCCTCGACCTCTTCGTGCCCGCGGTGCCCGATGAGCAGGATGTCGTAGCCCTCGGCCGCGAACTTCCGGGCCTCCTTGTGCACCTTCGTGACCAGCGGGCACGTGGCGTCGATCACGCGCAGGTTGCGCTCCGCCGCCTGCTCGTGCACCCGCGGCGAGACCCCGTGCGCCGAGAACACGACCAGGGCGCCCTCGGGCACCTCGTCGGTCTCGTCGACGAAGACGGCACCGCGACGCTCCAGCGTGGACACCACGTGCTTGTTGTGCACGATCTGTTTGCGCACGTAGACCGGTGCGCCGTACTGCTCCAGGGCCTTCTCGACGGTCACCACGGCGCGATCGACGCCGGCACAGTAGCCGCGGGGGCTGGCCAGCAGGACGCGACGCGGACGATCGGGCATGGCTCCCATGGTAGGTGCGCGAGCGCCGGCGGACGCCTTTCGGGCACTCCGCCGCACGCCCGCCGGCGCGATGCGGCACGCTTGGGCGATGGCCATCACCCTGCCCACGCCGGTTCGGGTCGCCGTGGGTCTCGTCGCCACCGGGATCGACCGGCTGCGCTCGCTGCCCGAGGACCTGCCCACCATTCCCGTGACCCTCGCGGGGCAGGCGATGCGCCTGTCGATGCGCGTCCAGCAGGAGGTCGCCGAGCTCGCCACCCGCGGGGACCAGCTGCTGGCCACCGTGATGGGCGGCCCGGAGGAGAACCCCGAGTGGGCCCGGTTCGACGACGAGGAGCCGGCGCCGGTGACGCGGCTGCCCAGCCGCGACGGCGCGGCAGCGTCCCGGCCGGCGACTCCCGACGACCGGGAGCGGGCGGCTACCGACCGGGCCGCGGCGACCCTGCTCGAGCGCGCCGACGCCGAGACCCCGGGCGGCGGCGCGGCCACGGAGCCGGGGGTCGGCGACGCGGCGGTGTCGCCCGCCGGGACCGCATCGGCGGACCGGCCCGCCGGCGCCCGGGCTGCCGCGCCCGCGGGCACCGGCAGGCGCCGGGCGCCGCGCCCGGCGGCCACGTCGCGGGTCGGCACGCCGACGCGCCGGCGGCAGGCCGGTGGCCGCACCGACGCGGATGGCCGCACCGGGGCCGGCGAGGGCACGAAGGCCGCCCCTGGCCCGCGCCGGCCGCCCACGGAGGCGGGACCGCCCGACCCGGCCGCGTCGAGGGTGGCGCCGGTCGAACCGATCGATCGGACTCCGCCGGCCGCGCCGCCGGCCGATCCGGTGCGTCGCGACCCGGGATCCGAGCCGCCCACCGCCTCGTTCGACCTCACCGCCGACAAGGCGCCCACCGACCGGGCGGCGCCTGCGCCTCCGCCCGCGGCGGTCGGCGGGTCGGACGCCGGCGTGTTGCCCGAGTACGACTCGATGACGCTGGCCCAGGTCCGCGGGCACCTGCGGGACCTCACCGCGCAGGAGGTCGGCCGGCTGCTGACCCGGGAGCAGGCCGGCGCCAACCGTGCGCCGTTTCTCACCCTGCTGAGCAACCGGCTGGTGACGCTGGACCACCAGAGCCCGTGAGCGAGCCGGCGACCGATGCCCGGCAGCGCCCGCCGCTGCCCGCCAAGGCCGGCGACACCACCCGCGAGAACCCCTGGCCGGTGCGGGCTCTCGCCCAGCGGATGACGGAGTACGTGGCCCGCGCGCCGGCCGCCTGGATCGAGGGGCAGATCGCGCAGATCAACACCCGGTCGGGCTCGCCGACCGCCTTCCTGACGCTGCGGGACGCCTCGGTGTCGATGTCCCTGCAGGTGACCTGCGCGCGCGCGGTGCTCGCCGCGCTGCCCACGCCGCCCGCGGAGGGCTCGCGGGTGGTGGTGCACGGCCGGTTCGAGTTCTACCCGGCCCGCGGGTCGCTCAGCTTCCGCGTCGACGAGATGCACCCCGTCGGCCTCGGCGAGCTGCTCGCCCGGCTCGAACGGCTGCGCAGGCTGCTCGCCGCCGAGGGGCTCACCGCCCCGGAACGCAAGAGGTCGCTGCCCTTCCTGCCGCGGGTGGTCGGGCTGATCGCCGGGCGCGCCAGCGCCGCCGAGTCGGACGTCCTGGCCAACGCCAGGGCGCGCTGGCCGGCGGTCCGTTTCCGGGTGGAGAACCCCGCGGTGCAGGGCATCTCGGCGGTCACCCAGATCCTGGACGCACTGCGCCGGCTGGACGACGACCCGGAGGTCGACGTCATCGTGCTGGCCAGGGGCGGCGGCAGCGTCGAGGATCTGCTGCCCTTCTCGGACGAGACCCTGTGCCGCGCCGTCTCCGGCTGCCGCACGCCGGTGGTGTCGGCGATCGGCCACGAACCCGACCATCCGCTCGTCGACGACGTCGCCGACGTCCGGTGCTCCACGCCCACCGACGCGGGCAAGCGCATCGTGCCGGACGAGCACGCCGAGCGGCAGCTCGTGACCCAACTCGGCGCCAGGGCGCGCCGCGCGCTGACCTCGTGGGTGACCACCGAGGAGGCCCGGCTCCGGCGCCTCACGGCCGCGTCGGTCCTGCTCGATCCGCTCACCCCGCTTCTCCGGCGCGGCGACGAGGTGACACGGATCCGCGATCGGGGTCGCACCGTCGTGCTGGGGATGGTGGAGCGCATCGACCGCGACCTGCACCACCGCCGGGCGCAGCTCGCGGCACTCGGGCCGGCGGCGACACTGGCCAGGGGATATGCCGTCGTCCAGGGCGAGGCGGGCAGGATCGTCCGCACCGTCGCCGACGCGCCGCCGGGGACCGCGTTACGGGTTCGCGTCGCCGACGGCGCCGTGCTGGCGACCAGCCACGGACCCGAGCCCGGCACGGCAGTGGACGACGCGGCGGGGCAGGCGGCGGGGCAGCCGGCAATTCAGCCGGCAATTCGGGAGGTATCGCGGTGAGTGCGCGCAAGCCGGCCGACGAACGGGCCGAGGGCGACGGCGACGCCGATGCGCAGACCTACGAGCAGGCCAGGGACGAACTCGCCCAGGTGGTGGCGACACTGGAGTCCGGTGGGCTGACCCTGGACGAGTCGCTGGCGCTCTGGGAGCGCGGCGAGCGGCTCGCCCGGGTGTGCGGCCGCTTCCTCGACGGAGCGCGCGAGCGCGTGGCGGCGGCGCTCGAGCGCGTGCCGGAGGATCCGGGCAGCGAGGCCCCCGGCCCGCGCGGATGACACGGTGCTGATCGGTGCCGATCGGTGCCGATCGGTGCCCATCGCGGTCGGCGCTCGGGTGCGATCACCGGACGCGATCGGCGGTGGTACGCGGCGCGCGCGCGGGCAAGGGCGGAGCACGTCGCGGACCCGGGTCCGGCGAGACCGGCACCCACGCGGGTCCGGACCGAGCCGTCAGCCGGCCGCCCACGCCAGCAGGTCCTCCACCGGTCGGGCGTTGACGATCATGCCGATCGGCACCTCGCACTCGGCCGCGCGAGCGCAGCCGTACTGCTGCCAGTCCAACTGACCCGGCGCGTGCCCGTCGGTGTCGATGCTGAACTCGCACCCGGCCTCGACCGCCTGGCGCAGCAGCCGGCGCGGCGGGTCCAGCCGCTCCGGACGGCTGTTGATCTCCACCGCAACGCCGTGCTCGACGCAGGCCGAGAACACCCGCGCCGCATCGAACGTGCTCTCCGGCCTGGTGCCGCGCCCGCCGGTCACCAGCCGCCCCGTGCAGTGCCCGAGGATGTCGGTGTGCGGGTTCTGCAGCGCGCGGATCATCCGCCGGGTCATCGCTCCCGACTCGGACCTGAGCTTGGAATGCACCGAGGCCACGACGATGTCGACGCGGCCGAGCAGCTCGTCGGACTGGTCGAGCGTGCCGTCCTCGTTGATGTCGCACTCGATACCGGTCAGCAGCCGGAAGGGCGCGAGATGCGGCCGGAGCCGCTCGATGATGTCCAGCTGCTTCTCCAGCCGCTCCGGGCTCAGCCCGTTGGCGACGGTCAGCCGGGGCGAGTGGTCGGTGATGGCGAGGTACTCGTGACCGATTTCGATGGCGCTGACGGCCATCTCCTCGATCGGGCTGCCGCCGTCGCTCCACGTGGTGTGCGCGTGCAGGTCGCCGCGCAGCGCCGCCCTGATCTCCTCGCCACCGGTCGCGAGCGGGGCCACCCGCTTCTCCAGGTCGGCCAGGTATCCGGGCACCCGGCCCTGGAGCGCCTCCCGGACAACCCCGGAGGTCTTGGGCCCGATGCCGGGCAGGTCGGTCAGAGTTCCTGTTCTGACCCGATTCTCGAGTTCACCGTCGCCCAGGCCGGCGACGGCGAGCGCGGCCGTGCGGAACGCCTTGACCCGGTACGTCGGCGCCCGCTCGCGTTCGAGCAGGAAGGCAATCCGGCGCAGCGCCGCCATCGGGTCCACCGCCCGAGGCTATCCACCGCGCTGTGATCACGTTCACCACCCGTCCGGACCGGCGCCGTGTGATCCTGGAGGCCGGCCGCGTCGGGAGCGGCCACCCGCGAAAGGAGCGTGCGGCGTGCTCCGTCCGATGCTGCTGGGCAAGATCCACCGGGCCACCGTCACCGAGGCGAACCTCGACTACGTCGGCTCCATCACCATCGACGCGGACCTGCTGGAAGCCGCCGACCTGCTCCCCGGGCAGCAGGTGGACGTCGTCGACGTGACCAACGGTGCCCGGCTCACCACGTACGTCATCGAGGGCGCGCGCGGCGACGGCCGGGTCGGCATCAACGGGGCCGCGGCACACCTGATCCACCCCGGCGACGTGGTGATCATCATCGGCTACGGCCTGCTCGAGGACGCCGAGGCCAGGATGCGGCGTCCGCGCGTGGTCTTCGTGGACGCCGCGAATGCCATCGTCCGGCTGGGCACCGATCCCGGCGACGTGCCGCTCGGCTTCGGCCTGCTGCCGTCCGGGGTGTCCCGCTCCTAGACTCCGGCGACATGGGCCGGTCCGTCGATGCCGTCGATGGGTTCGCCCCCGCGGTCTCCCCCGACGCGCTGGCCGCCGCGCTCCGGGCCGCCGGCGTCGTCGACGTCGACGCCTCCGCCCGCCGCCGGGCGGAATACTCCTCCGACGCGTCGCTCTACCGCGTGCTGCCGGCCGCCGTCGCCTTCCCCCGCGCGGCGGCGGACATCGCGGCCGCGCGCGACGTGTGTGCGCGGCTCGGTGTCCCGCTCGTCGCGCGCGGCGCCGGCACGTCCATCGCCGGCAACGCCATCGGCACCGGGCTGGTGCTCGACACCTCCCGCCACCTGCGGCGGATCGTGGCCATCGACGCCGACGCGCGGACCGCGGTCGTCGAGCCGGGGGTGGTGCTCGACGACCTGCAGCGGGCGGCCGGCGCGTTCGGGCTGCGGTTCGGGCCGGACCCGTCCACCCACGACCGCTGCACGATCGGCGGGATGGTCGGCAACAACGCCTGCGGTGCAAGGGCTCTCGGCTACGGCCGGACCATCGACAACGTTCTCGGGCTGGAGGTGCTGACCGGCTCCGGGGTGTTCGCGACGCTGGGCGAGGCGGTGCCGCCGACCCCGGAGCTGGACCCGCTGCGCGAGGTCGTCCGGTCGGCGCTCGGCGTCATCCGCACCGAACTGGGTCGATTTCCGCGGCAGATCTCGGGCTATCCGCTGCAGCACCTGTTGCCGGAGAACGGGTTCGACGTGGCACGGGCACTGGTCGGCACCGAGGGCACCTGCGCCCTGACGCTGCGGGCGACGCTGCGGCTGACCGCCGTTCCGGCGCACTCCGCCCTGTTCGTGCTCGGCTTCCCGGACATGATCGCCGCCGCGGACGCGGTGCCGGCCGTGCTGGCCACCCGGCCGGTCGCCGTGGAGGGGCTGGACTCCCGCGTCGTGGACGTCGTGCGCCACACCCGTGGCCCGTCCGCGGTGCCGCCGCTGCCGGCCGCCGGATTCTGGCTCCTGGTCGAGCTGGCCGGGCCCGGATCCGTCCGATATCAGTTCGCGGGCAACGGTTCTCGATGCGGTCTCCGCAAGCACCCGGCGCGTCGACGACGCTGCGCACCGGGCCGCGCTGTGGCGGATCCGGGAGGACGGCGCCGGCCTGGTCGCGCGGCCGACCGCCGACACCCGCCGGCATGCCGGATGGGAGGACGCGGCGGTGCCGCCGGAGCGGCTCGGCGGCTACCTGCGCGACTTCAGCGACCTGCTGGCGCGGCACCGACTCACCGGCCTGCCCTACGGGCACTTCGGTGACGGCTGCGTGCACGTCCGGCTCGACTTCGCCCTCGGCTCGCCCGCCGGCGTCCCGGGATTCCGCGAGTTCCTCGAGGACGCCGCGAGACTGGTCGCGTCGCACGGCGGTTCGATGTCGGGCGAGCACGGCGACGGCCGAGCGCGCGGCGAGCTGCTGGCGGTGCAGTACTCGCCGTCGGTGCTCGCCGCGTTCGCCGCGATGAAGCGGGTGTTCGATCCGGCGAACCTCCTCAACCCCGGGGTCGGGGTCGACCCACGCCCGCTCGACGCGGATCTGCGGCTCCCCGCGGCCGTGCCCCTGCGCGCCCGCCTCGGCCTGCACTATCCCGACGACGCCGGCGATCTCACCCGCGCCGTGCACCGGTGCACCGGGGTCGGCCGCTGCCGGTCCGAGGCGCCGGCCGCCGGCTCGGTCATGTGCCCGTCCTTCCGCGCGACCCGCGACGAGAAGGACTCGACCCGCGGGCGGGCCAGGGTGCTGCAGGAGCTGGCCAACTCCGGCCAGATCGACGGCTGGCGCGCTCCCGAGATCGCCGACTCCCTCGATCTCTGCCTGGCCTGCAAGGGCTGCGCCGCCGACTGTCCCACCGGCGTCGACATGGCCACCTACAAGGCCGAGGCGCTGCACCAGCGCTACCGGCACCGCCCGCGGCCGCCAGCGCACTACGCGCTGGGCTGGTTGCCCGCCTGGTCCCGGGCGGCCGCGCGGGCGCCGCGCCTGGTGAACGCGATCATCGGATCGCCACTGGGCGGTGCGGGGCGCGCGCTCGCCGGCATCGACCGTCGCCGTGCCCTGCCCCGGTTCGCCACCGATCCGTTCGGCCCGTGGTTCGCGCGGCGGCCGATCGGCACCGGCCCGCCCGTGCTGCTGTGGGTGGACACCTTCACCGACCGTTTCGCACCTGCGGTGGCCCGGGCAGCCGTCCGGGTCCTCGAGCACGCCGGGTACCGGGTCGAGCTCCCGGACCGGCCGGTGTGTTGCGGACTGCCGTGGATCACCACCGGCCAGCTCGGCACCGCGCGCCGGGTCCTGCGCCGCGGCACCGATCGCCTGCGGGCGGCGGTGGAGGCCGGCACGCCCGTCGTCGGCCTGGAGCCGTCGTGCGTGGCCACCCTCCGCGACGACGCGAAGCGGCTGCTGGGCGCCGGCGCCGGAGGGACGAGGACCGGCGCCGCCGTCCGCACGCTGGCCGAGCTGCTCACCGCCACTCCCGGCTGGACGCCACCGGACCTGACCGGCGCCGAGATCGTGGCGCAGCCGCACTGCCACCATCACGCCGTCCTCGGCTGGTCGCCGGACGCAGCCGTGCTGGCCGGGACGCACGCGTCGATAGCCACTGTCGGCGGCTGCTGCGGCCTCGCCGGCAGCTTCGGCGCCGAGCGCGGCCACTACGAGATCAGCGTGGCCATCGCGGAACTCGACCTGCTGCCGGCCGTCCGGGCGGTGCCGGCGACCGCGATCCTGGCCGCCGACGGGTTCTCCTGCCGGACCCAGCTCGACCAGCTCGCCGGCCGCCGGGCACGGCACCTGGCGGAGATCCTCGACCCGTCGGCTCGACCCGCATCCGCCGACCGGGCGGCGGTCAATGGTCGCGCAGGGCCTTGACGAGGTCCTTCTTCCGCATCGCCGATCGGCCCTTGACGCCGACCTTCTTGGCCTTCTTGCGGAGTTCGGTGGCCGACCAGTCGTCGTAGGACGGTGCCGTGCCGCCCTTGCGCGAGACCTTCTTCCGGGATGACTGCGCGGCACTGTTGGCGATCCGGGCGGCCTTCTGCTTCGAGTTCCCCTCGTCGCGGAGCTTCTCGTACAGCTTCTTGTCCTTGACGGACGGGCCCGGGCTCTTCTTCGGCATCGGGATGCTCCCATCACTCGTGCGAGAGGTCGACACCCACGGAGTTACCCGGGGGCAGCGGGATCGACACAACGGTGGGCGGGCGGTCAGCCGCGGTCGACGCCGCGGGCCAGCGTGGTGAAGTCCTCCGGCGACGCGCTTCCGGTGATCAGCACGGTCACCCCGCCGTCGGTGAGGAACCAGGCGGCCTCGCCGCGGCGTCCGGTGGTCACCGTCCAGGTGGTGCCGTCCACGTCCTGCGTTCCGCTGCTCGGCCCGGCCTCCCCGAGCTCGGCACGCAGCACGTCGGTCGGCTCGCCGTCCGACTCGACCAGCGTGATGAACCGGCCCTCCTCGGTCAGCCAGCCGCCGCGGACGGCGGTCGGCCGGTCTGTTGCCGTGGCGGCATCGGTGAACGAGAACGAGTTCGGCTGCCAGCTTTCCGGGACGCCGGCCGGGTACACGAGCTCGAAGCCGACCAGCGGCGCCGCCCGCTCGAAGCCGCCGGCGACGTCGGCGGTGGGTGCCACCCCCTCCGTGGGTCCGCCGGGGGAGAAGCTGACCAGGCCGTAGATCCCGACGACGACGAGCGCGACCACCGCCAGCAGGCCCATGGACAGCGCCATGTCCCGCAGGGTCTTCGGCCGCCGGTCCGCCACTCCCCCATGGTGTCACGGCCGCGACGGCCGCCGGTCACCCGGCCGACGTCACCCGCGGCCACGGATGACCGACCCGTGTGACGCAGATCGGCGCCGGCGCGGTGGTTCCGCCCGGCACCACCCCGATACCGTGCAGGTCATGTCAGACAACACCGGCGCGAACGGTCCCGCCGAGGTCGAGTACCGCATCGAGCACGACACCATGGGCGAGGTCCGCGTGCCCCGGCACGCCAAGTACCAGGCGCAGACGCAGCGGGCGGTGGAGAACTTCCCGATCTCGCTGCGTCCCCTGGAGCGCGCGCAGATTCGCGCGCTGGCGCTCATCAAGTCGGCGGCGGCGGCCGTGAACGGCGATCTCGGCGTGCTGCCCGAGGACGTCGCCGGCTCGATCATCGCCTCCGCCGCGCGCGTCGCCGAGGGCGAGTTCGACGAGGACTTCCCCCTCGACGTCTTCCAGACCGGCTCCGGCACCAGCTCCAACATGAACACCAACGAGGTGCTCGCCACGCTGGCCACCGAGCACCTCGGCTCGAAGGTCCATCCGAACGATCACGTGAACGCCTCGCAGTCCTCCAACGACGTCTTCCCCACCTCGATCCACGTGGCGGCCACCGAGGCCGTGGTCCGCGGGCTGATCCCGGCGCTCGAGCACCTGGCCGCCGCGCTGAGCGGGAAGGCTGCCCAGTGGGCGACGGTGGTCAAGGCCGGCCGCACCCACCTGATGGACGCCACGCCGGTGACCCTCGGCCAGGAGTTCGGGGGCTATGCCGCGCAGATGGCCCTCGGGGTCGAACGCCTCCGCAGCACGCTGCCGCGGCTCGCCGAGCTGCCGCTCGGCGGCACCGCGGTCGGCACCGGGATCAACACACCCCCCGGGTTCCCGGCCGCCGTCATCTCCAGACTGGTCGAGATGCTGGACCTTCCGTTCACGGAGGCGCGAAACCACTTCGAGGCGCAGGGTTCTCGCGACGCACTCGTCGAGACGTCCGGGCAGCTGCGGGTCATCGCCGTGAGCCTGACCAAGATCTGCAACGACATCCGCTGGATGGGCTCCGGCCCGACCGCCGGCCTGCGCGAGCTGCGCATCCCGGACCTGCAGCCGGGCTCGTCGATCATGCCCGGCAAGGTGAACCCGGTGCTGCCAGAGGCCGCGCTGATGGTCGCCGCCCAGGTGATCGGCAACGACGCCACCGTGGCCTTCGCCGGCTCGCAGGGCAACTTCGAGCTCAACGTGATGTTCCCGGTGATCGGGCGCAATCTGCTGGAGTCGATCCGGCTGCTCAGCAACGCGTGCCGGGTGCTGGCCGACCGCTGCATCGGCGGCCTCGAGGCGAACGTGGAGCAGCTGCGCGCCTACGCCGAGTCGTCACCGTCGATCGTCACCCCGCTGAACAAGTTCCTCGGGTACGAGGAGGCCGCCTCCATCGCCAAGCAGGCCCTCAAGGACGGCAAGACCATCAAGGAGGTCGTCCTCGAGCGCGGCCACGTCGAGCAGGGCCGGCTCTCGGCCGAGCAGCTGGACGCGACGCTCGACGTGCTGTCCATGACCCACCCGTAGGCGGGAGCCCCGGGCCGCCTCGCGGTTCGCGCGGGTGGGTCGTCGTTCGGGCCGCGTGCGCGGCCGGCATGCCGACTGCCACGGTCCGGCCGCCGCGCGAGGTCGTCCGGTCGCCGGCGCGATGTCAGCGCACGGCGACGTGCCACGGCACCGGATCCGCCGTCTGGAGAAGGCCGGCCGCGATCCGCGCGCAGGTGACGCCCTGGTCGAACAGGTCCTGGCGCACGCTCGGGAAGCCGAGCGTGGTCGCGAGGTCGGTGTCGTCCCAACCGCTCACCCGCGCGGAGGCGCCGAGCGCATCGATGGCACCGGCCGCGAGCTGGTCGCTCATCGCGATCACCGCATCCGGGCGCACGTGGTCGAGCGCGGCCGCGACGGCCCGTCGCCCGTCGTCCCTGGTGTGCCTGGCCACCACGGCGACCGGCACGTCCGCCCAGTCGAGACCGGACTCCTCGACCGCCTGCCGGTAGCCGGTCAGCCTCGTCCGGGTGACCGGAAACGGCACATCCGTGCCGGGCCCCCAGAGCAGTCCCGCCCACCGGTCGCGGTCGAGCGGATGCGAGAGCACCAGCGGGGCCCGCGCGGCCGTGAGCATGTGGCGTGCGATCGCCCGCGCGGCAGCCCGATCGTCGGCGGCCACGAGCTGCAGGCCGGGAGCCTCGGGTCCGCCCTGGATCGCGGCCGGCCGCCCCGTCGCGGCGACGACCTCGAGGACCGGATCGTCGTCCGTCGTCGTCCACAGCACGAACCCGTCGACCGCGGCCTCGCGCACCCGGTCGACGTCGCCGGGCTCGCCGGTGCTCGGGATCAGCACCAGGCCGAGACGATTCTCGACGCAGACCCGGGACACCCCGGCCAGGAAGCGAGCCGCCTGCGGATCCTCGAAGGCATAGGTGAGGTGCTCGCCGAGAACCACGCCGAGGCTTCCCGTCGAGCCGCTGCGCAGGGATCGCGCGACGGGGTCCGGGCCGCGGTATCCGAGACGCCGGGCCGCCTCGAGCACGCGCGCACGCGTCGGCGCGGCGACCCGCTGCGGGCGCGTGTACGTGTAGCTCACGGTCATCACCCCGACGCCGGCCGCGGCGGCGACCTCCCGCATCGTCACGCGAGGGGGCTTCACACGGCCAGCCTACCCGTGTACCGTTACACAATGCGTATCGTTACACAGTCGCCCGGCTCGCTGGCCGCGCACGCCGCCTTCGCCGCCTTCGGGCTGTTCTGGGGCACCTGGGGCGCGGCGCTGCCCGCGCTGCGCGCGGCGACGGCGCTGGACGACGCCGCGCTCGGCACCGCGCTCCTGTTCGTCGGGCTCGGGGCCCTGCCGGCGATGCTGCTCACCGGTCGTGCGGTGGACCGCTTCGGCGCACGCATCACCGGGGCGCTGCTCATCGCGCTCGCCCTCGCCGGGGTGCTCACCGCCTCGATCGCACACGATCTGCCGAGCCTCGCCATCGGGATGGCACTCGTCGGCGCCACGTCCGGCGCCGCCGACGTCGCGGGGAACGCGCTCGCCGGCCTGGCCGAGGCACGCTCCCGACGCCGGGTCATCACCACCTCGCACGCGGTGTTCTCGCTGTTCGTCGTGATCGGCAGTCTGGGCACCGGCGTGCTGCGCGCGGCGGGGGCCGGCGTCGTGCCGGTGTTCGCGTCGGCTGGTGCGCTGATCGCGGTCGCCGGCGCAGCGGTGCTCGTTCTCGGGGATCGGCCGCAGCCGGCCGGGCCGGCGCAGCGCGGGCGCAGGCGCGACGGGCTGCGTCTCGCGCTGCCGTTCGTCGCGGTCGGGCTGGTCGGCGCGCTCGGGTTCGCCGTGGAGAACGCGCACCAGAGCTGGAGCGCCATCTTCCTCGGTGAAGAGCTCGGTGCCGCACCGGCTCTCACGGCGATCGCGCCCGCCACGTTCGCCGCGTTCGCGGCGCTCACCCGGCTGGCCGCCGGCGTCTTCACCCGCATCTCCGAGGTCGCACTCCTGGTCGGCGGCGCGGTGGTCGCCGTGATCGGCACGCTGCTGGTGAGCCTGGCCGGGACCGTGCCGGTGGCCGTCGCCGGCCTGGCCCTCGCGGCGATCGGCACGTCCGTCCTCTTCCCGACCCTGCTGAGCCGGGCCACCCGCGACGTGCCGGCGGACCGGCGCGGACGGGCCACCTCCGCCGTGGCGACCACCGCCTACCTGGGCTTCGTGCTCGGCCCGGTGTACGTCGGCTTGCTCGCCGCTGCCGTGGGACTGCGCGGCGCGATGGTCGGGATCGCGCTCCTCGCCGCCGCTTTCGCGGTTCTCGCCCCCCTCGTCAGCCGCCGCAGCGAGCGCCCGGCCGGCGTCGGGCCGGCGGTGCGCGTGGCTGCCCGATGACCACCGTCGCGGGCCGAGCCGCACCGTCCGTCGCCGTGTCGGTAGCTACCGCTGCGGCGGTTTCGGCGGCGCGGTCCCGTCGTCGTCGAAGTCCGGCGTCCACGAGCCGGTGGTCTCGCCCGGTGATTCGGGCCGGGTCGGTGAATCGGACGACGGCCCGGACTGCGACGGTCGGCCAGGTGCCCCGCCCGTCGCCGGCGCCGGATCCTCGCCGACCGTCGGGATCTCCTCGGTCGGCGGGCCCTGACCGGCGTGCGGTCCCGGCGGCGGCGGCCGGTACGGCGCCGAGCCGGCGGGCGGACCCCCGAGCACCTGCGTCGGGCCGGAGCCCACGATGAGGTCCGTCGGGCCGGCCGGGGGGTAGTCCTCGTCGCGACCCGACAGCAGCCCGTAGGGGTCGGCGCCGGGCGGCGGCCCGCCCGCCGGCGGCACCGGCGGCAGGAACACGGTCGGCGCCTCGGAGCCCGGCGGCGGCACGTTCCGCGCGCGCTGCTGCTCGGCGGCCGCGGCGGCGGCCCGGTCGCGCTCGTACTGCTCGCGCTCGCGGGCGATCTGCTTGTTGCGCTGGTAGACGACGATCCAGGTGATGATCCCGCCGATGATCACCACGGCCAGGATCAGCCAGAGCCACCAGAGACTGCTGCCGGAATCGGTGTCGCCGGCCGCCGTGGAGCTGCTCGTGGTCGTCGGCGTGACGCTCACCGAGCTGCTCTCCGGGGTGGGCGTCGGGGTCGGCGTGGGCGTCGGGGTCGGGGTCGGCGTGGGGGTCGGCGTGGGCGTGGGCGGCGGGGGCGGCGGGACCACCTGGAAGCTTGCGACGCCGACCGTGCCGGAGCTCTGGCCGATCGCCTCGAGGCGGTGGGTGCCCTCGGTGAAGTCGGTGGGCACGACGAACTGGGCGCGGGCGACGCCGGTGTTGTCGGCGTTCACGGGGGTCAGCGTGACCTCGCGGGAGAACAACGTGAGTCCGACGGTCTCGTTCGGCTCGAAGCCGGAGAACACCACGAGTTGGGTGCCGCCGGGCTCGATCTCGGCCGACTGCACGACCTGCGGGATCGCCGTGCCCGGGGCGGTGGGGGTGACCGAGCTGTTCGGCGCGCCGGCGAAGGTGAGCGGTACCGCGTTGTCCTGCGACCGGTCGGAGCCGTCGTCGCTGGCGGTGTAGAGCGAGCATCGACCCGTGACGCAGTTGAGCGCGTCCGTCGTCACCGAACCCAGCGTGATGCTGACGGTGAAGGAGCCGTCCGGCCCCCAGGCCGCCTTCACTCCACCGCCGGCGCCCTGCCCGGACTCGGTGACGTGCGCCCAGGCGTTCGTGGTGTTGCCGTCCGGGATCGGACCGCCGACGCAGGTGGTCAGGTTCTCCGGGGCACCCGAGCCCTCCCCGCACACCGCCACGTAGAGGCCGTGGTCGGTGGCGAATCCGGTGCCCTTGACGTTGATCGTGGCGCCGTCGGCCGCCAGGTTGTCCGCCGGATCGACGATCAGCGTCCGGGTTCCCTGCGTCGTCGTGACCGGTGCCGCGCCGAGGACCGCGGCGGCGCCCGAACGGGCCGGAGTGTCGGCCTGCGCCGCGGTCGCGAGGACCGCGACAGCGGCGCCGGCACCGACCGCGGCGAGCGCCCATCGAACTCCCCGGACGACCCGGCGACGTCTGTTCATCGGCCCGAGCATAGGGGCACGGCCCTCGCCACCAGCCGAACCACGCAGGTCGGCGCCGCGCCCGTGGCCGTTCCGCCACCGGCTCCCCGACGGCGGCCCGATCACCGTGGGTGCGTCCCCGACAGGCCCCGGAAGAACGTCCGGGGTGATCGTCCGCGACGACCCCGGGAGTGGCCATGTGCCGGCGGTTCTCCGCACCCCACCGGCTGCTCCGGGCGCTGACCACGACGCCGGGATCGATGACGGTCGCCGGACACACCGTCACCGGGTCTCTGGGCTGTGACCCCGTGTTCTGCTTCTAGCCCACGCCCGCGTCGGGTGCCGACCGACCGCTCCTCAGTCGAGGAGGAACCGGCGGAGCGCGGCGGCGAGGACGGCGGGGTCCACCTGGTGCGTCTGACCCTCGAGCACCTCGAGGGTGGCGTCCGGCACCGCGTCCGCGATCGCCCTGGCCGCATCGGCGAAGAAGTCGCCGCCGCCGGCCAGCGTGAAGTCGGCGCTGGCCCCGCCGACGCCGACCCAGGTGGGCCGGGCGATGGTCTGCAGCCGGTCGACGGGCGGGCGGCCGTCGCCCAGCGCCGCCGCGTCGTACGCCAGGGTGTGCGCGATCCGCTCCATGTGCGGCCAGTACGGAGAGTTCCGCTGCGCCGCGACAACCTCCTCGGACATGCCGACCTGGCGGAGGAAGACCTCGGCCATGTCGCCGCGGCGGCCCTCGGCGAGCAGGGCGTCGAGCCGGTCGATGTACGCCCGCTGCCGCGCCGGCATGTCCGCCGAGTCGTCGTAGGGCACCTCGTAGACGGCGAGCCGGTCGATGCCGATGCCCGCTGCTGCCGCCTCCAGCACGAGCGCACCGCCCGACGAGATGCCGAAGACGTGTGCGGATCCGCCCGCGACGCCGATCAGCGCCTCGACGTCCTCGATCTCCCGGTCGAGGGCGAAGGGCAGGGTGTCGCCGCTGTCGCCGCGGCCCCGCCGGTCGTAGTTCAGCACGGTGAAGTCGGGCGCCAGCGCTTCGGACAGCTCCACGTTGGACGACCGATCGCCGGTCGCTCCGGTCACCAGGATCAGGGCCGGTCCGCCGCCCGTCCGGTCGTAGGCGATCGACGTGCCGTCCCGCGACGTCACCCGCTTCATCTGCAGCCTCCGCCGCCGATCACTCGTAGCCGGGGGATCGGTGCTCAGTCCCCGGATCGGTCCCGGGGCGTCCTGTGCGACCGTAGACCGACCAGCAGGCCGACGCCGACGATCGCGACGCCCAGCCAGACGAGGGAGCGCGGCGCGGCGCCGCCCAGCGCGATGCCGACGACGGCGGCCGATATCGGGGCGATGCCGGTGAGCAGGCCGGCGCGCCCGGCGCCGAGCCGGTGCACGCACGCGTACCAGAGCACGAATGCGGCCGCCGTCACGCACACGGCGAGATAGCCGATGGCCCACCAGTTCTCGGTCGTCAGGGAGGCGATCGCGGCCGGCCCCTCGGTGACCACGCCGGTCGCCGCGAACAGCAGCGCCGCGATCCACGTGGTGTGCACCGAGACGCCCCACGCGCCGTGCCGGCCGAGCAGCGGTATCGCCAGCAGGGTGAAGCCGGCCTCGCAGCCGAGTACCACGAGTGCCCACAGCAGGCCGATCAGGTCGCTGCGGCCGACGCCCTGCACGAGCCCGGCGCCGCAGGTCACGACGAGCGCGGCGGACAGGAGCCTGGCGCTCGGCGGACGGCCCTCCAGCAGCGGACCGAGCGCCGCGAGCACGAGCGGCACGCAGGCCACGGCGACGCCGAGCACGGCCGGTTCCGCGTGCTCCGCGCCGCGCACGAGGGCGACGTTGAACAGCAGCAGACCGGTCGCCACCACGCCGAGCAGCCAGAGCCACTCCGTGCCGCGGGGACGCCGCACCCGCCGGCGGGCGAGCGCGGCGAACGCGACCAGGAGCAGGCAGGCGAACCCGTAGCGCACGGCCTGTGCGGTGAACAACGGCGCGCCGACCAGCTCGCCGGAGACCGCGACACTGCCGCCGACGAACACCATGCCGATCGCGCCGGCCAGCGCGGCCAGGCCGGCGCGCAGCCCGACCGGCCGGGCCGGCGGCCGCGACGGAGAAGCGACCCCCACCGCGGGGCGTGGCGCGCCGATGTCGTTCATGTCAGCCATGCTGGTCACGGAATGGTCCGGCGTGAAGGACCATTCGTCGCGCAACGAGGAGGACCAATCGTGACAGGCGCGGGAGGCCGGTCGACCGTGGCGACCCGGCCGGGCTGGCTCCGACTTCCTGCAGCTCGATGCGGCGGCGGCGCCCACGAAGGGGCTCGCCGACTGGCTGGCGGACCGGCTGCGGGGGGCGATCGCCGACGGCCGGCTCGGCGCCGGCGCGGCCCTGCCGGCCAGCCGATCGCTCGCCACCGACCTGGCCGTCTCCCGCGGCGTCGTGGTGGAGGCCTACCAGCGGCTGCGCGACGAGGGGCTCGTCGAGGCCAGGACCGGGAGCGGGACGGTCGTCGCAGCGCTGCCGGGCACCGCGGCGGGCGAAACCCGTTCCGCCGCAGTGCGCGCCCGGCCGGGCGGGCCGCAATCCGACTCGCGGTTGCCGCTGCTGCCGGCGGAGGTGCCGGCCGGGGCCATCGACCTGTCGCCGGGAGTGCCGGACCTGTCCGCCTTTCCGCGGGCCGCCTGGCTGCGGGCGGAGCGCGCCGTGCTGGACGGCGCGACCGGCTCCGAGCTGGGCTACGGCGACCCGAGGGGCAGCCACCGGCTGCGCGCGGAGCTCGCCGAATGGCTCGCCCGCACCCGCGGGATCCGGACGGACGCCGACTCGATCATCGTCGTCGCCGGCGTCGCGCAGGCGCTGGGCATCCTGGCGCAGACGCTCGTGCGGCGCGGCGTCACGGACATCGCCGTGGAGGACCCCGGCTCGCGGGGCGCGCGGGATCAGGTCGCGCACTGGGGCATGCGACCGGTCGGCGTGGCGGTGGACGAGGACGGCCTGCGGGTGGACGAGCTGTCCGCCGCCGGGGTGGATGTCGCGCTGGTGACGCCCGCCCACCAGTTCCCGACGGGCGTGGTGCTGACCCCCGAGCGGCGGCGCGAGCTGGCCGCCTGGGCGCGGGGCGGCGGCCTGGTTCTCGAGGACGACTACGACGCCGAGCACCGGTACGACCGGGTGCCGGTGCCCGCGCTGCACGCGTCCGCCCCCGACCGCGTCGCGCACACCGGGAGCACCTCGAAGACGCTGGCGCCGGGGCTGCGCCTCGGCTGGCTCGTGCCCCCGCCCGAGCTGCGCGACGAGCTGGTCGACGCGAAGCACGCGACCGACCTGGGCTGCCCGATCCTGCCGCAGCTGGTGCTGGCCGAGCTGCTCGCGAGCGGCGCCTACGACAGGCACCTGCGCCTGGTGCGCACCCGGCAGCGGGCGCGCCGCGACGCCCTCGTGGCCGCCCTGGCCGAGCACCTGCCGCAGGCGCGGATCAGCGGCGTCGCCGCCGGCCTGCACCTGGTCGCCACCCTGCCCGGGATGTCGGGAGAGATCGACGATCTCGATCTCGCACAGCGGATCACCGCGTCGGGCGTGCTGGTGCACCCGCTGTCCTGGCACCGGATGCGGCCCGGCGCACCGGGTCTCGTCCTCGGCTACGCGGCACACACGCCGGACCGGTTGCGCGAGGCGGCGCGCCGGCTCGCGGCGACGGTCACCGCGGCACGGATCCGGACCCGGTGAGGCCGGCCGGGCTCAGGCCAGGTCGGGCAGCTCCAGCATCTCGGTGACCAGCGCTGCGATCGGCGAGCGCTCCGACCGGGTGAGCGTCACGTGGGCGAAAAGCGGGTGACCCTTGAGGGTCTCGATCACCGCGGCGACCCCGTCGTGCCGGCCCACCCGGAGGTTGTCCCGCTGCGCCACGTCATGCGTGAGCACCACCCTGGAGTTGGTGCCGAGGCGGGACAGCACCGTGAGCAACACGTTTCGCTCGAGGGACTGCGCCTCGTCGACGATCACGAACGCGTCGTGCAGGGACCGGCCGCGAATGTGCGTGAGCGGCAACACCTCCAGCATCCCGCGGGCCATCACCTCCTCGATGACCTGCGGGGAGGCGACGGCGGACAGCGTGTCGAAGACCGCCTGCGCCCAGGGCTGCATCTTGTCGTTCTCGCTGCCGGGCAGGTATCCCAGCTCCTGCCCGCCCACCGCGTAGAGCGGCCGGAAGACGACCACCTTGCGGTGCGCCCGGCGCTCCATCACGAGCTCCAGCCCGGCGCACAGTGCCAGCGCGGACTTGCCGGTGCCGGCGCGGCCGCCGAGCGAGACGATGCCGACCTCGTCGTCCATCAGCAGGTCGAGGGCGATGCGCTGCTCGGCCGACCTGCCCCGCAGCCCGAACGCCTCGCGCTCGCCGCGCACCAGACGGATCTGCTTGCCGGGCGTCACCCGGCCGAGTGCCGCGCTGGACGGCGCGACCAGCTTGACGCCGGTGTGGCACGGCAGCTCACGGGCGGCGTCGGAGTCGATCAGGCCGGTGTGGAACAGCGTGTCGACCTGGTCGGAGGCCACCGGCAGCTCCGCCATGCCCGTCCATCCCGATGGCACGATGTCCTGCGCCCGGTACTCGTCCGCGATCAGTCCGACGGCGGACGCCTTGACCCGCAGCGGCATGTCCTTGGTGACCAGAGTGACTGTCTTGCCGGGCTTCTCCAGCGCCAGGTTGAGCGCGCAGGCGAGGATGCGGGCGTCGTTGGTGTCGGTCCGGAAGCCCGCCGGGAGCACCGTCGGATCGGTGTGGTTCAGCTCCACGTGCAGCGTGCCGCCGGCGGCGGCGCCCGGTCCCACGACGGGCACGGGCGCGTCGAGCCGGCCGTGCTGCACCCGCAGGTCGTCGAGGATGCGCAGCGCCTGCCGGGCGAAGTAGCCCAGCTCGGGATGGTGCCGCTTGGCCTCCAGCTCCCCGATCACGACCAGCGGCAGCACCACCTCGTGCTCGCCGAACCGGCCGAGCGCCCACGGATCCGAGAGCAGCACGGAGGTGTCGATGACGTAGACGCGCCGGTTCTTCTCGCCCGGCGGTGCCACCGGGCGGGTGGACTCAGCCGATGCCGATCCGGCGGGAACGACGGCGCCGGAGGGGGAGGTGGATGCGATGGGAGGGATCGCGCTGGCGGATCCCTCCGGTCGGCGTGTGGCCACGAACGACTCCCGACGGGCACGGGACCGCGCGCCCGTTCTCCTCGAGTAGGGCCGGCGGTGTCCCTGCGACGCGACCACCCCGCCGGAGCGGGGGAGATCGGCGGCCGCGGGGGCCCGATGCCGGCCCCCTCGTGCTCAGCGGGCGCTGGTCAGCGGCTCGCACGATCGGGGCCTCCCGGATGGACCGCCTACCCGGACGTGATGTCCTGCAGCCCACCTCGCGGACGCTACCCCCCGCGTATCCACGGACCGGCCGGACACGCGAACAACTGGGTGAACATCGGATTTCGCGCCGGTCAGCGCGCGTCGCCGCCGCCCCCCGGGCCGTCGCCGGCACCGGGACCGACGTCGCGGGGCGGCACCGTCGGCCTGGGCCCGGTCTGGTGCGGCGCCGGCTGTTGCGGCGGGACGGCGGCCGTACCGACCGCCAGGGGCAGGACGACCGTCATCGTCAGCCCGCCGCCCGGGCTGTGCGACGCGAGGATCGAGCCGCCGTGCGCGCGCACGATCGCGGCGACGATCGACAGACCCAGCCCGGTGCCGCCCTTCTCGCGGCTGCGGGACGGGTCGACCCGGTAGAACCGGTCGAAGAGGCGGCTCATCTCCTCGTCGGTGACGCCCGGCCCGTTGTCGCTCACCGTGACGGCGACCTCGCCGACGCCGGGCAGCACCGAGACCGTGCAGACAGTCCCCTCGGGGGTGTGCGTGCGGACGTTGCCGAGCAGGTTGGCGAACAGCTGGTGCAGCCGGAGCCGGTCGCCGAGCACCGCGATCGGCTGCGTCCCGGCGGCCAGCCGCCAGGTGCGGTGCGCGTCGATCACGGCGGCGTCGTCGACCACCCCGGAGAGCAGCTCGGACAGGTCGATGCGTTCATGCGTCATCGTGCGCTCGGCGTCGGCCTGGATGAGCGTGAGCAGGTCCTCGACCAGCGCGCCCATCCGCCTGGACTCGAACCCGACGCGGCCCATCGCGCGCTGCACCGACGGCTCGTCCGGCAGCGCGCCGGCCTGGTAGAGATCGGCGTAGCCGCGAACGGCGGCCACCGGGGTGCGCAGCTCGTGCGAGGCGTCGGCCACGAACTGCCGGAGCCGGTTCTCGCTGCGCTGCCGCTCGTCGAGCAGGGTGCCGATGCCGTCGAGCATGCCGTTGAAGGCCACCCCGAGCCGGCCGACCTCGGTGGACGGGTCGGCGGCCTCGACCCGGCGGTCCAGGTCGCCGTCCGCGATCGCGTCGGCGGCCACCGCCATCGACTCCAGCGGCAGCAGCTCGCGGCGGATCACCAGGCTCGCCGTCGCGCCCAGCAGGATCAGCAGGCCGACGGTGACGAGCAACTCGACCAGCACCACCCGGCGGAACGTCTCGTCGACGTCGTCGAGGGACATCCACGCGACCAGGTACCACTGCTGGTCGTTGAGCTGCGGGAGGGCGAAGCCGACCGCCCGGTAGCGGACCGAGGCGCTGGATGCGTCGCGCACCGTCGCGGGCTCGCCGAGCCAGGTGCGGTCGCTGAGCCAGGGCCGGGCGGCCGGCCGGCTGAGGATGGGCACCTCGACCTTGGAGGTGCCGATCGGCGAGACCGACGACCAGCCGATCTCCCCGCGCAGCTGCGCCAGGCTGCTGACCTCGGCGAGCATGCTGGCCGTGATCCCCCGGTCCCGCGCGACCGTGTTCACCACCCCGATCAGCGTCGCGTCCTTGGCGGCGATCTGCGCGTCCCTGACCACCAGCGGCAGCACGATGTTCACCGCCAGCAGGGCGAGCGCGGCCGTCGCCACGACCAGCGCGATCAGCCGGGCCCGCAGGCTCCAGCGGCGGCGCTGCCGGGTGCGGTTGGCCGCCGGCGCCTTGGGCGTCACCGTCACCTCGGCCGACGGGATCGGCCCGGTCTTGGCTGTGCTCGCGGTCCCCCCGTCGGGGTACCGATCAGTGGCGCTGGCCACGCAGCACGTACCCGAACCCGCGATGGGTGTGGATCAGCGGCTCGCCGGTCGCGTCGACCTTGCGCCGCAGGTAGGAGATGTAGGTGGCGACGACCGAGTCGTCGCCGTAGAAGTCGGTGCCCCACACGGCATCCAGCAGCTGCTGGCGCGACAGCACGACGTTCGCGTTGATCATCAGGTGACGCAGCAGCTTGTACTCGGTCGGCGCCAGCTCGATGGGGACGCCGGACCGCGTCACCTGGTAGGTCTCCGGGTCCAGCTCGAGGTCGCCGACGCGCAGGATGGCGTCCTCGTCGGAGTCCGGCCGGGTCCGGCGCAGCACGGCGGCCACCCGCGCGGCCAGCTCCTCCAGCCCGAACGGCTTGGTCACGTAGTCGTCGCCGCCGGCGGTCAGGCCGGCGATCTTGTCGGCGGGCGTGTCGCGGGCGGACAGGAACACCACGCCCGAGTCGACGCCCGCCGCGCGCACCCGGCGCATGACCTCCAGGCCGTCGAAGTCGGGCAGCATGACGTCCAGGATGATCAGGTCGGGATGGCTGTCCGTGGCGATCCGCACGGCCTCGCGCCCGGTGGTCGCGACGGCGACCTGATAGCCGAGGAAGCGCATCGACGTCGCGACGACGTCCTGCAGCGACGGCTCGTCGTCGACCACCAGCAACTTGGCCTGGGCGTTCATCCGCGCCCCCTCCTGTCGTGTTTCCGCCTGCCGACCGACGGCGGACCGTGCACCCACCCGGCGGTGGAGAAGCTCATCAGAACCGAACCCGACCAGCCGCAGGATTGCATGAGAAGAAGGCGTGAGCCAGCACCGCCACCCGTCCGGCTCCGGTGGTTCCGTGGCCCGCCGCGCGGCGCCGGGCAGGTCGGAGCGTTGCCGGGGGCGTCGGGGGATCGTCAGACGCGCGCATCGGCCAGTTCGGCGGTGATCATCGCCGGCGTCAGCGGCTCGTCCAGCAGCCGCTGGAACCGTTGCAGCGCATCGGTGTTCGCGTCGCGCGCGGCGAGCCAGGGCCGCAGCAGCCGGTCGCCCTCGACATACGTCGACGTGTAGGCCCGCCAGAGCGGGTCGGTGAGGAACCGCAGCCGCTGCCGCGCCTGCTCCTCGCCCGCCAACGACCAGTGCCGCAGGTAATCGACCACGTCCTCCGGGTCGGCGCCGCGGTCGTGCAGCAGGATGGCGGCGTTCTGCCGCACCGTGTTCAGCGGTCGTGCGGCCGCCTCGAGCGCCTCCGCGAGCTCCGGGTCGAAGCCCGGCCCGATGCCGTGCAACACCTCCGCGAGCCAGCGGCCCCACCCGCGGCCCACCGCGGCGGTCAGCGCCAGGTCGCCCAGCCCCTCGGCCATCAGGCACTGCGGGGTGTTGACCAGGAAGATCGTGTGCTCGCGCTCGCCGGCCCGATTGACCAGCAGGTCCTCCTTGCGGCAGTGCTCGGTGTGATGGCCGGGGTAGCACTCGTGCGCCACCAGCACCCCGAACTGGCTCATCCGGTGGCCGAGCCCGGCGTTGACCGCGACCCGCGAGGTGAAGTTCCCCAGGTAGTAGTTGAACCCGCTCCACGGCGGCATCCGTGGCGATCTCGAAGGTCGATCTCCTCGCCGAGCGCGGCGAGCCCCGTCGGCCCGACGACCAGCTGTCGCAGCTCTGCCGCGACGGCGCGTACCGCGCGCTCGACCAGCTCGGGCGGGCACAGCTCGGCGGCGCGCATGGCCGCCGAACCGGTCGGCCAGCGGGCCGCTGCCGCCGAGCAGCTCGGAGATGTCGTGGTGGGCCTGGGCGTAGACGTCGGTGTCGACCTCGTCGATGCGCACCTGGAAGTAGCCGGCCACCTCGTCGATGAACGACATCTCCTCGCCCGCCAGGCGGCGGCCCGCGACCTCGAGCGCGTCGAGGTGCGCGCCGAGGAACGCCGCCCTGGCCGGCGACAGGTCCGTGTTCGGCACCTCGGCGGAGAGCTCCGCTGCGCGGCGGGACAGCTGCAGCGGGTCGGGCGCGGGCTCGTCGGCCACCTGCTGCGCGCAGCGCCGGGTCGCCCGTGTACGCGTCCACGAAGCCGTCCACCACCCGGTCGAAGCGCAGCCCGAGCAGCAGGTATTCGGTGACGAGGTCCATGCGCCTCACCGTAGGCCGAGCCGCCGCGGCCGGCGGCCGACCGCCGACGCCCGGCCCCGCCGCCCCGGGCGGTGTCGGCTACTCGCCGTACCGGCGGTGCCGGGCGGCGTAGTCGCGCAGCGCGCGCAGGAAGTCCACGCGGCGGAAGTCGGGCCAGTACGCCTCGCAGAACCAGAACTCCGAGTGGGCGCTCTGCCAGAGCAGGAAGCCGGACAGGCGCTGCTCCCCGGAGGTCCGGATCACCAGGTCGGGATCCGGCTGGCCGGAGGTGTAGAGGTGCTCGCCGACGGTCTCCACGTCCAGCGAGTCGATCACGTCCTGGATGCCGTGGCCCTCCGCGAGGCCGGTCTCGAGCATGGACTTGACCGCGTCGACGATCTCCTGCCGGCCGCCGTAGCCGACGGCGATGTTGACCTGCAGCCCGGTGCGCGCTTCGGTGCGCATCTCGGCGGCCGCGAGCCGGGTGGCCATCGGCGCGGGCAGCAGGTCCAGGGCGCCGACGATGCGCAGCTTCCACGGCTGCTCGGGCGCGGCGAGCTCGTCGACGACGTCGGTGATGATCTCCAGCAGCGGCTGCAGCTCGTCGTCGGCGCGGCGCAGGTTCTCGGTCGACAGCAGCCACAGGGTGACCATCGAGATGCCGGCCGCCTGGCACCATTCCAGGAGATCGGCGATGTGCGCGGCGCCGGCGCGGTGGCCCTCGGTGGGATTGGTGAAGCCGGCCTTGCGGGCCCACCGCCGGTTGCCGTCGAGCATGACCCCGACGTGGTGCGGGACCTGTCCGCCGACGAGCTCCCGGGTGAGCTTCCGCTCGTACACGCGGTACAGCAGCGCCGGAAGTCTCACGCCAGGACCCTACTGCCCGTGGAATCCGGCGTCGGGACGCGGATCACGTCGCCCCCCGAGTGGGAAAACTGGCCGGTAACCCGCACGATTGGAGGATGACGCTGACCGACTCGACGCCGGCGCCGGTTCTCGTCAGACCCCGAGCGCGCGGCTGGATCCACTGGTACTCCGCGCTGGCGGCCGTGGCCATGGGGCTCACGCTGATCCCGCTCGCCGCGGTGTTCGTGGGCGCGGGCGCGGCGTTCGCCTGCGCCGTCTACGCCCTCACCATCATCGGCCTGTTCGCCGTGAGCGCCACCTACCACCGGCACCACTGGGTCTCCGAGCGCGCCCGCACCTGGATGAAGCGCGCGGACCACTCGATGATCTTCGTCTTCATCGCCGGCACCTACACGCCGATCGCCGTGATCGCCCTGCAGCCGCCCACCAGCACCGCGGTGTTGATCGCGGTGTGGGGCGGGGCGGCCGGCGGGGTCGCCCTCAAGATGCTGTGGCCGCACGCGCCGCGCTGGCTCGGCGTGCCGTTCTATCTCGCGGTCGGCTGGGTGGCGATCTTCGTGCTGCCCGAGCTCCTGTCCAGCGGCGGGGTCGCGGTGCTCGCGTTGCTCGGCGCCGGCGGAGTGCTCTACACGGCCGGGGCGCTGATCTACGCGCTGCGCCGGCCGAACACGTGGCCGTCCACCTTCGGCTACCACGAGTACTTCCACGCCGCGGTCACCCTCGCAGCCCTGTGCCACTGCGTCGCGATCTGGCTCGTGCTGTTCCAGCACGCCTGATCCCCCCAACGTCCAAGGCCAGGCCGCACAGCCGGAGCGAGCTGCAGGGACGGCCGGAGACGCACGGACGCCGGAGGGACCGCCCCCGATGGGGACGGTCCCTCGATGACCGCTCATTCGGCGTGGGCGCGGTGCGCCCGGTCAGGACAGGCCCGGGCCCTCGTCACGCAGCCGGTTCACCTGTTCCATCGCCTCGCGCAGCTCGCCCAGCCAGCTGTCGGCGTGCTCGCCGACCAGGCGGACGGCCCACACCACGGCGTCGGAGCGCGACCGGGCGACGCCGGAATCGACCAGCGTGTCCAGGATCTGCCGCTCCGGCTGGCGCAGCCGGGTCATCACCGGCGCGGACAGCGTGGTGAACAGCTCCTCGGTGCTGCCGAGGCTCGCTCCCCACGAGATGGCCCTGCCGTAGCGGTACTGCGCCTGACGGGCGATCTCCATCCGTGCCAGCCGGGTGTCCTCCCGGAAGCGCGCGATGCGGCCGGACTCGGCCGCCGCCCTGGCGGCGTCGTCGTCGAACTCGTCGGTCAGCGCCGGCAGCTCGCCGACGACGAGGATCTCGTCGCGATCGACGGTCACGGTCGGCGCGCCCGTGAACCAGTCCTCGGGCAGCCGGCCCGCGAACCACGCGGCCGCGTCGGCGGCGTCCGGGACGTCCGGCGCGCCGCCGCGTCCGCGTCCCCGCGGGCCGAAGCCGCGCCCGGGACCGAACGGGCCGCCGAAGCCGCCACGTCCGCCCTTGCCGCCGCGGCCGCGGCCGTGCGGACCGCGGCCCTCACGGCCGGGGGCGCCCGGATCGCCCGGTGCGCCCTGGTCTGGGCCCTCGTCCCAGTGTGCGAAGTAGCCCTTCATGGCTCTTCTCCTCTCAGTCTGTGGCACGTCGTGATTACAACGTTACAGACGTAAGAACGGCAAGAGCACACGCATTGATTCCTGAGGTGCGCGCTGGAGGGTGTGATCTGCATCACACCAGGTCGTCACTCCGCGTCGAGCAGGGCGCGCAGGTCGGCCGGGTCGGTCACCGGCCGATCGCAGACGAACCCCCGGCACACGTAGGCGGCGGCCCGGCCGCCCACCAGCGGCCGGTCCGCGAGGAGGGGGTGGCCGGGCTCGTCCGGGGCGCCGACGTCGAACACGCTGCCCGCCACGGCACGCGCCCGCGCCACGTCCACCAGCGCGTCCCGGTCGGCACCCGGCGACCCGACGATCGCGATCTGCAGCGGACCGGATGCGGCGGTCTCTGCCGCCGCCAGGTGCCAGCCGGCGGATCGTGGGAAGCGCGTCGCGAGGGAGCCGACCGTGGCGGCGGCGGCCTCCGCCGCGCGGCGATAGTGCGGCTGTCCGGTCAGCGCCGCGACGCCGAGCAGCGCGTGGGTGATGGACGCCAGGCCCGACGGCACGGCGCCGTCGGTTGGATCCCGCGGCCGCAGGATCAGGCCCGATGCGTCGGCGGCGGTGTCGGCGAAGCCGCCCGGCGGATCGTCCGCGAAGAACTCGATCGCGGTGTCGACGACCCGGACGGCCTCGGCGAGCCACCGTGCGTGACCCGTCGCCTGGAACAGCGCGAGCAGACCGCCGGCGAGGTCGCCGTGGTCGGCCAGCACGGCGGGCCCCGGACCGACCCGGCCGTCGCGCGAGCTGCGCACCCACCGGTCGCCGACGCGGTGCACCTCCAGCAGGTGGTCGGCAGCGGCCGTCGCCGCGGCGACCCAGTCGGGCCGGCCGAAGGCGGCGCCGCAGTCGGCGAGCGCCGCGATGGCCAGCCCGTTCGACCGAAGCACCACCAGGTCGTCCCTGCCGGGCTGCGGCCGCCCGGCGCGCGCGGCCAGCAGCCGCCGGCGCACGTCGTCGAACCACCCGCGATCGTCCGGATCGGCCGGCAGCCGCAGCACCTCCGCGGCCAGCGGGTCGGCGCCGCGCGCGCCGTCCGGTGCGGGCAGCGCGAACAGCCCGGCCGCGCGGGCGGCGTCCGCCGGGCCGAGCACCTCGACGAGCGCCTCGCGCGACCATCGGTAGGTCAGCCCCTCGACGCCGGCCGTGTCCGCGTCCAGCGAGACCGCGAAGGCGCCGGTGGGGACGCGCATGTCGCGGAGCAGGAAGTCGGCGATCTCGCGGGTGACCCTGGCGGACAGCCGCGAGCCCGTCAGCCGGGCGTGGTGCCCGAAGACCCGCAGCAGCTGGGCGTTGTCGTCGAGCATCTTCTCGAAGTGCGGCACGTGCCACGTCGCGTCCACGCTGTACCGGGAGAAGCCGCCGCCGAGCTGGTCGTAGATCCCGCCGCGGGCCATCCGCTCCAGGGTCAGGCTCACCGCGTCGAGCGCCGGCGCCGATCCCGTTCGCTCGTGATGACGGAGGAGGAACTCGGCGACCATCGACGGCGGGAACTTCGGCGCGCCGCGGAACCCGCCGTGCACGGGGTCGAGCAGGCCCAGGATCTCCGCGGCCGCGCCGTCGAGGTCGGCGGGCGACAGGGGGCGCTCGGACAGCGGCGCGGCAAGCTCGGCGAGCGATGTCCCGATGTGGGCGGCCGAGGTGAGCACCTGCCCCCGGTCGCCGCGCCAGGCCTCCGCGAGCGCGGTGAGCAGCTGCCGGAACGACGGCATGCCGCCGGTCGGCACGGGCGGGTAGTAGGTGCCGGCGAAGAACGGCTCGCCGTCCGGGGTCAGGAAGCAGGTCATCGGCCAGCCTCCCTGGCCCGTGAGCGCCTGGGTGGCCGTCATGTACACGGCGTCGACGTCCGGGCGCTCCTCGCGGTCGACCTTGATCGCCACGAAGTCGCGGTTGAGCTGCGCCGCGATGGCCGGATCGGAGAACGACTCGCGGGCCATCACGTGGCACCAGTGGCAGGACGCGTAGCCCACCGACAGCAGCACGGGGACGTCGCGCCGGCGGGCCTCGTCGAACGCCTCGTCACACCACGGCCACCAATCGACCGGGTTGTCGGCGTGCTGCGCGAGGTAGGTGGACGTCGATCCGGAGAGCCGGGACATCGCGCCTCCTCGTCGCCTGGTGGTTGGGCCGGCGCCGGACCGGTCGCCGCGGGCCGTCCGTCGCGGTCCCGACCGGCGCGTCAGCCCGAGCGGTCCTCGGCCGGGACGCCGTGCCCGCTGCTCTGCCCGCGCGCCTGCCCGCCGTCCCCGCCCTGACCAGGGTGGCCGAGGCGGGACTCGACGGCCGGCGGGTCGTCGGGGGCGCCCGGCGCCGCGTCGGCCGGGACGTCGACCACCGAATCGGCCACCGGGTCAGCCACCGGATCGGCCATACGATCGGGCACAGGATCGGGCAAGAAGTCGTCACCGGCGTCGGCGGCTGCGGAATCGCCTGACCCGTCGTAGCTCGGGCGGACCTTCTTCAGCTGCTTGTTCATCGAGCGCAGCAGGAACACCAGCGCAATCCCCATCAGCACGATGATCAGCAGCCCGATGGGCGCCGCCTTGCCCCACTCCGGACCCTTGCCGGTCGACGGATCGACGTCGTCGGGCGCGGAGCCGGCGAGGGTGATCGCGGCGGCGTGCAGGGTGTGGATCACGTCGCGCCGCCCGGCCTTCCGTCGGCGGTCGCTCGCCCTGCCGTCTCCCTGACTCCGGCGAACAGGTCGTCCTCGGGCAGCGAGGTGGCCACCAGGGAGCGCGCCAGCTCGTAGTCGTCGGTGCCCCAGACCATCGCCTCGACCTCGTGCGGCACCGCGAACCACACCGAGTCCGGGTCGATCTGGGTCTCGTGCGCGCGGAGCGCATCGTCGCGGGCGTGGAAGAACGCGGACACATGGACCTGCGTGGTGATCCGCGGCGCCGGGTCGGGGCGGCCGGACTCCGAGAAGTGCTTGATCCACTCGTCGAACGGCCCGGTGCCGGTGCGCTCCTTGACGGCCTCGTTGATGGCCAGGATGCGTTCGCGTGAGAAGCCGACGTTGTAGTAGAGCTTCTGCGGCTGCCACGGCTCGCCGGCGTCAGGGTAGGCGTCGGGATCGCCGGCCGCCTCGAAGGCACCCACCGACACCACGTGGCAGCGGATGTGGTCCGGGTGCGGGTAGCCGCCGTTCTCGTCGTAGGTGGTCATCACGTGCGGGCGGTATCGCCGCACCACGGCCACCAGGGCGGCGATCTCCGGCTCCGGATCCAGCGCACCGAAGCTGCCAGGGGGGAGCTGCCAGGTGTCGGCCGGGCCCTCGTGGTACCCCGAGTCGGCAAAGCCGAGCCACTCGTGTGCGACGCCGAGAATCTCGGCCGCCCTTGCCATCTCGGTGATCCGCAGCGCCGGGATGTCCAACCCCTTGTCGGCCAGCTTCGGGTTGAGCACGTCGCCCCGCTCGCCCCCGGTGCAGGAGACGACCAGCACCCCGACGCCCTCGGCCGCGTACTTGGCGAGCGTCGCCGCGCCCTTGCTCGACTCGTCGTCCGGATGGGCGTGCACGGCCATGAGCCGCAGCGGGGCCGTCCTCGCGAACTCCGCGCGCCTGGCAGCGGCGTCCACCACCTGCGTATCCATGCCCGTCGCTCCCTCGCTGCGCTGCCGCATCGCACCTCGTCGGTGCCCGTGCCCGAACCGTGCCCGCCGCGGTGCCGTCCCTCGATACGCTTCGCCGCGCACGTCGCTCCCATTCTGCACACCCGGCGGACGCCGCGTTGACATCGTCGCCGGTACCCCCGTCAGCGGGTCGGCCGGGCTCCGGGCAGGGGCGTGACCGGCGCGAATCGACGGCTCCGGACAGTGCATGCGTGTTAGAATTGGCGCATTCCGACGGCCCCCGACGGGGCCGTCACGTGTTTTCTGTGCCACCTACGAGTGCGGGAACGCGCCCAGGCGACCGGCTCGGGGCTGCCGTCGCACCGCAATCCGCAGCGCCGATCCCGGCGCTGTGGTGCCCGACCTTTTCGCAGTGAGGAGTTGCCATGACCGGGACCGCCGTGACCTGGCTGACCCAGGAGGCCCACGACCGCCTGCAGGCCGAGCTCGACCAGCTCGTCGCGCAGCGCCCGGTGATCGCGGCCGAGATCAACGCCCGGCGCGAGGAGGGCGACCTCAAGGAGAACGGTGGCTACCACGCCGCGCGTGACGAGCAGGGCAAGCAGGAGGCACGGATCCGGCAGATCCAGGAGCTGCTGCGCACCGCCCAGGTCGGCGTCGCCCCGGCGGACGACGGCATCGTCGAGCCCGGCATGGTCGTCTCCATCGCCTACGACGGCGACGAGGACGATCAGGAGACCTTCCTGCTGGGCTCCCGCGAGGAGGGCGTGCACGGCTCGCTGCAGGTGTACTCGCCGCAGTCGCCGCTCGGTCAGGCCATCCTCGGGGCGTCCCGCGGCGAGGCCCGCGAGTACGTGCTGCCCAACGGCCGCACGCAGAAGATCAGCATCCTCGAGGTCAAGCCCTACACGGGCTGACCCGCCGCCCAGCCGCTCCCGCCGTCGACGCGGGAGCGGCGCGGGCTCACTTCCGCTCGATCACCCGGTAGCCGGCGTCGGCGAGGCGCACGACCAGCTCGTCGCAGTGCGACGCGCCGCGCGTTTCGAGCCGCAGGGCGACCTCGACGTCGCCGAGGGACAGCCCCGATCCGAGCCGTGAGTGCTCGACGTCCAGCACGTTGCCGCCGAGCTCGCCCACCAGCGAGAGCAGCCCGGCGAGCGACCCGGGCCGGTCCAGGATCTCGATCCGCAGCGACAGGAACCGGCCGCCGGCGACGAGGCCGTGCTGCACGACGTGCAGGAGCACGAGCGGGTCGATGTTGCCGCCCGAGAGCACGGCGACCACGGGCGGCCGGAACGACTCCGGGTCCGCCATGATCGCGGCCACGGCGGCGACGCCGGCCGGCTCGACCACCAGCTTCGCCCGCTCGACCATCAGCAGGGTCGCGCTGGCGAGCTGGTCCTCGGACACCGTCACGATGTCGTCGACCAGCTTCTGCACGTGCGAGAAGGTCAGCGCCGACGGCTCACCGACGGCGATACCGTCCGCCAGCGTGGACATCTCGCGGAGCCGCACGGGCCGGCCGGCATCGCAGCGAGCCGGGCCAGGCCGCGGCCCGCTCCGCCTGCACGCCGACGATGCGCACGTCCGGGCGCAGGTCCTTGATCACGGCCGACACGCCGCTGAGCAGGCCCCCGCCGCCGGCCGCGATCACCACGGTGGCGACGTCCGGCACCTGCTCGAGGATCTCGAGCCCGACGGTGCCCTGGCCGCGCAGCACGTCGGGATGGTCGAACGGATGGACGAGCACGGCGCCGGTGCGCGCCGAGAAGTCGACGGCCGCCTCCAGCGCGTCGTCCAGGGTGGCGCCGACGAGGTCGACGCCGGCGCCGTACGCGCGGGTGGCGGTCAGCTTGGCGATCGACGCCCCGACCGGCATGAACACCGTCGCGGAGATGCCCAGCAGCGCCGCGGCGAGGGCGACGCCCTGCGCGTGGTTCCCGGCGGATGCCGCGACGACGCCGGCGGCGCGTTGCTCCTGCGTGAGCCGGGCGATCCGCACGTAGGCGCCGCGGATCTTGAACGATCCGGTGCGCTGCAGGTTCTCGCACTTGAGATAGACGGGGCCGCCGACCCTCTCGGCGAGCGGCCGGGACGATTCCATCGGGGTGTACCGGGCGACGCCCTGCAGGAGTTCGGCGGCGGCGCGGACGTCGTCGACCGTCACGTGGTCCATCTGGAGCATCCTGCCACCGCCGGCCCGCTCGGCAGGGCCGCGCATCGGCACCGCCGGCCCGCTCGGCAGCGGCCGCGCATCGTCACCGCCGGCCCGCTCGGCAGGGCCGCGCATCGTCACCGCCGGCCCGGCTCGACCGGCGCATCATCACCGCCGGGCTGGTGCCCGTCGAGCCGGACCGGTGCCGCCCGGCCAGTACGCCTCGGGCGACAGTGCCACGGCGGCCGCCCCGACGAGCCCGGCGCCGGTGCCCAGGGCCGCCGGCGTGATCCGCGGCGCCGCCGCGAAGCCCAGGGCGGCGTAGCGCGCGTAGCCGGCCGCGAGGGGGTCGAACAGCACCGGACCGGCGCCGGACACGCCGCCGCCGATCACCACGAGATCAAGGTCGAGCAGGGTGACGGCGCCGGCGATGGCCAGTCCGAGCGCGGCACCGGCCCGGTCGAAGGCGGCGACCGCGACCGGCTGGCCCTGCGCCGCGAGGGCGGCGACCTCGCGCGCCCCGGTCGCCTCCGTCAGCCCCTGCGCCCTCGCCCAGGCGGCGAGCGACGGGCCGCTGGCGATCGCCTCGAGACACCCGACTCCCCCGCACACGCAGGCCGGCCCGTCCGGGTCGACGCTGACGTGGCCGATGTGGCCGGCGTTCCCGGTCGCGCCGGCCCGCACCGAGCCCTCGAGCACCAGCCCGCCCCCGACCCCGGTGGAGACCACCATGCCGAGGACGTTGTCGTGGCCCCGCGCCGCGCCCAGCCAGTGCTCGGCCACGGCGACGGCGACGGCGTCCCCGATCATCCCCACGTCGCGGCCGTACCGGTCGGCGAGCCTGTCCCGCAGCGGGAAGTCGCGCCAGCCGGGGATGTTCACCGGCGAGACGGTGCCGCGGCCGAGATCCATCGGGGCGGCCGTGCCGACGCCGATGCCGGGCATCAGCGAGCCGTCGTCCGCCGGGATCCCGGCGTCGGCCAGCGCGGCGTCGATCGCATCGGTGAGGGCCGCGAACAGCACGTCGGGGTCAAGGCTGCGCGGCGTCGGCACCAGGTGCCGCCCGCGCACCGTGCCCTCGTCGTCCACCACGCCGGCGGCGAATTTGCTGCCGCCGATGTCGGCCGCGATCGCGACCCGGCCGGTGCCCGACATGCGCGTCAGTCCAGCGCGTCGCGCAGGTCGCCCAGCAGGTCGTCGATGTCCTCGATGCCGACCGAGAGCCGGATCAGGTCGTCGGCCACCTGCAGCTGCGACCCGGCGACGCTCGCGTGGGTCATCAGACCGGGGTGCTCGATCAGCGACTCCACGCCGCCGAGCGACTCGCCCAGGGTGAAGACCCGGGTGCGCTGGCAGACCTTGAGCGCCTCCTCGACGCCGCCGACGACGGTGAAGGACACCATGCCGCCGAACCGGCGCATCTGCCGCGCGGCGACCTCGTGGTTGGGATGGTCGGCCAGGCCCGGGTAGTACACCCGGCACACGCGGGGGTGCGGCACCAGCATCTGGGCGACCCGCTCGGCGTTGTCGCAGTGCTTCTCCATCCGCAGCGCGAGGGTGCGGATGCCGCGCAGCGTGAGCCAGCAGTCGAACGGCGCCGCGATCGGGCCCATCGACTTGGCGAGGAACGCGAACTGCTCGCCCAGCTCGTCGTTCGAGGTGATCAGCGCGCCGCCGATCACGTCGGAGTGCCCGCCCAGGTACTTGGTGGTCGAGTGCAGCACCACGTCGGCGCCGAGCTGGAGCGGCCGCTGCAGATAGGGCGAGGCGAACGTGTTGTCCACGACCAGGATCGCCCCACAGTCGTGGGCGATCTCGGCGAGCCCGGCGATGTCGGCGATGCGCAGCAGCGGGTTCGTCGGCGTCTCGCACCAGATCACCCTGGTGCTCGGCCGGACCGCGGCGCGCACCCCGTCGAGATCTGCCAGCGCGGTCGCCGTGTAGGTCATCCCCCACGGCACGCCGATCTTGTCGACCAGCCGCCAGGTCCCGCCGTAGGCATCGTCCGGCAGGATGATGTGGTCGCCGGGGCGCATCACCGCGCGCAGCGCGATGTCCGTGGCCGCCATGCCCGATGCGAAGGCCGCGCCGTGCCTGCCCTCCTCCAGGCTGGCGAGGGCCACCTCCAGAGCCGTCCGGGTCGGGTTGCCGGCCCGCGAATAGTCATACCCTCCCCGCGTCTCGCCGACGACATCCTGCGCGTAGGTGGAGGTCTGGTAGATCGGCACGACCACAGAGCCGGTCGTCGGATCCGGCTCCTGCCCGGCGTGGATGGCGCGGGTGGCGAAGCCGCTGTCGGGGGAATCTCCGTCGTTCACGGGCATCGTTGCACCCTAGCCGGGCGCGCGGGGCCGGCCGCCCCGGTGCAGGTCGGCGACCTTCAGGTGCCGGGCCAGAGGATCGCACCGGTGTCCGTCGTGCCGATGACGCTCGACGAGGCGGACGGCCGGCGGCGCTTGCCGATCCAGCGCCCCGTGGCCGGGAGCACGGCGAGCACGACGACCACCACGCCGCCCCAGAACAGCGGCCACTGGTCGACCGGGTACTGCGTCGCATCCGCGTCGGCAGGGCCGTAGCCGACGCCGAACTGCGCGTAGGCGGTGGTGCCGACCGAGACGAGCGCGCCGATGATCACCGAGCCGCGGCCGCGGCGGAACAGCAGCAGCAGGGCGCCGATCACCAGAAACACCGTGGCGATCGTCCAGCCGATGGTCGGCACCGCCGTCACCTGCTCGAGCGATTCCTGGTAGGCCTGCCGGTCCTGCTCCGGCGCGTCGTCGAGGAGCAGCCGCACGCCCTGCTCGATCACCGGATAGGCCTGGCTGCCGATCACCCAGGAGGTGATCGCGGCCGCGGTGACGGTCATCGCGGCGGACAGCGCCGCACCGATGTCGTCCTGCTGGGCGGATTCGTACGGCACCGGCAGATGACTCATGGCTCGCCTCCCACCGCACCCTCGCCACCGATCCTACGGCGATGCCGGCCGCTCAGACGATCACGATCCGGGCATGGTGGGCGCCCCTGCCGCACCGGGAGGGCGCCGGACGCGGGCGCGGCCCGATCAGTCGGCGAGGAAGGCCAGCAGGTCGGCGCGGGTGAGCACGCCGACCGGCTTGCCGTCGTCGACCACCATGATCGCGTCGCGCTCCTGCAGCGCCGTCCGCGCCGCCTGGATCGGCTCGCCGGACCCGACCAGCGCGAAGGGCGGCAGCATGTGCGTCCTGACGGGGTCGGACAGCGCGGCCGTGCCCGCGAACAGCAGCGTCGAGCAGCTCGCGCTCGGAGACCGAACCGACCACCTCGCCGGCCATCACCGGTGGTTCGGCCGAGACCACCGGCATCTGCGATACCGAGTACTCGTGCAGGATCTCCACCGCGTCGCGGACGGTCTCGTTCGGGTGGGTGTGCACCAGCGTGGGCAGCTCACCGCTCTTGTGCCGCAGCACCTCCCCGACGGTCGCCTCGCCGCTGCGCGTGACGGAAGCCGTAGGACGCGATCCAGCGGTCGGAGAAGATCTTCGACAGGTAGCCGCGGCCGCCGTCGGGCAGCAGCACCACCACGACGTCGTCGGCGGTCAGCCGAGCGGCGAGGCGGAGCGCGGCGGCCGCGGCCATCCCGCAGGAACCGCCGACCAGCAGTCCCTCCTCGCGGGCGAGACGCCGGGTCACCTCGAAGGACTCGGCATCCGACACGGCGATGATCTCGTCCGCGACCGACCGGTCGTAGGCCTGCGGCCAGAAGTCCTCGCCGACGCCCTCGACGAGGTACGGCCGCCCGGTGCCGCCGGAGTAGACCGAGCCCTCCGGGTCGGCGCCGATGACCTGCACCCTGCCGCCGGACACCTCCTTGAGGTAGCGCCCGGCCCCGGAGATGGTGCCGCCGGTGCCGACGCCGGTGACGAAGTGCGTGACCCGGCCGTCGGTGTCGGCCCAGATCTCGGGGCCGGTCGTCTCGTAGTGGCTCGCCGGGTTCTGCGGGTTCGAGTACTGGTCGGGCTTCCACGCCCCCTCGATCTCGCCGACCAGCCGGTCCGACACCGAGTAGTACGAGTCCGGATCCTCCGGCGCGACCGCCGTCGGGCACACCACGACCTCGGCGCCGTACGCGCGCAGCACGTTGCGCTTGTCCTCGCTGACCTTGTCCGGGCAGACGAACACGCAGCGGTACCCGCGCTGCTGCGCGACCAGCGCCAGCCCGACGCCGGTGTTGCCGCTGGTCGGCTCCACGATCGTGCCGCCCGGCCGGAGCTCGCCGGACAGCTCCGCCGCGTCGATCATCTTCACCGCGATGCGGTCCTTGACGGAGCCGCCCGGGTTGACGTACTCGACCTTGGCCAGCACCAGCGGGCGCAGGCCGCGCGCGAGCGGCCCCAGTTTGACCAGCGGGGTGTTGCCGATCAGGTCGACCACCGTGTTCGCGTATCGCACCGGATCAGGCTAATGGCCGGTCGGCCGGCGGCCCGCCGCGGCTCGAGCTGCCCGGACGGGTGACCGGCGGTCCCGGACGTCGTCGCTGCGGCGTGGGTATCACCCGCTGCGCGCGACATCTCCTGCTGTCAGAGCGATCCGCTCATCCGATCGGGATGCCGCGATCGCCGTCCGTGACGGGCAGAATGTGGGAATCGACCACGGCCTCGCGGGTGTTCCTCCAGATGCATGCATGGAAAGCGAGACAAACGATCGTCGCGGGGCGTGGCTCCCGGCGCCAGGGGCAGGCGGTGAACGATGGCCGGATCGGTGGTGACGTCCGCGGCGGGCGCACTCGTGAGCCGTCCCAGGTCGCCGTCGGCGCTCGGCTGGCTCGGCGTCTCCGCGGTCGCGGGCGTCGGCCTGCTGGCCGGCGTGACCAGCGCCGTCGCCGGCCTCATGATGCAGGCCCGCACCGCCACCCGCTCCATCCAATCGGCCGCCATGGACGCCGCCCTCGCCGAGGGGCTGCTCGTGCCGCCGGCAGTGCCCGGGGCCACCCATGCCCAGCAGCACGCCGCCGACCTGCTGGTGCACATCCGGCTGCCCCACGGCGACGGCATCTACCGGCCCGACGGCCGGCGCGCCGCCGGCCGATTCGCCCGGTCGTCGCCGGGGCGGCCGCTGTCGCTGGTGATCCTCGGAGACTCGACCTCGGTCGGTTACGGCACCCGGACCCCGGACGAGCTCCCCGGCGTGATCCTCGCGCGCGGCGCCGCCGCCGCCCTCGGCCGGGACGTCGAGCTGCACACCCACGGCTTGACCGGCGCGGGATCCGCGGACCTGCCGCGCCAGCTCGCCGAGTCCAGGGCCGATCTGCCCGACGCCGTGGTCATCCTGATCGGCGGCAACGACATCCGCGACATGGTGCCGCCCGGCCGGTCGGCCGCCCGGCTCGGTGACGCCGTCTCCCACCTGACCTCGCGAGGCGTCCCGGTCGTCGTCGGCACCTGCCCCGACTTCGGGGTGCTGACGCCGATCCCCCAGCCGCTGCGCTCGATGCTCAGCACCTGGTCGCTCCGCCTGGCCGCCCTGCAGGAGCGGGCCACGGCCGCGGCAGGCGGCGTCTCGGTCGCGCTGGCGCGGCTCGTCAGCCCGCAGTTCGTCAATCGCCCCGACCTGTTCGCTCCGGACCGGTTCCACCCGTCCGGCCCCGGCTACCGGCGCGCGATGGACGTGCTGCTGCCGGCACTCGTGCAGACGCTGTCCGACCGGCGCCGGCGCCCGGTCCCGGAGCCGCTCGGATCGGCCGACGGTGGCGCCGCGGCGCAGCCGGTACCCGCCTGACCGGACGTCCGGGATCGCTGCGCGCCCCGGATCGCGGAGCCCGTCGTCGCGCGATCAGCCGTCGACGCCGGTTCGTCCCCCGGGCGCGACATCCTGACCCGTCGACGGCCGGATCCGCAGGTCGGCGCCGAGGTCCAGCACCACGCGCGCGATCCCCGCATCGTCGACGCCGGCCCGGCGCGCGTCGGCCAGCAGCACCGCGAGCTGAGCGCCGAGCGCCTGCGGACCGACCGCGGGCACCACCGGGGCTGGCACGCCGCGCCGCGCCGCCGCGAGGTCGGCCAGCTCCTGCAGCGCACGGCGGGTCCGGGTCGCGCGGTCGTCGTGCGCCCACCCGGAAACGGTCCAGGCCCGCAGCCGACGAACGATCTCGTCGGCCTGCGGGCCCGGTGTGCTCGGCTGGATCATGCCGGCCGGTCTGCGACGGGCTCCCCCGTCTCGCTGCGGGGTCAGTCCCTCATGTAGCCCAGGAGGCGCAGGATCTCGAGGTACAGCCACACCAGGGTGACCATCAGGCCGAACGCGAAGTACCACGCGGTCTTGGCCGGGGCGCCCTGCTTGATGGCCTGGTCGATCGCGTCGAAGTCCAGCAGGAAGCTGAACGCCGCCAGGGCGATGCAGACGATCGAGAACACGATGGCGAGCGCGCCGCCGTCACGGAGCCCCACGTTGATCCCGAACAGGCCCATGATCAGGTTGAACAGCATCAGCACGGCGACGCCGATGATGCCGCCGATGATCATCTTGGTGAGCCGCGGGGTGACCCGGATGGCGCCCGTCTTGTAGACGACGAGCATGCCGGCGAAGACGCCGAGCGTGCCGACGATCGCCTGCGCCGCGATGCCCGGATAGATGGTGTTGAACCATCCGGAGATCGCGCCGAGCAGGACGCCCTCGGCGACCGCGTACCCGATGATCAACGGCGGGCTGATGTTGCGCTTGAAGATGACCACCAGCGACAGCACCAGGCCGATGATCGCGGCCGGGATGGCCAGGTAGTAGGCCTCGAACCACGCCGTGACGAACCCGGCGGCGACCGCGAGCACGAGGATGATCGCGGTCTTGGTGACGACGTCGTCGATGGTGAGGAAGCGTTCGCGCGGCGGCGCGGTGTACGACGGCTGGCTGTACATCTGGTCGAGGTACTCGGCGCTGGGCGCAGCCTGCTGCTGCGCGCCGATCACCTGATCCATGTGGCGGAACGCCGGGTTGCTGCTCTGCACGGTTGACCTCCGAAAAGGCGGATATCTGTCTCGAGGGAAACGTAGTCGACGTCGGCCACCGTCGGGTGACGACGGGCACCACGCGTCCCACTGTCTCCAACGCGGCCGGTGGTGCGCTAGTTCCCCGGGCCGTGCCCATCCGCGCCGCCCGCGCCGGCGGCCCGGTCCGCGGGCGCGACGATCGTGCCCCCGGTGGGATTCGAACCCACACTGGAACCCTTTTAAGGGGCCTGCCTCTGCCGGTTGGGCTACGGGGGCGGGAGCGCCGGCCGCGCACGCCGGCCAATGTCCGCGCAGGTCACAGGGTACGAGACGGGTGGCCGACGCGACCCGGCGCGCCGCTCAGGCCAACGAGAGCGCCAACCCGTCGAGGATGTCGTGCTCGGACACCGTCACGTCCCGGATCGGGGCGCGCTGGGCGACCATGGAGACGATCGTCGACAGGATCAGGGCGCCCCCGCCGATGACGTCGACCCGGCCGGGGTGCATGTAGCGCAGCGCGGCGCGGTGCGCGCGGTTGGCGGCCAGGAAGAAGCGGGTGACCGCGTGCACGTCGTCCACCGGGACGCGGGCGAGGTGGATCTTGTGGGCGTCGTAGCGCGGCAGCTTGAGGGCGGCCGCGGCCACGGTGGTGGCCGTGCCGGACACCGGCACCATCCGGCGGACCGCGGAGATCGGCAGCCGGTTCAGCGCACCCTCCAGCTGCGGCCGGATCCAGTCGACGGCGGCGGCGCGCTCGGGCGGGGTCGGCGGGTCGCCACGCAGGATCCGCTCGGTGATCCGCACGCACCCGATGTCCAGGCTGACCGCGCCCATGATGTCCGCATCGGGGCCGCGCAACCGGCCGACGACCAGCTCCGTCGAGCCGCCGCCGATGTCCACCACCAGGAACGGGCCGGTCGCGGGGTCCAGGTCGCCGACGGCGCCGGTGAAGGTCAGGTCGGCCTCCTCCATCCCGGTGATCACCTCGGGGTCGTGGCCGAGCGTGCGCCGCACCATGGTGGTGAAGTCGTCCCGGTTCTCCGCGTCCCGGCTGGCCGAGGTCGCGGCCATCCGCACCTTGACGGCCCCGGATGTGCGGATCGCCGCCGAGTAGTCGACGAGCGCGCGCCAGGTCCGGTCGAGGGCCTGGGTGGCCAGCCGGCCCGTGGCGTCGACCCCCTCGCCGAGCCGCACCACCCGCATCTCGCGGTGCACGTCCTCGAGCGTCACGGCACCGGAGGGGGTGCTGCGCAGGTCCGCGATGAGCAGCCGGATCGAGTTGGTGCCGCAGTCGATCGCGGCGACCCGCAGCGACGGGCTGGGCGACCGGTCCGCGCCGGGCTGGGCCATGATCGGACCGTACCCGACCGCCACGAGCCCGCCGTCGGCGCCGGCGGCGGCGGGGACCGCGCTGCTCCGCTACCCCGTGGAGGTGATCCGATGGCCGCCGGGCCCTTCCCCTCGAACCAGGTGCCGCCGCTGGAGGACCACGACCCGCTGGCGTCCGACCCGGCGCTGCGCGCGGCGCTCGGCGCGGCGGGGGCACCGGTGACCGGCGACCTCGCGGCGCTGGCGCTCCGGGTGGGGTCGGCGGCCGCGGTCGCGTCGGCGCGGCTCGCCGACGTCCATCCGCCGGTCCTGCGCACGCACGACCGCGCCGGCCGCCGCGTCGACGAGGTCGACTTCCACCCGGCCTGGCACGCGCTGATGGACGGCGCCGTGTCCGCGGGCATCGCGGGCGCGCCGTGGTCCCCCGTTGCCGGCGAACGGGCGCACCTGTACCGGGCCGCCGGGTTCTACCTGGAGACGCAGATCGAGTCCGGCCACCTCTGCCCCATCTCGATGACCTACTCGGCGATCCCCGCCCTTCGCCTCGCCCCGGATCTCGCCGCGCGCTTCGAACCCGGCCTGACCAGCACCGTGTACGAGCCGGGGCTGCGAGACCCCGAACGCAAGGCCGGCCTGCTGGCCGGGATGTCGATGACCGAGCGGCAGGGCGGGTCCGACGTGCGGGCCAACACCACGCTCGCGCTGCCGGCGCCAGCCGCCGGGCCCGGCGCGTATGCCCTGACCGGGCACAAGTGGTTCACCTCGGCACCGATGAACGACCTCTTTCTCACGCTCGCGCAGACGGCCGACGGCCCGACCTGCTTCCTGCTGCCGCGGGTGCTGCCGGACGGCTCCCGCAACGCGGTGACCCTCACCCGGCTGAAGGACAAGCTGGGCAACCGGTCCAACGCGTCGGCGGAGATCGAGTACGACGGCGCCCTCGCGTGGCGGATCGGCGACGACGGCCGCGGGGTGCCGACGATCCTGCAGATGGTGACGCTGACCCGGGTGGACTGCGTGCTGGGCTCCGCCGGCCAGATCCGCGCCGCGCTGTCCGAGGCGGCGTACTACGCCTCGCGGCGGTGGGCGTTCGGCGCCCCGCTCGCCGATCAGCCGGCCATGACCGCCGTGCTGGCCGACCTCGCGCTCGAGTCCTGGGCGTCCACGCTCACCGCGCTGCGGCTGGCCGAGCTCGTCGACCTGGCGGAGGCCGGCGGGCGGGACGCGGCGGCGGCCCGCGCGGTGCTCCGGCTCGCCGTGCCGGTGAGCAAGTTCTGGGTCTGCAAGCGGGCGGTACCGGCGATCGCCGAGGCGCTGGAGTGTTTCGGCGGCAACGGTTTCGTGGAGACGTACCCGGCGGCCAGGCTGCTCCGGGAGTCGCCGCTGAACTCGATCTGGGAGGGCTCGGGGACCGTCACCGCGCTCGATGCGTTGCGCGCCGTCGGCCGCGAGCCGGGCAGCGTCGATGCGTTCCTCGCCGAGGTGTCCGTCGGCGGCAGCGGATCCCGCGAGTTCGAGTCCGCCGTCGCCCGGCTGACCCGGATGCTGCGCGGCGACCCGGGTCCCGCCGATGCCCGCCCCCTCGCCACCCTGGCCGCCCGGGTGTTCGCGGCGGCCCTGTTGATCCGGCATGCCCCGCAGCCGGTGGCGGACCTCTACTGCCGGACCCGGCTCTCGCTCTCGGGCGGCGATCGGGTGTTCGGGGAGCTGCCGGCCTCGCCGGACGTCCGCGCGCTGGTGCACGCGATCACTCCCCGACCGGCGGAGACGGCGGACAGACCGCAGTGAATCCCCTCTGTCGACGGCGCACGTCGAGGCAGCGTTGTTCGTGCGAGGGGCGCAGATCCGACGAGAGTCGCGGCTGCGGTCGTCCGCTCGAGCAAGCAGGATGATCTCTTGTCTGCGCCTGCGCCACGAGGCAGAAGTCCGACCTTCCAACAGCATGAGGTGACCCGCATGCCCGACTCGGGCAACACAACGGCTGTGAGCATTGCTCTCGTCGGTACCCGCGGCGTACCTGCAAGGTACGGCGGCTTCGAGACGTGCGTCGAAGAGGTGGGCTCGAGACTCGCCGCGAGGGGACACCGAGTTGTGGTTTACTGCCGCCGACCCGCGGGCGCAGACACGGCGGCGTTGCCCTCGTCATACCTCGGCATGGAGTTGATCCAGCTTCCGGCCGCGCACCGCCGGTCACTCGAGACCTTGAGCCATACCGCTCTGTCCTGCGCGCATCTCGTTCGTCATAGGACGGATGTTGCGATCATGTTCAACTCGGCGAACGCCCCCCTCCTACCCTTGATTCGCGCCGCTCGAATTCCGGTCGCCACCCACGTGGACGGCCTCGAATGGCAGCGAGCCAAATGGGGGGGCGTCGGCCAACGCTACTATCGGATTGCCGAGCGACTATCGGTTTGGTGGTCGAATGCGTTGATTGCGGACGCGCAAGGAATCTCCGATTATTATCGGGAAAAGTTCGATGCAACAACGGATCTGATCTCTTATGGCGCTCCGGAAATTTCGGTCGCATGGGATCGCCTGGCGGAGCTGGGCCTTTCGCCTCGCGGCTATCACCTGGCGGTCGCCCGATTCGAGCCTGAGAACAACCTGCACGTGATCATCGAGGGGTACGCAGCCAGCAGCGCTGCGTTGCCGCTGGTGGTCGTCGGTTCTGCGCCCTACAACGACGAGTACACGACGCGCCTGCACGCGCTGGGTGACGACCGCGTCCTCTTCGTCGGCGGGATCTGGGATCAGGAGCTCCTGGACCAGCTGTACGCGAACACTGCGACATATTTCCATGGTCATTCGGTCGGCGGAACCAATCCATCATTGCTCCGCGCACTCGGTGCCGGCGCGGCCACCAATGCGTTCGACGTCGTCTTCAATCGTGAGGTCTTGGGTAACGCGGGCTGGTACTTCGCGACATCAGCGCGGGCACGAGAGCTCTTCGATGCATCCGAGACCGATTCGGACGAGATCGCCCGGCATAGGGACGAAGCGCGACAGCGTGCCGCGCTCTACGACTGGGATCTGGTGGCAGATCAGTACGAGGAGCTGTGCAGGCACATCGCCCGGCGTTGATGCCCTCGACTGCAATCAGCCCGGCGAGAGTCGCGCGCACGGACGTCCGCCGCGCCAGTAGCGCATCAGCGCATCGACGGCCTCGTCGCCGAGGGGGTTGACCCCGCGGCCCGCGGCCAGCGCGTGCGCGACCAGCACGTGCAGGCACTTCACCCGGTCCGGCATGCCGCCCGCGCTCACCTCGGTGCCGAGGTCGCCCAGCTCGTTCCGCATCGCCAGGTACGACTCGTGCGCCGCGCGGTACCGAACGGCCAGGTGGTCGTCCGACCGCAGGCGCGCGGTCATCTCCCGCATGACGCCGGTCGCCTCCATCCTGCTCACGGCGGCGTTGAGCACCGAGCAGCACAGGTAGAACAGCGTCGGGAACGGGGTGCCGTCGGGCAGCCGCGGCGCGGTCTGCACGACCGCGGGCACGCCGTGGTCGCAGCGGTAGGCGACGGCGAGCACGCCACGCGGGGCGCGGCCGAGCTCGCGGACGAGCAGCTCACGGTCGGCGTCGGTGTAGCTCTCCCAGGGCACGTGGTCCGGACTCCGCCGTCAGGGCGTGCCGTCCTCCGACAGCGTCTGCCAGAGGTCCTCGTACCACGGGTTGTCGTCCGGCGGCTCCGCGGTGGGCAGCTCGACGTCGTCGTCCATCGACGGCGAGTGCACGACGAACACCGTGTCGCCGGGCGTGACGTACTGCAGGCGGCGGCGCGCCTCGGTCGCGACGTATTCCGGGTCCTGCAGCGCCGACTTCTGCGCCAGCAGCTCGGCCTCGCGCTGCTCGAGCTGCTGCTGGGCGGAGACGGCCTGGGCGAGCTCCGCGCGCTGCTCGAGGTAGTTGCGCAGCGGGAACGCAACGGACAGGGCGATCGCGCACAGCACGAGGCCCAGGATCGCAACCTGCCGGGCGAGCGTGGATTGCGGCAGGAACGTCCTGCCCTGCATGGGCTTTCGGCCGGCCGTGCCGCGCCCGGCGCGCCGCGCGGCGCCGGTGGCGGACGCCGTCGGTGCCGTCGCGGGACGGCTCGCGGTCGGCCGGGAGGTTCCGGACCGCGATCGACGGGATGCCTGCGTGCTGCCGGATTCGGCGGCCGCGGCGCTCGCCCGGGGCGCGCGAGGGGCGCGCGAGCGCGGACCCGGGCGGCGCTGTGGCAGTCCCTTCATCTGTTCGCTCAGGCCACCGGCGTGTATCGGGGGAAGGCCAGCTCGCCGAGGTAGCGGGCGGCGTCGCCGAGGTTCTCCTCGATGCGCAGCAGCTGGTTGTACTTGGCCACGCGCTCGGACCGGGCCGGCGCACCGGTCTTGATCTGCCCGCAGCCGGTGGCCACCGCGAGGTCGGCGATGGTCACGTCCTCGGTCTCACCGGAGCGGTGGCTCATCATGCAGCGGTAGCCGGCGTTGTGCGCGAGCGTCACGGCGTCCAGCGTCTCCGACAGCGTGCCGATCTGGTTGACCTTGACCAGCAGCGCATTCGCCGCGCCGCGGGCGATGCCGTCCTCCAGCCGCTCCGGGTTGGTGACGAACAGGTCGTCGCCGACCAGCTGGATCTTGCTGCCGAGCTGGGTGGTCATCGAGATCCAGCCGTCCCAGTCGTCCTCGGACAGCGGGTCCTCGATCGAGACGATCGGGTAGTTGGAGACGAGATCGGTGTAGACGGCGATCATCTCGTCGGCGGTGCGCGGGCTGCCCTCGTACTGGTACGACCCGTCGCGGTAGAACTCGGTGGCGGCCACGTCCATGGCCAGCACCACGTCGGTGCCGAACCCGTAGCCGGCCTGGGTGATCGCCTCCGAGATGAGGTCCAGCGCGGCCTTGCTGGAAGCCGCGGCCGGGGCGAAGCCGCCCTCGTCGCCGAGCGCGGTGGAGAAGCCGGCCTTCTTCAGCACGGACTTGAGCGAGTGGTAGACCTCGGCGCCCCAGCGCAGGGCCTCGCGGAAGGTCGGCGCGCCGATCGGCGCGATCATGAACTCCTGCACGTCCACGCCGCTGTCGGCGTGCGCGCCGCCGTTGACGATGTTCATCATCGGGACGGGGAGGATGTGCGCGTTCGGCCCGCCGAGGTATCGGAAGAGCTCGAGCTCCGCGGACTCCGCGGCGGCCTTGGCCACGGCCAGCGAGACACCGAGGATGGCGTTCGCGCCGATCCGGCCCTTGTCGGGCGTGCCGTCGAGGTCGATCAGCTTCTGGTCGATGACCCGCTGCTCGATCGCGTCGTAGCCGATCAGCGCCGGCCCGATCTCCTCGAGCACGGCCTCGACGGCCTTCGTCACGCCCTTGCCGAGGTAGCGGTCCGAGTCGCCGTCCCGCAGCTCGACGGCCTCGTGTTCACCGGTGGAAGCGCCGGACGGCACCGCGGCCCTGGCCAGCGAGCCGTCCTCGAGGGCCACCTCCACCTCGACGGTGGGGTTGCCTCTGGAGTCGAGAATCTCGCGTGCGCCGATGAGTTCGATGGCCGCCACAGCAGGACACATCCCTTCGGTTGCGGGTCGTGCGCTTCGGGGGACACCGGCGCGCAGATGATCACCGGTGGGGCCGCGCGGGCTGCGTCGGCACCGGGTCACAGCCTAGGGCCCACGGGCCCGACGGTCCTGTCGGGACGCGCCTGTCGCCGGCTGTTCGCGGACCGGTTCCCGACCCGTCGCCGGGGCGTGCCCGCCCCGTCAGGCGCCGGTGCCACGCTCCCTGAGCAGGGGCAGCACCTGCTCGCCGTAGATCCTCAGGAATCGCTCCTGGTCGCTGCCCGGTGCGTGGAACACCAGGTGCGTGAACCCCAGGTCGAGGTACTGCTGGATCCGGCCGACGTGCTCCTCCGGATCGGTGGACACGATCCACCGCGACGCCGCCTTCTCCACCGGCAGCTCGTCCGCCAGCCGCTGCATCTCGATCGGGTCCTCGACCCCGCTCTTCTGTTCGGGGCTGAGCGCGAGCGCCGCCCAGTTCTTCGTGTCGGCGAGCGCCCGCTCGGCGTCGGGGTCGAACGACACCTTCATCTCGATCAGCAGGTCCAGGTCGGCGAGCGTGCGCCCGGCCTTCTCCGCACCCTCGCGCAGCGCCGGCAGCAGCGTGTCCGAGTACAGCTCGGGCGCCTTGCCGGACGTGGTGATGAAGCCGTCGGCGACGCGACCGGCGAGCCGGGTCGCCGCCGGCCCCGACGCCCCGATGTAGATCGGCACCGGCACCTCGGGGCGGTCGTAGATGGTCGCCTTGTCGGTCCGGAAGTAGCTGCCCTCGAACGTCACCCGCTCCTCGGTCCAGAGCCGTTCGGTGAGCTGCACGGCCTCCTTGAGCCGGGCGAACCGCTCCTTGCCGTCCGGCCACTCGAGCCCGAGCGGCACCTCGTTGAGGGACTCCCCCGAGCCGACGCCGAGGATCACCCTGCCCGGGTACAGCACGCCGAGGGTGGCGAACGCCTGCGCGATGACGGCCGGGTGGTAGCGGAAGGTCGGCGTCAGCACCGAGGTGCCGAGCAGCACCCGCTCGGTCCGCGCGCCCACCGCGCCGAGCCACGGCAGCGCGGCGGGCGCGTGGCCGCCGTCGTGCCGCCACGGCTGCAGGTGGTCGGAGACGAAGACGGAGTCGAACCCGTTCCGCTCCGCGGCGACCGCGAAGTCGGCGAGCTCGACGGGTCCGAACTGCTCGGCGGAAGCCTTGTAGCCCAGGCGAAGTGGCATCGTTCCTCCTGCGTGGGAGCTGCGGTGGTGCACGCCCGACCGCCGCGCCGCACGGGCGTGCCCGCGCGGACGGGTCGGCCGCCGCACAGCCTACGGTCGTCGCTCCGGTCGATCGCGGCCGGGAGATCGGGGCCGGGCGCGACCACCCCGGACCGCACCGGTTCCGAGCCACCGCACGCGCCCCCACAGGCCCGTGCACCCGCCCAACACCGGTGCACCGCACCAGCCAGTGGCGACCGCCCGGGACCGCACCGGTTCCGAGCCACCGCACGCGCCCCACAGGCCCGTGCACGCGCCCGAATCCGGTGCACCGGCACGAGCGCCATGATCGACGGCCCGAGCACGGCCTCTCGATCAACGCGGGGGACGGTCGGCCGCGTCCCTGACCACCCTCGCGATCGCCTCGCCCTCGATGAGGAACCCGTCGTGCCCGTAGTCCGAGTGGATCGTGATGAGGTCGCGCGCGGCCGGCGCGGTGGCCAGCACAGCGCCCTGGGCGGGCAGGAACAGCCGGTCGGAGTCCACCACGGCGACCGTGAGCTCGGCCGAGATGCGTTGCAGGGCAGCGTCCACGCCACCCCTGCCGCGGCCGATGTCGTGGCTGTTCATGGCGTCGGTGAGGACCAGGTAGGAGTTGGGGTCGAACCGCCGGCCGAGCTTGCGGCCGTGGTGCTCGAGGTAGGACTGCACGGCGAACCGGCCGCCCGCCAGCGGGTCCTCGCCGTCCTGCCGATCGCGTCCGAAGCGGACGTCGAGCTCCAGGGCCGACCGGTAGGTGGTGTGCGCGATCTGCCGCGCCACGGCCATGCCGGCGAGCGGCGCCGGGCCGCCGTAGTAGTCGCCGCCGTGGAAGTTCGGGTCCGCCCGGATCGCCGCGAGCTGCGGGACGCTCCAGGCGATCTGGTCGCCGCTGAAGGACGCGCAGGTGCCGATCGCGATGCAGCGGCGGACCCGGTGCGGCTGCATGATCGCCCACTCGACGGCCCGCATGCCGCCCATCGAGCCGCCGAGCACCGCAGCGAACTCCGCGATGCCGAGGTGGTCGGCCAGCGCGACCTCGGCCGCGACCTGGTCGCGGACGGTGATTCTCGGAAAGCGCGAGCCGTAGGGCCGGCCGTCGGGGGCGGTCGAGGACGGACCGGTGGTGCCCCGGCAGCCGCCGAGCACGTTGGCGGCCAGCACGAAGAGCCGGTCCGAGTCGAGCGGCGCGCCAGGGCCGATGAGCCCGTCCCACCAGCCGGGCGTCGGCTGGTGGGGCCCGGTCGGCCCGACCACGTGCGAGTCACCGGTCAGCGCGTGCAGCACCAGGACCGCGTTGTCCCGCTCGGCGTTCAGTCGTCCCCAGGTCTCGTAGGCCATCGTCACCGATTCCAGCGACGCACCGGATTCCGTTGCCAGGGACCCGATGTCGGCATAGCGGCGGGCCGTCACGCCGTCCCCGCGGTCGGCGACGGCAGGGGCGGGCGGACCCCCGGATCCGCGACCGTCGCGCCCCGGCCGCTCGACGGCACGGGCACCGGCGGCGTCGCCGCCGGATCCGGTGTCCGTGCCGGTCGTCGTTCTGGGCGTCACGGTCCTGGATCGCCCGGCCTCAGTCGGACTTGGCGGCGGTGAAGCCCGCCTCGAGATCCGCCAGGATGTCGTCGATGTGCTCCGTGCCCACCGCCAGCCGGATCAGCCCCGGCGTCACGCCGGTGGTCAGCTGCTCGGCCGAGGAGAGCTGGGCGTGCGTGGTCGACGCCGGGTGGATGACGAGCGAGCGGACGTCGCCGATGTTCGCAAGGTTGGTGAACAGCTCCAGGGCATCGGTGAACCGCTGACCGGCGTCCAGCCCGCCCTTGATCTCGAAGGCGACGATCGGGCCGCCACCCTTCGGTGAGTAGCGCTGCTGCAGCGCGTGCCACGGGCTGGACTCCAGCCCCGGGTAGGAGACCGACTCCACCTCGTCGCGGCCGCTGAGGAACTCCGCCACCGCGGCCGCGTTCGAGTTGTGCCGCTCCACCCGGAGCGACAGCGTCTCGACACCCTGGGAGATCAGGAACGCGTTGAACGGCGAGATCGCCGGGCCGATGTCGCGCAGCCCCTGCAGCCGGGCCTTGAAGATGAAGGCGACGTTCGTCTTGAACAGGCCGTCGGGTCCGAGATCCACGCCCCAGGTGAGGTTGTTGTAGCTCGGATCGGGGGTGTTGAACTGGGGGAACCGCTCGGCGTTCGCCACCCAGTCGAAGTTGCCCGAGTCGACGATGACGCCGCCGATCGCGGTGCCGTGGCCGCCCAGGTACTTGGTCGCCGAGTGCACGACGATGTCCGCCCCGTGCTCGAAGGGTCGGATGAGATACGGCGTGGGCACGGTGTTGTCGATGATCAGCGGCACGCCTACCTGGTGCGCCACATCGGCGACCGCGGCGAAGTCGAGGACGTCGAGCTGCGGGTTGGAGATCGACTCGGCGAAGAACGCCTTGGTGTTCGGCCTCGCGGCCGCGCGCCAGGACTCGGGGTCGTCGGGGTTCTCGACGAAGTCGACGCCGATGCCAAGCTTCGGCAGCGTGTAGTGGAAGAGGTTGTACGTGCCGCCGTACAGCCGGGGCGAGGACACGATGTGGTCGCCGGCCTCGGCGATGGTCAGGATCGACAGCGTCTCGGCCGACTGGCCGGAGGCGACCAGCAGCGCGCCGACACCGCCCTCGAGCGAGGCGATCCGGTCCTCGACGACCGCCTGCGTCGGGTTCATGATCCGTGTGTAGATGTTTCCGAGCTCCTCGAGGGCGAAGAGCCTGCGGCCGTGCTCGGAGGAGTCGAAGGCGTAGGACGTCGTCTGGTAGATCGGCAACGCCCGCGCCTTGGTCGTCGGATCCGGCGTCTGGCCCGCGTGGATCTGGCGCGTCTCGAAGGACCACTGAGGACTCATGGAATGTCACTCCTGTTGTGGGGCCGGTGTTCTCACCGGCGAGTTGATGGGAGTCCGGCCGCCGGTGGTGGCGATCGGACAGCTGCCGATCGATCAGGCGCCGGCGTGGGCGGCGGTGGGACCTCGCGTCGCGACGGTCCGGCGGGCACCCGTGACCGGGGCGGCGGACGGGTGCCGCGCCGGTCGGGACGTCAGGGACGAGAACACATCGAGGTGGGCACAGCGGATCTCCTGTCCGATCGTCGACAGGGTCCGCGCTCGCGGACCCGCGCTTGCGGAGGGGCCGAACCGGCCGATCCGCCTGGTCATCACCCGGGGCACCCCACCGCGTGTGGAGGGTTGCCGCCCAGCGAGCCGGGGCTGTTGCTGGGACTCATGACCTGCGCGCGAGTGTAACCGGCGCCCGGACCGACCGCGACGACCGATCGGTCCACCGCCGCCCGGACGGCGCATCGGCGAAGGTCCTGCACTCACCCGGCGTGACGCGACGGCGCCCGGACGACCCGAACGAGGACGGCGTCGGCGGCGCGGTCAGCCCCCCTCGATCAGGCTCGACGGGGGCAGCACCCGCGGGATCACGGGCAGCACCAGGCGGGCCGGCCCGGTGATGGCGGCGGAGTCGCCGGCCGGCGGCCTGGGTGCCGGCAACCGGTAGGGCTCCGCCGCGTCGATGTCCACCTCGTAGCCGAGGTCGCCGAGGCTCGCCACCGTCACCCGGCTCATCGGATTGTCGGGCGCGGCGATGAAGCCGCTCATGAGCTCGTTGCCGAAGATCGCCTCGCGCCAGTGCCCCTCGCGGGTGCCGGGACCGCCCATGTTCTCCACCGGCACCGCGACCGGCCCGTCGCCGCCCTGCAGCGCTCCGAACTCTGCGGTCGCCCCGGCGCCGGAGAACGTCGGGTCGCTGGAGCCCGAGCCCGCCAGCAGGCCCTTGTCGCGCCAGATGGTGCCGATGCCCAGCACGTGGCCCATCTCGTGGGTGATCACGTCGTTGAGCGTTCCCTCGCGCTCCATCTCGGCCAGGTCGGCCGTGTCGAAGAACATCACCCCCTTGGCCGGCAGCAACGCGGTGCGCCCCGCCGTGCTGGGCCGCAGCACCGTCGGCCCGGCCTGCCCGAGAACCCCGCCCATGCCGTCGATGTCGGTGCCCTGCGCGAGGATGAGCACGTCGTCGATGGTCTCCCCGTCCGCGGTGACCGCCGGCAGGTCGCCCACGATCGCCGTCGCCCAGCGATCGGCCGCCGCGGTGAACGCGCTCTGCTGCTGCACCGTCAGCCCGCCGAGGAATCGCACCTCGATGGTGAAGGGCGACTCCGTCGCCGCGAGGCGCCGCGCCCGCCGTGCGTCGGCGACAGCGCGATAGGTCTCGAAGTAGACGTCGTCCGTCATGTGAACACCCCGATCACGAGAACCGCGTTGAGCGCGACGATGGCTGCGGTGATGATCCACCCGACCGTACGCACCCCGACCCCTGGTCTGTCGGCACCCATCAGCGCGCCGTCGGAGGTCAGCCGGAGCAGTGGGATGAGCACGAAGGGCAGGCCGAAGGAGAGCACCACCTGCGAGATCACCAGAGTGGTGGTCGGGTCGGCGCCGGCGGCGAGCACGATCAGGGCCGGGACGAGCGTGACGGCGCGGCGCACGACGAGATTGATCCGCCGGCTGAGCAGCCCCTCCATGATCACGCTGCCCGCGTAGCAGCCGACCGACGTCGACGCCAGGCCGGACGCCAGCAGGCCGACCGCGAACAGCACGCCGACCACCGGTCCCAGCTCGGTGCTGACCGCGGCGTGCGCGCCCTCGATCGTGTCGACGCCCTCCTGCCCCTGCAGGCCCGACGCCGCGAGCAGCAGCATGGCGACATTGACGCTGCCGGCCAGCACCATCGCGAACAGCACGTCGGTGCGGGTCGAGGCGATCAGCGCACGCCGGACGGGGCCGGACTCGACGCTGCCGAACCGATCCCGGGTCAGCGCCGAGTGCAGGTACACCACGTGCGGCATCACCGTCGCGCCGAGCATCGCGGTCGCGAGCAGCACGGAGTCCAGCCCGTCGAAGCGCGGCACCAGGCCGGCCGCGACGCCCGCCGCGGACGGCGGAGCCACGAACAGCCCCGCGATGAAGCCGACCGCGATGATCAGCAGGAAGCCGGTGATCAGCCGCTCGAAGGGCCGCTGGCCGCGCCGGTTCTGCACCATCAGCAGGCCGAGCGAGACCACGCCGGCGATGCACCCGCCGAGGAGCAGGGGCAGGTCGAACAGCAGATAGAGGGCGACCGCACCGCCGATGACCTCGGCGAGGTCGGTGGCCATGGCCACCGCCTCGGCCTGCAGCCAGTAGCCGATCCGCGAGGCGCGGCCGAGCCGGCGACCCATCAGCTCGGGCAGCGAGGCGCCCGTCGCGATGCCGAGCGAGGCGGACAGGTACTGCACGATGCCGGCGGACGCCGTCGCGATGACCAGCACCCAGACCAGCAGGTAGCCGTACCGCGCCCCGGCCTGCAGGTTGGCCGCGACGTTGCCCGGATCGACGTACGCGACGGCCGCGACGAACGCCGGACCCATCAGGCCGATCCGGGCGGCGAACCGTCGGGCGCGGCGGGGTGAGCCGAGATCCTGCGTCAGCTCGGCCGGATCGGTCCCGCCGCGCTGTCGGATCACGAGGTCATCGTCGGGCATCGGCCGCCGCCGCAGTACACCGGGATCGTCCGCCCGTCGTTCCGTCGAGCGGGCGAGCGGCCGGACCGCGCCGATCGCAAAGAGTGACGGGCGAGTTGTCGTAGAGAAGATGTGTCACCCGGATGAACAAAATTCGCGCTCCGTTCACTGTGAATTCCCGGCGTTGACGACGGCGAGTAATGCCCGGAGCGAAAGGTGCATGCGAAAGGACCCTGGCCTGCATGCCGGTCGTCACGGACAATGGAACCAGGGCCGATCAGCGACGATGCCGCCGCAATTCGCCCGCGGAAACACCCGAAGCAGTTCCCGACCGCGTCGAATGCCACACCCCGGACCACCCGGAATTGAGGATCAGGACCGTGTTGCTGCCCGAACAGCGTGACCGCCGCATGACCGCCGTGTATCTCGGCCGGGTCGAGCGCGACGAGCTGGGCGCGCTGTGGGCGGTCCTGTACTGCGGCGACGACGTGGTCACCCGCGAGCCGGTCCGGTCGCTGCGGCGCGGCAGGCGGCGGGTCACGGACCTGGTGCTGGCCGCGGCCGACAACTTCCCGCAGGGCCCGCTGACGACGCTCGGCAGCCGCCCGGAGCGGATGCGTTCGCTCGTCGCCGTCGGCTGACGCGCGCCCGGGGCTCGCGGATCCTCGGCTGCCGGCGGCTGCACGCGGCTCGATCACGCGGCTCCATCACCCGCGTCGCGACCGACGCACCACCCTGCCGCGGCGGCGTGGCACGATCCGACCGGTGACCGACTTCCCATCCGCCTTTCCGATCGCCCGCACGGCCGACCCGCAGGCTGCCCCGGCCCTGCGCTGGGGCGTGCTCGCGCCCGGGCGGATCGCGGGCGCGTTCGTCGACGCGGTCCGCCGGCACACCCGGCAGCGGATCGTCGCCGTGGGTTCGCGGAGCCGGGCGCGCGCGGCCGTGTTCGCCGCCGAGCACCGGATCGACCGCAGCTACGGCTCGTACGAGGAGCTGGTCGGCGACCCCGGCGTCGACGTCGTCTATGTGGCAGCGCCGCACAGCGAGCACCGGGCGCTGGCCCTCCTGGCGATCGCCGCCGGCAAGCACGTGCTCGTCGAGAAGGCGTTCGCGCGCAATGCCGCCGAGGCGGTCGAGGTGATCGCGGCGGCGCGGTCGGCCGGCGTCGCGGCGATGGAGGCGATGTGGACGCGCTTCCTGCCGCAGTCGGACGTGATCCGGCAGCTCCTGGCCGACGGAGTGCTGGGCGAGATCACCACCGTGCTCGCCGACCACGGCCAGTTCTTCGACGTGGACCCGTCGGGCCGGTTGTTCGACCCGAACCTCGCCGGCGGGGCGATGCTGGACCTCGGGGTGTACCCGGTGTCCTTTGCGTCCTCGGTGCTGGGGCCGCCCGACGTGGTGGTCGCGGCCGGCGACCGCGCGCCGACCGGCGTCGATGCGCAGGTATCGATGGTGCTGACGAGCGGCGGGGCGCAGGCCTGCCTGAACACCACGCTGGGCGCGCGAACACCGACCACGGCGTCGATCTCGGGCACGCGGGCGTGGCTCGGGATCGGTGGACCGTTCTACGCGCCGGCCACGCTGACGCTGACCTCGCGGACGGGCGAGCACCTCACGCGCGACCGGGACCCGATCGCCGGTCATCTCGCTCTCAGCTTCGAGGCCGCGCACCTGGCGACGCTCGTGGCCGAGGGCCGCACGGAGTCACCGCTGCTGCCCCTCGCCGAGACCGCCGGCGTGCTCGGCACGATCGACGAGGTCCGGCGGCAGGTCGGCGTCGCCTACCCGGGCGAGGAACCGGTGCAGCGGACCGACCGATCGCAGGGACGACCGACCTGAGAAGGGACGCGGTCTGGCACCGGGACCGACCGGACCGCTCGCGCGCGACCCGTCCACACTGACTCGCAGGTCACATCGGCCGGCCTTGCCGAGCGATTGAACAAGTGTTTAGTATCCTGACCATGAGTTCAGCGCGGACGCCGCGGGCCGAGGATCTGACCACGCGCGCGCGCATCCGGGACGCCGCCATCGGCTATTTCGGTGCGCACGGCTTCCGCTCCGCGACCGTGCGCTCGATCGCCACGGCCGCCGGCGTGTCGCCCGCCCTGGTCATCCACCACTTCGGGTCCAAGGACGGGCTGCGCGGGGCGTGTGAGGCGTACGTCACCGAGCGGCTCGACGAGCTGTCCGCCGAGGCGGCCGAGCATCTCGCGCCGGCCGACGTCCTCGAGATGATCGCGCGGCGGCCGGAACTCGCCTTCCTCGCGCCCTTCCTGCAGACCGCGATGATCGAGGGCGGGGACTTCGGGCACCGGCTGTACTCGCGGCTGGTCGACGACCTGCAGCTGTACGCCGAGTCGGCCGTGGCGGCGGGCGTCATGTACCCGACCGAGGACGAACGGGCGCGGGCGGAGATGATCGTCGCCTTCAAGCTCGGCGTGCAGCTGCTCGCCCCCTACATCGCCGGTCCGGGCAGCCCGCCGGACCAGGTCCTGGTGGACGTGTCCGAGCGTCTCACCATTCCCGCGCTGGAGTTGTTCACCCGCGGGATCTACACATCGACGGAGTATCTGGACGCCTTTCGCAACCAGCGCAGGGCCGACCGGAATGGTTCGGCGTCAACCGGTCTCACCACCGGTGCCGCCGGGGAAAGCGGGACACGATGAGCACAGCCATCGAGATGGCCGGCGTGGTCAAGACCTTCGGACCGGTGCGCGCGCTCGACGGGCTCGACCTGTCGGTCGCGGAGGGCGAGGTGCACGGCTTCCTGGGTCCGAACGGCTCCGGCAAGTCGACGACGATCCGCATCCTGCTGGGCCAGATGCGCGCGGATGCCGGCACCTCCACCCTGCTCGGCGCCGACCCGTGGCGGGACGCGGTGCAGCTGCACCGGCGCCTCGCGTACGTGCCGGGTGACGTCACCCTGTGGCCCAACCTGTCCGGCGGCGAGGTCATCGACCTGCTCGGCCGGCTGCGCGGCGGCCTGGACACGCAGCGCCGGGATGCGCTGCTCGAGCGGTTCGAGCTGGACCCGCGGAAGAAGGGTCGCACCTATTCGAAGGGCAACCGGCAGAAGGTCGCGATCGTCGCGGCGCTGTCGTCGGACGTCGAGCTGCTGGTCCTGGACGAGCCGACGACCGGGCTGGATCCGTTGATGGAGGCCGTCTTCCAGGACTGCATCAACGCCGAGCGGGAGCGCGGGCGAACCGTGCTGCTGTCCAGCCACATCCTGTCCGAGGTCGAGGCGCTGTGCGACCGGGTGAGCATCATCCGGGCCGGCGCCGTCGTCGAATCCGGCACGCTGTCCGAGCTGCGCCACCTCACCCGCACCACCATCAGCGCCGAGCTGAACGGCGTGCCCGACCTGCGCTCCGCGCCGGGGGTGCACGACCTGGTGGTCGAGGGCCACCGCGTGCGGATGGACGTGGACACCGCCGAGCTCGATCCCCTGCTGCGCACGATCTCCGCCGCGGGCGTGCGGAGCCTGACGGCGAGCCCGCCGACCCTCGAGGAGCTGTTCCTGCGGCACTACGGCGTCGCTGTCGACGGAGCGGTCGACGGAGCGGCCGAGCAGCCCGGTCCGGTGGCGCCCGCTGCGTCCGGACCGGAGCCGGCGCGCCCCGAAGGGGCGGCCACCCGATGATCACCATCGCGCCACCGGACACGGCCGCGCGGCCCGCCCTGGCGTCGCTGACGGGGACATGGCCGCTGATCCGGCTCGCGCTGCGGCGCGACCGGATCGTGCTGCTCACCTGGGTTCTCGGCATCAGCGCGGTGGCGGCGTCCACGTTCGCCGCGTTCGCCCAGCTGTACCCGAACGAGGCGGAGCGGGTCGGGCTGGCCGCCAGCATCGCCGTGAACCCGGCTTTCCTCGCGATCACCGGTCCCGTCACGAGCACGTCGCTCGGCGGGCTGACCGCGTGGCGGATCGGCGTGCTGGGCACCACCCTGATCGGCCTGATGGCCCTGGTCACCGTGGTCCGGCACACCCGATCCGACGAGGAGGCCGGCCGGGCCGAGCTGCTCGCGTCCGGCGTGGTCGGGCGCGCGGCGCCGCTGGCCGCCGCCGTCCTCGTCGCCACCGGTGCCTCCGTGCTCATCGGCATCGTGGTGGCCGCCGCAGGCATCGGCGTCGGCGAACCGGCGGCGAGTTCCGTGCTGCTGGGCGCGTCCCTCGCGGGCGCCGGATTCGTGCTGGCTGGCGTTGCCGCGGTCGCCGCCCAGCTGGTCGAGAACGGGCGGACCGCCATCGCGCTGTCCGCCGCGGTGCTCGCCGGCGGTTTCCTGCTCCGCGCGGTCGGCGACGTCGAGCCGGGCGTGTCCTGGCTGAGCTGGCTGAGCCCGCAGGGCCTCGGGCAGAAGGTGTACCCGTACGGCGCGGACGACGTCGTTCCCCTGCTGATCTCCGTCGCCGTCGGCGTCGTGCTGCTGGTGGTCGCCGGGCGCCTGCTCGACCGACGGGACCTCGGACTCGCGCTGCTGCCGTCCCGGCTCGGCCCGGCGAGCAACCCGCGACTGCGGTCGTCCTGGTCCCTCGCCGCGCGGCTGCACCGCGGCACGCTGATCGGCTGGATCGTCGGCATCGGTCTCTTCGGCGCCGTCATCGGCGGGATCGCGGCCAGCGCCGGCGACCTGCTCGAGAGCAACCCGCAGATGGCCCAGGTGCTCGAGCAGATCGGCGGCTCCGGCGGCGTCACCGACCTGTTCATCACCGCGCTCGCCGGCATGGCCGGACTGATCGTGGGCGGCTACGCGATCTCGACCGCGCAGCGGATGACCGCCGAGGAGTCGGCGGACCGGGTGGGACCGCTGCTGGCCACCGCCGTCCCGCGGACGTCATGGATGACGGGCCACCTGGTCTTCGTCCTGGTCGGACCCGCCCTCGTGCTGGCCGTCGGCGGGCTGGTGGCCGGCCTCGTGCACGGCGCGCGGATCGGCTCGATCGGCGACGGGCTGCAGACGACCATGGGCGGGCTGCTCGTGCAACTGCCCGCGGTGTGGGTGATGGGCGGAATCGCGGTCGCGCTGTTCGGCTGGTTCCCGCGCTGGACGCCGGTCGCGTGGGCGGCGCTGGTGGCCGCCCTGCTGCTCGGTCAGCTGGGACCACTGCTCAAGCTGCCCGAATGGCTGATGAACGTCTCGCCCTACGCGCACCTCCCGGCCGTGCCGGCGGAGGCCCTGAGCTGGCCGCCGATGCTGGGCCTGACGGCCGTCGCCGCCGCGCTCGTCGCCCTGGGGCTCGCGGGGTTCAGCCGTCGCGACGTGACCTGACCGGTCGGCCGTCCCGGTCCAGGCGCGCGGCGTGGGCCAGGGCGACCGCACGGAGCGCCCCCTCCGCGTCCTCGCCGCGCGCGCCCGCCGCGTAGGCGATGCGGAACAGCCGCTCCCCCACCGAATCGCCCGCCGGCGGCGGGACGTCGATGCCGAACCGCGACGCGCGCGACCCGAGCTTGCCGGCCAGTGCCGCGGCGGGCTGGCCCGTCGCGACGCCGGCCAGCACCCGGCCCCGGCCCTGCTCCGCCTGCTTCAGCTCGTCCCAGCGGACCTGCTGGTCGGCGGCGTCCGTCACCCGCTCGGCGTCGTCCTCGAACACGTGCGGATGACGCCGGATCAGCTTCTCGGCCAGCCCCCCTGCGACGTCGTCGATGTCGAACCCGCCGTCCGATCGCGGCCGCTCGGCCGCGATCCGGGCGTGGAAGAGCACCTGCAGCAGCACGTCGCCGAGCTCCTCGCGGATGGCGGCGACGTCGTCCGACTCCACCGCGTCGACCAGCTCGTAGCACTCCTCGACGAGGTAGCGCAGCAGGGTGGCGTGGGTCTGTTCGGCGTCCCAGGGGCAACCGCCGGGCGAGCGGAGCCGATCCATCACCGCGACGGCGTCCAGCAGCCGGGTTCCCCGGGGCGCGTCCGGACTCGCGGCGGGCGAGACCGCCGCGGCACTCGGCCCGGCGTGCGAGCCGGCGCCCGCACTCGGCCCGGCGTGCGGGCCGGCGGTCACGCCGTCGATCCCGGAACCACCTGCAGGGCGAGCGGATCCCACGTCCCCAGGCGGGGGTTGACCTCGACCCCCTGCTGCTCGGCGTAGGGGACCAGGAGCAGCGCGGCGAGGTTCGCGCCGCTGCGCACCTGCTGGCCCAGGATCTGGTCGGCCGTGAGCGCGGCCTCCTCGACGGTGCGGTCCAGGATGCGCAGCACGAGGAAGCCGTCCGCGTTCGGGTAGATGATCACCTCGCCGGGCCGCGCGAGGAAGACCCCGGCGGGGCCGGCGTCGGGATTGGTCAGCAGGCTGAGCGAGGTGTCCGGGACCGCGGTGCCGGAGCTGGCCACGGCCGCGTCCGCGGCGGCCGGGTCGGCCGCGAACTGCGCGCGCAGCACGACCGCCTCGTCCCTGCTGGTCACGCCGACCCCGTCGACGCGCACCGTCACATTGGTGACGGGCGCCCCGTCGGCCGGCAGTCGCTGCGCGAGGCCCTCGAGCAGCAGCCTGTCGCGCACCGCCTCGTCGAGCGAGGAGTCGGTGACGTTCAGCAGGCTGGCGGTGTTCTCCCGCCCGGACGCGAGTGCGGCGTTCACGTCGGCGTCGGTGACCACCACCCCGGCGTCGGCCGCCGCCGCCCGCAGCAACCGGCCGCGAATCGCCTGCGTGGTGTTCGAACGGTTGACGTCGGCGACCAGGGCCGGCGACGGGGCGGCCGCGCCCGAGTCGGCCGACTGATCGAGGAGCGCCGTTGTCTGCTCGAAGATCGTCGACTCCGCGATGGTGCTGTCGCCGACCGTCGCCGCCGCGGTGGCCGACGGCGTCGAGCAGGCCGAGACGGTCAGCGCGGCCATGCCGGCCACCAGGACCGCCGCCACCGTGCGAGCGGGAAGAACCACCGACGCCACCTTCCGACGAGACGCCCGGCGACCGCGTTCCGGTCGAGCTGTCACGGGCCCACGTCAGGGTGCCATATCCGGCGTTCCGCACCGAACCGCACCGGCGGGCGGGCGGCGGGCCGGCCGAGCGGGCACCGCTCGGGTGCGATCGGGCAGCCTCAGTAGGCGCCGCTGGACGAGACGACCGCCTTCGCGGTCTTCCACAGGATGACCAGATCGCCGGTGATCGACCAGTTCTCGACGTAGTACAGGTCGAGACGGACGGTGTCGTCCCAGGTCAGGTCCGAGCGACCCGAGACCTGCCAGAGGCCGGTCATGCCGGGCTTGACGAGCAGACGGCGGCGCGCCTCGTCGCCGTACAGGTCGACCTCGGCCTTCAGCGGCGGCCGGGGGCCGACCAGGCTCATGTCGCCCTTGAACACGTTGAACAGCTGGGGCAGCTCGTCGAGGCTGAACCGGCGGATGAACCTGCCGACGGGCGTGATCCGCGGATCGTTCTTGATCTTGAACAGCACCTCGTTGCCGGCGTCCCGCTGCTCTGCCTGGAGCGCTGCGAGGCGAGCCTCGGCATCGACCACCATCGACCGGAACTTGATCATGCGGAAGATCTCGCCGTTGATGCCCACCCGGTCCTGGCGGAAGAACACCGGACCCTTGCTGGTCACCTTGACCGCGATCGTCAGCGCGAGCAGCACGGGCGACAGCAGCAGGATCAGCAGCAGCGCTGCCGACGACGTCGAACGACTTCTTGAGGAACTTGTTCGCGCCGTGGTAGGTCGGGCGCGTCGACGTGGATCAGCGGCAGTCCCTCGACCGGCTGGGTGTGCACCCGGGGCCCCGCGATGTTGGTGAGCGCCGGCGCCAGGATCAGCTCGGTGTCGGTGTCCTCGAGCTCCCAGCTCAGCCGCCGCACCGCGCTGCGGGCCGAAAGACGGCCGTCGCGGTGATCGCCACGGCGTCGGCGCGCGGTGCGCCGGGCGATGTCGGCGACGTCGTCCAGCCCGCCGAGCACCGGCACGCCGTCGATCTCCAGCAGGCTCGGCGCTGTCCTCGGCGACCTGGTGCCGGCGCTGGCTGACGCACACGCCGATGACCTCGTAGCCGGCGCGCGGCGCGCGGCGCAGGTCGCGCAGCAGCTCGGTGACCGTCGTGATGTTCCCGACGGCGAGGACCTTCGCCATGTACCTGCCGGCGTCGCGCTGGCGATGCAGCCACCGCCGCCAGCGTGAAGCGGGAGGCCAGCAGCGCGCCAGGCCCGACCGGCATCATGATCAGCAGGTAGCTGCGCGGCAGGCCCAGCTTGAAGAGGAAGGACACGATCGCGAGCAGCCCGAAGACGGCGAGCGTGGAGTTGATCACCCGCCGGTACTCGTCCGAGCCGTAGCCGATCGTCTTGACGTCGCGGCTGCCGAACCAGGCCAGCCCGAGCAGCCAGCCGACGGCGATGATCGCCGTCAGCGCGAGGTAGGGAATGTCGACCGGGTCGACCGTGCTGTCGGCGACCGACGGAAACTTCACGAGGTGCACCACGACCGCGGCGAGCCAGGATGGCGAGGACGTCGGTGACGAGGATGCGCCGCGCGAGGCTGCGGGTCGACGAGCGGTTCGCCTCGGGCGGAGGAAGAGGGCATCGATCGAGGGCGGCGCCGCGGTCGTCGAGCACCGGCGCGGCGCGGTCGATCAGCGGGCGGCCGTCTCGACGGCCGGAGGCGACGTCCGCGCGGCGCGCGGATCCGGCGAACACGTCGCGCAGGCCGCGCCTACCCGAGACGACCGGCTCGGTCGTGAGCGCCATGACTATCCCCATCCGACAAACATCGCGAAAATCCGGACCACCCGGACCGCTGACGCCGAACTCCCCCGTCGGAGACAGCTGGCACTGCTGACGACATGTGATGCCGACAGTCGGGTGGTTGCACCAGATGAGCGCCCCGAAGCCCTCTTGATGCCTTGTACGTAACTCTATGCGATCGTAGATCTGTTCGTCATCCCCCAATCGTCGCCCAATTGGGTGATGTCCTGCGGCTCGCTCCGGCTAGTTCGCACACGAAACGTAGTCGGCTCGCTGCGTACACCGCATGTGCGCAGCGGCCGCGCGTCAGCCGACCGCTTCGACGGCGTCGCGCTGCGCATCCATCGACGACAGGACCCGGCGCAGCATGCTGCTCGAGGTGTGCATGGTGTACGGGAAGTAGACGACCTCGACACCGACCGCGGCGAAGTCGCGCTCCAACTTCTCGCCCTTCGGCGTGCCTCGCCAGTCGTCGCCCTTGAACAGGACGTTGAAGCCGACCTCGCGCCAGGTGTCGATCTTGTCGGGCACCGTCTCGGCGATCGCCTGATCGACGTAGGAGATGTGGGAGACGATCTCCAGCCGCTCGGCCAGCGGGATCACCGGCCGCCGGCCCTTCGTCAGCTCGCACATCTCGTCGGAGACGACGCCGGCGATCAGGAAGTCGCAGTGGCTCTTCGCGTGCCGAAGGATATTCAGGTGGCCGACGTGGAACAGGTCGTATGCGCCCGGGGCGTATCCGATGCGGATAGCCAAGGTCTCCTCCAGGTGTCAGCGATGTCAGGTGGGACGGCCAGACCGTCCACTTCCTTGAGGACATCGTGCCCGTCTGTCGTGCATCCATCGTAACCGATCTGACCACGTTCGGCTGGCATTTACACCCATTCGGCTGGTGCGGTCGGCCTGATACCCATCACAGCTAGTAACAATCAACGGAACGACAACGCTTGTCATCCGAATGAGTGTGCATGTCGCTGCGACCATCAAACTGCCGAGCGATAGGTGGTGCGGCGCACCAGTCGCACCGCGACCGCCACCTGCGGTCGCTTCGCGCGCCGCGGCCAGCCGTCGCGCACCGGGGCGCTGAGGTCGGCGTAAGCCCCAGCTCAGAGTGCTCTTGGCGGACCGCGTTCGTCGGAGATCGGTTCGGCGGTCGCGTCTGGGTCTACGCGCGCCGTTGTCGCGATCGGCTTCGGCACTTGCTGCCGGGCACCCGCAGACCGATCCGGTGCCGGGCCTTGGCCTCGGCCGTCGGCTGCGTCGGTGCGCGTCGGGTCGCTCGCCGTGACGCCCGTGCCCGGCTTGAGCTTGAGCGCCGGCTCCTGCGCGTGCTTCGACTCCTGCGTAGTACCCGTAGGCCGAGTACGCCTCCGCGCCCTTCGCCGGTGCCATGGTCAGCACGAAGCCGAGAACCCGGGCGTCGACGGCCTGCAGGGACCGCACCGACGTGTTGACCTGGTTCCGCGTCGTCTTTCCGTACCGAACGATCACCACCGCGCCGTCGGCGAGCCGGGAAGCGACGGCCGCATCGGTCACCGGGAGCAGCGGCGGGGTGTCGATGATGATCATGTCGAAGCTCTTGCGGAGCTCGGCCAGCAGCTCGATCATCGTGTCGCTGCCGAGCAGCTCGGACGGATTCGGCGGGATCGTCCCGCTGGGCAGCACGGTGAGGCCGCCGCGACCCCATGGCTGCAGCACCTCGTCGATGCTCACCTGGCCGGCGAGCACGTTCGTCAGCCCGACCGCGCCCTCGAGGCCCGAGGTAGTCGACCACTCGGGGCCGGCGCAGGTCGCCCTCGATGAGCAGCACCCGCCGGCCCGAATCGGAGAACGCGACGGCGAGGTTGACCGCGGTCGTGGACTTGCCCTCGTCGGCGATCGAGGAGGTCACGACCAGCACGCCGACTGGCCGGTCGACGTCGATGAACTGCAGGTTGGTCCGCAGCTGGCGGAACGCCTCGGCCCGGATGCGATCTCGCGTGGCTGTCGACGATCAGCGGCGACTTCCGGGCGCTCGGTCGGTCGCGATGACCCCGAGGACCGGGATGTCGAACAGGGTGCGGAGCGTCTGCGGGCGTGCGGATCGTGTTGTCCAGCAGCTCGCGGAGGATGGCCGCGGCGAGCCCGAGGGCGAGGCCGCCGAGGAATCCGAGGCCGAGATTCAGGGTCTTCTTGGGCGACACCGGGACCGGGTTCAGGGTCGGCCCGGACACCACGTTGAGCGTGACGTCGGCGCCGGCGTCCGCGCCGTTGTCGTCGAGCTGGTTCACCATCACGCCGAACTCGGTCGACAGCGCGGTCGCGATCTGCAGCGACCGCTCGGGTGAGCTGTCGGTCACGGTGGCGTTGAGGAGCACCGTGTTCAGGTCGGCGGTGGCCCGGATGGAGCCCGACACGTCCGCCACGTCGAGATCGACACCGCTGTCGTCGATGATCATCTGGGCCAGCCGCTCGCTGGTGGCGCAGGCCGACGTAGGAGTTGACCCGGCGCTGGGCGTACTGGTCGGCCTGCAGTGCCGTTCCGTTGGCTCCGCTCGCCGGCGTGGAGACGAAGAAGGTGACCGAGCTCTCGTACTTCGGGGTGGCGGTGTACGTGACGGCGACGGACGCGCCGATGCCGAGAACGGTGAAGATCAGGACCATCCACCAGTACTTCCGGATGGCCTGCAGATAACCGTGAAGGTCCACCGTGTCCCCTTGGTCTGGTGGTGCGCGCGAACCCATGCTATCGATGCCGTGCTCGACCGGGCGTGACCGGCAACGGAGCCCGGGCTCGAACAGCGTACGACCCCCCGGCCGTTGGTGACATTGTGTCATAGTGTCTTGCCACATTGCGCCGTTCGGGGCGATTCTGCCTCATTTGCGCGGCACCGGATACTATCGGTAAACTGTCCCAGGGGTCTTCCTGGGCGTTTCGCCCGTCGATGGTGAAGTATGAGCGTGCCGGGGGGCCGCGCGCCGACCACAGACCGCCCTGCGTGTGGACGACAGTCCGGCGTGGCCATCGAGGTCGGGCAACCCGCGCGGACCGAGCTGCGGGTGAGGAACGGGGACAGTGTCGAACGGATCTGACCCTTCCCCTGGTCCCGGGTCGTCGGATCGGTCGGCGGGCAACCCAGGCGACGTCGCCGGCAACATGCTGTTCACCCTGGTGGGCAACTTCTTCCCGCCGCTGGCGATGCTGATCAGTGCCCCGATCCTGGCCCAGGCGCTCGGCGTGGACGGGCGCGGCGAGGTCGCCGCGGCGACCGCCCCGCTGATCCTGGTCATCACGGCGGCGACGTTCGGGATCCCCGACGCCGTCACCTACGTCATCGCGCGTACCCCACGCCGGGAGTCCGGAAGGGCCACCCGCCTCGGGCTGCTCATGATCGTCTGGCCGGGCTCGCCGCGACCGGAGCGGTGATTCTCGGGCTCCGAGCTGGCTCAGTGGCGGCAGCGCCAGCATCCAGAACCTCATCATCGTGGCGTCGCTGGCCATCGTGCCCAGCCTCGCCGTCGCCGTCCTGCGCGGCGCCGCGTCCGGGATGCACCTCTGGGGCCGGGTCGCCGTCGAGCGGTTCATCTCGGCACTGAGCCGCATCGCGGCCCTCGTGCCCCTGGCGATCACCGGTCACCTCAACCCGACCACGGCGACCCTCGTCATCGCGGTCGGCCCGCTGCTCGGGGCCTTCGCCTACATCGGCATGCCGAAGTACAACTCCGCGCACCTCGAGGCGCACTCGGCCGTCGGGGCGAGGGAGATCATGAGCTTCGGCCTGCGCGTGTGGGTCGGCGCGATCTCCGGAATCCTCCTGTCGCGGCTCGACCAGGCCCTGATGACTCCCCTGTCGACGTCCTACGAGCTCGGCCTGTACGCCGTCGCCGCCACCGTCGCCGACATCCCGTTGATCATCAATCGGGCCGTGCGGGACGTGACGTTCTCCGCCGACGCCGCGGACGCGACGGACTAGCGGCTCGGCGCATCGGCGCGCATCTCGAGCACGGCGTCGGCGGTGCTGGGTCTCGTCACCGGCCTCACCATGATCTGGTGGCTGCCCTGGCTGTTCGGTGACGACTTCAGCCCGGCGATCCCGATCACCGTCGTGCTGCTGCTGGCGGCCGTCCTCGGCGCGCCCGGCTCGATCGCCGGCGCCGGCCTGTCCGCGCGCGGGCGGCCCGGGCTGCGCAGCGCCTCACTCGTCATCTCGTGCGTGATCAACGTCGGGCCTGCTGGTCCTCATCGTTCCGCAGTACGGCGCGATGGGCGCCGCCATCGCCACGCTGGTCGGCTCGCTGATCGCCGCGAACGCCAACATCGTCTTCCTGTGGCGCATCTTCGGCATGTCGCCCAGGGAGTTCTACGGGTTCCGCCGTGACGATTTCAGGACGACGGTCCGGTTCGGTCGCCGCATGATGCGCCGGATCGTCCGTCCCGCCCGGCGCGCAGCACCCTGAGCTCCAGCACCGCCTCGACCTGTCATCCGAACGGAGACCCGGACATGTCCGTGCATCGCGCTGCTCGCAAGGCTCGTGCTCGGCACGGCCCAGCTCGCGGACGACCTGATCCGCCTGCCGTTCACCGAGCCGTCCAACCGCGTCTACCGCCGGTTGAACGGCATCGGGCGCCGCTGGGTGGCGCGGGCCGCGTTCGCGCTGCTCACCCGGATGAACGACGGCGGCACCGCGAGCATTCTCGGCGGCGGTCCGCCGGTGTCGCTGACCACCTACGGGCGCCGCATTCCCACCGCGTTCGCCTCGATCGAATCGATCGGCCTCGGCCGGGTGCGGCCCAGCCGGGTGGTCCTGTGGGTGGATTCCGCCGACGCGCTCGCGGACCTCGATCCACGACTCGCGCGGCTCGTCGATCGGGGCCTCGAGGTCCGGCTGAGCGCCAACTTCGGGCCGCACACCAAGTACTACCCCTACGTCTCGGAGCTGTGGGACGGCGCGTCGACGCTGGTCACCGCGGACGACGACATCATCTATCCCCCGGGCTGGCTGGCGCGGCTGCAACGGGCGAGCACGCGCTTCCCGAACGACGTGCACTGCCACCGCGCGCACGTCGTCGACGTGCAGGAGGGGGCGGTGACCTCCTACTCCTCCTGGGCGCCCTGCCGCAGCACCGCACCCGATCCCCGGAACTTCGCGACCGGCGTCTCCGGAGTGATCTATCCGCGCCGGATGCTGGCCCTGCTCGGCGGGCGGGACGCGGAGTTCATGCAGGCGTGCCCGCGGGCGGACGATGTCTGGCTGCACTTCGTCGCCGTGGACAACGGGATCGGGGTCCGTCAGGTCCGCCGTCAGGGCCGGCACTTTCCCGTCGCGAAGAACACCCAGGTGGAGAACCTGCAGCAGCACAACGTGGCCGGCCAGGGCAACGACCGGCAGATCCAGGCGACCTACTCGACGTCCGCCATCCGGATCCTGTCGGGCGATCGCCGGGTCACGGGCTAGGCGGGCGACCCGGCGACCCGGCCGGTTGGGTCGCCGGCCCCCCGGGAGCCGGCCTCGGATGCTCCGAGACCCAGTGCTGCAGGTTCCGCTCGCGCTGGACGTCGAGATTGCGGCTGACCGTCTCCAGGTCCGAGCGCGCGCGCTGACTCGTCATGAACGCGGCCATGGCGAGCACCGTCCACAGCAGGGGCCCGGCCAGCGTCTGTGATCCGAGCGCGTTGTAGGTCTGCGGGACGATCAGCAGGGCCAGCCCGGCCAGCGCCAGGCCCGGCACCGACGACCGGCCGAAGCTGCGCAGCACGATGACCAACTGGGCGCCGAAGTAGAGCGCCACGAACACGACACCGATGTCCACGGAGTAGATCAGGATCGAACTCTCGAGGCTGGTGGACAGTCCCCCGATGTCCGCGACCTCGCGGGCGGTGCCGATGCCGCTGCCCGTGAACATGTACGAGCCGATGTTGGCGAAGAAGAAGTCGATCGCATCGCCCCGGGCGATCGACGAGCCCGAGTCGTTCGCCAGCCGATCGGCCACCCCCGCGCTCAGCGCAGACGAGGCGGCGTAGATCCCGGCGACGGTGACCACCACGATGGACAGGACCTTCGCGAGGGTGTTGATCTTGGACGAGACCAGGACGTACACGACGGCGAGCACCACGACCAGCAATCCCGTGCGCGACTGGGTCGCCAGCACCCCGCCGCACATGAGCAGGAGCAGCGGCAGCTGCAGCCACGCCTGCCGGATGCCGGCCAGCAGCGGCACCGCCGCGCAGAGCAGCAGCGACAGCGTCAGCGGATGGTCCAGCGTCCCCATCCAGCGCGGGAAGTTGATCTCGTCGAACCAGTAGTTGAGCTCGTAGTAGGTCCGGTAGAGCAGGACCCCGCCCTGTACCCACTCGACGATCGCGAGCGCCGACTCGACGGCGGCGATGCCGACGATCCAGTTCCGCAGCCGGAAGAGGTTGCCGGGGTTCCGGTGCAGCTCGACGTTGATGATCATGAAAAGCGCGATCGGCCCGACCATCTGGCTCAGGAAGAGCACCAGGCCCCCGCCGCTGGCGCTGGTCATCGTGGCCAGGAACGCGACGCTCAGGAACAGCAGGAGCGTGAGGTAGAGCAGGATCCGGCGGGCGAGCTCCGCGAGGAACAGGTCGAGATCGGTCAGCACCTGGGTGGCCAGCATGACCAGGATGAGCCAGGTCGACGGGTGGAACGCGAGCGAACTCCCACGCGCCTGCCCGGTGATCATCGCCGACGCGACGCCCGGCACCGCGGCCCACAGCACGATGGCCGCGAGGATCAACACGATGCACCGGTGCCTCAGCACGAAGCACGCGACGACGCACAGGCCGATCCAGGCGATCAGCTGCGCCACGGCGATCCTCCGGACTGGAGCGAGCCGGCTCCTGGCCCCGGCCGCCGGTGACGATCACCGGCGACGGCACGCGTACCACCTCTGCCGACGCGATCAGGGTAGCCGGGACGCCGTCTACCCGGCGCCGCGACCGGCGCCGTCAGGAAGCGACCGAGCCCGCCTCGACCGTGCGACGCGAGCGCCACCAGGTCAGCAGGTCCCTGCCCTGGAACACCAGGTAGCCGAGGCCGACGGCACCGCCGCCGAACACGATCACCGCCCGGAACACCTCGATCCATGGCGAGATGCCCGTCACGATGAGCCAGCAGAGCGCGCCCAGGACCAGCACCAGCGGAATCGCCCACCGCGTCAGGAGATCCCGCGTCCGGGTGGACACGGCGACCGTCGGCAGCGGCAGCCGGCTCCAGGACACGAACGCGGCGTAGGCGACGACGTTGCTGGCGAAGAAGATGCCCAGCGACAGACCGATGCCGATGTGGAACAGCGTGAGCACGGCGAGCACGAGGCGCCAGGACCGCCAGGAGAGCACGCACAGGATGACGCACGCCCTCGATGAACACCGTCGACCAGTCGAGGAGCTCCCAAACGGCGGGCACGTGCAGGTCGACGAGCATCGATGAGATGGGGCTCGGCCGGTTGCTGACGAAGTTGCTCTGCACCTGGTACGCGTAGCTCGCCTGCGTGGAGAAGCTGAGCCAGCCGCCCAGCACCTTCGGCACCGCGGCCGTCACGAAGGCGATCCCGATGGCCAGTGCGAGGAAGCGCATCGGCCACTGCGGCGTGGCCGCCGCGGAGGGGTCGAGGACGGTGGAGGAAATCGCGGGGGCGGCCGCGGGCGCGGCGGGGGCCTCGGCCGCGATCGATTCCCGGCGCCGGCGCCGGAGTGCATCGATGGAGAACGTGTCGCCCCAGTGCGCGAACGCCATGATCGCCGGGACCATCGCCATCACCATCGAGTGATCGATCTTCCCGACGCTGAAGGCGAGACCGTAGTCGACGATCAGCATGACCGTCAGGGCGATCGACGAGAACGTGGTGAAGAGCCCGACCATGACGGCGGCGACCAGGACGAACACGATGATCTCGATGGCGGTCAGCACCGGCAGCGACGGAAACCCGTTGAGCAGCGCGAACGGTCCGGGCGCCGGCTCGTAGAAGGAGTCCGGATAGGCGTCCAGCCAGGTCACCCGCGGCGCGATCAGCAGGAGCAGGATCGCGTAGACGACGCGGTAGCGGCCGAGGTCGAGCGCGGTGAAGGGCCCGCGCCGGACCCACGAATCGAACCAGGTCAGCGCCTTCACTTCGTACCATCCAGGACGATCTCGTAGGACTGGCTGACGTTCGCGATGCGCCGCTCGCCGTTGGTCGAGTCGAACTCCCAGTCGAGCCACTTGATGTAGATCGCCTCGAAGTCGTACTCGGGGTACGCCGCGCGGAGCTGCTGGCGCATCCACACCTTGGAGTCCTCGGCCGTCGCCTTCGCCTGGTTCGTGAAGATCGTCTCGAAGACCACCGAGTAGCCGCCGCCGGCGCCGGGCATCACCCGCCTGGAATCGAGGATGACCTCCCGGCCGTCGGTCAGCACGCCGACGATCTCCGGCTGGTCGTACTCGACGGTGGAGTTCTGCTCCAGCACGCCGCCGAAGCTCGGCAGGAAGAGCGCCGGGTACGGCTCGCCGCCCGCCAGCTTCTTCACCGCGAACTCCAGCGGCAGCACGAGGATGAGCGCCAGGAACAGCACCCGGATCGCGATCGTCGACTTCGCCGTGCCGGTCCTCCTGCCGGGTGCCGGCGCGGGTGCCCCGCCGTCGCCCTCGGCGGCCGCCGGATCGGGATGCAGATCAGGATTGTTGGACATGCGTCAGCCCCGGTTCCGGTGCGAGGTCGGGTGGAGTCAGATCGAAGCAGTCGCGCAACGCGCGGACGGCGGCATGCCAGCCGGACATTCCGTGGACACCGGGTCCGGGCGGCGTGGACGACGAGCAGAGGTAGACGCCCTTGGCGGGAGTCCGCCACGGCGTCGGCGAGAACACCGGTCGCTTGAAGAGCTGGAGCAGCGTGTTGGCCCCGGCGCTGAAGTCCCCGCCGATGTAGTTGGGGTTGTACTCCTCGAGTTCGGCCGCGGTGGTCGCGCGGCTCTCGAGGATGACGTCCCGGAATCCCGGCGCGAACTGTTCGATCCTGGCGGTGATCGCCTCGGTCATGTCGCGCGTCGAGCCGTTGGGCACGTGCGTGTAGGTCCACAGGACGTGCCGTCCGCTGGGCGCGCGCTCCGAGTCGAACAGGCTCGGCTGCGAGAGCAGCAGGTACGGGTCGGCGGGGTACCGGCCATCGGCCACCGATGACTCGGAGCGGGCCAGCACCGATCGATCGCCGCCGACGTGGATGGTCGGCGTCCGCGCGAGGTCGGGGTTCGCCCACGGCACGGGCTCGCTCAACGCGAAGTCGACCTTGGACGCCGCGTTTCCGTACGTGAAGCGGCCGACCGCCTTGCGGTAACGGGCCGGAAGAGCGTCGCCGACGATCTGCACGAGCCAGCGCGCCGACGTGTCGAAGAGCACCACGCGACTGGGTGGGATGTCCGCCAGGGAGGTGACCCGGTGGTCCGTGACGATCTCGCCGCCGTGCTGCAGCAGATCCTCGGCCAGGGCGTCCGCGATGCGCTGTGAGCCGCCCACCGGGATCGGCCAGCCCCCGGTGTGCGCGAGCGTCGCCAGCATGAGGCCGGCGCCGGCGGTCGTCAGGCTCGGCATCCGGCCGACGGAGTGCGCGTTCACCCCGCCGAGCATCGCCGGGGCGAACGGCCCGTTGAACGGCGGGCCCCACAGCGGCGACCCCTGCTGCAGGACGCGCAACCCGAAGCGGGTCGCGGAGATCAGGTGCGGAGGGAGGCGGATCAACTGCCCGGTCGTGAAGTCGACGATGTCGTCGACGTTCTCCACGAGCGGCCGGAACATGCGAGCCCACGCCGGGCCGTCCGCGCCGAGCGCCGCCGCCGTCCGATCGAGGTCGCGGTAGGCGAGCACCGCCCGGTCCGCCGAGAAGGCGTGGCCGTACGAGACCTCCGGGACCACGAACTCGACGCGCCGGTCGAGGCCGAAACGCCGGAAGAACGGAGACGCGAACGCCATCGGGTGCACGGCCGAGCACATGTCGTGCCGGAATCCCGGACGGGTGATCTCCGCCGTCCTGGTGCCCCCGCCGACGGTCCGGTAGAGCTCGAAGACCCGCACGGACAGGCCGGCGCGGGCCATGGTGACGGCCGCGGACAGCCCGTTCGGGCCGCTGCCGATGACGGTGACGTCCGGATCCCTCACGACGTCCACCCTTCGGCCCGCGCGCGACGGACAGCCGAGGGCCCGTGGGCCGCACCGCCCCGACCCGGACCCGCCCAAGGGGCCTTCAGAACACCCACGGATTCCCCTGCTCTCACGCCGATCGCTGTCCCCACGCTGCAGCCGGCCGCCCCCGCGTCAGCACGATTGCCTCAAGTAGGATAGCGGACTTCAACACAGCGTATCAACTCTCCTTGCGCCTTTCGGGTGTACAACCACTCGAATGGGCTGCCGGACATGCCCGATCGGTGGCGGATAATCCCTCGCGACGTCGACCGGGCGGCCTGCAGGAGTGGCGCCGTCCGGCACGAACGGGGTCCATCATCTCGCTAACCACCCGATCTGTCGCCGATGTCTGACACCGGCGGGGCCGCCCCGTCTCCGCGTGGGCCGCGCCGACCTCGATCGGACGACACACGGGCAGGTCCGACAGGGTGCCCTATCACCCGAGTCCCGTCGGCTCGCGTGTCGGTCCGACACGTTCCGCACGCAGAAAGCACACGCCCCCACCGCGTGCGGTGAGGGCGTGTGCCTGTCGTTCGGGATGCGGCCGGATCAGAGTTCGTTGTAACGAATTCCGGTGTCGCGGCCCTCGGTGAGCAGGACGCCGGTGTCCTCCCACTTGTTGGTGTACAGACCGTGCACCGTGGACCGGGACTTCGAATAGATCCTGATCTGGTACGTCGAATCTCCGTTGTAGACGTACTGGTTGCGCCCGAACATGTTGTTCCGCAGGGTCAGCTCGACCGTGTCGAGTTTGTTGTGCTGGATGCACACGCTGTTCTGCGCATCGTCGAACCAGTTGTTCTCGACGACCAGGTTCCTGATCCTGGCCACATTCTGCACCACGATCAGCGCGGCGCCGCCGTGCAGGCCGAACACCCCGAGACCGTCCCCGGCGACGACGGATCCGACGACATTGTTGCCCCGGATGAGGATGTTCTCTCCACCCTGCACCTCGATGCCGTCATTGTGCGTGCCGTCGCTGTGCGCCGGATCGTAGTTCCAGTGCGTGAGGTCGTGAATGTAGTTGCCCTCGGCCGTCACATTCGCGGCGACCGACCCGCCGGGACGATTGAAGATCCCGATGCCGTCGTTGGTCCTGCTGATGTGATTGCGACGCGCGATGAATTCATGGCCGACGATTCCGTCCCGGTAGTAGGACGGACGATCCGGGATGATCGTGTTGTTCTCGACCAGCAGGTTGTAGTTCGCCGCGCTGTTCGCGTCGATACATCCGCTGTTGCCGTTGGGCGGGATCTCGGAGCCGCAGTGCAGCCGCGAGTTCCGGATCACGACGTTCCGGGCCTGGATCCGGAGGTCGCCGTAGACCTCCTTCCTGTCGATCACCGTGCCGTCCTGGGTGATCGTCAGCGGCCCGGTGTAGCGGGTCAGCGCCGTGCCGGCCGGTACCCCGGTGTTCGAGGCGTTCGGCTTCCCTGTCGGACTCGGTGCCGGGGCCGGTGCCGGTGCCGGTGCGGGGGCAGGGGCGGGGGCGACGGGCGCCGACGTCCCGTTGGTGATGTCGGCCGTGAACGCCGAGATCGAGAAGCTCTGCGCCTGCCCGCTCGACGAGGCGTAGGACCAGAACCCGACAGCGCCGGCTTCGGAGATCCGCGAGCCGGAGTAGTCGGAGTATTGATGCTGCCAGTCGGGGGACGTGGTGCCGTCGAGCCACACCCGGGTTCGCAACAGGACCGGATTCGTCCCCGACACGTTGAACTGGACCTGCAGCGACCGGCCCGCGGGAAGGGTCAATGGCAGGACGGTCTTATCGAGGACCGTTTCGTCCGCACCGTCGGTGCGGCTGACGCTCAACGCAAGCTGTCCGTCCTCGGCAATCTTCACCCGTCCGCGGTAGTTCGAACCGTCGGCCTGCTCCCGTGCTTCCAGCGCGAAATACAGGGCGCTCGAGTCCGACGGGATCGACGCCATCGAGACCGCCGAGAGCACGGACACATCGGCAGCGCTCGTCTGCTTCAGCGTCGCCCCGACTGCGCTGCCGGGCTGCAGCCCGGCGACTTTGGCAACCCCACCGGAAACACTGAACAGGTCTTCCGACCCGGCAGGCGAAACCGTGTATCCGCCTCCGATCGGGGCCGTTCCGAGGCCGACGCTGACAGAACGATCGAACGCGTCACCGGCGATGCGCGGTTCTACCGCCTCGGCCGTCGTCGACACCAGGCCGACCATGCCGGCAACCATCACCGTGACAATCGACAACGACCCGCCCCGCCGGGCCATCGTGCGACTTGCCCCCAACTTTGCACGCCTCAACGAATACTCCTTCAGGCACATTCAGCTCGGACGCCGCGCGTGAATTCCGCGCGGCGTCTTTCATCGACAGACATCAGACATTTCGGTGGTGTATCGCCCTGCTACCTCCTCGCGTCAGCCGAGCAAATTTCCGGTGTCCCGGAGCCCCTGCAGGGCGCAATACAGGTGCACAGCTTCGAACTCCCGCCCGATCGACGACCGGGCTCCGATCGCACTCGCCGGCGCGACATCGAATTTTTCGTCGTGCCGGACGATATCCCGGCGGCGGCGTCGTCACTACATGCGGACGCAACGAACCCGTCGCGCGGACCCCTTGGTGGAGTTCGACGATTTGCATTTGTGTGGAACCAGGTTGGTCTTCGTATCGTGATCATCGGGACGCTGCGCGCCCATTCGGCGGTTCCGCGCGGAAAGCCGCGGCGAGCGGTCGGGACACAAGGTACGGATGGATGCGGCCGAACGGGTGAAGCTCGCCAGGGCATTTCGTGTCACTAACGAAATGTGTCCGTCGTTTCGACCCCATCCGGGTGTGACGAAGGTCACGTTATCATCCCGTTATCACCCTGAGATCGGGAGTGATCACCGACACGGGTGACGGGGCGGTCACTCCATGGCACCGGCGGGCGTGTTTGCGGCGGTCAGCGGCCCACGGTGGGACTCGTCGGGGCGGTCGCGGTCCGGGCGTACTCGGTGTAGGCGCTGCCGACCGCGCCGCGGATGTAGCCGACGCCTTTCATCAGCGTGCGCCGGCCGCGCGCCTCGTGCCGGGTGGAGCGGACGATCTTGCCCCCGACGAAGCGCGCGCCGCCGGCGACGACGCGGGCGGCTCCGAGGCCGACCATCCGCGCCCGCACGGCGAGCCGGCCGATGCCGGCCGGGGCGAGGACGATGGACGTGCGGCTCCACGAGTTCCCGTACCGCATCGCGCGCAGCAGGACCCAGCGCCTGGTCATCCGCCCGGTGGGCACGTGGTCGGTGACCATGGCCTCGCTGCACCAGACCATGGTGCCGCCGCGACGCGCCAGCTCGCCTGGTGAACAGGGTGTCCGACCCGCCGGTCAGCGCCGAAGGCCTCGTCGAAGCGCAGCCCCAGTGGCGCGGGTGGCCGCGAGGTCGAGCAGCAGGTTGTTGGTGGCGGCCACGTCGATCGCCGTTCCGGTCGGTCAGCCGACGGCGCTCGAAGAAGCCGCCCGCGCTGATCCACGCGTCGAGCTCGCCGTCGAACTCGGACACGACCGGCCCGACGACCGCCGTCGACCCGTGTTCGGCGTGCGTGCCGACCAGGTGCTCCAGCCAGCGCTCCGCGGGCGTCTCGTCGTCGTCGATGAAGATCAGCAGGTCGTCCTCGGTCGCGGTGTCGAGCGCCCGGTTGCGGGCGGCGGCGATGCCCGGGTGCGGTTCGCGCACGTAGCTGACGGGATCGTCGCGCGAAGTCCGCGGATGACGGCCTCGGCGCTGCCGTCCGGGTCGTTGTCCACCACCAGCACCCTGGCCGGGAAAGGCGCGGCGCCGACCTGGTCGAGCACCAGCGGCAGGGTGTGCCGGAGCTCGTCGATGCGGCGATAGGTGACGAGCGCGACCACGACGGTCGGCGACTGCTGGGTGGGCGTCATGGTTTCCCCGTTTCTCGGGCACAGCCCGCCGTGCGGCGGGCCAGGGCGGCACACGGGGAGCCGGCGCGCGAGCCGCCCCCGGAAGACGCCGATGCCACGGTCGGCTGGTCACGACGACCATGCAGACCGTGGCACCGGTGACTGCTACTCCGGCCTCGCCGACCGGTGTGCCACTCCGCTGAGGAGCGGCAGCACCGGGGCGAGCCGTCAATCAGATCCTCATGGCGCGGGAATCGTACCGATCGACAGGTTGTCGAACGGGGCGACCAGCGGCGCGTTGGTGGCGGATCCGGCCAGGTAGGTCGGCAGGCCGACCGCACCCGGCGCCTGCAGCGCCGTTTCCTATCGGTCACCGTCGCCTGCCAGGCGCCGGCTCGGTCGCGCCGACCTTCCACACCTTGCCCGAGAGCGTCGTGGTGCCGGTGCCCTGCGCCTGGAACGCCGAGCCGCAGGACGTCGCCGGCGGCGAAGGTCATGCCGGAGATCGACCTGGTCAGCAGCGTCGTCTCGACGCCGTTGACCGACCTGCTGGCGTAGATCTGCACCGAGGTCGGGCTGGAGGCGCACCTTGAACCGGTAGTCGCTGGTGCCGATCCGGCGCACGATCGCGCTGGTGTAGGTGCCGCCGCCGGTCATCGCCTTGTCGTAGGTGAAGTCCACGGAGCCGCGGACGTCCGACGCCGAGACCGTGTTCAGGAAGGCCAGCGGGCCGGAACCGGCCGCATTGGCCTTCAGCTGGCCGGTGCCGGCGGCCACCGAGAACAGCGACGCCGCACCGTTGAGCGTCCACGCGCCACCGACCTGTGCCGACCCGAGGCCGGTCGGCCACCGTGCGCTCGAAGGTGTCGGTCGCAAACGCGGTCGGCGTTGCCGGCGCGGTGACGGTCACCTGCTGGCTGGCCGCGTTGGTCGCGCCCTGGTTGTCGGTCACGGTCAGCGTCACCGTGTAGGTGCCCGCCGCCGCGTAGGTGTGCGCCGGCGGTCTGCCCCGGTGTCGGCCTCGCCGTCCCCGAAGTCCCACGACGTAGGACGCGATCGTGCCGTCGGGGTCGCTGGAGGTCGAGCCGTTGAAGGTCGCCGTCAGGTCGGTCTTGGCGACCGTGAACGCCGCGGTCGGGGCGACGTTGGTCGGCGGCGGGGCCGTCACGGTCACCGGCTTGGTCAGCGCCGTCGGTGGCGCCGTCGTCGTCCGTGACCGTCAGCGTGACCGTCTTGGTGCCGGCCGTGGCGTAGGTGTGCACCGCGGTCGGACCGGTGCCGGTCGCGCCGTCACCGAAGTCCCACGCGTAGGTCTGCGATCGTGCCGTCGGTGTCCGCCGACGCCGGTGGCGTCGACGTTCACCGTCAGGCCGGTGCCGACGTCGATGTCGAACGCGGCCGTCGGCGGCCACGTTCGGCGGCGGCGCGGTCACCGTGACCGGCTGCGTCGTCGTGCCGGTCGTGCCCTTGTTGTCGGTCACCGTCAGCGTGACCGTGTAACGTGCCGCCGGCGCGCGTAGGTGTGCGACGCGGTCGCGCCGGTCGCCGGTGCCGCCGTCACCGAAGTCCCACGCGTAGGACGCGATCGTGCCGTCGGGGTCGCGTCGAGCCGGAGCCGTCGACGCTCAGCGTCAGCCCGGTGCTGCCGCGAGGTGAAGCCGCGGTCGGCGCCACGTTCGGCGGCGGCGCGGTGACCGTGACGTGCTGGGTCGTCGTGCCGGTGGCGCCGTCGTTGTCGGTCACCGTCAGCGTGACGGTGTAGGTGCCGGCCGCCGCGTAGGTGTGCGTGGCCGTGGCGCCGGTGGCCGGTGCCGCCGTCACCGAAGTCCCAGGCGTACGAGGCGATGGTGCCGTCGGCGTCGGTCGAGCCCGAGCCGTCGACGCGCAGCGACAGGATCGGTCGCCGAGTCGGTGAACGCGGCGGTCGGGCGCCTGGTTCGGCGGCCGGACGGTGACCTGCTGGGTCGATCGACGCCGGTCGCCGCCCTGGTTGTCGGTGACGGTCAGCGTGACGGTGTAGGTGCCGGCCGCGGCGTAGGTGTGCGCCGCCGTCGGCGCCGGTGGCCGTGCCGCCGTCACCGAAGTTCCAGGCGTAGGACGCGATGGTGCCGTCGGGGTCGGTCGAACGCGGTGCCGTCGACGGTCGACCGCCAGGTCCGTCGGCGTCGGGTGAACGACGCGGTCGGCGCTGCGTTCGGCAGCGCCGCCGGCCTGCCGAGCGAGTAGTGGTTGACCACCGTGCTGCGCCGAGAGCACGCTCGGGTAGACGGCGACCTCGTCGATGGTGCCGGCGAAGTACGGCGCTCGTGGAGCCCCAGGTGGTGTCGCCGCCGACCCGCCAGTAGCCGGTGTAGTCCTGGGCGCCGGTCTGCGGGTTGGTGCCCGACGAGCTGGCCGTCGACGTACAGCTTCATGCCGTCCGGTCCCTGGGTGGCCGACCACGTGGTGCCACAGCCGTCGTTGTAGGCGGCGGGCGTGGTGATCGTGTTCTGCCACCGGTCTAGGTGCCGAACACCAGCTGGCCGTTGTTCTGCATGTACACGTGCCGGTCGTAGCTGCTCGAGGTCCCGGTCTGGTTGCTCCCGAAGCCGATGATCTTGCCGCCGCGCGTGGTCGTGGTCTTGAACCACGCCTCCTCGGAGTACACGGTCGGGTTGTTGAACGGTGGTCCGAGCGACACCATGCCGTTGCTGCCGTTGAAGGTCGACCGCCGTGTTCGCGACGCCCGGGAGCGCACCGGCCACTCCTTGGTGGACGGTGCCGCGGTAGATGCCCGTGTTGAACCGCGTCGCCGGCGTCGGCCGCCGGTCGCGCCGGTCGGCTCGCCGAGCCGCCAGTAGAGCGTCGGGCTCGTCGTCGTACACGGCGGCGCCGTAGGCGTCGGCCGGGCGCCGGCGGGATCGGCGACGGCCGGCCGCGAGGCCAGGTACTGCGTCGAGCACCTGCTGCGCGGTCAGCACCGTCGGGTAGATCGGCGACCTCGTCGATCGTGCCGTTGAAGTAGTTGCTCGACGGCTTGTTGGTCCAGCCGCCGAGGTTGTCGCCGCCGACGCGCCAGTAGCCGCTGTAGGCCTGGCCGGTGGTGACGTCGGCGCGCTGGCCGACGCGCTTGCCGTCGACGTACAGCTCCATCCCGTTCGGGCCGAGGGTGCTGACGACCTGGTGCCACTGGCCGTCGTTGTACGACTTCGCGCTGTTCACGGTGCGGACCGCGCCGTGGTAGACGCCGAAGCAGATCCGGCCGGCGTTGTCCATGTAGACGTGCCGGTCGTAGCTGCCGGAGTTGCCGGTCTGCGAGTTGCCGAAGCCGATGATCTTGCCGCCGCGGGTCGTGGTGGTCTTGAACCACGCCTCGGTGGTGAAGGTGTCCGGTCCGGTGATCGCGTTGGGCGACGAGACGCGGCTGTCCGCGGTGCCGTTGAACGTGGTCGCCGTGTCGGCGTCGCCGATCACCGCGCCCGCGGCGCCGCGGGTGACGCCGGTGCCGACGACGCCGTCGATGAACCCGGCCCAGTCGTAGGCCGCCGCGCCGGAGGCCTCGCCAGCCGCCAGTACGTGCCGACGCCCTGCTGCTTGATCAGGTTCGCGAAGGCGCTCGGGGTGGCGCCGGTGTCCGACGACGGTGATGTAGATCGTGTCGCCGCCGACCTGGTTGCCGTCGTCGTCGTAGGCGAACACGCGGTAGCGGTACTCGCCGGCGGTCGGCACGGTGTCGACGAAGCCGAGGTACGGCCGGTCCCAGAAGTTCGACTCGGCGGTCGCGGTCTGGCCCGCCGCCGGGTAGACCTGCGTCACCGTTCCGCATGACGCGGTAGTTGAGCTTGCGATCGTCGCGGTCCCAGTTCGCCTGCCAGGCGACGCGCACCTTGAGCGGCTCGAGCGAGACCAGGTTCGGGATCATCTTGTTGCCGGTGAGCACCGGGCCGGACTTGTTGGTCGCCATTGGCCTTGGACCGCGAACCGCACGAGGCCCTGCTGGGCGGCGCCGTTCACGCGGGGGAACTCGCCGCCGACGACGACGTAGTTGTCGTTGCCCGTGACGGTCCAGCCGGCCTGGTTCTGGCCGGTGACGGTGCCGGTGTTGAAGTCCGGGTACCACTGCAGCATCGAGGGGCTGGGGTTGCCCGTCCCAGTTGTAGTAGCCGTAGCGGGTCGCGGCCGACGGTGCCGGTCGCCTCCTTGGTGAACGCCAGGGCGAACCGCTGGTTGATCGACCACGGGTCGGTCTGCGGGAAGCCGCCGACGTTGCCGCAGTAGTGCGCGTGGCTGACGGTGTAGACGCCGTTCAGGCTCGCGAAGGCCGAGTAGGTGTCGCCGTGGCAGTCCTCGATCCAGTTGATGGCGCCCGTGTCCGGATTCGCGGAGAAGGTGCCCTCGAGGTTGCCGCCGGCGCCGAAGACGTAGCCGGTGCCGTAGATCGCGTTCGCGTCGGCGGTCAGGCTGACGATCGCGGCGTTGGCGCCCGCGTTGCGGACCGAGTTCGCCGCGTCGAACGGCAGCAGCGCGCCGGTCGTGGCGTCCAGCGCCGCCAGGCCGTAGGCGGGCTGGCCGCTGATGTTCTGGAAGGCGCCGCCGACGATGACCTTGCTCTTGTCGGGGCTCATGGTCAGCGCGTTGACGTTGTAGTCGGCCTCGGGCGCCCACGACGGTGAGCGCGCCGTTCGTGGCCTGGTAGGCGGCGAGCCGCACGCGGGGCTGGCCGTTCGCGTTGGTGAACTGGCCGCCGACGTAGACGGTGTCGTTGGTCGCCACGATGGCCTTGACCCGCGACCCGATGTTCGGGGTGAAGTTGTTCAGCAGCGCGCCGGTCTGCGCGTTGAAGGCCGCGACGCGGTTGCGGGTGAGCCCGTTGACGGTGGTGAACTCACCGGCGATGTACACGCGGGAGCCGTCAGGGGAGGCCGAGACGGCGAGCACCTGGCCGTTCACGACCGGGTTGACGGCGAAGTTCATCATGACGCCGGTGTCGATGTTGTACGCCACCAGGTTGGAGCGCGGCGGTCTGGTTGGTACCGGCCGCGGCACCGGCCGGGCGCGCGTTGGCGAAGCCGCCACCGGCCCAGACGATGTTCCCGGCGATGGCCTGGGACCACACCACGCCGTCGATCTGCACGGTCGGCAGCGCATCGGCGGTGGCGCGGTCGGCGCCCGTGTCCTGGAGGGGACTCGGGGCGGCCGCGGCGGCCGGCGCGAACGCGACCGAGACGATCGCGGTCGTCGCCATCATCGCCACGATGGTCGCGATCGACGCGAAGCGCCTCTTGAGGGTGTGCGCTGGGCGCATGTGCTTCTCCAGGTTCAAGGAACGGCTCGGGGGTGCAGATCGGAAGGAGGGGCTGCTCGGTGCCGGTGATGCAGGGGAACCGGGAGGTCCGGGCGCATGCAGGAACGGAGCGGGGCGGCGTCACGTGGACCTGGTCCAACGGTCGGCAACGGCATCAGCACCGAAGACCGGCTCCCGCCGGCGTCGATGGGTCCGAAGTTGTTCGGACACGGTGTCCTCCCCCTTGTGTGGTCGTGCGGTATGGTCGAGCCAGCGAGTACGTGCAGTCCGATTACTCAGCGCGATCTGGCTTCCCCCGGGCATACGCACGCCACAACCAGAGCCTTAGTATCGTAACGAACAGTGACCTGCATCCGGAAGCCACTAGCCCGAAGAAGCTCAAGTTCACCCTAACGGGGTAATGTGGCCCTCCCGAGACACGGATCCGCGTCGCATTCGGCTCCAGCGGCCACGGAATTCACCGGCGAACCACACGAACGGTGTGCTCCGGCCGCGCAACCTCGGCCATCACGCCGTCGGTGGCACGCGGTCGACGACTGACGCACGGGTACCGCCGGGTGGTCGTACAAGCGCCGTGTCACTGATTTCGCCGCCATCAGCGACACAGGTGGGCTAGTTGTCACTCTAACAGGCGAGTGCATGTGCCACGGCGTGCACCGTTGGTTATCTTTGGATGCGGTCCCTCGCGACGGCGGTCGGCTCCGCGCCCGAGGCCTGCGCCCGGGCACCGGCACCACGTCGGAGACGGCAAGAAGTGCGGAAACCCCGCCCTCGTCGGTGGCCGACGAGACCGTTCCCCTACCTTTCTTCTGGTCGGCACGTCGACGTCTTCTGGTCGGCACGTCGATGCGGCCAGCAGAATCACTCTGGGGCCGCTCCGCGCGACGACCGACCCGGCGACCACGTCCTCGTCCGCCGCCGGCGCGGCGCGACGACGGCCGCGGAGCGGCGCAGAGCACTCGGGAGGAACGTCGAGCATGGCAGCCAAGCGTCGAGCGGACGGTCGGCCGACCGTTCGCATTCTCGGCACCCACGGCGTGCCGGCGGCGTACGGCGGCTTCGAGACGGCGGCCGAGAACGTGGCCCTGTACCTGCGCGATCACGGCTGGCGGGTGATCGTCTACTGCCAGGAGCCCGGCACGGGCCCGATCCGCGAGGACGTCTGGAACGGCATCGAGCGCGTCAACATCCCGATCGACCGGGAGGGCTGGCTGGGCACGTCGCAGTTCGACTCGATCTCGATCCGGCACGCCGACCAGGCACCGCGACGTCTGCCTGACGTTCGGCTACAACACCGCCGTCTTCAACATCGCTGCAGCGGCTCCGGCGGATCCCCAACGTCATCAACATGGACGGCATCGAGTGGTCGCGGGCGCGCTGGGGCCCGCTGCCGGCAGGCATCCTGTGGACGAACGAGCGCATCGCCTGCTTCGTCGGCAACCACCTCATCGCGGATCATCCCGGCGATCGAGGAGTACCTGCGCACGAGGGCGCGGGCGTCAGCAAGATCTCGACGATCACCTACGGCGCCCACGCCGTGCACAGCGCGCCCGACCGAGCCGGTCGACGGCAGCTCGGGCTCGAGCCCGGCGGATACCTCACGCCTGATCTGCCGGCCCATCCCGGAGAACTCGATCCTCGAGCTCGTGACGGGCTTCTCGGCGCGAGCGGCGCGGCGTACGAGCTCGCCGTCCTCGGCGACTACGACCCCGACGACGACCCGTACCACCGCGCCGTGCTGCGACGCGGCCAGCGACGAGGTGCGCTTCCTCGGCGCCGATCTACGACCCGGACGGCGGTCGCCGCGCTGCGCTTCCACGTCGCTCGCCTACCTGCACGGCCACACCGTCGGCGGGACCAACCCGTCACTGGTCGAGGCGATGGCCGCCGGCAACCCGGTGATCGCCCACGACAACGAGTACAACCGCTGGGTGGCCGGCGACGGAGCGGTGTACTTCACGCACCGCCGCAGGACGCCGACGACTGCATCGACGCGAGCTGCTCGGCGACGACGGCCGTCGCGGCGCGATGGCCGCGGCGAGCCGGGCGCGGCACGCCGAGGAGTTCACCTGGGAGCACGTCGCCGGTCAGTACGAGGCCCTGCTGCGCCGGTACCGATGCCGCGACCGCACCCGGCAGCATGCGCATGCAACGAGATCGCTGTCCCGCCACGTCAGTCCCGGCTACCGGAGGAGAACGAACGATGATCAGGGTGGGCATCGTCGGCCTGGGCAAGATGGGCCTGTCCCATGTCGCGATGATCCGGGCGCATCCGGACGTCCGCGTGGACGCCGTCGTCGACTCGACCGGTTACGTGCTCGACGTGCTGTCGAAGTACACCGGACTGCGGACGTTCACCGACTACGACGAAGATGCTCGACGAGGTCGCCGACTCGACGCGGTGATCATCGCGACGCCCACGCGGCTGCACGCCTCGATGGTGCGGCGCGGCGCTGGAGCGGGGCCTGCACGTGTTCTGCGAGAAGCCGCTGTGCCTCGACGTCCGCCGACTCCGACGCAGCTGGCCGCGCTGGCCGCGCGAGCGGGGCCTGGTGACCCAGGTCGGTTACCACAACCGATTCGTCGGGGCCTTCCAGCGAGGTCAAGCGCTGCTCGACGCCGGCGCGATCGGTCGGGTCACGCACGTGCTCGCCGAGGCGTACGGGCCCGTCGTGCTCGAACCGAAGGGCTCGACCTGGCGGAGCCAGAAGTCCGAGGGCGGCGGGTGCCTGTACGACTACGCCGCTCACCCCATCGACCTGGTCACCTGGTACCTGCGGCGACGCCGACCGGCGTCGGCGGCACGGTGCTCGGGCAGGTCTTCTCGCAGGAGACCGAGGACGAGGTGTTCTCGACGCTGTACTTCCCGGACGGCGTCGACGGCGCAGGTCTCGGTGAACTGGTCGGACGAGTCCTACCGCAAGATGACGACCAAGATCACCATCTGGGGCACGCCGGGCCGGATCCACGCCGACCGCCAGGAGTGCCAGGTGTACCTGCGCGACGACGGCCACGGTCCCCGACGGATACCGCGCAGGGCTGGAACGTCCGGTACACGACCGAGCTGACCGACCCGGTGTGGTTCTACCTCCGTGGCGAGGAGTACAGCGCCCAGCTCGACCACTTCGTCAAGCGCGGTGCAGCGCCGGGTCACCGACGGCACGAACAGCTTCGCCAGCGCCGCGGTCACCGATCGCGTCCTCGAGCTGCTCGACGGTCGACGCCGCAGGCCGGACCGCGCACGACATCCGACCGACGCCGCAGGCGCACCGGTCCCGCGTCCGCGCCGGCCGATGGCCGCGCTGGCCCGGCACGGCCGCACAGCCGCGGATCGCGGCAAGGCCGCCGTGCACGGCGTGCGGGCGAAGTTCCGGTGACCGGTGCCCGCGACAGCCTCACCCCCCTTGCCTCCGCTCGGGAGTCCTGACCATGGATCGACTGCTCTTCGGTGACAACCAGTTCTTCGGCGTCAACCACATGTCCGAGGAGAAGGCCCGCGCGCAGGCAGATGCGAGTTCCAGGACCTCGACGCCGTCATGGCCGTCCTGGACGCCGCGTACGACGAGGGCATCACGACGTTCATGTGCACCACGCACGACCGGATCGCCGAGGTGTGCGACCACAGTCCGCGCCAACCCGGAGCGGTACGACCGGTTCACCTTCTTTCCCTGCATGCCGTACGCGCACAAGTACGCCGACGCGGTGACCGAGAACGGGATGCTCGGCGCCGTGCGCAGGTTCCTGCCGGAGGAGGGCCTGGTCAACGCCGCGCTGCGCGGCGGCCGGTCGCTGGCCAAGAAGGACATCGAGGGCCTCACGACGCTGCTCGTCGACGCCGAGATGGCCATGTTCCGCGGGCTGTCGACGCCGGTGATCTGGCTGCAGAACGTCGTGGTCGACCTGCTGCTCGGGCTGCGGTTCACGGACGCGTTCGGCATCTTCGCCGACCACGTGCGCACGAAGTACGGCGCGGAACCCGGCTTCATCACGATGAACCTGCCCAGGCTGCTGGACGCCCTCGACGACGTCGGGATCGAGAATCCCATCGTGTGCTCGAACATCAACAAGATCGGCTTCCGGATGTGCGGCGGCATCGAGGGATACCAGAACGCCCTTGCGGGGCGGCGGTTCCGCGCGGTGGCGATGTCGGTCTTCGCCTCCGGCGCGATCCCGCCGCGCGAGGCGCTCGAGTGGATCTGCCAGCAGCCGAACATCGAGTCGGTCGTCTTCGGCGCCTCGTCGCGGGCGAACATCCACAACACCCGCGTCCTGGTGGACGAACTCGCCGCCTGAGGGGCGCTCAGCGCCCCCGGCGGAGCGATCGGCGCCGGTGGGCGCCGCGGCGCGGGCGCTTCGTCTCGGTGAGCAACTCCGCGACGTCCCGCTGGTACCGCTCGATCGAGAAGCGCTGCTCGGCCCGCGAGCGGGCCCGCGCTGCGATGGAGGCGGCCAGTTCCGGGTCGTCGAGCAGCCGGGCGACGCCGGCAGCCATCGCCGCCGGGTCGTCGGGTGCCACCAGGAGCCCCGTCTCGCCGTCCTCGACGGTCTCCAGGTGACCCATGGCCGCCGCCGCCACCACCGGTCGCTGCGCGAGCTGCGCCTCGACGACCACGTTGCCGAACGGCTCCCGCAACGATGGCGCCAGGATCACCTCCGCCCGTTCGAGGACCGGCCACACGGGCCGCACGTATCCCGAGAAGACCACCGCGTCGCGGATGTCCGGTTGGGCGGCGCGCTCCTCGAGCTCGCGCACGTACCACTCGTAACCCGGGAAGGCCGTGCCGCAGACGTCGAGCACGACGTCGCGTCCCGCGGCGCGCAGTTCGGCGAGCGCGTCGAGCGCGACACCGGTGCCCTTGCGCGGGGACAGGCGACCGATGACGGCCAGCCGGCGCGCGCCGTCCGCGCGCTCCGCCGGTCGCGGTGGCTCGCCGGGTCCCGGCACGCCGTTGTAGATCAACCTGGCCCGCTTGCGCAGGCGTGGCATCGCATCGGCGAGCGCCTGCATCGACGGGCGGCTGATGACGATGAGCCTGGACGCGAGGAGCAGCGGGGCATTCAGGGCGGTCCGGATCAGTCGGCTGTCCCTGCCCTCCGCCTCGTGGACGTGACAGACGCACCCGCGACGGGAGAGTCGGGCGGCCAGCAGCCAGAATGGCAGCGTCACCGTGTTGACGTAGATCACCGACGGATCGACGTCGCGGATCTGCCGGAAGAGACGCGGCAGCGCCCGCGCTGTGTCCACGCCGAGCCGGATAAAGCCTGCGAGCGAGGTGTTCTCGCGCCGCACGACCGGGTAGTCGAGCCGGCGCACCTCCGCGCCGCGCTGCTCGAGCATCGGGATCAGCGGGCCGTCGTCCGGCGTGGTGATCACCACCCGCCAGCCGAGATCGACCATGGCCGTGATGCTCTCCAGCATCTGCAGGTCGGAGCCGTACACGTCGGACGACGGGTTGGCGATGAGCAGCACCTCGGACTGCGTGCCTCCCGACCCTGGATCGGCCTGCCCGGTCACGACGTCGCGTCCAGCGTCTTGAGCTCGCGCCACCACCGCACCAGCGCCCCGGCCAGCACGATCGCGCTCGCCGCGAACATCGCCGTGTACACCGTGAGGAAAGCCGGCACCCACCCGAACACCACGAAACACAGGCAGAGGACCCCGTAGTCGGTGGGCACGGCGACGAGCGTCTGCAGCAGATCCCGGCGTCCCGATGTCGGTGCGCTGCGGTGGATCTCGCGGCCGGCGCTCTTCCGGAGCTTCTCGACCAGGATGAACGTGAAGAAGAACACCGACGCGACCAGCTGATAGCCCAACGGCACCAACAGGAATCCCGTCGGGACGTCGGAGAAGCGGAACAGCGAGATCAGCACCGCCGAGTGCAGCAGGCAGGTCTTGGTCGCGTCCACGACGTGGTCGAGCCATTCGCCGGCGAGACTGCCCCCGCCCCGGAGCCGCGCGAGCTGGCCGTCGGCGGCGTCGAGCGCGTAGCCGAGGACGAGCAGCGCCGACACCACCAGGCCCAGCCACCACTGCGGCGGCACCAGCGCGACCAGCACCAGGGCGCTGAAGGTGCAGAGCGCGCTGAGCATGGTGACCTGGTTGGGCGTGAGGCCGCGGGGATAGGCCGCGGCCGCGAGATATCGCCCCAGCCGCCGATTCACCCAGCGCGAGTACGGCGGTGCGCCGCGTCCCGGCTTCTGCGCCGCCTGCAGTCTGGCGACCGTCTCGCGGTATCCACCCATGCCGCTCGCCCTGTCCCGTGTCTGCGCGCCGTTCGTCACCGATGCGTCCTCGTTCGCCACGCCGGCGTTCGACGCGGGCGTGCAGGCCATGTCTGGATGCCCCCGTCACCCGTCCGGCACTGCAGCAGCGTAGTCCAGGGCCGCCGCCCCGACCTCGGGCCGGAGCGACGGTCCAGGACGGTGCCGCGGTCCCGGTGTCCCGACAGGACTACTGGGGCAGGGACTGGATCGTCAGGTTGTCGAAGATGCTGACCACCGGGGGGTTCGTGCCCGCCAGGTACGCCTGGATGCCGAAGCCGCCGGGCACCTGGAGCGCCGTCGACGAGTCCGTCGCGGTCGCGAGGAAAGCCGCCGGTTCGGCCCCGCTGAGCTTCCACGCCTTTGCCCGGATGGTCGTCGGACTCGTGCCGCTGATCTCGAAGGCGACCCGGACCGTGTCGCCGACCTGGTAGGTGAGCGCCGGGACCGTTTGCGACGTCAGCGTCGTCTCCGCGTTGTTCAGCACCCGAGTGATCTGCAGCGTGGTACTGGTGGGCATGAGCCTCAGTTTCACCCGGTAGTCGGACGTGCCCACCCGGCGCAGGAAGATGCCCTGGTGGTTGCCGCCGCCCGCGGGCGCCTTGTCCATGGCGATGTCGACGGATCCGCTGTACTGCGCGGCGTTGATGTTGAGCAGCTGCCAGGGACCGTTGCCGGTCGAGACCGACGTGATCCGACCCGCCGAGCCGTTGACCGAGAACTGGGACGCCGTCCCGTTGCTGGTCCACGCGCCACCGAGATCGCTGGTCCCCCAGCCGTTCGCGATCGTCCGTCCGAACGCGTCGGCGGCGATCGGCTGCACCGTGCCGGGCTCCGTCGCCGTCACGGATCGCGTGGTGACGTTCGTCGCGCCGTCGCCATCCGTGACGGTCAGCGTCACGGTGTACGGTCCGGCGGCCGCGTAGGTGTGGGCCGGTGGCGTTGCGCCCGTCGCGGTTCCGCCGTCGCCGAACTCCCACGCGTACGCGGCGATGGGACCTTCCGGATCGCTCGACGCCGTCCCGTTGACCGTCACGGCGAGGTCGTTCACGGTGGCGGTGAAGCTCGCCGTCGGCGGCTGGTTCGGCGCCGGCGCGACCGTGACCGATTTCGTCAGCGAGTTGGTCAGGCCGCCGCCGTCGGTGACGGTGAGCGTGACGTTGTAGGTGTCCGCCTCCGGGTAGGTGTGCGGGGGCGGCGTCGCGCCCGTGGCCGTGCCGCCGTCGCCGAAGGTCCAGGCGTAGGACGCGATCGGACCCTGGGCGTCGCTCGACGTCGAGCCGTTGACGGTGACCGCCAGCCCCGCCGTCGAGGTGGTGAACGCGGCCGTCGGCGGCGTGTTGACCGCGGTCACGGTGACCGACTTGGTGATCGAGTTCGACGCGCCGCCGTTGTCGGTCACCGTCAGCGTCACCGGGAAGGTCCCGGCGCTCGCGTAGGTGTGGCTCGCCGTGGCGCCGGTGGCGGTGCCGCCGTCCCCGAATGTCCACTGGTAGGAGCTGATCGTGCCGTCCGAGTCCGTCGAGGTCGTGCCGTTGACGTTCGCGGTCAGCGCGGACGTGGTCGACGTGAAGGCCGCCACCGGAGTGTTGTTGCCCGTGCCGTCGCGTCCTGAGGTGTACAGCGCGGAGATCTGCGCCGGGGTCAGCACGGTCGGGAAGACCGCGACGTCGTCGATCGCGCCGTTGAAGAAGGCGCTGGTCGGACGGTTCGACCAGGCGGAGCCGAGCGTGTCGCCGCCCACCCGCCAGTAGCCGAAGATGTCCTCGCCGGAGACGGTGTCGGTCCGTGAAGCGACCTGGACGCCGTCGACGTACAGCCGCATGCCGTTGGGCCCGAGGGTGCTCACGACGTTGTGCCACTGGCCGTTGCGATAGGTGTTGGGACTGACGATCGTCACGTTCCCGCGCGGCGCCACGCCGTAGACGATCCGGCCGGAGTTGTCCATGTAGACGTGCCGGTCGTAGACGGTGGAGCTGCCGGTCTGCGAGTCGCCGAAGCCCAGGATCTTGCCGCCCGATCCCGTCGTGGTGCGGAACCAGGCCGAGGCCGAGTAGATCGCCGGGGCGGACTCGGCGACCGGCGACGACACCCGGCCGTTGGCGGTGCCGTTGAACGTCGTGGCGGTGTTCGAGTCGCCGGCGATCGCTCCGGCCGTGCCGCGCGTCACGCCTGACCCGACGATGCCGCGCATGGATCCCGCCCAGTCGAGCGCGGTCGTTCCCGAGCTCTCCCCGAGTCGCCAGAACAGTGAGGCGCCCTGGTCGACGACGGACTTGGCATAGCCGACGAACGGCGAGCCTGAACCCGGGGCGACGATGCTCACGGTGTCGCCCCCGACCTCGTTGCCCGACGAGTCGGTCGCGAAGACGCGGTAGCGGTAGGTCGTCCCGGCCACCAGGCCGGTGTCCGTGAACCCGACGTTCGGCCGGTTCCAGAACCCGGAGGCGACATCCGCCTCGTACACGGTGGTCACGCTGTCGCGCACCACGCGGTAGTGCAGCGTGCTGTCGTCCTGGTCGTAGTTCGCCCGGACGGCGACCCGGACGGTGCCCGGCGCCAACGCGGTCAGCGTCGGCGCGAAGTTGCCGCCGGTGACCTGCGGCCCGCGGTCGTTCGGCGCCTTCGACGGGACGCCGAAGCGGACCAGGCCCTGCTGGCCCGAACCGTTGACGGTCGGGAACTCGCCGCCCACCACGACGTACTCGGGGGTGCCGGTCACGGTCCAGCCGGCCTGGTTCTGGCCGGTGAAGCTGCCGTTCGTCCAGGTCGGGAACCAGTTGATCATCGACGGGCTGGGCTGGTTCGCCCAGTTCGGGTAGCCGCGCGGGTCGGGGTTGATCGTGCCGGTGGCCTGGTTGGTGAAGGCCACGGCGTTGCGCATGTAGGTGCCACGGGGGTTCGACTCGCCGTAGCCGCCGATGTTTCCGCAGTAGTGGGCGTGGCCGACCGTGTAGACGATGTTGTTGACCGCGAAGTTGGCGTAGGTGTCGCCGTGGCAGTCCTCCATCCAGCGGATGGTGCCCGTGTTGGGCTCCGCCGAGAACGTGCCCTCGAAATTGCCGCCGCTGCCGAACACGTACCCGTTGCCGAAGATGGACGTGCCGTCGGTGCTGAGACCGAGGATCGCCGCGTTCGTGCCCGCGTCGCGGACCGTGGCCTCGGCCGCCCAGTCCATGTGCGCGCCGGACGAGGCGTTGACCGCCGCCAGGCCGTAGGACGGCTGGCCGGCCGCCACCTGGAACGCGCCGCCGACGATGACCCGCGAGTTGTCGGGCGTCAGCACCATGGCGTTCACGTTGTAGTCGGCGCCGGGGTTCCAGGCGAGCACGCCGCCGCCCGACGCGTTGACCGCGGCGAGGCGATTGCGGCCCTGGCCGCTGACGGAGGTGAACTTCCCGCCGAAGTAGACGGTCGATCCGGTGGCCGTGATGGCGTTCACCGTGGAACCGACGCTGGGTGCGAAGTTGCCGACCAGCGCGCCGGTGGCGGTGTCGAAGGCCGCGATGCGGTTGCGGCCCTGGCCGTTGACCGACGTGAAGTCGCCGCCGATGTACACCCTGGACCCGTCCGGCGACTTCGCCACCGCCCGCACCGTGCCGTTGGTGTTGCCGACGAAGCTGGTCTTCAGCGCGCCCGTCTCGAGGTCGAACGCCAGGAAGTTGCCTCTCGGCGGTCTGCTGCGTGCCCGCCGCGGCCCCCGCGGGCCGGGCCTGGGTGAACTGGCCGCCCGCGTAGACGGTGGTGCCCACGATCGCGGTCGACCACACGACGCCGTTGATCTGCACCGTCGGCAGCGCGTCCGCCGTCACGACCGCGTCCGTGCGCGGGGCGACGGGTCCGGGAAAGGCCTGGGCGGCCGGCGCTACCACGACGGTGATCGTCGAGCGAGACCAACAGGGCGACGGCGGCCGTGAGCGCGACGGCGCGACGGCGGTGCCGCGCGGGCTTCGGGTCGGCGACGACCCGACCGGCATGCGTATCCCAGCGCTGGACTACGACCTCACGGGATGAGCTCTGCGTGCTCGAGCCTGCGCTCATGCTGCGGTCAACCTCCAGGGACACTGCCGGTGAACACGACGGTGGGGGATCCAACGGAATACGAGACGATCACCTGGACGTCACCACGGGCGTCCTGCGGCATCGTGAAGACGTAGACACCCGACTTGGTTTCGCCGGGGTTGAGGACGCCGGACAGGGGTGCCGCCGGGTCGGTGGTGATCGCCGAGGTGGGTGTGGCACCCGGCCCGAAGGCATCGACGCTGACGCTGTCCAGGCCGATGGCGTCCGATGAGTCGTTCTGGATCTCCACCGTGACGGCCACTGCCGGGCCGCTGATCTCGCCGGGCAGGCGGGCGCTGGCGTCGATCGCCGAGATGTCCGGGAGCCGGACCGTCACCTGACCGCCGAAGTCGCCCTCGCCGTCCATCGGGACCGGTGGGTTGGTGACGATCGGAACATCGGGGACGACCTCGTTGATGTTGCCGGTGGTCGGCGCGGGGCCGGACGTGGAGACCGGCGGCTGGGTCGTCACGGCATCGGCGGACGGCGCGGCGGACTCGGCGGGCGCGCCCTCGGAGGGCACGCTCGGCGCGGTTGTCTCGTCGGGCGTGAGGGACGGATCCGTCTGATCGCCGGTCACGGCCGATTCGGCGGCGGCGGTCGAGTTCGACGAGCTTGCGGACGCGTCGGAGCCGGACGACGAGGTGCATGCGACGGCGCTCCCGAGCAGGACGACGCCGAGGGCGCAGGCGATCAACCGGCGAGCGGGCGCGGACATGACGACGGCGGACGAGCTCATGCGGATCGACCCCCTCGTCGCGAGGTCGATGCGACCGCTCCGGTCGGGCCGCTCATCGCGACCTTGCGAGCAATTTCCCCAGGCATGCTGACGACTCCCCCTACGATTGAATCCGAATCCACCCGTCGCGCCTCCCCGGCCGCGACACGAGTGGAGTCCTTAATATAACCGTTCGTTGCTACGGCTAGCGGTCAGAAACCTGGCGGACGTACTCAGTTCACCCATACGATGGGGTTTCGCTCACGCAGCGAAGTCGACCTCACAGGAAACGCACACAAGCGCGAGCCTCCTGGTGGGCGAACCGGGCGGCCGACGGTCGCGGCGGGGGCGTCACGAGCCCGTCATCCGGATGGTCCACTATCAACCCATGACCGATCTCGCGCACCGGGGCCACCGCGACGACGCGGCCGGGGACGCCGCGGTGCTCCCGAAACCCCCGTCGCCGGGCCCCGGAGACGGGGCGCGCGAGGACGCGGTCGGTCGGCCGCACGACGCGTTGGCCGATCTGCGCGCCGACGTGCGCCGCGTCGGGTCGCTCCTCGGCGACACCCTCGTCCGCCAGGAAGGGCAGGACCTGCTGGACCTGGTCGAGCGCGTCCGGTCGCCTCACCAAGCAGGCGCGGGAGTCGGAGGCCGAGGCGGACCGCACGGCGGCCACCGATCTCGTGCGCGACATCCTCGCCGGCCTGCCCATCAGCACGGCCACCGACCTGGTCCGCGCGTTCGCCACCTACTTCCAGCTCGCCAACGGCGCGGAGCAGGTGCACCGGGTTCGGGCGCTGCGCGCCACACCGACGAGCGAGGGGCATCTCGCGCGGGCGGTGGACGAGATCGCCCGGACGCTCGGCCCGGACGAGCTCGCGCGCCGTGATCTCGTCGCTGATGGTGCGCCCGGTGTTCACGGCGCACCCCACGGAGGCCAGCCGGCGATCGGTGCTGACCAAGCTCCGCCGGCTCAGCGAGATCCTCGGCGAGCCCACCGCAGCCGGGTCGACGGCGCGCCGTCGGCAGGACCGCGGCTCGCCGAGCTGATCGACCTGATCTGGCAGACCGACGAGCTGCGCCAGTTCCGGCCGACGCCGCTCGACGAGGCGCGCAACGCGCTCTTCTACGTGCGCGGAATCCTCGGCGACACCGTCCCCGAGCTGATGTCCGACCTCGCCGACGAGCTCGCCGAGCACGGCGTCGCGCTGTCGCCCACGGCGAGCCCGCTGACCCTCGGCACCTGGATCGGCGGCGACCGGGACGGCAACCCCAACGTGACCGCCGACGTCACCCGCGAGGTGCTGCGGCTGCAGCACGAGCTCGCGATCAGACTGGCGATCCGGGCGGTCGACGAGCTCATCATGGACGCTGTCGTCCTCCACGTCGATCGTGGCGGTGTCGGACGGGCTGCACCGCGTCGCTGGACGAGGACCTGGCCCACCTGCACCGGCTCGACCCGCGGGTCAAGGAACTGAACAGCGCGGAGCCGTACCGCCTGAAGCTGACCTGCGTGAAGGCGAAGCTGATGAACACCCGGGCGCGGGTGGCGGACAGCCGGGACCACGAGCCGGGACGCGACTACGCGACCCGGCAGCGAGTTCCTCGACGACCTCGCGGTGATCGCGCGAGTCGCTCGTGGAGCACGCCGGCGAGCTGGCGGCCGACCGGGGTGGTGGCCAGCGTGCGGCGCACCATGGCCGTCAGTCGGCCTGACAGCCGCGACGATGGACATCAGGGAGCACTCCGAGGCGCACCACCACGTCATCGCCCAGCTGATCGACCGGCTCGGCGAGCTCGATGCCCCGTACCTCGAGCTGGACCGCGAGGACCGCATGCGCGTGCTCGCCGCCGAGCTCCGCGTCGCGCCGTCCGCTGACCTCGCAGCCGCCCGCGCTGGACGGTGACGGCGCCCGCACCTTCGCCGTCTTCACCGAGATCCTTGCCGCCCAGACGGATCTACGGCCCCGAGGTGATCACCACCTACATCATCTCGATGACCAGGGGCGCGGACGACGTCCTCGCCGCCGCGGTGCTCGCGCGGGAGGCCGGGCTGGTCGACGTCCTCGGCCTCGCCGGGACCGGCCGCGCAGGCCGCGATCGGGTTCGCGCCCGCTGCTGGAGACGGTCGACGAGCTGCGCAAGGCCGGCGAGGTGCTCGACGAACTGCTGTCCGACCCGACCTTCCGGGAGATCGTCCGGCTCCGCGGCGACATGCAGGAGGTGATGCTCGGCTACTCGGACTCGAACAAGGAGGCCGGCATCACCACCAGCCAGTGGGAGATCCACAAGGCCCAACGGGCGCTCCGCGATGTCGCTGCGCGGCACGGGGTCTCGCTGTTGCTCTTCCACGGTCGCGGCGGCACCGTCGGGCGCGGCGGCGGCCCGACCTACGACTCGATCCTCGCCCAGCCGCACGGCGTGCTGGACGGCAGCATCAAGTTCACCGAGCAGGGCGAGGTGATCAGCGACAAGTACACGCTGCCCGAACTCGCCCGCGAGAATCTGGAGCTCACCCTGGCGGCGACGCTGCAGGCCACCGCGCTGCACCGGGAACCCCGGCAGTCGCGAGGACCTGCTCCGGGAATACGACCGGGTGATGGAGACGGTGTCCGACGCCGCGTTCGCCGCGTACCGATCGCTGATCGACGATCCCGATCTGCCGGCGTACTTCCTGGCGTCCACCCCCGTCGAGCAGCTCGGCGTGGCTGAACATCGGCTCCCGCCCGGCGCGGCGGCCCGACTCCGGTGCCGGCATCGGCGGGCTCCGGGCGATCCCGTGGGTGTTCGGCTGGACCCAGTCCCGGCAGATCGTGCCCGGCTGGTTCGGCGTCGGATCGGGCCTGCGCGCGGCCCGTGAGGCCGGCCTGAGCGGCATGCTCAAGGAGCTGCACGCGAACTGGCACTTCTTCCGCACCTTCATCTCGAACGTCGAGATGACGCTTGGCGAAAACGGATCTCGACATCGCCGGCGCTCTACGTCCGATCGCTGGTGCCGGAGCACCTCCGGCACCTGTTCGACCGGATCCGCGCGGAGCACGAGCTCACCGATCGCAGGAGATCCTGCGGGTCACGGGCGAGGCCGGACTGCTCGACGACCAGCTGGAGCTGCAAGCGCACGCTGAACGTGCGCGAGCCGTACCTCGCGCCCATCTCCTACCTGCAGGTGGACCTGCTGGACCGGCTGCGCGCGATCCCGGAGGGCGCGGAGATCGACACCGAGCTGCAACGGGCGCTGCTGCTGACGATCAACGGCGTGGCCGCCGGGATGCGCAACACCGGCTGACCGGCCGGCCCGCCCGGATTCCGTCGCGCGCGGGCCCCGCTCGGCGTCATGGGATGATCCAGCACGCCCAGCAACCCGGCCGCGCGCTGCATCCGGTCATGACGAGAGTGAGTGCCCCGCATGGCAAGGCTGAGTGTGATCGGTTGCGGGTATCTCGGCGCGGTGCATGCGGCCTGCATGGCGCGGCTCGGCCATGACGTGGTCGGCATCGATGTCGACGCGGCGAAGGTCGAGCGGCTGAACGCCGGCGACGCGCCCTTCTTCGAGCCCGGGCTTGCCCGAGGCGCTGCGCAGCGCGCTGGACACCGGCCGGCTGCGGCTTCACCACCGACTTCTCCGCGGCCTCGCGGCCAGCAGGTGCACTTCGTCTGCGTCGGCACGCCGCAGAAGCGCGGCGAGTACGCGGCCGACATGGCCTACGTCGATTCGGCGGTGAGCGCACTGCTCCCGCACATCCGAGCCGGCGACCTGGTCGTCGGCAAGTCCACGGTGCCGGTCGGCACGGCCGGCGCGGCTCGCGGACGCGGTCGCGAGGCCGGCCCCCGGCGCGATGCTCGCGTGGAACCCGGAGTTCCTGCGCGAGGGCTTCGCGGTCGCAGGACACGCTGCACCCCGACCGCATCGTCTACGGGCTGCCGCGCGGAGCGACGAGCGCCGAGCGCGCCCGGGCCCTGCTCGACGAGGTGTACGCGGCACCGCTCGGCGGACGGCGTGCCGCAGGTCGTGACCGACTACGCGACCGCCGAGCTGGTCAAGGCCGCGGCGAATTCCTTTCTGGCGACCAAGATCTCGTTCATCAACGCCATGGCCGAGGTGTGCGAGGCCAGCGGCGCGGACGTCGACGCAGCTCGCCGACGCGATCGGGTACGACGCCCGGATCGGCCGACGCTTCCTCAACGCCGGCCTCGGCTTCGGTGGCGGCTGCCTGCCCAAGGACATCCGCGCCTTCATGGCGCGCGCCGGCGAGCTCGGGGCCGACCAGGCACTCGCCTTCCTCCGGGAGATCGACTCCATCAACATGCGCCGCCGGGTCCGCATGGTGGACCTCGCGCGGGAGGTCTGCGGCGGCTCCATCGTCGGCCGGCGGATCGCCGTGCTCGGGCGTGGCGTTCAAGCCGAACAGCGACGACATCCGGGACTCCCCTGCGCTCAACGTCGCGGCGCAGATGCGGCTGCAGGGTGCGCGGTGGTCGTCACCGATCCGGAGGCGCTGGCGAACGCGCAGCGGGCGTGGCCCGACCTGCTGTTCGCCGACACCGCGGAGGAGGCTGCCAAGGACGCCGACCTGGTGATGCTGCTGACCGAGTGGGACCAGTACCGCCAGCTCGATCCCGCGGAGTTCGGCGCCGTGGTGGCCCAGCGGCGGATGCTCGACGGGCGGAACGCGCTGGACCCCGCGAGGTGGCGCGCCGCCGGGTGGACCTACCGGGCGCTCGGGCGCCCCTGACCGGCGGTCGAGCCGGGTCGATCCGGCTCGACCCGAACCGGCCGACCCGATCCGAGAGGGGTGGGCGGCGGGCCGGTTCGGTCGCTCAGGGTCGCCCGACGGCGAGGTCGTCCACGCTGATCACGAGCGGCGCGTTCGTCGCCGACGAGGACAGGTAGCTCTGGATGCCGATGGCGCCCGCGACCTGGAATCCGGCGGTGGATCGGTGACGGTCCGCTGCCAGGCCGCCGGCTCGGCGGCGCCCTGCTTCCAGACCTTGGCCCGGATCGTGGTCGGGCTGGTGCCGTCCACCTGGACCCGCATCACGAGCTGCTCGCCGACGGCGTAGGTCAGGCCGCGACACCGTGACGGCGCTCGAGATCGTCGTCTCCGCACCGGCGGAGTTGACCCGGCCGATGGAGACGGCGACGCTGCCGTCGGCCGAGACCTTGATCTTCCCGCGGTAGTCGCCGACGGACGCGATCCGGCGGCCGAGCGCCGAGACGTAGTACCCGCCGCCGGTCGACGGCTTGTCGGCGGCGACGAGCAGCCGCATGTCCGTGCTGCTGGAGCTCACCTGGTTGAGCGACAGCGTGGGGCCGGATCCGGCGGTGGCGGACCGCAGGGTGCCGCGGCCGCCCGTGACCTGGGCCAGCGTGGTGTTCGACGCCGTCCATGGACCGCCGACGTCCGCCGTGCCCCAGCCGCTGGACACCGTGCGCGCGAACGCGTCGGCGGCGATCGGCGGCGGCGTCGCGGTGACGACCGCGTTGGAGGTGGACGAACCGGGCGCGCCGTCGTCGTCGGTGACCGTGAGGGTGATCGGGTAGGTGCCGGCGGCCGGGTAGATGTGGCTCGCGGTCACCCCGGCGGCCGTGCCCCCGTCGCCGAAGTTCCACGCGTACGAGGCGATCGTGCCGTCGGGATCGGTCGAGCCGGAACCGTTGACCGAGCAGGTCAGCGCCGCGCAGGACAGCTGGAACGACGCCGTCGGCGGCGTGTTCGGCACCGGGCCGACCACCACGGACTTCGTCAGGGTGTTCGGCGCGCCGTCGTCGTCGGTGACCGTCAACCCCACGGTGTAGGTGCCCGCCGTGGCGTAGGTGTGCGGCGGCGGTCGCCCCGGTGCCGGTCGCCGCCGTCGCCGAAGGTCCAGGCGTAGGACGCGATCGTGCCGTCCGGGTCGGCCGAGCCCGAGCCGTCGAACGAGCAGGCGAGGTCGGGCAGGTCGGCGGCGAAGCGCGCGTGGGGGCCACGTTCGCCGGCGGCCCCGCGGGTCCGATGCTGAAGCTGTCGGCGAAGGTCGCGCCCGTCGCCCGGGCGAAGGACGCGGTGAGCGTGTCCGCCGTGGCCGTCACGTCGAGCGAGCCCCAGGTCGGACTCACGTTGGAGCCGGACCAGCCGAGAAGTACGGCGCCTCCAGGTCCGTGTCGTTGTGCACGGGACGGAGCGCCTGGCCGCCCGTGCCCGCCGTGACGAAGACGGTGCCCGCGCCCTTGGTGAGGCTGGGCGTCGCCGTCGACGACGCAGTCGGCGTCGAACGTGCCGGGGGGCGACGCGCGGCGCACTGCGGGCCGAGCGCGAGCTGCTTGGTCCGCTGGTACAGGTGCTCGTGCCCGGACAGCACGAGGTCGACCTTCTTGCTGATCAGCAGGTTCTGGATGTCGGGTCCGGGCTCGCACAGGTACTCGCCCATGGTCAGGCAGGGCTTGTGCATGCCCACCACCACCCACGGGATGGACCTGCTGCGCGCACCGTCGATGGCGGAGGCCGTCCAGTTGTAGTGCGGGCTGCCGGCCGTGTAGTTGTACGCACCGCCCACGGTGAACGACAGGTTCGGCGAGATCATCACGAACCGGACGAGCGGATCCGTCTGCGGGTAGTCGACGTACCACTCCCGTCCGTACACGCCCACGAGCCCGGGGAGCTGATTCGGCAGGCACGCGGAGAACTCGTTGATGTTGCCGTTCTGGCCGTTCATCTCGTGGTTGCCGGAGATCAGCTCGAACGGGAACCCGGCGCCCACGCGGGGCACCACGAGGTCACACCAGCTCTGCTCGGCGCCCGTGGTCCCGTAGGAGAGATCGCCGAGCGCGAGGTGCATGTCCGGCTTGATCGTGCCGATCTGGGACAGCACGGCGAGCGCCTGCGAGCTCGAGGAGAAGTCCCCGGACGCGGTGAAATGCACGGAGTCGCCCGGCGCGGCGGCAGGCGTTCCCTGGACGGCCACATTCACCGCGACAGCAATGCTTGCCACCCCGACACAACCGCGAGTACTGCTCGCCCCACCCTCACGGCCCATCGTCGACGTGTACATCACCCGTTTGGCAAGCTGCGATCACAGCCAGCGAGGAACCGTCGACGCTGCGGTCGCCATTGTGCACGAGACATGGCACCGCGCTCGACCGCCGGATCGCGCGCCCCCCGCGTCCGAATGTTGCGGACCGTAACCGCAGCGATACGCCATTGGTGTCACGATCGAGTGATTCTCGGCGACTCAATTACCTTACGAATCTAATCGTTCGGCCATCGATGCGTTAGCGATTGCTCCATCAGGGTGGTCAAACCATCCGGATGCCCTGCCCACATCACTCTCCGAGATTGGCCTCATCATGCTGCGCAGACTCTTCGCCGTGCTCTCCCTTGCGGCACTCAGCCTGCTCGCGCTCCCGGCGCTCGCCTCGGCCGAGCAGCCGCCCTACCCGGCGCCGCCGGTCACGCCGACCGCCGACCCGTCGTGGGCGCCGTCCAGCTACCCCGTCGCTCCCGTCGCGAACGTGACCGATCCGGGCACCCAGCTGGCGAGCACCGGCGCCGGCCTGAACGTCGAGCTGGTCGTGCTGATCGCCGTCGCGATCCTCGCGATCGGCGCCGGCCTGCTGATCGTGGGCGCCAAGCTCCGCGGTCGCGCCACCAACGGGCGCTGACCCGCCGGGTCGCACGCCGCGCCCGACACCGATCCGATCGCGCTCCCGGGCAACCGGGGGCGCGATCGGTCTGTGCGGGGGGACCGTCGGTCAGCTGTCGGGGGGACCGAGGAGCTCGCTCAGCACCCGACCGAGGCGGTCGAGCAGCGGGGTGTCCCGCAGCGCCGCCGCGCCGATCCGATCGGACTCCGCCGGCGGCCGCAGCGTCAGCGTGGCGGTGTTCTCGCGGTACTTCGCCCCGGGATACAGCCGCGCGAGCCGCAGCTGCGCCGATTCGGGCAGCCTGATCGGCGCGATCCGCAGGCCCATCGGGGTCACGGCCACCTCGCCGACGCCGTAGCTGCGGCACAGCCGGCGGAACTCCGCCACCGCCAGCAGGTTGCGCACCGGGTCCGGGATGGGCCCGTAGCGGTCGACCAGTTCGGCCCTGACGGATTCCAGGTCCTGGTCGGTGACCGCGGCGGCGATGCGCCGGTAGGCGTCCAGCCGGAGCCGCTCGACCGGCACGTAGTCGTGCGGGATCGACGCGTCGATCGGCAACTCGACCCGAACCTCCAGCGGTTCGTCGTCCGACTCGTCGTCGGACTCCGTCGACCGGGCGGCCTTCTTGAACGCGGTCACGGCCTCCCCGACCAGCCGGACGTACAGGTCGAAGCCGACGCCGGCGATGTGCCCGCTCTGCTCGGCGCCGAGAATCGATCCGGCGCCGCGGATCTCGAGGTCCTTCATGGCCACGGCCATGCCGGCGCCCAGGTCGGAGTTCTGCGCGATGGTGGCCAGCCGGTCGTGCGCGGTCTCGGTCAGCGGCTTCTCCGGCGGATAGAGGAAGTAGGCGTAGCCGCGCTCGCGCCCGCGACCCACGCGGCCGCGCAGCTGGTGCATCTGGGAGAGCCCGAGCACCTCGGCGTGGTCGACGACCAGCGTGTTGGCGTTGGAGATGTCGAGGCCGGTCTCCACGATCGTCGTGCAGATCAGCACGTCGTGCTCGCGCGCCCAGAACCCGTCGATCACCTTCTCGAGCAGGTCCTCGTTCATCTGCCCGTGCGCGATGGCGACCCGCGCCTCCGGCACCGCCTCGCGGATCCGCCGCGCGACCGACTCGATGTCGGCCACCCGGTTGTGCACGAAGAAGACCTGGCCCTCCCGCAGCAGCTCCCGGCGGATGGCGGCGGCGACGAGCTTGTCGTCGTACGCGCCGACGTACGTCAGGATCGGATGCCGTTCCTCGGGTGGCGTGGCGATGGTGGACATCTCGCGGATGCCCGCGAGGCTCATCTCCAGCGTCCGCGGGATCGGTGTCGCGGACATGGTCAGCATGTCGACGTACGCGCGGAGCGCGGTGATGTGCTCCTTGTGCTCGACGCCGAACCGCTGCTCCTCGTCGACCACGACCAGGCCGAGGTCCTTGTAGCGGATGGTCGGCTGCAGCAGCCGATGGGTGCCGATCACGATGTCGACGGAGCCGTCGGCCAGACCCTTGATCGTCTCGGCCGACTCGGCGTCGGAGGTGAACCGGGAAAGCCCGCGGACCGTCACGGGGAACGCCGACATCCGGTCCGAGAAGGTCGCGAGGTGCTGCTGCGCGAGCAGCGTGGTCGGCACCAGGATCACCACCTGCTTGCCGTCCTGCACCGCCTTGAACGCCGCCCGCACCGCGATCTCGGTCTTGCCGTAGCCGACGTCGCCGGAGATCACCCTGTCCATCGGGATGGGCCGCTCCATGTCGGCCTTGACCTCGTCGATCGCCGCCATCTGGTCGGGGGTCTCGGTGTGCGGGAACGCGTCCTCGAGCTCGCGCTGCCACGGTGTGTCCGGCCCGAACGCGTGCCCGGGGGCGGAGGCCCTGGCGGCGTAGACCTGCACCAGCTTGGCCGCGATCTCCCGCACCGCCCGGCGCGCGCGGCCCTTGGTCTTCGCCCAGTCCGACCCGCCGAGCTTGTTCAGCGTCGGCACCTCCCCGCCGACGTACCGGGACAGCAGGTCGAGGGAGTCGGTGGGCACGAACAGCCGGTCGCCGGGCTGGCCGCGCTTGCTCGGCGCGTACTCGACCACCAGGTACTCGCGGGCGGCGCCGCTGGTGGTCCGCTGCACGAGGTCGACGAACCGGCCGATGCCGTGCTGGGAGTGCACGACGTAGTCGCCGGGCGCGAGGGTCACGGGATCGATCGCGTTGCGGCGCCGGGCGGGCAGCCGCGCGCCGGCGACGTCGCCGCCGGCCGCCCGCGCACCGGTCAGGTCGGCCTCGGTGATCACCGCGAGCCGCGAGCCGCCGAGCAGGACCCCGTGGTCGATGCGCCCCTGCACCACGGTGACCACCCCGGCGGCGGGCGGGTCGATCAGCTGGTCGCCGGCGTTGACGGCACCGAGGTCGGCCTCGGCGAGCCGTTCCGCCGCCCTGGCGGCGGTTCCGGCGCCGGCGACGACGAGCACGGTGGCTCCCCCGTCCGCATGCCGGTGGCGCGCGTCGGCCGCAGCAGCACCCAGGTCGCCGCGGTACAGCGGCGCCGGCTGTACGGCCGGCGCGGCGTCGCCGTCAGCCCCGGTGTCCGCCTCGAAGCTGGTGATCCGCCAGATCGGCAGGTCGGCGTCCCTGGCGTCGTCGAGCACGTCCTGCCACTCGCGGTACGCGGACGACCCGAGATCGATGGGGGCGCGCCCGCCGGTCGCCGCCGCCATCCAGGACGCCGAGAGGAACTCCTGGCCGGTGCGGACCAGGTCGGCGGCCCGGGTCCGGATCCTCTCGGGATCGGCGAGCACCACGTGCGAGCCGGGGCGGACCAGCTGGGTGAGCAGCTGCAGCGGCTCCGCGACCAGCACCGGGATCAGCGACTCCATGCCCTCGACGCTGATCCCGTTGGCCAGGTTGTCGAGCATCTGCGCCAGCGTCGGGTCGCCGGTGCGCGCCGCGGACAGTCCCGCGGCCCGCTCGCGGATCTCGGGCGTCAGCAGGATCTCCCGGCAGGGCGGCGCCGTCGACCTCGTCCATCGCCTGCAGCGAGCGCTGATCCAGCACGCCGAACGAACGGATGTCGGCGATCTCGTCGCCGAAGAACTCGACCCGCACCGGGTGGTCCGACGTCGGCGGGAAGAGATCCAGAATGCCGCCGCGGACGGCGATCTCACCGCGCTTCTCGACCAGGTCGACCCTCGTGTAGGCGAGCCCGACCAACTGGTCGACGAGCCCGGAGAGGTCGACCTCCTCCCCGACCCGCAGCGTGACCGGCGCCATCTCGCCGAGGTTCGGGGCCATCGGCTGGATCATCGACCGCACGGTGGTGACGACCACCGCCGGATACCCGGCGGGGTGCGACTCAGGGCGCGCGAGCCGGCGGAGGGTCGCCAGCCGCTGCCCCACGGTGTCGGCGCGGGGCGAGAGCCGTTCGTGCGGCAGGGTTTCCCACGACGGGAAGAGCTCGACCTGATCCGCCCCGAGCAGGTCGCCGACGGCCGCCGCCGCCGACTCCGCCTCCCGGCCGGTCGCGGTGACCAGCACGACCGGGACCGCGGCGCGGTCGGCGGCCGGGGACGCCAGGATCGCCGCGACGAAGGGCCGGAAGGCGGGCGGCGCCGTGATCGTGTGCGTGATCGATCCGCTCCGCCGCGCGACGTCGGCACCGAGCGGATCGGATTCGACCGCGGTGAGCAGGCCGTGCAACGAGCCGCGGACGGCCGTCGCTACTGCCATGGGGTCTCCATCGGGTTGTCGTACCCTCCGGGCACGCGTCGAACCCCTCGACGGGTTGCGCGAGGGGTGCCGGGTCCAGGGTAGTTGCGCCACCGACGCCCGACGACCGCGCCGGGTCCAGGGTAGTTCGCGCCACCGACGGCCCGACGACCGCCGCGGCCGGGCTCAGAGCACGTACGAGCGGAGCGGCTCCAGCCCGTTGAACCCGACCGTGGAGTAGCTCGCCGTGTAGGCGCCCGTGCTCCAGATCCGCACCCGGTCGCCGATGCGCAGCGCGTCCGGCAGCAGGTAGCCGGCCTTGTCGTAGAGCACGTCCGCGCTGTCGCAGGTCGGCCCGGCGAGGATGACGGGCGAGGCGGGTCCCGACCGCGGCGTCTCGATGCGGTACCGGATCGCCTCCTCGAGGGTCTCGGTGAGGCCGTTGAACAATCCGATGTCGAGGAACACCCAGCGCCGCTCGTCGCCGTCCCCCTTGCGGGAGATCAGCACCACCTCGGCCTCGATCAGCCCGGCGTCACCGACCAGCCCGCGGCCCGGCTCGGCGAGCAGCCGCAGCCGGCGGCCGGGGAAGTGGCGGCGCAGCGCCGCGGCGATCGCGGCCCCGTACCGGCCGGGGGCGGCGGTCGGCTCGAGCAGGTCGGCGGGGAATCCGCCGCCGATGTTGATCAGGTCGAGGTCGATGCCGCCGCGCCGCGACACCGACCGGAAGACGTCGGCGGCCGATTCCAGCGCGGGGTCCCACGCGTCGGGATCGTGCTGCTGGGAGCCGACGTGGAACGACACGCCGGCCGGCCGCAGGCCGAGATCGGCGGCGAGCACGAGCAGCTCGACCGCCACGTGCGGAGCGCAGCCGAACTTGCGGCTCAGCGGCCAGTCCGCGCCGTGCCCGTTCGACAGCAGCCGGACGAACACCTCCGCGCCCGGGGCCCGCTGCGCCAGCATCTCGACGTCGGCGACGCAGTCCGTCGCGAACAGCCGCACGCCGCGGCCGAAGGCCATCGCGACGTCGCTCGCCTTCTTGATCGTGTTCCCGTAGGAGATGCTCCCGGGCCGGGCGCCCGCCCCGATCGCCAGGTCGACCTCGGCGGGGCTGGCGACGTCGAAGCGGCAGCCCAGGGCGTGCAGCCGGGCGAGCACCTCGGGCGCCGGGTTGGCCTTGACCGCGTAGTGCAGGTCGACCCCCGGCAGCGCGCGCGTCCATGCCGCGAAACGCTCCTCGACGACGTCCAGGTCGACGACCAGGTAGGGCGTGGCGGGCGCGCTGTCGCGCACGAATCTCAGGATCTTGTCGGACATCGCGACCCCCCCGGTCGCGACCCACGCTAGACGGCGGCCGGTATCCGGGCACCCGAATTCGGTTGCGCGATCAATGACCCATCTCGCCCGCGGTGGCCTGGATCCGGGCGAGCCGCTGCGCGCTCGGCCAGCGCACCTTCGTCGCCCAGCCGAACCGCTCGAACACCCAGATCACCCTGGCCGAGATGTCCACCTGACCGCGGAGCACGCCGTGCCGCGCGCACGTCGGATCCGCGTGGTGCAGGTTGTGCCACGACTCGCCGAAGCTGAGCAGCGCGAGCGGCCAGAAGTTGGCGGAGCGGTCACGCGCGGAGAACGGCCGGTCGCCGATCATGTGGCAGATCGAGTTCACCGACCAGGTGACATGGTGCAGCAGGGCGACGCGGACCAGTCCGGCCCAGAAGAACGCCGTGAGCGCGCCGGCCCATGACCAGGTGATCAGCCCGCCGACCACCGCCGGACCGATCACGGACACCATCGTCCAGACCCAGAAGTACTTGTTGGCCCGCACGATGTCCTTGTCCGCCAGCAGGTCCGGTGCGAATCGCTGCTGGTTGGACATGTCGCGGTCGAAGATCCAGCCCATGTGCGCGTGCCAGAACCCCTTGGCGAGCGCGCCCATCGAGGTGCCGTACAGCCACGGCGAGTGCGGGTCGCCCTCGCGGTCGGAGAACGCGTGATGGCGGCGGTGGTCGGCCACCCAGATGATCACCGGCCCCTGCACCGCCATCTGGCCCGTGGCGGCGAGGGCGATCTTGAGCGGGCGGTTGGCCTTGAACGAGCCGTGGGTGAAGTAGCGGTGGAACCCGACGGTGACGCCCAGGCCGGAGATCACGTAGAACGCCGCGGCGATGGCGATGTCGATCCAGCCGAGTCCCCAGCCCCACGCGAACGGGACCGCCACCGCGACCGCGACGAGCGGCAGGAGCGTGAAGAGGTACACCGTCACGTGCGCCGGCATCCCGCGCCGGCCGTCGACCACCGGTTTGCCGCCGGTCGGCGCCGCTGCGCGCGGCGCTCCGGTCCCGGCCTCGGCGGCCGCGGGTTCGACGGTCAGGGATGGCGAGGATTGCGGTGGGGTCATCTGTTCTTCCTGGGTCAATGTGCGGGGATTGACGGGCGCGACGAAAGACCGGTCGGGCGAATCACCGCTGAGCGTACCCAATGGAGTGAGGCGACCCTAACCAGCCATGGGGTGAACCGCCAGGGCCCCGGCGTCCTGCATGGGATGATTCGGGGCGCGATCCGCCGTGGTGTAACGGCAGCACCTTGGATTTTGGTTCCAATGGTCCAGGTTCGAATCCTGGCGGCGGAGCGTGCCGCGCGGAGCCGCAGGGGCCGATGCCGAAACCGGGCCGCACCCGCGCCGTTTAGGATCGGTGCGGTTCCCGTGGCGGTTCGCGTCGCCGCGGCTGCGGGCACCCCGGGTCGACGCCGCCCGGCCCGAACGCCCGCGAACGTGCCGTTCGCAGGAGGGATCCGCCGTGCCCCTCGCACCGTCCGTTCCGTCCGCCGGGGGTGTCGCCGCCGTCATCGTGCTGGCCGCGGGCGCGGGCACCCGCATGCGCTCGCGCCGCCCGAAGGTGTTGCACGAGCTCGCCGGCCGGCCGCTCGTCTGGCACGCGCTGTCCGCGGCCGCCGGCCTGGCGCCCGACCGCCTGGTGGCGGTGCTCGGCCACGGCCGCGAGCAGGTGATGCAGTTCCTGGCCGGCGCGTCCGACCTGCCCCCGGTCGTGGTGGCCGTTCAGGAGGAGCAGCTCGGCACCGGTCACGCCTGCGGGTGCGCGCTCGAGGTGACGGGAACCATCTCCGGCACGGTGCTGGTCACCTACGGCGACGTGCCCCTGCTGCGCACCGAGACCCTGGCGGCGCTGGCGGCGGCGCACGCGGCGGCCGGCAACGCGGTGACGGTGCTGACCGCAGCGGTCGACGATCCGACGGGCTACGGCCGGATCGTCCGCGACGCGGCCGGCTCCCTCGTCGGCATCGTCGAGCAGAAGGACGCGACGGCCGAGCAGCGCATGGTCGGCGAGGTCAACTCCGGCGTCTACGCCTTCGACGGGTCGGTGCTGTCCGACGCGCTCGGTCGGTTGTCCACCGAGAACGCGGCCGGCGAGCGCTATCTCACCGACGTGGTGGCGATCGCCCGATCGGACGGGCGGCCCGTGGGCACGGTGCTGGCCGACGACCCGGTGGAGACCGAGGGGGTCAACGACCGGGTGCAGCTGGCGGAGATGGCCCGGGTGCTGAACGCCAGGCTGATCCGCCGCGCACAGCTCGGCGGGGTCACGGTGCACGACCCGGCCACGACCTGGCTGCACGCCGACGTGATCGTCGGTCCCGACACCGAGCTGCTGCCGGGAACGTCGCTGCAGGCAGGGACGACGATCGGCAGCGGCTGCTCGATCGGTCCGGACACCACCCTCATCGCGTGCACGGTCGGCGACGACGCCTCGGTCCTCCGGTCCCACGGGCACGGCGCGTCGATCGGCGACCGCGCGTCGGTGGGTCCGTTCAGCTTCCTGCGACCCGACGCCGCGCTCGCCGCGGACGCCAAGGCAGGCGCGTTCGTGGAGATCAAGAACTCCCGGATCGGTGCCGGGTCCAAGGTGCCGCACCTGTCGTACGTGGGCGACGCCACGATCGGCATCGACTCGAACATCGGCGCCGGCACGATCGTCGCCAACTACGACGGCGAGCACAAGCACGCGACGGTGGTCGGCGACCACAGCTTCGTGGGCAGCAACAGCACGCTCGTCGCGCCGGTCACCGTGCACGACGGCGCCTTCGTCGCGGCGGGTTCCACGGTCACCGAGGACGTCGCGCCCGGCGACCTCGCGGTCGCGCGCGGGCGGCAGCACGCCAGCCCCGACTGGATCGGCCGGCGCCGCCCCGGTTCCGCCGCGGCGGCGGCGGCGGCCGCGGCCCGCCGACCGGCACCCGGCGATGACGCCGTCCCGGACGCGCCGCCGGCTGCCGGCAACGGCACAGCGGCCGGGCGACCCGTCCCGGCGGCGCCCACCCACGCAGAAGGCGGCCAGGCATGAGCGCGATCTCCATCGCCAACAGCAAGAGCCTCATGCTCTTCTCCGGACGCGCGTTCCCGGAGTTGGCCGACGAGATCGGCAAGTACCTCGACGCGACCGTGACCCCGCAGTCCGCCTACGACTTCGCCAACGGGGAGATCTTCGTCCGGTTCGAGGAGTCGGTGCGCGGCTCGGACGCCTTCCTGATCCAGTCGTGCGGCGTGCCGATCAACACGTGGGTGATGGAGACGCTGATCATGATCGACGCGCTGAAGCGGGCGTCGGCCAAGCGGATCACCGTCGTGCTGCCCTTCTATCCCTATGCGCGGCAGGACAAGAAGCACCGCGGCCGCGAGCCGATCTCGGCGCGGCTGATCGCCGACCTGCTCAAGTGCGCCGGCGCGCAGCGGCTGATGACCGTCGACCTGCACACCGACCAGATCCAGGGCTTCTTCGACGGACCCGTCGACCATCTGTTCGCGCAGCCGCTGCTCACCGGCTACATCTCCGAGCGATACGGATCCGACAACCTTGCGGTGGTGTCCCCCGACTCCGGCCGCGTGCGCACGGCGGAGCGCTGGGCGGACCGGCTCGGCGGCACCCCGATCGCCTTCATCCACAAGACCCGGGATCCGTCGAAGCCGAACCAGGTGGTCGCCAACCGGGTGGTCGGCGAGGTCGACGGCCGCACCTGCATCGTGGTCGACGACATGATCGACACGGGCGGCACCATCGTGAAGGCCGTCCGGCAGGTGCTGGACGCCGGCGCGGAGAAGGTCATCGTCGCGGCCACCCACGGCGTGCTGTCGGACCCGGCCGCCCGCCGGCTCGCCGACAGCGGCGCCTGCGAGGTCGTGCTGACGAACACGCTGGCCATCCCGGCGGAGCGGCACTTCGAGCAGCTCACCGTGCTCTCGATCGCGCCGCTGATCGCCCAGGCGATCCACGAGGTGTTCGAGGACGGTTCGGTCACCTCGCTGTTCACCTGACCTCCGGGCCCCACCCACACCCCCTCCGTGCCGGGCACTCCGGGGCGTTTCCTCGGCGTGCGCGGAGATTGACCGCAATAGTTGCGGTCACGTACCCTAGGTCTCGATAGATTCTTCGGGTGGAGGGTGATCATGACAGAGTTTCCACGGGTGACCGTGCTGGACGGTGGATCCGGCGGCCCCGCGCTCCGCGCCGTGATCACCGAGCGCGGGTACCGGCTCGCCGACGACGAGGGCGGGCCGGCCGGCGTCACCGTCGCCCGGTCGACCGCTGCGCTTCCCGCCGGCGCCGTGGACGCCGTCCGTCGCGGAGCGGGCCTGGTCGTGCTGGCCGCGAGCGGCTCGCCCGCGCCGCACGCGTCCGTCACCGACCTGCTGGCGATGGCCGGCATCGCCGCCGCCGGCGAGCCGGAACCGGCGGCCACGGTCGCGGCCGAGCCCCGCCGAATCGAGACCGAGAGCGGAACCGCCGCCGATCTGCTGGCCCGGGTCGACCCCGGCGTGCTGCGGGCGACCGGGACGTGGGACATCCACGTCCCGGCGGCGGCGCTGCTCCGCACCGCCGACCGGGGTTCGGTGGTGCTCGCCGCCGTGTCCACGCTCGGCGCCGGCCGGGTCGTCGTCATCGGGGTCGACGGGCCGCGGGAGAGCACCGGGGAACTGCTGCTGAACGCGGTCGCGTTCGCCTCCCCCGAGCACCGCCGGCGCTCGGCCGTGGCCGCATCCGGCACGGCGACGGAGCCGGCCTGGCTGCGGCTCAAGCGCGCCGTGACGGGGCTCCAGGCGATGCAGGACCACGACGGCGCCGTGCCGTCCGCGGACGATCGGCAGGCCGCGCGCGCCGCCGTCGAGGAGATCGTCTCCTCGATCACCGAGCTGTCGCCCCGTTTCGCGCACGACAGCGACTACCTGGCGGCCCTGACCAAGGACTTCGCCCGATGGGCCGACGGCGGATTCGGCGTGCCCGACTTCCTCGACTCGCTGCAGGCGTTCCACCCCGAGCATGAGCGGGTGGACGGCCGCGAGCACCTCGTGGTGTTCCCGATGTACACCCAGAACGGCAGTCCGGATCGCCACGTGGAAGCCGTTCTCGTGCAGGTGATCTGGCCCGATTTCGTCGCAGACCTGGAGGCGTCGGGGTACAGCAACAAGCTGTTCGTGCCGATCCGGTTCCTCGACTTCACCGCCGGCTACGACACCAACTCCGCCGTCCTGTTCCCGGAAACCGTTGCCATGCGCGAGGTCCCGAAGTTCACCTGGGGCGCGATCTTCGCCGACCGGGAGGCGGCCCGTTTCCGCCGGGTGGTCAGCGCGGCCGCGGAGATCACCGGCCTGCCGCTGCCGCCCGACGCGGCGCGGCTGCTGGCCGACCAGCAGCTGGCGGAGGAGACCTTCGTGATGTGGGACCTCATCCACGACCGCACCCACATGCACGGTGACCTGCCGTTCGACCCGTTCATGATCAAGCAGCGGATGCCGTACTTCCTGTACTCGCTGGAGGAGCTGCGCTGCGACCTGACGGCGTTCGCCGAGTCCGTCAGGCTGGAGCGGAGCGGCAACGCGCACGCCCGGCTGGTGCAGTACGCCGTCGTCTTCGATCGCATCTTCCGGTTCGCCATCACGGGCACCCGGGTGCGCAACTACGACGGCCTCGGCGGCCAGCTGCTGTTCGCCTGGCTGCACCAGCGCCGGGTGCTGCACTGGACCGACAACCGCCTGACCATCGACTGGAGCGGCGTCACACCCGCGGTGCTCGAGCTCGGGCGGCAGATCGAGGAGCTGTACTGGCGCTCGATCGACCGGCCCAAGACGGCGCACTGGCTCGCCGCGTACCAGCTGGTCTCCGGGACGGTCGAGCCGCACCCGGCGTCCACCTGGAAGAAGGGCGTGGACGCGCTGCCGGTCGACGGGCCGCCGAAGGGGCTGACCGACGCGGTGCTGCCCGACGAGTTCCCGCTGTCGATGTTCTACGAGGCGTTGAGCCGCAAGCTGTCTCCGGTCGTGACCGCCACCGCCGGGATCACCGGCCGATGACCGGGAGCCGCTCGTGACCGGACTCGACGGCCGGGTCGTGCTGGTCACCGGCGCGTCCGGATCGCTGGGGCGCGCGGCGGTGCGGGCCCTGCATGCGGCCGGCGCGACCGTCGTCGCGGTCGGCCACTCGGCGGCGTCCGTGGCCGGACTGGCCACATCGGTGTCCACCGCGCCGCCCGCCGTGCTGCCCGAGGCCGCAGATCTCGCGGACCGGGCGGCCGTCGGCGAGCTGGCGGCGCGGATCCACGCCGCGACCGGTCCCGTCGACGGGCTGGTGCACCTCGTCGGCGGGTGGCGGGGCGGCGCCGATCTCGCCGCCAACACCGACGAGGACTGGGCGTTCCTGTCCAGCCGCCTCATCGACACCCTGCGATTCGTCACCCAGGCGTTCCGCGACGATCTCGCCGCGTCGTCCCGCGGTCGCGCGGTCCTCGTCTCGGCCACCGCGGTGGACCGGCCCACGGCCGGCGCGGCCGGCTACGCCGCCGCGAAGGCCGCCGCCGAAGCCTGGATGCGCGCGCTCGCGGACTCGCTGGCCGCCGCCGGCGGAGACGCCGCGGCGACGATCCTCGTGGTGAAGGCGCTGGTGGACCGGGCTCAGCGGGAGGCGGCGCCGCACCGGACGTTCCCGGGCTACACCGATGTCGAGGTGCTGGCCGGCCGGATCGTCGGGCTGTGGGGCGAGGACGCCGCAACGCTCAATGGTGCAAGGATCGTGCTGTGAGCACCCTGCACGATCCCGACCGCCGCGGCTTCGCCTCGGACAACTACGCCGGCGTCCATCCCGAGATCCTGGCGGCGCTGGCGGACGCCAACGGCGGCCACCAGATCTCCTACGGCGAGGACGTCTACACCGAGCGGTTGCGGGAGGTGCTGGCCGGGCACCTCGGCGACGGCATCGAGGTGTACCCGGTGTTCAACGGGACGGGCGCGAACGTGCTCTCCCTGCAGGCGCTGTCCCCGCGCTGGGGCGCCGTCGTCTGCGCCGAGAACGCGCACATCCACAACGACGAGAACGGCGCGCCCGAGCGGGTCGGCGGGCTCAAGCTGCTCACGGTGCCGACGCCCGACGGCAAGCTCACGCCGGCGCTGATCGACCGGCAGGCATGGGGCTGGGGCGACGAGCACCGCGCCCAGCCGACGGTCGTCTCGATCACCCAGAGCACCGAACTCGGCACCGTGTACACCGCCGACGAGATCCGCGCCATCGCCGACCACGTGCACGCGCACGGGATGACCCTGCACCTCGACGGCGCCCGGATCGCCAACGCCGCAGCCGGTCTCGACGCGCCGTTGCGCGAGTTCACCGTCGACGCCGGGGTCGACGTGCTGTCGCTGGGCGGCACGAAGAACGGCCTGATGTTCGGCGAGGCCGTGGTGCTGCTGCGGCCGGCCGCGGCGCCGGGCCTGCTGTTCCTGCGCAAGATGAACATGCAGCTCGCGTCCAAGATGAGATTCGTGTCCGCGCAACTCGTCACGCTCTTCGAGTCCGACCTCTGGCTGCGGTCGGCCCGCCACGCGAACGCGATGGCCCGCCGGCTGGAGGCCGCGGTGCGCGGCCTGCCCGGTGTCCGGGTCACCCAGCCCGTGCAGGCCAACGCGGTCTTCGCGATCCTGGACCGCGGCGTCGCCGACCGGCTGCGCCGGCGGTTCCGCTTCTACGACTGGGATCCCGAGACGGGCGAGGTGCGCTGGATGTGCGCGTTCGACACGACGCCCGCGGATGTCGATGCCTTCGCCGCCGCGCTGGCCGAGGAACTGTCGAGCCCGAACGGCACCGCCGCCGCGGCGACACCGCAGACCGTGCAGCACCTGTCATCCTGAGGCGATGGTCCCGCCCCCGGGGCCACCGGCGCCCGGACGTCAGCCCGGGACGTTGTCGGAAACGTAGGACTCGCCCTCGACCGGGACGCCGTCGGGAGTGCGCGCGACCACGTCCCGGTCGACGAAGTGGATCGGGATGGAATCGGTGAACCAGTCGGCGCGCACGCTCGGCTGCACCTGGAAGTGCAGGTGCGGTTGGCATCCCGTGAGCCCGGTCCTGCCGCTCCGGCCGAGAACCTCGCCCCGGGCCACCGTTCCACCGGACCTGGCCTTCTCCTCGATCAGCGGATCGACCGACGAGAGGTGGAGATAGAGCGCCGATGTGCCGTCACGGTGGTCGATGAGCACGAAGTTCGCCTGGTTGCCGATCAACGGGTCGGACACCTCCCCGTCGATCGTGCCGTCGACCGTGACCCCGGCTGCGTTTTCGACACTGCCGGCGACACCGGGCAGGCGGCCGCAGTGGTCCGGCGACCAGCTGCCCTGCACCAGCGCGACGGTCCCCGACCTGGCCGCGAGAACCGGGGTGCCCTCGCGCATGTCGAAGTCCCACGCCGAGTTCATGCCCTCGTTGCGGTGCGTGGCGCAGCCGCTCGTGCAGGAACCGGGTCCGTTCGACCTGAAGACCCCCTGCAGCACGGTCTGCCGGTTCTCCGCGCCGGCTGCCCACGGCAGCAGGTAGGTCGCGGTCGATCCGGCGGCGCCGGTCTGGGACAGGCCGACGGTGAGGCCGACGGCGAGGGCCGCGACGGCGGCCAGCGTCACGGCGATCACCCGCCGTCGCTGCCGGTCGGACACGAGACCTCCCCGCTGGGTTCCCGCTCCCGGCCCTACCGGCCGAGCTCGGTCGTGATGCGCTCCAGCATGCGCCGGTGGATCTCGTCCGCATTCTCCTCCCAGCCGAACACGCAGACCGTCGCGATGCCGTCGAACTTCTTCTCCCGGAGGGTGGAGAAGAACTGGTCCCAGTCGATGTCGCCGTCGCCGATCTCGTTGTGCTGGTGGATCCGCACGTCGGCGCCGGGCGGGTTGATGATGTACCGGTTGCCGACGTTCGCCAGGTGGTTGTAGCAGTCCGCGACGTGCAGGTGCGCCAGCCTGTCCCCGGCGTAGTCCATCATCCGCGCCAGGTCGCCCTTCCCCTGTGACAGGTGGAAGGCGTGCGGCGCGCAGAAGACGTAGTTGACCCACGGCGTGTTCAGCCCGCGGATGATCTCCACCGCCGCGTCGTTGGTCTCGGCGAAGTCGTACGGGTGCGCCTCGAGGTTCAGGGCGATGCCGTACTTCTCGAAGTCCGGGCTCAGCTCCTCCATCGAGGCGTAGAACGCGTGCTCGGACCGGACCGGATCGTTCGGGTCGCCCGAGAGCTCGGAGTTGACCAGGGGGCATTCCAGCTCGGCGGCGATCTGCAGCAGCCGGCGCCAGTTCCGCACCTGGGCCCGGCGCTCCTGCTCGTCCGGGGACGACCAGTTGAACACCGGGACCAGCGTCAGCAGGGTCACCCCGGTCTCCGAGCACGCCTTCTTGACCTCGGCGATCGCCGCGTCGTCGGCCTTGGGATACCTGTGCCAGAAGAAGAAGTCGGCGCGCGGCGACAGCTCCAGGTACTCGTAGCCGAGGTCGGCGGCCTTGCGCACCTCGTCGGCGACGGACAGCTCGGCGTGGTACATGGCCGGGTCGAGGGCGATCTTCACGATCGGTCTCCTGTGGTCGGATCGGCGCCACCGGAACGGTTCTGGCGGCGGGACGGTCGGTCCCCGGTCGGATCTGGGCCGGCGGGCGGACACCCGCGGCCCGGCCCCAGGGAAGCCGGGCCGCGGGTGGGTCGATCCCCCGCCCCCGGGTCTAGCTGTAGAGCGCCGGCTTGTCGCCGAGCGCGACGGGCACCCTCGCACCGGAATGCAGCGCCTCGACGGCGGCATCGGACACCGCGGCGGCGGCGTAGCCGTCCCACGCGCTCGGCCCGTACGTGCCGCCGTTGCGAACGCCGTCGATCCACTCCTGGAACTCCGTGTCGTAGGCGGTGATGAACCGCTCGCGCCAGTCGACGGGAACCCGGTGGGACACGAGATTGCCGCTCCGGACGGTGACCGGGCTCGACTCGGGCAGGGCGGCCGTGCCGGTCTCGCCGACCACCTCGCCGCGGATGTCGTAGCCGTAGCGGATGTTCACGTTCGTCTCGACGTCGACCAGCGCACCGCCGGCCATCTCGAAGATGAGCAGCAGCGGATCCTCCAGATCGCCGCCGTTGCTGTTCTTGCGCGGCTTGAGAACCGTTGCGGCGACGATCTCCTCGCCGAACATCCAGCGCGCCAGGTCGATGTCGTGCACCGCCGTGTCGGTGATCGCCATCTCCCGGGTGTAGTGGCCCGGCACGCTGGGGTTGCGGTGCGCGGCGTGCATGATCAGCGGCGCCCCGATGTCCCCGCCGTCGACGACCGCCTTCATCGCCCGGTACGCGGCGTCGTAGCGCCGCATGTACCCGACCTGGACGACGCGGCGCCCGAGCGCCGACTCCGCGGCCAGGATCCGCTGGCACGCCTCCTGGGTGGTGGCCAGCGGCTTCTCGCAGAACACCGGCTTGTCGGCCTCGATCGCCGCCAGCACGTACTCCTCGTGGGTGGGTCCCCACGAGCAGACCACCACGGCGTCCACCGCGCTGTCCTTGATCAGCTCCTGGCCCGTCGCGTACACGGAGGCGGCGGGCAGGGCCGCGGCGACCTTCTCGGCCTCGGCGGCGTTCACGTCCGTGACCGCCACCACCTGCGCGCCGGCCAGCACCGTGCTCAGCCGGCGGATGTGGTCCTTGCCGATCATGCCGGTGCCGATGACGCCTACGCTGACCGTCACTGTCCGTCCTTTCGAATTCGATGCTTCGTCATACAACGGTCGGGACCGCTGGGCGGTGCGCCCGGGTTTCCCCAGGGCGCACCGCCGCGGTGTGCCGGATCAGCTCGCCGTCGGAGTCTGCGTCTGCAGCTCGTGCGAGAGCTCGGCGAGCTCGCGGCCGCCGGCCATCTCCGCCGTGAGTTCCTCGAGGGTGACCTCGGAGCGCTTCTTGTCGAGCACGCGCCGGCCGAGCTTGAGGATGATGAAGTGGTTGCCGACCAGGTAGGCGTGGTGCGGGTTGTGGGTGATGAACACGACGCCGAGGCCGGCGTCGCGGGCGGCGGCCGTGTACTTCAGCACGACGCCGGACTGCTTGACGCCGAGCGCGGCCGTCGGCTCGTCCAGGATGAGCACGCGGGCACCGAAGTACACCGCGCGGGCGATCGCGACGCACTGCCGCTGCCCGCCGGACAGGGTGCCGATGGGCTGGTTGATGTCCTTGACGGTGATGCCCATCTTCTTGAGCTCGACGTCGGCGATCTCCCGCATCTCGTTGACCTTCATCGGGGCCAGCGGGTACGTCCCGGAGGTCAGCTCCGAACCCAGGAAGAAGTTGCGCCACACCTCCATCAACGAGACCACGGCGAGGTCCTGGTACACCGTGGCGATGCCGTGGTCCAGCGCCTGCCGGGGTGAGGAGAAGTTGACCTCCTGGCCGTCGACCTTGACGGTGCCCTCGGTGTGGCCGTGCAGCCCGGACATGATCTTGATCAGGGTGGACTTGCCGGCTCCGTTGTCGCCCAGCACGCAGGTCACCTCGCCGGCGCCCACCCGCAGGTTGATCCCCTCGAGCGCGCGGATCGCGCCGTAGGCCTTGCCCACGTTCGTCATCTCGATCAGCGCCTGTCCCTTGTGCAGGCTCGGATCGGCGTGTTCGCTCAGTGTGTCGGTCATGATCGTCTCCCTATGCCTTCCGGGTGTTGGCGAGCTTCTTGACGTAGAGGTTCACCGCGACCGCGAGCAGCAGCATGACCCCCAGGAACGTCTTGAACCAGCTCGGGTCCCAGCCCGCGTACACGATGCCCTGCACGGTCATGCCGAAGATGAACGCGCCGATCGCGGTGCCGATCGCCGACCCGTAGCCGCCGGTCAGCAGCGTGCCGCCGACCACCGCGGCGATGATGTAGAGGAACTCGTTGCCGATGCCCTCGCCCGACTGGACGGTGTTGAAGCCGAACAGGCGGTGCATGCCGTAGAACCAGGCCAGGAATCCGACCGTCATGAACAGCCCGATCTTCACCTTGTTCACCGGGACGCCGACGGCCCGGGCGCTCGCGGCGTTGCCGCCGACCGCGTAGATCCAGTTGCCGATCCGGGTCCGGGTCAGCGCCCACGACGCGATGATGACGAACAGGATCCACCACACGACGGTGATCCGGACGGTCACGCTGCCGATGTTGAACGAGGAGGCGAAGATCGCCTCCAGCGACGAGAAGCCGTCCATGTCGGCGATGTTCTGGCTGGCGACCTGCCCCGTGACGATCTTGGTGACACCCAGGTTCGCGCCCTGCAGCACGAAGAACGTGCCGAGGGTCACCAGGAACGAGGGGATCCCGGTCTTGACCACCAGATACCCGTTGATCCAGCCGATGAAGAACGCGACCAGCAGCGAGACGAAGGCGCCCACCCACAGGTTCAGCGTGAGCTGGTAACACATCAGCGCCGCGGTCAGCGCGTAGGTGATCGACGCGACGCCGGCCGACAGGTCGAACTCCCCGCCGATCATCAACAGGCCCACCCCGACCGCCACGATGCCGATCGTCGACGACTGGTACAGCACGGTGGAGAACGACTCGGGCGACCGGAACGGCGGCGCCACGATGAAGAAGAAGATGTAGATCACGACGGCCGCGATGAACGCGCCCAGCTCCGGCCGGGCCATCGCCCGGGTGATGAAGGACGACGACGGCGGCTGTCGCCGGTGTTTCGCCGGCGCGCTGGACGGACTGTCCGGCGCCGGGGACTTCACGGATTGACTCATGACTTGCTCCCTGGGAGTGCGGTGCTCCCGGGAGGAGCCGAGTCGGCCTCCCCGGGAGCGAGACGTCAGCGAGTGTTGTTTGCGGTGTACGGCAGGATGATGTCGATGTTCGTCGGAGTCCACGAAGGCAGGTCCGGTGAGCACCGGCCCCCGCCGCCGAGGACGTTGTTGTTCGTCAGGTACAGCCACAGGCTGTCGACGGACTCGTAGCCCTGCAGGAACGGCTGCTGATCCACCGCGAACTAGGATCGTGCCGTCCTTGATGCTCTTGGCGGCGTCCGCGTCGAGGTCGAACGTGACCACCTTGGCGGCGCTGTTGGCCTGGGAGACGGAGTCGAGCGCCGCGGTGGCGAACTGCGCGCCCAGCGTCACGACGTAGTCGATCGACGGATCGGACTGCAGCTTGGCGCCGATCGTCGACGTGACCGACGGCAGGTCGCGGCCGTTCACCTGGAGGTTCTCCGTGCCGGGCGCGTTCTTGACGACGCCGGCGCAGCGCGCCTCCAGCTGCACCTGGCCCGCCTCCTGGATCACGCACAGCGGGTGCTTGGCGCCCTCACGCGGCGAGCCGCTCGCCGACCGCCTCCCCCGCGATGGTCTCGTCGGAGCCGAAGTACATCAGCGCGCCCAGCTCCTTGTAGCGGTCGAGGCCGGCGTTGAACGAGACGACCGGGATCCCCGCGGCGGTGGCCTTCTGCACGGCGCCGGCCAGCGCGTCCGGAGTGGACAACGTGGTCGCGATGCCGTCCACGCCGGCTGTCGATCGCGCTCTGGATCAGCGTCGCCTGCTTGTCGGCGGCCGGATCGTGCCGACTGCAGCAGCTCGATGTTGTCCTTCGCCGCGGCGGACTCCGCCCCGTTCCGGATCTTGTCCCAGAACAGGTCGCCCGGCGCCGCGTGGGTGATGAACGCGATCCGGTAGCGCTCGGTCTCGGCCGTCTGGCCGCCGCCCCCTGCCGGGAGATTCGGCGGCTGCCTCATCCGCCGCCCGCTTCCCGCCGCTGGAACTGCATGCGGCGAGCGCGAGGGACGCGGCCAGCGCGAGGGCGGTCAGGCCGATGGCCTTCTTCCGAATCCTCATCGATCCGATCCTTTCGTTGTGGGACCACGCGTCCCGGTGGGAGGTACCGCGAGTTCTGGCACAGCTGGTGCGAAAAGCGGATCGCCGACCTCGTTCTCGGCTGCGGTATCGGATCGCCCTGACCGGTGCACGCCGGTCAGCGGTTGGCGGGAAGGCGGCAGGTGTTGAGGTACTGCAGGGTGCGGGTGGCGATGGGCAGGGGCACGTCCGGCTCGCAGGGATACAGGTCCTGCTCGACGATCGCGAACAGCGGCCGGCCGAGCGCGTCCAGCGCGTCGAGCACCGGCGGCATGTCCGGGATGCCCTGCGGCGGCTCGCACATGGCGCCGAGCTTGACCGCGGTGCCGAAGGGCAGGTCCTCGGCGTCGACCCTGGCCTTGACCGCCGGGTCCACCTGCTTGAGGTGGACATAGCCGATGCGCGACGGGTAGTCGCGGATCAGCGCCAGGTTGTCGCCGCCGCAGTAGCTGATGTGCCCGGTGTCCAGGCACAGCGTGACCAGCTCCGGATCGGTGTTCTCCAGGAGCCGGCCGACGTTCTCGTTGGTGTCGATGTGCGAGTCGGCGTGCGGGTGGTACACGACGCGCATGCCGTACTCGTCGAGGATGGCCCGGGCGAGCCGGTCCAGGCCGGTGGTCTTGCGCTCCCACCCGGCGGCGTCCAGCGTGCGCGACTCGAGCACCTCGTTGGTCGTGTCGTCGCGCCACATGTGCGGGATCACCACGACGTACTCGGCGCCCTGGGTCTTCGCCAGTGCCGCGACGTCCGACACCTGCTTCCACACGTCGTCCCACGAGTCTTCGTGATGCAGGTGCTCGAAGACCGTGCCGGCGGAGAGTCTCAGCGAGCGCGCCGCCAGCTCGTCGGTCAGCCGGGCCGGGTCCGTCGGCAGGTATCCGTAGGGCCCCAGCTCGATCCAGGTGTAGCCGGCCCGCCGGACTTCGTCGAGGAACCGCGTCGGCGACACCTGGACGGGGTCGTCCGCGTGCCACACGCCCCACGAGTCGGGGGCCGAACCGATGATCAGGTTCCCGGCGTCGTCATTGGCGCCCATCCACGTCCTCCGTTTCGGCCGGACCCGCGACTCCTCGCCCGGCTTCTGCATAGAGTGGCCCGCGCCACTTTCCTTGTCAACGATTTGTAATGACATTCTGACGTCTTGACCCGACTGTGACCTTCGAGCCCGGGTGGTGCGGGCCGGTGGCGGCGTCAGGTGTTCTGCGGGAAGCCCAGGTTGAGCCCGCCGTGGCTCGGATCGAGCCAGCGGGAGGTGATGACCTTGTTGCGGGTGAAGAAGTTGAAGCCCTCGGTGCCGTGCGCGTGCGTGTCGCCGAACAGCGATGCCTTCCAGCCGCCGAAAGAGTAGTAGCCCACCGGCACCGGAACGGGGACGTTGATGCCGACCATGCCGACCTCGACCTCGTTCTGGTAGCGCCGGGCGGCCCCGCCGTCGTTGGTGAAGATCGCCGTGCCGTTGCCGTACGGGTTCGAGTTCACCAATTCCAGCGCGTGGTCGTAGGAGTCCACCCGCACCACCGACAGCACCGGCCCGAAGATCTCGTCGGTGTAGATCGGCATCTCGGTGGTGACCTTGTCGAACAGCGTCGGCCCGAGCCAGAACCCGCCGGGCTCGCCGTCCACCACCGGGTCCCGCCCGTCCACCACCAGCTCGGCGCCCGCGTCCACCCCGGCGGCCACGTAGGACGCGACCTTGTCCCGGTGCACGCCGGTGACCAGGGGACCCATGTCGCAGCCGCGCCGCCCGTCGCCGGTGCGCAGCGTGGCGATCCGGTCGGCGATCTTGCCGACCAGCTCGTCGGCGATGGCCTCCACCGCGACCAGCGCGCTGATCGCCATGCACCGCTCGCCGGCGGAGCCGAATCCGGCGTTCACCGCGGCGTCCGCGGCCAGGTCGAGGTCGGCGTCCGGCAGCACCACCATGTGGTTCTTCGCGCCGCCCAGCGCCTGCACGCGCTTGCCGTTGCGGGTGCCCGTCTCGTACACGTACCGGGCGATCGGCGTCGAGCCGACGAACGAGATCGCCTTCACCCGCGGATCCTCGAGCAGCGCGTCCACCGCGACCTTGTCCCCGTGCAGCACGTTGAACACGCCGTCCGGCAGCCCGGCCTCCCGCCACAGCGCCCCCAGCCAGTTCGCCGTCGACGGGTCCTTCTCGCTGGGCTTGAGGATCACCGCGTTGCCCGCGGCGATCGCGATCGGGAAGAACCACATCGGCACCATCGCCGGGAAGTTGAACGGCGAGATCACCCCGACCACGCCCAGCGGCTGCCGCATCGACGACACGTCGACCTTGGTCGACGCGTTCTCCGACAGGCTGCCCTTCAGCAGATGCGCCAGCCCGCAGGCGAACTCGACCACCTCCTGGCCGCGGGTCACCTCGCCCAGCGCGTCCGAGAGCACCTTGCCGTGCTCGCTGGTGATGATCTCGGCGGCCTCGTGCTTCCGCTCGTTCAGCAGCTCCCGGAACCGGAACAGCACCTGCGTGCGCCGGGCCAGCGACATGTCCCGCCACGCCGGGAACGCCGCGTGCGCCGCGGCGATCACCGCCTCCGCGTCCTCCCGCGAGGCCAGCGCCACGTTCTTCGTCACCCGCCCGGTGGCCGGGTCGTAGACCGGCGCGGTGCGGCCGGAGGCGCCGGCGAACGGCGCCCCGCCCGACCAGTGGGCAACGGTCGGCGGGTCGCCGGGCGCGATCCCGGCCTCGGCGGTCGGCATCGCCTCTGGATCGGTGATGGTGGTCATCGGATTCCTTCTCTCGGTGTGCGTCTCGTCCCGTGCGCCGGCATCGATCGCCATCGGTGGGCCGATCAGAGGAGCGGGCGCTGGCTGGCCTTGAAGCCGTCGTAGGTCTCCCGCGCCGCCTGGGTGAAGTCGAGCTCGGACACCGCGGCCACCGGGACGTCCCACCAGCCGTCCCCCGCCGGTGACTGGTATTCCAGGTCGGTGTCCACGTGCACGAGCACTGCCGTCTCCGAGGCCTTGGCCTTGGCCAGCGCGTCCTTCAGCTCCTCGAGCGTGGACGCCTTGAGGACCCTGACCCCCAGGCTGGCGGCGTTCGCGGCCAGGTCGACGGGCAGGATCCCGCCGTCCAGCCGCCCGGACTCGGCGTTGCGGTAGCGGTACTTGGTGCCGAACCGTTGCACGCCCAGTGATTCGGCGAGGGAGCCGATCGAGGCGTACCCGTGGTTCTGCAGCAGCACCACGATGATCTTGATGCCCTCCTGGACCGCGGTGACCAGCTCGGTCGGCATCATCAGGTACGAGCCGTCGCCGACCGTGACGAACACGTCCCGGTCGGGGGCCGCGAGCCGGATGCCGATGCCGCCGGGGATCTCGTAGCCCATGCAGGAGTAGCCGTACTCGACGTGGTATCCCTTGCGCTCCCGGGTGCGCCACATGCCGTGCAGGTCACCGGGCAGCGAGCCCGCGGCGCAGACCACCACGTCGGTGGGCTCCATCGCCTCGTCGACGGCGCCCAGCACCTCGGCCTGGGCGAGGGTGCCCGTGCGGGCGCCGTAGCCCGAGTGGAACGACGCGACGACCTCGTCGTCCCAGGCCTTCGCCCGCGCGGTGGCGTCCTGCCGGTACGCGTCGTCGGTGCGGTAGCCGGCGAGCAGCTCGCCGAGCGCCGGCAGCGTCCGCTTGGCGTCGGCGACCACGGGCAGGCCGGCATGCTTGAACGCATCCAGCGAGGCGACGTTGATGTTGACGAACCGGACGTCCGGATTCTGGAAGATCGTCCGCGAGGCGGTGGTGAAATCCGAGTAGCGGGTGCCGATCCCGATCACGACGTCCGCCTCGCGGGCGAAGTGGTTGGCCGCCGGCGAGCCGGTGGCGCCGATCGCGCCCAGGTTGAGCGGGTGGTCGAAGGGCAGCGAGCCCTTGCCCGCCTGGGTCTCCCCGATCGGGATGCCCGTCGCCTCGACGAACGCCCGCAGCTCCTCGTTCGCCTCGGCGTAGGTGACCCCGCCGCCCGAGACGATGATCGGCTTGACCGCGGAGGAGATGAGATCGGCCGCGGCGGCGAGCACCTCGGGCTCGGGCACCGGGCGGGCGATGCGCCAGACCCGCTCGGCGAAGAGCTCGACGGGCCAGTCGTGGGCCTCCGCCTGCAGGTCCTCGGGCAGCGCGATGGTCGCCGCGCCCGTCTCCGCCGGGTCGGTGAGCACGCGCATGGCCCCGAGCAGCGCGGCCGGCAGCTGCTCCGGCCGCCAGACGCGATCGAAGAACCTGGACAGCGGCCGGAAGGCGTCGTTGACCGAGACGTCGTACCCGTAGGGCTGTTCCAGCTCCTGCAGCACCGGCGACGCCACCCGGGTGGCGAAGATGTCGCTGGGCAGCAGCAGCACCGGGATCCGGTTGATGGTGGCCAGCGCGGCGCCGGTGAGCAGGTTGCTCGAGCCCGGCCCGACCGACGCGGTGACGGCGAAGGTCTGCAGGCGGTCCTGCTGCCGGGCGTAGCCGACGGCGATGTGCACCATGGCCTGTTCGTTGCGGCCCTGGTGGTAGGGCAGCTCGCCCGGATTCTGCAGCTCGGACTGCAGCAGCGCCTGGCCGAGGCCGGCCACGTTGCCGTGCCCGAAGATGCCGAAGCAGCCGGCGAAGAACTTGCGGCGCACGCCGTCCCGCTCGGTGTACTGCTGACCGAGGAAGCGCACCACGGCCTGCGCCACGGTGAGGCGGACGGTCGTTGCGCCGTCGGTCGCGGCGGCGCCTGGGGCGGTGTCGGTGTTCACCGGGAGACTCCTGCTGTCGTGGATTCGGACACTGGATCGGACACGGGATCGGACACTGGATCGGTTGCCGGGTCGTGCGCCGTGTAGAACGGCAGCCGGGGGTCGGTCGGCCGGCCCTCCCACGTCCGGCGCACCCACGCGTGATCCGGGTCGTCGCTGATGCCCCAGGCGCGCTCGGCGCCGGGGCCGGCCATCACGTTGAGGTAGTACATGTGATGCGACGGGGAGGCGATCGACGGGCCGTGCCAGCCGTGCGGGACGAGCACCGTGTCGCCGTCCGTGACCTCCTCCAGCAGCTCGATCGGCCGGTCCGGCGTGCCGTAGAGCCGTTGGAATCCCACGGCTCTCGCGGCCCGGGCGGCGGTATCGCCGACCGGCGCGGCGGAGTCGAACAGGTAGTAGTAGATCTCCTCGAGCTCGGTCTCGGTGCCGCCCGGCCCGCCCTGCTCGTCGTGCTTGTGCGGCGGGTACGACGACCAGTTGGACGCCGGCGTGAGCACCTCGGTCGCCAGCATCTTCGCGCATTCCATGCCGGCGCCCATGCCGAAGTTGTTCACCTGCCGGGTGTGGGACCCGGTGCCGCGCAACGAGACGTCGACGTCGGCGGCCGGCTGGAACCGGAACGGCAGCGCGCGGTCGGCGCGCGCCCCCGGCAGCGCGATCAGGCCGCCGCCCTGGCTGCTCAGCCGGACCTGCGTGCCGATCGGCAGGTAGGCCGTGTCGGTGACGGCGCTGAACACGCTCTGCCGGCCCGCCAACCGGAAGGTCTCACCGCCGACGGTCACCTCGGCGGCACCGGACAGCGGCAGCACGATCATCTCGTCCGGCCCCGTCGAGAACTCGACGGAACCGCCGGCGGCCAGGGTCACCACCCGCAGGCTGCAGTAGCTCCAGCCCGCCGACTCCGGCGTGATGACGAGGTCGTACGGCGCCTGCACCGCCGAACCGGCCGGCACGTAGAGCGCAGATCCCGTCGAGTCGTTTTTGCGCGCAACGGAACTCGGTCGATCGGACGTCGAGGGCGAACCGGGTGACGCGATCACCTCAGCGCACCATCGACGCGGCCGTGTCGACCGCGGCCTCGACGTCGTCGTCGGCGGGGTAGAGCAGTGTCCGGCCCACCACGAGGCCGCGCACCGACGGCAACTCGAGCGCCGCGCGCCAGCTCGCGTACGTCTCCTCGGGGCTGGTGTCCGGATCGCCGCCGAGCAGCAGGGTCGGCAGCGTCGTCGACTCCATCACCCGGTCCATCTCCGGGACCACCGGCAGCTTCATCCAGGTGTAGGCGGAGGTGCGGCCGAGCGCGCTGCACACGCCGACGGACTTGATCACGGCGTCCGCCGACAGGTCGTTGCTGACCTTGCCGTCGACCCGGGAGGACCAGAACGGTTCCACCATGGCGGCGAGCTTGCGGTCGGCGAGCTCGTTGACGGCCTTCGCCGTCGCGACCATGGTCGAGACCGTGCCAGGGTCGTCCAGGGCGATGCGGGTGAGCGTCTTGCCGCCGTTGAGGCCCATGTCCGCGCAGGCCTGCGCGTCGTAGCCGGTGAACTGGTCGTCGAGTTCGAACGAGGCGCCCTGCAGCCCGCCCCGGTTCATCGAGCCGAAGGCCACCTTGCCCTCGAGCGCGCCGAGCAGCAGCAGGTCCTCCAGGATGTCCGGGCTGGCCAGCAGGCCGTCGACACCGGGCCGGGCGAGGGCCGTTTCGAGCCGCTCGAGCAGCCCGATGCGGTTGCCCATGATCAGCGGCCGGCTACCGACGCCGTTCGCGCCGCGGGCCGGGTGGTCCGCGGCGATGATCATCAGCCGGCCGTCGCCGTCCGCCAGGCCGCGCTTCGTCCTGGCATCCGCGGCGCGCCGGATGGCCTCCGGGTCCTGCACCCGGATGTCGGTGAGCGCGGCGTAGCGCTCACGGGCGGTCGCTCCCGTGATCGTCGGTGCCGTCGCCGCGGTCCGCTCGGCGGTATCAGGCATGGCTCGCCACCTCCTGCAGCAACGCCTCCACCTCGGTGGTGGTCGGCATCGCGCTCGAACACTCGCGCCGGCTCGCCACGATGGCGCCGGCGGCGTTCGCGAAGCGCAGGGTCGTCTCCAGGTCCCAGCCGGCGAGCAGTCCGTGACACACCGCCCCGCCGAAACTGTCTCCGGCGCCCAGACCGTTGATGACCGACACCGGCGTCGGCGGAACCTCGACCAGGGTGTCCCTGGTCATGCCCAGCACGCCCTTCGGACCCTGCTTGACGATGGCGATCTCCACGCCGGCGTCGAGCAGCGCCTCCGCCGCGCGCCGGGGTTCGGTCTCGCCCACCGCGACCTCGCACTCCTCCTTGTTGCCGATCGCCACGGTGACCTGGCCGATCGCCTCGCGCACCTCGGCGGAGGCGTGCTCCTTGCTGTCCCAGAACACCTCGCGGTAGTCGAGGTCGAGGATCGTCAGTGGCCGGCGGGCGCGGGCGGCCCACGCGGCGTGGTGCGCCTCCCGGCTCGGCTCGCGGGACAACCCGGTGACCGTCGCCCAGAAGATGCCCGCCTCGGCGATCGCCGGCAGGTCGAGCTCGTCCGGCCGGATGACCAGGTCCGGCGCGATGGGCAACCGGTAGAACAGCAGCGGGAAGTGGTCCGGCGGATACATCTCGCAGAACGTGACCGGGGTGATCAGGTCGGCGACGTCCGTGACGTACCGGTCGTCCACGCCGAAGTCGCGCAGCGCCTGGTGCACGTAACGGCCGAAGGCGTCCGGCCCGGTCCGGGAGATCAGGGCCGTCCGCCGCCCGTGCTTCGCCGCCGCGACGGCGACGTTGCCGGCGCTGCCCCCCAGGTACTTGCCGAACGTCTCGACGTCCTCCAGGCCGACGTTGTCCTGCAGGGGGTAGATGTCGACTCCGACCCGCCCCATCGCAACTACATCGAAATGCCCGTCCACCGCGGTCCTTCCGCTCTCGCCGGCACCCATCGGTGCTCGGGTGCGGCGCCGCCCGCCTGGTTCGGGAACCGGGACCCGGCGACGTCGCCCTGACGACCAAGACTCTGGCCTCCCTCGCCAGCGTTGTCAAGACTTTGATAGGACATACGGTCATATTGATGTTGAGCCGATCTGTACTACGCTCCTGGGCAACTGGGGAGGGATGAGGCGATGACGCAGCTGTTCGTGGACCTCGACCGGTCCAGCCCCGTCCCGCTCTACTTCCAGGTCGCGCAGCAGATCGAATCAGCGATCGATCAGGGCGAGCTCGCTGCCGGTGACCGGCTCGACAACGAGATCAGCTTGGCCGAACAATTCGGATTGTCGCGTCCCACCATGCGGCGCGCAATTCAGGAACTGGTCGACAAGGGCCTGCTCGTCCGCAAGCGCGGGGTGGGCACACAGGTGGTGCACGGCCAGGTCACCCGCCCGGTCGAACTCACCAGCCTCTTCGACGACCTGGCCAGTCACCAACAGGCACCGACGACCACGGTGCTGACCAACGAGGTGATCGACGCGAGCGACGAGGTGAGCGCAAAGCTCGCCGTGCGCCCGGGTTCTCACGTGCTGCACCTGCGCAGGCTGCGGTTCACCCGGTCGGAGCCGCTGGCCCTGCTGGAGAACTTCCTGCCCGAGGACCTGCTCTCCATCGGTGACGGCGACCTGGAGACCCGCGGGCTCTACCAGCTGATGCGCGGGAAGGGGGTCAACATCCGCGTCGCGAAGCAACGCATCGGAGCACGCACCGGCACCCCGGAGGAGTGCTCCCTGTTCGGCGAAAAGCGCAACAGCCCGGTCCTCACCATGGAGCGGGCCGCGCACGACGATTCCGGCCGTCCCGTCGAATGGGGTCGGCACGCCTATCGCGCCAGCCAGTATTCGTTCGAGGTGACACTGGTGGACCATTGAGCCGTGCCGCCCGGGCCAGCACACGGCGGGCACACCGCGGGCGCGCCGCCGTGCTCCCGGACCGGCGGCACGGACTGCGGCCACCACCAACCCTGCGTACCGTAAGCCCTGTCTCCGTTCGACCGCCGGCGCCGCCGGCGCCCGGCCAGGTTCCGCGTCCCGCTTCCAGACGGGGTGGTCGCGGGGCGCAGGTGCGTCGCGACATCGGCTCCCGTCGTTGATGTGTCGCACCCGCTCGTTCAGTTCTCGAGAAGTCTGGGAACTACCCCGGCAACTCGGGCTCGCCGGCCGGCGCGCCCGACCGCACCGACCCCGGAAAGGGACACCATGACCTCGCCACAGGACAAGTACGCCGACGCGGTCCGCCAGGGACAGCAGGCGATGACGGATGCCGTCGAGACATGGACCGACAGCGCCCAGAAGGCGATGGGATCGATGGGATCGCTGGGGTCCATGCCGAACATCCCCGAGGGCATCCCCCCGCAGCAGGTGATCGACCAGGTGTTCGACTTCGCCGAGAAGATGCTGCAGGCGCAGCGCGAGTTCGCCAAGAACATGGCGTCGACGGCGGTGTCGGCGACGGAGTCGGCGCGCCAGCACGCGGAGTCGGTCGCGGACGCCGTGCGACAGAACACCGAGCAGACGGGCCAGGCCGTGCAGGACGCGGTCACCCCGAAGTAGCAGCCGAACCGCCGGACCCGGTCGCCACCCGGCCGTCGGCCACCGCCCGCCCCGGCGGGCCAGGCCGGCCGCCGGGTGCCGGCCCAGGGCGCCGCCGTTCCCGCGCCGAAGTTTCCCGCGCCACCCGTCGGTCGGCCATCCGGACGACACGACCAGGAAAACGACGAAGGACGTTCCGTGACCACCACCGCAGCACCGCCGCCGCAGACGCGCGCCGACATCCCCGATCGGCCCATGCTCATCAACGGTGAGTGGGTACCCGCCACCGACGGTCAGTGGAGCGAGGTCGTGTCCCCGGGACGCCGCGGCACCACCCTGGCGCGCGTGCCGGTCGGCCGGGCCGAGGATGCGGATCGCGCGGTGGCCGCGGCCAGGGCCGCCTTCCCGGCGTGGCGCGCGACGCACTTCAAGGACCGGCAGAAGGCGCTGCTGCGCGCCGCCGACGCGCTGGAGGCGCGCGCGGAGGAGCTCGCGCTGCTCACCGCCGCGGACACGGGCAACGCGCTGCGCACCCAGGCCAGGCCCGAGTCGCAGACGCTGGTCAACCTGTTCCGCTACTTCGGCGGCGTCGCCGGCGAGTTCAAGGGCGTCGTGCTGCCGGCCGGCGACGACCAGTTGCAGTACACCCGGCGCGAGCCGCTCGGCGTGGTGGCCGGCATCCTGCCGTGGAACTCGCCGCTGATGATCGCCGGCATGAAGACCCCCGCGTCGCTCGCCGCGGGGAACACGCTCGTGCTGAAGACCGCGCAGGAGGCGCCGCTGACCATCCTGCTGATGGCGGAGATCGTGTCGGAGTTCCTGCCGCCGGGCGTGCTCAACGTGGTCACCGGCCGGGGCTCGGATATCGGTGAGGCGCTGCTGGTGCACCCGGACGTCGACAAGCTGTCGTTCACCGGCTCGACCGAGATCGGCCGCCACGTCGGCGAAGTCGGTGGGGCGCGGCTCGCGCACGTGTCGCTCGAGCTGGGTGGCAAGAGCCCCAACATCGTGTTCCCCGATGCCGCGGCGCCCGGCACCATCGACGCCACCGCCGCCGGGGTGTTGACCGCGATGCGGTTCACCAGGCAGGGCCAGTCGTGCACCGCCGGCTCCCGGCTGTTCGTGCACGCCGACGTCTACGACGACTTCCTCGCCGCGCTGGTGGCGAAGGTCAAGCAGCTGAAGGTCGGCGACCCGCTCGACGAGGCCAGCGACATGGGCTCGATCATCAGCCAGAAGCAGTACGAGTCGGTGCTCGGCTACATCGCGGACGGCAAGTCCCAACCGGGCGTGCAGGTGGCGCTCGACGGATCGGACCAGGTCCCGGCCGGCCTGGACGGCTACTACCAGGGACCGACCATCCTCGCCGGCGTGGAGAACTCGTGGCGGATAGCGCAGGAGGAGATCTTCGGGCCGGTCCTCGTCGCCATCCCATGGCGGGACCGCGACGATGTGATCCGGATGGCGAACGACTCCCACTTCGGCCTCGGCGCCTACATCTGGTCGCAGAACCTGACGGATGCGCTGGACACGGCGCATCGCGTGGAATCCGGCTGGGTGCAGGTGAACCAGGGCGGCGGCCAGGTGATCGGCCAGTCCTACGGCGGCTACAAGCAGAGCGGCATCGGCCGGGAGTTCTCGCTCGAGGGCGCGCTCGAGTCCTTCACCCAGATCAAGCAGATCAACGTGAAGCTCGGGTGAGCGGGCATCGGGCGGCCGGCCCGGTTCCGGCATCGGCCGACCCCTCCATGGGACCGTCGGCCCGCCGCGACGGGAGGGCACGATGAACGGCGGTCCGCTCGCGGACGTCCTGGTGGTCGACCTGACGCGCGCGCTGGCCGGCCCCCACGCGGCGATGATGCTCGGCGACCTGGGCGCCCGGGTGATCAAGGTGGAGAGCCCCGGCACCGGTGACGACACCCGCGGCTGGGGGCCACCTTTCGTCGACCCACCCGCGGGTTCCGACGATCCGGGGGCGGTCTCGACGTACTTCCTGTCCTGCAACCGGAACAAGGAGTCGATCACCCTCGACCTGAAGAGCGCCGACGGCAAGGCGGCGCTGACCGAGCTGATCCGCCGCGGCGACGTGCTGCTGGAGAACTTCCGGCCGGGCGTGCTGGACCGGCTCGGCTTCGCCCAGGACCGGCTGGACGAGCTCAACCCCCGGCTGGTGGTGCTGTCGATCTCCGGCTTCGGGCACGACGGCCCCGAGGGCGGCCGCGCCGGGTACGACCAGATCGCCCAGGGCGAGGCCGGTCTCATGTCGATGACCGGGCCGGACCCGGACACGCCCAGCAAGGTCGGCGTCCCCATCTCCGACCTGCTGGCCGGGATGTACGGCGCCTATGGCGTTCTCGCCAAGCTGCACGAGCGGGAGCGCACCGGCCGCGGCGGCCTGGTCCGCACGTCGCTGCTGGCCAGCGTGGTCGGCGTGCACGCCTACCAGGGCACCAGATGGACCGTCGCCGGCGAGATCCCGCAGGCGGAAGGCCCGCACCACCCGTCGATCTGTCCCTACGGACTGTTCCACGCCGCCGACGGCGCCGTGCAGATCGCGGTGGGCTCCGAGGGCCTGTGGGCCCGGTTCGCCCCAGCCTTCGACCTGCCGGCGGACGACCCGCAGTTCGCCACCAACGCGGACCGGGTCCGGAACGCCGCCACGGTCAGGGCGGCGGTGGACGCGGCGTTCGCGCCGTACACGACGGCTGACCTGCTCGCGAAGCTCTCCGAGATCGGCGTGCCCAGCGGCGAGGTCAAGGACCTGCAGCAGGTCTACGAGTGGGACCAGACCCGATCCGCAGGGCCTGCTGGTCGACGTCGAGCACCCGTCCCTCGGCCCGATCACCCTGCCGGGGCCGCCGCTGCGGTTCTTCGACTCGGCCGGCGGCGAGTGGCACCGCGAGCACTCCTCGCCGCCACTGCTGGGCCAGCACACGGCTGAGGTCCTGGACTGGCTCGGCGCCGGCAAGGCATGACCGCCTGACCGGCGCCCGCGCGCGCGGCGACACCGGCGATCCCGTCCCGCCGCGCGTCCTGCATGATTTCGGCATGCCGACGACCGGGGTGCAGCGCGCCGGCCGGTCCGCGCGCGACCGCGCGCGGCGGCCGACCGTCCTGCTGCTGCTCGCCGCCCTGGCGCTCGCCGGATGCACGCAGTCGGAGGATCGGCGCCTGCTCGAGGGCTACTACGAGGAGGTCACCGAGGTTCCCTTCTACACGCTGCCCTCGCCCGTCCCGGCGGGCGCGCCCGGCGCGGTCCTGCGCACGGAGAAGCTGTCGAGCGCCCCCGACGGCACCATCGGCTACCGCGTGCTGTACCACACCACGGACCTCACCGGGGCGGACATCATCGGATCCGGCATCGTGGTGGCCCCGTCGGCGCCGCCGCCGCCCGGCGGCAGGGCGGTCGTCGGCTGGGGCCACTTCACCACCGGCGCCGCGCAGCACTGCGCGCCGTCCAACGGCATCGATCCCTTCGACATGATCGAGGGCATCGAGCCGCTGATGGAGGCGGGGTACGCGGTCGCCGCCGCCGACTTCCCCGGCATGGGCGTGCCCGGGCCGAACTCCTACCTCGTCGGGGTCAACGAGGGGAACAGCGTTCTCGACGCGATCCGGGCCGCGGCGAACATGCCCGAGATGGGCGTCGGAGCCGCCAAGGACGTCGTGCTGTGGGGTCACTCGCAGGGCGGCCAGGCCGTGCTGTTCGCGGCCGAGTCGGCGGCGAAGTACGCCCCGGAGCTCGCGGTCCGCGGGGCGGCCGTCGCGGCCCCGGCCGCCGACCTCGGCACGCTGCTGGACGACGACATCAAGGACGTCTCGGGCGTGACGATCGGGTCATACGCCTTCAGCGCGTACCAGAGCGTCTACAGCGCGCGGTATCCCGGCCTGTCGCTGAGCTCCATCCTCACCCCCGAGGGCGTCGCGGCCACGCCGAAGATGGCCGGGTACTGCCTGTTCACCCAGACCGACGAGCTGCACGAGCTGGCGAACACCTTGATCGGCCACTATGTCTCGGCCGATCCGGCGACGACCGAGCCATGGGCCACGATGCTGCGGGAGAACACCCCGGGCCCGATGCCGGCGGACGTCCCGCTGCTGGTCGCGCAGGGCGAGGCAGACACCCTGGTGTTGCCCGCCGCGACGCGGCAGTTCGTCGCCACGCAATGCGCCGCCGGCGCCCACGTGACCTTCGACCAGTACCCGAACGACACGCACGGCACGATCGCACTGGCGGCGATGCCTGCGGTCTCGACGTTCCTGGCCGCCGCGCTGCGCGGCGACCCGCCCGCCTCGACCTGCTAGGCGGGCGGGTCCGGGTCGGTCCCGGTCGGTCCCGGTCGGCCGGTCAGCCGCCGAACGCGATCGCGATGTCGTCGCTGCCGTGCGGCACCTCGCCGTCGTAGAGCGCCGCGTCGCGCGCCAGTTCCGGCACGTCGTCACCGGTCTCGCTCGGCACCACGATCGCCGGATCGATCCGCATCACCGAGTAGCCGGCCACGGCGCCGGCCCCGAAGCCCGGCGCGAAGATCCACATCGGCCGGTCGATGACCTTCTCCGCCACGGCGTCCGCGATCGCGATCGGGATGCTCGCCGACGAGGTGTTGCCCATCGTCTCGATGTTGAAGTAGAGCCGGTCGGCCGCCAGCCCGGCCTTCGCCGCCAGCCCGATCACCATCGTCTTGTTCGCCTGGTGCGGCACGACGAGTTCGACTGTTTCCCAAGCGGTCTCGGCCTTGCCGGTGGTGTCGGGCAGCACCGACAGCTCGTCGATCATCTGCGCCAGGTAGCGGCCAGCGAGGGTCTTCACCTCGGGCCCGAACACCGTGATGTTGTTGTCGAAGGCGGGGTTCGGCCAGATGATCGAGTTGACCTGGCTCACCGGGCCGCCGGCGTAGGTCTGCAGCAGGTCGATGTCGCCGTCGTCGCCCTCGGGCGCCGGCGCGATCACCATCGCCGACGCGCCGTCGCCGAAGATCATCCGCGATGGTCGCACCGTGCCGATCTTGTCCGAGAACTTCTCGCCACAGACCAGCAGGACCGGCCGGTCGACCTCCTGCAGCAGGCGTACCGCCTCGGACAGCCCGTACGGCAGTCCGGCGCACGCCGCGACGAGGTCCACCGAGGCGTGCGTCTGCTGCAGCCCCAGCTGGCCGGACAGCCAGGTGGCCGTCGACGGCATCATCCGCGCGCTGGTGCACGAGCAGAACAGCACGGCGCCGATCTCCTCCGGCTTGCGGCCGGCGCGCTCCAGCGCCTTGCGGGCGGCCTCCAGCGAGATCTGCTCGAGCTCCCTGGCGGTGTACCGGCGTTCCTCGATGCCGGTCTTCTGGCTGATCTCCGCGGCCGACATCGGCGACCAGCTGTAGGCGGCGTTCCGGATGAGATCGTCGTTGGTGCAGACATACTCGCCCTTGACCACGGCCAGCGCCTCGATCTTGGGCTTGATCGAGAATTTCGCGTGCACGTCGACGGCCGGGTAGGGGCGGATCGGGTCCACCGCCTCGACGACCTGCTTCGTGGACAGCGACGCGGCCGCCCCGCCGTCGACCACGGACGACTTCGGCTTCGCGTTCTTGACGGTGTTGACGAACGTCAGCACGTCGCGGTTGCGGGGCTGGAAGAGGATCACCACGTCCTCGTCCGTCAGCTGGCCGACCGCCTTGAGGCTCACCTTGGAGCGGTCCCACGGGTACTGGTTGTGCAGCACCATCGACCAGCGGCGCAGCGCCTCCAGCTCGGGCACGTCGTCGGTGACGTCGACGATCTCCTCGTAGCTGAAGAAGGGATGGTCGGGGTCGAAGTCGTCGAGCACGAAGGTGAGGCTCTCCGGCTCCTGCTTCGCCTCGGCGATCGTCGGCTTGATGGACGGCAGAGTGGTCGCGTCGAACGTGCGGTGGCCGTAGACGTCGAACAGCAGGTCCCAGATCGCGTCCTCGGAGCGGCCGTTCCAGGTCGGCGGCAGGTCGCGGTACGCCCGCTCGACGGCGGCGACCTTCTGCTCCTTGTCGATCCACGGCGCCACGATCGGGAGGAAGACGTCCGACCGGTTCTTCGGCACGTCGCGCCAGCGCATGGGCTGCTTGTCGTACATGGTCAGTGCGAACCGGTTCACCCAGAACAGGTTCAGCGCCACGTCGCGCATCAGCTCGTACCGGGTGGCGTACTGACCGGACTCGACCCGGCTCAGGATCTCCGTGCCCTTCGGTGCCTTGGTCTCGAAGTCCCGCCGGATCACGCTGTCCAGCTGTTCCTCGGTGTCGATGACGGAGAAGTCGAGATCGGGCGAGAAGTTCGACGGGAAAACCAGTCGGCCGTGCCGATTCACCACGAAGGGCTGCATGGGTCGCCTTTCCTGCGGTCCGCGGTGCGCCGTCCGGGACGGCGCACTCCTGTCCGGGATCGATCCTTCTCGCCTCGGGCCGGTCCCGCCATCCGTCCCCGACGTCCATCCCCTTTGTCCGTCTCCTTGCTGCCCGTCTCTCCTCCGTGCCCCCGTCCGATCGGCGCCTCGGGTGCCGCTGCGCGCTCACGCCGCCCTTCCCGTCGCCGTCCCTACGTCCGTCGGCGGAGGCTCCGCGTGCCGGGCGGGTGACGCCGCTCCCGGGTAGGGTCGGACCCGGCCACGCGCTCATCACCCATCACGTCCCGGCAGGTCGGCGGGCGGTTCGAAGAGCAGTTGGAGGCAGCCATGTCCCTGGATGCGGAGCGGCAGGCGGACAACCGGGATCCCGCCGCGATCCCGGACGAGGAACCCACCGGCATCATCGGCGGCAAGCTGGCCGGCCGCGTCGCGCTGGTCACCGGCGGCACCCGCGGCATCGGCGCCGCGATCGGCCACAGCCTGGCCGCCCAGGGCGCGTCGATCGCCGCGGGATTCAGCGGGAACGTCGCCAAGGCGGACGCGTTCGCCGACGACTTCCACAGCACCTTCGGCGCCGAGGCGGCCGTCTCGGTGCACCAGGGCAACGTGGCCTCGGCCGACGACTGCCGCCGCGTGGTGCGGGAGGTGCTGGAGCGGCACGGCAGGCTCGACATCCTGGTCAACAATGCCGGAATCACCATCGACAAGACCGTGCTGAAGCTGACGGACGACGACTGGTACAAGGTGCTGGCCGTCAATCTGTCGGGCGCCTTCTTCCTCTCGCAAGCCGCCCTCGCGCACATGGTGGAGCGGGGCACCGGCCGGATCATCAACGTGTCGTCGATCATCGGCGAGATGGGCAACATCGGGCAGGCCAACTACGCCGCCTCCAAGTCCGGCCTGTTCGGCCTGACCAAGACGATGGCCAGGGAGGCGGCGTTCCTGCTCGGCCGGGCGGGCATGCTGACCGAGGACACCATCGGGCTGACCGTCAACACCGTCACGCCGGGCTACATCTCCACCGAGATGGTCGCGGCCGTCCCGGAGAAGGTCCTGGACAAGATCAAGTCCGGGATCCCGCTGGGACGGCTCGGCCGGCCACAGGAGATCGCCCGTGTCGTGCACTTCCTGGCGTCGGACGCGTCCTCGTACATCACCGGGCAGGTGTGGGGCGTCAACGGCGGCATGGACATGTAGCCGGCGCCCGGGTTCGGCACCGGGGTTCGGCACCGCGACCGCGACCGCGCCGGCGGCCGCCGGGCGTCGGCCGCGATCGCGCCGGCGGTCGGCGCACGTCGGCCGCCAGCGGCCTGTGAGCACGGTCACCCGGTCAGGGGCTTTGCAGGTTAGCTGCTAACTCTGCTAACCTGCTAACACGAGGTCGGGATCAAGCGGCCTTGTCGACAATCAAGCCACCATCGATCGGAGACCATCATGGCTACCGCCACCAGCACCAAGGCGGCGCAGAACGGCGCCGCTGCCACCGATGCCGCGTTCAAGGCTGCGACCGACGCCGCCTCCGCCGCCACCGACTTCGCCCGCAACGCCACCGAGGCCTTCGTGCCGTCCGTCGAGAAGGCCACGGAGCAGGCGCAGGCCTACACCGACACCGTCTTCGCGCAGGCCAAGAAGTCCGGCCTGGCGCTGCTCGACGCGTACGAGGCCGGCCTGGACACCTTCACCAAGCTGGAGAAGGACCTGGTCTCGCTCTCCGAGGTCGAGTGGGTCAAGGACGTCACCGTCCGCCACGCCGACCTGGTCTCGCACGTGGGCGTCGCCTACTCGCGGGCCGCTCGCGAGCTGCTGAAGTGACCCTCTGACGAGACGTCAGGGACGGTCCACACACCGAAACGCGCCAGGGCGCGGCCGCCACGCAGGCGGTCGCGCCCTCGGCGTTCGTGCGGCACCTCGATATCCGTTTAGGCTGCTGACATGAACAGCGCATGGCCGCAGGGTGCATCGCTGGGCGAGATCATCCGCAAGCAACGGGAGCTGGCCCAGCTGCCGATGCGTCAGCTGGCCGCGATGTCCGGCATCTCCAACCCGTATCTCTCCCAGATCGAGCGCGGGCTGCGCGATCCCTCCGACCAGGTACTGGAGTCGATCGCCGACTCGCTCGAGCTCTCGGCCGAGGCGCTGCGACCGCGCAAGCGGCAGTCCGAGGACAATGAGGAGTCGCCGGTGGAGCTCGCCATCCAGGCGGACCCCGACCTCACCGCCCAGCAACGCAAGGCTTTGCAGGAGTCGTACCGCGCTTTTCGGGAACTGACCATCGAACGCCGCCGGAACAAGGGCCGATCCCGGTCCTGACGATCCGGTGGCACGCGGCGCGGCACCGCCCGTGTCGGTCCGCCGCCACCGAGGACGAGGAGACCATTGATGACTGCCCTTGCCGACGACCGCGCGGCCGCGGGTGCCGCCGAGCCGAGCGAACTCTCCTGGTCGTGGGACGCCATCGACCAGCGGGTGCGGGAGCGGTACGCCGACGGCGTGCTCAACATCACCAGCAGACTCGACCGCGGAGTGCTCGGCAAGCTCGACCAGATCGGTCTCGGCCCTTCGCTGGCCCGCCTGGGTGCCGCCTGCGCGCTGCACCCGCTGCAGTCCGCCGCCGTGATGCGGCAGTGGACGCAGGGTGCGTTCCTCGCCGGATGGTCCGCCACGACGCGGGCGTTCGGCGCCGACTCGCCCCCGCAGGTGCCGACCGGTCGCGACAAGCGGTTCGCCGACACCGCATGGGAGGGCAACGCCTTCTACTGGTGGCTGCGCCAGCAGTACCTGCTCGCCGACCGCGCGGCCGCCGACCTGGTGGAGAGCGCCGACCTGAAGCCGGCGGACCGGGCCAAGGCCGCGTTCGCCGTGCGCACCATGCTCGACACGGTCTCACCGAGCAACTTCATCGGCACCAACCCGGCCGTCCTCAAGAAAGCCCTTGACACCGGCGGACTCTCGCTGGCGAAGGGGTTCCGCACCTTCCTGCGCGACCTCGCGACCAACGGTGGGCAGCCGCGCCAGGTTGCCGAGGGCGTGTACGAGGTGGGCCGCGACATGGCCGTCACCCCCGGCAAGGTCGTGTTCCGCAACGACCTGATGGAGCTCCTGCAGTACTCGCCGACCACCGAGACGGTGCACGAGATCCCGTTGCTGTTCAGCCCGCCGTGGATCAACAAGTACTACGTGATGGATCTCGCGCCCGGCCGCAGCCTGGTGCAGTGGGCGGTCGACCACGGCCACACCGTGTTCCTGATCAGCTATCGCAATCCCGACGAGTCCATGCGCGACGTCAAGATGGACGACTACCTGCTGTCCGGCCCGATGACCGCCCTGGACGTCATCTCCTCGATCACCGGCGCCGAGAAGGTGAACCTGCTCGGGCTGTGCCTCGGCGGCACGCTGACCATGGCCACGCTGGCCTACCTGGACGCCACCGGGCAGGACCGGATCAACAACGCGACGTTCCTGAACACGCTGATCGACTTCAGCGAGCCGGGCCTGATGGGCGTCTTCACCGACGAGAAGTCCGTGCAGAAGCTCGAGAAGAGCATGGCGCGAACGGGTTTCCTCCCGGCCGAGAGCATGCGCCGGACGTTCGACCTGATGCGCGGGAACGACCTGATCTGGAACTACGTGGTGAGCAACTGGTTGATGGGCGAGGATCCGCCCGCGTTCGACCTGCTGACCTGGAACGCCGACTCGACCCGGATGCCGGCAGAGATGCACTCCTTCTACCTCCGCAGCTGCTACCTGGAGAACCAGCTCGCGCAGGGCCGGATGGAACTCGCCGGCCAGCGCCTCGACCTGTCCACCGTCGACCAGGACCTGTACTTCCTGGCCGCCGAGCAGGACCACATCGCTCCGTGGCGCAGCAGCTACACCGGTGCCCGGCTGCCCGCCGGGGACGTGCGGTTCGTGCTGTCCAACTCCGGGCACATCGCCGGCATCGTGAACCCGCCGAATCCGAAGTCGAGGCACTACGTCGGCGCGTCGAGCGATTTGCCCGCCAATCCGGACAAGTGGCTCAGCGACGCGACCATGCACCCCATCACCTGGTGGGAGGACTGGGCGGAGTGGATCGGCAAGCGGGCCGGTGGCCAGCGCAAACCCCCAGGTCACGGCAACCGGGAGTACCCCGTGCTCGGCGACGCACCGGGTACCTATGTTTACGGATCGTGATTTCTCCCGAGTTGGTGCGTTAGCTCAGCTAATTCCGGGGTACTGTTCAGACGCAACCGGTCTCGGCCGGTGGGATGGCTGATCCAGAGCCGGATTAGCTACGTGTCCGTAGGAGGGCCCGTGTCCGACCGTTACAGCGTGTCCAAGGCCGTCGTCACTGGCGGAGCCCAGGGAATCGGCGCCGCCATCGCCCAACGACTGGCCAGCGAGGGCCTGTCCGTCACGGTGCTGGACGTCAACGCCGCAGGTGCCCAGGAGACCGCGAACCGCATCTGTTCCGAGACCGGATCGCCGGTCTACGGATTCGGGTGCGACGTCAGCGACCGCACGCAGCTGCGCGCCGCCTTCGCGTCCGCCGCCGAGGCGATGGACGGCGTCGACACCTACATCGGCAACGCCGGCATCACCCGCGACCGGATGTTCCACCGGCAGACCGACGAGGACTGGGACGCGGTCATCGCGGTCAACCTCACCGGCGTGTACGAGGGGCTGAAGGCCTGCGCGCCGTGGCTGCGCACCGAGGGTCCCGGGCGGGTGGTGTTGATCTCCTCGATCGTCGCCAAGACCGGCAACCTGGGCCAGATGAACTACATCGCGGCGAAGGCCGGCGTCGTCGGTCTCGTCCGGGCCGGCGCGTCGGAGCTGGCGCGGTTCGGCACCACGGTCAACGGCATCCGGCCCGGCTTCATCGAGACGCCGATGACGGCGGCGATGCCCGCCGACGAGCAGGCCGCCAAGATGACCAGCAACCCGCTCGGCCGGGCGGGCCAGCCGTCCGACATCGCCGGCGCCGTCGCGTTCCTGTGCTCCTCGGACGCCGACTTCATCACCGGGCACATCCTCGACGTCAACGGCGGCGCCGCGTTCTGAGCGCTCCGATGTGCGCACTCGGGGCCCGCTCCGCGGCGACCGCCGGGAGAACGGGACCGAGGCGGGCGCCGATCGGGCGCCGGCGCGTTTGGCGCGGCGGACGAGCCCGCGTAGAATCGACGGGTTGCCTCGGCGAGGGCGGCCGCGTGATCCGCGCGGTCAGCCGTGATCGACGCGGTGGGTCCGCCCCTTGCGTGCATCGCGGCTCAGCGCCGCTCGCCGGGACGACGCGCCGGCAGCGCCTCCGCGCAGCCGGCGGCCACCGCTGACCAGGTTCGCCCCGAGGAGTGCCACCGTGCCCGACGTTCGACTGACTGCCGAGACGCGCACCGAGTTCGGCAAGGGCGGCGCGCGCCGCACCCGCCGCGCCGGCAAGATCCCCGCCGTGCTGTACGGCCACGGCACCGAGCCGCGTCACCTGTCGCTGCACGCCCGCGAGTTCGCGCACGCCATCAAGGGCGGCGCCAACACGATCATGACGCTGGAGTTCGCCGAGGGCGAGGAGCTGGCGCTGCCGAAGTCGGTGGTCCGCCATCCGCTGCGCGACTACGTCGAGCACGTCGACCTGTTGCTGGTCCGGCGCGGCGAGAAGGTCACCGTCGAGGTCCAGATCGTGCTGACGGGCGAGGCGGATCCGGGCACGCTCGTGCTGACCGACCTGAACACGCTGGCCATCGAGGTCGAGGCGCTGAGCATCCCCGACTCGCTCGAGGTCGACATCGAGGACGCGGCGGCCGGCACCCAGGTGCTCGCCGGGCAGGTGCCGCTGCCCAGCGGCGCGACGCTGATCACCGACCCCGAGGCGCTCGTCGTCGCCGTCCAGCTGGCGCCGACGGCCGAGGAGATCGATGCGGAGACCGAGCAGGCCGAGGCGGACGCCGGCATCGAGCGCGACCAGCCGGAGAGCACCGAGCCCGAGAGCTCGGAGGGCTGACCGGCCGGGCGCCCGTCCGGCACACTCCGGGTGGAACCCGCTGATCGACAGCGCAGATGACCGCTGACCTCGCCCTCGTCGTCGGGCTCGGCAACCCCGGCCGCGACTACGCCGGTCACCGGCACAACGTCGGGGCGATGGTCGCGGACGTGCTCGCCGGGCGGCTCGGCGGGTCCTTCCGCAGCCACCGGTCCGGCGCGGACGTGCTCGAGGGCCGGCTCCCGGCCGGTCGCGTCGTACTGGCGAAACCCCGCTCCTACATGAACCTCTCGGGCGGCCCGACGGCATCGGCGGCGCGCTTCTTCAAGGTCCCGGCCGACCGCGTCGTCGTCGTGCACGACGAGCTGGACCTGCCGTACGGGACGGTCCGGGTGAAGCTCGGCGGCGGCGAGGGCGGGCACAACGGGCTGCGGTCGATCTCGTCTGCGCTGGGCACCAAGGACTACCTGCGGGTGCGGGTCGGGATCGGCCGCCCGCCCGGCCGGATGGACCCGGCGGACTTCGTGCTGCGGCCCTTCTCCGCCACGGAGCGCGGCGATCTGCCCGTCCTGCTGGAGGAGGCCGCGGACGCGGTGGAGGTCCTGCTCGACGCCGGCCTCGAGGCGACCCAGAACCGCTTGCACTGAACCGTTGTCGGCGTGCGGCCGACCCGCCGGGGTCAGGCGATGAGTGCGCGCGCCGCGGACCGCCGCAGCTTGCCGGACGGCGTCTTCGGCAGGGTGCCCACGCCGAGCACTCTCACCGTCGCCGGCCGCACGCCGATCGCCGCCGTGACCGCCGTCCTGACCTCGTGCGCGATCCGCTCGGCGGCCTCCGCGTCGGCGGCCTGCCGGGACTCGACCGCCAGCGCGAAGGACTCCCGCCCGGTGCTCGTCTGCCAGCGCACGGCCACCGCGTTACCGGCCCGGACGCCGGGGACGGCCTCCGCCGCCCGCTCGATGTCGGTCGGGTAGATGTTCCGCCCGCCCATGATGATCACGTCCTTCACCCGGCCGCAGACGACCACCTCGCCGTCCACCAGGTAACCGAGATCACCCGTGTCGAGCCAACCGTCGGCCCGCTTGGTGGGTCGCGGGCCGTCGACGGTGAGGTACCGGTCGGTCACCGACGCGCCGCGCAGGTGCAGCACGCCGACCTCGCGGTTGCCCAGTTCGCGGCCGCCGTCCTGGCTTCTCACGCCCACCTCGATGCCGCGCAGCGGCGGGCCCAGGATCGGGAACGAGCGGGTGGTCTCGGGATCCGCCGAGCCGTCGACCGGGGCCGGCACCGCGGCCGCCCGTTCCTCGAGATCCGCGGCCAGCACGGTGTCCACCTTCAGCGGCGTCCCCCACGGGTGGAACGAGATGCCGAGCGTGGCCTCGGCCATGCCGTAGGCGCAGACCATCGCGGTGGCCGGCAGCCCGAACCGCTCCCCCGCCGCCAGGAAGGCGCGGACCGCGCCGACGTCGATGGGCTCCGCGCCGTTCAGCGCGAACCGCATGCTGGACAGGTCGAGGTCCTCGTCCGCGCGGGCCAGCACCCGCGCGGACAGCGCGTAGGCGAAGTTGGGCGCCGCGGTGATCGTCCCGCGGTACCGGCTGATCAGCCTCGACCACAGCATCGGTGAGGTCAGGAAGTCGGCCGGCGTGACGCTGACCAGCTCGACGCCGCGGCACATCGGCAGGGTCAGGAAGCCGACCATGCCCATGTCGTGGAACAGCGGCAGCCAGGAGACCATCACCTCGCCGGGGTGGATGCCGCCGCTCTCGCACATCGCCTCGAGGTTGGCCCACAGATTCCGGTGGGTGATCTGCACGGCCTTGGGGGTGGCGGTGGACCCCGATGTCAGCTGCAGCAGCGCGGGCAGGTCCTCGTCGACGTCGATCGGTGCGGGCCCGGTCCCGATCGCCGCCGCTGCGTCGCCGTCCGCCGCGGCCGACCGGTCGCCGACGAGTTCGTCCAGGGTGATCACGGCGATCGGCGAACCCGCGAAGAGCGCGGCGACCTCGGTGAAGGGCTCGCCGAGGATGACCACCCTGGCGCCGATCAGCCGCAGCACGGCGGCGGTCTCGTCCGCGTAGGTGGCCATGTTCGTGCGGGCGGTGGGCTGGTGCAGCATCGTCACGGAGCCGCCCGCCAGCCAGGTGGCCTGGGCCGCCGGCGCGACGTCGACCGGCAGCGCCGCCAGGATCGCCACCGCGGCGCCGGGCCGGACACCTGCCGCGACCAGCCGGCCGGCCCCCTTCGATGCTGCGGCATGGACGTCGGCCCAGGTGGTACGGACCGGCTGGTGGGGCTCGCCGGTGGTCATCCCGGCGTCGCCCAGGGCGGCGGTCCGCAGGGCGTCGGTGAAGGCGCTCATGACGCACCACGCTAAGGCACGCGCGCGCCGTGCCGGGCCACCCCCGAGGGTGCGCGCGGGGGGCCCGCGGGGGCACGATGCCACCCATGGCCTTCAGCGCGATCTACGACCTGGTCATCGACGAGCGGGATGTGCGCATCTACTCGAACGGCACCGGGGACCCGGTGCTCATGCTGCCCGACCTGGGCTCGTCGGCGGCGACCTGGGAATGCCTCACCGGCCGGGTGGTGGCCGGCGACCGCCAGTTGGTCGCGGTCGACCTGCCCGGCTCCGGTCACAGCGATCCGTTGCCGGCCGCGGACCCCGCCGGCTACGTCGACCACGTCCGCCGGGTCGTCGAGCATCTCGGGCCCGAGCCGGTCGACGTGGTGGGTTGCGGCTTCGGCGGCTACCTGGCCGCCGGCGTCGCGGCACGCGACCCGCAGCTGATCCGGCACCTGGTGATCGAGCATCCGCTGCTGCCGCCACGCTCGGGACGTCCGGTGAGCAGCCGGATGTCGGCGTCGATGGCGGTGGGTGGCGCCTTCACCACGCTGCGCCGCGGCCGGATCAAGCAGAACGTCGGCGGCTTCGCGCGGGCCAGGTCCGTACTCGCGGAACTGGCCGCGGCCGACCCCGCCTGGTGGCGCCGGCTGGCCCAGATCACGGCGCCGACGTTGATCGTCGGCGCCGCGGAGGCCGATGCCGGCGGCCGGGCCCGGCTCGACCTGCTCGCCGACGCGATCCCCGGCGCCGAGCGGGCGGACCTGGCCGGCGCGCGCCGCGGCCACGCGAGCGATCCCGACGGCTTCGCCGACCTGATGCTGCCGTTCCTCGCGCGCTGAGCGCGCCCGGCCGGGTCGACCGGGACGCTCAGAGCTCCTCGAGCCGCTCGGCGACGGCGAGCCACTCCTCCTCCAGCCCGACGAGCTCCGCGTCCACGGCCCGGAGCCGGCCGTGCGTCTCGGCGGCGGCGACGTGGTCGCTGGCCACCTCCGTCAACTGCGCGGTGAGGTCGGACTGCCTGCGGCGCAACGACTCCAGCGACCTGTCGAGCCGGCGCAGGTCCTTGCGGAGATCGCGGGCGACGGTGCCGTCGGCGGGGGCCGCCGGCGAGTCCGCGCGCTCCGGCCGGCCCGCGGGCGGCGCCGCCGACTCGGCCCGCCGGCGGGCGAGGTAGGCGTCGATGCCGCCGGGCAGGTGGGTGATCCGCCCGTCCCCGAACAGCGCGACCACGTCGTCGGTGACCCGCTCGATCAGGTAGCGGTCGTGGCTGACCACCAGCAGCGTGCCGGGCCAGGAGTCGAGCAGGTCCTCGAGCGCGGTCAGCGTGTCGGTGTCCAGGTCGTTGGTGGGTTCGTCCAGCACGAGCACGTTCGGCTCGGCCATCAGCACACGCAGCAGCTGCAGCCGCCGGCGCTCGCCGCCGGAGAGGTCGGACACCGGCGTCCAGTGCTGGCTGCGGTGGAAGCCGAACCGCTCGGCGAGCTGCGCGGCGGTCACCTGCTGGCCGCCGATGTCGACCACCGACGCGATCTCGGTCACCGCCTCCAGCACCCTGGCCTCGTCCGGAAGCTCCGAGACCTCCTGGGAGAGATAGCCGATCCGCACCGTGACGCCGGTCCGCACCCGGCCGGCTTCGACGCCGAGCTCACCGACCAGGATGCGCAGCAGCGTCGTCTTGCCCGACCCGTTGACGCCGACCACGCCGATCCGGTCGCCGGGACCGATGTGCCAGGTGACGCCGTCCAGCAGCATCCGGCCCGCCGGACGTGCCGTCGGCCCCGCGGAGCCCTGCGCCTGCGGCACCCGCGCGGTCACCGCGTCCAGCTCCAGCACCTGCCGGCCCAGCCGGCGGGCGGCGAAGGCGTGCAGCGCCACGGTGTTCCGCGGTTCCGGCTCGTCCGAGATGAGCGCCTCCGCGGCCTGGATGCGGAATCGGGGCTTGCTGGTCCGGGCCGGCGGACCGCGCCGCAGCCACGCCAGCTCCTTGCGGGCGAGGTTGCGCCGGCGCTCCTCGGCCGCCTGGTCCAGGCGGAGCCGCTCGGCGCGCGCGAACACCCAGTCCGAATAGCCGCCGTCCCGGACCAGGACGGAGCCGTCCACCACCTCCCAGGTGCGGGTGGCGATGGCGTCCAGGAACCACCGATCGTGGGTCACGGCGACGACCGCGCCGCGATGCGCGCGCACCCGGTCCGCGAGCCAGGCGATCGCCTCGACGTCCAGGTGGTTGGTCGGCTCGTCGAGGAGCAGCACCCGCGCGTCGGTGATCAGCGCGCCGGCCAGCGCCACCCGGCGCCGCTCGCCGCCGGACAGCGTGCCCACGTCGCTGTCCAGCCCGATCCCGGTCAGGCCCAGCCCGTCGAGCACCGAGCGCACCGCGGCGTCGGACGCCCATGCGTGCTCGGCGTCCCCGTAGCGGTGCAGCACGACGTCCCGGATCGACACCCCCGCTCGCAGCTCGTCCGCCTGCGGCACCACGGCGACGGCGGTGTCGCGCAGCCGCGCGACGCGTCCGGACTGCAGCGGCTGGCGGCCGGCGAGCACCGAGAGCACCGTGCTCTTGCCGGCGCCGTTCAGGCCGAGCACCCCGATCCGGTCGCCGTCCTGCACGCCGAGGGAGACGGCGTCCAGCACCGTGCGAGGGCCGAATCGGACGGTGGCCGCCTCCACGCTGATCAGATTGACCATCAGCGGGTGCCGATCACTCGCGCGCCGGGGGCGGGGCCCGCGGCCACCCGAACCCCCCGGCAGGTGCCGGATCCGGCGATGTCGGCGGCGACGCGCCCGGCCGACTCGGCATCGGCGCACAGGAACGCCACCGTGGGCCCGGAGCCGGACACCACCCCGCCGAGCGCGCCGGCGGTCAGGCCGGCGCGCAGCGTTCGCCGCAGGCCGGGCTGCAGCGAGATCGCCGCCGGCTGCAGGTCGTTGCCGAGGGTGGCGGCCAGCACGGCCGGGTCCCCGCCGGCGAGCGCGGTGAGCGTGTCGTCGACGGGACCGACCCGCGGCGGGTCGCCGGTCTCGCGCAGCCGGTCGAGCTCGGCGAACACGTCCGGGGTGGACAGCGGCGTGCCGCTGAGCGCGAGCACCCAGTGCAGCGGGGTGCGGGCGAGCACCGGGGACAGCCGCTCGCCCCGGCCGGTGCCCACAGCGGTGCCACCGGTCAGCGCGAACGGCACGTCCGAGCCCAGCTCGGCGGCCAGCGAGGCCAGCTCGCCGCGCCCGATGTCGACGCCCCAGAGGGCCGCGCAGCCGACCAGCGTGGCGGCCGCGTCCGCGCTGCCGCCGGCCATCCCGCCGGCGACGGGAATCTGCTTGGCGATCTCGATGGCCACGGGACCACCGATCCCGCTCCGCCGGGCGAGCAGCCGCGCGGCCGCGCCGGCCAGGTTCCTGGCACCGGTCGGTACGCCGTCGGGCGGGACGGTGCGCACGGCGTGCTTGTCGGCCGTCGCCACGGTGAGCTCGTCGACCAGGTCGACGGCGTGGAACACCGTCACGAGCTCGTGGAAGCCGTCGTCGCGCAACGGCCCGACGGACAGGTGCAGGTTGATCTTCGCGGGCGCCCGCACCCGGACCTGCGCCGGCTTCGCGCGGCCCGCCGACCCTCTGATCAAATTGGGCTCATTCGTGCGTGGCCGCGTCGAGCTCGTCCAGCGCGGCCGCGATCGAGACGTAGTCGTCGACGCCGAGCACCTCACCACGGGCGGACGGGTCGATGCCGGCCCGGCCGAGCACCGATTCCGCGTAGCCGGGCGAACCGGCCCAGCCCGCGAGGGCGGCCCGTAACGTCTTGCGGCGCTGCGCGAACGCCGCGTCGATCACCGCGAACACCGCCGCCCGGTCCTCGGTGCGCAGGCGGGGCCGCGGCTGGACGGCGACGAGCGCGGAGTCGACGCCCGGCACGGGCCAGAACACCGCGCGCGGCACGGATCCCGCCCGCCGGGCCGGCCCGTACCAGGCGACCTTCACGCTGGGCGCGCCGTACGTCCGCGAGCCCGGCGGCGCCACCAGCCGGTCCGCCACCTCGGCCTGCACCATCACCAGCACGCTGCGCAGCGTCGGCACCTCGGCGAGCAGGTGCAGCAGGACCGGAACCGCGACGTTGTACGGCAGGTTGGCCACCAGTGCCGTCGGGTCGGCGGGCGCCGCGACGTCGTCCGACCCGACCAGCCGGTCCGCGGTGACGGTCAACGCGTCCGCCGTGATCACCTGCAGCGCTCTGGCGCGCCGGGGGGCGTGCTCGGCCACGGTTCGCGGCAGCAGGCCGGCGAGCCGCGGATCGATCTCGACGGCCGTCACCTCGGCGACGACGTCCAGCAGGCCGAGGGTCAGCGAGCCGAGGCCGGGACCGATCTCCAGCACGTGGTCGGTGGACCGCAGCCCGGCGGCGGCGACGATGCGCCGGACCGTGTTCGCGTCGTGCACGAAGTTCTGGCCGAGCGTCTTCGTCGGCCTGAGGTCGAGCCCGTCGGCGAGCTCGCGGATCTCCGCGGGCCCGAGATACCGCACCGGCTCGACCACGTTGTTCATCCTCACACGGGAGGCGGCGACGATCGGTCACCGCTGCGCTTCGATGGTTCCCCGGACCCGGCAGAGCACAACAGCCCCGACCTGACGGGTCGGGGCTGTCGGGTGCGCGGTCGCAGGTCCCTCGGCGGGACGGGCAGGACCGGGCGGTCAGGCGGGCGGCGGCGAGCTCGCCGCGTAGCCGCAGAGCCACGGCTCCAGCCCGCGCTGCTGGAACAGCAGCTTGGCGCGGAGCAGTTGCTCCTCCGGGCTGGCGTCCAGCGGATTGCCGGTGCCGCCCACGGAGCCCCAGGTCGGCAGGTCGAACTGGAAGAGGCCGTAGGTGGACAGGTAGCCGGACGGGTTGTTCACGGCGGCCGGGTTGTTGGTGGACTCGCAGAAGGCGAGCCCGTCCCAGTTGACGCCGAACTCCGTGTCGTTGAAGAAGACCCGGCTGCCGCGGTGCTCGACGGTGGAGGTGGTGCCCACGTGGACGATCGTCGGGACCGGCTCGGCGAGAATGGTGCGGGAGGCCTCGGCCCGGCCCGTCTCCACGCCGTTGACGGCGGTGACGTCGGTGACCACCTGCAGCACGCCGTCGACGCCCTGCTGGGCCACGACGTCGGTGCCGACGTTCTTCGACGGGTCGTCCACCCGCTGCTCGCCGGCCGGGATCGGATAGGTGTCGGTCAGCGGGGTGACGACGACCCTGGTGACGGTGACGGGCAGGCCGGCCGAGAGCGGCGTGTCCAGCGCCGGGTCCACCGTGTCGGTCGCCGACAGCTGGACGTTCTCGTCGGCGAGCAGGTCGGCGACCGTGCGGGCGCCGGTGGACACGCTCTCGGCGGGCGCGCCGCCGATCGAGAGCGACACCGAGCGCAGCGTGCTCGCGGTCACGGCGAGGCCGTCGGCCGGCAGCGCGCGGCTGCGATCGGCGGACAGCTGCAGGGCGGCCGGGTCCTGGCCCATCTCGAGCAGGGCGGCCTCCACCGTGTCGGCGGTCGTCCAGACCTGCCGCTCCTCGCCGTCGATGGTGAGGGTCAGCAGGTGGGCACGCTCGACGGCGATCGTGCCGCCGTCGGCGATCTCGGCAGTCTCGGCGGGTGCCACGACGTCGTGCTCGCCGACGTCGATGCCGGCGGCGGAGAGCACCCCGTCCACCGAGGAGGCGACGGTGGTGATCTCCTGGGACTGCCCGTCGACCGTGACGGTCACGGACCTGCTCATCGCGGCCGCGGTGACCCCGCCGATGGCGGAGAAGGCGACCAGCACCGCTGAGCCGATGATGATGGCGGTGCGACGTCGGGAGCCGCCGCGGCGGGTGCCCGCAGTCTGGGGGGCGTCGGTCGTGTCGGTGCGGCTGGAATCCTCGCGGTCGAGCAGGGCGAGGTCACCCGAGCGGTGCACCGTATCGTCGTGCGTTCGGTTCACGTCACATCCAGTTGAAGGTCAGTGTGCCCGGGCAGGGCGCAGGGCTCACCGGCTGGCGTGTGCGGCAGAAACGACCGTTCACCTCAGGGGCGCTCGGTGGCGTGCGTCCGCATCATTTCGACACGAAACGACCTATTCGCAGTCGGCGCTTTTTACCCGATATTTACCCAGGGGGTTCGAACCCATCCCGGCTTCTATCACGAAATAGTAACGTGAACGTTCATCTGTCGCAATGTGAGCACGCCAAAAGACAACGTTGCCCTGCTCACAGCGAGTCGCCGATGCATTTGCTCGCATCGACCTCCGACCGCCGGCCGCGGACATGGCGCACAGACGCCACTGCCCCGGCCCGGGCAACCCGGGTCGGGGCAGTGAACGTGGTCGCCGCAGGTCGCGACGGTGCTGCTGGGGTCAGCCGGAGCCGGCGCACGCCCACGGCGAGGTGCCGCGGCTGGCGTACAGGGTCTCGGCGACCGCGATCTGCTGCTCCCGCGAGGCCAGGTCGGGGCGCGAGGCGTAGGCCCCGCCGCCGGCGCTGTTCCACGTCGGGATGTCGAACTGCAGGCCGCCGTAGTAGCCGTTACCGGTGTTGATCGACCAGTTGTTGGTCGACTCGCAGGTCGCGATCCCGTCCCAGTTGACACCGCGACGAGCCCGAGGAAGTGGGAGCGGCGCGGAGCGGCGGCGGACGAGAGCTCGAGGAGCCGGTGGACGGCTCTCCGACTCGTCCGAATTGCTCGCGGTGGACCCACTCGATGACGAGGTGGAGCGCGCCTGCTGGGTGCCGACGGCGACGATCCTCGGCTGGGCCGGGGTGATCGCCGTGCGGGCGACCTCGGTCCGGCCGGTCTCGGTGCCGTTGCTCGTGGTGACCTCGAAGGTGACCTCGTCCTTGCCGGCCGAGCCCTCCTGGGTGACCACGGAGCTGCCCGCGGCGATGGAGGAGTCCTCCACCTGCTGGTCGGCCGGCTGCGCGACGTCGACCTGCTCGGTGACCGTGGTCTTGCTGACGACGGTGACCGCGACGGCCAGGCCGTTCGTCAGCGCGGTGGCGGCCTCCGGGGTGACGACGTCGAACGGACCGACGACGACGCCCTGCTCGGCGAGCAGGTCGCCCACGGTGCGGGCGGTGGTCTGCACCGCGGTCGGCGCCGCACCACCGACGGAAACCGTTGCGCTGTAGAGCGTATCGGCGCTCAGGGACATGCCCTCGAGCGGGATCTGGCGCGACCGGTCGGCCGACAGGCGCAGCGCGTCCGGGTTCTGGCCGAGCTCGAGGAGGGCCTCCTCGACCGTGGTGGCCGTGGTCCAGACCTCGCGGGTCTGGCCGTCGACGGTCAGGGTCAGCAGGCGACCGCGCTCGAGCGCGATCTGCGAGCCCTCGGAGATGTCCGAGGTCACCGCGGGGGCGACGACGTCGTGCTCGGAGATCTCGATGCCGGCGGAGTCCAGCGCGCCCTCGACGGAGCCGGAGAAGGTGCTGACCTCCTGGGCCTGCCCGTCGACGGTGATGGTGACGGTCTTGTTCAGGGAGGCGGCGGCGCCGCCTCCGATGGCGAGCGCGACGACGAGCGCGGCCACACCCAGCAGGGCGGGCTTGCGCAGGCTGCGGCCGGTCTGGTGGCGGCCGCCGGTGGTGTCCTGGTCGAAGGCTTCGGTCTCAGCGGCGGGCTGCGCGTCGTCGATGGCGACGGAGCCGTACTGGTCGTTGATGGCCAAGGTCTTGTCCGATGTCTGTGCGTAGTGTCCGGGCAGGGCGCAGCCGGTCCCTCTGGGCGTTTCTGGTGAAAGAGGTTCGGGCTTTACGCCCGTCCGGCTGGTTGGCAATTCCCCATCCCAGCTGCTATCACGAAACGATAACGGATGGCGTGATTCTTTGATAGACCTGTGCGCGGAATGTGGTCCAGACCTCAGGAATCGGACGCTATTCCTGTGCTACAGGCCACACGCCGCCACCCGTTCGGTGGCCGCATTGTGACCGCCCTCACCATGCCTGGGCATGGAAATCGTACCTCCGCCCGACGCGAATACCGCGACCGCGCGTGCGAAAAGGCCAGGTTCGGCGACCCCCGCAGGGAGCGGAACCGGGCCTTCGCGCGTCGACCGGGGCCGGGACGTTCGCCGCCCCGCCGCCGGGCTCGGGTCAGCCGCGATAGCCGCACGCCCACGGCGAGAGGCCGCGGCTCGCGTACAGGGTCTCCGCGACCGCGATCTGCTGCTCCCGGGTGGCCAGGTCGGGGCGGGGAGCGTAGGCCGCGCCGCCGGCGCTGTTCCACGTCGGGATGTCGAACTGCAGGCCGCCGTAGTAGCCGTTGCCGGTGTTGATCGACCAGTTGTTGGTCGACTCGCAGTTCGCGATGGCGTCCCAGTTCACCCCGGACGACCCCGCGGAGGACGGAGCGGCGGCCGGAGCGGCGGCAGGTGCTGCCGGCTCCGGATCGGGCTGCGCCGCCGGGGCGGCCTGCCGGCTCGGGGTCGGAGCCGCGGCCGGCTGCCGCCGGCTCCTGAACCGGCTCCCGGGTGCCGACGGACACGATCGTCGGCGTCGCCTCGGCGATGACCGTGCGAAGAAGCTCGTAGGGAGCGCCGTTCTGCCCGTTGGTGACCTGCACCCGGGTGGTGACCTGCACCTGACCCGGCTGGCCCTGCTGGAGCACCGACGTGCTGCCGACGTCCAGCGAGGGGTCCTCGCGCCGCTGGTCGGCGGGCTGCGCGATCGGTCTCGACCGTGTTGCTGTCCACGAACGCGATCCGGGTGACGACGATCTGCAGGCCGTCGGTGATCGGCGAGGCCAGCGCCGGTGCGACGGTGTCGAGCGGCCCCAGCACGACGCCCTGCTGGGCGAGCACGTCGCCCACCGTCGACGCCTCGACCGCCCGGGTCACGACCGGATCGGGTCCGACGGCGACGGACACGGTGGGCAGCGCGACGATGGTGATCGCCAGGCCGTCGGTCACCGGTGCCTCGAGCCGCGGGCGAGACCCGATCATCCGGGCCCAGCGCGATGCCCTGCTCGGCGAGCAGGGCGCCGACGGTCTTGGCGGCGGAGGTCACCTGGGCCGCGGCGGCACCGCGATCGGTGAGGGTGACCGTGTGCAGGGTGTCGGCCGTGACCGTCAGGCCCTCGAGCGGAATGGTCCGCGACCGGTCGGCGGACAGCTCGAACGCGCCGGGATCCTGGCCGAGGTCGGCCATGGCCTCGTCGACCGTGGTCGCGGTCGTCCAGATCTCGCGGGTCTGGCCGTCGATCGTCAGCGTCAGCAGCCGCCCGCGCTCGAGCACGATCTGCGACCCGTCCGAGAGCGCGGAATCGGCGGACGGCGCGACGGTGTCGTGCTCGCCGACCACGATGCCGGCGGCGTCGAGCGCGCCCTGCACCGAGCCGGACATCGTCGAGACCTCCTGCGCGACCCCGTCGACGCTCACCGTGACGGTCTTGGTCAGGCCGGCGATCACCGCCCAGCCGATCGCGAGAATCGCGACCAGCGCCGCCGCGCCGATCAGCACCGGCCTGCGCCAGCGATTGCCCGATGATCCGCCGGCGGCGCGCACCGGCGGGACGGGCGGCGCGAGCACCGGCTCGTCCGCGGCCTCGTGCCGGCCGGACGCGTTGTGGGTGAGCAGCGCGGCGTCGCCGGCGGACCAGCGATCGAGGACGTCACCCGCGCGTGGTTCCTGATCCGGTGCCAGGTCCTGGTGATCGAGGTCCTGGGTCAGGCCGTGCTGATCCAGATCCTGCTGATCGAGATCCTGGGGAAGGGCGCCGTCCGCGCCGTGGGTGCCGAGCCGATCGTCGGTCGAGGTCACGTTGCCGTCCGTGCGTGGTCGCGTCCGGGCAGGGGACGAGGGCGCGGTCCATCCCGGGCCGCCCGGCGACGCGGGAGGCTCGCGGAAAAGACAAAGGCAGGGCTTGTCCCCCGACACCGATTGATCAGCGGTGATCAGCCGGTAGACGCTGCCGACAAGTCCTGCCCACTCGCACCCGGGACTTCCCCATCCCGGCTGTTATCACGGGAGGGTAACGGTGGTGCCACGAACCGGCAACCAAAGGGACAGTCAAATAACATCCAGCTCACACGATTCGTCGCGGACCGTCATGGTTCCACAAGATCCGATCACTCTGCGTGATGTGAGCCGCAAAGCTGAGCAGCGCAAACCCTCTCAGAGGGGCAAACCGTACAGAGTTCGTGTGGTCCACGTCACACCGGCGCAGAGACGATCGAGGTCGTCGCCCCGGAGCCCGGCCAGGGCGCGGACCGTGTACGGCAGGGCGAACGGCTCGTTGCGGCGCCCCCGGAAGGGGTGTGGGGTCAGGAACGGCGCGTCGGTCTCCACGAGCAGCCGATCGAGCGGCACCAGCCGCGCCACGTCGGCGAGTTCGCGGGCGTTGCGGAAGCTGACCGGGCCGGCCAGGGACAGGTGAAACCCGGCGTCCAGGCACCGCCTGGCCATGTCGGTCCCCCCGGAGAAGCAGTGGAACACCACCGACCGCGGGGCACCCTCCGCGGCCAGGATGGCCAGCACGTCGTCGTGGGCGTCGCGGTCGTGGATCATCAGCGGCTTGTCCAACCGCTTGGCCAGGTCGATGTGCCAGGCGAAGGCCTCGGCCTGTGCCGCCGGCGGCGCGTAGTCCCAGTAGTGGTCGAGACCGGTCTCGCCGACCGCGACGACCCTCGGGTCCGCCGCCAGCCGCTCGATCTCACCGCGGGCCTCGTCGTCCAGCCGGTCGGCGCGGGTGGGGTGCAGGGCGACCGCGGCGTACACGGCCGGATGCCGGCGCGCGGCGTCCACGACCCAGCGCGCGGACCTCAGGTCGTCGGCGACCGTGATGACCGCGTCGACGCCCACCGCGGCGGCGCGGGACATCGCGGCCGCCACGTCGGCGGCGTCCCGGCAGCCGCAGGCGTCCAGATGGGTGTGACCGTCCACGACCGGGGACGGCAGCGGCTCGGGCGGCGGCGGCAGCTGCCGGTCCGCCACCGCCGGGTGGACGCCGGTGGTCCCGCTGTCGGTCACGCTCAGCCGATCGGCGCCCAGTCGGGCCCGGTCCGGGCGAGCGCGGCGTCGAGCTTGGCGAACATCGGCACCGGCTTGGCCAGTGGCGTACCCGGCTTGATCGCCCGGCGGGCCCAGACGGCCCGCTCGGCCGCGTAGTCGCCGGTGATCACCGGGTAGTCCACGACCGGGGGTGCGCCGACGCCCTCCACGTCGTCGTCGAAGTCGGTGACTTCGCGTATCTCCGGCTGGGCGGCCCAGACACCCTCCCCGCCGAGCATCTCGTACACCTTCTGCGAGGAGTGCGGCAGGAACGGGGTGAGCAGCGTCTTGGCGTCGTCCACCACCTGCAGCGCCGTGTGCAGCACGGTGCCCTGCCGCTCGGGGTCGGCCGCCAGCTTCCACGGCTCGGACTCGGAGATGTACTTGTTGGCCAGCCCGATGACGCGCATCGCCTCGCTCGACGCCGCCTTGAATCGGCTGTGCTCCAACAGCTCTCCGACGGTCGTGAACGATGCCTCGGCCGCCGCCAGCAGCTCGCGGTCGGTGTCGGTCACCTCCGCCGACGCCGGGATCGCCCCGAAGTTGCGGTGTGCCATGGAGATCGACCGGTTGACCAGGTTGCCCCACTCGTTGGCCAGCTCGAAGTTGTTGCGGCGCAGGAACTCCTCCCAGGTGAAGTCCGCATCCTGCGTCTCAGGGCCGGCGACCGCGATGAAGTACCGCAGCGGGTCCGGACCGTACTCGCGCAGGAAGTCGCCGACGTAGATGACGGTCCTGCGCGACGTGGAGAACTTCGACCCGCTCATCGTGAGGAACTCGCTCGACACGACCTCGGTCGGCAGCTGCAGGGGGCCGAGAGGACCTGCGGTGCCGCCCCGTTCGCCGGCGCCGTTGTAGGCGAGCAGTTCCGCCGGCCAGATCTGCGAATGGAACGTGATGTTGTCCTTGCCCATGAAATAGAAGGCCCGCGCGGCCGAGCCCGTGCCGTTGCCGTCGCCGGAACCCTCCCACCAGCGCCGCCACGCCTCCGGGTCCGGCCGTCCGGCGTCGCCGTAGCGGCGCGCCCACTCGACGGACGCCGACAGGTAGCCGATGACGGCGTCGAACCAGACGTAGAGCTTCTTGTCGGGTCGATCCCGCCACCCGTCGAGCGGAACCGGGATGCCCCAGTCGATGTCGCGGGTCATGGCGCGCGGCCGCAGGTCGTCGAGCAGGTTCAGCGAGAACCGCAGGACGTTCGGCCGCCAGTCCTTGCGGCTGCGCAGCCAGTCGCCGAGCGCACCGGCCAGGGCGGGCAGGTCGAGGAACAGGTGCTCGGACTCCACGAACCTCGGCGTCTCGCCGTTGATCCGCGAGTGCGGGTTGATCAGATCGATCGGATCCAGCTGGTTGCCGCAGTTGTCGCACTGATCGCCGCGCGCGCCGTCGTATCCGCAGATGGGACAGGTGCCCTCGATGTACCGGTCCGGCAGCGTGCGACCGGTGGACGGCGAGATCGCGGACATCGTGGTCCGCGGTACCAGGTAGCCGTTCCGGTGCACCGTGCGGAACAGCTCCTGGGTCACCGCGTAGTGATTGCGGGTCGAGGTCCGGGTGAACAGGTCGTACGAGAGCCCCAGCCCCTGCAGGTCTTCCACGATCACCCGGTTGTAGCGATCGGCGAGGGCTCGGGCGCTCACGCCCTCGGCGTCGGCCTGCACCAGGATCGGCGTGCCGTGCTCGTCGGTGCCGGAGACCATCAGCACGTCGCGGCCGGCCATCCGCTGATAGCGGGAGAAGACGTCGGCGGGAACGCCGAAGCCGGAAACGTGGCCGATGTGGCGGGGGCCGTTGGCATAGGGCCAGGCCACCGCGGTCAGGACGGGCGTGCTCATTCGGACCAGGTTAGTGCTCGGCGTGCGCCCGGCTCGCCATCGCTTCCCGGGCCGGTCCCGGACGGCCGGTACCGGACCGGCGAGCCGATCAGACGGCGCCGACCGGGCGGGCCTCGAAGGTGAAGCCCCGGCGGCGCAGCCGCTCGGTCAGCGCGCCGTTCATGGCCGTCGCCGGCGTCAGCACGCCGCCGGCCGAGTCGAGGTCGTCGACCGCGAGGCAGAACGCCGACTCGCTCAGCATGACCGACGTCGCCCGGTAGCCGGGGTCGCCGGACGCGGCGACCGTGCAGGCGTAGTGGGCGCCGCCCTCGGTGACCCCGCGGATCTCGAAGACGAAACGCCCGGCCGCCTGGGTCTTCTCGCTCGGACCGTGGCCGGGGTCGGGCAGCACCCGATCGAGGATCGGGCGGCTGAACCGGTTGCCGAGGCCGGCCACGAAGGCGCCGGTGCCCAGCGCGACACCGGCGGCGACGGCCGGCGCGACCAGCGATCGGCCGGTGCCGAGGACCTCCCGGTAGCGCAGCCGCCGCCCGTAGCGGTGACCCTGCAGGGCGTTGCTCCGGCGCACGATCTGCCCGTTGAACCGGGCCATGACGAACGGGGCGACCCAGGTGCCGTCGTCCAGCCGCCTGGCGAGGAAGGAGTTCGACTGACGGCCCAGGTCCGGCTCGCCCGCCCGGTCCGGGCTCAGCAGGTACGGATCGGCCAGCCGCCGACGCAGCGCAGGGTCTGCGCGGGCGTCGTCGATGCCGACACGCAGCGTGTCGAGGGTGCCGCCGCTGAGCCCGCCCTTCACGGACGTCACCACCAGCGTCACCTCGACGAGCTCGCCGGCGCCGTCGGCCAGCACCCGGTCGGCGAGCACCTGCATCCCGAGATCCGATGGAACGGAATCGAATCCGCACGCGTGCACGATGCGCGCGCCGGTCGCCGCCGCCGTCTCGTGCGCGGCGTCGATGCTGTCCCGGACGAAGCCTGGCTCCCCGGTGAGATCGGCGTACGACGTGCCGGCGGCGGCGCAGGCGCGCACCAGCGGCAGCCCGCGGGGCGCGTACGGCCCGACGGTGCTGACCACCACGCGCGCCGACCGGGCCAGCGCGTCGACCGATCGTTCGTCGTCGGAGTCGGCGACCAGCAGCGGCCAGTCGACCCCGAGCTCGTCCCGCAGCGCGGCGAGCTTGTCCGTGGACCGGCCGGCCAGCCCGACGCGGACGTCGCCGCGCGACCGCTCGGCGACGCGTCGCGCCACCAGCCGTCCGGCGAAGCCGGTGCCGCCGAACAGCACGATGTCCAGGTCGCGATCGCCCATGTGCGCGACGGTACGTGCCGGCGGCCGGCGCGGCGGCGCCCGGCTCAGTCGGTCTGCACCTCCGTGCGGTCGCCGGACCACAGCGTGTGGAAGGTGCCGTCCTTGTCCACGCGCTTGTAGGTGTGCGCGCCGAAGAAGTCCCGCTGACCCTGGATCAGCGCGGCCGGCAGCCGCTCGGAACGCAGGCCGTCGTAGTAGGACAGCGCCGCGGCGAATCCCGGCGTCGGGATGCCCGACTGCGCCGCACCGGCGACCACCCGCCGCCACGAATCCTGGGCGCCGGTGATCGCGTCGGTGAAGTAGGGCGCGAGCAGCAGCGATGCCGGCAGGGAGCCGACGGCCGTGTTGTCGTAGGCCTCCGTGATGCGGTTGAGGAACTTCGCCCGGATGATGCAGCCGCCGCGCCAGATGCGCGCCACCGCACCGACGTTGATGTCCCAGCCGTACTCCTTCGCGCCGGCGAAGATCTCGTCCAGGCCCTGCGCGTAGGCGACGATCTTGGACGCGTAGAGGGCGACCCTGACGTCCTCGACGAACGCGTCGCGGTCCCGCACGCTCCAAGTACCGCTCGGGCCCGGCAGCTTGCCGAGCGCGGCCGCGCGTTGCTCGGTGGCGGACGACAACCCGCGCGCGAACACCGCTTCCGCGATGCCGGACACCGGGATTCCCAGGTCGAGCGCGGTCTGCACGGTCCACGTGCCGGTGCCCTTCATGCCGGCCGCGTCCAGCACGATGTCCACGAAGGGCTTGCCGGTGCCGGCGTCCACCTGCCCGAGCACCTGGGCGGTGATCTCGATGAGGAACGAGTCCAGGTCGCCCTTGTTCCATTCGCCGAACACCTCGCCGATCTCCGCCGGCGTCAGACCGGCGCCGCGGCGCAGCAGGTCGTAGGCCTCGGCGATCAGCTGCATGTCGGCGTACTCGATGCCGTTGTGCACCATCTTGACGAAGTGCCCGGCGCCGTCCGTGCCGATGTGCGTGCAGCACGGCGCCCCGTCGACGTGCGCCGAGATCTTCTCCAGGATCGGGCCGAGCGAGGAGTACGACTCGGCCGACCCACCCGGCATGATCGACGGGCCGTTCAGCGCGCCCTCCTCGCCGCCGGACACCCCGCAGCCGACGAAGTGGATGCCCTTCTCCTGCAGGGCGGCCTGCCGGCGCCGCGTGTCCTCGAACTTCGCGTTGCCGCCGTCGATGATGATGTCCCCCGGCTCCACGAGCGCCGCCAGCTCGTCGATCACCGCGTCGGTCGGCCCACCGGCCTTCACCATGATCAGGATCTTGCGCGGCGTGGCCAGGGAGGCCACGAAGTCCTCGCTGGACTCCGACGGCACGAACCGACCTTCGGACCCGTGCTCCGACATCAGCGCCTCGGTCTTGGCGTACGACCGGTTGTGCACGGCCGTGACGAAACCGTTCCTGGCGAAGTTGCGGGCCAGGTTCGACCCCATGACGGCCAGGCCGGTGACGCCGATCTCGGCCTCGGGGTTGCTGTCGGTGCTCGTCGGACTGCTCATGCCAGGCCTTCCCATCCGGTGGTGTCGGTTGCGCGGATCGGGGCGGTCGCGGCCTCGACCCCGCGGTCGACATAGCCTCGCGCACTCGGGCCGATTCCGCGCACGCGGGTGCGCGGCCCGGGGCGCTGGATCAGGAGAGCGCGGCCTTGACCGCCGCGGCGATCCGGGCCCCGTCCGCGCGGCCCGACGCGGCCGCCTGCACGGCCTTGATGACCTGGCCCATCTGCCGCATCGTCGGCTGTTGGCCCGCGGCCGCGGCCGCGTCCGCGACGGCGGCATCGACCAGGCGCTGCAACTCGTCGTCGCCGAGCGCCGCCGGCAGGTAGGCCGCCAACACCGCTGCCTCGTCCCGCTCCTGCTGCGCCAGCTCGGCGCGTCCAGCGCCGGCGAAGGCCTCGGCGGCCTCGGTGCGCTTGCGCACCTCCTTGGTCAGCACCGCCAGCACGTCGGCGTCGGAGAGCTCGCGCGCGCTCGATCCCGCGACCTCGGCGTTGGTGATCGCCGTGAGCGCCATCCGCAGGGTGCCGGTGGTGAGGCCGTCGCGCGCCTTCATCGCCGTGGTGAGGTCGCTGCGCAGCCGCGCCTTCAACGTCGGGGCGGCGGTGGAGTCGGTCATGTCCCGACCGTGTCATCCGGCCGCTTGACAGTCAAAGCTATTGGCATTAGCTTTACGGCTATGACAACCAGCCAGAGCCACCCCGCCGATCACGCCCCGCTCGACGACGCGCAGACCCGGTTCCTGAACCGCGGGACCGGTCGCATCGCCTACGACGTCCGCGGCACCGGTCCGCTCGTCCTCGCGGTCCCCGGCATGGGCGATCTCCGCGCCACCTACCGGCACCTGGCGCCCGCCCTGGTGGACGCCGGCTTCCGGGTCGCCACCATGGATCTCCGCGGCCACGGCGACAGCGACGTCACCTTCGACGCGTTCGACGACGAGGCGCTCGCCTCCGACATCCGGGCCCTGATCGCGCATCTCGGCGGCAGCGCGGTGGTGGTCGGCAATTCCATGGGCGCCGGTGCGGCGGTCGTCGCCGCCGCGCAGGACCGTGCCGCGATCACCGGGCTCGTGCTGATCGGACCGTTCGTCCGCAACGTCCCGCAGCCGCTGCTACTGCGCTGGTTCTTCAGGGCATCGATGGCCGGACCGTGGGCCGGCATGGTCTGGCGGAGCTATCTCCCGAAGATGTTCCCGGCCCGGCGCGGCCAGGAGTTCGACGAGCACCGCGCCGCGATCGCCCGCTCGCAGCGGGAACCCGGCCGGCGGGCGGCCTTCAGCGCGACCGCCCGCACCTCGCACGATCCGGCGGACGCCGTGCTCGACACGGTGACGGCGCCGACCCTCGTGGTCATGGGCACCGCCGATCCGGACTTTCCCGATCCGGCGGCCGAGGCGGCCGGCATCTGCGAGCGGCTCGGCCAGCAGCGGCTGCTGATGGTGCCGGAGGCCGGCCACTACCCGCACGCGGAGTTCCCCGAGCTGACGACGCCCGCCGTGGTCGGGTTCGTCCGGGAGATCACCGGTGCCTAGAGCCGGGCTCCGGCGCGACGTACTCGCCGCCGCGGCGGCCGACATCGCCGACGAGAGTGGCTATGAGCAGCTCACTCTCGCGGCGGTGGCGACCCGGTTCGGGGTGCGCCAGCCGAGCCTGTACAAGCACGTCCGGTCGCTCGCCGAGTTGCGCAGGGACATCGCCGTGCTCGCCGGCAGGGAGTTGCACGCCGAGCTCTCCCGGGCCACCGTCGGCCGGTCGGGCACCGAGGCGCTGCTCGCGATGGCCGACGCCTACCGGCGCTTCGCGCTCGACCACCCCGGCCGGTACGCCGCGAGCGTGATCGCCCCGGCGGCCGGGGACACCGAACACCTCGCGGTCGCGGCCGACATCCTGCACACCGTCTCCGCGGTCCTCGGCGGCTACCGGCTGCACGGCGACGACGAGGTGCACGCCATCCGTGCGCTGAGATCGCTGATGCACGGCTTCGTCTCGCTCCAGGTGGCGGGCGGGTTCGCGCTGTCCCAGGACCTCGACGAGAGCTACCACCGGATGGTCGCCGGCTTCGCGCGGTCGCTGGAACACACCGCCGAGGACGCGGCGGTCCCGGTGAGCCCGTCCCGGTGAGCCCGCCGGCGTTTCGGTCCGGCCGCGGTTCGGCCGCTGCTCGGCCCGCTGAGTCCGGCCCGCCGGCGTGCGGCGTCGCCCAGGTCTCGGCGCGCTCAGCGCGCGACGGCGGCCGCGTACACGATCCGCCGGGCGATGCCCAACCGGGCGGCGACCGCGTCGACCGCGTCCCGCCGGGTGCTGCCGCCGGCCACCAGTTCGGCCACCGCCGCGGCCAGTTCCTCGTCGGCCGGGGTCGCCGACACGGCCCGGCTGCCGCCGATCACCAGCGTCAGCTCGCCCCGGAGTCCCTGCGCCGCCGCGCGTTCCAGGTCGTGCAGCGGTCCCCGCAGCACCTGCTCGTAGGTCTTGGTCAGCTCCCGGCACAGCGCGGCGGGGCGCTCGGCGCCGAAGGCGGTCACCATCGCGCCGAGCGTCTCGGAGATCCGGTGCACGGACTCGAAGAAGATCATCGTCCGGGTCTCGTTCGCGAGCGCCGCGAGCGCCCGCGCCCGCTCCCCCGCCTTGCGCGGCAGGAAGCCCTCGAAGCAGAACCGGTCGGACGGCAACCCGGACAGCGCCAGCGCGGTGATCGCCGCCGACGGCCCCGGCACGGCCGTCACCGGCAGGTCCGCCGCGGCCACGGCCGCCACCAGCCGGTAGCCGGGATCGGACACCGATGGCATGCCCGCGTCGGTGACCAGCACGACGGTGGCGCCGTCGGCGATGCGCTGCACCAGGCCCGGAATCCGCGCCTGCTCGACCGAGTCGTAGTAGGAGATCACCGGGACGGCGACGGTCACGCCGAGATCGGCGGCCAGCCGCAGCAGTCGCCGGGTGTCCTCGGCGGCGATCACGTCGGCGCCGGCCAGGGCGTCCCGGAGCCCGGCCGATGCGTCCGACGTCCGGCCGAGCGGCGTCCCCGCCAGCACGAGCCGGCCACCGGCCCCGGGCGCCCGCTCGGCGCTGTCCTGGCCGCTCACCGGATCACCTTACGATCGTCCGCATGTCCGTCGTCCTGTCCGCCGTCGGCACCGACGACGACGTCAGGACCGCCGCCGCCCCGGACACCCAGCGGCGCGCCGCGGACGACACCGAGCCGGCGGGCCGGGCGGACCCCGCGGCCGGCGTCGTCGCCGTCGGCGACACCCCGGACATCGACACCCCTGTCCCCGTGGAGCGCCGCCTGCTGCCGCCGCCGGCCCCGGACCGGCTCCGCGGCTGGGTCGTCACCCTGGTGCTCACGGCCGTCGCCGCGTTCGTCCGGCTGGTCGGGCTCGGCGCGCGCACGGACGGCGGCACCCCGCTGTTCGACGAGAAGTACTACGCCATCCAGGCCGCCGAGATGCTCCGCAACGGCGGCGTGGAGGACAACCAGGGCTTCGGCGTGGTGGTGCACCCGCCGCTCGGCAAGCAGCTGATCGCCGTCGGGGAGTGGCTCTTCGGCTACACGCCGTTCGGCTGGCGGATCGCATCGGCGGTCGCCGGCATCGTGTCGGTGCTGCTGATCATCCGGGTGGTCCGCCGGATGACCCGCTCGACGCTGCTCGGCGGCATCGCGGGCGTGCTGCTGATCTGCGACGGCGTCAGCCACGTGCAGTCGCGGTCCGCGCTGCTCGACATCTTCCAGGCGGTCTTCGTGCTCGGCGCGTTCGCCTGCCTGATCGCCGACCGCGACCAGGTGCGGACTCGGCTCGCCGCGGCCGTCGCCGACGGGTCGATCGCCACGCACCGGGCGGGCATCGCGCTCGGGGCGCGCTGGTGGCGATTCGGCGCCGGCGTCCTGCTGGGGCTCAGCACGGCCGTGAAGTGGTCCGGCGCCTACTGGATCCTCGCCTTCGGCGTGCTCACCGTGATCTGGGACATCACCGCGCGGCGGGAGGCGGGCATCGCCCGGCCGGTGCGCGCGGTGCTCCGGCGGGACCTGGTGCCGAGCCTCTGGTCGCTCGGCGTCGTGCCGCTGGTGACGTACGTGGGCTCATGGTGGGCGTGGTTCGCGTCCGAGACCGCGTTCCCGCGGCACACGCTGCTCGCCGTCGCCTCGAACCGGGGCGACTGGAAGACGGGTTCGTTCTACGACCTGGCGTCACTGTGGTCGAACGAGCTCTGGCAGTGGACGTGGAAGATGCTCGACTTCCACTCGACACTGCTGACGCCCACGGACGTCGCGCAGCGGCACCCGTGGGAGTCCAAACCCTGGACCTGGCCCATCGGCACCCGGCCGGTGCTCTACTACTCCCCCGGCACCGGAGAGGGCTGCGGCGACCTGGGCAGCGACTGCGTCAACCGGATCTTCCTGATCGGCACGCCCGCGATGTGGTGGATCTCGCTGTTCGTGCTGGCCTGGGCGCTGTGGAAGACGGTCGGCCGGCTGGACTGGCGGTACGCCGCGGTGCTGGTCGGCTACGGCGCCGGCTACCTGCCGTGGTTCACCAACCTCGACCGGCAGATGTACTTCTTCTATGCGACGCCGCTGGCGCCGTTCCTGGTCATCGGCATCACGCTCGTGCTGGGCGACATCCTGGGCCGGGCGAGGGTCGGCGTGGAGCGACGCCTGCTGTCCGTGGCGGTGGTCGCCATCTACGTCGGGCTGGTCGTCGCCAACTTCCTCTGGCTCTGGCCGGTCCTGAACGGCGATGCGATCACCGCGGAGCACCTGCGGCTCGAGACCTGGCTGCCGTCCTGGGGGTCATGAGCCCCACGCCGGCAGGTCGTCGACCGGCGCCGCCGTTTCGGCCGGCCAGCGGCCGGGTACCCGTCCCGGGGTCGGTATAGGGTCGATTTCGGCCCATTCGGCCGAGCGGACGATCGCTGACGAGTGAAGGAGTTCCCATGGCGCCCTACACGTTGCCGGACCTGCCGTACGACTACGGCGCACTGGAGCCGCACATCTCGGGGCAGATCATGGAGCTGCATCACAGCAAGCACCATCAGGCCTACGTGACCGGCGCGAACACCACGCTCGACCAGCTCGCCGACGCCCGTGACAAGGACTCCTTCGGCTCGATCAACGGGCTGGAGAAGAGCCTCGCCTTCCACCTGGGCGGGCACATCAACCACTCGGTGTTCTGGCCCAACCTCTCCCCCGACGGCGGCTCCGAGCCCGACGGCGAGCTCGGCGCGGCCATCGACGAGTTCTTCGGCTCGTTCGACGGTTTCCGCCGGCAGTTCACCGCCAACGCCAACGCGATCCAGGGATCGGGCTGGTCGATGCTGGTCTGGGATTCCCTGGGCAAGCGGCTGAACATCATGCAGCTGTTCGACCAGCAGGGCAACCTGCCCGCCGCACAGATCCCGATCGTGCTGCTGGACATGTGGGAGCACGCCTTCTACCTGCAGTACAAGAACGTGAAGGCCGACTACGTGAAGGCGTGGTGGAGCGTCGTCAACTGGGCCGACGCGACCCAGCGGTTCGCCGCGGCCCGCGACAACACCGGCGGGCTGATCGTCCTCTAGGACTTCCCCGCCCCATCCGCGTCCATTCGGCCGCCGGCTCCCGCGAGCCGGCGGCCGACCCGTCGGTGCGGGCGGCTACCGCTCGCTGCCAACGCTCGGCACGGCGGCGCTCAGCTGGTCAGCGGTCAGCACGGGCAGCGCCGGCAAGGCAGCGCGCCGGCGTGCACCGCTCAGAACGGCAGCGGGGCGGGCGGGCGCCTCGGCATGCCGAGCCGCTCGGCGAGCCGGAGCGCGTCGTACGGCGCGTGCGCCTGCCCGTCGTTGTCGTAGTACACGTGCACCTCCCCCACACCCGGGGTGTCGGCCCAGCCGCGCACCCGGCCGGCCCACCAGTCGATGCCCTCGTCGGTGTAGCCGCTGGCGTAGAGCTCGGTGTCGCCGTGCAGTCGGACGTAGACGAGCTCGGCCGTCACCTGGTCCACCCAGGGAAACCGCCCGGCGGTGTCGGCGACCACCAGCGCGACGCCGTGCGCCCGGCACAGGTCGGCGAACTCCTGGCTCGTGAACGACGGGTGGCGCACCTCGACGGCGTGCCGGAGCCGCGCGGACGGATCGGGCGCGGTGACCACGGGGTTCTCGCGGAATCGTCGTTCGATCCGCTCGTCGTGACCGGCGGCGATCTCCGCCGCGGCGCCGGCCGTCGCCGGGAGGCGGGCGAAGAAAGCCTCCATCCGCTCCCGGTCGAAGCGCAGCGCCGGCGGCAGCTGCCAGAGGAACGGACCGAGCTTCGGGCCCAGCTCCAGCACCCCGGACGCGAGGAAGTTCGCGAGCGGGACGTCGATGTCGCCCAGCCGCTTCATGTGCGTGATGAACCGGCTGCCCTTGACCGCGAACACGAAGTCGTCCGGGGTGGCGTCCCGCCAGCGCCGGTAGCTGCTCGGCCGCTGCAGCGAGTAGAACGAGCCGTTGATCTCCAGCGCGTCGAAGGTGTGCGACGCGAACTCCAGCTCGCGGCGCTGGGCGAGGCCGGGCGGGTAGAAGACCGACCGCCAGTGCCGGTACGTCCACCCGGACAGCCCGATCCTGATCCGCGCGGCCATCCGCTACTGCGCGGGCCGCTCGGCGATGGCCGTCTCGAGGCGGGCGACCTTCGCGTCCAGCTCACCCCGGAACCCGGGTCGGATGTCGGCCTTCAGCACCAGCGACACCCGGCTGCCGTGCCGGCCGACGGCGGCGCAGGCGCGGCGCACCACGTCCATGCACTCGTCCCAGTCGCCCTCGATGGTGGTGAACATCGAGTCGGTCCGGTTCGGCAGGCCGGACTCGCGGACCACGCGCACCGCGTCCGCGACGGCAGCCGACACGGAGCCCGACGCGCTCGCCGGAGACCCGTCCGCGGGAATTCCGGACGGCGCGACGGAGAAGGCGATCAGCATGACCCGACGCTAGCGCCGGACCCTGCGGCCCGGCCGCCGGGCATCCGCGCGTGCCCCGATCCGGTCACGCCGACGCAGCCGCCCGTCCGCCCGCACCGAGCGCGGAGAGCAGCGCCTCGGAGAACTTCGGCAGGTCGTCGGGTCGCCGGCTGGTGATCAGCTGCCCGTCGACCACCACCTCCTTGTCCACCCAGGTGGCGCCGGAGTTCTCCAGGTCGGTCCGCACGCTGGGGTAGGACGTCACCGTGCGACCTCCCGTCACCCCGGCCTCGACCAGGATCCACGGCGCGTGGCAGATGACCGCGAGCGGCCGGCCGGACTCGAAGAAGGACCGGACGAACGCGACGGCGTCCTCGTCGGCGCGCAGGAAGTCCGCGCCGATGACGCCGCCCGGAAGCACCAGGCCGTCGAAGGACGCGGGATCGGCGGACGCTATGTCCTCGTCGGCGGGCACCGCCTTGCCGCGATCGAGGTGCTCGAAGAACTGCACCTCCTTGCCGCCCGGGGAGACGAGCACCGGTTGCACGCCCGCCGCTTCGAGCGCCTGCCAGGGCTGCTCCCACTCGGACTGCTCGGTGCCCTCGGTCGCCAGGAATGCCACGCGCTGCTGCTCGGCCACGGTTCCTCCGTCTGGTTCGCCGCGCCGCCGCACGCGATACCGCCGCGGCGCGGATTCCGTTGTCCCCGCGCCGGCAGGCTCGCCGGGCGGTCACGGAATCAGTACCCCGGGTCCGCGGGAACCAGACAGGCGGCCCGAGCGCGCGCGACCGGCGGCCGAGGGAACCGTCCCGATGGCCGCCGGATGCGCGGCGCCGTGGCGTGCCGGCCGGGCCCGGGCGGTGTCCGGGCTAGGTCAGTGCCTTGGGGTCCTTCGCCCGCACCGCCGCGAGCAGGTCGTCGCGGCTCATCGTCGATCGTCCCGCGACATCGAGCTGCCGGGCGAGCTGATAGAGCCGCGCGCGGGAGGGCCCGGCGGCCGTCGACCGGGGTCGCGACGTCGCGCGGGCGGCAGGCGTCGAGCCGGCGCCCGGACGCGCGGCCCGCCCTCGCCGGGAGGTCGGCGTGGTGGCCGGGGTCGGGGCCGGCGGCTCCGTCGACGCGGAAGCCGGGGCGGCGGCCCGCCGGGTCCCGGACGTGGAAGCAGGCGGCGCGGTCGACGCGGAAGACGGGGCGGCGGCCCGCCGGGACGCGGCTGACGGGGCCGGCGGCTCGGTCGAGCCGATGCCCGGCCCGGCCTCGGCGGATGCGAGCGCGGGCCGGCGGGTGGCCGGGCGGGGCGTCGGCGCCGTCGACGCCGGCCGGCGGTCCGCGGCCCGGGTGGCCGGCGCGGTGGCGGCCGGGCGGTCGGCCAGCTTCTCCACGACGGTGTCCCGTGCCCCCGATGCCTGCCCGGCCTTCCGCGCCGCGCCGGCGGCGGCCTGCTTCGCCTTCTTCGCCGCGCGGTCGGCGGCGGCCTTCTTGTCGGCCTTCTTCGCCGCCTTCGTCGCGGCCGCCTTGGCCGCCTCCTTCTTGGCGGCGGCCTTCTCGGCGGCGCGCTTCTTGGCCTTCTTCAGCTTCTTCGCGAGCTCGGACTTCTTGTCCTTCGCGTCCTTCTTGTTCTTCGAGGACTTCTTCGACACCGCGACCTCCGATGGACGCTGCTCGACGCCAACAGGAACGAGAGAACCAACACGCTACGGGCAGATGCCGCCGCCGGCCGTCATCCCGGGCCGCGGGCCGGCGTTGCGGCCGCATTCACAGCCGGATCAGCGGCCGGATCGGCGGCCGGATCGGTGCCTGACTGCTCGGCGCCGGCGGTCGAGCCGTCGACCGCCGGCCGCTCGATGTCCGGCTCGATGTAGATCACCCGGGCAATGGGCACCGCCTCGCGCACCCGGCGCTCGACCGCGTCGATCGCGACCGCGACCTCGCGCGCTGACGTGGTCGCCCCGACCGCGACCTTCATCCCGACCATCAGCTCGTCCGGCCCGAGGTACAGCGACTTCATGTGGATGATGCGCTCGACGTCGTCCCCGCTGGTCACCGCGGTGCGGATGCGCTCGGTGTCCGCCTCGGTCGCCCCCTCGCCGACCAGCAGGCTCTTCATCTCCACGCCGAGCAGGATCGCCACCACGATGAGCAGCAGGCCGATCAGGACCGTGCCGATCCCGTCGAACAGGGAATTGCCGGTGATCACCGCGAGGCTCACGCCGAACAGCGCGAGGATCAGGCCGACGAGAGCGGCGATGTCCTCGAGCACGACCACCGGCAGCTCGGGCGACTTCGCGCGGCGGACGAACTGCAGGATGGTGATGCCCTCCCGCTCCGCCGCCGACTCGTGCAGCGCCGTCCGCAGCGAGAACGACTCCAGCACGATGGCGATCAGCAGCACGCCGATCGGCACCCACGGCAGCGTCAGCGGCTCCGGATTCTCGATCTTGTGCACGCCCTCGTACAGCGAGAAGACGCCGCCGACGCTGAACAGGATGATGGAGACGACGAAGGCGTACAGGTAGCGCTCGCGGCCGAAGCCGAACGGGTGCTCCGGAGTCGGCGCGCGCTGCGCCCGGCGGCCGCCGATGAGCAGCAGCACCTGATTGCCCGAGTCGGCCAGCGAGTGCACGGACTCCGCGAGCATCGAGGCGGACCCGGACACCAGGAACGCCACGAACTTGGTGATGGCGATGCCGAGGTTCGCCAGCAGGGCGGCGATGATCGCCCTGGTCCCGCCCGAGGTGCTCATCCGGTCATCCTGGCAGCACCGACCGGAACCGCGCAGGACGCGCTTCCGGCAGGTCGGATCCCGGCCGGCGCCGCGTCCGCGGCCGCCCCGAGGGGACAGCGACCCGCCGGTTGGGGACAATCCCGTTCATGCCCCCGCAACATGGCGGTCCTACGGTCGAGCCCATGGCGGATCTGTTCGAGGAGTATCCGTTCGGTCGGGCCTGGGACGAGATGTTCTCCGCGCCAGGCGAGATCCGGCCCGCCTACGAGTCCGTCTTCGCCGCCCTGCAGACCCTGAACGCCTCGGAGCTCAAGGCCAGGGCCGACATCATGGGCCGCACCTTCCTGGACCAGGGCATCACCTTCGCGCTCGGCGGCGTCGAGCGCCCGTTCCCCCTCGACCTGATCCCCCGCATCGTCACCGCCGACGAGTGGCGCACCGTGGAACTGGGTGTGCCGCAGCGGGTCCGCGCCCTCGAGGCCTTCCTCGCGGACGCCTACGGGCAGGGCCGGATCTTCGCCGACGGCGTTGTTCCGCGCCGGCTGGTCACCACCTCTCCGCACTTCCACCGGCAGGTCGTCGGCATGAACGCGCAGGACGGCGCGCGCATCGTGATCTCCGGGGTCGACCTGATCCGCGACGAGACGGGCGCGTTCCGGGTGCTCGAGGACAACGTCCGGGTGCCGTCGGGCGTGTCGTACGTGCTGGAGAACCGGCAGGCCGTCACCCAGGTGCTGTCCGAGGCGGGCGGCGAGCAGCAGGTGCGGCCGGTGTCGGAGTACCCGGGACGGCTGCTCGCCGCGCTGCGGGCGGTCGCGCCGTGGAACGTCAGCGACCCGAACGTCGTCGTGCTCACGCCCGGCGTCTACAACTCCGCCTACTTCGAGCACACGCTGCTGGCCCGCGAGATGGGCGTCGAGCTCGTCGAGGGCCGCGACCTGATCTGCCGGAACAACCGGGTGTTCCTGCGCACCACCGCGAGCGAGATGCCCGTGCACGTCATCTACCGGCGGGTGGACGACGAGTTCCTCGACCCGGTGCAGTTCCGCGCGGACTCGCTGCTGGGCTCGCCGGGCATCGTGAACGCCGCCAGGGCGGGCAATCTCACCATCGCGAACGCGGTCGGCAACGGCATCGCCGACGACAAGCTCGTCTACACCTACGTTCCCGACATCATCCGCTACTACCTCGGCGAGGAACCGATCCTGCCCAACGTCGACACGTACCGGATGGAGGTGCCCGAGCACCGCGAGTACGCGCTGGAGCACCTGGCGCAGCTCGTGCTCAAGCCGGTCGACGGCTCGGGCGGCAAGGGGATCGTGATCGGTTCGCGGGCCGACGCGAGCGTCCTGGCCCGGGCGCGGGAGACGATCCTGACGAACCCGCGCGGCTGGATCGCGCAGCGGGAGATCGCGCTGTCCACCGTGCCGACGCTGATCGGCGACAAGATGCGCCCGCGGCACGTCGACCTGCGCCCGTTCGCCGTGAACAGCGGCAACTCGGTGTGGGTCCTGCCGGGCGGCCTCACCCGGGTCGCGCTGCCCGAGGGCGAGCTGGTCGTGAACTCCTCGCAGGGTGGCGGTTCGAAGGACACGTGGGTGCTGGCGGATCCGGCGCTCGACGCCCCGCTCCCCCCGCTCGCCGAGGTCGGCGCCGCGATGGAGGCCACCCAGGTGATGACCCCGGTCGGCTCGACCCAGACGATGGGCGGCTTCGCCCAGCTGGGCTTCCCGGAGCCGCCGCTCACCGGGCCGGACAACCCCGCAGGCCTGCGCGCGCAGCACGGCCAGCAACAGCAGGCGGGGACCGCCGCGACGGGAGGTGGGTCGCCGTGCTGAGCCGGATCGCGGAATCGCTGTACTGGCTCGGCCGGCACGTCGAGCGTGCCGACTGCACCGCCCGCATCCTCGACACCTACCTGCACCTGCTGCCCGCCGGCTCCTGGCAGGCCGACCATCAGGTCATCCGCTCCCTCCTCGACTCGATGGGGCTCTCGGACGACGACACGGTCGGCGCCGGCAGCCACGCGGAGTCGGGGCAGCTGGTCCGCACGCTCGTCTTCGACGGCGAGCGCTCGTCGTCCGTCGCCGGCGCCCTGACCGCCGCCCGGGAGAACGCCCGCGGGGTGCGCGACGCCATCCCGCTGGACGTCTGGGAGTGCCTCAACGTGACCTGGCACGGGTTGCGCACCCGGGAGGCGAACGGCGCGGGGCCGCACGTGTTCCTGCGCTGGGTGGGTGAACGCTGCGCGATCGCCAACGGGCTGGTCGCGGACGTGATGAGCCACGACGAGGGCTGGCACTTCCTGGTCGTCGGCCGGTCGCTGGAGCGGGCGGACATGACGATCCGGCTGCTGATGGCGGCCGAGTCCGAGACCGGGTCGGTGCCGCCGTGGCGGGCGCTGGTCAGCTCGTGCGGCGGCTGGGAGCCGTACGTCCGGTCCTACGGCGGCGCGATCGGGCAGCGCAGCGCGACCGAGTTCGTGCTGCTGGACCGGCAGTTCCCGCGCTCGGTGCTGCGGGCGCTGAGCATGGCCGAAACGTGCCTGGCCGAGCTGGAGGGGATGGGCTCCATGCAGAACCGGGACCCGCGGCGCGACCCGTCGTCGGCCCGGCGGATCGTCGGCCGCGCGCGCACCGCGCTCGACTACCGGACTGGCGGCGAGCTCGCGGAGGAACGCGCGTTGATGCTGTCCAGCCTGCAGCGCACGGTGGGCAGCGCGCACACCGCCGTCACCCGCTCGTTCTTCCGCCGCGAGGACGCCGTCACCTGGGCGAACATCGGCGCCCCCGACCTGCTGACCGGCGGCGTCGCGTGACGGTCGCCCCGCTGCCCGAGATCTGGCGGCTGCTCATCGTGCACCGCACCGTCCTCACCTACCCGGAGACCGTGACCACCTCCTACAACGAGGTGCGCATGCAGCCCGCGGACGAGCCGGGGCAGGCCGTGCTCTCCGCGCGCCTGGAGATCGACCCGTTCGAGGGCGTGATGTCCTACCACGACTACTTCGGCACCAGGGTCGCGGCCTTCGACATCCACCGCCCGCACCGGCATCTCGGGGTGACCGCGACGACGACGGTGGAGACCTTCCCGGCGGGCGGGACGGCCCAGGTGTTCGGCCGTGCCGGGCAGCCGCCCGCCTGGGCCGGCGACACCGGCGACGCGGGCGGGACGGCGACCGCGATGGGCTGGGCCGAGCTCGCCGCCTCGAACTGCTCCGACATCTGGGAGGAGTACCTGACCGCCACCCCGCTGACGGCGCTCGACGACGAGCTCGCCGGCATCTCCGCACAGATCAAGGAGCAGTCCGCGGATCCGGCCGCGGCGGCCGCCACCGTGTGCGGCTGGGTCAACAAGGTGCTGACCTACGAGACGGGCGCGACGGGCGTGCACACCTCGGCCGTCGAGGCCTACGCCGCCAGACGCGGGGTGTGCCAGGACATCTCCCACCTGGCGATCGGCCTGCTCCGGCCGATGGGGATCCCCACCCGGTACGTGTCCGGGTACCTGCACCCGCAGGGCAGCGGCACGGAGATCGGCAGGTCCGTCGTCGGTGAGTCGCACGCCTGGATCGAGTGGTACGCGGGCTCGTGGAACCGGTTCGACCCGACCAACCTCACGGCGCCCGGCCAGGCGCACGTGGTGGTCGGGCGCGGCCGCGACTACGCGGACGTGCCGCCCGTCAAGGGCGTCTACGCCGGCCCCGACGCCACCGGCAACGACGTGACGGTGCGGATCACCCGGCTGCGCTGAGCCCACGACCTCGAACCGCCGCCCCGGTCCGGGTCCGCCGGGCGGGCTCGGCGGACCCGGCGGGGCGAGAATTCGGCGCGACGACCGGGCGCGCGGGGAACTCGCGGGATGTCCGGAACGTTCCCCAGCAGCGATTCGGACACGATTGTCCGACGGCGGGGACCTGTGTGATCGGGGCCACGTACAGTCTCTGCCACACCGTGCTGTGTACCGCGTCGTCCGCCGGACGCCCGGTACGGGCCGCGACGCGATCGCGCGGGCGGCGGGCGGCGTCACGAGACGACCGCACAGGTTTCGGCCGTCGAGGAGGACGTGCATGACAGCCACGACAGCAACGCTCACCGAGCGAGCGCAGTCGTTTGGTCACCTGTTCCTGGATCGGGTCGGCAAGACCCCCGAGAAAGAGGCCTTCCGGTATCTGGTCGCCGGCACGTGGACCTCCCTGACCTGGGCGCAGACCAAGGAGCGGGTGTTCGCGGTCGCCGCGGGCCTCGTCGACCTGGGGGTGCAGCCCCAGGAGCGGGTCGCCATCGCGGCGCAGACCCGGATCGAGTGGATTCTCGCCGACCTCGGTGTGCTGTGCGCCGGCGGCGCGACGACGACCGTGTACCCGTCGACGGCGGCCGGGGACGTGGCGTTCATCCTGTCCGACTCGCAGTCCGCCGTCGTGTTCGCCGAGGACGCCGGGCAGACCGCGAAGGTGCAGGAGGCCGGCCTGACCGACCTGAAGGCGATCGTCCAGTTCGACGGCAGCCCCGACCCGAGCGCGGGCGGCGCCCCGGTGATCACGTTCGACGAGCTCGTCGCGCGCGGCAAGAAGCTGCTCGAGCGCCGGCCGACGGTCGTCGACGATCGGATCGCGGGCACCGGACCGGAGGACCTGGCGACCCTGATCTACACATCGGGGACGACCGGCCGGCCCAAGGGCGTCCGGCTCGTGCACGACAACTGGACCTATGTGGGCTCGGCGGTCGCCGCGCTCGGCATCCTGGGACCGGATGACGTGCAGTACCTGTGGCTCCCGATGTCGCACGTGCTCGGCAAGGTGCTGTCCGCGGTGCAGCTCGAACTGGGCTTCTCCACCGCCGTCGACGGCGACCTGACCAAGATCGTCGAGAACCTCGCCGTGATCAAGCCGACGTTCATGGGCGGCGCCCCGCGGATCTTCGAGAAGGTGCGGGCGCGCGTCACTCTCACCGCGCAGGGGCACGGCGGCGTCAAGGCGAAGATCTACGACTGGGCGATCGGCGTGGCCATCCGGGGCTCGCGCGTCCGGCAGTCGGGCAAGAAGCCGTCCGGGTTCCTGGCCATGCAGCTCGGGCTCGCCGACAAGCTCGTGCTCGGCACGATCCGCGAGCGGCTCGGCGGCCGCATCCGCTTCTTCGTCTCCGGATCCGCGGCGCTGTCGCATGACGTCGCCGAGTGGTTCGACGCGGTCGGCATGACCATCCTCGAGGGCTACGGGCTGACCGAGACCAGCGCGGCGTTCGCGGTGAACCTCCCCGAGGACACGCGGATCGGCACCGTCGGCCCCCCGCTGCCCGGCTCCGAGGCGCGGATCGCCGAGGACGGCGAGATCCTGCTCCGGGGCGGCGGCATCATGCGCGGCTACCACAACAACCCCGAGGCCACGGCCGAGGTGCTGACCGAGGACGGCTGGCTGCACTCCGGCGACATCGGCGAGATCGTCAACGGCTACCTCAAGGTCACGGACCGGAAGAAGGACCTGATCAAGACCTCCGGCGGCAAGTACATCGCGCCGCAGAAGATCGAGGTCATCTTCAAGGCCATCTGCCCGTACGCCAGCCACATCGTCGTCCACGGGGAGAGCCGCAAATTCGCCTCGGCCCTGATCACCCTCGACCCCGACACCATCGTCGAGTGGGCAGAGCAGCACGACCTGGCCGGCAAGTCGGTGGCCGAGCTGTCCACCGAGCCGCTCGTGATCGACCTGATCGACGACCACGTCAAGCAGCTGAACGGCAAGCTGGAGCGCTGGGAGACGATCAAGAAGTTCGTGCTGCTCGACCACGACCTGACCATCGAGGACGGCGAGCTGACGCCGTCCATGAAGGTCCGGCGCAAGGCCGTCGAGAAGCGCTACCTGCCCGATCTCGAGAAGCTGTACGCCGACTGACCAACCTCGGGTAGGTGCCGCCGACGGCGATGCGGCGCGGGCTACCCGGCTCGTCGCCGGTCAGACGTAGGTGAGCGGGTCCGGCGCGTACCGCTCACCCCGGTCGAGCCCGTCGATGGCCGCGAGGTCCGCCTCGGACAGGGTCACACCGGCGGCCCGCATGTTCTCCCCGATGCGCGCCGGCGTCACCGACTTCGGGATCACCACGGCGCCCTGGGCCAGCCCCCAGGCCAGCACGGCCTGGGCCGGCGTGACGCCGGCGCGGTCGGCGACCCTCCGCACCACCGGGTCGCCGAGCAGCCCCTGCCCGGAGCCGAGCGGGGAGAACGCCTCGGTGGCGATGCCGAGTTCCGCGTGGAACCTGCGGGCCGCGCGCTGCTGCAGGTAGGGGTGCAGCTCCACCTGGTTGATCGCGGGCACCACCCCGGTCTCGTCGACCAGCCGGGCGATGTGCTCCGGCAGGAAGTTCGACACCCCGATGGCCCGGACGCGGCCCTCGGCCCTGAGCGACACCAGCGCCCTCCAGGTGTCCACGAAGCGGTCCTGTCGCGGCGCCGGCCAGTGGATCAGGTACAGGTCGAGAACGTCGACGCCGAGCTTGTCCGCCGAGTCGTCGAACGCCGCCCGCGCCTCGTCGTAGCCGTGCCGGTCGTTCCAGACCTTCGACGTGAGGAACAGCTCGTCCCGCCGCACGCCGCGGTCGGCCGCGGCCGCGATGGCCCGGCCGACCCCCCGCTCGTTCCGGTAGGCGGCGGCCGTGTCGATCGCGCGATAGCCGGCGTCGATGGCCACGCCGACGGCACGCTCCGCGTCCCGGTCGGAGACCCGCCACACGCCGAGGCCGAGCTGCGGGATCGCGACGCCGAGGTCGTCGTCGAGCGCGACGGTGGGTACGGACACCTCGGATGCGGAAGCCATGAGGACCACGCTAGGCGGCCCCGGCCGGGATCCGAACCGGCGGGCGTCAGGCGGACACGTACTGGTCGAACGGCAGCTGCCAGTCGCCGTAGCCGTCCCAGACCTCGAGGGGCGTGCCGACGGTGTTCCTGATGATCACCGGGTCGCCGGGGATGAACGCGTCGAAGAACCACTTGGCCGCCGAGGTGGACACGTTGACGCAGCCGTGCGAGACGTTCACGCTGCCCTGCGAGTCCACCGACCACGGCGCGGCGTGCACGAACTCCCCGGAGGACGAGATCCGGGTCGCCCACGCGACCTCCGTCCGGTAGGCGCCGGTGCCGGTCAGGCCCCAGGTCCGGCTGTCCATGATCTTGGTCTCGTACTTCTCGGCGACCACGTGGATGCCGTTGTAGGTCGGGAACTGGTTGCTGCCCATGGACACGGGGATGGTGTTGACCACCTGCCCGTCGAGCGTGACGACCATCTGCTTGGTGGCGTCGTCGATCTCGGCGATCAGCGACCGGCCGACGCTGAACGACGCCGCGTAGTCGTGCTGGCCGTAGAGGCCGTCGCCGAGGTCCTTGCCGTAGATGTCCACGGTCACCTCGACGGTCGTTCCGGGCTGCCAGAATGCGACCGGCCGCCAGCGCAGCTCCTGGTCGTCGATCCAGCGGAACCCGCCCCCCTGCAGCGGGCTGGACAGCACCGTCACGGCCGCCTCGGCCGCCGCCTTGTCGGCGATCGGTTCATCGAAGTGGATCGAGATGGGCTGCGCCACACCGACCGTCATTCCATCGGAAGGAAAAGATGTGGCAGCGGTGAAGTTGTCGGGCTGCACGGTGGTGAAGGTGGTCTGCGACTGGGTCGGCGCCCCGGCGACGTTGACCGCCGAAGCGGTCAGCGTGTAGGTCTTGCCGTATCCCAGTTCCGGTGTCGTGCTCCAGGACAACCCGTCCGGCGCAAGGGTTCCCGGAATCTCCTCACCGTCGGAGTTGGTCAGCTGGACCGCGCTCAGCGTCCCCCCGGCGACGGTGACCGCCACCGGCGCCAGCGGATCGATGCCGTCGGCCCCGTCGGCCGGTGAGGCGGTGACGACCGCCGCGGGCGGCGGCGGCGGTGGCGGCGGCGGGGGCGTGCTGCTGCTGGTCGTCGCGGGCGCGCTCGCGGACAGGGTCGGGGCGGAGACGTCGGCGGTGCCCTGCCGACCGGCCCCTGCCGGGCTCACCTCGGCGGACTGCGCGGACTCCTGCAACTCACCCAGTGCCGAGCCACCGCCGCTCGACGTGCATCCGCTGATCAGCAGTGCCGCCGCGGCCAGCAGTGCGGGCGCGGCCGCCAGTCCAGATCTCCGGCGGCGCCGTCCCGGTGCGGTCGGCGGATTCGTGCGCTGCATGCCAAACCCCCTGAATGAGGAACCCCAGTGTGCCCGCCCCGCAGCCGGGTCCGGGACTGATTTCGCGCGCGCCGGGCAACTGTCACCCATCCGTGACCAACCGATGTCGTCCGGCCTCGCCGGCGACGGACGGCGGGTGCGGTGTGCCCGTCGTCACAGGGACGCCCGACGCACGCCGGCGTTGCTCGACCCGCCGCCGCGGGTTGCCGGGCGGACGGCGGCAGCGGCGAACGGCCGGCGCCCAGCGTGCACACAGCAACGCTCCGTACCGTGAATCCTTTGCTGCGCTCGGCACGACCGGCTCTGGAGGATCGATGACGGCAAGCACGCGCGGCGCCCAGGGCGCGCCGGTGCACGCGCGCCCCGTCGCGCCGGGGGCCCCGGTGGACGGCGCCGCGGAGTTCACCGTGGTGTCCACGGCGGACCCCGCCGCGGTGCACCGCGCCGGCCTCGTCCTCGCCTGGGCCGGCATCGCCGGCGCGGCCGTGGCGGCCGTCCTCGTCGGCGTGCTCCATCTGCTGCCGAGCTCCGCCGGGATCTCGCCGCTGTCCAGGACCATCAGCGAGTACGCGCTGACCGAGTCCGGCTGGATGTTCAACGTCGCCGTGCTCGCGCTCGCGCTCGGCTCGTTCGCCGTCCTCGCCTCCCTGATCCTGTCGGGGCGGACGGCCGCGCGCTCCACGGGCTTCGTCCTCGGCGCCGCATGGGTGGCCGCGCTGACCGTGGTGGTGGTCTTCCCCAAGCACAACTGGTCCGTCGGCCCGAGCACCGGCGGCCAGATCCACCGCGTCGCCAGCATCGTCGCGTTCCTCTGCCTGCCCCTTGCCGTGATCCTGCTGACCCGGGCGCGTGGTGGGGCGCGGCGGCGGCTCTCCGCGCACCTCGCGTTCTGGAGCGCGGTCATGGCGCTCGCGTGGCTCGGCTCGCTGATCGGCGCGTGGGCGCTCAGCCCGCTGACCGGCGTGCCGTGGTACCGGGCGTTCCCCCTCGGACTGGTGGAACGCGGGCTGGTGTTCTTCGAGGTGGCCGCGGTCGTCGCGCTGGCCTGCTGGGCGCTGGCGTCCGCGCGCTCGCCGATCCCGCCCGGCGTTACGGACCCGCCGGCGATGCCGGCGATGTCGGCCACGCCGTCGCCGCCCGCGCCAGCCGACTGATCGCCCGCGGCCCGACGCGGCAGCAGCCGCCGACGAGGCGGGCGCCGTCCCGCACCCAGGAGGCCGCCTCGTCCGGGCCGAAGCTCACGTCCCCGGTCCAGCGGCGCGCCGCGGCGTCCCAGCGTTCGCCGCTGTTCGGGTATGCCACCACGGGCTTGCCGGTGATCTCGGCGGCGGCTCCGACCAGCTCGCCCACCTCGGCGGCCGCCGAGCAGTTGACGCCGACCGCGACGATCGCGTCGACCCCGGCGGCCATGTCGAAGGCCTCCTCGACGCGCTCGCCGGCCCGGGTGCGGCCGCCCGACACGGTCAACGAGAGCCACCCGGACGCGCCGGTGGACGGCAGTTCGGCCAGCAGCGCCTCGGCCTCGGCCAGGCACGGCACGGTCTCCATCGCCAGCACGTCCGCGCCGGCCTCGGCCAGCACCCCGAGCCGCCGCCGGTGCCACGCGCGCAGCTCGCGGACCGACAGCCCGTAGTCGCCGCGGTACTCCGACCCGTCCGCGAGGACGGCGCCGTAGGGACCGACGGACGCCGCCACCCACCGGCCCGGGACATCCCCGGCGGCGTCCCGGGCGAGCCGCACCGACCGACTCATCAGCGCCCCGGCCTGCCGCGCGTCCAGCCCGAGCCGCGCCAGCCCCTCGAACGACGCCTGGTAGGAGGCGGTGATCGCCACCTGCGCGCCGGCCTCGAAGTACTCGCGGTGGGCGGCGACCACGGCCTCCGGCTCCTCGAGCAGCAGCTGCGCCGACCACAGCTCGGAGGTGAGGTCGTGGCCGTGCGCCTCGAGCAACGTGGCAAGGCCGCCGTCGAGGATCACCGGACCGGCGGACATGGCGGCGACCAGATCGGACGGGCCAGGATCCGGTGCGGCCGGGGAATCTGTTGGCACATCCCGATGTTAGGCCGCAGCAGGGCACGATCCTTGAACGATCAACGAACGGGAGCGCACCAGGATGACGGCACAGATCGCGGTGACGGGTTCCTCAGGAGTGGTGGGCGGGTCCGTCGCCCGCCGGCTCGCGACGGCCGGCGTCCCGATGCGGCTCGTCGTCCGCTCCGCCGATCGCGCACCGGCCTTGCCGGCGTCGGAGGTGGCGGAGGCCGCCTACGGCGACACTCCGGCGACCCTGGCCGCGCTGGACGGCATCGAGACCCTGTTCATGGTGTCGGCCGCCGAGTCCGCGACCCGGCGGGCCGACCACCTGCAGTTCGTCGACGATGCGGCGGCCGCCGGCGTGCGGCGCATCCTCTACCTGTCCTTCTACCGCGCCGCGGAGGACTCGACCTTCCTGCTGGGCCGCGACCACTGGCACACCGAGCAGCGGATCCGCAGCAAGGGCATCGCGTTCACGTTCCTCCGGGACAGCCTCTACGCCGACTTCCTGCTCCCCATGGCGGGCGATGACGGGGTGCTGCGCGGCCCGGCCGGCGACGGCCGGCTGGCGGCCGTGTCGCGCGCGGACGTCGCCGACGTCGCGACCGTGGTGCTGCGGGACGCGTGGACGGCCGCCCGCGACGGCGATGGGAGCTTCGCCGGCACGGCGCACGACGGGCAGTCGTACGAGCTGACCGGCCCGGAATCGCTGACGCTGAGCGAGGTCGCCGCCGTGCTCAGTGATGTCACCGGACGGCCGTTCTCCTACCAGCGCGAGACGATCGAGGAGGCGTACGCGTCCCGCGCGCGGTACGGCGCGCCCGACTGGATGGTCGACGCCTGGGTGAGCACGTACACGGCGATCGCCGCGGGCGAGCTGGCCGACGTGACCGGGGACGTGGAGCGGGTCGCCGGGCACCCGCCGCTGTCCCTCGCCGAGGTCGTGGCCGCAGCGGCGCGGTGACAGCGCCTTCGGGCGGCGGCGGGCCGCCCGGCGGTCAACGCCCGGCCGGGTGGCACACTCACAGCCCTGACCCGAGGGCGCGCCGTCGAGGCCGCGCCCGGCGACGCGAGGGATGACCGGATGGATCTGGCGGCTCGGCTGGCGACGTGGCCGGTGGGCTCGGCGAACGTCGCGGTGATCGGGCGCGCGGGCGTGCTGGACATCGTCGACGACGGCACAGCGCACCCGTGGGCGTCGGTGACCAAGATCGTGACCGCGATGACGGTGCTCGACGCGGCCATGGAGGGGGTCGTCTCGCTCGACGACCCGGTGGGACCACCGGGGTCCACGCTGCGGCACGTGCTCAGCCACGCGTCCGGCCTCGCGCTCGACTCCGACCAGGTGCTCGCCCGTCCCGGCACCCGGCGCATCTATTCCAACCGCGGGATCGACCTGGCCGCCGAACATCTCGTGGCCCGCTCCGGCCGGCCGTTCGCCGAGCAGCTGCAGGAGCGGGTGCTCGACCTGCTGGACCTGACGGGCACCGAACTCGTCGGCCCGCCGGCGCACGGCGCCCGCGGCCCCGTCGAGGACCTCGCCACCCTCGCCGGCGAGCTGCTCCGGCCGCGGCTCGTGATGCCCGAGGTCGTCCGCCAGCTGTCCACCGTGTCGTTCCCCGGCCTCGGCGGCGTGGTGCCGGGCTTCGGCCGCCAGCGGCAGAACGACTGGGCGCTCGGCTGCGAGGTCCGCGACCACAAGAGCCCGCACTGGACGGCACCGTCGAACTCGCCGGCGACCTTCGGGCACTTCGGCCAGCAGGGCAGCTTCGTCTGGGTCGACCCGGAGGCCGGGCTGGCGTGCGTCTCCACCTGCGACACCGCGTTCGGGCCATGGGCGGCCGAGGTCTGGCCCGAGTTGTCGGAGGGCGTGCTCGAGACCTTCCGCGGCCGCTGATTCCGGCCGGATGCCGTCAGCCGGCGAGCGGCACCGGCCCGTCGCCGAGCCCGGTCAGCGATCCGTCGAGCATGCGCGGCGGGGCGGCCGCCACGGTGCAGATGGCCCGCCCGGTGCCGTTCCCGGGAACGGGCGGGTAGCCGTCCTGCAGCACGCCGTTGTGGTCGAGGTGCAGGATGACCGTCCGCACCTCCAGCGCGCCGCCGGCGGTCGGGTCCGGCATGGCCGTCAACCGCTCCACCAGCAACCGGCAGGATGCGTCGAGAGTGCGCTGCCCGCCGCTGGTCTCGTCCGCCACCCGCCACCCGAAGACCTCCATCGCGTGCGGCTCCCGGCACGGCACCACCAGGTCGAGCCGTACGTTGACGTCCGGCCGGCAGGTCGCGAGGGAGTTCACCCGCGCGGGCCCCGCGTACATCCCGGCGACCGACCCGCTGACCCGACCCTGCCGGCTGACCAGCACGCACGCGAGCCAGTCCTGCCCGGCCCGCTGCTGCAGCGCGTCGGGACCGAGGAAGTCGAGCCGGCCGGTCGACGCCGGACGCCACGGGCCGAGCAGCGGAGAGCGGTCACCCGGCTCCAGCGAGTGCGCGACACCCAGGTAGCCGTTGGCGATCTCGATGCACTCGCCGAGATCCGGGACGGTCACCGGCCCGCGCGAGTCGAGCGGGTACGACGACCTCGGCCCGACGCCGATCACCTCGCCGAGGTGCGGGGTCCCGCAGTCGACCGTCGCGTAATCGGAGGAGATCCCGAAACCGACCTCGGCGGACGTGCTGGCCAGGCCGTTCCGGCTGGCGAGGCAGTCACCGACCTGGGGCGGCGGCGCGATCTGCGCCGCGACAGCCTCGCCGGCGATGCGCTTGCCGCCCGCCGCCGGCAGCACCGACGCCGCCATGACCGCCAGGACGAGCAGCGCCACCCCGATCAGCCGCCGGCCCATACGGCACGATAACCCGCCATCGGCGTCGCCCGATCATGCTGCCGAAAAGCCCTGCGACGCAGCGTCACTCAGCCGAGCGGCAGCGGCCGGTTCTCCCAGCCGAGCAGGCTGCGCGTCAGCGGCTGCGCGCCGGCGGTCTCGACCCGGCAGGTGAAGCGCCGCCGGTAGCTCTCCGTGGACTGGGTCCAGGTCGGCGGCTGGGGCTCGTCGACGATCACCGTCAGCAGGCCGGCGGCGGTCGGGTCGGCCATCCCGGTGAGCGCCGACACCAGCTTCCCGCAGCTGTCGACGAGCGCCTGGCTCGGCGGACCGCCCGCGCTGTCCACCCCGACGATGCCGAACGACTCCGTGGTGTGCGGCTGCCCGCACGGAACGTCCGCCCGCTCGGGGGTCAGCGACCAGCTCTGGCAGGTCGAGAAGGCCGCCGCCGCACCGGCTTCGGTCACCCCGCCGGGCGCGGCGCGCACCGTTCCCGGATACGGGGCGGACCGCGGGTGGGCCACGCACGCGAGCCATTCCTGCCCGGCGGCGACCTGGTCCCGATCCGGCCCGATCACGCCGAGGCGCCGGGTGGCCAGCGGCCGCCACGGCCGGCCGGAGTCGGCCAGCTCCGGCGCGCCGGTCGAATGCCGGAGGTACTCCCGGGCGTACGGCGCGCAGGCCCTCGGCTCCGCGCTGGTCACCCCGCCGGCGGTGTCCAGCGGGAACCCGGCGCCGGGCCGCGCGACCAGCACCACCTCGCCGTAGTTGGCCATGGCGCACGGTCCCGTGCGGACGTGCAGGATCGAGGCCCCCGGATACACCGACGCGGAGAGCTCGGTCGACGGCGGCTCGACGAGGCAGTCACCGACCTGTGGCGGGCCGGCGATGGGCTCGCGGGCCCCGTCGCCGGCCACCCGGCGCCCGGCGACGTTGGCCACCACCAGCACCCCGAGCACCGCGAGCACGATGAGGCTCGCGCCCCAGAGCCGGTGCTGCATACCGCAGGATAGGTCCGATCACCCGCGCCGCGACCACGACCGCCGCCCGTCGGACCGGGCCTCGGATCCGCTCGGGTCCGCTCAGATCCGCTCAGATCTCGGCGGGCGAGTTGTCGGCGGCGGCGGCGCGGCCGGCCTCGAGGCGGGCGACGGGGACGCGGAAGGGTGAGCAGGAGACGTAGTCGAGGCCGACGCCGTGGAAGAAGTGGATGGATTCGGGGTCGCCGCCGTGCTCGCCGCAGACGCCGAGCTTGAGGGTGGGCTTGGTGGCGCGGCCCTCCTCGGCGGCGATCTTGACCAGGCGGCCGATGCCGTCGGCGTCGATGGTCTCGAACGGGGAGACGGTGAAGATGCCCTTCTCCAGGTAGGTGGCGAAGACGGCGGCCTCGACGTCGTCGCGGGAGAAGCCCCACCCGGTTTGGGTGAGGTCGTTGGTGCCGAAGGAGAAGAAGTCGGCCGCGTCCGCGATGCGGTGCGCGGTGAGCGCGGCGCGGGGCAGCTCGATCATGGTGCCGATCGGTACGGTCAGGCTGACGCCGGCCTCCTGGCACAGCTGGGCGATGAGCGTCTCGGCCTCGTCGCGGACCAGGTGCAGCTCCATCACGGACCCGACCAGCGGCACCATGATCTCCACCCGGGGGTCCTTGCCGGCCTTGACCAGCTCGATCGCGGCCTCGGTGATGGCCCTGACCTGCAGCGCGAACAGGCCGGGCGTGAGCAGGCCGAGCCGCACGCCGCGCAGGCCGAGCATCGGGTTGGACTCGTGCAGCCGCTCGACCGCGGCCAGCAGCCGCACGTCGGCCGGGTCCGGCTTGCCGGCGGCCTCGGCCAGCGCCACCTTGACGGCGAGTTCGGTGCGGTCGGGCAGGAACTCGTGCAGCGGCGGGTCGAGCAACCGGATGGTCACGGGCAACCCGTCCATCGCGTCCAGCAGCTCGACGAAGTCCTGCTTCTGCAGCGGCAGCAGCGCCTCCAGCGCCTCGGCGCGCTCGTCCGGCGAGCCGGCCAGGATGACGTGCTCGATCAGCCCGCGCCGCTCGCCCAGGAACATGTGCTCGGTGCGGCACAGGCCGATGCCCTGCGCGCCCAGGCTCCGGGCCCGCGCCGCGTCCTCGCCGGTGTCGGCGTTCGCCCGCACCCCGAGCCGGCGCTTGCGGTCGGCGTGCGTGAGCAGCCGGTCGACGGCGGTGACCAGCGCGGCGGTCTCCTCGTCGCCGCCGTCCAGCGCGGCCTCCACCCCGGACTCGATGTAGGTCTCCACCGGGGACGGCACCACCGGCACCGAACCCAGGAACACCTCGCCGGTGGAGCCGTCGATGCTGATCTCGTCGCCCTCGTTGATCACCAGGTCGCGCACGGTGATCCGCTTGGCCACCGGATCGATGTCCAGCTCCTCCGCGCCGCACACGCAGGTCTTGCCCATGCCGCGGGCCACCACTGCGGCGTGGCTGGTCTTGCCGCCCCGCGCGGTCAGCACCCCGGCCGCGGCGATCATGCCCTGCAGGTCGTCCGGGTTGGTCTCCCGGCGGACCAGCATCACCCGCTCGCCGCGCTCCGCCCAGTCGTGCGCGGTGACCGAGTCGAACACCGCCCGGCCCACCGCGGCCCCCGGCGACGCCGCCATCCCCCTGGTCAGCCGGGTGCGCTTCGCCGCCTTGTCGAACTGCGGGAACATCAGCAACGCCAACTGCGCGCCGGACACCCGGCCCAGCGCCTCGTCCAGCGTGATCAGTTGCTCGTCCACCAGCTGCCCGGCGATCCGGAACGCGGCGGCCGGGGTGCGCTTGCCCACCCGCGTCTGCAGCATCCACAGCTTGCCGCGCTCGATGGTGAACTCGATGTCGCACAAATCCCGGTAGTGCGTCTCCAGCCGGCGCATCACCCGGGTCAACTCCCGGTGCGAGTCCGGGTCCAGCGACGCCAGGTCGTCCAGCGACAGGGTGTTCCGGATCCCCGCCACCACGTCCTCGCCCTGCGCGTTGGACAGGTAATCGCCGTACGCGCCGGCCTGCCCCGTCGCCGGGTCCCGGGTGAAAGCCACACCCGTGCCGCTGGTGTCGCCCAGGTTGCCGAACACCATCGTGCACACGTTGACCGCCGTGCCCAGGTTCTCGCTGATCCGCTCCCGCCGCCGGTACAGCCGGGCCCGGTCCGTGTTCCACGAGTTGAACACCGCACGGATCGCCAGATCCAACTGCTCCCTCGGGTGCTGCGGGAACTCCATCCCGGTGTGATCGCGGATCTCCCCCTTGAACGTCTCCACGATCACCCGCAGATCGTCCACGTCCAGGTCCAGGTCGCCGGACACCCCCTTCGCCGACTTCGCCTTGTCCCACGCATCGGAGAACACCTCACCCGGCATCTCCAACACCGTCTTGCCGAACATCTGCAACAACCGGCGATAGGAGTCCCAGGCGAACCGCTCATTGCCGCTCTCCTCCGCCAGGCCCTTCACGCTGGCGTCGTTCAACCCCACGTTCAGCACCGTCTCCATCATCCCCGGCATCGAGAACTGCGCCCCGGAACGCACACTCACCAGCAGCGGGTCATGCCGATCACCCAACCGGCGACCCAAATTGTCCTCCAACTGCCGCAACGCCATCGTCACCTGCACCCGCAGATCACCCGGCTCCGTGCCCAGCTGCAGGAACTCCCGACACGCCACCGTCGTGATCGTGAACCCCGGCGGCACCGGCAGACCCAGCTTCGTCATCTCCGCCAGATTCGCGCCCTTACCGCCCAACAGGCTCTTCTGGTCCTTGCTGCCCTGCGTGAAGTCGTACACGTACTGGGTCATGGGACTCCTTCGGTCATCCCCGGGGTGCGCCGGCGCCGACCGGCGTGGGGGCGCCCGGGACCGTCCGATCCCGCCGAGACCGTCCTGGCACGATCCGGCCGCACTCGGGCGGGCGCGAGGTCAGCTTCGCAGAGCGTCCTGCTCCGCGCAGGTCCGGGGTCGCGAGACGACTCCGTCCACCTAGCCGGACGGGCCTCGGCGCGGTCAGCGGGCGAGCGGAGCCGGGCGCGGCCGGCGGCGCCTGATGCCCAGCGACAGCGCGGCCGCGACGACGCACAGCGCGGCGCCGGTGAACCAGGCGATCGTGTACTGGCTGGTCTGGTCGCGGATGACGCCCGCGCCGACCGAGGCGATCGCGGCGCCGATCTGGTGGGAGGCGAAGACCCAGCCGAACACGATGGTGCCGTTCTCGCCGAACACCTCCTGGCACAGGGCGGCGGTGGGCGGCACGGTCGCCACCCAGTCCAGGCCGTACACGATGACGAAGGCCAGGATGCTCGGCTCGACCGTGTCGGACAGCAGCCCGGGGAGCATGGCGAGCCCGACGCCGCGGAACACGTAGTAGAAGCCGAGCAACAGGCGGGGGTTGACCCGGTCCGTCAGGTAGCCGGAGGCGATGGTGCCGACGATGTCGAAGATGCCGACGACGGCGAGCAGCCCGGCCGCGGTGGTGGTCCCCATGCCGTGGTCGTGCGCTGCGGGCACGAAGTGCGTCCCGATCAGGCCGTTCGTGGTCGCACCGCAGATCGCGAAGCCGCCGGCGAGTGCCCAGAAGGTGCGGGTCCGGGCGGCCTGGCCGAGCACCCGGATCGCACGCAGCGCTGCACCGTCCCGCGGATCGGGGCCGGAATCCGGGGTTGCCGCTGCGATCTCACCGTCGTCCCCGGCGGCGACCGGGACCTGGCCGGCGCCGTCGGGGTCCTCGGCGCCGTAGGGCGCGATCCCGATGTCGGACGGCCGGTCGCGCAGGAACAGCAGCACGAGCGGGACGACCGCGAGTGCGGCAGCCGCCACCAGCAGCGAGGCCGCGCGCCAGCCGTACGCCTCGGAGAGCCAGGCCATCACCGGCAGGAAGATCAGCTGCCCCGTCGCGCTGCCCGCGGTCAGCACGCCCATCACCAGGCCGCGCCGCCGGACGAACCACCGGCTCGCCACGGTCGCGGCGAAGACGAGCGCCATGGACCCGGTGCCGAGCCCGATCAACAGCCCCCAGCTGAGCACGACCTGCCAGGCCTGCGTGGCGAACACGGTCAGGCCGCTGCCCAGCGCGACCAGCACCAGCGCGACGCCGGTCACCCGGCGCAGGCCGAAGCGATCCATCAGCGCGGCGGCGAACGGCGCGGTCAGGCCGAAGAGCACGAGATTCACGGCCACGGCGAGCGACAGCAGCCCGCGCGACCAGCCGAACTCGTCCTCCATCGGCACCATGAGCACGCCCGGCGCCGCGCGGAAGCCCGCCGCCCCGATCAGCGCGACGAACGCGACCCCGGCGACGATCCATGCCGGGTGCAACCGGCGACGGCGGGCGGGCACCACGGGATCGATCGGGTCGGCGGTCTCGGCGCCGGCGCCGTCGACTCCGCCGCCATGACCCAGGTCGCGGCTCGTCATCCGAACTCCTCGGGTGTTCCGGCGCGCCCGCGCGGTCCGACAGCGCGCCGAGCGCACCCCGTCACATCCGACAACCCGAGCGACGCGACGACCATTCCCGGGTGTTCGACGGCAGATCCGCCGGGTGTCAGCCGCGGTCGACCGCGCCCGGTCGGTCGTCGCCGCGCGGTCGTCCGGTCAGCGCCTTGCCGAGGTGGATCGCGTCCGGGCTCCGCGCGTAGTGCCCGAACCGCGGCACGTCGACGAAGCCCGCCGCGCGATACAGGGCGATGGCCTCGGGCTGCGCGGTGCCCGTCTCCAGGATCAGGTGCGTCGCGCCTGCCTCGGCGGCGGTGCTCTCGAGGCGCTGCAGCAGCGCCTTCGCGCGGCCGGCGCGCCGGTGCCGCTCGACGACGAACATCCGCTTCACCTCGGCGCTCGTTCCGCCGTCCACCCGGACGTCCGACCGGCGCCAGCCGCCCATCGCCGCCGGCTCACCCCCGACGTACGCGACGAAGAAGGCCCCGCGGGGCGGGACGAACTCGGTGGGGTCGACGGGCGTGCCGTCCGGCCCGCCGTACCGGCGGACGTACTCCAGTTGCACGGCGTCGATGAGCCGCAGGGCGTCGGGATGGTCCAGGGCGACCATGCGGATCTCCAGCTCGGGCACGGCCAGATCGTCGCACCGGCCTCGCTACCGTTCGGGCATGGCCCTGACCCCAGCCGAGGCGGCCGCCGCCGACCTCTGCGCCTTCGTCGACGCGAGCCCGTCCCCGTTCCACGCGGCCCGCACGGTCACCGAGCGGCTCACCGCGGCCGGGTTCACCGAGCTGGACGAGGCGGCGCCCTTTCCGGACGCGCCCGGGGGGTACGTGCTCCGGCGGGGCGGCTCCGTGCTGGCGTGGGCGGGGTCGGACGTGCCGCCCGCGGAGACCGGATTCCGGGTCGTCGCCGGGCACACGGACAGCCCGAACCTGCGGATCAAACCGCAACCGGACATCGAGCGCCACGGGTTCCGGCAGCTGGGCGTCGAGGTGTACGGCGGGCCGCTGCTCAACTCGTGGCTCGACCGCGATCTCGGGCTGTCGGGTCGCATCTCCGTGCGCGGCCACGGCGGTCCCGGATCCGTGCTGGTGCGCATCGACGAGCCGGTGCTGCGGGTGCCGCAGCTCGCGATCCACCTGGACCGGGACGTCAACGCCGGGCTCGTGCTCAATCCGCAGCAGCACCTCGCCCCCGCCTGGGCGGGGGGCTCCGGCGGCCCGGCGTTCCGGGACTGGCTGGCCGGCTTCGCCGGGGTCGAGCCGGCCGACCTGTTCGCCTGGGACCTGATGACGCACGACCTGACACCGTCGCGCCCGCTCGGCAGGGACGGCGAGTTCCTGGCCGCGCCCCGGCTGGACAACCAGGCGACCTGTCACGCCGGCACGTCCGCGCTGATCTCGATCGCCGGCGGGACCGCCGACCGGACGCCGGGACCGATCCCCGTGCTGGCGCTGTTCGACCACGAGGAGGTCGGGAGCGGCTCGGAGCGCGGCGCGCAGTCGAGCCTGCTCACGGCGACGCTCGAGCGCGTCGTGGCGGCGGCGGGCGGCGACCGGACGGACTACCTGCGGGCGATGGCGTCGACCGTCGTCGGCTCGGCCGACATGGCGCACGCCACCCACCCCAACTACCCCGAGCGGCACGACCCGCAGCACCCCGTCCAGCTGAACGGCGGTCCGGTGCTGAAGATCAACGCGAAGCTCCGCTACGCGACCGACGCGCTCGGCGCCGCCGACTTCCTGCTGGCCTGCGAGCAGGCGGGCGTGCCGTGCCAGCAGTTCGTGTCGCGCAACGACATGCCGTGCGGGTCGACGGTGGGGCCGATGACCGCGGCGCTCACCGGGGCGCGGACCGTCGATTTCGGCGCCCCGACACTCTCGATGCACTCGGCGCGGGAGATGTGCGGCGCCCGCGACCCGCAGCTGTACGCGGCGGCGATCGAAGCGTTCCTCGCGCCCGCCGGCTGACCGTCCGCGGAACCGCTCGCCGCTGTCCGCACTGCCGTTGTGGAGGAGGCGCAGCCGTCCGCCGTCCGCCGCGACATGGCCCGACCGGCCATCGCTGGACCGCCAAATGTGTTCCGCGGCCACATGAGTCGGGATCTCGCGCCCGCGTAACGTGCTCTGCGACCCCATCGACAGGTCGCGCCGACCGCACACGGTGTGTGCCGCACGGGCGCCTCGACGAGAGGACACCGGTATGAAGTCAGGTCGGATCGGGCGGTGGGTGGCGGCGTTGTCCGTCGCCGTGCTGGTGAGCGCCTGTAGCACCCCCGGGCAGCCGGCCGCCGACGGCACGACGGCCGCGGCGCAGGATTCGGCGTCCGGAACCGCGGCCCAGGGCACGGCGTCCGGTGCGCCGATCAAGGTGGGTGTCGTGACGTCGCTGTCCGGTCCGCTGCAGTCATACGGCCAGATGTACGCGGATGCGTTCACGGCCGGCCTGGACTATGCGACCGGCGGGACGGGCCAGGTCAACGGGCGCACGATCGAGGTGACCACGTCCGACGACGGCGGGGACCCCGCGAAGGCGGCGAGCGTCGCGACCGAGCTGATCGGCAACGGCACGACGATCCTGGCCGGGTCGGCGTCGTCGGGGGTCGGGCTGCAGGTGGCCCCGCTGGCCGCGGAGAACCAGGTCCTGTTCATCTCGGGGCCCGCCGCCACCGACGGCTTGACCGGGATCAACCGCTACACCTTCCGTTCGGGGCGCCAGTCCTACCAGGACGTGAAGACCGCAGCGTCGTTCCTGCCGGATCTGCAGGGCAAGAAGGTCACCGTGTTCGCCCAGGACAACGCCTTCGGGCAGGCCAACGTGGCGGCCGTGACGGCGGTGTTCGGGGCCGGCGGTGCCACGGTGACTCCCCTGCTCGTGCCGGCCACCGCGACGGACCTCGTGCCGTTCGCCAAGCAGGCGGCGGACGCCGGCGCCGATCTCCTGTTCGTCGCCTGGGCCGGCACGAATGCCACCCAGATGTGGGAGTCACTGGACCAGCAGGGCGCCTTCGGGGGCTCGACCGTGGTGACCGGATTGGACATCAAGCCCACCCACGCCGCATTCACCTCGGTGGCCGACGAGTTGTCCCTGCTGGTCCACTATTTCGACGGCGCCACCGACAACGAGGTCGAGCAGGCGATGGTCGCCGGCCTTGCCGAGGCCGGCGCCACGCAGGACCTGTTCTCCCCCGACGGCTTCAACGCGGCACTGATGGTGGTGCACGCCGCGGAGGCGTCGCCGGACGATGTGGACGGCATGATCACCGCGCTGGAGGGCTGGGAGTTCGAGGGACCGAAGGGCTCCATGCAGATCCGCGCCGAGGACCACGCGCTGCTCCAGCCGATGTTCCAGGCGAAGCTGGTGCCCGCCAACGGGACTCTCACCCCCGAGTTGGTCAAGGAACTGTCCCCGGAGGAAACGGCGCCACCGGCGGCGCCGTTCCAGTGAGGCCGGCATGACGTCCGGTGCGGTGCCGGCCGGCTCCGGCGGCATCGTCACCGAGTCCGACGCGGCCGCCGTCGAGGTTCGGCAGGTGGGCTGGAGCGTCGGCGGCGCGGTCATTCTCGCGGACATCAGCCTGCGGGTGGCCGCCGGCGAGATCCTCGCGGTCATCGGACCGAACGGGGCCGGCAAATCCACGCTGGTGAACATCATCTCGGGCATCACGAGGCCGACGACCGGCCGGATCCTGCTCGGCGGGGCGGATGTCACGCGGCTGCCGGCCCGGCGACGCGCGCGGGCCGGCCTCGGCCGCACCTTCCAGACCTCGTCCCTGTTCGGCGGGTTGACCAGCCTGCAGAACGTGTGCTTCGCGCTGCAGACCTCGAGCTCGTCGCCGCTGAACCTGTTCCGGCGCGCGGTCTCTCCCGCCGAACGGGGCCGGGGCGAGGCGCTGCTGGAGATGGTGGGGATGGGACATCGGGCCTCGTGGTCGGCGGCCGCGCTGTCGCACGGCGACCGGCGCAAGCTCGAACTGGCCGTGGCCATGGCGCGGCGGCCGGACGTGCTGCTGCTCGACGAGCCGATGGCCGGCGTCTCGATGGAGGAGGTGCCCGGCCTGGTGCGGCTGATCGCGGATCTCAACGAGCGTGGCGTCACCGTGTGCATGGTCGAGCATCACATGCACGTCGTCCTGGGTCTGGCCGACCGGATCGCGGTGCTGCATCACGGCCGGTTGCTGGCCGTCGGCTCGCCCGCCGCGGTGACCGCCGACGAGAGCGTGAAACAGGCCTACCTCGGGGATGCCCTGTGAGCGGCCCGATCCCACCCGGGGACGCGGCGTCGACGAGGGCGGACGCCCCCGGCGCGGCGACGCGCGCCGACATCCTGCGGCTGTCGGACGTGCACGTGCGGATCGACGGATCGCACATCCTGCAGGGCATCGACTGCGCCGTCGCGGAGGGCGGCGTCACCGCGCTGCTCGGCCGCAACGGCGTCGGGAAGACGACCACGCTCAAGGCCGTGCTGGGTCTGGTGCCGAGCACCGGGGTGATCGAGTTCGCCGGCGGCAGGATCGACGGGCGACCGACGCATCGGATCGTGCGGTCGGGCGTCGGCTACGTCCCGGAGGACCGCGAGGTGTTCTCGTCGCTGACGGTGGCGGAGAACCTCCGGCTCGCCGAGGTTCCCGGCGTGCCGCCCGACTACGACACCGTGCACGAACTGTTCCCCGAGCTCCTCGAGCGGCGCGGCCAGCGGGCCGGCACGCTGTCGGGTGGGCAACAGCAGATGGTGGCCCTGGCCAGGGTGCTGCTCGGCCCTGCCCGGCTGGTGCTGGTGGACGAACCGACGAAGGGGCTCGCCCCGAAGCTGGTCGCGGAGGTGGGCGACGTCCTGGCGAGGGTGGCCGAGCGGACCACCGTGGTGCTGGTGGAGCAGAGCCTGCCGCTCGTCCGCAGGATCGCCTCGGCCGCGGTCGTCATCGACAACGGGCGGGTGGTGCACGCCTCGGACGCCGCGTCGCTGCTGGCCGACGAGCAGCTGGTCAACTCGCTGTTGGGGGTGGCCGCCGGGGATCCGGCGAACCATCGGCGCGGTGGCGGGCAGCGACCGTGAGCTCGTTGATCCTCATCCTGATCACCGGTGTCGGGCTGGGCGCGCTGTACTTCCTGGTGGCGTCCGGGCTGTCCCTGATCTACGGGCTCATGCACGTGCTGAACTTCGCGCACGGCGCCTTCCTGACGGCCGGCGCCTACACGGCATGGGTGGCGGGCACGGCCTTCTCGGGTCTCGGCGGCTGGTCGTTCCCGGCGGCGCTGCTGGTGGGCGTCCTGGTCGGTGCGGTGATCGGTGCGGCCGTGGAGTTCTTCCTGATCCGGCCGCTCTACCGGCGGCACATCGAACAGGTGCTGGTGACCGTGGGCCTTGGCCTGATGGCGGTCGCGCTGTTCACGGGCATCTGGGGTCCCGACCCGCAGCCGTTCCCGCGGCCGGCGTGGACCACCGAGACGACCAGCGTGGCGGGGGCCGCGGTGCCCAACGACCGGTTCCTGCTGATCGCGGCGGCCGGCCTGCTGTTGATCGCGTTGCAGCTGTTCCTGCGGTACACGCGGGTCGGGTTGATCATCCGGGCGGGGGTCGAGAACCGTTCGATGGTGCAGGCCCTGGGCATCGACGTCCGGCGAACCTTCACGCTGGTGTTCGCGGTGGGCGGCGCCGCCGCCGCGCTGGGCGGGGTGCTGGGATCGGTGTACACGGGCTCGGTGTCCCCGGGTCAGGGCACGGCGCTGTTGATCTACGCCTTCATCGTGGTGGTGATCGGCGGATTCGGGTCGATCGGCGGCACGGCGGTGGCCGCGCTCGTGGTGGGGCTGGTGCAGCAACTGGCGAACTACTACCTCTCGTCCGGCATCGGGGACGTCTCCGTGGTGCTGTTGCTGGCCGCGGTGCTCCTGCTGCGGCCGAGCGGTCTGGCGGCGAGGACGGCATGACCGATCTCGCGCAGGCCCTGACCGATCGGGCCGCGGCGGCGGGCGGAACGCCCGATCGCCGGCGGTCGGCGGTGGGCCGGACCCTCACCCTGTTGATCCCGCTGGCCGTGCTCGCGGTGCTGATCCTGCTGCCGTGGATGGGGTTCTCGGTCCCCGGCGTGTTGCCGGGCCCGGTCAACTCGCCGGGATCCATGCAGCTGCTGGCGTTGTGCCTGGTGACCGGCGGCATCGCGCTGAGCTACGACGTGCTGTTCGGCCGCACGGGCCTGCTGTCGTTCGGGCACGCACTGTTCGTCGGTGCCGGCGCCTACACCGCGGTCATCGCGCTCGGCCGGTGGGGGGCGGGGCCCGGCGTCGCGCTGGCGCTGGTCGTGGCCGTCGGCGTGGTGCTGCCGCTGATCGTCGGCGCTGTCGCGTTGCGCGTCCGGGGCATCGCGTTCGCGATGGTGACCTTGGCGTTCGCCCAGGCGGTGGCGATCACCGCGCTGCGCAACCCGGGCGGCATCACCGGCGGCGAGGAGGGGCTCTCGCTCAACCGTTCCCGGCTGCCGGCCGTCCTGTCCGGGGTGGTGAACGCCCCGTACCGCTATTGGTTGGCGCTGGCCTTCTGCCTGCTGTGTGTGCTGCTGGTGGCGTGGCTGGCGACCGCGCGGACCGGTCACGCCTGGGCGGCGATCCGCGAGAACGAGTCCCGGGTCGAGGTTCTGGGGATCTCGACGTACCGGGCCAAGCTGATGGCCGTGGTGATCGCCGGGTTTCTGGGCACGCTGGGCGGGGTGGTGCAGGTGATCGTGATCGGCGGTGCGAACCCGCACCTGCTGTCCACCGAGTTCACCCTGTCGCTGCTGATCATGGTCGTGCTGGGGGGTGCCGGCACGCTGTGGGGACCCGTGATCGGCGGCGCGCTGTACGTGCTGCTGGACAACCGGTTGCAGGAGCTGTCGACGTCCGAGGCGATCGCCGGCCTGCCTGCGGTGCTGCGGGTTCCGCTGAGCCAGCCGGTCTTCGTGCTGGGTCTGCTCTTCGTGCTGGTCGTGTACTTCGCACCGGGCGGGGTCGTCGCGATCGGCGGGCGGCTGAGCGGCTGGGTCCGGAGCCGCCGGCGGCGGGTCACGGCTCGGGAGTGAGGAGCGCGCGCAGGTGCAGGGCGAGCTGGATCTGCAGTGCCCTGGCCGGTTCGGACCAGTCGGGGCCGAGCAGCTTGCTCACCCGGGACAGGCGCTGCCCCACGGTGTTCGGGTGCAGGTGCAGGACGTCCGCCGTCTTCGCGAGGTGCCCGCTCTGCCCGAACCAGGCCTGCATCGTGGCGGCGAGCTCGGACCCGCGGCAGGCGTCATAGTCCAGCACCGGTCCGAGAGTGTCCCGGACGAACCGGTTCCCTGAATCGCCGCCGGACAGCAGGACGCCGACGAAGCCCAGCTCCGCGGTGGTCGCGCCCTGACCGACGCGGCCCATGGCGGCCATCGCCGCGAGCGCTTCGACGGCCGTGCGATGGGAGGCGGCCAGGGCCGCGCCCGCCTTGGCGTCGGTGGTGAGGTCCGCGCTGTCGGGGTTGGCGTGCTCACCCGCGGCCGTGACGGGGCCGCCGAGCATGCGGCCGAGCGCGGAGGCGGCGTCCCGGGCGGCCGCACCGGGGTCGTCGCCGGGCAGCAGCAGCACCAGGCGCCCGGCGATGCGCGCGGACAGCCCGCGGCGCTGCCCCGCGTAGAACGCGGCGGCCTGCTCCGAGTCTCCGCGGTGGCGTGGTGGTTCGCAGACCACGATCACCAGCGGCCCCCCGAGTGGGACGTTGAGATCCGCCGCCCGCGCGACGATCTCGTCCGGGTCGAGCACGGACCCGGTGAGCAGCGCCTCGAGCAGGTCGCGGCGCTCGCGGTTGGCCACCTCGGCGAGATGCCTGTTGAACAGCAGCAGCAGCGCCGTCACCACCGCGCCGCGCTCCAGCACGCGGAGGTCGGCCGGGCGGGGCGCGCCGGCCCGGGTGAGCACCAGGCGGCCGAGGACCTCGGAGCCGGCGGACACCGGCACCGACGACTGGTGCGCCCCGATGGGCTCGTCGGCCGGCATCGGGACCTGGAGGTCGACGCTGCCGCCCAGGACGTCGGCCAGTTCGGCGGCCACCTCCGACACGCCGCCCCCGCGCAGCACCAGTTCCGCGAGCCGGTCGTGCGCCCGGACGGCGAGCTCGATGTCGGCCCGCTGCTCGCGGAGCGCCGCGTTCGCGTGCTCGAGGCCGATGAGCGCCTCGCGGGTCTCGGCGAGCAGCTTGGCGTTGTCCAGCGCGACCGCGGCGTGCGCGGCCAGCGAGGACAGCAGGGCGACCTCTTCGCGGGTGAAGGCGCGTTCGTGGCGGTCGGCGGCGAACAGCACCCCGATCACCTGCGTGCCGCGTTTGAGCGGCACCCCGAGGATGGACACCAGACCCTCGGCGTGCACGGCTGAGTCGATGCTGGCGGTGTGCGGGAACCGCCCGTCGTGGAAGTAGTCGGCCGCCGCGATCGGGATGCCCTGCTGGGCGACCATGCCGCCGAGCCCCGCGCCGGGCGGCAGCCGGACCGCCTGGAACTCGGCGGACACGGATCCGTCGGTGATGCGCATGTACGTGTCGCCGCGCTGTTCGTCGTTGAGGCACAGGTACGCGACGTCGCGGCCGAGGAGGGCGCGGGCACGTCGCACGATGGCGGCCAGCACGTCGTCGACGCTGGTCAGCGCGGCCAGGTCGGAGGCGGTCTGGAACAGCGCGGCCAGTTCGGCGACCCGGCGGCGGTGCGCCTCCAGCTGTTCCCGCACGGCGAGCGAGACCCGTTTGGCGTGCTCGAGCCTGTCGATCTCGGCGGCGCTCAGGCCGGCGGCGCGGGCCTCCACCACGGGTCGTTCGAATTCCACGGCGGACGCGTCGCGCGCCAGCAGGTCCAACAGGTGGGTCACCCCCTCGGCAAGCCCCATGGGAGTCATGCTGCCATCGCGGGTCGGCGGCATCGGGGCGAGAGGTCCTGAGGGTGTCAGCGCGCGCCCCAGCCGCCGTCGAGGACCAGGTCCGAGCCGGTGATGGACGCGCTGTGCGCGGAACACAGGTAGGCGGCGGCGGCCGCGACCTCGTCGGGTTCGATGAGCCGTTTCACCGGCGACGAGGCGAGGATCACCGTGCCGAGCACCTCGTCCTCCGAGAGTCCGTGCGCCACCGCCTGATCCGCGATCTGCGCTTCGACGAGTGGCGTGCGGACGTACCCGGGGTTGATGCAGTTGCTGGTGACGCCGCGCTCGGCGCCTTCCAGGGCGATGACCTTGCTGAGGCCCTCCAGGCCGTGTTTCGCGGTGACATAGGCGGCCTTGAACGGGCTGGCGCGCCGGCCGTGCGCCGAGGAGACGTGGATGATCCGTCCGAAGCCCCGCCCGAACATGCCGGGCAGGACGGCCCGGGTGAGCACGAACGGCGCGGTCAGCATGATCCGCAGCATGGCCTCGAAGGTGGCGATCGGGAACTGCTCCAGCCGCTCGACGTGCTGGATCCCGGCGTTGTTCACGAGGATGTCGATGCGGTCGGCGACGTGCTCGACCGCCGCCGGGAGGCCGGCGATGTCGGAGAGGTCGGCGACCAACGGGGTCGCGCCGATCCGGTCGGCGACGGCGGTGAGCGCGGCTGCATTCCGGTCCACGGCGATGACCTCGGCTCCGTCGGCCGCGAACCTGCCGGCGATGGCCCGCCCGATGCCACTGGCTGCGCCGGTCACCATGGCCGTCCGGCCGCGCAGCGGCTCGGTGGGCGCGTCGGCCGGCAGCGACGTCATGGCCGCCAGCGTAGGCATGCAGCGACGCGACGACTATGTCTCGCCCGCACACCGTCTCGCCGAGGAGATGGTGACCGGCGACACCCGTCGTCCCGGCGTCCTCAGCCGCCGATGGTGTAGTGAAACGCCTCGTAGCTGCGCTGTCCCGACCCGTCGACGACGCGGCAGGCGATCACCCGGTTGCCGGTGCCGGTGAGCTCGACGCTGGTGGTGCCGGTGAACGATTCGGCTCGGGTGCCCGGGAGAGAGCCGTCGAGGGTGTAGTGCACGCTGCGGAGGGCGCCGTCGGACAGTGCGAGCGTCACGATCAGCGGGTCCGCCCGGTAGGCGCCCGGTGGCGGCGTGGCCCGGATCCGGCGCGCGGCCGGCGCCGGTCGCGGCGCCGGTTCGGGGCCGACCTCCGTGGGAGCGGGCTCAGCAGGTGCGGGCTCAGCAGGTGCGGGCTCAGCCGGTGCGGGCTCTGTGGGCGGGCGGGGCGGGCTCAGGGAGTGCGGGCGCTGCCGGCGCCGGTGCTGCCGGGTCGAGCACCCACGAGCCGTCGATCAGGTAGAGCGTGAAAGGGGCGAAGAAGCCGAACTGTTCGGCAAAGGCGACGTATCGGGCGGCATCGATGCGGCCGGCCAGGAAGTGATCGATGGCGCCGGCGGTGACGGCGTCGTCGAACGGCACGCGCCTGGTGAACGCCCTGCTGACCACCGGGGAGGCGATGCCGTCCGGGGTGATCGCGATGAACGACACCACCGTGTCGACGGTGATGCTGACCGCGGCGCCCGCGCTCCAGGTCGCGCCGTCCAGCGAGTGGTACAGCGCGGCAGCCGGGTCGGAGGCGACCGCGGTGACCAGGACGCTGGTCTCGAACGGTGTCGCGTTGTCCGTGACGATGGTCGCGAGGACCGGATCGACGCCGACCCAGTAGGTCCGGGTGATGGGCTCCGGCGCGCCGCTCGCGGTCGCCGTCAGCTCCCACATTCCGGGCGCGTCCAACACCAGCGTGCCGCCGTCCCGCAGCGTGGCCGTTTCGGTCTCGGCGACGGTGTCGACGATGTAGCCGGCGGCGAAATGCCGGGTCAGCCGGCGGGCCCGCACCGCGATGTCCACGTCGTTCGACCCGCCCACGGTGACCACCAGCGGCGCGGGATGGCCCCCGCTGTCCGGGTTCACGGCGAGCGCCACGGGCGGAACCGGCGGCACGGCGTTGAGCAGCGGCAGGAAATCGGCGAAGACGACCCGACTCTCCTTGATCGCCTGGTGTCCCTGGGTGCCGGACCCGAGGTTGTACGTCCGGTTGTCGGCCCCGGTCAACCGCCCGGTACCCGGGTTCTGCGCGTCCACGAAGTCGCCTGCGGCGGTGGCACAGAAATAGCGGATCGTGTGTGGAACGGGCGGAGGGGTCGGGGGATCGCCGTCGCCGTACGGAGTTTCACCGCCGCCGCCCTCGGATTCCGGAGAGCAGTTCGGTCACGAACTCGCCGCCGGTGCGCCATTCGCCGATCGATCCGGCGCCGAGGCCGTGGAAGGCGCCGGACAGCGAGACGAACGTGCCGACCCGGTGCCACTGCGTCGGCTGGGTCCAGCTGATCGGGGCGGGGCGCGCGTCGAGCCCGCGGCACACCGCGTACATCAGGGTGCAGCCCAGCGAATGCGCGATGACGTCGACGACGTCGACGCCGAGGTAGTCGAGGACCGCGAGCAGGTAGGCGCGGAGGTCCCCGACGTTGTTGGTGTGCGGCGTCTGCAGGTCGACGCTGCCCGGCCCGAGATAGCTCGGCGCCCAGAGGAGCTCCAGCGGATAGCCGGCGTCCAGCAGGAAGCGGCGCTGGTCCAGGAGGTCCCACGGCCGGACGTCCGCGGCGCCCGCGTTGCCGTGCACGAGCAGGACCGGCGCGAGCCCCGCGCTCCGCACCTCCGCTCGGTGGGCGGCGCGGTCCGCGGCCGGATTGCCGCCGAAGCCGCCGATCGGCGCGCCGGAACCGGGGCCACCACGGTCGAGCGGCACGGGGAAGTCGGCCGGGTACGTCATGGCGCCCAGTCTCTGTCATGCCCCGGCTCACCCAGCACCCGGTCCGGGCGGGCACTCCGGTCCCGCCGCCGACCGCGCCCGACGGCAGCGCGCAGGAGGCGCCGTCCGCCGGTGTCACCGCGCGCCGGGCGGCTCCCGGGCCGGCGCCACCCGCGCCAGGCCGCGCGGGCGAGGCGGCTGTCGGCCCGGACGGGCACCATGTCGTCATGCTGCTCGCGCGCCTGGCGTCCGCGTCCGGGGAGATCGCGGCCACCCGCTCGCGGCTGGCCAAGCGCGCGGTGATCGCGGCGGCGATCGGCGAGGCTGCGGCCGACGAGATCGCGCTGGTCGTCACGTACCTCTCCGGCACGCTGCGGCAGCGCCGCACCGGGCTCGGCTGGGCGTCGATGGGCGACCTGCCGCCCCCCGCCGTCGAGTCGACCCTGACGCTGCGCGAGGTGGACGACGCGTTCGAGGCCATCTCCGCGCTGGGCGGCACCGGATCGGCGGCCGCCAGGACCGCCGCGGTCGCGGCGCTGTTCTCCCTGGCCACCGAGCCCGAGCAGTACTTCCTGCGCGGGCTGGTGTTCGACGAGCTGCGCCAGGGTGCGCTGGACTCGCTGGTCCAGGACGGGCTGGCGGCGGCGTACGAGGTGCCCGTCGCCGCGGTGCAGCGGGCGTCCATGCTGCTGGGCTCGACGCCGGCGGCCGCGGAGCTGCTGGCCGGCGGCGGGCTCGATGCGCTGCAGGCCGTCGGCCTGACGGTCGGCATCCCGGTCCGCCCGATGCTCGCGGCGAGCGCCCCGGACGCGCCGGGGGCGGTCGAGAAGTCGGGCCTGCCGGCCGCGGTGGACGCCAAGCTCGACGGCATCCGCGTGCAGGTGCACCGGCGCGGTGGCGACATCCGCGCCTACTCACGCAGTCTCGACGACATCACCGAGCGGCTGCCGGAGGTCGTCGCGGCCGTCGCGGCGCTGCCGGCCCGGGACCTGATCATCGACGGCGAGGTGCTCGGGGTCGGGCCGGACGGCCGGCCGCTGGCCTTCCAGGTCATCGCGTCCCGGACCGCGACCCGGGTCGACGCGGGCACCGTCGGCGCGTCGACGGCCATCGGGCTGTTCGCGTTCGACCTGCTGCACGTCGACGGCCGCGACCTGCTCGACGAGCCGCTCTCCGTCCGCGCCGAGGCGCTGGCGGCCACGCTGCCGCCGGAGATGCTGGTGCGCCGGCGGATCGCCGACTCCCTCGACGAGGTGTCCGCGGTGTTCGCCGACGCGATCCGCGACGGTTTCGAGGGGGTCGTCGTCAAGAAGCTGGCTGCGCCGTACGCCGCGGGTCGCCGCGACTCCGGCTGGGTGAAGGTGAAGCCTCGGCACACCTTCGACCTGGCGGTGATCGCCGCCGAGTGGGGCTACGGGCGGCGCCAGGGGTGGCTCTCCAACCTGCATCTCGCGGCTCGGGACACGTCGACGGGCGAGCTCGTGATGCTGGGCAAGACCTTCAAGGGCCTGACCGACAAGACGCTGACCTGGCAGACGGAGCAGTTCCTCGCCCGCGAGTCGCGGCGCACGAAGACGACGGTCTTCGTCGATCCGCCGCTCGTCGCCGAGATCGCCTGCGACGGCGTGCAGGCGTCGACCCGGTACCCCGGTGGCGTCGCGCTGCGCTTCGCCAGGGTGCTGCGCTACCGGGAGGACAAGACGGTCGACGAGGTCGACGCGCTCGATCTCGTCGTCGCCCTGAACCCGCTGCTGCCCGCCGGATCCGCCGACGGGGACGAGCCGGCGTGACGCGCGGTCGGGCCCGTCAGCCGGTCTCGGCGTCGCGCAGCGCGATCAGCTTCGCCGGAGCGACGCACCGCCACGCGGCGTCGACGACCTCGGCCAGCTCGGTCCAGTCCTGCTCGACGTCCAGATAGACCCCGATCCACCCGCGATGCCCGACGTAGGGCGGCACGAAGAAGCGCTCCGGGTCGGTGGCGACCCAGTGCTGCTGGTCGCCGGGCGGCGCTGCCGCCCAGAAGGCCACCCGGTCGTCGTGATGGCGCCCGGCGAAGGTGACGAACTGCTTCCGGACGAACCACGACGGCTCGCCGTGGCTGACCCGCTCCTCGGCGCCCGGCATCGCCAGGCACAGGTCGCGGAGCCGTGGGTAGCCGGGCATCTCCCGCCGCTGCCGCGCCCGGTGCTCGGGCGTCTGGTCGCTCTCGATCACCACGTGGCACACGGTAGAGGCCGACCCCGACGGGCGGCGACCGCGAATTCTCGACCGGTTTGGATGCGTTCGCCGATCAACGGCGTTAGATTCGCTGCAGGTTCGGCGACGGTCGCCGACGAGGGAGGAACGCCATGGGTCTGGACGATCTGGTCAACAAGGCCAAGGATCTGCTGGGTGGCGCCGAGAACAAGGCGACCGAGGCGAAGGACGCCGCGGCGGCGGGCGACACCGGCCAGGCCGCGGCCGCATCGGAGGAGTCGTCCAGCATGATCGACAAGGCGAAGGAGCTGCTCACGGACGAGCGCATCGACCAGGTTTCTCAGGCGATCCAGTCGAAGACGCCGGACAATGTCGACTCCGTCGTGCAGAACGTGGCCAACAAGGCCAAGGACATGAACAACCCAAGGCCATGAACAACTAGGCACCGAACCCGCCGTCGGCATCCGACGGCGTCCAGCAGCGAGCGCCCTACCTCCGGAGGGGCGCTCGCTGCGCGTCGAGGGGTCGGTCAGCCGGCCCGGTAAGCCGCCGCGACGCGGCCGAGGGCCTCGAGATTCCGCTCGTGCGTGAGGATCTGATCGAACCCGAACACGTGGTGCCGGCGGCGGAGTTCCGCGGCGGCGGCCGCGGCGTCCGCGGCCAGCAGCAGGAACGGGCAGTCCAGCACCTCGTCGGCCGTCAAACCAGGTAGGGCGCGCGAGATCTCGGCCGCCGCGTCGCGCGGATCCCGATCGATCGAGACGACCTGGAGCAGGCAGTCGAACGTGGCGCGGCGCCCGGCGAGGGCCTCGCGGACGGCCCGCACCCGGTCGGCGGTCTCGGCGGACGAGGACGGCGAGAAGGTCCCCGGCGGCGCGCCCCTGACCTGCCGGATGCCGGCGAACGCGACGACATCCGCGTGCCGGGCGGCGACGGCGAGCCCCGCCGCCGACATGGCGCCGACGACCACCGGCACGGGGCGCTGCACGGGCCGCGGCTGGTGGCGCTCGTCGGCGAGTCGGCCGCGAACCTCGACCAGCGTCCGCTCCATCCGGTCGACGCGCTCGGCGAACGGCGGCCACGGCAGGCCCGCGTCGTCGTGCTCCGACTTCATGTGCCCGGCGCCCAGGCCGAGCTCGGCGCGGCCGTCCGAGAGGGCGTCGAGGGTGGCCACCTCCCGCGCGAGCAGGGCGGGGTTCCAGAAGCCGACGTTGAGCACGTAGGTGCGGAGCCGCAAGCGGTCGCTGATCTGCGCGGCCGCGGCGAGCGTCGCGAACGGCGACGGCCCGCCGAGATGATCGGGCAGCGCCAGGATGTCGAACCCGAGTTCGTCGACCCGTTCGACGTACGAGCGCAGTCCCGGGTCCGGATCGACCGAACGCACGTTGACGCCGAACTGGAGATCGCTCACGGCGCCATGCTCGCCGACCCAGGCGGGCGACGTCAGGTGGATCCGCTCTGGGCGAACGCCGTCACGACGGCGCGGGTCGCCGGGCGAGTCGCCACCAGCGCTGCAGGGCGGCGCTTGCGGCCAGCGCCGCCAGCGCGTACAGCGGGGCGGCGGGTCCGGAAACGGGACGCAGAACCTCCAGGAGGATCGGCACAGCGAAGCCGAGATAGGTTGCAAGGTAGAAGATACCGGTCATCGTGCCGCGCCGGGCCGGCGGTGAGTACGCGGCCAGGTCGAGCAGGCCGGCCCGCAGGCAGAGGCCGTACCCGGTGCCGAGCAACACCGCGGCGGCGACCACCAGCGCGACCGACGGGCTGCCGCCGCCGAGCGCCGCGGTGATCATGCCCGCCGCCGCCGATGCGGCGCCGACGACGCCCGCCCCGGGCCCCGCCCGCAGCCGGCGAGCCAGTATCTGCACGAGAATGCCGACGCCGAGAACGATCCCGGCCGCCAACCCCGCGAGCAGCGGCCCCCGCAGCGCCTGATCGAGTCGAGACGGCAGGGTGACGACACCCACCGCGGCGCCCGCGAAGACCCACGGCGCGATCGGCAGCGCCCAGCCGAGCGCCCGTCCGGCGGACCGCGGCGCGCTGATGTCGCGGAGATCGGCCGGATCGGCGGCGACCGACGCGATCGGTCCGGAGCCGATCGGCGACAGCCGGGAAGCGGCGAGCACCGCGCTCAGCGACAGCACCGCGCTCAACCCGAAGGTGACGGCGATCGGTGCCGGCGCCCACTGCGCGAGAAGCCCGGTGACGACGGGGCCGGTCGCGAAACCGGCGGTGAGCGCGATTCCCGCCCGCGTGGCCCCGGCCGAGCCGCGACGATCGGTGGCCCAGGCCGTGCCGGCGCCGAACGTCGCGCCGGCCCCCAGCCCGACGATCAACCGACCGGTGAGCAGGCCGGCCGCGTCGTGCCAGAGCAGCAGGGTCAGCGTGCCGACCAGCACGAGCGTGGCTCCCGGCAGCGCGAGCCGTCGCCGCCCGATCCGGTCCGACAGGCTCCCGCCGAGCAGCAGACCGGGAAGCAGGCCGATGGCGTAGATGCCGTACGCCCCCGCGAGCAGGCCCGCCGAGAGGCCCTCGTCGCGCTGCAGGACCGGCAGCAGTGCGGCGAAGTGGTTCGCCGCCCAGCCCGTCGCGAAGAGCAGCAGCAGGATCGGCGCGACCGGCACCCTGGCGGCGGCGGGCTCGGTCACGGCTGCACGCTAGCGGTGACGGGTGGCCCTCTTGCGTGTTCCCGGCGCGTTCGATCGCGTCGTGTCCACCGATCGGCGGACGCCGATTCATGCGGTGGCAGGCCCGGGCGGTCGACTCCTGCGGCAGATCGCCGCCCCCAGTATGGATTCCACCACAGCCGAGCATTTCCCGAACACCCGAGAGGCCCCCGTGACCATCACCCGAGACCGTCGCACGCAGGCGCCCGGTCGCCGGCCCCGCGCCCGCGCCCTCCTGCTCGCCGCCCTCGTCCCGGCCGCCCTCGCCACCGGGGCGCTCACCGCCACCGCCGCGAACGCCGCGCCGGTCGCAGCCGGCTCCCCGGCCGACGCCCAGGTGTCCCAGCCGCAGTTCAGCCGCGGGTTCCACGTCTGGAACGGCGGCACCCACAACCTCGAGCTGAAAAGCGTGACCGGCAAGTACTTCGACGGCCTGCCGCCGATCGGTCACGTCCTGCCGCCCAAGGGCACGGACGACTTCGAGGTCACCTTCATGTTCTTCCTGAACCAGCAAGACCAGGCGACCTACGACATTCTCGACGACCAGGGCAAGTCCATCGGCACCTACACGGCCGACATGACCGTGCTCTCCGGAGCCGGCATGCCGATCTCCGGCTGCAGCATCTCGGTCGGCCGCTGCACCCCCAATCCGCCGGACGGTCCGGAGAACCCCGGGGAGGCGCCGTACCCGCTGAACGTGTACGACCGCTGAGGGTGGTGCGACGGTCTGCACGTCGCCGACACCGCCGGATTCGGGCCGGCACGACATGGTCGACGCCGAACCGCATCTCGACTGCCGCTAGAGCAGTGCGGCGGGGACGGGCCTGCGGGTCAGCACGACCGTCGCGGCGCCCGCCACGACCACCACGGCCAGCGGCACGAGGATGACGGTGGACAGTGCCGACGCGAAGGCCACGTCCGCGACCCGCTCGACGGTCGGGCCGAGGCCGGCCAGCGGTGGCGGAGTCGTCGCGCCGCCCGCGTCCGTCAGCGCGGAGCTGACCGCCGACGTCGTCGCCGGGTCCACGTCCCTCGGCAAGGTGTCCTGCACCCGGGATGTCAGCAGCGCATGGAACAGCGCCACGCAGCTCGCGACTCCGACCAGCCCGCCGATGCGCCGCGAGAACGAGAGCACCGCGGACGCCTGGGCCGCCTTGCCGAGGTCGACCGCGCCGATGCCGCTCACGGTGCTCGCAGCGGCCAGGACCTCGCCGGAGATGCTGATGAGCAGGCAGGCCGGCACGAGCAGCCAGTAGGGAGTGCTCACCGTCAGCCCGGCGAACACGACCAGTCCGAGCGCGAGCGCTGCCATGCCGGCGACCAGCGGGATCCGGGTGCCGAATCGGTCGCAGAGCATTCCGGAGACCGGCGCCATCACGAGCGCCGTGCCCATCAGCGGGATGGCCAGCAGACCGGCCTGGAACGCGCTGGCCCCGCGCACCGCCTGGACGTAGTGCACCAGCAGGAACAGCAGGGTGACCAGCACGAAACCGCAGGTCAGTTTCACCACGCAGCTGGCGAGCAGGTGCCTGCTGGTGAGCGCCCGGAGCTCGATGATCGGGGATGTGGAGCGCAGCTCGACCAGGACGAACGCCGCCAGCGCGAGGACCGCCCCGGCCAGCAGCGACCAGCGGGCCGCCGCGCCGGGATCCGTCAGCAGCGCGAACAGCAGGCCGCACAGTCCGACGGTGAGCAGCACCAGCCCGCCGACGTCGGCGCCGCGGCGCGCGGCCGGATCGCGGGACTCCGGCACGGTGAGCGCCGTGACCACCACGGCGGCGACGGCCAGCGGCACGTGCAGATAGAAGACCGCCCGCCAACCGACGGTGTCGGTCAGCGCACCACCCCAGAGGGGCCCGCCGACCACCCCGAGGGCCGCCGCGCCGGCGACGACACCGGATGCCCGTCCCCACTGTTCCTTCGGGTAGGTCGCGAACACGATCGCCCGGGACGACGGCATCATCAGGCCGGCGCCCATTCCCTGCACTGCCCGACCCGCGATGAGCCACCCGACGTTCTGCGCCGACCCGCAGATCACCGATCCGGCTCCGAACACCGCGATGCCGATGATCATCGTCCGCCGCCGGCCCAGGCTGTCACCGAACCGGCCGCCGACCGACAGGAAGATCATCCCCGTCATGAGGTACACCGTGACCACCCACGCTGCGGTCGTGGACGGCACGGTGAACTCCGCCGCGATGGACGGCAACGCGACGTTGACGATGAGGGTGTCCATCGACGCCATGGCCATGACGGTGGCGCCGGCGAACAGCACCCACCCCTTGCCGTGGGGCGTGCTGCCGGTCAGAAGACCGGGCGTTCGCGTTTGACCCACACGCACTTGGTCTCGAGGTACGGATCGATGCCCTCGGCCCCACCGGTGCGCCCGAGGCCGGACTGCTTGAACCCGCCGTAGGGCGTCGTGGCCTCGCGCAGGCTGTGGCAGTTGATCCACACCGTGCCGGTGCGGAGGCGGGCGGCGACCGCTTCGGCGGCGACGGTGTCCCTGGCCCAGACGCTGGCGGTCAGCCCGTAGGACGAGTCGTTCGCCCGCCGCACCGCCTCGTCGACCCGCCGGTACGTCAGAACGCACAGCACGGGTCCCATCCTGATGTCCTCCTGCGCCGCGATCGCGTCGTCGGGCACGTCGGCGAGCAGGGTCGGTTCGAAGAACGCGCCGCCCGCCGGCGTTCCGGCGGGATTCGCCGTGCCACCCAACAGCAGGGACGCACCGTCGGCCACCGCGGAACCGACGGCGTCGGCCGCCTCCCGCTGGTGGTCGATCGACGGCAGGGGCCCGATCTCGGTGCCGGGGTCGAGAGCGTGCCCGATCCGCAGGGGACGGGCTAGCTCGATGAGCCGATTCACCATGTCGTCGGCCTGATCCTCGTGCACGTAGAGCCGGGACCCCGGCCGGCCGCCGTGGGAGCCGCCGGGCAGCAGCGCCCGCACGAGATCCGTGGCGACCGCATCGACGTCGGCATCGGGCAGCACGATGGCCGGGCTCTTGCCGCCCAGCTGGAGCAGCATCTTCGTCATCTGCGGGGCGCACGTCGCCGCGACGCGCCGGCCGACCGCCGACGACCCCGTGAACGAGAAGAGGTCGACGCCGGCATGCCCGGCCAGCTCGGTACCCGTGTCGCCCAAGCCGGTGATCACGTTGATCACGCCGGGCGGGATCCCGGCCTCGAGGGCGAGCTGCGCCACGCCGACCGTGGTGAGTGAGCCGTGCTCGGACGGTTTCAGGACGATGGTGCAGCCGGCGGCCAGTGCCCGGCCGACCTCCCGCTCGGACTCCCGCAGGGGGCTGTTCGACGGGGTGATCGCACCCACGACGCCGATCGGCTCCCGACGGGTGTACACGTGGACGTCCGGGTGCGAGACCGGGATCGTCCGCCCCTCGATCCGCATCGGCCAACTCGAGTGATACCGCAACCGCCGCACGACGGTGGGCAGGTCGGTGTTCAAGGCGTCCCGAATGGGCAGCCCGTTCTCGAGGGACTCCAGTTCCGCCAGCGCGTCGAGGTTCTCCTCGATCAGGTCCGCCAGGCGCTCCATGGCCGCCGCCCGGCGGTCGGGACCCAGGTGCGGCCATGGGCCCTCGTCGAAGGCGGCGCGCGCCGCGGCGACGGCCGCGTCCACGTCGTCCGGCCCGGCGCGCGGAAGATCGACGATCGTCTCGCCGGTCGACGCATCGACGGCAGGGAACGTCCGGCCGTCGGCGGCCCGGGCCACGAGCTTGCCCGCGATGACCATCCCCTGGCCCCGCCGCACCCACCCCCGGGCCGCCTCGCCGAGCGACGGGTGCACCTGCGGATTCAGCATGCCGCCTCCGGTTCGCTGTGCTTAGCGACGCTACTCGCAGGGTCAATCCCACGGTGGAGCGTCGATTTCGCCGCGAAAATCGTGCGCGTCGTGTCGGCACCCGGCAGCGGTGCCGAATCACGACGGAAAGCGCGGTCCCGCCTCGGCGCTCGTTCGCTCATTCTCGGGGGATCCGAGTAATGTCCTCTTCCGACGTCGGGGCCGAGGTTCGGACGAACGGGGATCGACATGCGGGTGCTGCGCGCGGCTGTCATCAGCGTGTTCCTGTGCATCGCGCTGGCGGTGCCGGCGTGGGGTGGTGCCGCCTCGCCCTCGATCAGGGGCGATTTTACGGCGGACGTCGATTTCCAGTCCCTTCAGCTCCGGGACAAGCCCTACGGCAGTTGCCTGCTCACGGTGAACGGGGTGCTGACATTCTCCGGCTCGCTGAAAGGCGAAGCCGCCGGAACCACCAATGCTCTCGTAGCGGCGCCGTGCTCCGACGTCGCGACGAACCCGCCCGGCACGTACTTCGACGTCTTCCAATTCCGCGGGCATTTCGACGGCACGGTCAACGGGCGCCCACTGAGCGTCCCACTCACCTACACCGGCATCACCAGGGTCGGCGGGAACATCGACGCCGTGATCGTGCTGCGCGGGAGCGGGATCGGGCCGTTGCAGGCCGACGCGGTCGTCGCGGTGGGCGGCACCTACTCCGGCTGACGACACCGCCGACCGACGACGCCGTCGGCGGGACCCGGCCACGACCGCTGCGGCGTGTGTGCGATCCCGGCACCGGGCGCAATCGAGCTCGGTGGGCTGCCTGCGGTCGCCGTGGCCGCGGCATCGACAGCTCTGCGGATCGTCCAGCACAATGCCATCTCCGCTCGCTGCAACGGGCCGACCAGCGCCGGCGGCACAGCTCGACAAGGAGACGTCATGGCAACCTTCACCGGCTCCGACGACCTGCAGGGCGCGGAGTTCGTCGACGCGAACCTGCGTGGCGCCCGGTTCGTCAGGGCCGACCTGTCCGGCGTGGTGATGCGCGAGGTCGACGTGCAGGGGGCGGACATCGACGCACCGTGGCTCTCCAGCGGCGAGAGCTTCTTGCGCGTCAACGGCGTCGACGTGATCCCGATGGTCGAGGCCGAACTCGATCGCCGCTTTCCCGGCCGCGCCGACCGGCGCGCCGGAGATCCGGACGGCCTGCGCGCGGCGTGGTCCGCCCTCGAACGCACCTGGGCGGCCACGCTCGCTCGCGTCGCGGCGATGCCGGCCGGCACGGTCGACGTCTCGGTGGACGGCGAGTGGTCGTTCGCGCAGACGCTGCGGCACCTGGTCCTTGCCACGGATGCGTGGCTGGGCCGGGCGATCCTGGAGATCGACCAGCCGTTTCACCCGATCGGTCAAGCGGGCCCCGGCGCCGCGGACGACGGCCTGGACATGTCGATCTTCACGTCCGTCACGCCGTCGTACGCCGACGTGCTCGAGGTCAGGGCGGGCCGCGTCGCCATGGTGCGCGACTTCCTCGCCACGGTCACGCCGGACGAGCTGGCCGCGACGCGAAAGAACCCGTGGGCACCGGAGTATCCGGAGACCACCCGGTCGTGCCTGCACGTGATCCTCGAGGAGGAGTGGGAGCACCACCGCTACGCCGCACGCGACCTCGACACGATCGAGTCGCAGTCCGGCGGATGAGCCGAGACGCCCTGACGACGGTCGAGACGACGCCGTCGATGTGGGTGGAGGTGCGGGAATCGAACCCCGGACCTCTTCGATACGAACGCGGATCACAGGCCAAGGCGAGTAACGGATGTCGCCGCTCGCGCCGGTGGCACGGTTGGGGACCATTGCTAACGGTCGGCGTTTGGCGCTGATCGAGGTGCCTTTGCGATGCGCATGGCCTCTGTCCGTCGCCGGGCACTCGGCCACCGCTCCATGTCCTTCCATGTCCGGTGCGGCAGCCCGATCTGGAAGTCATCCGGCCAACCGCGGTGAACATGTCGGAGATGAGGGGTTCGTCGGCACGCTTGCGGGCGTCGGGCGGCCTGGCCGGCGCGTCTGCTCGACCGACCAGACCTCGGAGCACCCCAGCCCGGGACAGACGAACTCCGTGTGCCGCTGGTACCCATCCTTGCGGCTCCGAAACCCACCGCCTCCCGCGGAGACGAACTCCGCGCTGGCGCCCGGCCCGGCAAGCTATCCCTGACCACACCACAGGATGCGGCATTCGGCGAGCACCCCACCTGAGGGCAGGCCCGGCTTGCTTCGGTCCGCGAGCTGGGACGGGGCGGCCGTGGGTTGCCTGGACCCGCGTTGTCGCTGGGTAGGGAGAACGATTTGAACGGACTGTCCTGCCAGTTCTAGAGTGATATCTGGAGCCAAGAGGCCCCGGTGCATGCGCGCTCGGAGGTCCACCATGTCTGCTCAGTCGAACGACGAGGAACGGGACTGGGCCGCCGAAAAGCGGGAGTTCGTAGCGGACCGGCGAGACGACATCGCGGCGGAGCGAGACGCAGTGGCCCAGGCCCGGGAGGCGACGGCCGACGCGCGGGAAGCAGCGCTGGACGAGTGGGAACGGCGGTTGGCCGCCCGAGCTGACGACTTGGGTATGCCTGCGGAGCCCAGTGCCGCGCAGCTGGCCGAAGACCGCGCTGCCCGCGGCCAGGCGAACCGTGACCGAGACAAGACCGCTGGTGATCGAGACACCGCCGCAGCAGACCGGGAACAGGCGACGAAGCGACGGCACACGGACAATCCCTCCCTGCGCCTGGCGACGGCGTTCGCCGCCATCGCCGAGCACCTGTACACCTCCGACTCCTACGACGAGGTTCTCCAGCGGATCGCGGAAACAGCCGTCTCCACCGTCAGTGGCTGCGAAATGGCCAGCATCACGCTCCACGACGACGGCGGGCATCGAACGGCCTCCACCACCGACCCCGACGCGACGTCGGTCGATGAGGTGCAGTACGAAGCCCACGAGGGCCCTTGCCTGGATGCGGTGGACGCACCGGTCGTGTACGCGCAGTCGTTCCCCGACGGGCGCTGGCCGACGCTGGCCTCCCGTCCAACCGACTTCGGTGTTCAGTCGGTGCTTTCCTACCGCCTGACCGGAGCCGGCCGCTCCACCGCCAACTCCGGTAGGGGATCGTTGAACTCCTACGGCGTCGTTGCGAATGCGTTCGACGACGAGGCGCAGGAAATCGGACTCATCCTGGCCGCGCACGCGTCGGTCGCTGCGCGGGCGGTTCACGAACGCAGCGCGCTCCAGCAGATCGAACACAACCTGCGCATTGCTCTGTCGTCCCGAGATGTCATCGGGCAGGCCAAGGGCATCCTGATGGAGCGGCTCAAGATCCCCCCAGAGGAGGCGTTCGACGCACTGCGACGCTCATCGCAGCGGCTCAACGAAAAGCTCCGCGACGTGGCCCGCAGACTCGCCGAAACGGGGCAGGTCGATCGCGAGGACATCCAACGATCGACTCAAAGCTGACCACGATGATGGCACTCGTCGAACCTCCCCTGGTGGTCTGACCTTCCCCGTTGAACGGACCGCTCTGGTGTGGGGTCGCCGAACCCTGGCGGATGAATTAACGCAACGCGCTTTCCAAGTTCGCGAACGTACGTTTGTGGTGGGCTGCAATAGGCTTTGAGCTGAAATAGGTATTGGGGGTTTGAGCGGAGACGGCGGCGAACAGACGGAACTTAGACCAAAATTGAGACTATCCAGCGGGGCGCTCGTTCGTGGTAATCGGCGCGAGGCGACCTTTTCGGTGTGAAGGCGGACCCGCCGCGACAAAACACTGCCGCGCAGACGGTTTGCGCAGGTACTCGGCCGAAGAAACCGCCGTCGCTCAGGTCGCCCGCCGCCAGGCCGGCGGGTTGCGGTATCACGATCTGAGGCATTCCTATGCGACCTGGCTCGTCGACGACGGCGTTCCCCCGAACATGGTCCAGCAGGTCATGGGCCACGAGCGGGCCTCGACCACCCTCGACCTGTACACCCGGCGCACCGACGACGCCGGACGCATCCTGCGGGCGCTGGACGATGCCGACTGATGCCTATCTGATGCCCGACAGCACAAAGGTTCTGACTCACATGTTCGAGTCAGGACCCTTCACGTGGGTGGAGCTGCGGGGAATCGAACCCCGGACCTCTTCGATGCGAACGAAGCGCGCTACCAACTGCGCTACAGCCCCTCGGCGTCCCGGATCCCTCCGCGAGCCGACAGCAAGGGTAGCAGTGCCGGGCGGGCGCGCCGAACGGCACGATCGCCGTCCCGGCGCAGGTCAGACGGCCCGGCGGTACCGGACCGGCTCGAACTCCGCCAAGTCGTCGAAGCTCGGATCGCCGTCGTCGAACTCGACCACCTCGCGCCCGCGAGCGCCCGACCGGGGGCGACGCCGGGAACGGCCGTACTCGGGGCGGATCTGGCGTGCCCGCTGCAGCCGCTCCATCCGGCGCTGGCGGATCGCGTTCTCGATCCGGACCTGACGACGCAGGTACGACAGGTACCCGACGAGGAGCAGGAAAGACACGGCGGCGCCGATCCAGAGCGGCGCCATCGCGGTCAGCGGCGCGGCCACGGCGAACACCACCGTGAGGACCAGCAGGACCAGGGTGATCCGCCGGCGTTGCCGGTACTTGTAGGCGCGGGTCGCCTCGGCTGCCTCCGGGTCGAAGCCGCCGCGACCCGCCCGCTGCGGGACCGGTCGGAGCTCCTCCTCGCTGACCGGCCCCTCGACCCCCTCGGCCGGCTGCTGTTCGCTCCAGTCGGCGCGCGGCTGGGCGGCCTCCCATTCGGTCTCGTCGAACTCGTCCGGCGCGGACGCCCGCCCGGGCTGCGACGGACCGGTTTCGTCGAACAGCGCCGGCTCCTCGCTCTCGACGGACTCCGCGGCGTCCGCCGGGTGCGCTGCGTCGACCGGGTCGTCGCTCGACGCGATCAGCCGGTCCCGGCCGGGCTCCCCGCGCTTCCCGTCCGGGGTCTCGTCATCGGCTCTGATCGTCTCGTGATCGATCTCGTCCGGCGAGAACCCGCCGGACGCTTCGACCTCCGGCTGTCGCTGGGGTGCGGACGTCCGTCGGGCGCGGGCTTCGGCCTGGGCCGATGCCCACTCGTCCGCCGCGTCCACCGGCTCGTGCTCGGTCCGGCCTCCCACAGTCACCAGGGCCTCCTCGTCGCGGTTCTCGCCATCGGGCGCGCCGGCCACCCGCCGTCCCGGCCGGGGCCTGCGGCGCAGGGTCGCCTTCGCCTTGGCGAGCACCCGGGTGCCGTCGGCGGGGGTCTGCGGCACGCGATCTCGCCGGCGCGCCACCATCGGCACCAGCACGACGAGCCAAGCGGCCACGAGCAGGACCACGATCAGCGAAGTCGGGATGTTCACCGAGGTCCTCCCCTCTGCGCCGAACGGGTAGACGGCGCGCAAACGGCAGACCGATTGGTCTCGTTCACGCTAACGACGAGCGACCGCCACTCCTGGGAGACACGCAGTGACCGGTCGGACGAACTCGGGCCGGATGCGGCGCCCCGCCACGGCGGATGCCCCGCCGCCGGGCGAGCACCAGCGATCAGCCGGCGCCGCGCCACCGCGCTAGGAGCTCGGTGAGGCCGCCGTTGAGCTCCTCGACGGTCATGGCATAGAGCAGGTGGTCGTGCCAGGAACCGTCGATGTCCAGGTAGCGCATCAGGTGTCCCTCGAGCCGGAAGCCCAGATGCTCGACAACCCGTCGGCTGGAGACGTTCTCGGGCGCGATGGTGGCCTCGATGCGGTGCAGGCCGACGGGGCCGAAGCCGTGCGCGACCAGCATCGCGACCGCCGCGGTGGCGACACCCTTGCCCTGGAACCGGGAGTGCACCCAGTAGCCGACCCAGCCCGAGCGCAGGGCCCCGCGCTGGATCCCGCCCAGCGTGACCTGGCCCGCGAACTCGCCGTCCACGGTGATCGCCATCGGCACCACCTCGCCGCGCCGGGCGCCGATCCGCAGCATCCGGCGGTGCGCCACCCACGCGGCCCGGCTGTGCCGGTCGTGCCAGCTCAGCTCGCTGGTCGCGTCCCAGCGGGCGATCAGGTGCTCGTCCTGCACCCGTGCCTGCACCCAGGCGGTGCCGTCCCCACGCCGCAGCACCCGGGTCTCGACCCGACCCGCGCCGGTGAGTACCGGACCCAACCGGACCGGCCAGCCCGGATGGCGACTCTGCACCAACCCGACCATCCCGGCCGGATACCCGGCCGGCCCGACCATCGTTACGCCCGCTGCGCGAGGAAGGAGACGGGGACCTCGGCCCCGGGTGCCAACTCCGTCGTCTGCTCGTCGATCAGCACCAGGCAGTTCGCCTCGGCCAGCGACGCCAGCAGGTGGGTGCCGCCACCGCCGAGAATGTGTACCAGGTAGTCGTTCTCGTCGTCACGCATGAGCTGCCCGCGGAGGAACTGGCGGCGCCCTGGGGGCGAGGTGATCGGCTCGAGAGTCCGGGCATTCACCGTGCGGCGGAACGGGTTCCGCCGGCCGAGCATGACGCGCAGCATCGGCCGCACCATCACCTCGAACACGACCAGCGCGGACACCGGGTTGCCCGGCAGCAGGAACGTCGGCACCCGGTCGGTGCCCAGCAGCCCGAAGCCCTGCGCGGACCCGGGCTGCATCGCCACCCGCATGAGCTCGAGGTTGCCCAGGTCGGCCAGCGCCTCCACCACGAGCTCGGCGCTGTGCCCGCCGGCGGCGCCGGCCAGCACCACCATCTCCGAGACCAGCAGCCGCGCCTCTACCAGCTCGCGCAGCCGGCGCGGGTCGCTGTGCGCGATGCCCACCCGGGTCGCCTCCGCCCCGGCGTCGCGGGCGGCGGCGGCCAGCGCGAAGGAGTTGACGTCGTAGACCTGCCCGGGACCGGGGGTGCGCGACGTGTCCACCAGCTCGTTGCCCACGGCGATGATCGACAGCCGCGGCCGCGGGTGCACCAGCACCTTGTCCCGGCCCACCGCGGCAAGCAGGCCGACCTGCGCCGAGCCGATGAACGCGCCGGAGCGGACGGCGATGTCGCCCGGCTGCACGTCCTCGCCGGTCCGGCGCACGTAGGCACCCGACGGCACGGTCTTGGTCACCGAGACCCGGGCGCCGCCGCCCTGCGTGTGCGACCGCGGCACCACCGCGTCGGCGACCGCCGGCAGCGCCGCGCCGGTCTCGACGTACACGGTCTGCTGCGGCTGCAGCCGGTGCGGGGTGCGCACGCCGGCCTCGATGGAGCCGACGACCGGCAGCACCACGGGGTGACCCTCCGCGGCGATCGCCACGTCCACCGAGCGCACGGCGTAGCCGTCGACCGCGGCCTGGTCGAACGCCGGCAGCGCCTGGGAGGCCACCACCTCCTCCGCGCACAGCAGCCCGTGCGCCTCGGAGATCGCCACCCGGACGGCCGGCGGGGTGACGGCGGTCGCGAGCACCGCGTCGAGCTGCTCGCTGACCGACCGCATCGCCGTCACGGCCGCACGCCCCGGCCGAAACGGGCGCGCGCGGTCACTGCGGACCGGGCGTCGTGATTCATGGTCGGTAACCGTAACCCGTGCGCCTGTGCCGACCCGGCCCCCGCGCCCGCGTCGGCCCGGTGCAACGCTCTCTGCGTGGCTGCGACGGACGGAACGGCATGAGCCGAGTGCTCGGCAGCTGGACGCTCCCGCTGCGCGAGGCGTCCGGTCTGGCGGTGCGCCAGAACCCGTCGGGGGTCGGCCACCAACTTCTCGCCGTCGAGGACGACCTCTTCGCGGTGGCCACGGCCGGCATCGCCGGCGGCGTGCTGACGCCCGACCCGGACGCCATCGCGGTCGACCTTGCGCCCGCCGGCGGCACGGCCGAGGTCGTCACCTGGCCGCTCCCGCGCGAGCTCTTCGCGAGCCGGCAGCACAAGGCCGAAGGCCTGACCTGGGCACCCGGCCTCGGCTGGCTGGTTGCGCTCGACATCGGCCGGGCCGAGACCAACCTCTTCCTGGTCGAGGACCGCCCGTGACGTCCCCCGACGCGGACGGCGTCGGCGCGACGCCCGCCGACGAGGACGCAGCGGTCGCAGCGGCCAAGGGCCGGATGCGCGAGGCCCTCGTCGCGGCGCGCCGGGCCCGCTCGGCCGAGGACCGGCGCGCGGCCGCCGTCGCGAACGGGCGGCACCTGCTCGACGCGCTGCGGGGACACGCCGTCGTCGCGGCGTACCTGCCGCTGCCGAGCGAGCCGCTGGCCGCCGACCTGCTCGACGCGCTGGCCGGGCGCGGCGCCCGGGTCCTGCTGCCCGTGGTGCGCGGACCCGAGCCGCTCGACTGGGTGGACCACCCGAGCCCGACCCGCCCCGGCGCGCTCGGCATCGCGGAGCCGACCGGCCCGCGCCTCGGTCCGGCGGCGATCCGGGCCGTCACGGCGGTGCTCGTCCCCGCCCTCGCCGTCGACCGCGCGGGCCACCGGCTCGGCCGGGGCGGCGGACACTACGACCGCACCCTCGCGCTGATGGGCGACGGTCCCGACCGGATCGCGGTGCTCTTCGACGGCGAGCTGGTCGACGACGTGCCGACCGACCTGTTCGACGAGCGAGTGACCGCCGCCGCCGTGCCGTCGGCCGGCCTGGTGGCTTTGCCCCGACCGTGACGGCCCAGTGCGGCCGACCCGGCAACGCCGGCCGACATTTGCACGGGCGCGGGCCGGAAGCGCATCATCGAATCTGGCAGTCTCCGGTGTCGAGTGCCAGCAGGACTCGGCGCCGTCGACCAGCATCGACCGCGCACGACCACCCGCGCGGCGGATCCGGAGGACTCGTGCCCACGTATCAGTACCGGTGCGTCGACTGCGGCCACCGCTTCGAGGCGGTCCAGTCGTTCACCGACGACGCGCTGACCTCCTGCCCGGAATGCGGCGGGCAGCTGCGCAAGGTCTACGGCTCCGTGGGTGTCGTGTTCAAGGGCAGCGGCTTCTATCGAACGGATTCCCGCGCCGCCGGCAAGTCGGAGGGCGGCACGTCCGACGGCGGCACGTCGGGCGGCGGGAAGGAGGCCGCGGCGGCCAAGTCGGGCGACTCCGGCAAGTCCGACGGCTCCGGCCCGGCCGGCTCGTCGAAGAGCCGCCGCCAAGCCGGCGGCCGGCACCTCGGGCTCCGGCCCCGGCGGCGGGTCGGGCACGTCCGCCGGTTCGTCGTCCGGCGGCTCGTCCTCCTCGCGCTCGAAGGCCGTCGCCAGCTGAGGCACGCATACTGGATCAGGTGACGGCTCGCCGCCCCTCCCCGCAAGCCTCCCGCCGCTCCGGCAGCTCCGGCCGGGTGATCGCACCGCTGGCCGCGCTCGCGCTGGCGCTCTCCGCCTGCACCGCGACGTCCGGGGCGACCGGTTCGGTCTCCCCACCGAGCCGGGGCGTCACCGGTTCCCCCGGCAGCCCGGCGGGCACCGCGTCGACCCCGTCCCCAGCTCCGTCGTCGACCGAACCCGCAACGCCGGCGACGACCACGCAGGCGGGGACGGGTGCGTCCGCGGGGGCCCCGACCGGCGTGGCGCGCCCGATCGCCGGCACGGTGGCGGGCACCGTCGTCACCGACCTGAACACGCCGTGGGGCGTCGGCTTCCTGCCCGACGGCAACGCGGTCGTCACCGGTCGCGATGACGCGGCCGTCACCCTGGTCACCGCCGACGGGTCGAAGACCGAGCTGGGCACGATCCCCGGGGTGGAGCCCGGCGGCGAGGGCGGCCTGCTCGGCATCGCCGTGTCGCCCCGGTTCGCGCAGGACGCCCTGCTGTACCTGTACTTCACCGCCGCGGACGACAACCGGGTGGTGACCGTCGACTACCGCGACGGGCGACTCGGCGAGCCGCGGGTGATCCTCGACGGCATCCCCAAGGCCGGCACGCACGACGGCGGCCGGATGGTCTTCGGCCCGGACGGGCTGCTCTACATCGGCACCGGCGATGCCCAGAACCGCGACGGCGCACAGGATCTCGGATACCTCGGCGGCAAGATCCTGCGGGTGGCGCCGGACGGGTCGCCGGCACCGGGCAATCCGTTCCCCGACCAGCCGCTGATCTACTCCTTCGGCCACCGCAACGTGCAGGGCCTGGCCTTCGCGCCGGACGGCGCTCTGTGGTCGGCCGAGTTCGGCCAGAACACCTGGGACGAGCTGAATCTGATCGAGCCGGGCGCGAACTACGGCTGGCCCGAGGTCGAGGGTCCCGACGACAGCGGGCGTTTCACAGCGCCGGTGAAGGTGTGGGCGACCGATGACGCCTCGCCGAGCGGCATCGCCGTCGCGGACGGCGCGGTCTTCATGGCCTCGCTCAACGGAGAACGGTTGTGGCGCATCCCCATCGACGGCGCCGGCGCGGCCGACCCGATCGAGCTGTTCACCGGGCAGTACGGCCGGCTGCGCACCGTCGTGCTCGCGCCCGACGGCAGCCTCTGGCTCACGACGTCGAACACCGACGGCCGCGGCGACGACCGCGACGGCGACGACCGGATCCTGCGGGTCACCTGATCGCGGCGCCGGCCGGGCATCGTTCCCGCGGCGGAGTTGTGCACATTCAGCCGCCGCCACCCCACCGCGCCGGCCCGAGCGCCTACGGTTGCGGCTCGTGGCCGGCCGACGAGACTCCCCCCGAGCGTTGAATCCCTCGCTGGCACAGCGCATCTGGCTGGTCCGGGCGGGCTACCGAAAGGGCGGCAGGCTGCCGCGCATCCTGCGCCGGGTGGTCGCCGTCGCGCTGCTGGTGCTGGCCGGCGCCATCGCGCTGCTGCCCGAGCGCGCTCCGGACCCGGGCATCCCGGTGCTGGTGCTGACCCGCGACCTGCCGATCGGCAGCAGCCTGGCGGAGGGCGACGTCGCGCTGGTTCGCGACCTGGTGCCGCCGGACGGCGCGCTGGCGGACTCGGCGTCGGTCGTCGGCCGCACGCTCGCCGGCGCCGCCCGGCGCGGGGAGGTGATCACCGACGTCCGGCTGGTCGCCGCTGCCGGGCCGAGTCCGGGACCCGGACGGGCCGCCGTGCCGGTGCGCCCCGCGGATCCGGCCATCGTTGGCCTGCTCGAGCCCGGCATGCGTGTCGCCGTGCTCACCGTCGGGGACGACGGCGCCGCACAGCCGCTCGCCTCGGACGCCGTCGTGCTGCGCATCGCGCCCGCACCGGACAGCGGCCCGGCGGAACGCCCGGTCGTGCTGTCTGTGCCCGTCGACGTCGCGGATCGACTCGCCGCGGCCACCCTGGCCGGCTCCATCGCGCTGCGATTCGCCTGATCGCCCGGCCGGGCATTCACGGCGTCGACTCGAGCGCCGGGTAGGGTCTGCCCCGCCGGTCTGGGAGCCGCCGATCGGTCACGCCGGTCGGGGGAGACGCCGATCGGTCACGCCGGTCGGGGGCTCGGGCATCGAAGCCGGAAGTCGCCGCGATGTCATTCCGGGGAGACACATGCTCAAGGGATTCAAGGACTTCCTGCTGCGCGGGAACGTCATCGACCTCGCGGTCGCCGTGGTCATCGGCGCCGCCTTCACCGCCGTGATCGCGGCCATCACCGGCAACCTGATCCAGCCGGTGCTGAACGCGATCGGCGGCGTCGACGCGGGCGGCTGGGGCTTCTACGTCGACCCGGACAAGCCGGATACCTTCATCAACATCGGCGCGATCATCACCGCGCTGATCACGTTCATCGTCACGGCGGCGGTGGTCTACTTCGTCTTCGTCGCGCCGATGAAGAAGCTGCTCGCCCGGACGTCGGCCGCCAAGGTCGAGGTGAAGGCGGACCCCACGGAGGTCGAGCTGCTCGTTCAGATCCGCGACCTGTTGCGCACCGGCGCGGTCGTCCCGGTCGAGGGCCCGGGGGCCCCGGCGGGCACACCGCGGTCGGACGCTCCCCCGACCGCGCGCTGACCCGAGCCCCGGTCGCGGTCAACCATGGTGCGGCGGGCGGTTCTGCCGGTACCACTCGTCGTCGGATCCCGGGGCGGACCGGGAGCCGGGACCGCGCTCGTCGCCGGTGACGCCCGGCAGCACGTCGCCGAACACCTCGTCCAGTCGCCGGCGCCGGGCGGCGCGCGCCCGCTGGTCGTCGGCGGTTCCGTGCGGCGCGCCGTCGGGTGCCCGCCGGCCGTCGTCGGCCGGATCCGGGGCCGGTACGTTCATGCCGAGAGCCTCCCACGCATGCCGCGTGGTTCCCTGAGCAGCGGAAAGGGGCGAGTGAAGATGAGCTTCGCCGACAAGGCCAAGGACGCCGCGGAGGACCTCACCGGCAAGGCCAAAGAGGTCGCCGATGACGTCGCCGACAAGGCCAAGAACGTCGCGGGGCCGGCCTGGGAGAAGGCCAAGGACGTCGCGGACGATGTGGCCGACAAGGCCAAGGACGTCGCGGGTCCCGCCTGGGAGAAGACCAAGGACGTCGCCGGTGACCTGACCCACAAGGCCGCGGAAGTGGCGGCGCCGGCCTGGGAGAAGACGAAGGTGGTCGCCGGGAGCGTCGGTCACGCGGTCGTCGACACGGTGGGCGACCTCAAGGAGAAGGTGACCGGCGGCGACCGGGCCGGCGGCGAGCCGCGTCCGGTGCCCGGTCCCGACGGGTCCTGACCGGCGGCGGCTCGACGAACGCGGCCGGAAACCCGCAGTCGGACTCCGGGGCGAGACTGATCGGGTGTCGCGACGCTTCGGTGTGACGGTCGACTGCCGTGACCCCGCCACCCTCGGACCCTTCTGGGCCGCGCTGCTCGGCTACGTCGAGGAACCGCCGCCGCGCGGATTCGACAGCTGGGCGGAATACGACGCGGCGCACGGCGTGAGCGCCGACGAGGCGGCGGCCGGGATGACGATCGTCGACCCGGCCGGCGACGGGCCACGGCTGTACTTCCAGCGGGTACCCGAGGAGAAGGTGGCGAAAAACCGGGTGCACCTGGATGTCCGCACGGGCGACATCGAGGCTGCGGTCGAGCACGCCAGGTCCCTCGGCGGGCGCGTCATCGGCCGGTCGACGAAACCCGCCGACCCGTTCGTCACCATGGCCGACCCGGAGGGCAACGAGTTCTGCCTCGTGCCCTGATCGCCCGGATCGAGCGGCGAAGCGCCACCGCGCGTTCCCCGGCCGAGTCGTCCGAGGGCGGTCAGGCCTCGGGGTCGGACAGCTCCTCGATCACGTGGATGGCCAGCGGCGTCAGCGTCGCCAGGCCGTCGCGGATGGCGGCGCGCGAGCCGGCCACGTTGTCGACATCGTGGATCCGGAGACGCCCACCAGGCCGCGCGAGACGATCGCGTCCGTCACCCCGGCCGCCATGCCCGACCAGCCCAGCGCCTGGGCGATCCCGGGCAGCTCGCGGTCGATGACCTCGGCCGTCACGTCCGGCGTCACGTCGCGCGGGGACACGCGACCCCGCCCACCGTCACCACCAGGTCGACGCCGCCGATGACCG
>CAWJOH010000023.1:0-33489 GCA_963844455.1 uncultured Actinomycetota bacterium
GACACGATCCTCGAGACTGGAGCTCATGACGGACAGCCGACCCGCGGTGCGGCAGGGTCGCGCTGCCCTGCCCGCGGCCGCGACCGGACCGCTGCTGCTGATCGCCGGCGCGCTGGCGGTCGTCCTGCTGGTGGTCAGCGCGCGCTACGGCTACCACCGGGACGAGCTGTACTTCCTCGCCGCCGGGCGGCACCTGGCCTGGGGGTACCCGGACCAGCCGCCGCTGACGCCCGCGCTCGCGGCCCTTGTCGACGGCATCGCCCCGGACTCGCTGGTGGTGCTGCGCGTGCTGCCCGCGCTGACGTCGGCCGGGACCGTCGTGCTGACCGGGCTGCTGGCCCGCGAGCTGGGCGGCGGGCGCGGGGCGCAGCTGCTCGCCGCGAGCAGCTGGGCGGTGTCGGCCGTGGTGCTGATCACCGGTCACATGTTCAGCACCACCGCGTTCGACCTGCTGGCCTGGGTAGCGACCACCTGGGTCGCCGCCCGGCTGCTGCGCGGGGGCGACCCGCGGTGGTGGCTCGCGCTCGGGCTGATCGTCGGGCTCGGACTGCAGAACAAGAGCCTGCTCGTCGTGCTGCCGCTGGCGATGCTCGCCGGCGTGCTCATCGCCGGTCCCCGAGAAGTGCTGCGCAGCAGGTGGTTTGCCGTGTCCATGCTGCTGGCGGCGGCGATCGTGCTGCCCAACCTGATCTGGCAGGCGACGAACGGCTGGCCGCAGTTCGCGCTCTCCGGCGCCATCGCGGCCGGGGAGTCCGGCACCTCGGAGCCACGCTGGCTGTTCCTGCCCTTCCAGCTCGTGCTCGTCTCGCCGGCGGTGGCGCCCATCTGGATCGCCGGGCTGGTCGCGCTGTTCCGCGCGCCGGCGCTCCGCCGGTTCCGCGGGTTCGGCTGGGCCTACGCGCTGCTCGCCGTCGCGTTTCTGGCGATGGCCGGCAAGCCCTACTACCTCGCCGGGATGTACCCGGTGCTGATCGCCGCCGGCGCCCCGGTGTGCCTGGGCTGGCTCGCAAACGCCGGCCGGACCAACCGGATCGTCACCATCGGCGGCATCCTCGGCATCAGCGCCGTGATCAACGCCGTCCTGATGCTGCCCGTGCTGCCGGCCGACGTCATCGGCCGGACCCCGGTGCTCGCGGTCAACTACGACGCCGGAGAGACGATCGGCTGGCCGGAATTCGCGGCGACGGTGGCGGCTGTCGTGAAGGCGCTGCCGGCGGAGGAGCGGGGATCGGTCGTGCTGCTCACCGGGAACTACGGGGAGGCCGGCGCGCTCGATCGGTACGGCCCCGAACTCGGCCTGCCGCCCGCCTACAGCCGACACAACGCCTACCACTCCTGGGGTCCGCCACCCGGGAGCGGCGGCTCCGACGTCGTCGTCGCCGTGGGGCTGCCCGAGAGCCGCCTTGCAGAGTTCTGCGGATCGCTCACCGCCGCCGGGACCGTCGACAACGGCGACGACGTCGAGAACGACGAGCAGGGCCGGACGGTCTGGATCTGCCGGGACCTCACCCGCGGCTGGGCCGAGATCTGGCCGGAGTTGCGGCGTCTCGGCTGACCGGTCGGGCCGTGACCGGCATGCGGGTCAGCGCCGCCAGGTGCGCGACACCACCCGCACGTCGTGCGTGACGGAACTGCCCACGAGCACGCCGAGCGCCACGGCGAACAAGGCGATCAGCGTCTCGACCACCTCCGTGCCACCGAGTCCGGCGGCCAGCTGCGAGATGCCGCGCAGCCCGAGGGAGCCGGGCACCAGCAGCAGGAAGGCCGGGAGCAGCGTCATCGCCGCGGGCGGCGCCTTCGGGAACCGGGCGATCAGCTCGGTCAGCGGCACGATGGCGAGCCCGCCGACGAACCCGGACAGTTGGGCCCCCAGCACGAAGGCCCCGAGGGTCTGCGCCGCGTAGGCGCCGAACAGCGCGAGCCAGATGAACGGCAATGTGCCCGGCGGCGCGCTCGAGAAGAACAGGAACCCGAGGCCGACGAGCAGCACGCCGACCCACGGCGCCCACGCACCGAGCGGGGTCGGCGCCGCCGTCTCGCCGACCCCGACCAGGCTGAGCCCGGCGAACACGCCGAACCCGAGCAGCAGCAGCTGGGAGACCCCCCAGACCAGCCGGCTCGCGCCGGACACGATCTGGTCGCTCGCCAGCTCGATCGTCGCGATGGTCAGCGCGGCACCGGGCAGGAAGATCACCAGCGGCGGCGTCAGCAGGCGGAGCGTGTCCTCGCCGGTCAGCGGCCCGACGACCGTGACGGACAGCACGGTGACGATGAACGCGGCGAGCACGGGCAGCGCGACGGAGAGCGTCGCCCAGCGGTCGGCGAGCAGGCGCATCAGCCCGACCAGGAGGCCGAGACCGACGTAGCCGGGCAGCGCCCTGGCATCCGGATTCAGCATGAGGCCGAAACCGAGGCTCAGGATGACGACGCCCAGCAGCGTCGTCCAGGTTCCGAAGCGGGGCGGCGAGGTGAGGATCTTCTCGAGCCGGCGCAGGCCGACTGCCGGCGGGACGGCCGCCCGGCGGAGCACCGCGATCAGGTCGTTGACCTCGGCGATCTGGTCCAGCCGCAGGCTTCGGGCCGGCACCGCGACGAGATCCACCTCGGTCGAGCCGATCCGGAACACGATCCCGGTGGGCATCACCAGCGCCAGCACATCGGCGTCGTAGGCGGCGGCCACGTCCTCGAGCACGTCGGTGGTGGTGGCGGCGGACTCGACGCTGTTCAGCAGGGCGATGCCGAGCGCGCGGAGCAGCTCGATGAGGTCCGCCGGGACGGGCGGCGGTTCGTGGTTCAGCCGGGGCAGTGGCTGGGTGTCCTCGGGGCCGAGCGCGCGCACGCTGTCGCGCAGCTGGTGGAACCAGCGGGAGGGCCCTGCGTCCGCCACGGGTGCCAGCATGCCGCGCCGGCGGGCGAGAACCCCGACGCCACGGCCGCTCGCCGGGATCCGTCAGCGATCGGAGAGCGCGTGCACGTCGGCCCGCTCGACGGTCCGGTCGCCGGCGAAGAACCGGTCCTCGTCGTCCTGCCAGGCACGCAGGTGCGCCCTGGACGCCTCGCCGTCGCGCGCGACCGCGCGGCTCAGCCGGGTCGCCCGGTCACCGACCTGCACCCACACCACCACGCCGGCCCGGTCGCGCACCGCCGCCCGGCCGCAGGACACCCCCTCCAGGATCAACAGGTCGGGCACCGGGATCTCGACGACGTGCCCGGGGCGCGGGCCGCCGGGCGCCCAGTCGGTCACCCGGATCCGCCCGGGCCGGCCGGCCGCCAGCGGCCGCAGCAGGTCGAGCTCCAGGCGGTCCCACCAGCCGAACGGGTCGTCCCAGGTGGCCAGCGAATCGGACGAGAAGACCGTCACCGCAGGGCATCCCGCCGCGATGAGCGAGCGGCGCCAGTCGGCCGCGAATGTGCTCTTGCCCGACCCGGACGGACCGTCCACGACGCCGAGCCGCACCCGACCGAGCAGCGGCGGACGATCGAGGATCAGCCGGGTCGCCGCCGCCACCGGTTCGTCGGCCGGCGCCGCATCCGACACCCGATCAGGCATCCACCGCGCGACGGCCGGAAAACGCGCGCCCCAGCGTGATCTCGTCCGCGTACTCGAGGTCGCCGCCGACCGGCAGCCCGCTGGCGAGCCGGGTGACGGACAGATCCGGGAAGGTGCGCAGCAGCCGCGTGAGGTAGGTCGCCGTGGCCTCGCCCTCCAGGTTCGGGTCGGTCGCCAGGATCACCTCGCGGACGCCCGGCTCGGCGATCCGGGTCAGCAGCGGCGCGATCCGCAACTGGTCGGGCCCGATGCCGTCGATCGGCGAGATCGCCCCGCCCAGCACGTGATACCGCCCGCGGAACTCGCGGGTGCGCTCGATGGCGGCGACGTCCTTGGGCTCCTCGACCACGCAGATCACGGCCTCGTCGCGCCGCGGGTCCGCACAGATCCGGCAGCGCACGTCGGCGGCCACGTTGCCGCACACCTCGCAGAACCGGACCTCGTCCTTCACCCGCTGCAACGCCGCCTGCAGCCGGACGATGTCCGTCGAGTCGGCGGTCAGCAGGTGAAAGGCGATGCGCTGCGCGGACTTCGGGCCGATGCCGGGGAGCCGGCCGAGCTCGTCGATGAGGTCCTGGACCGGGCCCTCGTACACGCTCGCGCCTAGCCCCGGCCGCGGCCGGGCGCGTCCGGCGGCATGTCGCCCGGCAGGGCGATGTCCGCGACGACCGTCCCGTCGACCGCCTCGGCGTCGTCGACGATGACGTCGTCCGCTGCCCTGACCGGGCCGCCGGTGGCGTCGGTGTCGTTCGTGTCCTCGTCGTCCTCGTCGTCGTCCTCGTCGGCGTCCTCGTCGTCCTCGTCGTCCACGTCGGAATCGTCGGAGTACTCGTCCTCGTCCGCGGCCTCGATGGCGCCGCCCATCCCCGGGAACGCGAGGCCGCCCAGGCCGAGCGCGGACAGGTCCAGCTGCGACGCGAGGTCGCCGGCCACCGATCCCATGGTCCGGTTCGCCAGCTCCTCGGCCGCGCGGCGGGCGTCGTGCACGGCCGCGACGATCAGGTCCTCCAGCGTCTCGACGTCCGATGGATCGACCACCGACGGGTCGATGCGCACGCTGCGCAGCTCGCCCCCCGCCGTGGCCACGGCGGTGACCACGCCGCCGCCGGCCGACCCGGTGACCTCCGCCTCGGCCAGCGTGGCCTGCGCGCGCTCCATCTCGGCCTGCATCTGCTGGGCCTTGAGCACGATGTGCTGCAGGTTCGGCATCCCGGGTTGCATGACAGTCCCTCGCCCTCGCGTCGCGGCGCCGGCGTCCGGGGCGCTCACTCCCCCGCCACAGTAGTGCGCGCCAGGGACGCGGCGGCCGACATCGGGTGGGGCCGCGACCGGAGCCGATCTGCGCCCCGCCTCGCGACGGGACCCGCGCCGGAGGTCCACGAACATCCGCGGGTCTGATGCGACAGTGGACGGCGTGCGCGCCCGCCGATCACCGTCCTTCGTCGCTCTCGCGGCGGTCGCCGCCTGCGCCGCGGCGCTCGCCGCCTGCGCCACGCCGGCCGATCAGGCGGCCCCGCCGAGCACGACGGGCAGCTCCACCTCGAGTCCGCCGTCGGCGCCGCGCGTGACGGTGCCCTCGCTGTCCGCGGCGACGTCCTCCAGCACGCCGCCGTCGACCAGCCCCGAGCCGACACCGGCGAGCTCGAGCGAGCCCCCGCCGGAACCCGCTGCCCTGCCGGCACCCGAGCCGGAGCCGGAGCCGGAGCCGGCGCCGGAGCCCGAACCGCAGCCGGAGCCCGAACCGGAGCCCGCGCCGGCCCCCGAGCCCGAACCGCAGCCCGCACCGCAGAACGTCGACGGCACCGTCGTCGTGATCGACCCGGGACACAACGGGGCGAACGCCGCCAATCCCGGCATCATCAACGCGCCCGTCGACGCCGGGTTCGGCGCGACCAAGCCGTGCAACACGACCGGGACCTCCACCAACGACGGGTACTCGGAGCACGCCTTCACCTGGCAGGTCGCCAAGCACGTCAAGGCGCTGCTCGAGGCGGAGGGGATCACGGTGATCCTGACCCGGCCCGATGACGACGGCGTCGGGCCCTGCGTCAACGAACGGGCCGCCATCGGCAACCGGGCCGACGCCGACGCGGTGGTGTCCATCCACGGCGACGGCGACGACGCCTCCGCGGCCGGCTTCTACGTCATGACCGCGGAGCGGGCGCCCGCCGGCCGCGAGATGGCCGCCCGTTCCGACGATCTCGCCATCACCATGCGGGACGGCCTGACGAACGCGGGACTGTCACCGTCGAACCATCTCGGGTCCGGCGGGCTCTGGAAGCGGGGGGATCTCGCCGGTCTCAACCTGTCGCTCGTGCCGACCGTGATGATCGAGTGCGGCAACATGCGCAACCCCGCCGACGCCGCCCTGATGAGCTCGGCGGCCGGCCAGCAGCAGGTCGCCCGGGGGCTCGCGGCCGGCGTCCTCGGGTTCCTCGGCGCCGGCTGAGCAGGACGCCCGGCGGCTCGAGGCCGCCGACGACGCCGCGGTCAGCGCCACCTCGACGTCCCGCAGCCACCCCGCCTCCGGCCGGCTCTCACCAGCGGCGTCCGCCAGGTCGAAACCCGGATCGACCGCCGCCCGCCTGACCCGTGACTCCCCCGCCGGCGACCCCGATCTGCACGCTCCCGTCGCCGGGGCGCGACAGCCGATCCGCGCCGGCCCACGAGACTCGGCGGAGCGAGTTCATTCGGTTGCCGGGTCACCCTGGCGCCGTGGCCGGAGGCCCGCCAACCCGTGACGGGCATGCCCCTGGCTGCGTTACCCTCTGCACCCATCGCCGCGACACGCTCCAGCGGCGTCAGCCGAGTCCCCTCTGCCCGTCTCGTGAACGCGACCAGGAACTGAACCGCAATGCCGCACAAGCACACCCGACCGGCGACCGCCGCCGGTCGACCGGTTTTCGCGACGATGAGGCGTTCCCGCCCCTTCGTTGTTGCCGCCGTCCTGTGGCTGGGCGCTGTTGCTGCCGCAGTCGCGATCGTGGTGTTCGTCGCGGTCCTCGGCGGATCACCGTTGCCGATGCTGGTGCCGCCGGCACCCGACATCGCGGCGGCGGACGAGCCACCGTCACCGGTCGGTGATTCCCGATCCGATGCCGGTCAGGACGCCAGCAGCGGCGAGGAGCAGAGCGGCGGCCTCGTCGCCGGGCTCAACCCGCCCCCGGAAACGCAGGTCGTCGCCGCCGGATTCGGGAGGACCACCGCGCCACCCGGGCAGATCCCGCTCCCGGCACCCGGGGACCGCCCGGCGGACTCCCTGACACCGGGCGAAACGGCGCCGATCGCACTCACCGCGGCGCCGGCTGTCCCCGCGGGTGACCAAACCGCCGCGCCGGCGCCCGAGCCGGCCACCCCACCGGTTGCACCAGCACCGCCGGCACAGATCGTGTCCGAGTCGGCACCGTCTGCTGCCCCTCCGGCCGCTCGGGCGGTTTCCCCTCCGTCCGCTCGGGCCGCTGCCCCGTCGGCCGCGCCGGCCGCCGCCGGCGGCGGTCTCGGAGCCGGCGCATCCCGGCCGGATGCGCAGGCAGAGCACGGCCCACCGGCATCGCTGCCCGCCGCCGCCGCGGACCCCGAGCCCCGCGTGGACGACGTTCCGTCGTCGACTCCGCCGACTGCGAACGGGGCTGTCGCGCCGCCCGGGCAGGCCGCCGGCGGACCCGCATCCCGGTCAGTCGAATCGGGAGGGCCGTGATCACGCCGTCGCGGCACCGCGCACGCCGCAGGTCCAGGGCGCACTGGGTGCTGCTCGCGACCGGCCTCACCCTCATCGCGGTGCTGCTGGCGGCGCACGGCATCACGAACAGCGACCTGGACGATCCCGCCGATGCGCCGACCGCGGCAGCGGCTGACCCCCGCGCGGCGAATGCCGCGACGGTTGCTCGCAGCGACGACCCGACCGGGCCGGGACGAAACGCCGCCCCGGGCACCATCGCGCTGACCTTCGACGACGGACCCGGCGACGACACCGAGGCCATCCTGGACGTGCTCGACCGGTTCGGGGTGCCCGGCACCTTCTTCGTGGTGGGCGCGCGTGCCGTCGAGCACCCCGATCTGGTGCGCCGCATGGCCCGCGACGGACATCAGATCGGCGTGCACACCTTCACCCACCCCCATCTGGCGTCGGTTCCCGCGTGGCGGCAGGACCTGGAGCTCGACCAGACCCAACACGTCCTCGCCGCGATCACCGGACACACGACGAACCTGCTCAGGCTCCCGTTCTCCGACACCGCGAATCGGATGACCACCGCCGACGTGGACGCCTTGAAGCGGGCACCGAACTACTGGGCGGTCTTCACCGATGTCGACACACGGGACTGGCAGCAACGGGACCCCGCAGCGATCGCGGACTCGGTGACACCGCCCCAGGGGGGCGGCGCGATCGTCATGCTCCACGACGGCGGCGGCGACCGCGCACCGACCGTGCGCGCCCTGGAGATCGCCATCCCGCGCCTCCAAAGCCTGGGCTACCGGTTCACCACGGTCACCGACGCCATCGGCGTCGACTCCCCGTACCACGTGGCCGGCACCACCGACCGGCTCCGCGGCGCGGTCGTCATCGGCGCGCTCCGCACCGCGGACGTCGTCGCCACCGCCCTGTCGGTCATCATGATCGTGGTGGCGGCGCTGTCCGTCCTCCGGCTGGCACTCCTGGCGGTGTTCGCCCGACGACATCAACGCCGCCGCACCACCGGCCCCGTCCCGACAGGCGCCCGCGACCCGGTTCAGGTCAGCGTGATCATTCCCGCGTACAACGAGGAGGTCGGGATCGCCGCGGCGCTCCGGTCGGTCGCCGCCAGCGATCACCCGCGGGTCGACATAGTCGTCGTGGACGACGGATCCACCGACCGCACGTCGACGGTCGTCGCGGGCCTGAACCTGCCCAACGTCCGCCTGATCCGCCAGGACAACGCCGGCAAGGCGCACGCGCTGAACACCGGGATCGACCATGCCGCCGGCGAGCTGCTGGTACTCATGGACGGCGACACCGTCTTCCAGCCGGACACCCTGCGCACGCTGATCCGACCGTTCGAGGACCCGGCGGTCGGCGCGGTGTCCGGCAACACGAAGGTCGGCAACCGCGGCGGCCTCATCGGCCGCTGGCAGCACATCGAGTACGTCATGGGGTTCAACCTGGACCGGCGCATGTTCGACGTGCTCCACTGCATGCCCACCGTGCCCGGGGCGATCGGCGCCTTCCGCCGCCGAACCCTCGCCGACGTCGGCGGTGTCAGCACCGACACCCTGGCCGAGGACACCGACCTGACCATGGCCGTGGGCCGAGCCGGGTGGCGTGTCGTCTACGAACCGGACGCCATCGCCTGGACAGAGGCGCCCTCCACCCTCGGCCAACTCTGGAGGCAGCGCCACCGCTGGTGTTTCGGCACGCTGCAGGCAATGTGGAAACACCGCCACGCCGTGCTCGAAACCGGCGCCGCCGGGAAGATCGGCCGCCGCGGACTGCCCTACCTGCTGCTCTTCCAGGTGATCCTGCCCCTGCTGGCCCCCATCGTCGACATCGCGGCGCTCTACAGCCTTCTCGTCCACGACTCACCCACCATCGCACTCACCTGGGTCGCATTCATGGCCCTGCAGGGCGCCGCCGCCTGGTACGCCTTCCGACTCGACCGCGAGTCCCCCCGACCGCTCTGGGCACTCACCACCCAGCAGTTCGTCTACCGCCAGCTCATGTACCTGGTCGTCATCCAGTCCCTCACGGATGCCGTCGCGGGGATCCAACTCCGCTGGACCACCCTGCGCCGCACGGGACGCGCCGCCGAAACACTCGCGGGGGCGACCACGAACCCGAACCCGCCGACCAAGCAGACGGCCACATGACAGCATCTCGGGACCGGCACCTCGACGGCGTGGCGGCTGAGTTCCGCTGACTTGTCTGGGCGGTCGACGCCCCGAGGGGACCGGACCAGCGGCCAGAAAAGCCGGGTCCGGGACCCGCCTCGCGGGCCTACCCTTGACGACGACGAGACCCACGACCCTCGACGACGCGAGGCACGCGGCCTCGACGGGGAGCGGCGAGGCCGGTCATGACGCCCGCAGTCAAGCAACGGACCCACGCCGGCGCGCGCCGGCCGACCCCCGCGCGCACCCCGTCCTCCGGGCCGAGCGCCCGGTCGACGCGGACCGTCACCCCCGCCCCGGTTCGCCCCGGCGCACCGCTCAGCGCCGGCGTGGTCATCGATCTGCAGCGGCGCGTCGGCAACCGCGGCGTGCAGCAACTGCTCCGCCCGGCCGGAGCCGCGGACGCCGGCGTGACGCCGATGGTGCAGCGCACACCGCCGAAGGTCGTCACCCCGGCCTGGCCGCCGGCACCGGCACCGCCCGGCGCCCACGCGCCCACCAACGAGACGACCGACGGCGAGGGCAACGTCATCCGGCAGTCCTCGAACGGCAAGTGGTACCTCGCCGGAGAACCGGCGACGAAGAGCTTCCCGTCCGCCGGCGGCCACAAGTCCGCGCTCCTGCCCATCAACCCCAACGCCTCCTACGAGGCGCTCAAGAAGCGCTGCGAGCAGATCCGCGACGAACTGCTCACCACCGCCGAGGGTCTCAAGGGCGACATGAAGTACTGGTTCGCCAAGCTGTACCACTTCGTCACGACGTACGAGCTCGAGGCGATCGAGGCCGGCACCTACGTCTACCCGCACATGAAGATGCAGGAGGTCATCGGGTTCTACGCGACCTACAAGGCGAACCTGGACACCTGGATCGCCGGGGACAAGGCGAAGGTCGAGGGCAACTGGCGCCGGGCCTTCGAGGAGGTCGAGTCCTGGAACGACGGGTCGTACCTGCGTACTCGGGCCTGGGAGATCGGCAACGCACTGCTGCCCTCGTTCCAGGCGCACATCCGGTTCGACCTCCCGCGCGCCGTCGCGGCCGCGTACGAGACCCACTACCGGGGGATACCGGACGCCGAACTCAAGGATTTCAAGGGCGACTTCTTCGCGATGGGCCCGGTGTTCGAGAAGGCCCAGGAGGCGCTGGGCCCCGAGATCTCCGAGGAGGCATGGGCCGTCGACCCGGCAGACTGGGGCCCACTGCGAGACACGGTCTTCCCCTTCATGTTCAGCATCGGGCTCGAGCGGGACATGGCCTGGGAGAAGGCCGAGCACGTCGCCCGGTACGGGCCGCAGGGGCTGTACTCGTCGCAGCACACCCGGCATCCCAATCTCGAACCGTTCGAGGTGGAGGGAGACGAGGTGCCCCGCGAGGAGTTCGACTGGGAGAAGCAACCCGGCGACAAGCCCGACGCGCCCGGGCCCGCCCCCGTGTTCGAGGCGCCGCCCGCCCGGCCCGCTGTCCCCGACAAGCTCTTCTTCAAGCTCGACCGGCCAAGGTCCGGCCAGCCGCTGGAGAGGGCCGTCCGCGCCGATCAGGACCTGACGCCGCTGCTGGAACTCGCGCGCTGGACCCGCGAGGCGCGCGGCGCGGAGATCCGCCTCGTCGGGCACGCGTCGTCGGAGGCCAGCGAGGTCTACAACAAGTCCCTGGCCAGCGCGCGGGCCGCGCTCGTCGAGTACTTCCTGTTCCGGGCCGGCGCCGACTTCGGCAACAACGTCGCCAAGACGAGCGATGTCGGCGAGGACGGCGCGTCGCCGACGCGCGACTGGCGGTTCGTCGAGATCGAGATCGCCGGCACGCCGACCGGTCGGCAGCTGGTGAACGTGCCCAACACCAACCTGCCCAGCGAGACCCGCCCCTGATCGCGCCGGTAGCCGCGCCGATTGCCGGACTCGGGCGGCCGTCGTCGGTTGACCTGAACCCCGCCGGGGAATCATCGGGCCCATGAAGGCAACGATCATGCACGGCGAACGGTCGGTCGCCGTCGAGGAAGTCCCCGATCCGACGCTGGCCCGGCCGACCGACGCGCTCGTCCGCGTGGTCGCGTCCTGCATCTGCGGTTCGGACCTCTGGCCGTACCGCGGCTACCGCGAGGTGCACGGGCGGATCGGGCACGAGTTCGTCGGCGTGATCGAGGAGGCCGGCCCGGAGGTCAGCACGCTGCGCGCCGGCGACCTGGTCATCGCGCCCTTCGTCTGGTCGTGCGGCACGTGCCCGCCGTGCCGGGCGGGCTGGCAGACGTCGTGCCTGGTCGGCGGCAACTACGGGGTCGACGACCGGGACGGCATCCTGGTGGACGGCGGCCAGGGTGAGCGGGTCCGGGTGCCGCGGGCCGACGGGACGCTCGTCGCGGCTCCCGTGGACGAGCACGACGAGCGGATGGCGGCGCTGCTCGCGCTCTCCGACGTGATGAGCACCGGGCACCACGCCGCGATCTCCGCGGGCGTGGAGCAGGGCGGCAGCGTGGCGGTGATCGGCGACGGCGCGGTCGGCCTGTGCGCGGTGCTCGCCGCCGCCCGGCTCGGCGCGCGGCGGATCATCGCGCTGTCCACCCACGCCGACCGCGCCGAGCTGGCGCGGTCCTTCGGTGCGACGGACGTGGTCGCGGCGCGGGGCCGCGAGGCCGTGGACGGCGTGCTCGAGCTCACCGACGGCCTCGGTGTGGACAGCGTGTGCGAGTGCGTCGGCATGGCCTCGTCCTGGCAGACCGCGGTGGACGCGGTCCGGGCCGGCGGCACGGTCGGCTGGGTGGGCGTGCCGACGTACCTCGACGACGGCCTGCCGGCCCGGACGATGTTCGACCGCAACCTCACGGTGCGCGGCGGCGTCGCCCCCGCCCGCCGCTACATCCCGGAGCTGCTCGCCGACGTGCTGGACGGGACACTCGATCCTGCACCGGTTTTCACCGCCAGCGTGCCGCTGGCCGACGTCGCCGACGGCTACCGCGCGATGGACGAGCGGCGCGAGATCAAGGTAATGCTCACCCCGTGACGGCCCGCGGAGCCGACCACACCGGCCCGGCCGCCGCCTCCGGCCCGGCGGACGACGCCGCGACAATCGTTGCCGCTGCGCAGGAGTGGGCGCTGGCGATCGTCGCCAACGACGCCGGCCGGATCGGCGCGTTCATGACCGACGACTGGGCGATCGTCTCCGAGACCGGCATCTCGCCGCGCGCCGACTTCCTGGGCGTCGTGGCGTCGGGCGACCTCACGCACTCGGCGATGCAGATGATCAGCGAGCCCGACGTGCGGATCCTCGGCGACACCGCGCTGCTCACCGCGCGCGTCACGAACACGGCGCACTTCGGCGGCCGGCATTCGATGCGGACGAATGGACCACGGACGTCTGGGTCCGGCGCGCGGGACGCTGGCTCTGCGCGCGCAGCCACATCACCCCCGCGCGGGATGCCGGCTGACGGCCCGCCATCCCTCCTGCACGTCCCTGCAACACGTCCCTACAGCACGTCGGCGGACACCGTGTGCGGCTGCAGCGCGCCCGAGGCGATCTCGGCGGCGTAGTGGCAGGCCACCCGGTGGCCGGGGCGCAGCTCGATCAGCTCGGGCCGGTCGGTGTCGCACAGCGTCGGCTGCCGCCACGGGCAGCGGGTGTGGAACCGGCAGCCGGTCGGCGGGTTCGCCGGGCGACGGCAGGTCGCCGGTGAGCAGGATGCGCTCGCGGCTGTCCTCGACGACCGGGTCGGGCACCGGCACCGCGGACAGCAGCGCCCTGGAGTACGGGTGCAGCGGCTCGGCGTACAGGTCCGCCGACGACGCCTCCTCGACCAGCGCACCCGAGGTACATCACGCCGACCCGGTCGGAGATGTGCCGGACCACCGCCAGGTCGTGGGCGATGACGATGTAGGTCAGGCCGAGGTCGTGCTGCAGGTCCTCCAGCAGGTTGACGACCTGCGCCTGCACCGAGACGTCCAGCGCCGACACCGGTTCGTCGGCGACGATCAGCTCCGGGTTCACCGTCAGCGCCCGGGCGATGCCGATCCGCTGCCGCTGGCCGCCGGAGAACTCGTGCGGGTACTTCCGCAGCGCCGCGTTCGGCAGGCCGACGGCGGCCAGCAGGTCCCGCAGCCGCGCGTTGGTCTCGGCGTCCGAGTCGGCCAGGCCGTGCGCCTTCATGCCCTCGACCAGGATCGACTGCACCGACTGCCGCGGGTCCAGCGACGACAGCGGGTCCTGGAACACCATCTGCATCCGCCGCCGGATCCGCCGCAGCGGCTCCGGCTTCAGCGTCGGCGATGTCCTCCCCGTCGAAGAGCACCGAGCCGGCCGTCGGCTCCACCAGCCGCAGGATGCCGCGGCCGAGAGTGGTCTTGCCGCAGCCGGACTCGCCGACCAGCCCGTAGGTCTCGCCGCGCCGCACGGCGAGCGACACCCCGTCGACCGCGTACACGTAGCCGACCGTCTTGTCGATCAGCACCCCGCGCTTGATCGGGAAGTGCACCTTGAGGTCGTTGACCTCGAGCAGCACATCGGCGTCGGCGGTCGACGGCGCTGAGCTCGGCGGCCGGGCGCGTCCGGCGTCGGCTCCGACTCGTGGCGGTCCTTCCCGCTGCGCCTCGCGTCCAGGATCGCCTCCGATGCGGCGGCACGCCGTGATCTCGTCCGGGCTCTGGTTGATCCGAGTCGCCCTCCCACGCGGTCATCCGACGCCGTCCCGCGTCGCCTGTCGTCGGCTCGGCCGCGAGCGAATCGCCGCCCACGGTGCCGACCGTCATCGGGCTCGACCGGGTTGTGGCAGCGCAGCAGGTGGTCCCGCTCGGCCGTGCCCGTAGCGGCCGCAGCTCCGGCGTGACCTCCCGGCACGCGTCGATCTCGCGCGAGCACCGCGGCGCGAACGCGCAGGCCGTCTCCCACGGGATGTTGTCGTTGACCGAGCCGCGGATCGGGGTCAGCCGCTCGCCCGGACCGGCGCGTCCAGCCGCGGGATCGACTCCAGCAGGCCGTGCGTGTACGGGTGCCGGGGTGCGGCGAACAGCTCGTGCCGGTCGGCGCGCTCCACCACTCGGCCGCCGTACAGCACGTTCACCTCGTCGCAGAGCCCGGCGACCACCCCGAGGTCGTGGGTGATCATGATCAGCGCGGTGCCGTGCTCGACGACCAGCGACTTCAGCAGCGCGAGGATCTGCGCCTGGATCGTCACGTCGAGTGCGGTGGTCGGCTCGTCGGCGATCAGCAACCGCGGCCGGCAGGCCAGCGCCATGGCGATCAGCGCGCGCTGCCGCATGCCGCCGGAGAGCTGGTGCGGGTACTCCTTGAGCCGGCGCGACGGGTCCGGGATGCCGACCGAGTCGAGCAGGTCGCGCGCCTCCACCATGGCCGGCCGAGCGCTTCATCCCGCGGTGCCGCTCGAGCACCTCGGTGACCTGGATCCCGATCGGCACCACCGGGATTCAGCGAGGACAGCGGGTCCTGGAAGATCATCGCCAGGTCGCGGCCGCGGCGGTCGCGCATGTCGTCGAGCGGCAGCGACGAGCAGGTCGGTGCCCTCGAAGTCGACCGCGCCGGTGATGGTCGTGCCGCGCTTGGGCAGCAGCCGCATGATCGCCAGCGACGTCACCGACTTGCCGCAGCCGGACTCGCCGACCAGCCCGACGGTCTGCCCGGGCTTCGACGCGCGAAGCTGACCCTGTCCACGGCGGTGAACGGCTCGACGCCCTTGCGGTTGAACCGCACCGTCAGGTCCGTCGACCTCGAGCAGGGTCGTCATCGCGGTCACCGCCGGTTCTTCGGGTCGATGGCCTCGCGCAGCGCCTCGCCGAGCAGGGTGAAGCCGAGCACGACGACGATGATCGCGCCGGCGGGCCAGAACGCCAGCTGCGGATGCGAGTCGATGCTGGTCTGCGCCTCGCCGAGCATCTGACCCCATTCCGGGCTGTGACGAGTCCTGCGAGCCGAGGCCGAGGAACGACAGCGCCGCTGCGTCCAGGATCGAGGTCGCGACCACCAGCGTGGCCTGCACGATCACCGGCGACATCGAGTTCGGCAGCATGTGCCGCAGGACGATCGGGCCCCGCTTCACGCCGAGCGCGCGGGCGGCCAGCACGTGGTCGGATTCCCGCTGCGCGAGCATCTGGCCGCGCAGCAGCCGCGCGAACACCGGTATCTGCGGTATCGACACCGCGATGATCACGCTGGTCAGGTTCGGACTGCTGAACAGCACGCCGATCGAGATCGCCAGCAGCAAGACTGGGAATCGCCAGCATCACGTCGACGATGCGCATGATCAGGGCGTCCACCCAGCCGCCGAACGCGCCTGCCAGAGATGCCCAGGATCAGGCCGCCGATCAGCCCGATCAGGGTCGCGAGGATGCCGACCAGCAGCGTCTGCCGGCTGCCGACGATCATCCTGGAGAGCAGGTCCCGGCCCTGGGTGTCGCCGCCGAGCGGGAATCCCGGCTGCGGCGGCGCGATCGCGTTCCTGGCCCTCGACGTCTGGCCGATCAGCAGCTGGGCGCCGGGATCGTGCGGCGCGATCCAGGGCGCGATGATCGCGAGCACGACGAACAACCCGACGATCACCGCGCCGATCCAGAACAGCGGGGAGACCCGCAGCCGCGACCAGGCGTCCTTCAGCAGCGAGGTGCCCTCGTCGCCGGCGGTGACCAGGGAGTCGATGCGCTGCTTGCGGGCGCGGGTGTAGGTGGCGACCATCAGCGCGTCCTGATCCGCGGATCGACGAACGCGTACGCCAGGTCGACGACCGTGTTGATGATCACGAAGATCGCCACGGAGGCCAGGATCAGCACCTGGACCACCGGGTAGTCCTTCTGGATGAAGCCGATTCTGAAGGCCTCGCCGAGACCCGGATAGGCGAACACCGTCTCGGTCAGGATCGCGCCGGCGAGCAGCGCGCCGGTCAGCAGGCCCGTGACCGTGATGACCGGCAGCATCGCGTTCCGCAGGACGTGGCGATTCCGGATCGTGCGTCTTGGTCAGGCCCTTCGCCTCCGCGGTCCGCACGAAGTCCTCCCCCTGCACCTCGAGCACCGACGCGCGGGTGATCCGGAAGATCACCGCGAACGGGATGGTGCCCAGCGCGATCCACGGCAGGATCAGGTGCTTGATCGCGTCCCAGGACGCGTCCCACTCCCGGGTGATGACGCCGTCGATGATGAACAGTCCGGTCACCCGGGTCGCGTCGATGTTCGGTGTCTGCCGACCCGACGGCGGCAGCAGCCCGAGCCGGACGGCGAACACGTACTTCAGCAGGAACGCCAGGAAGAACACCGGCACCGCGATGCCGACCAGCGAGAAGACGATCGTGCCGTTGTCCAGCGAACCCGCCCCGCCGGCGGGCCGCCATGTAGCCGAGCGGGATGCCCAGCGCCAGCGCCGAGGATCATCGCGCCGACGGTCAGTTCCAGCGTGGCGCCGAAGCGGGTGAAGAAGACGTCGATGGCGTCGGTGCCGGGCGCGACGCCCGTCGACTGACCGAAGTTGCCCTGAAGGACGCGGCCGAGGTATTTGAAGTACTGAACGAAGATCGGCTGGTCGAGCCCCAGCACCGCGATCAGCTCGGCGCGCTTCTCCGGTGTCGAACGCTCGCCCAGCAGGGCGGTCACCGGGCCGCCCGGCAGGCTCCGGAGCCACAGGAACAGCAGCAGCGACAGCACGAACAGCACGAGCACCAGCTGGATCAGCCGGCGCACCGTATACCTCAGCACGGCCTCCACCTCAGCACGAATTACCCGGAGGCGCGCCCGGCCACCGACGTGACCGGGCGCCCCCGTGGCGACATCGCCAGCGATCTCGGACCTAGCTCGTCTTGTAGACGGTGGAGAACCGCTCGTCGGTGAGCGGGCTCGCGACGAGGCCCTGGACGTTGCTGGCGACGACGATCGCCGGCGGGGAGTGCGAGACCGGGATCGCCGGCAGGTACTCGCCCATGAGCTTCTTGTTCAGGTCCACGTACGCCGTGTTCCGGGCGTCGGCGTCGGGGATCGCGTCGGCCTCCTTCAGCGAATCCGACAGGGTGGTGCCCCACGGCGACACCTCCGGTCGCGAAGCGGTTCGGCGTGCGGGTGAAGAAGGTGCCGATGAAGTTGTCCGGGGTGTTGTAGTCGCCGGTCCAGCCGAGCAGGAACAGGTCAGCCTGCTGCGCCTCGACGCCGTCCAGGTAGCCGCCGTTCCAATGCTTGCTGGTCTCGTTGACCGTGATCCCGACGGCCTCGAGGTCGGCCTTGAACGCGGTGAAGACGCTCTTGGGATCCGGCATGTAGGGCCGGGTGACCGTCGGTCGGCCACCAGAAGTTCAGGGTCAGGTTGCTCGGCTCCGGCCTCGGCGAGCAGGTCCTTGGCCTTCTGCGGGTCGTAGTCGTACTTCGTCGACGTCGTCGGTCCAGCCGTCCACCGTTTCCGGGTAGAAGATGGTCGCGACCATCGGCACCCTCGGGCAGCTGGGAGTCGACGAACTGCTGCCGGTTCATCGCGTAGGCGATCGCCTGGCGCACCTTCAGGTCGGCCAGCGCCGGGTTGTTCTTCTGGGTGATGCCCAGGTAGAGGATGTTGAACGCCGGGCGCACCTCGACGTTGTAGCCCTCGGCCTGGAGCGCGTCCCAGTCCGCCGGGTTCGGGAAGTCGTAGCCGTCGATGGTGCCGGCCTGCAGCTCCTGCTTGCGGGCGGTCTCGTCCGGGATGATCTTGAAGATCAGCGTCTTGTTCTTGGCCTTCTCGCCCCAGTAGTCGTCGTTGCGGACGAGCGTCACGGTGTTGTTGGCCTTGTCGTAGGCCTGGAACTTGTACGGTCCGGTGCCGGTCGGGTGCTCGGTGGCGTACGCCGGGTAGACGAACGAGTCACCCTCGGCCACCACGTTGTTCGCGTCGTACTGCTGCAGCGCCGTCGGCGACTGGATGGAGTACGACGGCAAGCCCGAGGATCGCCAGGGAACTTCGAGGTCGAGCTGTTCAGCGTGATCACCGCGTTGGAGCCCTCGGCGGCGCAGGACACGTACAGGCTCGGCACCGGCTGCGCCGTCCTCGCCGACCTGGTCCTTGAAGCCGCCCATGACGTCCGACCAGTACTGCGCCTGGGTCGCACCCGCGCCGGTCTGGGTGTACATCCGGTCGAGGTTGAAGCACACGGCCGTCGGCGTCGACCGGGGTGCCGTCGTGGAACGTCACGCCCTCGCGGATCTTGAAGGTCCAGGTCTTGCCGTCGGCCGACTGCTCCCACGACTCGGCGAGCGCGGGCTCCAGGTCGGCGGTACCCGGTGTGAACCGGACCAGGCCCTCGTTGATCTGCCGGGCGACCCGGAAGGTCTCACCGTCAGTGGCGTAGAGCGGGTCGAACATGCTCGGGCGCGCCGGCCGCGCCGAAGATGATCTGGCCGTCCGGATCGGCGGGCTCGCCGCGCCACTGGCGGTGGCATCGCCGCTGGCGGTGGCATCGCCGCTGGCGGTGGCATCGCCGGAGCTGGTGGCGGCCGGTGCCGCGCTGCTGGCTGCTGATTCACTGTCGCGACCCGAGCTGGCGCATGCCGCCAGCGACAGGGCGAGCGCCGCGGCTCCAGCCGCCGCGATCCAACGTTGACGCCTCACGCGTTCCTACCTCCGGGATTGGTCCTGCGGGTGTGGTGGCCCGCGATCGGGTGCCGCGGGTCGGCTCGAGATGTGCCGCCGGAGCCGGAGCCCGCGAAGGTGAGCGCTGCCTGCACGGACCGGAACGCTGCCCGGACCGAGCACGCAGGTCCTCGACGCTTCCTGCTCGGATCCTGCGAGCAAGGTCCTCGGCGTCAGCGGCGGGGACGGGTGATGGGTGGAACCGTAAACGCTTGTTCACGCTGGTCCCTACCACCTTCACCGCATCGTTACCAAGACAGCGCCCGATTTGCCGCAGATATGCCGGACATTCCCGGACGAATGGCCAGGATCTTTCGATCCGAAGACTTGCGTCACCCGGGCGGGTGGCGCACCGGCGATGGCGCCCGCGGACTCCGGCCGAACCTCGCGCCCCGTGCGCTGGTCCCGCGTCCCTCCCGGCGGCCTCGCTCCGGCGGCGGGCGTGGGCGCCGCAGGTCTTACTCCGGCGGCTACGGTAAGGGTTCGGGAGCGGTGCAGCGATCCGCCGAAACGAGAGGGCGCGAGCCCGGGCGCCGGCGCGGCGCCGATCGAGGGAGAACCCGTCATGAGTGCAGACGTGGCCGCCGCGAGCGGCCCGGCGGATACCGAGGCAGCCCGGATTCCCGCCCCGGCTCCGTGGCCGGGACTGGACGCACCGCTGGCCGAGGCCGACCCGGAGGTCGCCGAGTACGTGCAGCGCGAGCTGCGCCGCCAGCAGGACACGCTGGAGATGATCGCGTCGGAGAACTTCGCGCCCGTCGCGTCGATGCAGGCGCAGGGCAGCGTGCTGACCAACAAGTACGCCGAGGGCTACCCCGGCCGGCGGTACTACGGCGGCTGCGAGAACGTCGACGTCATCGAGACTCTCGCCATCGAGCGGATCAAGGCGCTGTTCGGCGCCGGATTCGCCAACGTGCAGCCGCACTCCGGCGCGCAGGCGAACGCGGCGGCGATGCAGGCGCTGATCAAGCCGGGCGACACGATCCTGGGCCTGTCGCTGGCACACGGCGGGCACCTCACGCACGGCATGCGGATCAACTTCTCCGGGCTGCTCTACGACGTGGCAGCGTACGAGGTCTCCAAGGAGGACTACCGGATCGACATGGACGAGGTCGGCCGGCTGGCCCGCCGGGTCGAGCCCAAGTTGATCATCGCCGGCTGGTCGGCGTACCCGCGGCAGCTCGACTTCGTGCGGTTCCGCGAGATCGCCGACGAGGTCGGCGCCTTCCTGCTCGTGGACATGGCGCACTTCGCCGGGCTGGTCGCCACCGGGCCTGCATCCCAACCCGGTCCCGCACGCCCACGTCACCACGACCACCACGCACAAGACGCTCGGCGGGCCGCGCGGCGGGGTGATCCTGTCGAACGACGCCGCGATCGCCAAGAAGATCAACTCGGCGGTGTTCCCCGGCCAGCAGGGCGGCCCGCTGGAGCACGTCATCGCCGCCAAGGCTGTCGCGTTCAAGATGGCCGCCGACCCGTCGTTCACCGAACGGGCCGAACGCACGCTGCGCGGGGCGCGCCTGCTCGCGGAGCGCTGGATGGAGTCCGACGTGGCGGGGGCGGGCGTCAAGGTGCTCACCGGCGGGACCGACGTGCACCTGGTGCTCGTCGACCTGCGCGACTCGGAGATGGACGGCAAGGCCGCCGAGGACCGGCTGCACCAGGTGGGTATCACCGTCAACCGCAATGCCGTGCCGTTCGACCCGCGGCCGCCGATGGTCACCTCGGGTCTGCGCATCGGGACTCCGGCGCTGGCCACCCGCGGGTTCGGCGACCGCGACTTCGTGGAGGTCGCCGACATCATCGCCGCGGCTCTCGTCGCGCCCGTCGGCGAGCTCGATCCGGCGCTGATGTCCACGCTGCAGGGCAGGGTGTCCGCGCTCGCCGGCCGCTTACCCGCTCTACCCGGGGCTGTAGCCCGTGGGGGTGCGCATCGACAAGGTCGTCACATCGGGAACCTTCACGCTCGACGGCGGGACGTGGGACGTCGACAACAACGTCTGGCTGATCGGCGACGACCACGAGGTGCTGGTCGTCGACCCCGCTCACGACGTGGGCGCCATCCTGCGAAACCTGCACAGCCGCACGGTGATCGGCATCGTCTGCACGCACGGCCACAACGACCACGTGAACGCCGCGGTGCCGCTCGCGGAGTGGACGCAGGCGCCGGTCCTGATGCACCCCGCGGACGCGCCGCTGTGGAGCATGACGAACGCGACGCGGCAGCCGGACGTGGACCTGTTCGACGGCAAGGAGATCTCCGTCGCCGGGGTGACGCTGGAGGTGCTGCACACGCCAGGTCACTCGCCGGGATCGGTGTGCCTGTGGGCGCCCTCGCTCGGCGCGGTGTTCACCGGCGACACCCTCTTCGCCGGCGGCCCCGGCGCGACCGGCCGGTCGTTCTCGGACTTCCCGACGATCATCGACTCCATCTCGCACCGGCTGCTGAGCCTGCCGCTGGACACGGTGATGCACACGGGCCACGGGCCGGACAGCACGATCGGGGCCGAGGCGCCCCAGCTCGACGACTGGGTCGTGCGCGGGCACTGATCCCGTCACCGCACGGTCCCGGCGGCCGCCCCGCCTCCGCATCACCGCACATGGCGAAGGCGGTGCGTCAGCGAACCAGCGGCTGACCGCTCGAACGGCGGGCGGCTCAGGGTGCGGCGGGATCGACCCGCTTCGCGCCGAGCTGCGTGGTCAGCAGCTCGATCGCCACTTCCTCCGGGTCCTTGACACCGACGGCGCCGGCCGGTGCGGGCCCTCCGTAGTCGTCGGGGATGTCGTCGTCGTCGGGCGGCTCGTCGGGCGGCGGCACGGCGCCCCGACCGCCGCCCGCCGGTGCGCGGGCGCCCGGGCTCGCCGCGCCGCGCGGGCGATCGGACGACTCGCCGCCGGCGGCTTCGCACGCGATCGTCCACTTCACGCCGAGCACCTCGGTGAGCGCCGCGCGCAGCAGGTCGGAATTCGCCTGCTCCAGCACCCGGCGGGCCATCCCGGTCGACGGCATGGACAGCTTCAGCGTCGCGCCCTCGACGCCGACCACGGTCGCGGACTCGAGCAGGATCTGCGTCGTCCGCCGGTTCCGCTGCACCGCGAGAAGCACCTCGGGCCACACGCGGCGCACGTCGGTGACGTCGATCGCGCCGCCCGCTCCCGCGGTGCCGCCGATCGGTGCGACAGTGGGTGCGCTGGTGGGATTCTCGGCCGCCGCTCGGGGATCCTGCGCGGGCGTGGAGGCGCCGGCCGGATCCGCGTGTCCCCCGGCCGTCCGGTCGGCGGCAGCCCGGTCCTCGCGTGCCACGCCGTCGGCCGCAGCCGCCCGGTCCTGCCTGGGTCGCTGACTCGTGAGCCTGGGCCGCTGCGGCAGGCCGAGGCCCGACGACGCGCCGTCGCCGGTGGCCGCCGCCGGTGCGGCCGTACGGTCCGGTGATGGTGACCGGCGCGCGGGCGGCTTCGGCTCGGGCGCCTGCCCGGGCGTCTCCGGCGTCACCGGACCCGGCCGCACGATCGCCGACTCGCTGGCGGACGCCGGCACCGCCGGCGCGGCCGCGTCGCCGTCGTCACCCGCGATCGCGAGTCGCCGCTCGATCCGCTCGAGCCGCTGCAACAGGGCGCCGTCGGTCGTGCTCGCCGCGGGCAGCAGCATGCGCGCGCACATCAACTCGAGGACCAGTCGCGGCGACGTCGTGCCGCGCATGTCGACCAAACCCGTGTGCAACACCTCGGCCAGCCGGGTCAGGGTGGCCGCGCCGAGTCGCTCGGACTGCCCGGTCATCGCCGTGAGCTGGTCCTCCGGCGCGTCGATGAGGCCCTTCGCGGCGGCGTCCGGGACGGCGTCCATCACCATCAGGTCGCGCATCCGCTGCAGCAGGTCGGCGGCGAACCGCCGCGGGTCGTGCCCCGCCTCGACCACCCGGTCGACGGCGCCGAAGACCGACGCGCCGTCGCCCGCGGCCAGCGCGTCGACGACCTCGTCGAGCAGGGCCGCGTCGGTCACACCGAGCAGCGCGACGGCCTCGCGGTACGTCACACCATCGGGTCCGGCGCCGGCGAGCAGCTGATCGAGCACGGACAGCGAGTCGCGGGCGGACCCGCCGCCGGCGCGGATCACCAGGGGGAAGACCGCCGGCTCGACGACCGCGCCCTCCTGCGCGCACAGCCGGTCGAGCAGCACGCGCAGCGTGGTCGGCGGGATGAGCCGGAACGGGTAGTGGTGGGTGCGCGAGCGGATGGTCGGCAGCACCTTGTCGGGCTCGGTGGTGGCGAACACGAAGACCAGGTGCTCCGGCGGCTCCTCGACGATCTTGAGCAGCGCGTTGAAGCCCTGGCTGGTGACCATGTGGGCCTCGTCGATGATGAACACCCGGAAGCGCGACTCGGCCGGCATGTAGAACGCCCGGTCGCGCAGCTCGCGGGTGTCGTCGACGCCGCCGTGACTGGCCGCGTCGAGCTCGACGACGTCGAGCGACCCGGGGCCTTCCGGGGCCAGGGCCACGCAGGACCCGCAGACACCGCAGGGATCCGGCGTCGGTCCCTGCTCGCAGTTCAGCGAACGCGCGAGAATGCGCGCGGACGACGTCTTGCCGCACCCGCGTGGTCCGGAGAACAGGTAGGCGTGGTTGATCCGGCCGGCGGCCAGGGCGGTGCGCAGGGGTTCGGTGACGTGCTCCTGCCCGACAACTTCCGCGAATGTTGCGGGTCGATATTTGCGGTAGAGCGCCAACGCCACGCACCGAGGCTACGGCAGCGCGCCGACACCGGATCCGCGCCTTGGGACAACTGGCGCGACCGGTGCGGGCACCGACGCAAAGGGGACCCCCGCACCCGCCAGAGCTCACGGACCCTTGCTGCCTTCCGGCCCTGGGGGGGTTGATGAGATGGACGCCGCGGGGGTCCGGTAGCAGTCTATCGGTCCGATCGGCGGCCGGCACCGAGCAATGTGCACCGGCTCGATGCGGGCGCAGCGGGCTCGGGACGGACTCTCTCAGACGCGGCGCCGAGCGGAAGGTTGCCTGGTCAGACGACACGAACGGATGCAACGAAGGACACAGCCACCGGCCGTGAAAACGCCCGAATGTCCGCACATAATCGACTCAGAGGGATGGCAGTCCACACGACCGGCCACCCTCGGCACCACTCACAGTGAGCGCAACGAAGCCTCGACACCCACGCATTTCACCTTTCGGAGGCTCGACATGATCGACGACCAGATCACCCAGCACGGCTTGACTTCCGCGTTCCGCACCCTGCGGACCCGCCGCGCCGAACGGGCGGAGCGGCGCCGCCTGGAGATGGAGCTGGCCGACTTCCGCAGTCCGGCCGAGCGCCTGGAGATCGAGGCGATCGCCGGGCGGTACGCGGAGACCGAGTCGCGCGAGATCCGCGAGATCCTCGCCCGGCACAGCGCCTGACCGCACCGTTCCGTCGCATCACCGCTGTGACGTGGACCGGCTCGCTGGCGTCGGCGGGCCGGTTCAGCGCACAGTGTTCCGGTGCCGAGTTGGCTGGAAGGCAAGCCTTTCCTTCTCACCTGTGCCGTGCTCTTCGGCATCGTGTTCCTGCGCGCCCAGGCGACCTACTGGATCGGTCGCGGAGTCACCGCCGGTCTGCTGCACACGAGGCTGCAGGCGTGGATCACCCGGCCCAAGACCGCGAAGGCGATCGACGCGGTGAACCGGTGGGGGCCGCCGCTGGTCACCCTCTCGTTCCTCACCATCGGCCTGCAGACCGTGGTGAACGCCGCGGCCGGCCTGACCCGAATGCCGTGGCTGCGCTACACCATCGCGATGATCGTCGGCTGCGTCGCCTGGGCGGTGATCTACGCGACCGTCGGCATCGCTGCGGTCGAGGCCGCCATCGCGCTGGCCGCGCATTCCCCGTGGACGCTCGCCGCCGTGATCGTGCTGGTCACGGCCTTGGTGGTCGCGATCGTGGTGGGTCGGCGGCGCCGCGCGGATCGGCGCGACGACCAGCCCGTGGCCGAGTCCTGAGCCGACGCGCGCGTCGGGGCGGCCGGCCCGGAGCCACTACACTCTGCCGCGGAGGATTCGCCTAGAGGCCTATGGCGCACGCTTGGAAAGCGTGTTGGGTTAACGCCCTCACGGGTTCAAATCCCGTATCCTCCGCCACGCTGACCAGCACAAGCGGTTGGCGACTGTGCTACACGGCTGGCTCCTCATTGCTGAGTGGTCTCAGTTTTGGTCTCAATTGGCCTTGGGGACTGCGTCTGAGCCGACCGGAGCAACTGGTCGAGCGGTCCCGTAGGAAGCGCGATCCAACCCTCTACTGCCGCCAGATCCTCATCCGCAGGCAGTGGGTGACCAACGGCCCCAATGGCAGCTGCCCGAGCAACGAAGGCGGCGACGACCGCATCGAACGCATCGTCGGAGTGGGTCAGCCGAACACGGTCACGAGCGGAGACGTCGAACCAAGGCACGGCTTGGAGGAATGCGTCTACCAGAAGGAGTCGCTGAGCCGCGTTCAACACTCCCTTGTACGTCTTCCAGGCCAGTCCCCAGCGCTGAAGAGCAGCGGCTGGATAGACCTCCACGACGGCGCCGCGCCCCCGTCCGGTCCACGTCTTGGCCCCGCGCTGCAAGTGCCGCGAGGATGCCGGCGGATCGCATCGCGGCGTGCGCGATGCGATCCGCAGAGACACTGAGTGGGCGATAGCCGGCCTCGTTGAGTACCAGATCCGTACGTCGGTAGGCGATCGGGCGGCGCAATTCGATCGAGCTGAACTCGTGTGGCAGGACCGTGCCCTGGTGATGCCTGACGAGGAAGTCGACGAACGGCGCGGGCCACCCGAGGGGACAGTCGATGCCGGTCTTGTCCGCCGAATCGACGGCGTCGACGATCGCCCCGTCGTCGGCGCCTTGACGCAAAGTCAGCAACCGTGGACCGGGTCTGGTGACCCTGCGGGAGGTGACCAGGGCGGCGATGGCCGAGATCGAGGAACGGTTCGAGGCGTTGGAGGAGATCACCGAAGCCTCCGGGATGATGGGTCAGCCCGACTACCTGATCAGGGTGTGCCTGGCCGACGCGGCCGCGTATGAGAGCTTCTACATCGACGTGCTGGCCGCCCTGCCGCAGGTGCAGACCCTGACCTCCGTCACCACGATGAAGACCATCAAACGGAACCAACCAATGCGACCGAGCAGATAACCGCTATGCCGTCGCGACACCGTCTCCGGTGGAGTTACCTGGCGTAGCTGGTTCAGTGCCGCCCAGCGGGGCGCCGACGGTGGTGCTCGTCGTCTGAGCGATCACCAGGTTGCCGCCGTCCCATCTCACCGGCATCGGGTCCGATAGTGCTCCGCCGAAGTCACCGTTCAATCCGGTGTTGTGAAATGCCAACAGGACCCATGCACCGGTTGTGTCGCGGACCAGTTTGCCGACGTAGAGGCTGTCGTCGGTGAGCGGAACGGCGCCTTTAATGTCGAAGGGGCCGAGTGAGGATTCGCCGTTTGCCACCCAGATGGCACCGCGGTCACCGTTTGCGCGTCGTGTCGCGGCGTACTCGCCGGGCTGGCAGTTGAATATCAGCACGTGCTTGCCGTCGATGTTAGCAACTTGGAACACTTCGAGTTGTCCGAACCCGGCACCGGGCTCGGACAACGGTGGCTGTACCGCCCAGTTGCGTAGGTCGGCAGAGCGGGCGTGCCCGATGACGCCGCGGTCGTCGTGGGGGCCGGTGTTCGCGCGGGCGGTGATCAGCAGGTGCCATCCGCTTCCGTCGGGGGCGGCGAAAACGAAGGGGTCGCGCCAGTGTTCGTCCTCCCATGGTGCTTGCCCGCCGAGAGTTTCGTACCAGCGAGAATCCGCTCGTACCAGAGGGTTTCGGTGGTCCTTCACCCAGTGCATCAGGTCGGTGGAGGTGGCCAGGCCGATCTGTTGGATGAGTGGTCCCTCGGGTGTTTGGGTGATGCCGGTGTAAAACATGAACCATTCGTCGTCGGGTCCTTTGATGACTGATCCGGTCCAGGTGGCGGTCTGGTCGAAGCTAGGCGGGTCGCCGTGCACCAAGGCGTCGGGGACCTGTTGCCAGTTGATCAGGTCGGTGGATACCGCGTGCCCGATCGCGGCCCGGAGGTGTCGACGGTCGGGGTCGTGCAGGGCCCTGGAGGCGTGGAGGAAGAACAGGTGGTAGGTGTCGTGGTCCTCAGCGAGCCAGAAGTCCCACACCCAGGAGTCGGGAAGCTTGAACACGATCAGCCTTTCACGCCGCTGGAGGCGATGCTGTTGACGAACGAACGTTGAAAGGCGATGAACAGCGCGAGGATCGGGATGGTGATCAAGGAGGCGTAGGCCATGAGCTGCCCCCACGAGGTGTTCAGTTGCTTGAAGTAGTCCAAACCGACCATGACGGGCCGGAGTTCTTCGGTTTGCACCGACATCAGCGGCCACAGGTACTGGTTCCACGCCGGCAGGAACGTCAGGATCGCGACGGTTGCGATCACCGGTCCGGACAGCGGCATGATGATCCTGCGGTAGATGGTGAACCAACTGGCCCCGTCGACCTTGGCTGCTTCGTCCAGTTCCTTCGGGATCGAATCGAAGTACTGGTAGAACAGGTAGATCGCGAAAGCATTGACGATGAACGGGATGAACTGCACCTCGTAGGTGTCCAGCCAGCCGATCGAACCGTCGTAGTACGGCAGTTTGTTCGCCCACCACAGGAGCGGCAGCGCCAGGGTTTCGAATGGCACGATCAGGGTCGCCAGGATGATCCCGAGGATGACTCCTTTCCCGCGGAACTTCAGCCGGGCCAGTGCGAAGGCGCACATGCTGTTCACGATGATCCCGAGGATGACGGTCAATGCGGACAGCACGACCGAGTTCATCAGGAATCGCCAGAACGGCACCCGGTTGAACACCGCGGTGTAGTTGTCCAGCGAAATGTCCCCGACCGGGAGGAATGCATTCACCGTGCCGACATCGCCGAAGATCTGAATATCCGGCTTCAAGGTGGAGACCAACAGGAAGACCAATGGCAGGGCGAACACGAGGCAGAGCAGGACGCGGAGGACGTACCCGCCGATCAGGCGGCCCACTCCGGTCTTCTTGGCGTCCGGCAGACGCGGCGGTATTTCAGCGACGTGGGCGAGGGTGTCGCTCATTTCTGCACATCCTTGTCCCGGGTGAGGTAGCGCTGGACGAGCGCAACGGCGAGTACCAGTACGAAGAAGACCAGTGAGATCGCCGAGGCGTATCCGGTTTGCTGCTGCGCGTATCCGGCACGGACGGCCTGGTAGACAATGGTTGTGGTGGCGTCCAAGGGTCCTCCCTGGGTCATCACCTGCACCTGGGTGAACAGGCTGAACGCGGAGATCGTGATGGTGATCAGGATGAAGGTTCTGGTCTGCCGCAGGGCGGGCCAGGTGATGTACCGGAAGCTCTGCCAGCTGCTGGCCCCGTCGATGGACGACGCTTCGTACATGTCCTGCGAGATGGTCTGCAGGCCCGACAGCCAGATCACCATATGGAACCCGACACCCTGCCAAACTGACATGAACAGGATCGCGGCCAGCGCGGTGTTGGGGTTGCCCAGCCAGTCCGGGCCGGTGATGCCGACGTTCGACAGGAGCGCGTTGATCAGCCCGTCCGGTCGGTACATGAACAGCCAGAGGATCGAAATGACGACCATCGATGTTACCACCGGCAGGAAATACACCGTCCGGAAGAAGTTGACGCCCTTGACCTTCACGTTGATCAGCAACGCCAGGAACAGCGCAAAGCCCGCCTGGATCGGAACCACGAAAACCGCGAAGAGAATGGTGTTCCGCAGCGACTTCCAGAACACCGGGTCGTTGAACAGTCGCGTGAAATTGTCGAATCCGACGAACTGCGGGCCCTGCGGGGAGACCAGCTTGGCGTTGGTGAAGGCCAAGGCGAAGGCCAGCGCGATGGGGATCAGCAAGAACGTGACCCCCAGGACGGCCGCCGGAGCGATGAGCCATGCTGCGGTGAGCCGCTGCGAGCGCATCGGTTTCTCAAAGCGCCGCTGCCTGCGGGTGAGATTCTCGATGGCTGGAATGGTCGGAGGATTCGGGTGCGCACCACCCACTGCCTGTGTCATGGGGTCTCCTAGGGCTCTCGGGACCGTGCGGGGGCGGGATGCGCCCATCCGCCCCCGCACGGTGGGTCATTGATGGGTCGAGGTCTACTGCTGGTAGTAGTTGTTGCTGGACTGGTTGGCGTCGATGTCCGACACCGCCTGGTCCAGCGCCGCCTTCGGGTCCGCCCCGTTCACGATGTCCCGCGCTGCCTTTTCGAAGGTGGTCGCGATGAACGTGTACCCGGGTGTCGGCGGGCGGATCACCGCGTATTCCTTGGAGTACTGCCGGAAGATGTCGTTGACGCCACCGGGCTCGTAACCCGGAACCATCGCGGCGGCGGCGTCCGTCGCGGGAATGGCCGAGGCGGCCCACTTCGCCACGTACTTGTCCTCTAGGGCGAACTTCAGGTAGTCAAGGGCGCCGTCCACGTTCGGGCAACCGGAGCTGACCGCCCACTGCCAGGACCCGCCACCGATCTTCGGCCCATCACCGAAGTCCGGCGATGGCAGGAACAGCACATCGTCGCCTAGTGTGGTCCGTGCGAGATCAGATCCCCATGACCCGTTCCACAACAACGCGCTCTTGCCGTTGAGGAAGTCAGCCTGCGGCTCCGTACCCGACTTCGCCGGCATGTACCCGTCGGTGACCAGTGACTGGAACCACGTCGCCCAGGCCACGGCCTCCGGCCCGTTCAGCACGCCGTCCGCCGACTTGAAATCGCTGCGGTTGATCAGGTCACCACCGAAGCTCTGCAGCAACGGGGAGAAGGCATACGGCCACCATTCACCGGTACCGCCGGTCTGCATGTCCAACGGGTATTGGTAATCACCGGACGCCTTGATGGCCTTCAGCGCGGCATCGAATTCATCCTTTGTCCACGGCTTGTCCATGGTGGGGATGCGGATGCCGTTCTTCTCCAGCGCCGACTTGCGCGCATACATCGCCAATGCCACGTCGAAGTAACCCACCGAATAGTTCTTCCCGTCGTACGAGCCGACCGTGGTGGGCAGGAACTTCGACAACCTTTCGTCCAGGCCGTCCAACGGGGCGAGATACCCGGCCCACACCCAGTTCGGCACGTTCGGAGCATCAACGTCCATGATGCACGGCAGACTGTTCGACGCCGCCGCGGCCGTCACCGATTTGTTGTAGGAATCCTGCGGGAAAGACTGCACCTCGACCTTGTACTTCGACTGACTGGCGTTGTAATCCGTGACGACCTGGTTGAGGTTGGCCAACTCGGTCTCGTTGCCGGCACTGTGCGTCCACAACTTCAGCGTGGCGGTACCACTGCTGTCCGTGCCTTCACTGCTGCTGCTACCGCCCTTGCCGCACGCGGCCAGGGACAGCGCCAGCGCGGCGGCTACACTGACCGCTGCGAGGCGCTTGAGGGTGTGCGAAACCACGGAGTCCTCCAACTCATTGAAGTCCGGGCGTTCCGGACTGGTATCGCCCGCAGCAACGGGCGACGACGGGTGATGACAGTTCGCCGTTCCGGCTTCTACCGGCCGGGCGGCGAGCCCACCGATGCGCGGCGCACCAGCGGACACGGCAGCCTCAGAACCTGACGAACAGGGTGCTGGACGCCAGAATCGACAAGGTCAATCAGCGTCTGAACCGCCCACTGACCCATCTCGTAATGCGGTAACGCCAGGGTCGTCAGACCCGGTCGGAGCCCATCGGCGATGTTCTCCTGGTTGTCGAACCCCACGATCGACACGTCGTCGGGGATCCGCCATCCACGATCGACCACCGCCTGATAGGCGCCCATCGCCATCCTGTCGTTGAAACAGAACACCGCAGTAGGTCGGGCCGGCCCGTCAAGAAGACGGGTGGCCGCCCGGTAACCGCCCGCCGAATTGGCCACTTCGGAGATCACCATGTCGGAGCGAAACCCAACGCCGACCTCCTCCAGCCCTCGTCTGAAGCCTTCCAAACGTAAATGGGTGGCTGGGATGTCGTCCTGGTCGTTGAGGAAACCGATCTCGCGGTGCCCGTTCGCCGCGAGTTCGCGCACCGCCGTCAATGCTCCGCCGAGCTCGTCGGGAACCACAGAGGGGATCGATGGGTCATCCGTGGTGGCGTCCACCAGTACCGCTGCCGTCCGCCGTAGCGAGGCCGGCAATGTCACCTGCCGGTGGTAATCGGACGCATACACGATGCCGTCGACCCGCCGGTCCAGCAGCGCCCGAATCTCCAGGTCCTCCAACTCCGGGTCCCGTCCCGAATTCATGAACATCAGCAGGGACCCATTCTCGGCAGCCGCCCGCTGCGCCCCGAGGATGGTCAGACCGGCGTACGGGGTGGCCCCGACCGCGTCGCTGACAAACCCGAACGTGTGGGTGCGCTGCAGTCGTAGGCCCTGCGCCAACCGATTCGGGCGGTACGACAACTCGGCCGCCGCCACCTTGACTCGATCCCGGGTCTCGGAGTTGATCCGCTTACCCGGAACCTCATTCAGAACGTGAGACACCGTCGTTGGCGAGACCCCCGCCAACGACGCCACATCCTTGATGGTGCTCGGCCTGCGGAGATCCATCGGAGGCCCAATCGGTTTGGCATCGGCGACAGGATCAGATTGGCGGACGCGCCTCAGCGTGTCAACGTGCCAAAACATCTTCACCCGGTTGGGCCAACTCGATTTGGCAGAGCCTCTTGCGCGCCGGTCGTGTGCTGCGTCGATCACCCTGGAAACCGGTCTTCCGGGTGCTCTTCGGCGCGAATCTCGCCCGGGGTGCTTCCCCTTACGGCGACGTCAGAACTCGCCGTCGTCAGCGCCATCGCGTGCGTTCGGGTCGCGCAGCGGGCGCAGCTCCGCCGGCGGCTGGGTGGTGAAGGCGTAGCGACCCAGGCAGTTGAGGTGCGCGTGCCCGAGCGGGGACATCCGGGCGACGTCCTCGTCGCGCACGGGTGCGCCGCTGCCGCGCAGGTACTCGACGATGGCGTCGAGGTAGCGGGTGTTCCACAGCACCACTGCGTTGAGGACCAGGCCGAGGGCGGCGAGCTGGTCTTCTTGGCCTTCGCGGTAGGCCTGCCGGATCTGGCCGCGGTTGCCGTGGCAGATTTTTCGGCCGAGGCGGTGCCGGGACTCTTGGACGGTCGGTTGCCGGTTCATCCGCCGCTGGTAGGTGCCGTCGATTGGGTCGACGAGGGCCAGCAGGTGCAGCGTCTTGGCGATCCGGCCGTACTCGATGAACGCCTGCCCGAGCGGGCTGGGGTGTCCGTCGCGGCCGAACATGCGCAGCAGATCGTAGGCCCGGACTTGGTTGGTGACCAGCGAGCCGGCGACTCGCAGCATGTCCGGCCACTGGGTGGCGATCTTGGCCATGTTGATGGTGTTGCGGGCGATCGGCTCCAGCGGCCCGTAGTCACGAATCGCCGCCGGCTCGGGTGACACGTCGACACCGTCCGGTAGCCGGTCGGGCAGCCGCGCGCGCCAGTACCGCTGATCGGGAAGGTCGGCGAAGCGCGGCGCGAAGCGGTAATTCAGGATCGCGAACACGCCGAAGACCATGTCGCTGTAGGAGGCGTTGTCGGTGGTCACCACCTCGAGTTTCGGGCCCGCGTCGAGGTTGAGCAGGGTGTCCAGGGTGAACAGCGAGTCGCGCGGGGTGCCGGGCACCACCATCTGCCCGATCCCGGCGACCTGGTCATTGACCGCGTTGAGCCAGGTGATGCCGCGTTTGTAGCCGAAGTACTTCGGAGACGGCCCGGCGTTGATGGTGCGCACTGGACGACGAACCGCAGCCCGTCGACCGAGGCGAGCAGCCGACCGTTCGCCGACATTCGTCCGGGTGGGGTGAACCCCATCTCGCCTGGCCAGAGGACTGGGCGACCCCGAGCGCACACTTGGAAACCGCGTCGGCATCAGTCGCCCGCTGCCGATCGGGAACGATCTTGCCCTAGTCTCAGTTCCAGTCTCGTCCCGTCCAAGTTCGAGGCGGTTCAGACTCTCCCACTCAGATGAGGCCGTGGCCGCCGGGTCACCGCTGAACAGGACCCATGCGTGCCCTACGAACCACCCACCGCAGACCTCGAAAGCGTGGCGCCGCAACATCGCCAAGCAACGATAGGGAAGTGGCCGCGAACGAGTATGGCGTGGCGGAACTACCCGAGCGCCGGCCGGTCTCAGTTTCGGTCTCAGTTGTGTTCGTTCGCGTACGTCCGCCGCCACTCGATCATCCGCGTATTGCCCCGTCACGGTACTCAACCACCGACTACGAACAGGCCTTCGCGGACTTGGAAGCGTGTTGGGTTAACGCCCTCACGGGTTCAAATCCCGTATCCTCCGCCACGCTGACCAGCACAAGCGTCAAACGCCCGGCCCGCCCGACTTCCGGGTCTTCCATGGATTGTGGCGTGCGGGTCATATGTCGGCCCCGGGGCGCTCACAGCCATCCGCGTTCGCGGGCTCGCCGGGCGGCGGCAATGCGGTTCCCG
>CAWJOH010000024.1:0-39126 GCA_963844455.1 uncultured Actinomycetota bacterium
ATGTGGGCCGGCGGCGCGGAGGCGATGATGATCATGGACCAGCGCGTGCTGACCACATCGGCGGTTCGATGCATCGGCAACACCCTGCTGCTGCAGGGCCGCACCTACTCGCCGCCGTTCGTGGTGACCGCCATCGGCGACGCCGAGGCGATGACCCAGGCCCTCGACGAGCAGCCCGGCGTTCAGCTGTACCGGCACTACGTGGACAGGTTCGGACTCGTCTATGAGGTCGTTCCGGTGGAGTCGGTCGAATTGCCCGCGTACGACGGACCCGTTCGCATGACCTCGGCGCGGCAGGAGGGTCGATGACCGTCGACCGATCGTCGCCGGGCGACGGGCGGGGCGGGCGCGGCATCGACAGCCCGCCGCCGCGCCGGCGCCGCTCCGTCGGCTGGGGCATCGTGCGCGGCGTCGGCGAGGTCCTCGTCACCCTCGGCGTCGTCGTGCTGCTGTTCGTGGTGTACGAGGTCTACGTCACCGACATCTTCGGCGCGCAGAAGCAGGCGGCCGCCACCGAGGCGGTCGACCAGGTGTGGGCCGAGGCGGAGTCCACGGTCACGGAGTCCGTCACGGTCACCGATCCCGTCGCCGATGCCGCCGCGCTGGTCACCGACCCGAACCAGCGCGCGCCCCGCTACGACACCGAGGTCGGCCAGGGCTTCGCCAAGCTCTACGTCCCCGCGTTCGGCGCCGACTACGTGTTCACGATCATCGAGGGCGTCGACCCGGACGACCTGTACATCGGGCCCGGGCACTACCCGGGCACCCAGATGCCAGGCCAGCAAGGCAATTTCGCCGTCGCCGGGCATCGGGTGTCCAAGGGCTCGCCGTTCAACGACCTGGGCCTGCTCGCCTCCTGCGACGCGGTCGTGGTGGAGACCAGGGATGACTGGTTCGTCTACCGGGTGCTGCCGATGCAGGACGAGGTCGCCACCTGGAACCCGGCGGCGCGCCCGCAGTGCGCGGACGTGCCGGTCCAGACCGGGCAGTACGCGGGCGTGTACGGCCGGGAGATCACCCTGCCGAGCGACTACGCGCAGGTCCTCCCCGTGCCGCACGTCGACTCGTCGGTGGTGCCGCCGGACGCCCAGCGGGTGATCACCCTGACCACCTGTCACCCGCAGTTCTCCGATGCGGAACGGATGATCGTGCACGGGGTGCTGATCGCGAGCTACGCCAAGGCGCCCGGCTTCGTGCCGCCCGAGATGGCCGGGGGCTGAGCCGTGTACGCGTGGATCTGGCGGCGCCTGCCGGGCCCGGCCGCGGCCAAGGCGGCGCAGGCCATGCTGATCTTCCTGGCCGTCGTCGCGCTGCTGTTCTTCGTGGTCTTCCCGTGGCTGGAGCCCTACCTGCCGTTCGACCGGGTGACGACGAACTAGCCGCCGGCGTGGCGGGCGCGTCCGCGGCCGGTCCGCCGCGGCGAAAACGGGTCGGGGCGCGCAGCCCCGTGTGCGAGGCTGGTCGGCGTGACGACCATCCTCGTCGTGGACAACTACGACTCCTTCGTCTTCAACCTGGTCCAGTACCTCGAGCAGCTCGGCGCGGAGTGCGTCGTGCGTCGCAACGACGCCGTCACGACCGGCGAGATCGAGGACCTGGGCGTGCAGGGAGTGCTGCTCTCGCCCGGCCCGGGTACCCCGGCCGAGGCCGGCGTGACGGAGGAGATCGTGCGCTGGGCGGCCGGGGACGGACCGGCGCCGGCCGGATCGTCGACGACCCGGCGGCGCGGGCGGATGCCGGTGTTCGGGGTCTGTCTCGGCCATCAGGCGATCGCCGAGGTCTACGGCGCGGTGGTCGACCGCGCCGAGGAGCTGCTGCACGGCCGCACGTCGCAGGTGCACCACACCGGCGCCGGCGTGCTCGCCGGGCTGCCGGACCCGTTCACGGCCACCCGGTACCACTCGCTCGCCGTCGTCGACGGCACCGTCCCCGACGAGTTGGAGATCACCGCGCGCACGGAGGGCGGGGTGATCATGGCGCTGCGGCATCGCGAGTACGCCATCGAGGGCGTGCAGTTCCACCCCGAGTCGGTGCTGACCCAGGGCGGCCACCGGATGCTGGCGAACTGGCTCGCCGAGTGCGGCGACCCCCGGGCGGCCGACCTATGTGCCGGAACTCGAGTCAGACGTCGAACGGCTCCGGCTCAGCGCCGTCTGACGCCCCTTTCCCAGCGCCGCTCGACAGGTCCGGATTCCCCGTGGCGGCGGCGGCCGGCCCGGCGCGGACGACGTGGTCGCGAGCCTCCCGAACGGCGACGCAGCCAACGGTGATCCCGGAAACGGCAGCACCCGTATGACCTGAGTGACCCTGGTACGGCGCTATAGCGGCATACCAGGGTGCACGCGGTCATACGGGTGTCTCGCAACGGTCCATGGGAGGGAAGGCCTCACCCGGACCGGGACGCATCACCGGGCGCGGACCCGTGTTCGGGGTGCCGCGCCCGGCGATGACGGGCTGCGGTGGCCGTCAGTTGGCGGTGGCGGACCCGAGGGTGACGGACACGGTCTGGGTGTCGGTGCCGCGGACGAAGGTGACGTCGACGCTGCCGTTCGGCTCCTGCGACCGGATCGCCGCGATGAGCGCGTCGGCGGACTCGATCGGCTGGCCGCCGACCTTGACGACGACGTCGCCGGTCTTCAGGCCGGCCGCCTCGGCGCCGCTGCCCGGGGTGATCTGCGCGAGCTCGGCGCCGTCCGGGATCTGGCTGTTGCCGCTGGTGGCGTCTCCGACGGAGGCGCCGAGCACGGCGTGGGTGGCGGAGCCGGTGTCGATGATCTCCTGCGCAATGCGCTTCGCCTGGTCGATCGGGATCGCGAAGCCGACGCCGATCGAGCCGCCCTCGCCGGACTCGTTACTGGACAGCGAGGCGATGGCCGAGTTGATGCCGATGACGTTGCCGCTCATGTCGACCAGCGCGCCACCGGAGTTGCCGGGGTTGATCGCGGCGTCGGTCTGCACGGCGTTCATCACCGTGTCCTGCGCGCTGCGGCTCTGATCCGCGCTCGCCGTGCGAACCGGGCGGTTGAGCGCGGACACGATGCCGGAGGTGACTGTCGCGGACAGGCCCAGCGGGGAGCCGATCGCGACCACCGGCTGGCCGACCACGAGGTCGGAGGAGGAACCGAGGGTCGCGGGGCTGAGGCCGGAGACGCCGTCGGCGCGGAGCACCGCGAGGTCGTCCGTGGCGTCGGCGCCGACCACCTCGGCGGTGGCGGTGGTGCCGTCGTTGAACCGCACCTGGATGTCCGTGGCGCCGGCGATGACGTGGTTGTTGGTCAGGATCAGGCCGTCGGCGGTGAGGATGATGCCGGAGCCCTCGCCGGCGGACTGGTTCGAGCTGGCGAGGACGGAGACGGTGGACGGCAGCACCTTGGCCGCCACCTCCTGGACCGACCCGGCGGGCGCCGGGGCCTGCACGGACGCCGGCGCGGCGGTGAGCAGGCTGGACTGCGCGGCGTTGCCGGACGAGGTGCCGCCCACCTGGGAGCCGACGTACCCGCCGCCGAAGCCGGCGACCAGCGCGAGGGCGGTGGCGATGGCGATCGTGGACGTGCGCCGGGAGCCGTTCCTGGCGGGCGGGGCGGCGGGCGGTGCCGCGGTCGCGAGTCCGCCGGTCCCGGGCGCTCGATACGCGCCGAAGACGCTGGTGCCGGTCGTGGTGCCGCCCGCGACGCCGGGGCGGGCCGCGTGCTCGCCGGTGCCGCCCTGCGCGCCGGCCTGATAGCCGGGCTGGCCGTAGCCGGGGGCGGACCAGGCTCCGCTCGGCCGCGGCTGCCACCAGCCGTGCTGTTCGGTGGTCGGAACCATCCGCACCGGGCCGGTCTGCCGGTCCATGTCCGGGTTCCAGGCCGGCCGGCCGGACGCGCCGGTGGCCGACGTGCCGGCCGGGCGGTCCGGGAGGCGGACGGGGGGCGGCCGCGGTCGCTCCGTCGGCGGGCGACGGGGCCGAGTGCGGCGCCGGGGCGACGGCGGAGAACCCGCCCGCCGCGGCCGGGGGAGTGCTCGACGGAACCGAGCCGGCACGCGGGCCGGCCGCCGGATCGAGCGATGCTGGGGTGCTGGGCTGTGCGGGCGGTGCGTCGGCCGCGCGGAAGGAATCGTCCTGGCTCATGCCCACGAGGGTGCTCCGTGCTTCTGTGGAATCCCTGAACTGCGATGAGACCGGCGCCCCGAAAAGCTGAGGGCCGGCTGTGAATCAGCGGCCGGCGCGGCACTCGGGCCCGGCGGCGGGCGCGGGCGGGGCGTCGCGGCGTCGATGGAACGCCACCGGCCGCCCGGTGCCGCGCCCGCGTCGGCCGTCCCCGGGCACGAGCGGGCGGGGTCGGAGCTACCCGCCCGGCACCGGCGGGGTCGTCGCGGCGCCCGGATCGGCGGGCGGGGAGGACGCGGCCGCGGTGGTCGCCGGGGGCGGGGTGACCGGTGGCGGCGCCGCCTCGGGACCCCAGACGGCGACGTTGATCGGCGTGCCGAGGTCCACCACGCCGCTCGCCGACTGGCCCTGAACGCGACCGGCCTGACCGGGGGGCGTGCCGGCGACCAGCCCGAAGTTGACGTTCGGGATGCCGGCGAGCGCCGCCCGCGCCTCCGCCTCGGTGCGGCCGACCACGTTGGGCACGTTCACCTTCGCCGGGATACCGACGACGACGGTGACCGCGGTGCCGATCTTCGGCACCACCGCCCCCGCCTCCGGGGACTGGCTGAGCACCGCGCCGACCAGGCCCGGATTGGTGGTCTCCTGCTCGCGCCGGGTGAGGGTGTCGTTGTCACCCGACCAGCCGACGGACTGCAGCGTGCCGACCGCCTCGTTGGCCGACTGGTTCGTCACGCGCGGCATGGTCATCAGCGCGAAGTTCGACACGTTGAGCTGGACGGGTGTGCCCTCCTGCACGCGTTCCCCGGAGGCCGGCGTCATCTGCGTGACCTGGTTCAGCGGCTCGACCCCGTCCACCTCGCTGGAGACCACCTGCAGCTTCGCGGCGGTGAGCAGCGCGGTCGCCTCGTCCAACGACCGGCCGACGATGCCGGGCGGCACCTCGACGGTCTCCAGGCCGGTGCCGACCGTCACCTTGACCACGGTGCCCGGCGTCACCTGCGCCTGGGCGGCCGGGTCCTGGGCGAGCGCCCTGCCCTTGTCCGCGTCGCTCGAGGCCTGCGGGACCTCCTCGTATTGCAGGTTCGCCTCGTTGAGGGCACGTTTGGCGTCCTCCGGCGTGTAGCTGACGACGTTGGGCACCGAGACGAGGCTGATGCCCTTGCCGATCTCCAGATTGACCGCCGAATCCTGCGCCACCTGGGTCTGGCTGGACGGCCGCTGGTTCACCACCCTGTCCTTGTCCGCGTCGGTGGACTCCGTCGGGGTCACGGTGCCGAGGGTGAGCCGGCTGTCCCGCAGCTGCGCGGTCGCCTCCTCCAGCGTCAGCCCGGACAGGTCCGGCACGGCGACCAGCGCGGCGGGCGGCGGCGCGCTGATCACGCGGAGGGTCAGCCAGATCGCGCCGGCCAGCAGCGCGGCGCAGAGCAGACCGATGCCGACGAAACCCCAGACCCGCTTGGACCGGTCGGCCTCGGCGGGTTCCCACTCCTCGTCCGGGACCGAGCGCGTCGGCGGCGCGAGCAGCGGCGGGGAGGCGCCGCCGGCCCCCACCCGGGCGGGCGCCGCGCGCATCAGCTCGGTGCGCTCGTCGTCCGTCATCAGCGGGGTGGCCTGCACGGCCTGCCCGGACAGCGCCCGCACCAGGTCCGAACGCATCTCGGCGGCGGTCTGGTAGCGGTTCAGCGGGTTCTTGTTGAGCGCCTTGAGCACGATCGCGTCGAGCTCCTTGGGCAGCTCGGGCTTCGTCTCGCTCGGCGGCTTGGGCGCCTCGCGCACGTGCTGGTAGGCGATGGCCACGGGGGAGTCGCCGGTGAAGGGCGGGGCCCCGGTCAGCAGCTCGTACAGCACGCAGCCGGTGGCGTAGACGTCGGAGCGGGCGTCGACGGCCTCGCCGCGGGCCTGCTCGGGGGAGAGGTACTGGGCGGTGCCGATCACGGCGGCGGTGCCGGTCATGGTGGCCTGGCCGTCGGACACGGCCCTGGCGATGCCGAAGTCCATCACCTTGACCGCGCCGGCCCGGTTGAGCATCACGTTGGCGGGCTTGATGTCCCGGTGCACGATGCCGTGCCGGTGCGAGAAGTCCAGCGCCGCGCAGATGTCGGCGACGATCTCCATCGCCCGCTTCGGGGTCAGCGAACCCTCGCGCTTGAGCAGGTCGCGCAGCGTCTCGCCGTCGACGTACTCCATCACGATGTACGGCACCGGTCCGGTCGCGCCCGCGGTCTCGCCGGTGTCGTAGACGGCGACGATCGCCGGGTGGTTCAGGGACGCGGCGTTCTGCGCCTCGCGGCGGAACCGGGCCTGGAACGACGGGTCGCGCGCGAGGTCGGCCCGCAGCACCTTGATCGCGACGTCCCGGCCGAGGCGCAGGTCCCGGCCGCGGTGCACCTCGGACATGCCGCCGAAGCCGAGGGTGTCGCCGACCTGGTAGCGCTCGCCGAACAGGTAGCCGGTCATCGCAGTCCTCGAAGGGGCAGGATCCGCGGATCCTGCGTGCTCGGGTTCTCGCCACGAGTGGGGGTCGGTAGCTGATCCGTCCATGCCCAGCCCGGTTGGTGATCGTTCCATATCGATGGTGCGCCTTTCAGGGTCCCCGGATCCGTCGGTCCGGCCGCCGCGACACCCGGGGCCGACAGCTCGGCGACGCGGCGGTCGACGACCACCGCGATCACCACGATCAGCAGCACCACGAGAAGGGCGATCAGGACGGACAGCCCGGTGTGCCGCCGCGGTGCGGCGGACTGGATGGGCATGCGGCCGGAGGTGGCCGGCGGGTAGGCGGGTTGCGGGCGGGCCATCGGCGGCGCCACGCGCACCACCTGGCCGGCGCGGGCCGGCGCCGGCGGAGCCGCGGGCAGCACCGAGGTCGCGCGCGGCCGCGGCCCCGCGGGCGCGGCGGCCGGCATCACGCCGGCGCGCACCCGGCCGATCGCGTGGCACAGCGCGGCGCCGTTCGGAAAGCGGGCGGCGGGGTCCTTGACCAGCATCTGCATGACGAGCTGCGCGACCGGCGGCGGCACGTCCCGCGGCAGCGGTGCCGGGGCGTCCCGCACGTGCGCCATCGCCATCGCCACCGAGTTCTCGCCGGTGAACGGCAGCCGGCCGGCGAGGCACTCGTACGCGACGCAGCCGAGCGCGTAGATGTCGGACGCCGGCACGGCCTCCCGCCCCGAGGCCTGTTCGGGCGAGATGTACTGCGCCGTGCCCATCACCAGCCCGGTGCGGGTGACGGGCACCTGGTGTGCCACCTTGGCGATGCCGAAGTCGGTGATCTTGACCTGGCCGCCCGGCGTGATGAGCAGGTTGCCGGGCTTGATGTCCCGGTGCACCAGCGACAGCGCGTGCGCCACCTGCAGGGCCCGACCGGTCTGGTCGAGCAGGTCGAGCGTGCGGCTGGGCGACAGCCGGCCCTGCCGGGCGAGGATCGCCGACAGCGGTTCGCCCGCGATCAGCTCCATCACCAGGTAGGCGGTGTCGGTCTGCTGATGCCGCGCCGCGCCGGGCGGCCCGATCAGCGCCTCGCCGTAGTCGTAGACCGCGCAGATGCCGGGGTGGTTCAGGGCGGCGGTGATGCGGGCCTCGGTGCGGAACCGCTGCACGAACTCGGGATTGTCGGTCAGCTCGGGACGCAGGATCTTGACGGCGACCGTGCGGGCCAGCCGCTGGTCGTCGGCGACCCACACCTCGCCCATGCCGCCGACGGCGATGCGCCGGGTGAGCCGGTACCGGCCGGAGAGCTGCACACCGGGAGTGATCATCACGGACCCCCGGCCAGCGCGGCCGCGATGACGGAGCGGCCGATCGGCCCGGCGACCCGTGACCCGGTGGCGTCCAGGCCCAGGTTGCCGCCGTTCTCCACCATCACCGCCACCGCGACCTTCGGGTCGTCGGCCGGCGCGAACGCCACGTACCAGGCGTGCGGTGGGGTGTTCTTCGGGTCGGCGCCGTGTTCGGCGGTTCCGGTCTTGGACGCGATGACCAGGTCGGAGATGCCGCCGGAGCCCGGCGTCTCGCGCTCCGACTCGATCATCATCTGCTTGAGCGTGTCCGCCACGGCGATGGGGATCGCCTGGCCCATCGACTCCGGGGTGTTCTCGGACAGCACCGACAGGTCCGGCTTGGTGGTCTTCGCGATCAGGTGCGGCACCATCCGGTCGCCGCTGTTGGCGATCGTCGCGGTGATCCACGCCATCTGGAACGGCGTGAGCGCGACGTCGCGCTGGCCGATGCCGGTCTGCGCGAGGGCGGCGGTGTCCGGGATCTCGCCGACCCGCGAACCGACGACGTCGAGGCCGATGTCCAGCTCGTCGCCGTTGATGCCGAGCGCCTCCGACTGCCGCTTGACCGGCACGGCGCCGATGCTCATCGCGACCTCGGCGAAGGCGGTGTTGCAGCTGAACGCCAGGGCCTGGGTCAGGGTGACGTCGTCGCCGCCGGCGTCGGCGCACGGCAGGACGCCGAAGTTGGACAGGGTGGCGCCGCCGGTGTCCGGCAGCGTGATCTGCGGCTCGCCCGTGACCTCGCTGTCCGCGGTGTACTGCTGCTGCAGCGCGGCGGACGCGATCACCAGCTTGAACGTGGATCCCGGCGGGTAGACGGCGCCGATCGCCCGGTTCACCAGCGGGCTGGGATCGGCGCTGACCAGTGCGTTGTACGCCTCGCGCTGCACCGGATCGGAGTGGCTGGCCAGCGGGTTCGGGTCGTACGACGGCGTCGACACCATCGCGATGACGTCGCCCGTGGACGGCTCCATGGCCACCACCGCGCCGGTGAAACCCTCGGCCGTCATGGCGTTGTACGCGGCCTGCTGGACCGCCGGCGCGATGTTCAGCTCGACGTTGCCGCCGCGCGGGTCCCGGCCGGTGATCAGGTCGGAGAGCTGCCCGGCGATGAGTTCCGGCGCCTCGCCGGACAGCACCGCGTTCTGCGTGCGTTCCAGCCCCGTCGGGCCGTAGCGCATGGAGTAGTAGCCGGTCAGGCCCGCGTACAGCGGTCCGTCCGGGTAGACGCGCTGGTACCGGTACTGGTCGTCGACCGGGTCGGACCTGGCGAGCACCACCCCGCCGGCCGCGGTGATCTGCCCGCGCTGCCGGCTGTACTCGGCGACCAGGGTGCGCTTGTTGTTCGGGTCGGCGCGGTAGTCGTCGGCCCTGATCACCTGGGTGTACGCGATGTTCGCCAGCAGCAGTCCGATCATCACGATGACCGCGGTGCCGAGCCGGCTCATGGGGCGGTTCACGGGCGGTCACCCGCCGCCGCGTCGGCCCGGTTCCTGGCGTCCGCATCGGCGCCCTTGCCCGGCCGGACCACGGGCACCATCGAGGTGTTCGCCTCGGACAGCGGCTTCGCGGGCGGTGGGGGCGCCGCGGGCACGTCGGGCAGGGGCCGCCGGGCCGAGTCCGAGATGCGCACCAGGAGCGCCAGGATCACGTAGTTGGCGAGCAGCGACGACCCGCCGTAGGACAGGAACGGCGTCGTCAGGCCGGTGAGCGGGATGAGCCTCGTGACGCCACCGACGACGATGAACACCTGCAGCGCCAGGGAGAAGGCGAGGCCCGACGCGAGCAGCTTGCCGAACCCGTCCCGGCAGGCCAGGCCGGTGCGGATGCCGCGGGTGGTGAAGATCAGGTACAGCAGCAGGATCGCGGTCACGCCGACCAGGCCCAGCTCCTCGCCGAGCGCGGCCATGATGAAGTCGGTGGACGCGAACGGCACGATGTCCGGTCTGCCGGCGCCCAGGCCGGTGCCGAATATCCCTCCGGTGCCGAGCCCGAACAGCGACTGCACGAGCTGGTAACCCGAGCCCAGCGGGTCGGAGAACGGGTCCAGCCAGATGTCCACCCTCAGCCGGACGTGACTGAACAGCCGGTACGCGACGTAGGCGCCGCCGGCGAACCCGAGCACGCCGATGATCAGCCACGAGATCCGGCCGGTGGCCATGTAGATCATCGCCAGCAGCGTGCCGAACAGCAGCAGCGCGGTGCCGAGGTCCTTGCCGCGGACCAGCACCGCGAGGGCCAGCACCAGCGCGACGACGAGCGGCCCGAGGTCGCGGGCCCGCGGCAGCACCAGCCCGAAGACGCGCTTGCCCGCGGTGGACAGCACGGTGCGCTTGGACACCAGGAACGCGGCCGCGAAGATGATCAGGGCGATCTTCGCGAACTCCGCCGGCTGGATCGAGAACAGGCCGGGCACCTTGATCCAGATCTGCGCGCCGTTCACCTCGGACAGGCTCGACGGCAGCACCGCGGGGATCGCCAGGAAGATCACCCCGACGAGGGCCAGCGTGTAGGCGTAGCTCTGCAGCACGGTGTGGTCCCGGATGACCAGCAGCACGATCAGGAAGAACACCAGCGCCACCGCGGTCCAGACCAGCTGCAGCGACGCCTGCGGGGCCGGCACCTCCTCGCCGCGGTTGACGGCCGCGACGGTCCTGGCCAGGTCCAGCCGGTAGATCATCACCAGCCCGATGCCGTTGAGCAGGGCGACGATCGGCAGCAGCAGCGGATCGGCGTAGGGCGCGTACCGCCGCACCAGCAGGTGCGCGATGGCCAGCGCGGCCAGGTACCCGCCGCCGTAGTAGGCGAGAGTCCAGCTCAGCGAACGGTTCTGGTTCAGCTCCACGATGACCAGCGCCGAGGTCACGATGATCGCGGCGAAGATCAGCAGCCACAGTTCGGCGACGCGCCCGGTGCGGGGTCGGCGCCGGGACGAACCGGGGACGCCCGCGTCCGGGGTCGCCACGGCCGCGCCGGGTGCTGCTGCGGGTGAACTCATGTGCGGATCCGCTCACTTCCCGGGCCGGCAGGTGACGCCGGGCTCGGGGGTGCGGGTGGGCAGCGGGCTGCCGGTCGTGGCCGAGAACGTCGTCGGGGGCCCGGAACTCAACGTGCCGACGGTGGTCAGCGCCGTGGACCCCTCGGCGCCGGGCAGGCCGCCCTGGCCGGGGGCGAGGCCGGTCGCCGGCGGGCTCGACGGCGTCACCGCCGTCGCGGCGCCCGGCGGGGGCGGGGAGATCGCCGTGGGGGAGCCGCCCGCTGCCCCGGACCCGGTGGTGACGGCGGTGGGCGGTGTGGTCTGAGCGCGCGGAGTTGCCGGCGAGGGGGTCGTCGGGCTCGTCGGCGGCGGCGGGCACTCGGGCAGCATCTGGCCGGCCAGCCGGGACACGACGTTGCGGGCGTCGTCGAGCGTGCCGGCCTGGATGCCGGCGACCACCTGGTCCCGCGCCGCCGGCTGCAGGTCGTTGACCAGGAGCGGCGCGCAGCCGTTCAGCCCTGGTTCGCAGGAGCCCTCCTGCACGGACGACAGCCGGATGCCCAGCACCGAGCCGTCCACCCCCCGGTAGACCACGACCTGGCCGTCGGCGGCGCCGACGAAGTACTGGCTGCGCACCCAGAAGAAGCCGATCAGCGCGATCAGGCCCAGCCCGACCAGCACGATGGCGCTGATCAGGATGCCCCGGTGGCGCCGGCGGGCGGGTGGGCCGCTGACCTGAATGGGGCTGGTCGGCGCGGTCGCGGCGGCATCGCCCTCGTCGGCGCCCTCGTCATCGGCGGCGTACACGGGCGGTGCCGGCGTGTCCTCCGGGATCGCCGGCAGCGGGACCCGCGGCATCTCCTGGGTGACCCGGATCGAGTCGACCGAGCCGATCGGCCCGGTCGCGTCCGGGTCGGCCTCGGCCCGCGCCTCGGTCGGGCCGGTGCCGACGCCGGTGTCGACGACGTCCGCGACGATCACCGTGATGTTGTCCGGCCCGCCGCCCACCAGCGCGAGCTGGATCAGCGCGTCGGCGGACGCCTCGGGGTCCGGGTTGCTGGCCAGCGCGTCCGCGATCGCCTCGGCCGACACGACACCCGGCAGGCCGTCGCTGCAGATGAGGTACCGATCGCCGACGGCGACCTCGCGGATGGTCAGCGACGGGTCGACGTCCGTGCCGTTCAGCGCCCGCAGCAGCAGCGACCGCTGCGGATGGTGCGCCGCCTCCTCCTGGGTGATCCGGCCGTCGTCGATCAGCGACTGGACGAAGGTGTCGTCATGGGTCAGCTGGTGCAGCACGCCGCCCTGGTACAGGTACGCGCGGGAGTCGCCGACGTGCGCGAGGCCGAGCCGGCCGCCGTCGAACAGCAGCGCGGTGACGGTGGTGCCCATGCCGTCGAGCTCGGGGTTGTCGTGCACGACGTTCGCGATGGCCGCGTTGCCGTCCCGGGTTGCCCTGGCCAGCGCGCGCAGCAGGTCGCCGCCCGGCTCGCGGTGGTCGAGCGGCAGGAACGCGGAGACGACGAGCCGGGACGCCATGTCGCCGGCCGCGTGCCCGCCCATGCCGTCCGCCACGACGAGCAGCGTGTTGCCGGCGTAGACCGAGTCCTGGTTGCTGGAGCGGATCAGCCCACGGTCCGAGCGCGCGGCGAACGCGAGCTGGTGGGTCATGCCGCCACCGCGGGCGGCGCCGACGCGGCTCGCCGGGGCTCTCTCATGCGCCGGTGATTCGCTCGCCGAGGCTCGCTCATGGACGCAGCTCGATGACCGTGCGGCCGATCCGGATGGGCACGCCGACCGGCACGGGGGTCGGCATCGTCACCCTGGCCCGGTCGAGGTAGGTGCCGTTGGTGGAGCCGAGGTCCTCCAGGAAGTACTCCTGGCCCTGCTGGGTGATCCGGGCGTGCCGGGTGGAGGCGTAGTCGTCGTCGAGCACGAGCGTGCTGTCCTCGGCCCGACCGATCAGGATCGGCCCCGGCCCGAGCCGGAGCCGGGTGCCGGCCATCGTGCCAGCGGTCACCACCAGCAGCGACGGCACCATCCGGGCCGCCGCGGGCTGCATCGCCTGGCCGCCGCGGCGCAGGCCCGGCGACGGCCCGCGGGCCTCACCGGCGACCCGCAGGTCCGTGCGGATCACCCGCATGGCGGCCAGCACGAACAGACAGAGCAGGATCAGGAATCCCACCCTGGTCAGCTGGAGGATGAGCGCTGGCACGGGCGCGTCAGTACCTGCTCGAGAACACGACCGTCGAGTGGCCGATGTGGATCACGTCGCCGTCCGCGAGCTGCCAGGTCTGCACCGACGAGCCGTTCACCGTGGTGCCGTTGGTCGAGCCGAGGTCGTGCAGCACCGCCGCCTGGCCGTCGAAGTAGATGTCGACATGCCGGCGGGACACGGAGGTGTCCGGCAGCCGGAACGACGCGTCCTGCCCGCGGCCGATGACGTTCGAGCCGCGCTGCAACTGATAGGTGCGCCCGGAGCCGTCGTCCACGGAGAGGGTGGCGACGACCTCCTGGGGTGCGCCGTACTGCTGCGGATACGGCTGGCCGTAGTTCTGCCGGTTCGGGTCCCAGCCCTGCTGGCCGCCCTGCGGCCCCTGCTGGGGGTAGCCCTGCGGCGGGTAGCCCGGCTGCTGCCCCCAACCCTGCTGGCCCGGCGGGTACTGCTGCGGCGGGTACCCCGGCTGCTGGTACCCCCCGCCCTGTCCTGGCTGCTGCTCCCAGCCGCCGCCCTGGCCCTGCGGCTGGTCCCACGGCTGACCGCCCTGGCCGTAGCCCTGCTGCGGACCCTGGCCCTGCCCGGGCGCCGCGCCGGGATAGCCCTGCTGCGGATACTGGCCGCCCTGACCGGACTGGTGGTATTGGCCGGGCTGGTTGTACTCGCCAGGCGGGGGCACGTACCCCGGCGGATGGCCCTGGCCGTACTGCTGTTCCTGGCCGCGGGGCTGACCGCCCTGCGGGTCGCGGTCCTGGTCGGCGGGTGGCTGGCTCATGCGACCCACTCCTGCTCTGGCGCCTCGAGGTTGATCCTTCGAGGAACGGCGATCGACGTCGGGATCGACGATCGAGGTGATGCGGAACTGACCGGTGTGCAGCACGTCGGACTGCTCGAGCGTGACCTCGACCTCGCCGAACGTCTGCCAGTTCTGGTCCTGCAGATACTCCCGGATCATGTCCGACAGTGCCGAGGCGACACTCGCTTCGTCGGCGCCGAGCACCTGACGGTCCGTCGGGCCCAGCCGGACGCGGAACGAGTTCGGCGCGATCGCGTGCCCGTCCTGCTGCTGCACGTGGCCGGCGGCCTCGCGCTGCAGCGCGTCGGCGACCTCGGCGGGCTGGACGGTGCCGCCGAACAGCCTGGCGAAGGTGTTGCCGACGGCGCCCTGGAGCTTGCGTTCGAAGCTCTGGATGACGCGCATCGCCTCACCTCCTGGGGTCGGACGCGGCTGCCGGCCGGTCGGTGGATCGTCCCGGACTCCCGCCGCCGCCGCACACGGCTCCCGCAGTGGGCACCAGTGCCGGGGCAACCGTCATCGATTGATCCTGAGCGTGATCGTAGTGGGGACGCATGGCGTCGTTGCTGGTTGCGCGGTCCGGCGACCTCTCGCCGCGCGAGGGCCGGATGGCGCCCGTGTCCGCGCCCTCGGCGTCGCGCGCGGATGCGCCGGTGGGCCGGGATCCGGCCGGGTGTCCGACGGAGGAAGGGGCCCCCGCCAGCGTGTTAGCCTGTGCGGCGTCACTCGGGCAAGTGGCGAAATGGCAGACGCGCACGGTTCAGGTCCGTGTGTCCGAAAGGACGTGGGGGTTCAACTCCCCCCTTGCCCACCACCATCACCAATCTTCCGGGTCGGTCCCGGCGCGCGTGCGGCCCGGTCCCCGGCCGCCGGCGGCAGCTCGAAACGCCGCACCAGCGCGACGATTGCGGCCAGCACCAGCAGCACAGCCGCGAGCCAGAGCGGGCGCGTCCACCACCAGGCGGCGTCGGGCTCGGCCGGCAGCGACCCGACGACGGCCTCGAATGCCAGCACGACGACGATCACCGCGGTCATGTGCCAGAGGTACACGCTCATCGTCACGGTGTTCGCCGCCAGCACCGGCCGCCACCAGCGCGGGCGCCGCAGCAGCCGCGCGAGCCAGGGCCGGAGCGCGATCACCAGCCCGACCTGCAGCAGGCAGACCAGCAGCACCGGCGGCGTGGCCGGCAGCACGTTCGACTCCTGGGTCGCGGTGGACACCATCGACGGCGGGTACGGGCCGGGCCCGGTGCACAGGATCAGGCCGAGCACCGCCCCGGCCGCGATCGGCAGCCCCGTGCGCGGGCCGTCGCCGAGCAGTCCGTCGCGCCAGAGGTAGCCGAGCTGGTGGCAGAGCACCCAGACGAGGCCCGTCGAGAGCAGCCAGACCAGCGGGACGCCGGCCAGTCGCAGCGCGTCCAGGCCGACGACGAGCGCGGCGCCGGCCGCGAGCACCCAGCCGCGCCAGCGCGCGTGCAGCCGCGCCGTCCACGGCACCAGGAGGGCGACGCCGGCGTAGACGAGCAGGAACCACAGCGGCGCGAGCACGCCGGGCGTTGTGACCAGCAGCGGCGGCCGCCCGGCGATCAGCAGGGCCAGCTCCGCGACGCCCCAGACCGCGACGAACGGCAGCAGCGGGCGGCCGAGCCGGACCGCCCGGCGGCGCAGGAACGCCCCGGTGGACGGGGCCGAGCGCCATGCGGTGAGGTGGACGTACCCGCCGACCGCGAAGAACACCGGCATGACCTGCAGCAGCCAGGTGGCGATCCACCCGTCCGGCACGCTGTCGATCGGGTTCGGCATCTCCAGCCGGCCGTCCGTGAAGGAGAGCAGGGAGAGCGTGGTGTGCCAGAGCACCACGACGGCCACCGCCGCGATCCGGACCAGGTCGACCACCCGGTCCCGATCCTGCGGCGTGGCGTCGGCGAGTTCCCGCACCGTCGGAACCGGCCGACGGGCGCGCGCGGATCCGCGGGCGCTCACCCTGCCAGCATGCGCGATCCGCCGACGCAACGCGACGCCCGGAGCCGTCCGGCCGCCATGCCCGCGAGACGGTCGGCGGCCGGGCCGTGCCTACCATGGGCGGACATGAGCCCGAAGCTTCCCGGCGTCGCGACATCCGCCCTGAACGGCGCCCTGAACGGGTTGACCGGAGCGGTCGACACCACCCTGGACAAGCTGGTCGTCCCCGGCTACAGCCGGATCGGGCCGTTCGTCCGGCGCGCGTGGTGGCCCGCCGATCCGCCGCGCTTCGACCGTCCGGTGGACATCGTCGTGACCGGGGCGAGTTCAGGGCTCGGCAAGGCCACCGCGGCACGGCTCGCCGGCCTCGGCGCGCGGGTGCACCTGGTGGGTCGCAGCCTGTCCCGGCTGGGCGACGCGGTCGCGGAGATCCGGGTCAGGGAGAGCAGGGCGGACCTCGTCGCGCACGAGGCGGACATCAGCGACCTGGACGCGATCGACGGCCTGGTCGCCTCGATCGACGAATCCGCGAGCGCCGTGCATGCGCTGGTGCACAGCGCGGGGGTCATGCCGCCGGAGCGCACGACGACCCCGCAGGGGCACGAGCTGGCGCTCGCCACCCACGTGCTCGGCCCGTACCTGCTGACACTGCGCCTGCGCGACGCGCTGCGCGCCGACGGCGACGGCCGGGTGATCTTCGTGTCCTCCGGGGGGATGTACAGCGCGCCGCTGCCGGCGGAGGACCTGGAGTACGAGCGGGGCGAGTACAAGGGCGTGCGGGCCTACTCGAGGACCAAGCGCATGCAGGTGGTGCTGGCCGAGCAGCTCGCGGCCGCGTTCGACGAAACGGCCGATCCGGCGGTGCACAGCATGCATCCGGGATGGGCGAACACCCCGGGCGTCACCGACTCGCTGCCGAGGTTCGACAGGGTCGCCCGGCCGATCCTGCGCACGCCCGACGGCGGCGCCGACACGATCGTCTGGCTCGCCTCGGCGCCCGAGCCCGGCCGGAGCACCGGCCTCTTCTGGCACGACCGCCGGGCGCGGCCGACCCACTACCTGCCGTGGCAGTCCGACGACCCGGGAGCGCGGGAGCGGCTCTGGGCGGCGTGCGCGGCGGCGACCGGGGTCACCGTGCCGTAGCCGGCCCGGGGTCCGCGGATGCGAGTCCCGGGTCGGGAAGACTGTCGGGGGCCGTTGGCATGCTCCAGACGACATTCAGGCGCCCGATCGGCGTCCCGGACGGCACAGCACCCGGGCCGCGCGGCGGATCGAGCGGGGTGGCGGGACCGGTGGGAGAGACGGATGGCGGACAAGGACCTGGCCAGGATCGCGGCGTTGCTCCGCAAGGCGGAGAGCACCGACAACGAGCACGAGGCGGACGCCTTCCTGCAGGCCGCGCAGCGACTGGCCACGCTGGCGGCGGTCGACCTGGCCGTGGCCCGCTCGCACACCGCGCGGACCGAGCGGCGGGTCACCCCGACCCAGCGCACCGTCACCGTCGGGGACGCGGGCAAGCGCGGCCTGAAGACGTACGTCCAGCTCTTCCTCGCGATCGGCCGGGCCAACAACCTGACCTGTGACATCGCGCGCGACTCCACCCGGGTCTACGCCTACGGCTTCGAATCCGACCTGGACACGACGGAGGCGATCTACAGCTCGCTGGTCGTCCAGATGGTGCGCGCCTCCGACGCCTACATCAAGTCCGGCGACTACGCGCAGGAGCGGGTCACCTCCGAGGTCAGGGTGCCCGGCTCCGAGCGCTATCACCGCTGGTCGGGACGCACCACGTACCGCTACGAGGTGGTCGAGCGGCCGGTGCACGCGACCACGGCGCGCATCAACTTCCAGCTCGCGTTCGCCGCCCGGATCGGCGAGCGGCTGGCGCAGGCCCGGCAGGAGGCCGAGCGGCAGGCCGTCGCCGGCGACGCGGCGCGGCACCCGGTGGCCGCCCCGGCGCCGACCGGCGGGGTCGCGCTGGCCCTGCGCGCGCGGGAGCTCGAGCTGGCCGACCACTACCGGGCGCACTCCACGGCGCGGGGCACCTGGAGCGGCACCAGGTCGTCGGGCGGGTACTCGGAGCGGTCGCGCCGTGCCGGCGATCGAGCGGGGCGCCGGGCCCGGCTGGGCTCGGAGAAGGAGATCGGCGGCGTCCGGCCGGCGATCGGCACCGACTGACGCGGCGTGCGCCTCCGATGGTCGTGCAGCGAGACACCCAGCGCGCCAAGGTGTACGACGCCGAGCACCTGGTGCACCGGATCTTCGACCGGTCCGACCGGTTCCCGACGGTCGACGTCGCCGGGTCCCGGCTGACCCTTCCGGTGGAGCGCCGGTTCGCATCGGCCGACTCCGTGCAGGACTACGTGGACCGCGTGCTGGCGCTGTCCTGGGTGCGGGCGCAGTGGCCTAGGGCGGCGGTGCCGGTGCGGGTACGCGAGCGGGCGGGCGACACGCAGGCGCACTACGAGCGCGACCCCGCGGTCATCGCGCTGCCCGGCCACCGGGCGAACGCGGCGTGGGCGCTGCGCGAGCTGGTGGTGCTGCACGAGCTGGCGCACCACCTCTCCGACTGCGCGACCGACGGCGGCGAGCCGCAGCACGGCGGGGCCTTCGTCGACCGGCTGCTCACCCTCGTCGACGGCATCATCGGGCCGGAGGCAGCCCTGCTGCTCCGGGTCACCATGCTGGAGTCCGGCGTCGCGGTCGGGTGAGCGGCGGCCCGGCACGTCCGCACGGGTCGGTCGTGCGGCCTCACTCGCGACGGCGCAGCCCGTACCGGGTCTCCGGCCGGCCGACCTGCCCGTAGCGCTGGGTGCGCTCGGCGGCGCCGGTGTCGGCGAGGTGTTCGAGGTAGCGGCGCGCGGTGATCCTGGAGACGCCCAGGAACTCGCCGACCTCGGCGGCGGAGGCCTCGCCGAACTCACGCAGCGCGCCGACCACGATCGCGAGCGTCTCCGAGGTGACGCCCTTGGGCAACCCGGTACCGACCGGGCTGCGCAGCAGGGCGATGGCCCGGTCCACCGCGTCCTGGTCGACGTCCGTGCCGCCGTCCACCTGCTCGCGGAAGTCCCGGTAGGACATCAGCCGGTCCCGGAGGGCGGCGAAGACGAACGGCTTGATGACGTACTGCACCGCGCCCTGGGCGACCGCGGCGCGGACGACGTCGGCGTCCCGGGCGGAGGAGACGACCATCACGTCCACCATCGACCCCGCCGCGCGGATCCGCCGGAACAGGTCGAGCCCGTTGCCGTCCGGCAGGTGCAGGTCGAGCAGCACCAGATCGATCCCGCCGCGGGCCAGCGCCCGCTCCGCCTCGATCCTGGACTGCGCCACGCCGACCACGTCGAAGCCGGGCACCCGCTCGACGTACGCCTTGTGGGCGCGGACGGCGATCGGCTCGTCCTCGACGACGAGCACGTGGATGCTCACGCCCCGCGCCCGCCCACCGGTTGCTGCGTGGCCGGCACCGCCGGGTCGGCCGCAGGTTCCGCGCCGCGGTCGCCGCCGGCCGGCGCGTCGCCCTCGGCCGCCGCCGGAAGCCGCAGCCACACGACGAATCTCGCGCCCGGCCCCGGTTCGACGCGCACGGTGCCGCCGCAGCGGCCCACCGCCTGCGCGACCAGCGCGAGGCCGAGGCCGCGGGCTCCGGCAGGCCCCCGCGCCTGCTTCGTCGACCATCCGGCGGTGAATGCCGAGCGGGCCTGCTCATCGGTCAGGCCGGGCCCGGTGTCGCTCACCACGATCCGGACGCCCCGGCCGGTGCCCGAGCCGTCGCCGGTCCATACGGAGTCGTCCCCGCCCGTCAGCGAGCTGCCCACCTCCACCCGGCGCTGCCGATCGAGCACCGGCCCGACCGCATCGAACGCGTTGTCCAGCAGGTTGCCGAGGATCGTCACCAGCTCGTGGTCGGGCGCGACGCCGGGCGGCAGCACCGAGCCCGGCGTCACGGCGAACTCGATGCCGCGCTCGGCGGCCTGCGCCGACTTGGCGAGCAGGAGCGCGGCGACCGCCGGATTGCCGACGCCGTCGACCACGCCGTCGGCCAGCGTCTGCGCGGTGGCGAGCTCGCCGACCGCGAAGCTGAGCGCGTGGTCCGCCTCACCCAGCTCGATGAGCGAGACGACCGTGTGCATCCGGTTGGCCGACTCGTGCGCCTGCGCCCGCAGCGCATCCGAGAACCGTTGCGAGCGATCGAGTTCTCCGGTGAGCGCCTCGATCTCGGTGTGGTCGCGCAAGGTGACGACGGCGCCGACGGCGGACCCCTGCACGACGACCGGCCGGCGCGTCAGCACGAGCACGCGGTCGTCGGTGAGCACGAGCTCGTCGGTCAGCGGCGCCGGGTCGTCGACCAGCTGCGCGAGGTGCTCCGGGAACCCGGCGCCGGCGGCGGTCGATCCGAGGATCCGGTCGTCCACGCCGAGCAGCCGCCGGCCCTCGGCGTTCACGCTGACGATCTTCCCGTCGCGGTCCAGCAGCAGCATGCCCTCGTGCACCGACTCGAGCACGGCGTCGTAGTAGGTGAACATCCGGGCCAGCTCGCGGGTGCCCATGCCGAGCGTCTGGCGCCGCACCCAGCGCGAGATGAGCAGGGCGCCGCCGATGCCGAGCAGCAGCGCGCCGACGGCGATGCCGGCGAGCACCAGCAGGCGGCGGTTCGTGGCGTCGTCGACGTGGTCGACGGTGATGCCCACCGACACCAGGGCCACGACCTGCCCTGCCTCGTCGCGCACCGGGACGATCGCCCGCACCGAGGGGCCGAGCGTGCCGGTGTAGGTCTCCACGCCGATGCCGCCGGCGAGGGCGACGTCGCGGGACCCCAGATACGGCCGGCCGATCTGGGTCGGGTCGGGGTGCGTGTAGCGGATCCCGTCCGGCCGCATGATCACCACGAAGTCCGCGCCGGTCCGCCGCCGGACCTCCTCCGCGTACGGCTCCAGCCCGGCGGACGGCGCCGAGATCTCTTGGCCGGCAGGGTATGTGGCGGTGACGGCGGCGAGCACGTCGGGCGCCGCGGCCACCGTGGTGGCGACCGCGGTCACCCGCTCACCGGTCTGCCGCTCGGTCTCGGCGTCGGTGTCCCAGAGCAGCGCGGCGAGCGCGGCGCCGATGACGACGAGGAGGATCACGGCCTGCAGCAGCAGGATCCGCCGCGCCAGTGACCAGTCGCTCACCGCCGGGATGCGCACCCCTACCTCCGCCCGCCGCGGACCGGTCGACACAGCCGGTGAGGCTGACAGTACCCACGCTTCCGGCCCGAGACCCGGTCGCGCGGGAGGATCAGGCATATCGTCCGGGACGAACCGAGTGGGGTCGGGCCGCCGTGCGGGACAGCCGAGTGCGAGGGGACGAGATGATCACGGGTACGCGCGAGGTCGTGTTGCGCTTTCTGGCCACCCCGACCGAGGTCGCGTCCCTCGGCGAGGCGCGGGTCGCGGGCGGCCGCGTCCTGGAGTGGATCGACAAGGCCGCGTACGCGTGCGCGGTCGGCTGGAGCCGGAGCTACTGCGTGACGGTGTACGTCGGAAACGTCATGTTCTCCCGGCCGATCTCCTCGGGCGAGCTGGTCGAGACCAGGGCCGTGCTGGTGCACACCGGCCGGTCGAGCATGCACATCGAGGTGACCGTGTCGGCCGCGGATCCGCAGGTCGGGGTCTTCGCGCTGGCCACGTCGTGCACGGTGATCTTCGTGGCGGTCGGTGAGGGCGGCCGGCCCGTCGAGGTCCCGCGGTGGACGCCCGTCACCGACGACGACCGCCGCCGGGACGAGGTCGCCCAGGAGAAGACGGAGGTCCGCGCCGCGATCGAGTCGGCGATGCGCGAGCAGGTGTACACCGACGACACCACCGCCCCGGCCGCGACGCTGCGCTTCCTGGCGGCGCCCACCGACGTGAACTGGGGCGGCAAGACGCACGGCGGCACGGTCATGCGCTGGATCGACGAGGCGGCCTACGTGTGCGCGGTCGGCTGGTCGGGCAGCGAGCAGTGCGTCGCGGCGTACTCGGGCGGCATCCGGTTCTACAAGCCGGTTCTGATCGGGCACCTCGTCGAGGTCGATGCGCGTCTGCTCTACACCGGACGGCGCAGCATGCACGTCTCGGTGAACGTCCGCTCCGGGGATCCGCGGACGCCCGACGACCTGGTGCTCACCACCCACTGCCTGACGATCTTCGTCGCGCTGGATGCCCAGGGTAAGGCGGCGCCGGTCCCGCGGTGGCGACCGACCTCGGACGAGGATCGCCGCCTCGAGACGCACGCCAAGCACCTGATCGACCTGCGCGCCCGGCTGGCCCCGCCCTACCCGACGTGACGGCGACCTGACGGGACCTGACCCGAACTCCGGGTCCCCGCGGGACTACCCTCGACGGATGACGAACACCGAGCTCGATCCGGCGGAGATCGTCTGCCGCAGCACGGGTTTGCGTGACGGGTCGGCAGCCGTCGAGGTGCTGGAGCCGCGCGACGTGCCGCTCGGCGGCCCGCGGGCGATGACGGTCCGGCGCACGCTGCCCACCAAGCAGCGGTCGCTGATCGGCGCCTGGTGCTTCGCCGATCACTATGGGCCACAGGATGTCTCGGAGACCGGTGGGATGAGGGTGCCGCCGCACCCGCACACCGGCCTGCAGACCGTGAGCTGGCTGTTCAGCGGCGAGATCGAGCATCGCGACAGCCTGGGCTCGCACCGGCTGGTCCGGCCGGGCGAGATGAACCTGATGACGGCCGGGCGTGGCATCGCCCACTCGGAGGTGTCGACGGCGGACACGAGCACCCTGCACGGCGTGCAGCTCTGGGTCGCCCTGCCGGACGCGGACCGGCACACCGCGCCGGCGTTCGAGCACGTGCTCCCCGGTACCGCCGTCGACGGCGGGCTGACGGTCGCCGTCTTCCTCGGCTCGTGGCTCGGGCAGCACTCGGCCGCGTCGACCTTCTCCCCGCTGCTCGGCGCCGAGCTCAGCCTGCGGCCGGGCAGCACCGTCACGCTGCCCCTGGAGACCGGCCACGAGCACGGCGTGCTCGTCGACTCGGGTGACCTCCGGGTGTGCGGCGTTCCGGTGCCGCGCGCGCACCTGGCCTATCTGCCACCCGGCCGGCGCGACCTCGAGCTGTCCGCGGGCGCCGGGGGACCGGCTCGCGCCGTGCTCCTCGGCGGCGAGCCGCTGGGCGAGCAGATCATCATGTGGTGGAACTTCATCGGCCGCAGCCACGAGGAGATCGTCGCGTTCCGCGACCAGTGGCAGTCCGAGATCGCCGGCTCCGCCGACCCTCTCGCCGGTCGGCGGTTCGGTCCGGTGCCGGGCTTCGACGGGCGGTCGCTCCCGGCGCCGGAGTTGCCCGGCGTGCGGCTGCGTCCCCGCGGCGCACCGCCCGGACGCTGACCCGGCACCCTCCGTCGATTCGGGCGAGTGGAGTCGGGCGAGTCGGGTGGTGCGAGCCGGGCGGCGTTCTGTGCCGAGCAGGTCAGCTCGCGATGCCGGCGAGCGAGGGGAGGTCGGAGTACACGACGCGCAGCACGTCGACCCGGTCCGGCCCGTTGATCGTCGACGGGTCCTCCCACGGCAGCAGCCGGGTGGCGAACACGCGGCGGCGCATCTCGTCGAACACCGCCACGTCGGTGGCGATCGTCGCGCTCAGCAGCCCGGCCCCGGCGGTTCCCGCCTGGATCGAGGCGACCTGACCGGGCAGGTCCGCCAGCGCCGGCCAGATACGCTCCCGGCCCGCACGCTCCGTCGCCGCGAGCCAGCGGTCCGCGAGCGGGCCGTCGAAGGTCAGGATCGCCACGTACCGCCCCGCATCCGGGCCGTCGTCCGCGGCGACGCCGGCGTTCGCGGCGATCAGGTCGTAGGTGGCCGACCCCTCGGCGGCCGCCGGCGGGCCGCCGGCCGGCGCCCCGTCGTGCAGGATCAGGGCGACCCCGGACATGCCGCCGGCGTCGCCGCCCAGCGACCGGGCGATCAGCACGTGGCCGCCGGGTGCGAGGGCCGCGCAGCGCGCGACGACCCCGTCCACCCAGTCGTCGGTACCGGGGTCCAGGCCGGTCAGCGCAAGCGCGGTGAGCTGCATCGAAGCGTCCTTCCGCTCGGGATCTGATGTCCCGGCCAGCATCGGCCCCGGCGCCGCGCTGAACCTCAGTACGACCACCGAACCTCGCCACTGATTCCTCGACACAGGCCGCTGCGATGATGACCGGCGTGCGCGCACCGTTCGTCGGAAGGACCGCGGAGCTGGCCCAGCTGCGCGCGCGCATCGCGGACGGCGCGGCAGGCCGCGGCGGCATCGTGCTGGTGCGCGGGCCGGCGGGCATCGGGAAGACCCGGCTGGTCGAGGAGGCACTCGACGGCGACCGGACGCCGGTCGCGGTCGGCCGGGGGGACAGCCGCCACGAGCTCGCGCCGCCGCTCTGGCCGATCCGGCAGGCGCTGCTGGGCCTGCAGCGGACGGCCGGCCCGGCGCGCGGCGAGCCGGTCCGGACGCTCCGCGAGCTCCTGGACGACCCGGCAGGCTCGGAGAACGACTCGATCGGGATCGGCGGCCCGGCGGCGATCGCGTGGGAGGGGATGAACCGGCTGGGTCGGGTCGCCGAGGCGCTGCTGGCCGTCGCCGATGCGGGGCCCGTGCTGCTCGTGCTGGAGGACCTGCACTGGGCCGACGCGGAGACCGTGCGGCTGCTGGACGTCCTCGCCCCGCAGCTCGCGCACGCGGCCTGCGTGCTGGTCGGCACCGCCCGACCGGACGAATCCGCCGACGGCGCCGGCGATCTCGGCCGCCGCGCCGGTGTGCTCACGATCGACCTGGAGCCCCTCGGGATCGCCGAGGTCGGCGACTTCCTGCGCCGGGTCGACCCGGCGACCCCCACGGAGGCGGCCGCCGCGGTGCACCGGCGGAGCGGCGGGCTGCCCCTGCTGCTCTCGGCGGCCCGGCCTGGACGGGTCGCGGCCGCGGCGGACGTCGACCAGCTCGTCGCCGGGCTGACCCGCGAGTTCGATCCGGCGACCCTCGAGATCCTGCGGCTGACGGCGGCCGTGCGGGCCGAGGTCGATGTCGAGCTGGTCGCCGGAGCGGCCGGCATCGAGGAGGCCGACGTGATCGCCGCGATCCGGCGCGCCGAGGCGGCCGGCCTGCTGGTCCGCACCGACGGCGGCGGGTACGCGTTCGTGCACGACCTGGTGCGCGACCGGCTCGCCGGCGCCGTGCCCCCGGCGCGGCGCCGCAGGCTGCACGCGGGCGCGGCCGTCGCGCTGGAGGGCCGGACCGGGGAGCCGGCGGCTGCCGTGGCCGCGCACTGGGGCCAGGCCGGCCCCGAGGTGGACAGCGCGCGCCGCGCGGCGCAGTGGTGGCTCGCGGCGGCGGACCAGGCGCGCCGGGCCCTCGCCTACGTCGACATGGGGCGGCACGCCGAGCGCGCCGTGACCGCGCTGACCGCCGCCGGCGCGCCGGCCGCCGAGGTGGCCGGGGCGGGCATCACGCTCGCCGAGGCGCACTACCTGGCCGGCCGGTACGACGCGGCGCTCGCGGCCGCCACCGAGGCATCCCGGCAGGGCAGGGCCGCGTCCCGGCCCGACCTGATGGCCGCCGCCGCGCTGGTCGTCCGGTGGGTCACCTATCGCCAGGTCACCGAGGTGGTGACGGCCCTGTGCCGGGACGCGCTGCGCGCCGACGAAGCGGCAACCACGCCGATGCTGGACGACGCCATCCGGTCCCGGCTGCTCTCGCAGATCGCCACGGTGATGCTGGCCGAGGGGGCGACCGCGCCCGCGGACTCGCCCGTCGACGCGGCCATGGAGCTCGCCCGGTCGTCGGGTGATCCGCAGGCCCTGCTCGACGCCGCCCGCGCGACCGTGATGGCGCTGCCGGAGCACGGCTCCGCGCACCCGTTCCTCGACCTGGGAAACCTCGCCGTCGAACAGGCCACCATGCTCGGCCAGCCCGTCGGCGCCCTCGTCGCGCACAGCTGGCGCATGCAGGGGGCCGTCCAGCTGGGGCGGATGGACCTGGTGGAGGACGCGATGCGGCGGGTGCAGGGCATCGCCGAGCAGACCGGGCTCCCGCTCGCGCGCTGGCACCTGCTCCGCGCGCGGGTCGCGCTCGCCATCATGCGGGGCGAGTTCGACCGCGTGCCGCCCCTGAACGACGAGGCGACGGCGATCGCCGAGGCGTCCGGAGACGGCACGGCGATCGTCATGTCCTTCGCCGCGGCGCACGAGGTGGCGCTTCTGCGCGGCAGCACCGCCGACCTGCCGGTGGGGTACCCGGAAGCCCTGGAGAACGCGCCGCGGGACGTGCTCACCGAGTGTCTCCTCGGCACCCTGCTCGCGCTGTCGAACCGGCTGCCGGACGCCGAGCCGATCTACCGGCGGCTGGTCGCGCTCGACCCCCGTCAGTACGGGCGGCCGCGCGCGCCCGTGATCCGGATGCTGCTCTCCCTGGCGGAGGCGTTCGACGACGACAGGGCGGCCGGCCGCCTGGCCGACGAGCTGCGGCCGTACACCGACGTGCCCGGCGGCGGCGGGATCAGCACCGCCTACTTCACCGGCTCGCTGTCGCGAGACCTCGGGCAGGCGTTGGCGCTGGCCGGCCGGCTCGACGAGGCCGAGGTCGCGCTCCGGGAGGCCGTCGCGCGGGACGAGGCGGTCGGGGCCGCGCCCGGACTCGCGCTGGCCCGGCTCGGGCTCGCGGGGGTCCTCGCGCGCGCGGCGGATCGCGCCGCGCAGCCGGCCGCGACCCGGCGGGAGGCGGTCGTCCTGGCCGAAACGGCGGCCCGCGATTTCCGGCGGATGGACATGCCGGGGCCGCTCGCCCGCGCCGACGCGCTCCTGCTCGAGCTGACCGCCGCCCGACGACGGACGGATCCGCTCAGCCCCCGCGAGCGGCAGGTGGCCGACCTGGTGGTCGCCGGCCTGTCGAACCGGGAGATCGCCGGCCGGCTGGTGCTCAGCGAGCGGACGATCGAGAGCCACGTCCGATCGACGCTCACCAAGTTCGGCTGCCGCAATCGCGGGGAGCTGATCCGGACGCTGGGAACGCCGGGCGGTGCGTGAGGGTCCCGGTCCGATCGACGGCAGGCGACCGGGGAGGCGGCCGTGCCTCAGCTCAGCCGGTGCAGTGCCGCGGGCAGTGGCCGCGCGTGCAGCACGCCCAGCCCCTGGGTCGCCCTGGTCACCGCGACGTAGAGGTCGTTCAGGCCGTGCGGACCGGAATCCGCGATGGCGGCCGGCTCCACGACGATCACCTGGTCGAACTCCAGGCCCTTTGCCTCGGCCACGGTGAGCACCACGACGCCGTGGCGCAGGTCGCCGTCGCCCGCGTCGGACGGCGGCAGCACCGCGTCGGCGACGGCCGCGCGCAGGCCCGGCGGCACGATCACCGCGAGCGTGCCGGCGCCGTCCCCCGGCTCGAGCTGGTCGTCGACGGCGAGACCGGGCGCGTCGAAGCCGGACTCGGCCACCGCCTTGGCCGCGGCGGCCGGTAGTTCGTCGGCCGGCACCGATCGCAGCCAGGGCGGCTGGCCGCCGTCCCGGATCGAGGTCGGTGGCGACATCGCCGGGTTGATGGCGGCGAGGATGGGCTCCGCGACCGTCATGATCTCGGCCGGCGTGCGGTAGTTCACCGTGAGCTGCTCGACCCGCAGCGACCCGCGGGCGTACGAGCGCATCGCGCGCTCCCATGACGTCGCCCCCGACCGGTCGGAGGTCTGGGCGAGGTCGCCGACGAGCGTCATCGACCGGACCGGGCAGCGGCGCATCACGGCTCGCCAGGCCATCGGCGAGAGCTCCTGCGCCTCGTCGACGATGACGTGCCCGTACGTCCACTCCCGGTCCGCGGCGGCGCGTTCCGCGGTGGAGTTGAGCTCGGCGTCGTCATCGCGGAGCCGGCGCAGGTTGGCGGCGGTGAGCATCGACACCAGGGGTGCCTCGTCCGAGAACGCCTCCTCCGGCGCGTCGGTCGCCCCGATGAGGTCGAGAATGCTTTCCGCATCGTCCATCTCGTCGCGATCCAGCACATCGGGCCGCGGCGGGGCCGGCGGCGGCCCGAGCAGCTCCGCTGCCTCGTCCAGCAGCGGCACGTCGGCCGGGGTGAACGCGCCGCCGTCGGCGCGCATCAGCAGCGCGCGGTCGGCGGGGGGCAGGCCGCCGGCGGCGAAGTCGATCCGCTCCGCCGAGCCGAGCAGCTCGGCGATCAGGCGCTGCGGGGTGAGCACCGGCCACAGCCCGGCCACCGCGGCGCGCAGCCCGTCGTGCTGCTGCAGGTCCTGCCGGATCGTGGCGAGATCGTCGGCGGTGGCGAGCAGCTCACCGTCGGCGCCGCGGCCCAGTCGCTCCGCGACCTGGCCGACCAGGCTGTCCACGATGCGGCGGACGAAGGTGCCGCGCGCCGCGTTGTGGGTGCGGCGGGACTGCCAGGCGCGCTGCTGGGCGGCGCGCAGCAGCCCGCGGTCGAGCTGCAGCACGCCGTCCGGCGCGCCGTCGAAGCGCACCTCGACCGTCCGGGACGGCATGGACTGCCGGTGCAGCACCGCGTTCGCCACCACCGTCGTCATCGCCGTCCGGCCCTTGACGACCGCGACGGCCGGATCCTCGGCCGCCCGCGCCGAGACGCCGGGGTAGAGGTCAGCGATGGTCGAGAGCACGACGGCGTTCTCACCCAGGGACGGCAGCACCTGGCCGATGTACTGCAGGAAGGTCGGATTCGGGCCGACGATCAGGATGCCGCGCTGCGCCAGTTGCTCCCGGTAGGTGTACAGCAGGTACGCCGCCCGGTGCAGCGCGACGGCGGTCTTACCGGTCCCAGGCCCGCCCTGCACCACCAGGATTCCCTGGCGGTCGGCGCGGATGATCGCGTCCTGCTCGGATTGGATGGTGGCGACGATGTCGTGCATCCGGCCGGTGCGGGGCGCGAGCAGGGCCTCGAGCAGCACGGACTCACCGGCCACGCCGGCGTCGGAGACGTCGCGCGGAATCTCGTCCGGGTCCAGGCCCGTGATGTCGAGATAGTCGTCGGTCACGGATTCCACGCGTCGGCGCCGGGTGCGGATGTGCCGCCGGCGCTGGATGCCGAGCGGGGCGGCGGCGGTCGCCACGTAGAAGGGCCGGGCGGACGGCGCGCGCCAGTCCATCAGCAGCTGGCGGTGATCTCCGGACTCCTCGAAGATGCCCATCCGGCCGACGTGGATGGACGGCCGCTCGTCGGTGTCGTCGGTGGGCCCGTCGCCCGCGCTCACGGAGCCGGGCGCGTAGTCCAGGCGTCCGAAGCACAGCCGATCCTCCGCCGTGTTCAGCGCGATGACCGCGGCGGCGTGCCGCGCGTAGGAGACGTCGCGCTCCACCCGACCGCCGGGCGTGCCGTCGCTGTCACGGATGTATCGGTCGCGCAACTCGATCCGCTCCCGCCGGAGCTCGTCGAGGCGCCGGTAGAGGACGGTCAGCACCGCCTGCTCCTCCTGCACGGGAGCGCCGATCGCCCCGTCCGCCGGCGGATCCGCGGGTGCGCCGCGGCGGTCGCCCGGTCCGATCGATTCCGGCGGGCGGGCACCGGTGACGGGTCGGCCGATCGAGGAGTCTGCTGCTCGATCGCCGTGCTCGGTGTCGGTCACGCCAGCCCTTCCGCCGAACCACCCGCGCCCGGCCGGTCGCCGAGTGGGACTCTCGACGCCCGGACCGGCGGAACGGGCCGGACAGAACAGGGTACTTGCCCGGCACGAGAATCCGGCCGGAACCGATCGATTCCGCTCAGCAACGAACAACGCGCGGCGCCCGGCGGGTCAGCGGCCAGGGTTCTCGGGGCGGCCGGGGTTCTGGGGGCGGCCGAGGTCGTCCAGGCGGCGCAGCAGCATGCCGCGCTCGGCCTCGTTGCCGGTGAGCTCGGCCGCGCGGGTCAGCTCGCGGCGCGCCTCGTCGAGGCGGTCCAGCCGGATGAGCAGGTCGGCGCGCACCGCGGGGAGCAGGTGGTAGCCCGCGAGCTGCGGGTCGTCCGCGATGCCGTCCACGATGTCGAGCGCCTGCTGCGGTCCGGCGGAGTGCGCGACGGCGACCGCCCGGTTCAGCTCGATCACCGGCGACGGGTTCGTCCGGCCCAGCACCGCGTAGAGCCCGGCGATCCGTGCCCAGTCCGTGTCCTCGGCGACGACGGCCGTCGAGTGGCAGGCGGCGAGCTCCGCCTGCAGCTGGTACGGCCCGGGGTCGGTCGGCTCCAGGCGCCGGGCGGCGTCCAGCGCCTGCCGGCCCTGGTTGATCGCGAAGCGGTCCCACCGCCGCCGGTTCTGCTGCAGCAGGAGCACGGGCACGCCGTCCGACCCGGTCCGGGCGGCCAGCCGGGACGCCTGGAAGTTCATCAGCGCGAGCAGCCCGAGCGCCTCGGCGCTCCGCGGCAGCAGCCCGACCAGGACCCGGCCGAGGCGCAGTGCCTCGTGGCACAGGTCCGGTCGCGACCACGCGTCGCCCGCGGTCGCCGAGTAGCCCTCGTTGAAGATCAGGTAGAGCACGGCGAGCACGGCCGGGATCCGCTCGAGACGCTCTGCGCCGTCCGGGTTCTCGAAGGCGGCGCGGTGCGCGGCGAGCGTCTTCTTGGCGCGGGCCAGCCGCTGCGCGACCGTGCTCTGGTTCGCCAGCAGCGCCCGCGCGATCTCCTCGGTGGACAGGCCGCCCACCAGCCGGAGGGTGAGCGCCACCCGGGAGGCGTCGGACAGCGTCGGATGGCAGGTGAGGAACATCAGCCGCAGCACGTCGTCGTCGATGCGGTCGGGGTCCGCGAGGCGCATCACGTCGTCCCCTCCGTCCGCCGGCCCGGTCCGGTCCATCGACCGGGCGATCTGCTCGTGCCCGGCCTCGGCGGTCACCCGGTGCCGGATCTGGTCGACGGCCCTGCGCTTCGCCACCGTCATCAGCCACGCGCCGGGCCTGGTCGGCGTCCCGGTGCGCGGCCATTGCTGGAGCGCCGCGACGAGCGCGTCCTGCGCCAGGTCCTCGGCGCGGTCGACGTCGCGGGTGATCCGCACCAGGGCCGCGACGAGCCGCGGCGATTCGAGGCGCCAGACGGCCTCGACCGACGGTCCGCCGTGCCCCGGCGCGGCGCCCGGACTGCCCGGTGTTTCCGCGGTCACGCCCCTGCCGGAGACTCGGCGTCCGGCCCGAAGACCTGCCGGACCTCGGACTCGCCCTCCCAGCCCGGCCAGAGGTCCAGGTGCAGCTGCACCATGCGGCTGGCGAGCGCCACGGCCTCGTCCAGCGACCGGGCCTCGATGAACGCGTACCCGCCGACGACCTCCTTGGCCTCGCTGAACGGGCCGTCCACCACCTGCAGCCGGCCGTCCCTGGCGCGGACGGCGCGGCTGTCCGACGGCGACGCGAGGCCGCCGGCACCGACCAGGTACCCCTCCCGGAAGCCGTCCTCGATGTGCTTGCCGACCGCGTCCACGAGGGCCTGCGGCGGGTCGCCGATGTCCTCGCGCATCTTCAGGGTGGTCAGGAACCGCATGGCGTTCTCCCTTGCTCGTGGCGCCGGGCCGCTCGGCCGGATCCGATCGCCGGTGGGTGGTGCGTGTCGCCATCACGTCGGCCGGGCACGGCCGCAATCGACATCACCCGGCACCGAGTTTTCCGCACACCCGGCGATCGGTCGCGCGCGGCGCCGAATCGTCGGCGGCGATGGCGCGCAGCCGGCGGGAACCGCGCCGGTCGCCGGGTTGCAGCTGGCCCGCAAGCTGGCCGAGGCTCGCCGGTGCCGCGGACGCGACCCGACGGTCGGCAGGCCTTAGCGTTTCCCAGATGAGCGAGAGCAACGACGTCTGGGACGTGATCGTGATCGGCGGCGGCCCGCCGGGCGAGATCGCGGCCCAGTACGCGACCCAGGGCAGCGACCGGACCGCGGTGATCGTGGAGCACGAGCTGCTGGGCGGCGAGTGCTCCTACTGGGCGTGCATGCCGAGCAAGGCGCTGCTGCGCCCCATCGAGGTGCTGGACGCCGCCCGGCACATGCCGGGCGTGCAGAGCATCGTCGGCGACCACAGCATCGACGTCGAGGCCGTGCTCCAGCGCCGGGACTCCTTCGTGAACTACCTGCCGGACGTCGCGGGCAGCCCGCACGACGACCGGTACCAGGTGCAGTGGGCCACGGACACCGGCATCGACGTGGTGCGCGGGCACGGCCGGCTCACCGGCGTCAAGCAGGTCGTGGTGAGCGAGCCGGGCGGCACCGAACGCACGCTCACCGCGCGGCACGCCGTGATCGTGGCCACCGGCACGTCGGCGTCGGTGCCGGACACGCCCGGCCTGCGGGACGCCCTGCCATGGACCTCCAGGGACGTGACCAACCTGCACGCGGTGCCACGGCGCGTCGCGGTCATCGGCGGCGGCGTCGTGGCGTGCGAATCCGCCTGCTGGCTCGGCGGTCTCGGGGTCGACGAGCTGACGGTGATCGCCACCTCGGGCTCCCTGCTCGGCCGCAACGAGCCGTTCGCCGGGGAGTTGGTGCTGGATCGTTTCCGCGACAGCGGGGTCAGGGTGCTGCTGGACACCCAGGTGCGGTCGGTGCGGCGGGACGAGCCGCGGGACACCGGCGAGGGCCGGGTGCACGGCGGCCCCGCGGTGCTCGAGGTCGCCGCGAAGGGGTCGGGGGCGGGCGCCGGCGGCCGCAGCGCCTCGCCGGACACCCTGGACGTGGACGAGATCGTGGTGGCGGCGGGTCGCACCCCATCCACCGACGGGCTCGGGCTCGACACCGTCGGCGCGAGCGTGGACCGCCGCGGGTTCCTCGCCGTCGACGACCGGCTCACGGTGACCGGGGTTGCCGGGGAGTGGCTGTACGCGGTCGGCGACTGCAACGGCCGCGCCCTGCTCACCCACATGGGGAAGTACCAGGCGCGCATCGCCGGTGCGGTCATCGGCGCCCGCGCGGAGGGGCAACCGTTGAGCGGCAGCCGCTTCACCGACGTCGCCGACGACGGCAAGGTGCCGCAGGTGACGTTCACCGATCCCCAGGTCGCATCGGTCGGGCTCACCGAGGCGGCCGCCCGGGCGGCGGGTCGCGACGTCGAGGTCGTCGAGCACGACATGGCCGGGTACGCGGGCACCTCGCTGCTGCGGGACGGCTACGTCGGTCGCGCGAAGCTGGTGATCGACCGGGGCACCGACACCCTGATCGGCGCCACCTTCGTGGGCGCGGACGTCGCCGAGCTCGTGCACGCGGCGTCGGTCGCGGTGGTCGGCGGGGTCGGCATGGACAGTCTCTGGCACGTGGTGCCGTCGTACCCGACGATGAGCGAGATCTGGCTGAAGCTGCTCGAGGCGCGCTAGCGGCAGACTCGTGTCCGTGCCGCCCGTCCTGCACGTCCGGCTGCTCGGCGCGTTCGAGCTGCGCGTCGACGCAGCGGTGCTCCCGCGACCGGACTCCGCGCGGACCCGGTCCCTGGTGGCCGCCGTGGCGCTGGGTCGCGGCGAGCCGGTCGCCCGCGGACGGCTGGCGGGGCTGCTCTGGCCCGAGTCGACGGAGGCCCAGGCCCGGACCAACCTCCGGCACCTGCTGCACACCGTGCGGCGCGTGATGCCGGACGCCGCCGACCGCATCGAGGTCACCGCGGCCGACCTGCGCTGGGCGTCGGCGCCGGCGTCCACGCTGGACGTCGCCGAGTTCGAGGCGCTGCTCGACGCGGCCGACCCGGGCGACGCGGGCGGTCGACTGGCCGCCGTGCGGTCCGCGGTCGCGCTGTATCGCGGGGACCTGCTCGAGGGATCCGACGACGACTGGGTCGTGCCGGAGCGCGAGCGGCTGGCGGCCCGCTTCGCGGCGGCACTCGCCGAGCTCGCCGGCCTCGCGGAAGCGGCCGGTGACGGTGCCGGGGCGATCGCCGCCGCCGAGCGGCTGCTGCGGGCGGACCCGTTGCGGGAGAGCGGGTATCAGCTGTTGATGCGGCTGCACGCCGCACACGGCGATCGGGCCGGCGCACTGCGGGCATTCCACCGATGCAGCTCGACCCTGGAACGCGAGCTCGGCGTGGCGCCGTCCGAGGCCACCCGGGCGCAGTACCGCGCGCTGCTGCCGCCGGAGGTGCCCGCGCCGGCCGCCGGAGATGCGGGCGGTCGCTCCGTGCCCATGGTCGGTCGCGACGCCGAGCGGGCCCGGCTGGGCGCGGCATGGCGCGACGCCGGCGCGGGCATCGCCAGGCTCGCGGTGATCACCGGCGAGCCGGGCGTGGGCAAGACCCGCCTCGTCGAGGAGTTCCGGTCGTGGTGCGCGCGCGGCGGCGGGGTGACGGCACAGGCCCGCTGCTACGCGGCCGAGGGACCGCTGCCGTACGGGCCGATCTCGGCGTGGCTGCGGTCGCCGGCGCTGCGACCGGCAGTGCTTGCCCTGGACCGGGTCCGGCTGGCCGAGCTGGCCAGGTTGCTGCCCGAGCTGCTCGTCGACGAGCCCGGCATGGCCGCGCCCGAGGCGGTGCCGGAGGACGAGCAGCGCCCCCGGGTCTTCGACGCGGTGTCGGCCGCGATCGACACGCTCGGCGGTTCGGCGTCGGGCGGTCCGAGCGTGCTGCTCGTCGCGGACGACCTGCAGCACGCCGACCGGGAGAGCTGCCGCCTGCTGCACTACCTGCTGCGATCGCGACCGGCCACGCGACTGCTCGTGGTGGCCACCGCCCGTGCCGGCGAGGTCGACCACGGCCCGGTCGCGGAGCTGATGGCCGCGGTCCGGGAGCGCGACCTGCTCCTCGACATCCGGCTCGAGCGGCTCGATCCGGCCGCGACCGCCGACCTGCTCGGCCGGATCACCGGCGTGCCGGTGCCAGGGGCGGACGCGGCGCGGCTGCACGCACAGACCGGCGGCAACCCGCTGTTCCTGGTCGAGGCGGTCCGCGCGGGCTGGCGGCCGGGCAGCCGTCGGGCCCCGGTCACCCCGCGGGTGCGCGCGCTGCTCGACGCCCGCCTCGCCCAGCTGTCGCCGGCGAGCCGCGAGCTGGCCGCCGCCGCGGCCGTCGTCGGGCGGCCGTTCCATGCCGACCTGCTGGTGGCCGCGGCGTGGGGCGAGGAGAGCGGCACCGCCGGCGTGGAGGACGCGCTCGTCGCCGGGCTGGACGAGCTGTGGCGCCGGGGGATCGTGCTGGACAGCGGCGACCGGATCGGCGCAGCCGGATCGGCCGGCACGTACGACTTCGCGCACGAGACGCTGCGCGAGGCGGCAGCGGCGGAGCTGAGCCCGGTGCGCCGCGCCCGGGTGCACCGCCGGGTCGCGGCGGCGCTGGAGCGGTCGGGGTCGGCGGGCGGCGCGATGGCCGCCGAGATCGCCGCCCATCATGCCCAGGCGGGGGACGCCCTGCGGGCGGCGACGTGGTACCTGCGGGCCGCGCAGTCGGCGCAGCTGCTCTATGCGCACGCCGAGTCCGTCCGGCTGCTCGAGCGCGCGCTGGACGTCCTCGACCCGGTGGCGGCCGGCGCCGAGCCGGACCCGCGACGGGACGAGGTCGAGCTCGACCTGCGCACCGCGCTGCTGGCGCCCCTGGTGTCCGAACACGGCTACGCGTCCCCGGAGGTCGCCGCGGCGCAGGCCGGGCTGGCGGAGCTGCACCGCAGGCTGGACCGGCCGCCGTCGGCGCCGCTCCTCAGGTCGCTCGCGATGACCGCGCTCACCCAGGACGACTTCGACGCGACCCGCTCGTTCGCGGGCCGGCTCCGGATGGCCGGTGAGGCCGACGCCAGCGGGGTGCTCGCGGTCGAGGCCGCGGTGCTGCTCGGCTTCGCCGCGTTCTGGCAGGCCGACCTGGTGGTCGCGGCCGGCCATCTCGAGCGGGCGGTCACGCTGTTCCGGCCGGAACACACGCGCACCCATCTGGTCCAGTTCGGGCAGGACCCGCAGGCCGTCGCCCTCGCCCGGCTGGCCAACACCCGCTGGTTGCTCGGGGATCCGGCCGCGACGCTCGACGCCGGCGCGGCGGCGCTGGCTCGTGCGGCGGCGGTCGGCCATCCCTACACCCGGGCCGCGGTGCGCCTGTTCGCCGCGCTGCTCGCCCTCGACATGGCCGACGACGACGCGGTGCGCGAACACACGGCGGCGCTGGTCGGCACCGGGGTCCAGGCCATGCCGCTGCGGCTCTCCGCGGCGGCGCTGGCCGGCCGGGTCGCGGTGCTCGACGGCGAGGTCGATGCCGGTCTCGCGCGCATCCGCAAGGCCGTCGCCGAGTCAGCGGGCGGCGCGGGGGCGCCCGGCATGCGGGCGATCCTCGCGCGCATCGAGCTGGCCGCCTGCGTGGGAACCGGCGATGCCGCGCTCGTCCTGGCCGCCGCGGAGGGCCTGCTCGCCGCCGGACCCGCCGCCCGGGTCTGGGCGCCCGCCGCGCACCGGGCGCGCGCGGCGTTCCACCCCGGCCCGGGTTGACCGCGGCGCGGAACGCCCGCGGAACGCCGGCTCCAGGACCATCGGCGGCATGTTCCGCACCCCGCACTTCGACGACCTGCGCTCGCGCTTCCGCGGCGCCCTGCTGCGCCCGGGGGAGGAGGGCTACGACGACGCGCGCCGGGTCTGGAACGGCGCCGTCGACCGGCGGCCCGCGCTCATCGCGCGCTGCGCCGGCGCGGACGACGTGGCCACCGCGGTCCGCTTCGCCCGCGAGCACGACCTGCCGGCGTCGGTCAGGGGTGGCGGCCACGGAGTGCTCGGACCGGCGGTGCTCGACGACGGGGTGATGATCGACCTCTCCCTGCTGAAGGCGATCTCGGTCGACCCCGCCACCCGGACGGCGCGCGCCGCGGGTGGCCTCACCTGGTCCGAGGTCGACCTCGCCACCCAGCGGCACGGCCTGGCCACGACCGGGGGATCGATCAGCCACACCGGGATCGGCGGGGTGACGCTCGGCGGGGGCTTCGGCCATCTCATGCGCCGGCATGGACTGACGGTGGACAACCTGCGCGCGGCCGAGGTGGTCACCGCGACGGGCGAGCGGGTGCGGGCGGGCGACGAGTCGGAGCCCGAGCTGCTGTGGGGGCTGCGCGGCGGCGGCGGCAACTTCGGCATCGTCAGCGCGTTCGAGTACGACCTGCACCCCGTCGGCCCGATGGTCTACGGCGGGCCGATCTTCTGGCCTCTCGACCAGGCCCCGGCGGTCCTGCGGTTCCTCCGGGAGTTCGCGCCGGACGCCCCGGACGAACTCGGCATCGCCATCGTCGCCAACCTCGCGCCGCCGATGCCCTTCCTGCCGCCGGAGGCGTACGGGCGGCCGGTGTTCGGCCTGCTGCTCGTCTGGTCGGGCGACATCGCCGATGGGATCAGGGCCACCGAGCCGCTGCGCTCGCTCGGCACGCCCCTGGGTGAGGCCGTGCGGCCCGTGCCCTACCGCGCCATCCAGGCCCTGCTCGACGGCAGCGCGGCGGCGGGCAACCACGCCTACTGGCGGTCCCACCGTCTCCCCCGGCTGACCGACGCCGTCATCGACACGATCGTCGGCCGCGTCGAATCCATCACGTCGCCCCTGTCCCTGCTCAACGGCTGGGTGATCGGCGGCGCCGCGAGCCGCGTGGCGCCGGACGCGACCGCCGTCGGCGAGCGGGAGAACGGCTTCGAGCTCCGCTGTGTCGCCGTGTGGCGCCCGTCCGACACCGACGCCGACAAGCACGTGGCCTGGGTGCGCGAGGGCTGGGAGGCGCTGCGGCCGCACACCGCCGGCCGGCAGTACGCCAGCTTCCTGTCCGACGAGGGCGCCGCCGGCGTCGCCGCGGCGTACGGGGACCGCATGGACCGGCTCGTCGCGCTCAAGGACCGCTGGGACCCGACGAACTTCTTCAACCGCACCGTTCCCATCACCCCGAGTCCCATCACCCCGAGCCCGAAAGGCACGTCATGACATCCACGATCCTGGTACTCGGAGCGACCGGCATGGTCGGCTCGCACGCCGCCCGCGGGCTGCGCGAGCGGGGTGCCACGGTGCGCGCGTTCGTCCGCGACGCCGGCCGCGCCGCCACCCTCCTCGGACCCGACATCGAGCTCGCCGTCGGCGATCTCGCCGATGCCGCAACACTGCGCCGGGCGCTGGTCGGCGTCGGGCGGGTGCTGCTCTGCTCGGCCAACGCGCCGCGGCAGGCGGAGCTGGAGATCGGCGCCGTCGACGCCTGTGCCGCCGCCGGCGTGGGTCGCGTGGTGAAGATCAGCGCGAAGGGCGCGGCCGTGGACTCGCCCGTCCCGTTCTGGGCTCAGCACGCGCGGATCGAGGACCACCTGCGTCGGTCCGGTCTGCCCGCGGTCGTGCTGCGACCCAGCACCTACGCCTCGAACCTGCTGGCCGCTGCCGGATCCGTCGCCGCCGCCGGCCGCCTGTTCGCACCCGCCGGCTCCGCGCCGATCGCCTTCGTCGACCCCCGCGACGTGGCCGACGTGGCCGTCGCCGCGCTCACCGCCGACGCTCCAACCGGCACGATCCACACCCTGACCGGGCCCGAGTCGCTGACGTTCGACGAGGTCGCTGCCCGCTGGGCGGCCGTGCTCGGGCGGCCGGTCGGCTACGTCGACGTGCCGGACGAGGCGGCGCTGGGCTCGATGGTGCAGTCGGGACTGCCGGAGTGGCTGGCAGCGGGCATCGTCGCGGTGTTCGGGCAGCTGCGGCGCGGCGCGGCCGCCGCGACGACCGACGAGGTGCGTGCGATCACCGGGCGTCCTCCGCGGACCGTGACGGAGTTCCTGCGCGACTTCGCGGGCGCGATCGCCGCCTGAGAGCCGGGCCGACCCGGTGCCGCCGGACCCAGCCGTCCGCTCAGGCCAGCGCCGCGAGCAGCGGCAACAGGGCGTGCTGCCGGTCGGCGTGGCGGGCGAGCGCATCGAGCACGGCCGCCCGCAACGGTTCTCGGGCCTCGCCGGGCGGAACAACGTCCGCCACCGAGGCGATCACCTCCCGCGCCTCGTCGGAGGCATCGACGCAGGCGAGGGCGACCGCCCGCGCGGTGGCGAGCAGGTGGGCCTGTTCGTCGGTCACCGATTCGTCGTCGCTCAGGCACAGGGCACAGATGGCATCGAGCCGCGCGGGGTCGGCGGACCGCAGGGCATCGCGGACCAGGGTGAGCCCGAATCCGGGCTCCCGCGCGATCCGCGTCGCGACCGCCAGCTCACCGCGCCGCGTGAGTTCCAGGATCGACCGCAGCCGCAGCGCCAGCTCGGCCTCGTCGTCGCCCTGCCGGGCGAGATCCTCCAGCGCGGCGAGCACGTCGTCGGAGAGCAGCGCCTCCTCGTGTGCGGCGAGAAGCTCGAACTCGTCGTCGTCGGGCGCCTCGATCCACGCACTCAACAGGCCCCTGGCGAAGTCCGGCGCGTAGGCCTCGGTGATCCCGGACCGGGCCGCGG
>CAWJOH010000025.1:0-90939 GCA_963844455.1 uncultured Actinomycetota bacterium
CACGCCGGCCCGGAGCGGGGAGGGGTCGGCCGGCGGAGCGGTCAGACCTCGAAGCCCAGACGGCGCGCGGAGCGGGCCTTCTGCCGGCTGGTCCGCAGCCGGCGCAGCCGGCGCACGAGCAGCGGGTCCTCGGCCAGCGCGGACGGATTGTCGATGATCTGATTCAGCACCTGGTAGTAGCGCGTCGGGGAGAGGTCGAACCGCTCCTTGATCGCCTGCTCCTTGGCGCCCGCGTACTGCCACCACTGGCGCTCGAACGCGAGGATGTCGCGGTCCCGCCGGGACAGGCCACCGGCTTCCGGATGGCCGCGCTCGGCCGGATCGCCCTGGGGGTGCTGGGCAGCGACGCCGTCCATGGTGGTCCTCCCGCGAAAGCAGCGTCCGGCTCGGCGACCTGCGCGCGGCCCGCCCGTTCGCGGGAGACCGCGAATCACACGCATGTCATTCCTGATCCCACCACAGGCCGCGGGCGCGGTCCAGTTCCGCGGGCCGATGTCGCGGGCGGACTGCGGCCGGGGTGCGGTCCGGCCGTTCAGCCCAACCGCGGATGCATGGCCGCATACCCGGTCAGATTCTCGAATGCGGCCGCGATGGCCAGCAGATCCCTTTCGCCGCGGTGCTTTCCGACGATCTGCACGCCCACCGGCGTGCCGTCCGGCGCGAACCCGGCCGGGACCGAGATCGCCGGGTGGCCGGTCACCGTGACGTGGCAGACCGCCTTCATCCAGCCCAGGTAGTCCGGCTGCGGCACGCCCGCGACCACGCCGGGGTACTGGATCTCCGCGTCGAAGGCCGCCAGCGGGGCGACGGGCAGAACCAGCGCGTCGTGGGACTCCAAGAAGATGCGCATCCGGTGATAGAGCTCCGTGCGCAGCACCGCCGCGCGGCCCACCTGCGGCCCGGTGATCGCCCGCCCCTGGAGCATGTTCGCGTAGAGACTCGGCCGGATGACATCCGCGTGCCGGTCGAGGAAGTCGCCCAGGGTCGCCTCGAACGTCCACGCCCGCAGCGTCCGGAAGCACTCGTCGGCGCCGCCGAAATCGGGGCTCGCCGGCTCGACCCGCGCGCCCGCCGACTCCAGCAGCAGGCCGGCAGCCGTGACGATGCCCGCGATCTCGTCCTCGATCTCCACCGCGCCGCCGAGATCCGTGGACACGGCGATCCGCCGCCCGGCGAGGTCGGCGGGGATCACCGCCGCGAAGGCGGCGCCCGACTCCTCCAGCGACAGCGGCGCCCGGCGGTCCGGCCCCGCCATGACGGACAACAGCAGGGCGGCATCCGCGACCGTGCGCGCCATCGGGCCCTGCACCGACAGCCCCACGTACCCGTCCGTCGCGGGATGCACGGGCACCCGACCGGCGGACGGCCGCAGGCCCACGACATTGCAGAAGCCGGCGGGCAGCCGGAGCGACCCGCCCATGTCGTTGCCGTCCGCGAGCGGCTGCATGCCCGCGGCGAGCGCTGCTGCGGCGCCGCCCGACGAGCCGCCCGCGGTGCGGGAGAGGTCGTACGGATTGCGGGTCACGCCGAACACCTCGTTGAAGGTGTGGCCGCCGGCCGCGAACTCGGGGATGTTGGTCTTGCCGATGGTGACGGCGCCGGCCGCCCTGATCCGCTCCACCGCGAGATCGTCGCCGTCCGGCACGAAGTCGGACCTGGCCCGGGAGCCGAACGTCGTCCTGATCCCGGCGGTCAGGTGGTTGTCCTTGTGCGCCATGGGTAGTCCGTGCAGGGGACCCGCGAATTCGCCGCGGGCCGCCAGGTCGTCGAGTTCGGCCGCGCGCTCCGTCGCCCGCTCCGCCGTCAGCGTGACGATGGCGTTGACCGCCGGGTTCACCGAGTCGATCCGCTCGAGATGGGCCGTCAGCACCTCCCGCGCGCTCACCTGCTTCGCGCGCAGCATCGTGGCCAGCCGGGTCGCCGGGAGGTAGTGCAGGTCCGTCGTCATCGCAGCCATCATCCCGCTCGGCCACGGCGGAACCCAGGCCCGCGATGTTGATCTACGGTGCGAACCAGGTCGGCCCCGTCGCGGGGGTCCTGTTCGTGTTGCGCGAGCGCCGTGCGCACAACCCGCTGATGAACTTCTCGCTGCTGCGGCGGCTAGCCACAGGCGTGGGAGGCGCCGTGTTCGGTGGGCGCACGAGTGTCGGTTCGGATGTGCTTGCGCGGTCGGTGGTGGGGGCGGCGTCGGACACCGCGACCGGTCGGGGGTGCGGCATCGGGTCTCGCCGACGTTCGTCGGGGTGTCCGGGGTGGCTGGCGCATGTGCCGCCGCCGGTGGCGGTGTGGCTACGAGGCGGGCCGACAGGATTCGCCGGCATCCGGGAATGCTGCAAGGGCCGGATGGCGTTGCCCCGTCGATGACTACTTCTGATCTCGCCTCCTCCCCGGTCGCGGTCGGTGGCGACCGCCGCCGGCTGCGCCTCTCGGTGCTCGACCTCGTCCCGGTGCGGGCCGGTCAGACGACCGGCAATGCCCTCCGGGCCAGCCTGGAGCTGGCCCGCGTGGCAGACGCCGCCGGAGTCCACCGGTTCTGGGTCGCCGAACACCACAACATGCCGGCCGTGGCCGCCACCAACCCGCCGGTGCTGATCGCCATGATCGCCTCCGCCACGAACCGGATGCGGGTCGGTTCGGGCGGGGTCATGCTGCCCAACCACGCACCGCTCGTCGTGGCCGAACAGTTCGCCCTGCTGGAGGCCGCTTATCCGGGCCGCATCGACCTCGGACTGGGCAGGGCGCCGGGGAGTGATCCGGTGACCAACTGGGCGCTGCGGCTCGGCGGCCCCGAGACCGCTGACGCGAACCACTTCGACCAGCACGTCGGCAACCTGTTGACGATGCTGGATCCGGCCGGCGCTGCCCTGTCGTTACAGGGCCAGACCTACCACTTGCGGGCCACGCCGGAAGCGGTGGATGCCCCGGTGGTCTGGCTGCTCGGTTCGTCCGACTTCTCGGCACGGTTGGCGGCCCGGCGCGGTTTGCCGTTCGTGTTCGCCCACCACTTCTCCGGGCAGGGCACGGCGGCCGCCCTGGACCTCTACCGCAGCACCTTCCGGCCATCGGAGTACCTGACGGAGCCGCAGACGTTCCTGACCGTCAACGCGGCGGTCGCCGACACCGCGGACGAGGCGCACCGATCTGCTCGCCCGAACCTGCTCGCCATGATCGCCCTGCGGACCGGTGCGTCACTCGGTCCGGCAGTCACCGTCGAAGAGGCCGAGCGAACGAAGATCCCTGCGATTCATGCGGGCCTGGCCGCAGACATGATGAGCCGATGGGTCATCGGCACACCAGCCGACGCCGCCGCCCGGCTTCGGGAACTCGCCGACCAATTCGGTGTCGACGAGGTGATGATCAACCCGATCGCCGGCGCCTCCGAGCAGGACCCGGCCGACCGAGTGCCGGCCCGTGAACGAACCGTCGAAGCGCTGGCGCAAGCCGCGGCGTCGATCGGCTGACCGGTGTCAACCGCTGCTTCGGTCTCGTTCCCGGCATCACGGTGAACGGTGGCGGACGTTCGTGGTCCCCCGCCGTTCGTGCCGCATCCCAGTCACCCGTAGTGTCACCGACCTCCCCGGTGCAACAACGAGCGGCGGTCGGAAACCACCCGGTCAGCGCGTACTCCTGACCGACCCCGACCGCACGGCGAGCGGCGACCATGATCGCGGCGGCGGCGATGACCACGATCGGCACGATCATGGTGGGCCGCATCGCATCGGTGAACGCGGTCGCGAACGCCTGCTGGGCGGCGGCGTGGATCTGCTCGGCGACGTCGGCCGGCACCCCCGCCGGAACCGCCGAGCTCGCCGCCTGCCCCGCGCCGACGTGCAGCCCGCCGGAACCGGCGGCGGTCAGCCCCTCGACGAAGGGCGCCTGCAGCTCCGGCGGCAGCGCGGACGCCGAAGTGGTTGCGGCGTCGCGCATGTGGTTCGAGAGCGAGCTCGCGAGCAGCGCGCCGAGCGCGGCGGTGGCGAACACCGAGCCGAATTCCTGCACCGTGTCCAGCAGCCCGGCGCCCACGCCGGCCCTGGCCGGCGGCAGGTCGCGGGTGGCCAGCCCGAACAGCGGCGTCCAGACGCAGCCGAGACCGATGCCGGCGGCGACGAGCCCCGGCACGAACGCCCACTGGCCGGAATCCGGGGCGGCGACCACGACGACGTAGGTCATGCCGGCGGCGAACAGGCCGAGACCGCCGACGAGTACCCACTTCAGGTTGATCCGGCCGGATCCGCTGAGCCCGCCGACCAGCCCGGAGGTGATCATCATCGCCAGCGACTGGGTGCCGATCACCAGGCCGGCCGCGACCGCCGTGAGGCCGAGCACCGACTGGTAGTAGATCGTCATCGGCAGGAAGATGCCGACCATCGCGAAGCCCAACGCCAGGAGCACGAGGGTCATCGCGGTGAAGGTGCGGTCCCGGAAGATCTCGAACGGCAGCAGCGGTTCCCCGCGCTGCGTCCGGACCTGCCGCCAGACGAACAGCCCGAGCAGCAGGACGCCGAGCCCGATCACCAGCGGGATCGACACGAATCCCGCGATGGTGCCCCAGTCGTACCGCTCGCCCTCGATGAGGCCGAAGACGACGCCCAGCAGGCCCAGGGTGAGCAGCGCGACGCCGGGCAGGTCGAGGCGGTGCTTGCGTCCGGGCCGCACGTCGGGCATGAACACCCACGCCAGCGCGACCAGCAGGACGCCGATCGGCACGTTCAGGAAGAAGATCCAGCGCCAGCCGGCGGTGGTGACGAGCAGGCCGCCGAGGGTCGGGCCGAGGAGGACGCCCAGCCCCGACATGATGCCGGTCGCGGCGAACGCCGGCCCACGCTTCTCCGCGGGCAGGATGGAGGTGATGATGGCCAGGCCCTGCGGCGCCAGCAGCGCCGCACCGAGTCCCTGCGCGGCGCGGAAAGCGATGAGCTGAGAAGAGCTCTCGGCCATCCCGGAGGCCAGGCTGGCGGCGGTGAACACCCCGACGCCGAGCAGGAACATCGTCCGCGGACCGACATGTCGGAGCCTGTGCACTTACGGAGGGCGACTATCGCGCAGCCGACTGGTCGGCGTCAAGCGGCTCCCGGACAGGCGTCAGCCCCGCCTCTCTGTCGGGGTCGAGGCGGGGCTGACGGGTCTGATGTGCGGCCGGTCCGGACGGGACCGGCGCGCGATTCACTCGATGGTCGCGACGACTCCGGTCACCGTGTCCACGCCGACGTACCCGGTCGGCCCCACATCGCCGAAGATGAACAGCGGGTCCTGCGTGAAGCCCCCCGCGATCGGCTGGCGGTAAGTCACAAACTGGTACGCGTCGTGATAGCCGGCCCCCGCGAGCAGGTCGGCGGCCTGCGCCGGCCCCATCGCCGCCGGCTTGGTCAGCTGGAGGCTACCGACCCAGACGCTCGGCGTCGTGCTGAGCGTCGCCTGCCAGGACGGCAGGTCCACCTGCGCGAAGACGACGAACGGGTGCGCGGCGTCGCGGGTGTCGTTGAAGACGAATCGCCAGCTGGTGACGTCGGCGATGTGGTGGGTGGGGCCCGACGGAGACATGCCGTCGCCCTCGACCAGGTAGGCGTTCGGGTACTTCTCGTGGACCTGATCGACGACCCGCTGGACGCCCGCGGCGAACGGATTCGGCTGGGTCGTGCTCGATGCGGGCGCGGCAGCGGCGTTGTCCACCGCGACGGTCCCGGCACCCGCCTGAGCGGCCGGGGTGGCGGCCATGGCGGCCGGCGCGGCCAGCAGGGTCAGCACGGCGGCGCCGCCGACCAGCGCGGGAAGCAGAACCTTGGTCGCGGAACGGATCATGACGATCACTCCTCTACGTGTCACGCGGTGTGCGCGGCTCCGGACTCCACGGTGGCGGTCCGGCGGGTGCTGCGCGGTCGGCCGGGCGGTCGATGGAGCGGGTGAATCCGGCGTCCACCGATCGGCGGTCGCACGGCAGCGCGGCCGGGTCGGTCAGCCGACGCCGCGGGACTGAAACGACGGCGGAAGCTGGTGCAGGGCGGCTATTGCCGGGGTCACGCCGCGGAACAGCGCCGGCGTGACGCGGGCGCTCGACGTGTCCGTGACCGGCGGGCCGGCGCCCGGTGCCGGGTGGGTCAACGCCAGGGGCGCGGCGAGCAGCACGGCTGCCGCGGCGGCCGCGCCGACGATGAGCGGCCTCACCCCTCGCTTCGGTGGGCGCTCCATGGTCCGATCACTCCCTGCGATGACGTCGACGGTCGGTGTCATCAACGGTCCCGCGCTGCGCGGTTCCGGTTGGTCGGCCGACCGCAGGGTGTGCCGGGTGGTTCACGGGTCCACCGATCGATGGTGGCGGCTCAGCTCCCGCGCACCACGGCGGCCAGCGTGGCCGCCCGGGCGGAGGTCAGGATGCGTTCCAGCGGCACGACTTCTCCGTCCGGCCCCGTCAGCGGCACCCGCCAGTTCGGGTACTCGTCGATCGTGCCCGGCTGGTTCTGTGTCCGCCGGTCGCCCACCAGGTCGGAGAGCGCGACGCTGATCAGCTTCGCCGGCGTCCACGTCAGGTACCGGTGGAGCGCGTGCACCGTCGCCTGCAGGTCGGCATCCCCGGTGTTCTCGGCGCCGGGGTCCAGCGCCGCCTCGGCGGCGTCCGCCACGGCAGGCTCCAGCGCGCCGCGCCGGCGGAGCTCGTCCAGCCACGCGCCGCGCTCCGCCTCGGCCGCGGCCAGCTCCTCGTCGACGGACCGGGTGAGCAGCCCGAGCCGGTCGCGGAGCCGCACATGGTCGCCCGCGAGATACCCGGCGGTCGGCGGCAGGTCGTGCGTCGTCACCGATGCCAGGCAGTACTCGCGCCACCGCTCGGCGGGCAGCGGCGCGCCGCCCGCGTCGAAGTCGAACTCGAACCACAGGATCGAGGTGCCGAGAATGCCGCGCTCCGCCAGGTACTCGCGCACCCACGGCTCGACGGTGCCGAGATCCTCGCCGACGACGACCGCCCGCGACCGGACGGCCTCCAGCGCCAGGATGCCGACGAGAGCCTCGTGGTCGTACCGGACGTAGGTGCCCTCCTTCGGCCCCTGGCCCTCGGGGATCCACCACAGCCGGAACAGCCCGATGATGTGGTCCACCCGGACGCCGCCCGCGGATCGCAGCACCGTCGACACCATGTCGCGGAAGGGCGCGTAGGCGCGTTCGGCGAGACGGTCCGGCCGCCACGGCGGCTGGCTCCAGTCCTGGCCGTTCTGGTTGTACGCGTCGGGCGGGGCACCCACCGTGACTCCCTGCGCGAAAACGTCCTGCAGGGCCCAGGAGTCGGAGCCCGCGGGGTGCACGCCCACCGCGAGGTCGTGCATCACGCCGAGTGCCATGCCGCCGCGGACCGCGGCGGACTGCGCGGCGGCCAACTGCTCGTCGATCACCCACTGCAGCCACGCGTAGAAGTCGACGACGGTCTCGTGCGCGGAGCGGAACTCCGCGACGCCGGGGGCCGTCGGGTGGCGCAGGTCCGCCGGCCACTCGTGCCAATCCGGTCCGTGCACCTCGGTGAGCGCGCACCAGGTGGCGTAGTCCCGCAGACCGTCGCCCTCCCGTTCGCGGTAGGCGCGGTAGGCGATGTCCCTGCCAGGGCTCCGCCGCACCGCATGCACCCGTTGCAGCGCCGCCCTTTTCGCGGTCCAGGCGGCATCGCGGTCGATGTGGTCGAGCGGGTCGACCTCCTCGTGCAACCGCGCCCGGAGCGCGCCGACCTCGGCCCGTGCCGCGTCGCCGAGGTCGGCGTACTCGGGGATGCGCTCCACCCGCGCGTACAGCGGGTTCTGGAAGCGGCGGGTGGTCGGCAGGTACGGCGACGGCTCCATCGGCGGCACCGGTTCCGCCGCGTGCAGGGGGTTCACCAGGACGAAGCCGGCGCCGTGCTCGGCGGCAGCCCACACCGCGAGATCCTCGAGGTCGACCACGTCGCCGACGCCCCACGACCGCGCCGAGCGCACGCTGTAGAGCTGCGTCGCCACTCCCCAGGCGCGCGACCCGCCCATCCGCTCGGGCAGCCCCACCCACGCCGGGGTGACGATCAGCGCGGCGGCGCCGGTCTCGCCGTCCGACCAGGCGCGCAGCGTGTGGTAACCCAGCGGCAGGTCCGCCGGCAGCTCGAAGCTGGCCTCGCCGATCATCCGGCCGTCGAGATGCCGCGGCGGATACCAGTTCTCGACCTGCCGCAGGTCGGACCGGGTGCCGCCGCGCTCGAGCTCGACCCAGAGGGAGACCGGCGCCCCGTCCCGGACGTGCACCTGCACCGTGACCGCCGCGTCCCGGCGGGTCACGACGGTGGGCGGCAACATCCGCCGCCATGGCGCGTCGGCGAACTCCTCCAGCGCCCGCCGGGCCGCATCGGCGGTCGATGCGTCGACATCGAGCGCGGCGAGGGTGCGCACGATCGTCGCCGCCGGGACCAGGACGTGCCGGCCCTGCCAGTCCCAGAACTCGGTGGAGATCCCGTACGCGTCGGCCAACCGGCGGAGCTCCGGGGTCAGATCGGTCACCGGTGAAGGCTGTAACCGGGTCCCGGCCGTGTCAACTCGGGACCTGCTCGACCCGGGGTGCGGTGCCGGCCGCGGGCGCCGGTGCGGCAGGATGAGGCGATGAGCAGTGCCCTGCCGCGGCGGAACCCGCGGCTGCTGGATGTCGATCGGCTCACCGCGGCGATCGCCGACGGCTCCGTGGACACCGTGATCGTCGCCTTCACCGACATGCAGGGCCGCCTGCAGGGTAAACGGCTGCACGCCGAGTACTTCGTCGACGAGGTGCTGCCGCACGGCACCGAGGGCTGCAACTACCTGCTGGCCGTCGACGTCGAGATGAACACCGTGCCCGGGTATGCCATCTCGTCCTGGGAGGGCGGGTACGGCGACATGCTCTTCGTTCCCGACCTGTCGACCATCAGGATGCTGCCGCACCTGCCCGGCACGGCACTGCTCCAGTGCGATCTCGCCTGGCTGGACGGCGCCCCGGTCGAGCAGTCCCCCCGCCGGGTGCTGCAGCGCCAGGCCGCGCGCGCCGCGGAGGCCGGGTACGTCGCGCTGGCCGGCACCGAGCTCGAGTTCATCGTGTTCGACGACAGCTTCGAGCAGGCCTGGGACGCCGGCTACCGCGACCTGACGCCGGCGAACCAGTACAACGTCGACTACTCCATCCTGGGCACCTCCCGGGTGGAGCCGCTGCTGCGCGACATCCGCAACACCATGCACGCCGCGGGCATGGCGGTCGAGTCCGCCAAGGGCGAGTGCAACCCGGGCCAGCACGAGATCGCCTTCCGCTATGCCGACGTGCTCACCACGGCGGACAACCACGCGGTGTACCGGAACTCCGCGAAGGAGATCGCCGGGCTGCACGGGCGCTCCCTGACGTTCATGGCGAAGGTCAACGAGCGGGAGGGCAACTCCTGCCACGTGCACCTGTCGCTGCGCGGGCGGGACGGGTCCACCGTGTTCTGGGACGGCTCGGGGCGCTCGGCGCTGTACGACTCGTTCGTCGCCGGCGTGCTCGCCACGCTGCCCGAGTTCACCCTGCTGTACGCGCCGAACATCAACTCCTACAAGCGGTTCGCCGCCGGGTCGTTCGCGCCCACCGCCGTCGCGTGGGGTACCGACAACCGGACCTGCGCGCTGCGCCTTGTCGGCCACGGCTCCTCGGCGCGGATGGAGAACCGGGTCCCCGGCGGGGATGTCAATCCGTACCTGGCGCTCGCCGGCATGCTGGCTGCCGGCCTGCACGGGATCTCCGAGCGACTGGAACTGCCGGCGGAATTCGTCGGGAACGCCTACACCTCGACGGGCCCGCACGTCCCGCGGACGCTGCGCGAGGCGCGGGACCTCTTCGACGGCTCCGCGCTGGCCCGGTCCGCCCTCGGCGACGACGTCGTCGACCACTACGTGCACGCTGCCGACACCGAGATCGAGGCGTTCGACGCCGCCGTCACCGATTGGGAGCTGAAGCGTGGATTCGAGCGGCTGTGACGGTGGCGGCGCGCCGGGTCCCGACCGGCGCGCGGCGGTGCGGTCGTGACGGGTCGGCTGGCCGGCCGGACGGCGGTCGTCACCGGCGGCTGCTCCGGGATCGGGTTGGCCACGGCGCGCCGGTTCGCCGCGGAGGGCGCGCGCGTGGTGATCGGCGACGTGGACGACGCCCGTGGCCCCGGCGTGGCGCGAGAACTCGCGGGCACCTACGTGCGCGTGGACGTCACGTCGCCCGACGAGGTCGCCGCGCTGTTCGCGACGGCGATGCAGACCTACGGCAGTGTCGACGTCGCGATGAACAACGCGGGCATCTCCCCGGCGGACGACGATTCGATCCTGACCACCGGCCTGCCCGCGTGGCGCCGCGTGCAGGAGGTCAACCTGACCAGCGTCTACCTGTGCTGCCAGGCCGTGCTGCCGTACATGATCGAGCAGGGCCGTGGGTCGATCATCAACACCGCGTCGTTCGTGGCGGTGATGGGATCGGCCACGTCGCAGATCTCGTACACCGCGTCCAAGGGCGGGGTGCTCGCGCTGTCCCGCGAGCTCGGCGTCCAGTTCGCGCGGCAGGGGGTCCGGGTCAATGCGCTCTGCCCCGGCCCGGTGAACACCCCGCTGCTGCGCGAGCTGTTCGCCGCCGATCCGGAACGCGCCGCCCGCCGCCTGGTGCACGTGCCGATGGGCCGGTTCGCCGAGGCCGACGAGATCGCCAACGCCGCACTGTTCCTGGCCTCCGACGAGTCCAGCTTCATCACCGCGTCCCAGTTCCTGGTCGACGGCGGGATCTCCGGCGCGTACGTCACGCCGCTGGACTGAGCCGGTCTCCGGACGCCGCGCGGGAGGACGGGACGGGCGCAGCCGGGGCGGTCGCCGCTGGTGGTCTACGTGGTCGAGGTCTCGGCGGCCTTCCTGATCGAGGCGGCCTCCGTCTCGACGTACCGCCTGGTTCGCGACCGCGTCATCAGCCAGCCCATCCCGGACAGCGGACCGGACACGGTCAGGGCGAGGGTGAGCCGGCTCCCGTCGGGGTGCGGCTCGACGACGTGCACGGCGGTGACGGTGACGCCGGGCGAGCTCGACTCCCAGGTGTACGACGACCCGTCGGTCAGCTCGGTGACCGTCCACACCGCCGTGGGCAGCCCGGGCTGCTGCAACCGGGTCCGGGAACCGACGGCCAGCGGTCCGGCGTCGAGACGCTCCACGGCGTCGACCGTCGGGATCCGCTCGGGCCAGCGCTCGACGTCGACGACCACCGCCCAGACCCGCTCGGGCGCGGCCGCGATGGTGACGGTGTGCTGCAGGCCGGGCACGCGATGAGTGTACGACGGCACCCGGCGGGGCTCAGGAGCTCCCGGCGGTCCTTCCAGCCCCGTCAGATGTCCATGGTCAGGTGAATCGAGAATCGAGGAAATCTGCACGTGCCGGCGCCACCGACGTTCGTGGCGAGCGGTTCACCGGCCAACGGGCCGAACACCCGGATCGTGACCTCGCTGCCCGAGCTCTGCGTCGGACCGCGAGGTCACGAGGCCGGGGACTTCAGACGCGGCGCGCGACGAAAAGCAGGTACTCCCAATCCATCACGGTGGATCCGACGCCCCGGTCGTACCGCCGGGCCAGCGCGGCCAGTTCGCGGTCGAGCGCAGCGACCCGCTCGGCGTCGTTCGCGATGCTGCGGTAGGTCGCGATCGTCGGCCCGTAGGCGGCCTTGAAGAAGTCGCGCCACGCCTCGGGGGTGGCGAACCCGTCGACCGTCACCGTCTGCCGGCGCGCCACGACGCCCGTGATCCCGTTCCCGAACAGGGCGCGGACGTGCTCCTCGTCGCCCCACAGCGGTGGCGGCTGCACGCCGGGCGGTGGCGTCGGCGCGTACGGCTTCATCGTCCGGAAGAGCTCGCCGATGAAGCCCGCCGGCGTCCAGTTGATGAGCCCGATCGTCCCGCCGGGACGGGTCACCCGCAGCAGCTCGTCGGCCGAGTCCTGGTGGTGCGGCGCGAACATCACGCCGACGGAGGACAGCACGACGTCGAACGCGGCGTCGGGGTACGGCAGAGCCTCCGCATCGGCCTCGTCCCACCGCACGTCGACGCCGACCTTCTCGCCGATCTCCTGTCCCGCGGCGAGCAGCTCCGGCGTGAGGTCGGACGCCACGACGTCGGCGCCGGTGAGCGCGGCCGGAATCGCGGCGTTGCCCGACCCCGCGGCCACGTCCAGAACCGTGATGCCGCGGCGGATTCCGGTCGCGTCGACGAGCACGCGACCGAGCTCGGGGATCACCTCCCTGGCCACGGCGGGGTAGTCCCCCAGCGCCCACAACGCGCGATGCCGCGCCTTCAAGGCCTGGTCGGCGGTGATCGTTTCGATGGTGGTCATGTGCCTCTCCTGTCCCTTTCGCGGCGTGTCCGCGACACCGAGGACGATGCGGCACGGCGATTGCAGAGCACTTGCAATCGGGATGCGGTCTCACGCCTGCCGCTGGAGCGCGGCCCGCGCGCGCAGGACGGCGTCGGTCTGGCCATCCCGCGGACCCGGCCAGGCGCGGCGTTGACGCGACACGATCGAGCGCTGTTCGCCTGCGGCGGCGAGCGCGTCCGCCAGCGTCGCGGCGTCGTCGTCGGCGCCCAGCCTGCGCAGGAGCCTGGCGACGTACCGCAGGTTCTGCCACTGCTGGGTGCGGTCTCCGACCTTCTCCCAGTGGTCGAGCACGCCGACGAACGCGCTCGCAGCATGACGCGGATCGCCGTGCATCGCGCGAGTCGCGGCCGCCTCCATCATCGCGACGCCCTGCCACCAGGTGTTGCGGACGGAGCCGGCGATCTGGACGGCCTCGTCCAGCTGCGACAAGGCGTCGTCGGGTCGAGACTTCTTGAGCACCAGGCCCAGTGCGTACCGTCCCATCGCCATCGCACTCGGATTCGCGGTCCTCGCCGCGACGTCGACGCTCTCCTGCGCGGCGGCCAGGCCGCGCTCGGGGGCACGGCAGATGGTCTGGCAGACCGCGTAGCAGTGCAGGCACCAGGTCAGCCGGACGGCATTGCCCGTCTCGCGGGCCAGGTCCGCCTCGGCGGCGTAGTGGCGCAGCGTGAATTCGGGATCCCCCTCCGGCAGCGTCACGTCGGCCAGCACGTCGCCGGGATAGGCGATGCGCGCCATCGCGATGGGCGGCCTCACGCCCGCCGCTCGCTGGGCGATCGTCCTGGCGCGGCGGAAGTCGCCGCGGTTCCAGGCGCCCCGCGCCGCAAAGCCGACTGCGGCGACGTACGAGGGATGGTCCGGGTCGGCGTCGTCGAGCAGCGTCTCGGCCCACTCCGAGGCCTCGTATCCGATCCGCAGGTGCACCAGCTCCGGCACCGCTGCGACCAGCCGGAGGGCGAGGTCGGTGTCCTCGTCGTCGGTGGCGTGCAGGTACGCGGCGCGCAGATTGCCGAAGTCGGGCACCGCCTGCTCCACCCACGACCGCTCGTCAGGTCCCTGGAGGCCCGCGGCCGCGCGCTCGGCGAGCTCCACGTAGTACCGGGCGTGTCGATCGGCGAGGTCGCGGGCGTCGGACTCGGCCCGCACCGCGGCCCGCCCGTAGGCGCGGAGGGTCTCCAGAACGCCGTACCGGGAATGCGTGCCGCCCGTCGCCGCCACGACCAGCGATCGGTCGACAAGCCCGACAAGCCGCTCCAGGACGGCGTCGTCGCTGCTGTCCGGTGCGGCGACGCGACGCACCGCGGCGAGGTCGGCGCCGCCGGCGAACACCGACATCCGGCGGAACAGCTCCCGTTCGACGCCCGAGAGGAGCCGGTACGACCAGTCGATCGCGGCGGCCAGGCTCTGGTGTCGGGCGACGCCGCCCCGTCCCCCGCCGACCAGCGGCGTGTCGTCGAGCCGTCGAGCGACCTCGCCCGGTGTCATGACCCGCATGCGCGCCGCTGCCAGCTCGATGGCGAGCGGCAGCCCGTCGAGCCGCGCGCAGATCGCCGAGACGGCGTCGGCCTCCGCGTCGTCCACCCGGAAGTCCGGCGCGACGGCGCGGGCGCGCAGCAGGAAGAGCTCCGTCGCGTCGGCCGCGGGCAGCGGCGGGACCGGCCATGCCTGCTCGCCGTCCACACCGAGCGGTTGCCGGCTGGTTGCCAGCACGGCAACGCCCGGGCAGGTCTGGACGATCTCGGCGACCAGCGCGGCGGCGGCCGCGAGCACGTGCTCGCAGTTGTCGACCACCAGCAGCGCCGACCGTGGCCGGAGGTACTCCACGACGGTCCGCTCGATCGTGAGGCCGGTGCGCTGCTGCACGCCGAGCGACTCGGCGATGGCGTGCCCGACGGGGCCGCTGTCCGGAAGCGTCGCCAGCTCGCACCACCACGTGCCGTCGGAGAATCGGTCGCGCTCCTGCGCGGCGACCTCCAGCGCGAGTCGCGACTTTCCGGTCCCGCCGACACCGGTCAGGGTCACAAGCGGACCGGCCTGCAATGTTCTTCGGAGCGCCGCGACGTCGGCCGTGCGGCCGACGAAGGCGCTGACGCGGCGCGGGAGGTTTCCCGGCAGGCGGCGCGTGCGGAGCGCCGGGTCCTGCAGCAGGATCCGGCGGTACAGCTCCTGCGCCTCGGCGGTCGGCTCGATGCCGAGCTCGTCGTCGAGCCGCCGGCGCAGGTTCTGGTACGCGGCGAGGGCGTCTGCCTGGCGGCCCGTGGCGTAGAGGGCGCGCATCAGCGCGGTCGTGGCGCGCTCCCGCTCCGGATGGCGGCGGATGATCGCCTCGAGATCGGCCACGACGGCATCGGCGGCGCCCTGCTCGAGCAGGGCGACGAGGCGGTCCTCCTCCGCGGTGTGGCGAAGCTCCTCGAGTCGCGCGGCGGTCGGCCGGGCGAATTCCTCATCGGTGAACTCGGCGAGCGCATCGCCGTGCCAGAGGCCGAGTGCGTCCTCGAGGTCCCGAGCTGCGCTGAGGAAGTCGCCCGCGTCGGCCGCAGCCCGTGCCGACCGCACGAGGCTCTCGAATTCCGCCGCGTCGAGCGTGGCGCCGTCGAGGAGCAGCCGGTATCCGGGCGGCCGGTATTCCAGGCGCGCGGCCGACCCGAGGGCCGCCCGCAGGCGTGAGACGTACGAGCGCAGCGCCGTCAATGCCGCCGGTGGCGCGTGCTCCCCCCACACGTCCTCGACGAGCCGATCGGTCGGGACGACCTCGCCGCCCGCGACCAGCAGCCGTGCGAGCAGGACGCGTGCCTTCGGACCGCCGATGGCCACCGGCTGGTTCAGGGCCTCGACGCGCAGCGGCCCCAGGATCCGGACGCGCACGCCGCGCACTGCGGTTTCGGCCGTCATCGTGCTGATCGTAGAAGGACGTGCGCCGGCGTCGACGTTCCGTTCCTCGTCGACGGTTTCCCCGAGGGGAAAGGACTACCGGCCATCGAGCCGTGTTTGTCTGCACCACCGGTTCGAATGCCTGCCTCGGCCGCCGCATGGGTTTGTTCGACGGCGACTCCGCCGCCGCCGACACCGACGGCCGGTGCGCCCGTCGAGTGAACCCGTGACGGTCAGGCCGGTGCAGTTCAGCTCGGAACCGCCCGTGAACGGTTCAGTGGATACGCTCGGGACGACGGAACCGCGGGCGGGAGCGACGGGATGCGGCCGCGTCGCGAAGCTGCACCAGGTGCTCGTCGACTTCGACGATGATCGCCCGCTCGCTCGCTCAGCACGTGGCGAAGCGGCCCGAGCGACCGAGTGTCCGCCGACCGGTGGACCCGGCTCTCCACCGCCGCGTCGGTTGCCCGGTGGACGGCGGCCCGTCTGTGTTCTTGCAATGGTGGAGCGATCCGATGCCGCCGAGAATGCCATGGAGTCCCGCAATGAGAAACATCCTGAGGGCCGCGCTCGTGACGGGCTGCGCCGTAGCCGCAATGGGCGGCCTGGTCGGCGTCGCGGCGGCCGACACCCCCTCGACCGACACCGTCGTGCAGGTGTATTCGGCATATCTCCCGCCCGGACACACGGATCTTCCGGCGTTCACCTGCCCTGACCGTTTCCCATACCTGTTGAATCAGAACCTTTCTCCGGGTCGGGCCGTCGTGCGCGGTATGGAGGTCATCGAACCCGGCGGAATCGGCGTCACCGACAATCTGGACACCCTCACTCAGCCGGACAACGGGGTTCAGTACTCGACCGGGTCGCAGGCGACAACGTGGCTCGACGGCGCCACGAACTATGTGAGCTGGATGCCGACCACGCAGCTGACGATCAACCTGCACTGCACCAACGACCAGTCCCGGGCATCGCAGTAAGCTCCCGATCCGGGATCGGCTGGGGCGGGTCGGCCGGCGCCGCGATCGGCGGCCTCGGTCAGGGTCCGAACAGCGACGCCGACAGGTTCTCGGTCTGGAACCCGTACAGGTCCCACCATCCCCATGCCGGCTGGGTCTCGGGCCCGCTGAAGCCGAACTGCAGGCAGGATCCGTGCGGGCAACCGAAGGCGACCAGCGTCCGGCCCGGAGACACCCATCCCTGCGCGTCGCCGGAAATCCCTGCCTCGACGCGGGACCAGCGCGGCATCCCCTCGGGAGCGACGAGGTTGCGGCCCCATTCCCAGGCGATGCCGTCGTATGAGTACTTCACCGGGATCGCGGACAGCCCGCCGTACGGCCCGGCGCCGGCGATCCACGGCACGGCCACCTGGATGAATGCGTCGGCGCGCGGGTCGTACTTCACGTCCAGTGCGACGAACGCGCCCTGGGTCAGCACCGCGCCGGCCGGATTCCAGACCAGCGGATCGGAGCTCGTGTTCCGGTAGATCCGCAGATTCGGCGAGGCGGCCGGAGTTCCGTTCGTATTGGCCGTGTCGTCGACGTACCACATCCAGAGCTTGTTGTCCTTGACGTCACGGTCTGCTGGCCGGCGCCGAAGAAGCCGCACCGCAGGTGCTTGGGCGCCACCAGGACGAGCGGGTTGTTCGACGGCGACAGCGCCGCCGCCGACGCCCAGGACACTTCGATCCCTTCTTGACCGGTTTCTGGTAGGTGCCGTCGATGGTGGTCGACCGCGCGACCCGGATGACGGTCTGATACTCGACGCGATCAGGGCAGCTCTGGTTCGGCACGGCCCGCAGGGCCGAGTAGAAGAGGTACCAATCTCCGCCGTAATTCGCGATCTCGGTTCCCACGCGCTGAAGTCATCGGTGCCGAGCCCGCCGGTCGCGGAGACCTTGACGACCGGCGCGGACCACTGGCGACCGTCGTCCGATTGCACATAGCGGAGCTGGTCGCCCGTGCCGCTCACCACGCCGGTGCTGCAGGCGAAGAGGTGATAGCGCAGACTGGTTACCTGGCAGCGGTGTTTGGACGATCGCGGCGCCGTACGCATACCCGTATTCACGGCCGGGGATCCGACCGACGCAGCGTCGATGATGCGATCCGGGACGGTTCCGGTCGGGTATGACGGGACCGTGGTCGGCGTTCGGCGGCAGGGACAGGGCGGCCGCGGCGTGGCGCGGCCGCCGCCATCGCGGGCACGCCGATCGACGCGGCAGCCACGACGACTGCGGCCGCAGAGCCCGCGGACAACTTCTTTGCCGGGGCCTGCGGCGCGCCACGGGAAATCGGTCGACGAGCATGTTCGCCCCCACCGGCGGCCGCGGCCCGCACCTTTATCCGCGGTGCTCGGAGAACACGCCCTCGCCAACCGCGAATTGTGTCCCGAGCTGATATCCAGCGGCAACCGCAGCCGCATCTCGGGTCGGCTGGCGTCCCGATTCTCGGTCGTCGCCCGGGACCCACCGCGACGCGCGAATCGACATCGTTGCGGGTTCCCCGTGACGGTGGCGCCACATCGCCTTTTCGACTTCCGGTCGACTGCGAGATGCGGGTGAGGGTCGCCCGGCGTCGTATGCGCATTGATCGGAGCCGGGACGCGACCTGCGCGAGGGCGGCGGCGATCGTCGCCGCGATGGCGATGAGTTCGGTCAGCGTGCTGACCAACGCGCTGTGGCTGCGCCGGTCCGCCGTCCGGCCACGGTCGCCGAGATCCTGCACACGCCGCTGCGGGACCGCGTCGGCCAGTACCCCTACCTCACCGGGGTCCCGGTCCTCGCGATCGCTCTCGGCGCCGGGCTGACCGCGGTGAGCCGGATGGACTTCGCCGCGCGCGGCATGAACGGCCAGCTGGCATGGGCCGTGGGCACCGGCATGCCGATGCGCCCGGCGATGAGCGAACCGGCGGGGCCGCGCACGGCGGTCGTCGGCGGCGTGCGCGTCCAGCTGGCGGGCAAGGCCGAGGCCGGCGGACTCAGCGACCTGCACTTCGCGATCACCGACGCGGCGACCGGCCGGCCGATCGACGACCTGCAGCCCTACCTCGCGGCCGCCGGCCACGTCGTGGTGATGAGGGCCGACGGCGCGACGTTCGCCCACGAGCACGCCGAGGTGGCGGACGAGGACGGCCGACCGGTGTTCGCCCTGCCCGGCCAGACCTTCGGCCCGGAGCTCGACGTCCGCGCGGAGTTCCCCACCGCCGGCACCTATCAGATCTGGGCGCACTTCCGCCTGACCGGCGGCTCGGTGATCACCGCGCCCTTCACCGTCCAGGCGACCTGACTCGCGGCCGCTGCCCGGCGGGCGCTGTGCCGCGCCGGAGGCCGGAGTGGGGGCATCACCCGGGCGATGTCGCGGTCACCGCAGACCCACCCGGCCGTGCATCCCGCGGCCGACATCGGTAGACAGGACCGGTCGACGAAGAAATCTCCCGGATTCGTCGGCAGGGTGTCGAAACCCGGCCAGGACCTTCGTAGTCAGGGTGGGCAGGCACCCGGCAGGCCCGACACACGACGGAAGGGACACCACCATGAAGCAGTACCTGATCTCCGTGTTCGACAACCGCGACGCCGCCGAGGTCGCGCCGGCGGACTTGGAGAAGATCTACGCCGACGTCGAGGCACTGAACCAGGAGATCCGGGAGGCGGGCGCCTGGGTGTTCGCGGGGGGCCTGCACCCGCCGGCAACCGCCACCGTTCTCAACGGCGCGTCGGGAGAGGTCGTCACCACCGACGGGCCCTTCGTGGAGACCAAGGAGCAGGTCGGCGGGTTCTGGGTGATCCAGGCCGAGGACCTCGACGCGGCCCTGGCATGGGGACGCAAGGCCACCGTGGCGTGCGCGGGCCCGGTCGAGGTGCGGCCGTTCCAGGACGAGCCCGAGGGGTGACTTGGACCGACGGAACGCGTTCGGCTCACGCCACCCCGCCGTGACCGGCCCGGCAGAGCGGAACGTCCATGACGTGGTCGTCCGCGTCTTCCGCGCGGACTACGGCCGCGCCGTCGCGACCCTGGTCCGCCTCCTCGGCGACATCGATCTCGCCGAGGAGGCGGTCCAGGACGCCTTCACCGTGGCGACCCAGCGCTGGCCGGACGAGGGCGTCCCGCCGAACCCGGCGGGCTGGATCGTCACGACGGCCCGCAACCGGGCCATCGATCGCGTGCGACGAGAGGGAGCGCGTCATGAGAAGTACGCCCAGGCCGCGCTCATCGCGAACCCGGACCCGCCGCCGGAGGTGGGTCCGGTGACCGACGATCGGCTTCGGCTGATCTTCACCTGCTGCCACCCCGCGCTGGCACCCACCGCGCAGGTGGCGCTCACCCTCAAGCTGCTCGGCGGCCTGTCGACCGCCGAGATCGCCCACGCCTATCTGGTCCCGGAGACCACCATGGCGCAGCGGCTGGTGCGCGCGAAGAGCAAGATCCGCCATGCCGGCATCCCGTACCGGGTGCCCAGCGAGGCCGAGCTGCCGGACCGGCTCAAGCCGGTGCTCGCGGTGCTCTACCTCATCTTCAACGAGGGCTACTCCACGGCCGCGGGCGACCAGCTCGTCCGCGACGACCTGTGCGCCGAGGCGATCCGGCTGACCCGGATGCTGTACGACCTGATGCGCGACGAGCCCGAGGTGTGGGGCCTGCTGGCCCTGATGCTGCTCGGCGCCGCGCGCCGGCCGGCGCGCACCGGCCCCGGCGGCGAGCTGGTGCTGCTGCCCGACCAGGACCGCTCGCGGTGGGACCGCGCGCTGATCGACGAGGGACAGGAGCTGGTGCGGGCGTGCCTGCGCCGCAACCGGCCCGGCCCGTACCAGATCCAGGCCGCCATCAACGCGGTGCACGACGACGCCGCGACGGCGTCGGACACCGACTGGCGCCAGATCGTGCAGCTCTACGACCAGCTGATGGCGATCAGTCCCACGCCGATCGTGGCGCTGAACCGCGCCGTCGCCGTCGCCGAGATCGACGGACCGGAAACCGCTCTCGAACTCGTCGAGGACCTCGATCTGGCGACGTACCACCTGTTCCACGCGACGCGCGCGGACCTGCTGGTGCGGCTCGGCCGCACCGCGGAGGCGGACCGGGCCTACGAGGCGGCGCTGCAGGCGGCGCCGAACGCGGCGGAACGCGAGTTCCTGCTGCGTCGCCGTGCGCAGCTGCGCTGACGGCAGCCGCGCCGCGCCGGGCCGACGGGCCGCTCAGGACGGCAGCACCGCGACGGTCCGCGGCGGCACCGAGATCGAGTCGCGGGACACGGATGTCAGCCGGACCGCCGGGCCGGCGCCGGCCCGGTGGACCGGGTGCAGGGTGAGCCCGGCCGCCGGTTGTCGGCGGCGGGCGGCAGGCCGGATCCGAAGGTGCTGCCGGTGCCGGTCCAGTCGATCCGGTTGAACCAGTCGCCGGAGTCGAACGAGTTGCGGTCCAGCGACTTCGACCGCAACAGGTCGGCGCCGGCGTGCCAGAGCACCGGTCCCTGCCCCAGTGCGACGGTCGCCAGGCACAGCGTGTTCATCCGGACCCGGTCGGACATCGGCGTGGTCGGCGCGAGTTTCAGCGCCAGCGCGTCGAACAGCGTCTCGTTGTCGTGCGCGTCCACTGTTCATGCTGCCGGCGACCGTCACGGTGGCCGGGCTGCCGGCATGCCCGTCCGGGCGCCCCATGCCAGCAGCCCGGCACGGCGCGGCGGCCCGGGGGCTGACGCGCACGGCATGATGGGCAGTCATGAGCCGCCCGCTGATCGGCCTGACCACCTACCGGGAACCGGCCACCTGGAGGCGCTGGCAGGGCGTGGACGCCGCGCTGCTCCCCGCGGCCTACGTCGACGCGATCGCGGCCGGTGGCGCGACGGCGCTGCTGATCCCGCCCCTCGGGCCGGCGGACAGCGCGGCCGATGTGGTGGCCCGCCTGGACGGCCTGCTGGTCTCGGGCGGCGCCGACGTCAACCCGGCCCGGTACGGCGAGCACCCGCACCCGCGGACCGGGGCGGCGAGCGACGCGCGCGACGTCTCCGAGCTGGCGCTGCTCGCCGCGGCGCAGGACATCGAGCTGCCGGTCCTCGGGGTGTGCCGCGGGATGCAGGTGATGGCGGTCGCCGCGGGCGGCCGGCTGGCCCAGCACGTGCCGGACCTCGTCGGCCACGACCGGCACTGCCCCGGCGAGGACAGCTACGGCGCGATCGACGTGCGGATCGACGCGGGAAGCGCCCTGGGCGCGATCCTCGGCGGCGACCACGTCGCGACCTGCCATCACCACCAGTCCGTGGCAGAGCACCCCGGCTACCGCGCCGTGGCGGCGGCGGCGGACGGCCTGCTGGAGGCGTTCGAGCTGCCGGGGGACCGGTTCGCGATCGGCGTGCAGTGGCATCCGGAGGCCGGCAACGACCGGGCGCTGTTCGAGGCCCTCGCCGACGCGGCCGGCGCGTACGCCGCGAGCCGGCGGGCCGCGGCGCTCGCCCGATGACCGGCCCGCGATCGATCGACGAGCTCGCCTCGCTCGCCGCCGCCGCGCTGCCCGAGCAGGCCCGCCGGTACATCGACGGCGCCATCGGCCCGCTCGACGTCGACATCGACGCCTGGGCCGAGTACCTCGTGCTGCCCAGGGTGCTGCGCGGGGTCGGCGAGGTGGACACCTCGGTCACCCTCGGCGGCGACCTGCTGGCCACGCCGGTGTTCGTCGCGCCGACCGCGGGGCACGGGCTGGCGAACCCGGAGGCCGAGGCCGCCACCGCGCGCGCGGCCGCCGCGGAGGGCGCCCTGATGGTGTACTCGAGCTCGGCGACGACGGAGGTCACCGCCTTCGGTGCCGCCGCGACCGGGCCGTGGTGGGCGCAGGTGTACGTGCTGCGGGACCGCGGCGTGACCCGCGACTACCTGGACCGCTGCGTCTCGGCCGGCGCGTCGGCCGTGGTGCTCACGGTCGACTACCCGGGCACGTCGGCCAGTCCCGCGTTCCGCTCGGCGGTGTCCGGGCAGCTCGACGCGCTGCCGGGCAACTACCCGGGCTGGACGTGGCCGGAGATGTCGGCGGCCATCGACCCGACCCTGGCGCCGGACATCATCGGCGACCTGGCGGAGTGGACGTCGCTCCCGGTGCACGTCAAGGGCATCCTCGGGCCGTCCGACGCGGCGATCGCGGTGGCGGAGGGCGCGTCGGGCGTCGTCGTGTCCAACCACGGCCGACGGCAGGTGGACGGGGTGCTGCCGACCGCACTGGCGCTGCCGGAGGTGGTCGAGGCGGTCGCCGGCGCGGTGCCGGTGACGGTCGACGGCGGGATCCGGTCGGGCGGTGCGGTGTTGCGCGCGCTCGCGCTCGGGGCGGCGGCGGTGGGCGTCGGCCGCCCCGCGGTGTGGGGGCTCGCGGCGGACGGCGTGCGCGGCGTCCGCGACGTGCTGGCCGGGCTGACCGCGGATCTCGCCCGCACCATGATCTCGGTCGGTGCCGGGTCGGTGTCGGACCTGGAGCCCGGACTCGTCCGGCACCGGACGCGGCCGCCTGTGCGAGGCTGACCGCCGTGCGCATGCAATTCGCCACGGGCCCGGATCCCACGGACCTGCTGATGCTCCCGTGGTCGACGCCGCTCGCGGATTGGCCGAAGGACAAGCTCGTCTCGCTGCCCCGCGGGATCTCCCGGCACGTCGTCCGGTTCGTGCGGATCGGCGGAATCGTCTACGCCATCAAGGAAATCGACCAGGGGCTGGCGGAGCACGAGTACGGGCTGCTGCGCGAGCTGGCCAGGACGGGCGTCCCGGTGGTGCAGGCCGTCGGCGTGGTGGGCAACCGGCTCACCCCCGATGGCGAGGCGCTGGACGCGGCGCTGGTCACCAAGCACCTGCGGTTCTCGCTGCCGTACCGCGCGCTGTTCTCCCGGCGGATGGATCCGGACCTCGAGGTCAAGCTGCTGGACGCGCTGGCCGAGCTGCTGGTCCGGCTGCACCTCGAGGGATTCGCCTGGAAGGACTGCTCGCTGTCGAACACGCTGTTCCGCCGGGACGCCGGGGCGCTGGCCGCCTACCTGGTCGATGCGGAGACCGGCGAGATGCGGGAGAGCCTGTCCACCGGGCAGCGCCAGCAGGACCTCGACATCGCCGAGACGAACCTCGCCGGGGAGCTGCTCGACCTGCAGATGTCCGGGATGCTGTCGGAGACCGTCGACCCGCTGGAGACCGCGATCTCGGTGATCGAGCGGTACCAGAGGCTGTGGGACCTGCTGACCGCGCCGCAGACGATGGGCGAGAACGAGTGGTGGCGCATCGAGCAGCGGCTGCGCCGGCTCAACGAGCTGGGCTACGACGTCGCGCAGATCCACATCAACGAGGACGAGGACGACCCGCGGGTGATGGTGCAGACGCAGGTGGTGGATGCGGGACACCATCGCCGGCGGCTGTTCTCGCTCACCGGGATCGACGTCCAGGAGAATCAGGCCAGGCGGATCCTGAACGATCTCGACACCTACCGCTCGCAGGCGGTGATGCCCGGCGTGGACGTGGACGAGGACACCGTCGCGCACCACTACGTCACGGATGTGTACGACCCGGTGATCGAGGCGATCCCGCGCGATCTCGCCGACAAGCTGGAGCCGGCCGAGGTCTTCCACGAGGTGCTCGAGCACCGCTGGTACCTGACGCGGGACCAGGCGCAGGAGATCTCGATGGAGGACGCGACGCGCTCGTACATCGACAGCGTGCTGCGGCACCGGCCGGACGAGAAGTCGTTCCTGGATTCGAGTCTGATGGGCGTCGGCTCGCTGGACGACGTGCCGGACGACATGCCGGACGACACGGTCGACGGTGTGCACGAGGCCGGCGGCGCCGCCGTCGGCGACAACGATGTCCGGAACGCGGACGGCGGCGTCCGGCCGATCGTCCACGACACCACCTGACCGGACCCGGGCCCGGGTCCGGTCGGCGGCCCGGTTGTCACTGCGCACGTTCGCGGGCAGTGACGGGACGGGCGGCGTGCCCGTGGCCGGTACCGATGGTGTCGGTGGCGATCTCGAACCGGAGGACAACGTCTCCGACTGACATCTCGTGTTCGAAGAGGGTGACGCCGGTCGCACTGATACCGTCGGTCCATCCGGGAAATCGGGACGAAAGGGGAGGCCGTGACCACCACGCTGGGCATGGGTCAGACCGCCGCGAAGTTCTGGTGGGTGCTGCTGGTCCGCGGCATCCTGTTGATCGTGCTGGGCATCCTGATGTTCGCCTGGCCGCAGGCGACCCTCACCGTCTTCGTCTTCCTGTTCGTGATCTTCCTGCTGGTCGACGGGATCATGGAGGTGGCGCAGGGCTTCACCGCGCGGCGCGAGGGGCGTTCCGGGACCGCGCTCTGGGTGCAGGGCGCGCTGGCCGTGGTGGTGGCGATCGTCGTCGCGATCTGGCCGCGGGAGAGCGGCGTGGTGTTCGTCTGGATCATCGCGATCTGGGCGCTGATCGCGGCCATCGCGGCGATCGCCGGCGGCATCGCGCTGCGGAAGACGCCGGGCTCCGGATGGGGCTGGATCCTGGCCTGGGGGATCATCGCCGGCCTGTTCGGCATCGCGCTGGTGATCAACCCGACGGCCGGGATCCTCAGCCTGCTCTGGATCGTCGCGATCTGGGCGATCGTCGCGGGCGTCGTGATGATCCTGTTCAGCTTCCTCGTCCGTCGGGTCGGCCAGTCGGTCACCGTCGTCGACGCCGAGACGGTCTGACGGCGGACGGGCCTGGCTGACGTGTCCGAGTCCGAGGTTCCGTCGTCGAGCACGCCGCCCGGACCCGATCCGGCGCCCCCGCCACCGGCGGCCCCGGCGGCCGCCGCCGAGCCGTCGGCGGGTGGGACCCCGGCACGCAGGACGATCGGCGGGCGCATCTGGACGTTCATCAAGGACCTGCGGAAGATCCCCGTCACGCTCTTCGTGCTGGCGACGCTCTTCCTCGTCGGCGCGCTCACCGGCACGCTGTTCGCCCCCGCGGACCCCAACGACGCCACCCTGAGCGCCCTGCAGTTCGGGCTCCCGGCCTTCCGGGACGGCCGGTGGTGGACCGTCTACACGGGTGCCGTGACGTTCGTCGACCCGGCGTTCTACTTCTTCGTCGGTGCGCTGCTCGGCATCGGCCTCGGCATCTACGAGCGCCGGGTCGGGTCGCTGCGCGCGGCCACCGCGCTGGTCGTCACGCACACCGTCGGGATCGTGCTGCCGGCCCTGCTGCTCTGGCCGTTCGTGGGCAGCGACTGGGCCTGGGCCGCGCACCTGGCGGACCAGCTCGATGCCGGCCTCTCGGCGGGCGGGTTCGGCGTGGCCGGCGCGGCGACCGCGCTCCTGAAGCCGCCGTGGCGCGGCCGGATCCGGCTGTTCCTGACGGCCTTCTTCGTGGTCCTGCTCTTCGCGTCGGGCGTGCTCTGGGACCTCGAGCACTTCGCGGCCTACGCGACCGGCCTGGTCATAGGACCCAGGCTCGCCCGGCGCCCGCGGGAGGGCATGCCGTCGAAGGGCCGCGCCGAGGTGCGGACGCTCATCGCGCTGGTGGTGGGCTCGTTCGCCGTCGCCAACATGGTGCAGTACGCGTACCCGGGGATCGGCGGCGCCTTCGGCCCCGGGCCGGAGGCCGTCGCGCCGGCGCGCGGGATCGAGCTGGTCGTGCTCGAGCTCACCATCGTGCTGTTGATCGCGTTCGCGCTGCCGAAGTATCTGGGCACCGTGTGGTGGGTCGCGACCGTCGCCGCGCTCGCCATCACCCTGAACACGCTGATCAACGCCGACCGCCCGCGGGCCGGTGACGCGGCGTTCGCGCTGATCACGCTGGCCGTGCTGGTGTGGTGGCGGAACGCCTGGCCGTGGCGCAGAGACCGCCGCGCGCTCGTCTCGCTGTCCGTCCTGGCCGTGATCGCCGTCGTCTTCGCCGCCGCGACCGCGCTGGCCATCTGGGCGGCGAGGGACGGACTGGTCGGCGAGTCGAGCCTGCTCGACATCGCCCGGCAGACCGCGTCCCGGTTCACCTTCACCGCCGGTCCGCTGGAGGCCGACTCCGCGACGGCGCACACCGTGCTCGGCTGGTCCGGCGTCATCTGGGCCGTGATCCTCATCGGCTGGCTGATCTGGGCGCTGTACATCGTGCCGATGCGCAGCCCGGGGCCGGCGGAGCAGCCGGCACCCGCGTCGGAGGCGGCCGCCGAACGGGGTTAGCCGGGCCCCGCAGGCCCGGAGCGCGCCGCGATCGTTCGACGTGCAGCGCGTGCCGTCAGGCCTTCAGCCATCGCCGCGGCTTGGTCTTCCGCACCGCCTTCCAGGCGGCCGGGAACTCCTGCTCGGACGCCCTTGCCCTCGATTCCTCGAAGGCGTGCAACCGCCCGATCGTGAAGGCGTTGCCGCCCTCGAGGTGGATCCGTACCGCCCGTTCCCGCAGCAGCTGCCGGGACACCACGCTGTCCTGGTGCTCGCCGAGCACCTCCTGCAGGTGCTCGGCGGCGCCAGCCAATTCATCCGCCGGGTCCCCGAACGCCGGCTCGACCGCCTCGGCCGCGTAGCGCAGCCGCTTCGCCGACTTCCGGATCTCGTGGAACCAGGCGTCCCGGTTCGAGCCGTACTCACCGTGCGCGTCCGGCGACTCGGGCGGGAGCTCGACCGGGTCCATCTCGACCAGGCTCCGCACCCTGCGGTAGGCCTTCCAGACGCGCCGGGTGAGCACCACGTCCGCGGGACCGTCGGCCAGGTCCGTCCAGGGCGGGTCGTTCGCGAGCGCGGTGAGCTGCTCGGCGAGTCGCCGGTAGCGATCGGAATCCAGCGCCGCGATGAGCCGGCCGTGCGCATCCCGGTGGTCCGCGCGCAGCTCGACCTCGATGCGCGCCGCGATCGGACCCATCACCAGGTCATCCGGCTCCGCGTCGATCTGCTCGATCAGCCGCTCCCGCTGCACCTCGGCGTCCCGGGCGCCGCCGAGCTCGCCGGCGATCCACTTGAGCTCGTCGCGGATCGGATCGGTCACCGTGCGGTCGACGAGCGGGCGGAAGGTGGACAGCGCGCTGCGCAGGCGCCGGGTGCCGACCCGCATCTTGTGCACGGCGTCCGGCTCGTCCCGCCGGGCGGCATCCTCCCGCCCGAGGATCGCCGTGACCTGCTCCGCGATGTGCCGGTGCACCACCTCGCCGGCGGTGCTCGCCGGGGTCAGCTTCCCCGCGTCGGGTTCGGCGAGGTCGGGGGGTGTGATGATCTCGGACGTCATGCCCTTCGGTGTACCAGATTCAGCGCCGGCTGCCCGCCGACCGGTGGCCGGCCAGCACCCAGCCGGAGACCACCGAGTCCCAGATGATCGGTGTTCCGGCGCGATAGGGCGTGGTGCAGCAGTCGCAGCGGCCTGCGCGGGTGGCGGGTACAGGGGCGGTCATGTCGTGCCCTTCGTTGTGCATATGTGCTGGCGCCCGGTAGGAGGACGCTCGTCGGTGGTGAAGTACGCCGCGCCGCCGGTATCGAAATCGGGAGCGCGGCGACGCCCGGCCGGCGGCCGGAGTTCGGGACCCGCGGGGTGCGTTCCGTCGCCGGCGGTGCCGGGGCACCGCCGATCAGGCAACGACGTCGCGGGGATGGATCGGGGCGGTGACATGTCGACACTCCACGGTGCTCGGCACCGGAATGGACCCGCTGTTCGATCCTGACACGACGGTAGCCGGGCTGTCGGCGCGGCGGCAACTTCACGATGTTAATTTCCGATGGCGGCTTCGCTCCGCGGCCGGTTTTGCCCGATCGGTGCAGGTCAGTCGCCCTATCGGGTGATCATGACCAGGTTGCCGTCCGGATCGGCGAGCCACGCGACCCGCTCGCCCCACGGCACGTCGGCCGGCTCCGTCAGCGTCTCGAACCCGGCCGTCCGGGCCCGCCGGAACGTCTCGTCGACGTCGTCGACGTAGACACAGAGCTCGATGCGGTGGCCCGACGCGGGCCGCTGCGCGCGGCCGTGCATCGGCTCGTCGGACACGCCACCCAGGCCGATCTCCGAGTCGCCGATCGACAACGACAGGAACTCGGGCTCACCGTGCTCGGGAAACCGGTAGTTCTCGGCTGCGCCGAGCAGCTCGCCGTAGAACCGCACCGACCGGGCCAGGTCCCCGCAGGAGAGCATCGGGAACAGTCTGGCCATCAGCGGTGGCCCAACGGGTGCGCCGCGTCGGCCGCGTCCAGCAGGGGCGTCAGCGCGTCGATCAGGTCGGTCGGCGGGTGCTCGGGCCCGTCCGGGTCGAAGGCGGCCTGGTATTCGCCGATCTCGACGCCGACGACGGCGCTCTCGGCCAGCGCTTCGGCGGCGCCGTGCAGGTCGTCCAGCGTCAGGCCGTGCTCGACCGCGTAGTCCGTCGGCACGATGCCGGGATCGAGCACGTCGCAGTCGAGGTGGAAGTACACCGGGCGGCCCGCCACCACCTCGCGGAGCCGGTCCGGCAGGTCGGGCCCGAACGGCACCAGCCGGACGACGCCGGTGTCGATGAGCGCCTGTTCCGGGCCGTCGATGTCGCGGGCCCCGACGAGGATCGAGTTGGCCGGCGCGAGGTTCCCGCCGAGCCCGGTGTGCCACAGGCCCATCGGGCCGGAGAAGGCGAGCCCACCCAGGTAACCGCTGACGGTGTTCTCCGGGGTGTTGATGTCGGCATGCGCGTCGAACCAGAGCACGACCGCATTGGGGTGGTGCTCGGCGATGACCGGCAGGGTCGCCAGGGCGACCGCGCACCGGGTGATGGCGGTGACCGGCGCCTGGCCCTGGGACAGCACGCGCTGGTAGCGGACCCGCAGTTCCTGCAGGGCCGGCAGCGCCGCGTCGAGCTCCTCGCGCCAGCCCAGGTTCAGCGGCGGTTCTGGAGCGCCGACCGTGACCGCCTCGACGCCGAGGCGGCGTTCCAACTCCCGCCCGACCGCGCGGGCACCCGGATAGGCCTGGTCGTTGTGGTCGCCGGCCCTGCCCTGGAAGATCGTCAGGGCCACCCGGTCTCGAGCCTGCGCGTCGGTCGTCGGCATGGTCGCGGATCCTACGGTTCGCCGCGCCGTTCGGGCAGACCCGCCGCCCACGCGGAGATCGCGGGAACGCCTCGCACGCGGATCGGGGCGCTCATCGCGACGGGCGGTCGGCGCCGCGCTCGATCAGGTCGCAGACGAATCCAACGCCGGCGGCCGTGAGTAGGTCGACGCCGACGCGGCCGAGGTCGGCCGGGCCTCGAAACGCGAGGCGGAAGCCCCTGACCCGCCATCGGAATGACAGGCGGGTCCAGGTGATCGAGTGGCCGCGACGGCTGGTGCCACCGCAGACCGCGGCGAATCGCCGGCCGGCACCGTCCGGGCGCACGCCCGTCATCGACTGCCGGAGCCTCGAGGGGCAGGGTGGGCTCGTGGATCGACCGCGGATGCAGGTGACCTCGGTGACGATCGGCGCCGCGCGCCCGCTCGAGCTCGCCCGGTTCTACAGCCGGATGCTCGGCTGGCCGGTGACCGCGGAGGAACCCCCGCGAGCCGGGGAGCCGCCGGAGGCAGGCTGGGGCCAGATCCGGCCGCCAGGCCACGAGCCCGGCCCGACGCTGAACTTCGAGTTCGAGCAGGCATTCGCGCGGCCGGTGTGGCCGGCCAGGGCCGGGGCGCAGACCTCGACGGAGCACCTCGACATCCGCGTGACGGACCTGGATGCCGCGACGGCGTGGGCGGTCGAACAGGGCGCGACGCCGGCGGCGGTTCAGCCGCAGGACGGCGTCCGCGTCCTGTTCGACCCCGACGGGCACCCGTTCTGCCTGTTCACCTAGCCGACCGCGGGGGGTCTCACTCGCGGTGGAGCACGATGTTGATCACGTTGCCGTCCGGCGCCCGGACGAAGAACCGGCGCACTCCCCACGGCTCGGTCGTGACCGGGTGGACGATCTCGTAGCCGAGCGAAACGGCCTCCTCGTAGGCGGCGTCGACGTCGGGCGTGTGGACGGAGATGACCGAGTCCTCGGGCGCGGTCGCGTCGCCGGTGACGAGCTGCACGTGCGTTCCGGTGTCGGGAGAGGTGTAGCGGGCCACCCATCCCATGTTGAACTCCTCGGTGCTCAGCCCGAGGAATCCGGTGTAGAAGCTCTTCGCCGCCTCGACGTCGGCCACCCGAAGGTTCGCCGTGATGCGTGTCGCGCGCATGCCGTCCTCCTCAGCTCACTGAAGGGTCTGGAGCGTCCCGCGCGGTCAGGGAAGGGCGCCGCCGCCTGCGGCGCGATGTCAGCTGGCATTCGATCGCGCGGCGGAGTCTGCATCTCGAGCACCAATTCGGCGGCGGCGATTGCCTTCTCGGTTCTCCGGGTCAGGGTGTGGGTGGTGGGGTGTCGGGGTCGAGGCGGCTGATGGAGGGTTCTTTGATGTTGCTGTTGCCGTTGGCGTTGGGGTCGAGGTTGGGGTCGATGTGGGGTTGCCCGGTGCTGCTGTCGATCAGCGCGGTCCAGTTCGCGGCGTAGATGCTGCGCCAGAAGTCGACCACCAGGCGGGCCGCGTTCGTCCCCGGGCTGGTGGTGATCACCGTGCCGGCCGCGGTGTACACGGTGACCGCGTAGTCGGCGACCTGGTCGCCGTCACCGGTGTAGGACAGCAGGTAGATCTGCCCGGTGCCGTCCACCGACATGTCCAGGAACGTCGAACCCGCCGGCGCCGCCGGGAGCGGCAACGTGAACCCGGACCCGTCGGCGCCGAAGTACCGCACCGGCTGCCCCTTCAAATCAAACGCCGACAGCTGCGCCGAGGACGCCGCCCCCGGCACCGCCACCTCCAACACCAACACCACTCCCGGGTTCGTCACCGCCACCGCCGTCGGCGACGACAACAACCCGATCTCCGTCCCCGGACCCGCCGTGTACGCCACCAGCGGCGGCCGCGGCGTCCCCGCCGGCTGCACCTGCCCGAACCGACCGGAATCGGTGTGGATCGCCGCCACCCGCCCCGACGAATGCAGCCCGGCCCCACTCACCGGTAACAGGAACTGCCCCACCGACACCGACCGATCCCACGACAAGTCCCCGGTCGCCGGGTCCACCGTCAACTCCCGCAACTGATACCCCGAATCCGTGTCATCCGGCTCCAACAACTTGTGGTTCGCCGTGTCCGACGACCCCACAAACGAATCGAACAACAGGTACGGCCGCCGCGCCCACCCGTTCCACGTCGCCTTCCCCATCGGGATGGTCGTCCCGTTCTCCACGATCGGCACCCCCCGCAACCAGAACCGGTCCCCCTCCTGCCACACCACCGCCACCACCGCCAACTCGGTGGACACCGCGACCTGCAACACCTGCTGCACGCCGCTGTTGGCCAACGTCCCGGTATCCGTCGGCAACGACGTCGACCAGGTGTATCCACCCAACGCCGAGCTGTACGAGGTGGTATCCCGCCGCTGGAACGTGGTTCCCGTGGTGACCAGCTCCGGCAACTCCGTGATCGCCATGTCCACCGTCGACGGCACCGCCGACTCGTCATCATTCGCGAACTTCGCCACCGCCGTCCCCACCTGAAAACCATCCGAATCCAACACCACGAACGACCACGTAATCGTTGACCCCCGAACGGCGCCGACGTCGCCACCGTCACCGGATCCGACCCCACCTGCGCACCGAACGCCGCCGTCAACGGCGCCACCGCCGACGCCCCATCCAACGTCGCCTCCAACCGCCACGACACCGCCGTCTCCGGCCACCGCGGCACCGCCAACGACTGATCCGGCTGCACCGACACCGACACCGCATACGACAACGACACCTCATTACCGAACAACCACGGCGACGACGCCGACTCACCAATCGCCTCCGCCAACGTCGCTGCGTCACCCACCAGCGAGATCACCCCGACCGCCAAACCCAACCCGGAATGGCATCGAGGATCTTGCTTGATGCCTCGGATCCAGCGATCGCCGCCGCGATTGGCTTCCGCACCACGCTGCCGCCCTGCACGAACAGAGACCTTGGGGATGATCGCCCCTAGGTCGGCGAGGATGCTCCAGATGTTCGATGCGGAACCACCGTTGTTTGCGATGTCCTCATAGGTCGCCCCGCCCGCCGCCACCGTCGTCGCGGCGGCCTCCGCCGCCGTTAAGAGTCTGTGCGGTGCTGATATGTCCAGTGCGGCGTCCCATGCCGCTTGAGAGTCCTGGATTGCCGAGCGCATCGCGGCGAACGCCGTCGCGACGGCGATGTCCGCGACCAATGCGAAGGTCGTGACGCCGAGGGTGAAGATGCCGGTGACCAACGAAGGGAACAGCACTTCTTTCTGCGGTGCGTACTGGTTCGCGGGGTAGGCGTCGGCCGGGAAGTACTGCCGCCACCCGCCGTCGGCGGCGCTGTTGCCCAATCCCGCGTACAGGATCCGCGCAGTGGTCGCCCCCGTCGGGAAACGTCAACGTCGGGGTGATCGTGTTCGTGTCCCAGATCGGCACCCCCAGCACCGTGAACACCTGCGGCAACAACCCCACCGACCGGGCGTTCGGGGTGTTCGGGAACGTTGCGCCGCGGGTCCACCGACAGGTTCGTGCCGTCCTGCTTCAAATACTGCACATACACCCACACCCAGCGGACATAGTTGTTGTACAACTTCAGCGGCACCTGGCCGTTCGAGTACGACCCGTTCAACGTCGTGTACGTGCCGTACAACAAACCCGTGTTCGACACCGTGGCCTGCACCGCCGATTCCAGGCCCACCGGCGGGGTGTACGGCGTCGGCGTGTTCAGCACCCCCGTCGGCTGATGCCACGTGCTGGTGTCCTGCTTGTCCTGCAACTCATCCAACGGCTCATCGATCACGTTGCCGACGCTGCCGGTGTTCCGCGTCCCCCGCACCCCCGCGACCAACGCCGACTGCGCGGTGCCGACGAACGTGCTGTCCGTGGTGTTGAGCTTGCGCGGTGGAGAACGTGGTCGTCGTCGACCCCACCGTGATCACGGTCGGGCTGCCGTCCGCGTTCACCGCCGGCGTCGTCGTCGACCACGGCTCGGCCATCGTCCCCATGTACGTGCCCAGGTTCGTCACGTCCGAGGTCTGCCCCAGCAACGCCTTCGTCGTCGCCACCGGCACCGCCGCGATCGTCGCCACATCCGGATGCAACATCGTCAACGCGATCGCCGTCTGATGGGTGTCCACCACCGCGTCCAGATCGGCCACCTCATCCCAGGACGCCAGATCCTGCGCCTGCAAACCCAACGCGCCCAGCCGCTGCGGCGACCCCGCCACCGACCGATACGACCCCTCCAACCGTAGGCCGCCCGCGCCACCTTCCGGATCGCCGGCGACGGCGCATGAAACGACAGCAACACCAACACCTCGTCAGCCGGGTCCGCCGCCGTCGCCCACACCGACATCAACAACCCGCGGTCCCGCGGCACCCGCGCCTCCGCGAAATGCGTGAGCTTGGACGTGTCCAACTTCCGGAACAACCGGCCCTTCGACCGCAACCCCGACCGCGACCGCACCGTGTGCGCCGCCAACGGCACCCGAACCCCGTTCACCCGCAACTCCAGCGTCCGCGACGACAGCCCCGGTGGCACCACAAAATGGAACGACCGCCGCTCCTGCGCCGCCGCCCCCGCCGCGAACCCACCCACCGCCCGCCCGGCAGCCGCCGCCGCCGACCCCGGAGCCACCCCGGCCACCGCCGCCGTCGCCGCCCCCAACAACCCCGACCGCAACAACCACCGCCGACCCACCGGCGTCGCCAACAACTCCCCATCGTCTCCCGAACCTCACCCAACCCGCCGTCGGAATCCCGATGATCCGTCACAGAACGCTCCCAACCCGTCACCCAGCGCCAACCCGACGCACCAGATCATGCAACGCACACCGCATGCGCACCAGCCCATGTTGGGGTTCCCCCCGGTTGACGGACACCTCGATGGCGGGATCCGCGGGTCCGGCCGGGAAGGATGTCTGGCATGGCGTCAGCATCGAAGAAGCGCCGGAGCTACCCTCCGGCGTACCGGCGGGACGCGGCTCATCTGGTGATCGACACCGGGCGGCCGATCGCGGCCGTGGCCCGGGAGATCGGGGTCAGGGAGCAGCTGCTGGGCCGCTGGGTTGCGATCGAACGGGCTCGATTGGGCGATCCGCCGGAGGCATTGGACAAGGACGAACGCGCGGAATTGGACCGGCTGCGGGTCGAGGTCACCGAGCTGCGCATGGATCGGGAATTCCTGAAAAAAGCGGCGGCCTTCTTCGTGACCGAGAACCACAAGCGGTAGAGAAGTACCGGTTGATGGACGCGGAGAAGGCCGACTATTCGATCAGTCGCATGGCGGAGCTGTTGGGGGTGTCCAGGTCCGGGTTCTACGACTGGGTCCGCCGCGAGGCAGCGCCGCCGACGCCGGCGCAGCGGCGCAGGGCCGTGCTCACCGAGCGGATCATCGCCTTCCACGCGGCGTCGGATCACGTGTACGGGTCGCCGCGGATCCTGGCCGACCTGCGCGCGGCCGGACAGACGGTGTCCGCCAAGACGGTGGCGAAGCTGATGTGCGCCAGCGGCATCGCCGGGATCAGCCCGCGGGCGTTCACGCCGGTCACGACGCTGCCCGGGCCGGATCCGCGGCCGCTGCCGGACCTGGTGGGGCGGGTCTTCGACCGCGGCGAGCTGAACGCGGTGTGGACCTCGGACGTCACGTATCTGCGCACGGACGAGGGCTGGCTGTACCTGTGCGCGGTCCGCGATGGCTGCTCCCGCCGGGTCGTCGGGTGGGCCATCGAGGATCACCTGCGCACCGATCTGGTGGAGACCGCGTTGCGCCGCGCCGTCACGTTGCGCGGGGAATTTCCCGGGAAGGTGATCTTCCACGCGGATCGCGGCTGCCAATTCACTTCACGGCAACTCGCCGACGCGGCGAAAGACCTGCCGATCCTGCAATCCGTCGGCCGCACCGGGGTGTGCTGGGACAACGCCGCCGCAGAATCGTTCTTCTCCACACTGAAAACCGAATTCTACAATCGCCACCCGTGGGCAACTAAAGGCGCCGCGAAAAGGGCAGTGGGCCGCTGGATCGAGGAACGGTCAACCGGCTCCGCCGGCACTCCTTCATCGGCATGCTCAGCCCCGTACGCTTCGAGGACCACCTCCGCCAGGCGGCACAGGCCGCATGACCGAGTGTCCGTCGATCGGGGTGAGCCCTAATGTCGGAAGTTTCGCATAAACGGTGTAACTGGCGGTGGGCATGTCAGCGGTCCTCCGCCGCCGGCATGCGGTCTGCGAAGGTGATGGCGAACGCGTTCAAGGCCGGCTTCCAGCGCGCGGCCCATGGTGTCTGACCCATCCCGGTGGGGTCCAGGGATCGGGTGACCAGGTACAGGAATTTCATCGCGGACTGCTCGTTGGGAAAGTGTCCGCGGTCCGCACCGCACGGCGGTACCGGGCGTTGAGGGACTCGATGGCGTTGGTAACCGGTATGAAGATGTCGGCGTCACCGGTTCCGTCGTCGGCTCGCCTCTGGCGGGGAGGGCTGGTTCGGCTTACGGTGCGACCGTCCGGGACAGGGGCGCCGGGAGTGAAGCAGGGTGGGCAGGCCGGTCTTGCATCGGTGGGCTGAGAGCCCGTGTTAGTAGTTGGCCGCCCCTGCGACCTGCCCGGTTGCGCTGCGCGCGCGGATCCGTAGGTGTCGTTTCGCCCACCCGCTCCCGATCATGACACCCTTGCCGAGAAAGGAGAACGGCGGGATGAAGACGGTAAGGCGGTGCATCGGGCTGGATGTGCACCGCGAGTTCGCGCAGGTCGCGATCTGGCAGGACGGGGTGATCCGCCAGGCGGGCACGTTCGCGGCGACGCCGGAAGGGATGCGGGCGTTCGCCGAACAGCTGGTGCCGCTGGACGAGGTCGCGTTGGAGGCGACCGGCAACACCCGGGCGATCGCCACCGTGTTGGCCAGCGCATGCCGGGCGGGTGGTGGTGTCGAATCCGCCGAAGACCCGGGCGATCGCCGAGGCGAAGGTCAAGACCGACAAGGTCGACGCGGCGATCCTGGCGCGGCTGCTGGCGGCCGACTACCTGCCGCCGGTGTGGCTGCCCGACGACGCGACCAATGCGCTGCGCCGGCAGGTGTCCGCCGCGCCCACATCGTGCGGCAGCGCACCCGGTTGAAGAACCAGGTGCACGCGATCCTGCACCGGAACCTGGTGCCCCGCTGCCCGGCGGCTGACCTGTTCGGGCCAAGGGCCGGGCCTGGCTCCCGAGCAGCCGCTGCCGGCGGACGAGCTCGCCGCGGCGGTGGCGTTGCTGCGGCAGCTGGACTTCCACGCCGAAGAACTGGCTGATCGACCACGACCTCGGCAAGAGACGCCCTCGCCTACGGACGTGCACGCCTGATGACGATCCCCGGCATCGACGCGATCCGCTGCGATCTCCATCGTTGCCGCGGTCGGCGACTTCACCCGGTTCCCCAACCCCGACAAGCTGGTGTCCTACTTGGGCTGAACCCGCGGGTCCGTCAGTCCGGTGGGCAACGCCCCGGCCACGGCCGGATCACCAAGGCCGGACCGCGCACGCCCGCGGCATGCTGGTCGAGGCCGCCTGGTCCGCCGCCCGGCCCCGGGCCGCTGCGCGCGTTCTACAGCGGGTCCGCGCCCGCCTCGGCATGCAGATAGCGGTCGTGGCGACCGCGCGGAAACTCACCACGCTGTGCTGGCACCTGATGATCAAGGGCGAGGACTACGCGTTCGCCCAGCCGTCACTGGTCGCGCACAAGCGCCGCGAGCTCGAGCTCCGCGCCGGGCTTCCCGCGGCCCGTGGACATAAAGGCAGCCGCCGGATACTCGCTCAAAGAGGTCCGCGCCGCCGAACGCAACCTGGCGATTCAGGCCGAAACCGCGTACCGCACCATCGTGGCCGCGTGGCAGCCTCCAGGCCGGCGGCAGCCGACCGGGACGGCGGGGTGGGCGCGGCCCCCGGCAACGGGACGCGACTATGAAACCGAACGGGTAAGCTGCGCGGCACGCCTCCCAGTCCCAGACCATGCTCTTCGCTACGGCGGTCGCCACGCCCACCGCCGCAACACGCTACGCCGGTCCCCGCCGCGGTCAAGGTCGTACGTCCAGCCGGGCGCTCCACCTTGACCGCGGCTGCGGGCCGACGTCCAACGGCGGCTCCGGCGGGCAGATCCTCCGATTCAAGCCACCAGCCCGTCCGGTGGGTAGACACTTTTCATCCGTGCTGCACAGCACTCGACGGATCTCCAGGTCGTAGTCCAGGAACGGGATGAACTCCGTCCAGGCGTTGCGCCAGAGCCTGATCATCGCCGGGTACTGCCGCCCCCACTTCTGCTCCAGGGCGTCCAGCGCCGCGGCGGCGGCGGTCGGGGTGTCGGCCTGGTAGATCGGTTTGAGGTCCCTCGCTCAACGCGTCCCAGCACTTGCCGGACGCGAACCGGAACGTGCCGCGGATCAGATGGATGATGCAGACTCCCGCTGTCAACCCCCCCCGTGGCGGTCGCGATTGTGCGCCGGTGCTCGGCGCGGTCAAGTTCGTCCTTCCGCTGGGGGCTCCACCTTGGCCGCGCCCTGCGCTCCGGCGCTTTTCGACCGGTATCGGGGCAGGGTTGATCCTGCCGACGCTCACGCGGGGTGTCCGAGGTTCCGGTGGTGATGGTCAGGTCAGCTGGGCAGGGCGTGCCGGTGCCGGTTGGGGTCGTAGGTGGTGTGGTCGGTCCAGCAGCGCCGAGGATGCGGGTCCAGCGGGCGCCGAGGCCGCGGATCGCGCGGTTGGCGTGGCCGCGGGCCGGGCCTGGTCGTATGCGGTGCGGGCCCAGTCGGACTCGCGGACGGGTAAGGCCCACCAGTCGATGGCGTGGCGCATCGGCTGGTTGGCGGCGTAGCGGAACCGAACGGGGCGGGTGCGGCCACTGGACCGGGTGACCGGTGCGGGTCCGGTGTCGGCGAGCAGCACGTCCGCGGTGGGAAACCGGCCGCGGTCCTCGCCCATCTCGGCGAGCATGGTCGCCGCGGTGACCGGGCCCATGGCCGGGAAGCTGCGGAAGATCCCAGCCTCCGGGTGCTGCGCGAGGAGTTCCTCGATCCGGTGCCGGTCGGCCCGCAGCTGGGTGTTCAGCATCGCCAGCTGATCGACGAAGAGCTGGCGCTGAACGACTTCCGGCGGCGGTGCCCGGCGTCGCGGTCAGCAGAGGGTCGCGGATGCGCAGCGCCAGCAGCTCAGGGTGGGTGCGGCCGCTGTAGCCATGTCGGGGGCAGAAGCCGGCCATCCGGTTCGCCCAGAGCCGCGGCGTTCGCTGGCGTGGGGTAGTCGCGTAGGAACGCCAGCGTGATCTCACGGTCCAGCCTGGAGAACAGGTGCAGCGCGGCGGGATGGTAGGCCTGACGATCGCGCGGAGCTGGTACTCCACTCGCGCTGATTGCGATCAGGCCTCGCGGTCGCGGCTGACAACCCGCAGCTCGGCCAGCAGCGGCGACGGCTCGGCTCAGCGGCCGCCAGTGGCGGGTGCTCGTGGCGCAGCGTGTCCGCGAGCACGAACGCGTCAAAGCTGTCGCTCTTGGTCGGCGCCAGCCGATACCGTTCGCGCGCCCGAGCCGACAGCTTCGGCGACACGCAGTAGACCGCCACCGGCCGGGCGAGATCGAGCAGGTGCTCGACCAGCACCCCCTCGCGGCGTGTCGATCGCGCCACCTGAGCACCGGCGGGCGCCGGGCTCGCCTCGAGAAGCCGGGTCGAGCTCGCCAAGACCCCTCCCACGTCGTGACCCACCAGACGTTGCCCGAGCACGCTCGTCCGGCCGGGTCGAACAGACACACCGGTGTCGAACCACCGCCCCAGTCGATCCCCACGAACGAGCCGCTCGTGGGGGCTGTGCCCCTGCCATATCGTTGCTGGAAAGCACCAACATCGGTTCCTTCTGAGCAGGGCCACCCCGCCAGGCCGGCCTTCCTCTGTACCTTACATTTCTCGGTGCTCGAAGCACACCCTCCTGCTGGCCGATGCGAAGCCCGCCACTACCCCGGACGGACAGGTCTGCGTCTGGACCTCCCAGGTCGCCTTGTCTGCGTAGGTCCTGCCCGGGTAGCGCAGGTGACCAGCGGGACCATCCCGCCGGACCCGTATCCTTAACAGATGAGGGTCTGGGTGACCCCGGGGTGCGGCCAGACTTCGTCTCGATCGCGGCCGGCAGTCCCTCCCAGGCCGTCGCAGCCCAGGCGATCAGCACATCCTTGACGCCGCTGGTTGCGCAGCTCGGTGAGCAGCGCTGAGCCAAAACTTCGCGCCCATCCCGTCGGCGTGGACTGGACCCAGATCCCCAGCACGTGCTTGATCCCGTCGTGGTGTCGATGCCGACCACCAGTGTGCGGCGGCCTTGTTCATCACGTGCGCGCCCTGCCGGTGCTGGCGTCGCGGACCTTGACCACCAGCGCGTCGATGAACACCACCGGGTAGACCGGGTCCAGCGCACGGGTCTGCCAGGCCTGCATCTCCTCGATCACCCGGTCGGTGATCCGGGTGACGGTGTCCTTCGACTCGGACGCGCCTGGGGATCCGCCCACGAAGTGGGGAACACGTCGGCGAAGTGCGCGCTGATCTCTCCGGTGGTCAATCCCTTGGCGTACACCGAGAGCACCACCTCGTCGACGTCGGACAGCCGCCGCTGCCGCTTCTTCACCAGCTGCGGTTCGAACGTGCCGTCCCGATCGCGGGGTACGTCGATTTGCACCGGTCCGGCCGCGTCCGACAGCACCGTCTTGGCGCGTGTGCCGTTGCGGGAGTTGCCCCTGTTCCGGCCGGCCGGGTCGTGCCGGTCGTAGCCCAGGTGCTCACTCATCTCCTCGTCCAGGGCGGTCTCGATCACCGTCTTGGTCACGGCCTTCAGCAGCCCGTCCGGGCCGGTCAGTGCCACGCCGCGCTGCCGCGCCAGCCGCACCAACTCCCGCGCGGCGTCCAGCTCCGCCGCCGACGGCGGCCGCTGCCCCGGTTCCTGCGATGGTGGCTCCACGACCACCAGTGTCTCGGTCATCACGGCCCTCTCCACCCGGCTCACGCCGGGCCGATCAGGCCACTTACACCGTTCACGCGACAGTCCCTGGCCCGTTTCACACGCGACCAGTTTTGACGCTGCGCCACGTCTTCGCAGCATGCTTCACCCGCAAGTGGGTGCGGCGCTCGCCTCCACGGCGGCGGGGCGGTGATCAGCGTCCTCGGGTCAGGGTGTGGGTGGTGGGGTGTCGGGGTCGAGGCGGCTGATGGAGGGTTCTTTGATGTTGCTGTTGCCGTTGGCGTTGGGGTCGAGGTTGGGGTCGATGTGGGGTTGCCCGGTGCTGCTGTCGATCAGCGCGGTCCAGTTCGCGGCGTAGATGCTGCGCCAGAAGTCGACCACCAGGCGGGCCGCGTTCGTCCCCGGGCTGGTGGTGATCACCGTGCCGGCCGCGGTGTACACGGTGACCGCGTAGTCGGCGACCTGGTCGCCGTCACCGGTGTAGGACAGCAGGTAGATCTGCCCGGTGCCGTCCACCGACATGTCCAGGAACGTCGTACCCGCCGGCGCCGCCGGGAGCGGCAACGTGAACCCGGACCCGTCGGCGCCGAAGTACCGCACCGGCTGCCCCTTCAAATCAAACGCCGACAGCTGCGCCGAGGACGCCGCCCCCGGCACCGCCACCTCCAACACCAACACCACTCCCGGGTTCGTCACCGCCACCGCCGTCGGCGACGACAACAACCCGATCTCCGTCCCCGGACCCGCCGTGTACGCCACCAGCGGCGGCCGCGGCGTCCCCGCCGGCTGCACCTGCCCGAACCGACCAGAATCGGTGTGGATCGCCGCCACCCGCCCCGACGAATGCAGCCCGGCCCCACTCACCGGTAACAGGAACTGCCCCACCGACACCGACCGATCCCACGACAAGTCCCCGGTCGCCGGGTCCACCGTCAACTCCCGCAACTGATACCCCGAATCCGTGTCATCCGGCTCCAACAACTTGTGGTTCGCCGTGTCCGACGACCCCACAAACGAATCGAACAACAGGTACGGCCGCCGCGCCCACCCGTTCCACGTCGCCGTCCCCATCGGGATGGTCGTCCCGTTCTCCACGATCGGCACCCCCCGCAACCAGAACCGGTCCCCCTCCTGCCACACCACCGCCACCACCGCCAACTCGGTGGACACCGCGACCTGCAACACCTGCTGCACGCCGCTAGTTGGCCAACGTCCCGGTATCCGCCGGCAACGACGTCGACCAGGTGTATCCACCCAACGCCGAGCTGTACGAGGTGGTATCCCGCCGCTGGAACGTGGTTCCCGTGGTGACCAGCTCCGGCAGCTCCGTGATCGCCATGGCCACCGTCGACGGCACCGCCGACTCGTCATCATTGGCGAACTTCGCCACCGCCGTCCCCACCTGATGCCCATCCGCGTCCAACACCACGAACGACCACGTGATCGTACGAACCCCCGAACGGCGCCGACGTCGACACCGTCACCGGATCCGACCCCACCTGCGCACCGAACGCCGCCGTCAACGGCGCCACCGCCGACGCCCCATCCAACGTCGCCTCCAACCGCCACGACACCGCCGTCACCGGCCACCGTCGGCACCGCCAACGACTAGATCCGGCTGACACCGTCACCGTCACCGCATACTGACAACGACACCTCATTACCGATCACCCACGGCGACAACGCCAGTCTCCCCGACTCGCCTCCGCGAACGTCGACCGCATCACCCACCAGCCGTGATCAGCCGCCAGCACCTCACCTACCAGCGGGATCGGCGTTGATAAGCCTGCTTTCGCTCTCACTGCCGACGATCGCCGCGGCAATGCCGACGACCACCTTGTTCTCGGCGCCTGGCGTGAACAGCACCTTGGGGATGATCGCCCCGAGTCCGGCGAGGATGCTCCAGATGTTCGATGCGGAACCACCGTTGTTGGCGATGTCCTCGTAGGTCGCGCCGCCTGCCGCCACCGTCGTCGCGACCGTGTCCGCCAGCCGTGAAGCAACGCCGGAGCGGACAGCAAATCTGCGATGAGTTCTCCGACTTCCGGGATGCTCGACTTCATCGAGAGACCGCACCTCGGCCCATGTCGAGATCGATGTCGATATCGGTGAGGATTGCGAATGCGGTGAGGCCGAGGGTGAAGAGGCCGGTGACGAGTGCCGGAAACTCCACCTCCTTCTGGGGTGCGATATTGGTTCGCGGGGTAGGCGTCGGCCGGGAAGTACTGCCGCCACCCGCCGTCGGCGGCGCTGTTGCCCGATCCCGCAGTACAGGATCCGCGCAGTGGTCGCCCCCGTGGGGAACGTCAACGGTCGGGGTGATCGTGTTCGTGTCCCAGATCGGCACGCCCAGCACCGTGAACACCTGCGGCAGCAAATCCACCGACCTGGGCGTTCGGGGTGTTCGGGAACGTTGCGCCCGCGTCCACCGACAGGTTCGTGCCGTCCTGCTTCAAGATACTGCACATACACCCACACCCAGCGGACATAGTTGTTGTACAACTTCAACGGCACCTGGCCGTTCGAGTACGACCCGTTCAACGTCGTGTACGTGCCGTACAACAAACCCGTGTTCGACACCGTGGCCTGCACCGCCGATTCCAGGCCCACCGGCGGGGTGTACGGCGTCGGCGTGTTCAGCACCCCCGTCGGCTGATGCCACGTGCTGGTGTCGCTGCGTGTCCTGCAACTCATCCAACGGCTCATCGATCACATTGCCCAAGCTGCCGGTGTTCCGCGTCCCCCGCACGCCTGCGACCAGCGCCGACTGCGCCGTGCTCACGAACGTCGGATCGGTGCTCAAGGTCACCGTGGACAGCGTGGTGGTGGTGCCGCCGATGGTGATCTGACTCGGGCTGCCGTCCGCGTTCTGCTGCGGCGTGTTCGTCGCCCAGCTCAATCCCTGGCTTGGCATCTGCCCGATGTAGGTGCCCAACGTGGAGACCTCCGGCGTCTGACCCAGTAATGCCTTGGTGGTGGTCACCTCGGTCGGCGCGATCGTCGCCACATCCGGATGCATCATCGTCAACGTGATCGCCGTCTGATGCGTGTCCACCACCGCGTCCAGGTCGGCCACCTCATCCCATGACGCCAGATCCTCCGCCTGCAAGCCCAACGCGCCCAGCCGCTGCGGCGACCCCGCCACCGACCGGTACGACCCCTCCAACCGGTAGGCCGCTCGCGCCACCTTCCGGATCGCCGGCGACGGCGCATGGAACGACTGCAACACCAGCACCTCGTCAGCGGGGTCCGCCGCGGTCGCCCACACCGACATCACCAACCCGCGGTCCCGCGGCACCCGGGTCTCCGCGTAGTGCGTCAACACCGACGTGTCCAGCTTCCGGAACAACCGGCCCTTCGACCGCAACTTCGACCGCGATCGGGACGTGTGCGCGGTCAACGGCACCCGCGCGTCGTTCACCCGCAATTCCAGGTTCTGCCACGACAACCCCGGTGGCACCACGAAATGAAACGACCGCCGCTCCTGCGCGCCCCCGCCGCCCACCGCGAACCCACCAGCCGCCCGCCCGGCAGCGGCCGCCGACCCCGGAGCGACCCCAGCCGCAACGGCCGTCGCCGCGCCCAGCAACCCCGACCGCAACAACCACCGCCGACCCACCGGCGTCGCCAACAACTCCGCGATCGTCTCCCGAACCTCACCCAACCCGCCGTCGGAATCCCGATGATCCGTCACAGAAGGCTCCCAACCCGTCACCCAGCGCGAACACGACCCACCAGATCATCCAAGGCGAGACGGTTGCGCGCTAGACCGGATCGCGCGAACAAGGCGCTCAGGGATGGGCGATTCTGATTGGTTGGCTCCACGTCCACCGGCCGATGCCGAGTTGCAGGTCGTATTCGCCGGGCACCAACGGCTTGTGTTCGGTGACCAGGAACTCGATCCGCCCGGACCGGCTTAGCAACCACCGGCCCGACGCGAACTCCACCCCCTGGTGCTTGACCGACGCGGTGATGCCGATGGTGATGGTTCGACCGGTCGGCTTTCCCAGTCGCTCACACGCCCACACCGAGCCACGGGCCTGGCACGACACCACCACCTGCACCACCGGCGGCGGTTCCGCCTCCGGCGCCGTGAACGCCTCCGCCGCGCCCGGGCCCATTTGCCGGACCCGCTGGTTACCGGTGTCTGCCACCACCAGCAACGGCTCGTCCGTCGCCGCCACCGCCAACGGCCCGTTTAGCTGGGTGTGTGTTGCGTCCTGCCCGTCACCGTTGAACCCACCCGGCTGCGGCAGCCCGTCCACCTCGGTGCCCGCCAACTGGTCGATCACCGTGCCGAACGCCGGCACGAACCCGCGAATCAGGTTGTTCCCGGTATCGGCGAACAGGACGTTGCCGGCCAGGTTCATCGACAAGCCGCCCGGCTGGTCCACCTGCACCTGGTTACCCGGCAGATCCCCCCCGAACTGATCGGTGGTCCCGTTGTACCCGGACGTGCCCGTGCCCACCACGGTCGTCACCGCACCGGTGCCCGCGTCGATCTTGATGATCAGATCCGGGTTCCGAGTCGCCGCGTACAGCGCACCGTCGTTCGCCACAACGATCGACACCACATCCCCGGTCGCCGAACCCGGCGCCACCGTGCCGATCGTGCCATCCCGGTACACCCGCCGTATCCCACCCGGACCGTCGGCGATGTACAGCGTGCCGTCAACGCTCGTCGCCACGTCGTTCGCGGACGTGAGCTGCGCCTCGACCGCCGGCCCGCCGTCACCACACGGCGACGCGGTGCAGGCGACACCGGTGCCGGCGACCGTGCCGATCGTCGGCGTGCCCGGCGGGGGCGGCGGGGGGGCGACCCGACGGACCCGCAGCGACCCCGGATCCGCGATGTACAGGGCACCGTCGAGCCCGACCGCCAACCCGGTAGGCCGGACGAGCTGCGCGGCGGCCGCCGCCCCCCCGTCCCCGCACGGCGACGTCGGCGCCGCGCACGCCGACCCCGCGGTGCCCGCGTAAACGGTGGCCGTCAAGGGCTGCACCTGGCGGACCGTGGCGTCGTCGTAGGCGACGTAGTAGGCCGGTTCCGGCAGTGCCGTGGTCCATGTCGGCGGCGCGGTCGCCACTAGCTCCACCGGCTTGGCCGTGGTCGGCGTCGGCTCGGTGGCCGGGAACAGCGTCGACGTCTGCGTCGGGCAGGCCCCCTCCGCGGACGCCGAACACGCCGCCGGGATCGGCGGCTGCTGCGCCGGCTGCGGCAACAGGTTTCCGTCACAGCCGGCGGGTTGCTGCTGCCCCGGCTTCCCCGACGGGCACGCCACCACACCGCTCATCGCCGCGCCGGACAGCGTGCTCGCGCCGAACGGCACCGGGCCGTACGCCTCACCCGACCCCAGCAGCAGCGGCCACAGCCACTGTGCACTGTTCGCGGGGTTGGTCTTGCGACGCTTCCATCGTTGTCGCTCCCACAGTCGAGCCACGCCTTGTCGAAGCTCGCGCCCGCCAGCGTCGCACCCGACAGCGTCACCCCTGGCAGGTATCCGGCGGTGAAGCTGGCCTGGTTCAAGGTGGCGTTCGTGAAGTTGCAGTTCACGCATTGCGCGTCGTCGAACTTCGCGCCGGTCAGCGCCGCACCTGTCAGATCGAACCCGCCACCCCCAACGTCGGCGGCCAGCACCGCGCCGGTGAAGTCGACGCCGCTCATGTCGGTCGCGGCATGAACGCCTGCCCGTTGCCGTACATGTGCACGTCCGAGAAGATCGTGTTGGTCGCCCGAACCCCGCTGAAGTCGGTGCTGCTCGACGGGAACTCGCCGCCCGGGCGCCGGTAAACACCGCACCCGAGATATTCGCGCCCACGAATCCCGCGCCGCTGATGTCGGCATCGACGAAGCTTGGCCCCCTGCAGGTTGGTCTGCGCCCCGGACAGGTTCGCCGCCGGATGCGACCCCTGCGCGCGGAGGTCGGCGCCCTCGAACGACGCGCCGGCCGCGCTCACGTTTGTGAGCGACGCGCCGGCCAACGTTGCCAAGGCGAAGTTAAAGTCGGTGAGCGTCGCACCGTCGAGCTGGGTACCGGTCAAATCCAACGGCACGCCCAGCACCTTGACCGCGCTCAGATTCAGGCCCTTCATGTCGAGCCCGCTCAACACGTCGTAGTCGGCGGGCGTGGCCACCACCTGCGCACCGGACAGGTCTGCCGGCGCGACTGGCAGGCCGGAAAGCGGCTTGACGTCGACGATGAGTTCTTTCACCACCGACAACGGCACTCGGCTCCCCGGGAACAGCGTCGACGGTCGACACACTCCGAAGAACTGGGCATTCTCGAAGGAGACGCCGACGAGATCCGAGTCCTTGAAGGTGATACACGGCAGGTCCGCGAAGGTGGTGAACAATCCGTCGTCGAGGGCGGCGCCGGCGAAACTCGGCGGGTCCGGAACGGTCTGAAGCTCATCGAGGAACCGGACAGGATGGTGTAGTTGCCGCTCGTGTCGAAGCCGAAGGTCGTGCCGTCGACCGTCACATCGAGGAATGAAGACGTGAGCAGGCGGACGCCGGTGAAGGTTGCTCCGGTCAGATCCGCTCCGTCGAAGACGGTGGTGTCCGCCAACTGCATTCCGAACGCGGTCGATGGGCCGACACATTTCGCATGGAAACGGGAGAACTGCCGACGCCCCCCGACACCGTATAGAGGTTGGCCACGAAAGTCGTGTGGTCGAGCGTCGCGCCATCGAAGATGAAACTGGTGGCATCGCCGGTGATCGTGATGCCCGGTTTGAAGATGGCTCCTTCGTAATTGCTCATGTTCTTCACGAAGGATGCGGCCGACGTCGGTCCTGGTCTGTATACCAGGCAGGGATAGCGTGTTCGAGGGAGGATTCGTGGGAGTGAGGTCGCAGTGAGGGCAGGTCCCATAGTCCGACGCGAAGAATGCCGCGTCGAAGGCCTGCACGCCCGTCGTTCCGCCCCAGTTCGAGACGGCGCCGGTCGGCTCTACATCGTCGGGGATGCGGGTCCTCTGGCCCGTCACCGACGTGCCGCCCCACGGCAGGATCAGCTGGTCCGGTACTGCCGTGTTTTCGTAGATGCTCGTGTCCGAGCCGAGGAACCACAGGGCGGCGCCGGGTGCCACGTCGACGTGCGACGGGGCGTTGTACGTGTCGGATGCGCAGTTTGGACCCGGGTTGGTGCTGTTCTCCGGTGTCGCCCAGTCGTCGCCGACGTACCCGATTATCGTGTTCGGGGTGGTGGTGTCGGTGGGGGGTGACCACAGCACGTACCCCGGCGTCGGCGATGTGGGCGCCGGGGGTGGGGTCTCGTGATACTCGCACACCGTCGCCGCGGCGACCGGCGGGGCGGTGACCACCATCGCGCCGGGCACCACGATCAGCATCGCGGCCACGACCCGGCAAGTCTTCTTCTGCTCATGGCTCCCCGGCTCAGGGTGTGGACGATGGGGTGTCGGGGTCGAGGCGGCTGATGGAGGGTTGTTTGACGCCGGGGCCGAGGGCTGGGTCGATGTAGGGGAGCCCGGTTTGGGTGTCGATGAGGGCGGTGTAGTTGGCGGCGTAGATGCTGCGCCAGAAGTCGACGACGAGGCGGGGGGCGTTCGCGTTGGGGCTAGTGGTGATCACTTCGCCGGTCGCGGCGTACACCGTGATCGAGTAGTCGGCGACCTCGGAGCCATCGCCGGTGTAGGACAACACATAGATTTGCCCGGTCCCGTCCACCGACATGTCCAGGTATGTGGCGTTCGGTGGTAGCGGTAATGTGAATTCCTGCGCGGTGGCGCCGAAGTACCGGACCGGTTGTCCCTTCAAGTCGAACGCTGACAGTTGCGCTGGTGACGCGGCGCCGGGTACTCCAACCTCTAGGACGAGCACGGTTCCGGGGTTGGTTACTGCTACTGCCGTCGGTGAGGACAGCAACCCGATTTCGGTGCCGGGCCCGGCGGTGTACGCGACCAGCGGTGGCCGCGGCGTCCCCGCCGGCTGCACCTGCCCGAACCGACCAGAATCGGTGTGGATCGCCGCGACCCGTCCCGAGGAATGCAACCCGGCTCCGCTCACCGGCAACAGGAATTGCCCGACTGACACTGTTTCATCCCAGGTCAGGTCCCCGGTCGCCGGGTCGACCGTCAATTCCCGCAACTGATAACCCGAATCCGTGTCATCCGGCTCCAACAATTTGTGGTTCGCCGTGTCCGACGACCCCACAAACGAATCGAACAACAGGTACGGCCGCCGCGCCCACTGGTTCCGCGTCGCCGTCCCCATCGGGATGGTCGTGCCGTTTTCCACGATCGGCACCCCGCGCAACCAGAACCGGTCCCCCTCCTGCCACACCACCGCCACCACCGCCAACTCGGTGGACACCGCGACCTGCAACACCTGCTGCACGCCGCTAGTGGCCAACGTCCCGGTATCCGCCGGCAACGACGTCGACCAGGTGTATCCACCCAACGCCGAGCTGTACGACGTGGTATCCCGCCGCTGGAACGTGGTTCCCGTGGTGACCAGCTCCGGCAGCTCCGTGATCGCCATCGCCACCGTCGACGGCAACGCCGACTCGTCATCATTGGCGTACTTCGCCACCGCCGTCCCCACCTGATGGCCCTCCGCGTCCAACACCACGAACGACCAGGTGATGAACGAACCCCCGAACGGCGCCGACGTCGACACCGTCACCGGATCCGACCCCACCTGCGCACCGAACGCCGTCGTCAACGGCGCCACCGCCGACGCCCCATCCAACGTCGCCTCCAACCGCCACGACACCGCCGTCTCCGGCCACCGCGGCACCGCCAACGACTGATCCGGCTTCACCGACACCGACACCGGATACGACAACGACACCTCATTACCGAACAACCACGGCGACGACGCCGACTCACCAATCGCCTCCGCCAAGGTGATGGCATCACCCACCGCCGAGATCACCTCGACCGCCAAACCGATCCCGGGAAGGGCGTCGAGGAGCTTGCTTGCTGCCTCGTCTGAGACGATCACGGCCACCGCCTCGAGAACGAGATTCGCCGCGTTCGGGTTGAAGAGGATCTTGGGGATGATCGACCCGAGGTCGGCCAGAATGCTCCAGATGTTCGAGGCGGAGCCACCATTCGCCTCGATGTCCTCGTACGTCGCGCCGCCCGCCGCCACCGTCGTCGCGACCGCCTCCGCGGCGGTGAACGCGGTGGTCTGCGCCGTGACGCTGGCGGTGAACTCCGCCAACTCCGAGTACGGAATCTCACTCCAGGCCCTCTTGATCGCCGCCCAAGTGGTCGCGATGTCCAAGTCGGTGAGCAGCGCGAAGAGATTGAGCCCGAGCGTGAAGATGCCGGTGAACAGCGCCGGCACCAGGACTTCCTTCTGTGGTGCGTACTGATTAGCGGGGTAGGCGTCGGCTGGGAAGTACTGCCGCCACCCGCCGTCCGCGGCGCTGTTCCCCAACCCCGCGTACAGGATCCGCGCCCTGGTCGCGTCCGTCGGGAACGTCAACGTCGGGGTGATCGTGTTCGTGTCCCAGATCGGCACTCCGAGCACGGTGAACACCTGCGGCAACAACCCCACCGAGCGCGCGTTCGGGGTGTTCGGGCCCGTTGCGCCCGGGTCCACCGACAGGTTCGTGCCGTCCTGCTTCAAATACTGCACATACACCCACACCCAGCGGACATAGTTGTTGTACAGCTTCAACTGAACCTGCCCGTTCGCGTACGGCCCGTTCAGCGTCGTGTACGTGCCGTACAACAAACCCGTATTGGTGACCGTCGCCTGCACCGCGGCCGCCTCCAGCCCCACCGGCGGGGTGTACGGCGTCGGCGTGTTCAACACCCCCGTCGGCTGATGCCACGTGCTGGTGTCCTGCTTGTCCTGCAACGCATCCAACGGCGCATCGATCACGGTGCCCAAGCTGCCGGTGTTCCGCGTCCCCCTCACGCCCGCAACCAAGGCCGTCTGCGTCAAGCCGACGAACGTCTCATCGGACTTGTTCAAATGCAGGGTCGAGAACGTCGCGGTCGTCGACCCCACCGTGATCTGTGTCGGCGTCCCGTCCGCGTTCACCGCCGGCGTCGACGTCGACCACGGCTCGGACATCGTCCCGATGTAGGTCCCCAGGTTGGACACGTCCGAGGTCTGGCCCAGCAACGCCTTGGTGGTGGTCACCTCGGTCGACGCGATCGTCGCCACATCCGGATGCAGCATCGTCAACGCGATCGCCGTCTGATGGGTGTCCACCACCGCGTCCAGGTCGGCCACCTCATCCCAGGACGCCAGATCCTCCGCCTGCAAACCCAACGCGCCCAGCCGCTGCGGCGACCCCGCCACCGACCGGTACGACCCCTCCAACCGGTAGGCCGCCCGCGCCACCTTCCGGATCGCCGGCGACGGCGCATGGAACGACAGCAACGCCAGCACCTCGTCAGCGGGGTCCGCCGCGGTCGCCCACACCGACATCAGCAACCCGCGGTCCCGCGGCACCCGCGCCTCCGCGTAGTGCGTCAACGCCGACGTGTCCAACTTCCGGAACAACCGGCCCTTCGACCGCAACTTCGACCTCGACCGCACCGTGTGCGCAGTCAACGGCACCCGCGCGCCGTTCACCCGCAACTCCAGCGTCCGCGACGACAGCCCCGGTGGCACCACGAAGTGGAACGACCGCCGCTCCTGCGCCGCCCCCGCCGCCGCGGCGGCAGCGCGCATCGACGGGACAGCGGCAGCCGCCCCCGGCGCCACCCCCGACACCGCCGCCGTCGCCGCAGCCAGCAACCCCGACCGCACCAACCACCGCCGACCCACCGGCGTCGCCAACAACTCCGCGACCGTCTCCCGAACTTCACCCATGTCCTCGTCGAGATTCCGGTGATCCGTCACAGCTAGCTCCCCACCCATTACACAGCGCGAACGCGACACGACAGATCATGCATCGCGGTGCCCCCCCACACCAGACCCGACGAGAACCCGGCGGCCGGCCCGCGGCTCCGGCGGCGGCGTGCCCAGCACCGGTGACACCGGCGGCGGGGTGCCGAGCGCCGCCTCGATGACCGAGCGCCGACCTCCCGAGGTCGACCGCCGAGCGCGGCGGCCTGCGGCTCGAGGTCTCCGATGACGGAATGGGTTTCACGCCGGATGTGCTGCCACGCCGAATCGCCGATGGGCACATTGGCATGGTGTCGATGGGGGTCACGATCTCGGCCGCGGGAGGCGGGCGCACTGTCGCCGCCGCGCCCGGTCGGGCACCGTGGTACGGCTCCGCCTGCCCGGCCCGGTGACGGCGTGCGGCGGCTCGGTCACGGACCGGATACAGTTCGCGCGTCGGATTGCCAGCGAGGAGCATCCAGACGCCACAACGTCTACGGCGGGAGCGAGGTCGTCGTCGCCTCACCAGACAGCATCGACGCCATCCAGGTTGCCGACGCCCGTGCATCGTCCACGCCGCGCGGGCTGGACTGATTCGGGGTGACGGAGATCGGCAGACCCGTCGCCGACGGAGCGGTCGCGCACGACCAGGTCGGTCTCCATGTGGGCTCCGCAAGGACGCCTGAGCTCCGGCGCTCGGCCCGAAGGGAGGGACGACACCCATGACCCGTTCCGGTCACCACCTCGCATCCCGCACCCCCGGCAGGTGGCGTAACACCTTGGTGCTGATCGCATCGATGGTCCTGTGTGGTGCGTTCGGCCTGGTCGGTGCGCCGTCGGCGACGGCGGCGCCGCTGCCCGGTGGCGAATACCTCTACGTCGCGCTCGGAGACCAGGTCGCGGTCGTCGACACGGCAACGGGCGCCGTCGCCGCGCAGATCGGGGTGCCGGGTGCCGATGGCGCGCTGGTGACCGGCCCCGGCAACGGCGCCGTGTACGCGACCAGCACCGCAGGCGTGACGGTGATCAGCGCCCCGACCGCGACGGTGGTCGGCTCGATGACCCGGCCGAACGGGGTCTACACCAGCCTTGCCGTCGCCCCGGACGGCACCCGGCTGTACGCGCTCGACGCCGCCGCGGGTCTGGTGGACATCTTCGAACCCGCGAGTCGCACCCTCCTCGGCAGCGTCACCCTCGGGTCGGCGAGCTGGGCGGACCTGGTCCTCGTTCCGCAGCGGTCTCGCCTCTACGTGTCCGCGGGTTCCGCAGCCAGGCTGGCGGTCGTCGACACGACGACGTCCACGCCGGCCGCTGACATTTCCACGACCTCCCCGGGCCAGGGCATGGCGCCGAGCCCCGACGGTGCGCGCGTCTACGTCGCCGAGCCCAACCAGGCCGCCCCGGCCGCCAGCCTGATCGAGTCCATCGACACGACCGCAGGAACCCTCGCGACCACCTGGGGTCAGTCATCGGCGGCGAGCGACCTGGCCGTCTCACCGAGCGGAACGACGCTGTATGCGGCCGGCGCGGTGTCGCCGTCCCTCGGGCTGCTCGTCGAGGTCGACGCATCCACCGGGGTGGCCGGACAGTTCACGAACTCCCCCGGCAGCACCCTGGGCACACCGGTTCTCTCGACCGACGGCGGCACGATCTACGCACCGCAGCTGGCCCTGCCCTCCGTGCTCGTGGTCGACGCGGCGACCTTCGCCACCTCGACGCTCACGGTGAGCGCAGCACCGCATGGGGATCGCCTTCGTCGATTTGACGACACCGGTGTTCGGGAGCGCACCGGCTGCGACGTTCCTCGTCGGTGTGGCGCAGACCTTCGAGGTGATCGCCGTCGGTCAGCCGGCTCCTACCCTGACCGTGACGGGAACGCTGCCGGCCGGGCTGACGTTCACCGACACCGGCGGGGGCACCGGTCGGCTCACCGGCACGGCGACGGTACCCGGCAGCTACCCGCTGACGTTCACGGCGACCAACGCGAGCGGAGCGACGGTTCAACAGTTCACGCTGACCGTCCCCGTGCCGCCGACAGCGCCGACGATCACGTCGCTGACCGCCGGGGACGGCTCGGTGGAGGTCGCCTTCACGCCCGGTACCGCAGGCAGCAGTCCGACCACCGGCTACCTGGTCCGAGCGACCGACTTCACCGACCCGTCGCGGGGCGGGCAGACCGCCCTGGGCTCCACCAGCCCGGTCACCGTCACCGGGCTGACCAACACCGACGCCTACACGTTCACCGTGACCGCGCTGAGCGCCGGCGGCGACAGCCCGCCGTCGGCGGCGTCGGACCGGATCAACGTCGGAATTCCGGGGTCGATCACCGGAACACCACCGGAGGGCACCGTCGGGCGCACGTACGCGTTCACCTTCACCGTGGGCGGTGTGCCGGCACCGAAGGTGGCACTCAATCAGTCCACGCAACTGCCCGACGGGTTGAGCTTCGACGCGGCGACCGCCACGATCTCCGGCACCCCGACCACCGCCGGAACCACGCTCATCTCGATCAGCGCTAGCAACGCAGTCGGCACCGGCCTGTTCGACGGGAATCTGGTGATCGTCGAGGCCCTGGGTGGCGAGGAACCCACGCCGACCCCGACGTCGCCCTCTACCACCACCTCGGCGTCGACCTCGGCGTCGACCGCGGCGTCGACCTCGGCGGCGACCACGACGACGACCACGAGCGCGATCGGCCCGACCCATTCGTCGACCGGCGGCGCGCCGGCCCCCTACCGCCCGCCCGGTCCCGGGCCGGGTCAGGGAACGCTGGCCGCGACCGGCGTGCCCGGTCAGGTCCTGCTCCCGCTGGGCGCTCTGCTGGTGGGCGTCGGCTCGGCGTTGTTCATGCTGGCCCGGATCCGCCAGGCGACGCGGCACCGCGGCGCCTGAGAAGGATCCGGCGATGCCGCCTCATTGGTTGCCACAGCGCCGTGACCAGCTCCGGCGTCTTCATCGACGACCGGCCCGTGATCCCGACGTTCTTGGCCCGCTGACGGAGTTGGTCGGACCTACACACGACCACGAGAGCCGCCGGTCGGACTTGAACCGACAACCGCCCGATTACAAGTCGGGTGCGCTACCAATTGCGCCACGGCGGCGGCGCGGACAAGCGTAACCGGCGACGGGTCGCTGTCCCGGCCCGGTGCGGCCGCGCCCCGTCGACGACGGGCCCCTCCGCGGCTCGCGTGATCCCCGCGAGTGAACCGTGGCCGGTCATTTCGGCGGCGGGGCGGCGCCGGATGACCGGTGGCGGTTCAGTCGGCGGGGGTCCCGCGAAGGACGGGCGTTCGCGCGGCGGCCCGCCGGATCAACCACCGGCCGGATCCACCACCTGTCGGACGAGCCGCCCGCCGAAACAACCGCCCGGCCGGGTCAGCCGGCCGGGGGCACGGCGGGGTCGGTGGCGGCGGGATCGGTGGCGGCCGGGTCGGTGGCCGCCGCGCCCGTGGCCGCGGCGTCGCCCGGCGGGGTCGCCGGTGTCGGCGCCGGCTCGCACACGACGTTCTGCTGGCCGTTGTAGACGGTGGTGAAGTCCTCGCGGCGGATCTCGGCGCCGGCGAGATCGCGGATCACCCGCGTGTTCACGATCGAGAAGCCGTCCGACCCGCCCGACGGGCTGCACGCCTGGCCGTAGGGGACCACCACGCGCTGCGGGCCGGTGTAGTCGAACCGGTCGCCGGAGATGGACTCGACCTGGACCGTCTTGGTGCCCCACAGCCGGATGGTGATGTCCTCGTCGGTCCAGATGGTCTCGATGAGCACGGCCGTGTCGTAGTCGTTGGAGAACGCCAGCTCGATCTCGCCGTCGAACACCGTCGCCTCGCGGCCGGGCGGGTAGCGGCTGATGTAGTACGAGTGCGGCGTGTGCGTCACGTCGCCCATCCCGGCGAAGTACGCGGCGTTGTAGAGGGTGGTGGCGAACTGGCTGATGCCGCCGCCGACGGCGCGCGCCGGGCGGCCGTCCTGGATGATGCCGGACTCGATGTAGCCCTGCTCCACGCCGCGCGGTCCGGTGAACTCGTTCAGCGCGAAGGTGGTGTGCGGCTGGACGATCGCGCCGTTCACCTTCTGCGCGACGACCTTGATGTTCTGCCCGGAGGCGTACTCGAAGCCGCCGGTGGTGAACTCGCCGACGACCTCCCTGATGCCGAGCGCCTGCGCCTTCTCGGTGGTCAGCTCGGGCTCGGTGATCACGTAGCTGACGGGCACGGTGTGGTTCGCGCTGCGCAGCGCCGGCTCGATCGCGGCGTCGGTGGCCGCCCAGTCCACCGTGCGCCCCGGCACGCTCGGCGCGACCACCGGCGCGCCGTCGACGATGGAGATGGTCGCGTTCTGCGGGGTGGTCTGCGTCGCCTCGACGGCGGGCACGTAGGGGTCGCGCAGCGCGCGCACGTCGACGGCGACGGCGAAGCCGTCAGCGGCGTCCGGGGCGATCGTGGTCACCGCAGCGATCACGTCCAGCCGGATCTCGATCGGCGTCTCGTTGGCCTGCAGCACCAGCGGCGCCGCGAGGATCGCGGACGCCTCGGCGCCCGCCGCCTCGGTCCGCTCCGGGGTGGCCCGCACCGGCACGTCCGTGGTCGGCATGGACAGCGCCGACAGCGCCGCCGGGCCGCCGGAGATCCACGCACCGGACATCGCGTCGACGGACTGCGGGACCTGCAGGCTGCGGCCGGTGACCGGCAGCACCGTGCGGACGGCGGTCCCCTCGACGAGCACGTCACCCTCGACCGGCGCGACGTCCGTCGACGAGGCGACGCCGGCGACGAAGGCCTCCAGAGCGGCCCGGTCGACCTGGACACCCAGGGGCAGGTCGGTGCTGGTGAAGAACGACGTGAGCCGGACGAACGGGTTGGCCGAGCGGGTGCCGGCAGCTGCGACGGAGCCGGCCGCGTCCGGCGTCAGGCCCGCCGCGGCGGGTTCGACCGCGACGGGCTCGCCGTGCGCGTCGACGTTCAGGCTCTGCGCGTACCCGGGCACCACCTGCTGGTTCAGCGCGGCGAGCGCCTGCTCCGGCGTCATCTCGCCGACGTCGACGCCGGCGATGGTGGTGTTCCGCTCGATCTCGCCGCTGGTCGTCGCGAGGTCGACCAGGTAGAGCACGGCGAGCACGAGGATCAGCCCGCCCGCGGCGACGAGCGCGAGGCCGCGCCCGCCGAGGCGGGCCAGCACCCGGCGGATGCCCGACGGCTCGGCCGCGGCGCCGCCCGGCGGGACGTCGACCGGGCCCGCGCCGTCGGTGGAGTCGACGATGCCGAGCGCGTCGGTGTCGGCGTCGACCGGCGGGGTCGCCCCGATCGGGGCGATGACCTGCGTGGGCTGATGGATCACCTGGGTGGCCTCGGCGTCCCGGTATCCCACGGGCGCCGCGGCGTCCGCCTGGTTGCCTCCGGAGCCGCCGCGCGACCCGTCGCCTCCCACCGGGGACGACGCCCCGTGCCCGCTCCCGAGATCCCTCACACCAGTCCCTTGCGCCAGCGGGCCGCGCCGCCGACGCCCGTGAGGGTTCGTCGTGCAGCGGGGTGCCCGAGCCGATCGGCCGGGTTCATCATCCCGGACCGCAAACGATCACCAGGACGCCTGGCGCGGTGATCCGGCGGCCCGATCGACCGAGTTGTGGTGAGTATCACCCACACCGGCGAGGCGATGGCAGCGGCGCGCAACGGAACGGCCTGGCCGGTGCAGGAGCCGGCCGGGACCGCCCGGCCGGGGTGGCAGCGGGGCGGATCGCCCTGCCGGGCACATGCGATGTGGGAGCCGGGGGCGCCGGCGCTCAGGCGCTCAGGACAGGGCGCTGTTCATCTGCCGCGGAAATCGCGCGGTCGAGAGCAGGATCCGGCGGCACTCGATGACGCTGACGTTCATCAGCGCGGCGAGCGCGGCGATGGCGTTCTCGTCGAGCGTCATGGTCGAGTGCTGGCCGCCGCGGGCGCTCAGCTCGAAGTAGCGGCGAACCGGCGCGAGCCGGCTGTCGGGCGAGCCGAGCACCTCGTCGGGATCGACCGTGATCGGGCCGGTGGTGCCGCCGAACGGCCGGATGTTGATGCCGCGCTCGGCCGCGCTGAGCAGCGCCCCGAGGTCCTCGCCGAGCGCGCCGGCGATCACCCAGAGCACATCAACCCGCAGCGAGCGGTGCCCGGTCTCGTAGTTGGCGAGGGCGGCCTTGCTGACCAGCCCGCCCGTGCGCTGCGCGACCTCGGCCTGCGTGAGCTTTTGCCGGCGCCGCGATTCACGCAGCACCCGGCACACCGCGGCAGCGAACTGCTGCTGCGACCGTGCGTCGTATGCCTGCGACACGCGGATCCCCTGTCGTCGGTAGGGACGATCGGGGAATGCCCCGAGCGTCGACGTCGCGCCGGCTGTCACAGCGGCCGCCGCACGGCTGGTGCGAGACGACTGCGGACCAGATATCCGGAAGTTCTCGTGAGGCCAAACGGGCGACGGCAGCGTCGTCCAAGCGCGTTGCTCCTACTTTTGTACCACAGAGTAATCAGAGATTCGGTCGTCTAGCCCGTTCGAGTGAGTAAGAATGCCGGATCAGGTGGCGTGACTGCAACAATTCCCGCCGGGTCCGTCGATGGCAAGCGGAGCGCGCACCGGCGGGACCCGGCCGGGGCCGGGAGGTTCTCGATCAGGCGAACAGGGACTTGCCGAACCAGTCCCCGACGGCGCCGACGCCGGGCGGGCAGGCGAACAGCCCGCCGCCGATGTGCGCGATGTACTCGTTCAGCAGGTCCGTCTTGCCGAGCCGGGTCTGGATCACCTTGAACTGGGCGTGCGGGTCGCGCTGGAAGCAGATGAAGAAGAGGCCGGCGGCCAGCTTGCCGGTGTCGGGGTCCTGGCCGTCGGTGTAGTTGTAACCGCGGCGCAGGAGGCGGATGCCGTTGTTCTGCTCGGGTGCGGAGAGCCGGATGTGCGCGTTGATGTCGACGACGGGCTCGCCCGCCGCGTCCAGCTTCGCGTAGTCGACGGGGGTGAACTCGTCGCCGCCGGTGATGGGCGCGCCCGTGTCCTTGAACCGGGCGAAGATCCGCTCCTGATCGGTGAGCGGGTCCGTGTCCCAGGACTCGATCTCCATCCGGATCTTGCGCGCCACCAGGTACGACCCGTCGGCCATCCACGAGGTGGCCGGGGTGAGGTCCGACGCCTGCACCCAGACGTGCTCCTCCAGCGCCGCGCGGTCGTCGGCGTGGATGTTGCGGGTGCCGTCCTTGAACCCCATCAGGTTCCGCGGCGTGCTCTGCCCGGCGCCGGTCGCGGACGCGCGGCCGAAGCCGAGCTGCGACCACCTCAGCACGGCCGTGCCGCGGGCCGCGCGGACCATGTTGCGCACGGCGTGGAACACCACCTGCGGGTCGTCCGCGCAGGCCTGGATGCACAGGTCGCCGTCGGACAGCGCCGGCTTCAGCACCGCGTCGCCGGGGATGGTGCCGAAGGGCGCCAGCGCGGCCGGCCGCCGGTCGGCGAGGCCGAACCGGTCGTCGAAGAGGCTGGGACCGAAGCCGACGGTGATGGTCAGCGAGTGCGGCCCGAGGTCCATCGCCTCGCCGGTGTCGAACGGCGGCTGCTCCACGCGGACCGGGGAGTCGGACACCGGGCGGCCGGCGGTGAGCCGCGCGGCGATCGCCGCCCAGCGGCCGAGCATCCGCTGCAGGTCGTCCGAACTGGTCGTGGTCACGTCGAGCGCCGCGAACATCAACCGCTCCTGCTGGGCGGTGACGATGCCGGCCTGGCGCGCACCGTAGAACGGCACGGACGCCGCCGCGCGGTTGACGGTGACGCCGCTGGCCGTTTCGGCGGTCCCGGTGCCGGAGGCCGCCGCCGACCCGGCGTTGTCCTGCACGGTGCGCAGGCCGTAGCCGGCCGCGACGCCGGCGCCGGCGGCCAGGCCGGCGACCGCGGCGCCGCCGAGGAATCGTCGCCGGCTGGTGCCGGGCGGCCGCTCAGCGTCAGTCATCGCACGTCACTTCTCGGGCCGGTTCCTCAGTTGGTGATCTTCGCGGCCACCGCGGACAGCGGCTCCTGGACGACCAGCAGCGCATCCGTCAGGACCTTCTTGTCCTCGGCGGTGAGCTGGTCGTAGGGGGTCCAGCCGCCGAGCGCCGCCTCGTCACGGTACCCGTCGAGCACCGCGACCAGGGCGTCGAACTTCGCCGCGATGTCCGGCACCACGGTCGGGTCGATCATGTCGAGCGCCGGCTTCAGCGTGGCGAAGGCCTGCAGGGAGCCCTCCACGTTGGCCTCGAAGTCCAGCAGGTCGATGCGGGAGTAGGCCTCCTCCTCGCCGGTGATCTTGGACGCCAGCACCTCGTCGAGCAACGTCGCGGCGCCGTTGGCGATCTCGAACGCCTGGTAGCCGCCGTCCGTGCCGGCCGCCGTCGCGTCCGACAGCGCCTTCGCCTCGGTCTGCAGCGACTCGCAGTCGGCGATCAGCTGGTCCGCCAGGTCGGCCAGCCCGTCGGTCGACTGCCGCTCGAACAGGCCCTGCTCGATGGGGTGGAACCCGGTCCACGGCGCGGTCGCCTCGACGTCGCCGATGCGCAGGTCGATCGCCGGGTCGAGCTCCGGGAAGGACTCCGCGACCGGCTCGATCCGCTCGTAGAACGGCCGGGCCTGCACGTAGGCCTGCTGGGCGGCGGCGAGGTCGCCGGCCTTGATCGCGGTGGCCAGCGCCCGCACCGGCTCGAGGAGGAACTCCACCTGCGCGTCGACGTAGGCGCCGTAGTCGACGGTCGCCTGGTCGAGCAGCTGCGTCAGGTCCCCGCTCTGCTCGGCGGCCTCGCCGGTGACGGTGAACGGCCGCCGCTCCGGCGTCGCGCCCGGGCAGAAGATCTCGAAGGTCCCGCCGTCCAGCCGCACCGAGAAGGTGCTGTCGAAGCCCGGCGCGAGGTTCTCCCGCTCGCCGACGATGCGCTGGTCCGAGACCAGCTCGACCTCGGTCACCCCCAGCGCGTCCTGGTTGGTGATCAGGAAGGTCACCTGACCGGCGGGCACGGTGTCCGGCGTCGCGACGCAGCCGTCCGCCTCGGTGACGAGCACCTGTACCTCGCCGGCGGTCGCGCTGCCGGACGACTGGGCGCCGGAGGAGCCGCTCGACGCTGCCGGCGAGGCGGCGTCCGCGGAAGACGGTGCGGCGGAGGACGGTGCGGCGGAGGACGGTGCCGAGGATGCCGCGCTGCTGGTGCTCGCCGAGTCGGAGCCGGAGGAGCACGCCGACAGCGCGAGCACGCCGGCTGTCGCGATCAGCAGGCCGGGACGGAGGGAGACGCGCAAGGAAGCTCCTCGAGGATGTCGTTGCGGTGGCTGTGACTGGTGCCGGAGGTGACCGGCGCTGGCGGCGACGGAACCGATCGGGGCGGGCGGGGTCACGCGGGGTGCGAGGCCTCGGTTGTCGACACCGCCGTGGCCCGGCCGTCGGATGCCGGCGGAGCCTCCGGGACCGGCGCGGGCGGCCCGCCCGGGGGTCCGGTGGTCCGGCGGCCGCCGAGCAGCTTCGGCAGGCCGAACGCGAGCAGCACGATCGCGAACACGACCAGCAGGCCGGGGATGACCTGCCCCACCACCTGGTGCGTCGTGCGCTGGTCGAGGCCCTCCTGCACCGCCTGCAGGCCGGCCGGGTCGGCGGTCCCGCCCAGCACTCCGGTGGCCTCGACGACGCTGCCCGTGCTCACCGTCGCGCCGGACGGCACGGTGACCTGGGCGCTGCGGGCCAGATCCACGGTCAGCCCGAGCACGGTTCCGGTGGACGGGTGCACGAGCAGCGAGCCGGACCAGGAGTCGGAGTACGTCGCCGGCAGGTCGCCGTCGGAATCGTCGGAACGCACGCCGACCGGCAGCCGGCCGCCGTTCAGCTCGGCGAGCTGCTCGGCGGTGAGGGCGCCGGGCAGCCCGGCGGCGGCCGGGTCGACGGGCGCGCCGATCGGGCCGAACGCGTAGACGGTGACGCCGAGCGCGCTGCCGTCGGCGGTGGCGACGTCGTCGTGGCCGGCTGCCAGGATCGGCACGGTCGCGCGCCAGCTGCCGGCGGTGATGCCGCCGTCGGCGACGTCCGACGGCGCCGACGCCGTCAGGTCGATCGTGGCGTCCGCGAGCGACGGCGACAGCGTGACGGTGGCCGTGCCGGTCAGCGCCGTGCCGGTCGACCCGGCATCGGTCGACGCCGCACCGGTCGACGCCCGCACCGGTCGACCCCGCACCGGTCGACCCCGCACCGGTCGACCCCCCACCGGTCGACCCCCCACTTGTCGACACAGTGCCCCCGGCGGACCCGGACGCGGCGAGCGGGAACGGGCCCTGCGCGGCGCCGGTGGGCGCGGGCGCCGCCGGCGCGACCAGCACGAGGGTGCCCGCCACGGCGAGCGCGGCGACGGCGGTGCTCGCCAGGATCGCCCCTGCCGTCCGGCGGGACGGGGTCCGCCGCGGCGGCCAGAGCACCACGGCCAGCATCGGGATCGCGTACAGCAGGTACGCGACGACCTCGACGACGGGCATCGATGAGCGGATGCCGAGCATGCCGGTGAGCAGCGACTCCTGCACCGACCCGGGTCGCGCGATCGCGGAGAGGTCGACGGCGGTCTGCTGACCGATCGTCAGCCAGCCTGCCTCGTACGCGGCGCGCAGCGTGCTGGCCACCAGGCCGGCGGCGACCAGCACCAGCACCACGCCGGTGATCCGGAAGAACCGCGACAGGTTCAGCCGCAGCCCGCCGCGATAGACCAGGTACCCCAGGGTGACCGCCACCGCGAGGCCGAGGAGCACGCCGATCGCGGCCAGCGCCGGTGAGGACGTCGACTGGAAGGCGGCCAGCAGGAAGACGGCGGTCTCGAAGCCCTCGCGGATGACGGCGAGGAACGCCATCACCACCAGGGCGAACGCGGACCCGCGGGCGAGTGCGCTGCCGGCGGCGTCCTGCAGGTCGGACTTCAGGCTGCGGGAGTGCGCCTTCATCCACAGCACCATGTAGCTGACCATCACCACGGCGATGGCGGCGACGACGCACTCGAGCATCTCCTGCTGGCGCTGCGGAAGGCCGCTGCTGATCAGCTGGAGCAGCACACCCACGGCGAGGCTGAGCAGGACCGCGACGGCGACGCCGGTCCACACCGAGCGCAGTGCGTCGCGGCGGCCGGTGCGGACCAGGAACGCGGCGATGATGCCGACGATCAGGGCGGCCTCGAGACCCTCGCGCAGACCGATGACGAAGGTCGCCAGCATCCGCAGCTCCTCGCGCCGATCGTGGGTGGCGTCACCACTTGGTTAGCCTTGCCTTAGCACGTGGGACGCTACACCGGGTTTCCCGGGAGCGATAACGCCCGCGGCGCGGTCGGCTCCGCGCGGGCCGGCGCCCGCGCGGGCGGGCGGCCGGGATCCGTACCCTATGGCGAATGACTGTGCGCCCCATCGTGATCTGCGGCGAGCCGGTTCTGCACCGACCCACCCGCGCGGTCACCGAGTTCGACGCGGAGCTGGCCGAACTCGTCGCCGACATGTTCGAGACCAACGACGAGGCGCACGGCGCCGGGCTCGCCGCCAACCAGATCGGCGACGACCGCAGGGTTTTCGTCTACGACTGCCCCGACAACGGCACCCGGCGGCGCGGCTATGTGGTGAATCCGACGATCGAGACGTCGGCGATCCCGGAGACCATGCCGGACCCCGACGACGACTACGAGGGCTGCCTGTCCGTGCCCGGCGAGAGCTTTCCGACGGGCCGCGCGGACTGGGCCAAGGTGACCGGGGTGGACCAGGAGGGGCAGCCGATCGAGGTCGAGGGCACCGGCTTCTTCGCCCGCTGCCTGCAGCACGAGGTCGACCACCTCGACGGCCACCTCTATCTGGACCGCCTGGTCGGCCGGAACCTGCGGGCCGCCCGCAAGGCGGTCAAGTCGCACGGCTGGGGCGTGCCGGGGCTGACCTGGATGCCCGGCAAGGACCCGGACCCCTTCGGCCACTGAGCCGGCCGCATCCGCGCCGGCGGCCCGGCGGACGACGGACGTCGCGCACAGGGCGCGCACGGCGCGGTCGGGACGCGACCGTGCACCCGGCGCGCGACGAGGAGCCGGAGGACCGGCCGATACCCTCGAACCCGTGTCCAGCCCAACCACCACCCCCGCGACCGACGCCGAGAGCCCGTCCGGAAGCCCGGCCGAGATCCCGGCCGAGATCCAGGACACCGCCGGCAGCGAGAGCTCGACCAGCCAGGCCCGGATGGTGGTGGTGGCGAACCGGCTGCCGTTCGACATCGAGAAGCTGCCCGACGGCACCACCCGCACCCGGCAGTCGCCGGGCGGCCTGGTCACCGCGCTGGCGCCGATCCTGTCCCGGCGGCACGGCGCGTGGATCGGCTGGCCCGGCACCGCCGACGTCACTCTCGAGGAGACCAAGACCGACGGCCTCAGCCTGGTGCCCGTCACGCTGTCCAACGACGACGTCGAGGCCTTCTACGAGGGCTTCTCCAACGGCACGCTGTGGCCGCTGTACCACGACGCGGTCGCCGACTCCGAGTTCCACCGCGACTGGTGGGAGGCCTACCAGCGGGTGAACGAGCGGTTCGCCCGGCGGGCCGCCGACATCGCGGCGCCGAACGCGACCGTCTGGGTGCACGACTACCAGCTGCAGCTCGTGCCCAAGCTGCTCCGCCGGCTCCGGCCGGACGTGCGGATCGGATTCTTCCTGCACATCCCCTTCCCCCCGGTCGAGCTCTTCATGCGGCTGCCGTGGCGGCGGCAGATCATCGCCGGCCTGCTCGGCGCCGACCTCATCGGCTTCCAGCTGCCCGGTGGCGCACGGAACTTCGCCCGCCTCGCGAAGACGCTGACGGGCGCGACGACGACCGGCGGCTCGATCGAGTTCGACGGCCGCAGCATCCGCGCGGGCGCGTTTCCGATCTCGATCGACTCGGCCGAGCAGTCGGCGCTGGCCGCCACGCCGGAGGTGCACGCCGCCGCCCGGCGGCTGCGCTCCGACCTGGGCCAGCCACGCAAGCTGATCCTCGGCGTCGATCGCCTCGACTACACGAAGGGCATCGACGTGCGGCTGCGCGCGTTCGGCGAGCTGCTGGCCGAGGACGATCCCGCGGTCAAGGACGCGGTCATGGTGCAGATCGCGACGCCGAGCAGGGAGCGGCTGGCGTCGTACCAGAAGATGCGCGAGTCCATCGAGCGCCAGGTCGGCTCGCTGAACGGCGACTTCGGCCGCATCGGGCGACCGGCCGTGCACTACCTGCACCAGGCGCTGCCGCGCGAGGAGCTGGCCTCCTTCTACGTGGCCGCCGACGTGATGACGGTGACGCCCTTCCGCGACGGGATGAACCTGGTGGCCAAGGAGTACGTGGCGTGCCGGGTGGACGGCGGCGGCGTGCTGCTGCTGTCCGAGTTCACCGGCGCCGCCAAGGAGCTCCGGGCCGCGCTGCAGGTCAACCCCTACGACACCGACGGCGTCAAGGACGGGCTGCGCCGGGCGCTCACGATGCCGTCCGTGGAGTCCAGGCGCCGGATGCGCGCGCTGCGCAGGCAGGTCCTCACCCACGACGTCGACCGCTGGGCCGCCGCGTTCCTGTCCTCGCTCGAGCACACCCCCGACCACCTGGCCGACGCGCTCGGCCGGCTCCCGGCGGACGTCGCCGCCGCGATCGCCGAGGTGTGCGAGACCTCCCGGCTGCTCGTCGCCACGGACTTCGACGGCACGCTCGCGCCGATCGTCGACGACCCGGCCACCGCCCGGGCGCTGCCGGAGGCGGTGGACGCGCTGCAGGCGCTCGCCGCGATCCCCGGCACCATGGTCGCGGTCATCTCCGGGCGCGCACTGGCCGACCTGGAGGACATGGTCGGCGGCGAGGCGAACATCCACCTGGTCGGCAGCCACGGCGCCGAGACGTCGACGGGCGACGGCGATGACGCCGCATCGCCGATCTCGCCCGAGGACACCAAGCGGCTCACCAGGCTCCGGCTGGAGCTGCAGCAGATCACCGCCGAGTTCCCCGGCGTGCGCCTCGAGGTGAAGCCGACCGGCGTCGCGGTGCACCTGCGCGGGCTCGACGAGCAGGACGCGGCCGCCGTCACGGAACGCATCGAGGAGAACCCGGCGACCTGGCCGGGGGTGCACCTGCTGCGCGGCAAGAAGGTGCTGGAGCTGACCGTGGTGACGACCAACAAGGGCCGCGCACTCAAGGCGATCATGCGCCAGCACCACGTCACCGCGACCGTGTTCATCGGCGACGACGTCACGGACGAGAACGCGTTCGGGGTGCTCGCGGGCGACGACGTCGGGGTGAAGGTCGGCTCGGGCCGGACCGCCGCCGACGTCCGGATCCAGGACCCGGCGCGGGTCGCCGACCTGCTGCACGTGCTCGCGGCGTCCCGGCGGCGCGGCCAGCGGCGGCGCTCCCAGCACGCCGCGGGCACCTCGGGGCCGGTCGCGAAGGAGCTGACGGCGACACCGGCGGACGGTTCCTGACCGGCCGCGTCCCGACCGCGACCGGATCGCGCCCGACCACCGGGCGCGATCAGCCGGACCGGGCGGTGGTCGCGCCCGGCAGGAACGTCGTCTCCAACGTGACCCGCCTGCCCTGCGTCCGCCGGCCCGGGCTGAGCAGCAGCCGGCCCGCGGCCCTGCCCTTGTCCACCACGGGCTGCACCACGGTGGTCAGCTTTCCGTCCAGCGCGGCGCGGATGCCGTCGAAACCCGTGACCGACACGTCCTCCGGCACCCGGCGGCGGCGGCGGGCCAGCTCCGTCATCGCGCCCAGCGCGAGCACGTCGGACGTCGCGACGAGCGCCGTCACCCCGGGATCGAGCGAGAGCACCTCGGCCGCCGCGGACGATCCGGCCTCGATGGAGTGCTCGAAACGCTCCACCACCGGGATCCGGTCCCAGGCCACGCCGGCGGCGGTGAACGCGCGGCGCAGCCCCAGCAGCCGGTTCCGCTGCACGTGGTAGTGGGCGGAATGCTGCCGCGCGAGCGGCACCGGACCGTCCAGGACGGCCCGGCCGAGCCGCATGCAGATCACCCCGATCCGCCGGTGCCCGAGGGTGAGCAGGTGGTCGGCGATCGAGCTCATCGCCGCCGCGTCGTCGATGCCGACCATGTCGGCGCCGTCGAGCGCGGGCTGGTCGCAGATCACCGCCGGCACCGGCCGGGCCAGGGCGGCGGCCAGGTGCGGGTCGTCGTCGGGCATCGAGTACGCGACGAACCCGTCCACCGACGCGCTCGACACGGCCAGCACGTCGTCGGAGTCCGGGCGCGCCGGCACCAGCAGGAGCCCGATGCGGGCCTCGTCGCACTCCATCGTCAGGCCCTCGAGGAACGCCACCGCGCTCGGGTCACGGAAGGCGTAGGAGACCTGCTCGGTGAGCAGCAGCCCGATGGCGCCGGCCTTGCGGGTCCGCAGCGAACGCGCGACCGGGTCGGGCCCCGGATAGCCCAGCCGGCGGGCGGCCTCCATCACCCTCGACCGCAGCTGCGGCGACAGCTGGTCGGGGCGGTTGTAGGCGTTGGACACGGTGGTCCTGGAGATCCCGAGCTCGGCGGCCAGCGAAGCCAGGGTGGCCGGTGGACGCATCCGAGGCGGGCGATCCATCCCAAGACGGTAGCCCCTGGGCCCCGCCGCGCCACACCCCTGCTCGGGGTAGGCCGAACGGGTGAAACACGCCGCCCTGGAAAGCGCTTTCCGGTTTCGGCTTCCGGCCCAGCGGTGGCGGGGTTACGGTCGCGGGGACCACGACGTCGGGCCCGGAGCGGTCGCTCGACGGTCGCCTGATCTCGATCGGTTGGAAGGACGGACTCCATGGCAGACGTCACGTACGAGGACGCCTCGCGGCTGTACCCCGGCACGCCCGTGGTACGCGCGGTGGACAAGCTGAACCTGCAGATCCCGGACGGCGAGTTCCTCGTCCTGGTGGGCCCGTCGGGCTCGGGGAAGTCCACCGCCCTGCGCATGCTGGCCGGGCTGGAGGACGTCAACGAGGGCCGGATCATGATCGGCGGCCGCGACGTCACCAACGTCCCGCCCAAGGGCCGCGACATCGCCATGGTGTTCCAGTCGTACGCGCTGTACCCGCACATGTCGGTGGCCGACAACATGGGCTTCGCCCTGAAGCTGCGCGGGGTGAACAAGACCGAGATCGCCGCGAAGGTGCGCGAGGCGGCCGGGCTGCTCGACCTGGAGAAGTACCTCGACCGCAAGCCGAAGGCGCTCTCCGGCGGCCAGCGCCAGCGCGTCGCCATGGGCCGGGCCATCGTCCGCGAGCCCTCCGTCTTCCTGATGGACGAGCCGCTGTCGAACCTGGACGCCAAGCTCCGGGTCGAGACCAGGGCCAACATCGCCGAGCTGCAGTCCCGGCTGGGCACCACCACCGTGTACGTCACCCACGACCAGGTCGAGGCCATGACCATGGGCCACCGCGTCGCGGTCCTCAAGGACGGCATCCTCAACCAGGTCGACACCCCCCGCACGCTCTACGACCGTCCGGTCAACGTCTTCGTCGCCGGGTTCATGGGCTCCCCCGCGATGAACCTGCTGACGGTGCCCCTGGCCAGCGAGGGCGCGAAGCTGGGCGACACCGTGTTCCCGCTGCCGCGCGAGCTGCTGTCCGAGGCCAGCTCCGGCGGCCTCAAGGAGGTCACGTTCGGCGTGCGCCCGGAGAACATCACGCTCTCCGAGCGCGGCGTCCCGGTCACCATCGACCTGGTCGAGGAGCTGGGTGCCGACGCGTTCGTGCACGGGCACACCCCGGACGGCAACCGGCTGGTGATCCGCGCCGACGCGCGCATCCACCCGTCGACCGGCTCGACCGTGCACGCCATGCCCACGGACAGCGAACACTGCCACGTGTTCGACCCGAACACGGGGCTGCGGTTCAAGTCCTCCGCCGCGGTGCCGGCCGACGCGACGATCGCCGCCGCCACCGTCCTGCCGAGCTGACACCGCCAGGGCAGGCCCAGCCGGCCGCCCGGCGATGTCCGATGGGGCCGGGTCCGCATCCCGCCGGATGCGCGACCCGGCCCTTCTCGTCCGCCGGCTCGTCGGTCGGGTCGTCGATCCGCTCGACGGTCGGCTCGACGGTCGGGTAGCCGGTCAGGCCAGGGTCGGCTGCGTCCGATCCTCGGTCTCGAGACCGGCCGCCGGCTCGCCACGATCGCCCCAGCCGCGACGCAGCCGGCGGCGGCCGATCAACCGGCACCCGACGTAGATGGCGAACGAGATCGTCGTGACGTAGGGGCTGATCGGGAGGCTGCCGCCGAGCGCGATCAGGATGCCGCCGACCACCGCGGACACCCCGAACAGCACCGACAGCACGGGCACCCACAGCGCGGACGCCGTCACCCGCATCGCCGCGGCCGCAGGCGTGACCAGCAGCGCCAGCACCAGCAGGGCACCGACCACCTGCACCGCCATCGCCACGGTCAGCCCGAGCACGAGCATGAAGACCGTCGACAGGGCGCGCACCGGAACGCCGCGGGCGGCGGCGATCTCGGGATCGACGGTGGCGAACATCAGCGGCCGCCAGAGGACCGCGATCACCACGGTGACGACGGCGGAGACGCCGAGCATCCAGACGAGCTGCGGGTCGTCGACGGCGACGATCTGGCCGGTGAGCAGGCCGAACTTGTTCGCCGCCCGCCCGGGGTAGAGGGCGAGGAAGAGCACGCCGAGGCCCAGGCCGAAGGGCATGAGCACGCCGATGACGGACGAGCGCTCGCCGGCCTTGACCCCGAGCACGCCGATGATCAGGGCCGCGAGCAGCGACCCGCCGATGGACCCGACCACCACGTTGACGCCGATCAGCAGGGCGAACGCGGCGCCGGCGAAGGACAGCTCGCTGATCCCGTGCACCGCGAAGGTGAGGTCGCGCATCACCACGAAGACGCCGATGAGGCCGCCGATCAGCCCGAGCAGCGCGCCGGCGATGATCGAGTTCTGCAGCAGGGCGAGCAGTTCGCCGTAGTTGTCGAAGTTGAAGATCTTCTCCCAGACGGTCATCGCGGCCGCCGCAGGCTGCGCGCGAACCGCGGACCGGCGGGCTCGACGCTGGCGCCGTGGTCGTCGTCGGAGAGGTGGTGACCCGCGGAGGGGTCGGTGGACGACACCACGATCACCCGGCCCTGCACGTGCAGCACGTCCACCGGCGCGCCGTACAGGCTGGTCAGGCCCTGCGACGTGAGCACCTCGTCGGGGGTGCCGAGCCGGAACCGGCCGCCGGCCAGGTACAGCACCTGGTCCACGTACTCGAGTACGGCGTTGATGTCGTGGGTGACGAAGAGCACCGCGGTGCCGCGCTCGCGCCGCCGGCGGTCCAGCAGCGCGGCGACGTCGTGCTGGTGCCGCGGGTCCAGCGCGGCCAGCGGCTCGTCGCAGAGCAGGATCTGCGGGTCCGAGGCGAGCGCCGCCGCCACCCGCACCCGCTGCAGCTCGCCACCGGACAGCATGGAGACCGGGGCGTCCGCGAACGCCGTCGCGCCGACCGACTCGATGAGCTCGTCCACCCGCCGGCGGACCTCGCGGCGGCCCGTCGGAGAGCCGATCGGCAACCCCCAGCGGTGCCCGTCGTAGCCCATCCGCACGACGTCCCTGGTCTTCACCATGGTCGCGCTGTCGATGGAGACCTTCTGCGGCACATAGCCGACCAGCGCGCTCCCCCGCCGGACCGGCTGGCCGGCGATGAGGGCCCGGCCGGACGTCAGCTCCCGCTCGCCGAGCAGCACCCGCAGCAGGCTGGTCTTGCCGGAGCCGTTCGCGCCCAGGATGGCGATGAACTGCCCCGGCTCGATGTCGAGCGACAGGTGCTGCCAGAGCGCGCGGGAACCGTATTCCAGGCCCGCGTCGCGCAGGCTGATCACCGGGGAGACGGGCATCGTGGTCAGCCCAGCGCACCGGCGATGGCGGCGATGGTGTCCTTCATCCAGGTCACGTAGTCCTTGTCGGCGGGCAGCGACTCGGTCACGGCGACGACCGGGATGCCGGCCGCGTCGGCGGCGGCCTGCACCTGCTCGGTCTCCGGCGAGGAGGTCTGCTCGTTGTACACCAGCAGCACCACCTGCTTGCCGCGGAACAGCTCGAGCGTCTCGTCCAGCACGGCGGGCGGCACGTCGGTGCCCTCCTCGATGGCGGCGCTGAACCGCTCCGGCGTCTTGTCCGCCAGGCCGGCCGCCTCGGTCAGGTACAGCGGGACGGGCTCCGTCACCGCGATCGGGTCGCCCGCGTGCGTGTCCCGGATGGCATCGACCTGGCCGATGAGCTCGTTCAGCCTGCCGTCGAACGCGCCCGCGCGTTCCGCGAACACCTGCGCCCGATCCGGCCGCAGCTCGGTCAGCCGGGCGGCCACCGCGGCGGCCGCGAGCTTGACGGTGGGCAGGTCGTACCAGACGTGCTCGTTGGTCTCGCCGTGCCCGTGGCCGTCCGCCGCCTCGGCGGAGCCGCTAGCCGCCGGGCTCCCGGTGCCCGCCGTCGCGCTGCCGGTGCCCGCCGTGGTGCTGCCGGTGCTGCCGGCGGTACCGGACGGCGCCGGGACGAGCGCCTCCTCCGGGTGGTGGGCCAGCTCGACCACGTTGATGAGCGGCGCGGTCGAGCCCGACGCCTGGACCATGGCGGTCATCCAGTCGTCGTAGCCGCCCCCGTTCTCGACGAGCAACTCCGCCTTCGAGATGGCCAGCTGGGCCTGGGCATTCGGCTCGAACGAGTGCGGATCCGCGGCCGGGTCGCTGATCACGGCGGTCACCTCGACGTCGTCGCGGCCGATCTCCCGGACGATGTCGCCCCACACGTTGGTGGACGTGACGACCGGGATCGGTCCGGTGCCGGCGGGCTCGGCGGTGCTGCCCTTCGACGGCGCGCACCCCGCCAGCACGGCGGTGGCAAGCAGGGCTGCGACGGTGACGGCGGCAGCCGGCGTGCGCGCCGGTCGGCTGAGGCGCATGGCTGGAACTCCAGAGGGCGGTCTGCTGAATGATAATCGCTCTCATTAAAGCAGACCCGCCAGGGTCAGCGGCGCCCCGGCATCACCCGGCCCGCCGCCGGGCGGCCACCGTGGCCAGCACGACCCCGGCCGCGACGGAGGCGTTCAGCGACTCCACCGCGCGGGCCATCGGAATGCTGACCGTCGCGTCGCAGACGGTCCTGGTCAGCCGGGCGAGCCCGCGCCCCTCCGAGCCCACCACCAGGACGAGCGGCGCGGTGGCCAGCTCGAAGTCGTCGGTGGTCACGGTGCCGTCGGCGTCGAGCCCAACGACCATCAGCCCCTTCGCGGCGTAGTCCTTCAGCGTGCGCACGAGGTTCGTGCAGCGGGCGACGCGCAACCGCGCGGCCGTACCCGCCGACGTGCGCCACGCCGAGGCCGTCATCCCGGCGCTGCGGCGCTCCGGGACCACCACGCCGTGCGCGCCGAACGCCGCCGCGGACCGCACGATCGCCCCCAGGTTCCGCGGGTCGGTGACCCCGTCGACCGCGACGATGAGCGCGGCACGGCCCGAGTCGGCAGCGCGGGCCAGCAGGTCGTCCGGGTGCGCGTACTGGTAGGGCGGCACCACCAGTGCGACGCCCTGATGCACGGCGCCGGCGGTGATCCGATCCAGCTCGGTGCGCGCCACCTCCAGCAGCGCGATGCCCCGGTCGGCGGCCGCCGCGACGGCCTCGGTGACCCGCTCGTCCGAGTTCAGGCCGTGCGCCACGTACAGGGCGGTGGCGGGCACCCCGGCGCGCAACGCCTCGACGACGGGATTGCGGCCCACCACCGTCTCGGGCAGCGTCGCGCTCCTGGCCAGCGGCCGGGAACCGGCCGGCCGGCCGCTGCCGGACGCGGCCGGTCCGGTCGAGGCCCGGGCGGCCGCGGCCGCCCTGCGCGCCGCGGGATGGCCGGTCCGTGCCGCGGCCGGCGGGGTCGGACCCTTCCCCTGCAGCGCGCGCCTGACCTGCCCGCCGGATCCGGCGGTCGCACCCTTCTTGGTGCCCTCCTTGCGCCGCGCACCGCGCCGCTGCGAATTGCCTGCCACGTGATCCTCCGCCGTCAGCGCGTGCCGGGCACGGACCAGGCCGGGCCGTCCTTGGTGTCCTCGATGGCGAAGCCGGCCTCCGCCAGCCGCTGCCGGATGTCGTCGGCACGCGCATAGTCCTTCGCGGCCCGCGCCGCGGTCCGCTCCTGCAGCAGGCCCTGGATCAGGGTGCCGGTCGCCTCGACCAGCCGCCGATCCGACCGTTCGACCACCCACGGCTCCGCCCACGGGTCGAGGCCGAGCACGCCCAGCATCGATCGCACCGCGGCGGCGGCCGGCCGGACCGCGGCGTCGTTCCCGGCCGACAGCGCCGCGTTGCCGGCCCGCACGCGCTCGTGCACGACGGCCAGTGCCCGCGGCACCCCGAGGTCGTCGTCCATCGCCTGACGGAAGGCGTCCGGCAGGTCGACGATCTCGATGTCGCCGAGCCGGTCGGCGGCCCGGTGCAGGAACGACTCGATCCGGTCGAAGGCCTTGGCCGCGTCCTCCAGCGCCTCCGCCGAGTACTCGATCGACGACCGGTAATGCACGCTGATCAGGTAGTAGCGCAGCGCGATCGGCCGCGTGTGGGCGGTGATCGCCGGCACCGACAGGATGTTGCCGAGGGACTTCGACATCTTCTCGCCGGCCATCGTCACCCAGTGCGAGTGCATCCAGTACCGGGCGAAGCCGTCGCCGACCCCGTGCGACTGCGCGGCCTCGTTCTCGTGGTGCGGGAAGATGAGATCCAGTCCGCCACCGTGGATGTCGAATTCCGCGCCGAGGTAGGCGCGGGCCATCGCGGAGCATTCGATGTGCCAGCCGGGCCGGCCGGGACCCCACGGCGACGGCCACGACGGCTCGCCGGGCTTGGCCGCCTTCCACATGGTGAAGTCGGCCGGGTCGCGCTTGCCGACGGCCTCGGTCTCGCCCTGCACCATGTCGTCGATCCGCTGTCCGGACAGGAAGCCGTAGTCCGCCTGCGTGCGCACGGCGAAGTACACGTCGCCGGCGGCCGCGTAGGCGTGGCCGGAGTCGAGAAGCTCGCCGATCATCTCGACGATCTGCGGGATGTGGCCGGTGGCGCGCGGTTCGATCGACGGCCGGAGGCAGCCGAGAACGTCGTAGGCGTCGGCGAAGGCGCGCTCGTGCGTGGTGGCCCACTCCCACCACGGGCGGCCCGCCTCCGCGGCCTTGACCAGGATCTTGTCGTCGATGTCCGTCACGTTCCGCACGTGCCGCACCTCGAAGCCGTTGTACTCCAACCATCGCCGCAGCACGTCGTAGACGACGCCGGCGCCGCGCAGGTGCCCGATGTGCGGGGTCCACTGCACCGTGGCACCGCAGTTGTAGAGCGAGACCTCACCCGGCCGCAGGGGTTCGAACGGCCGCACACTGCGGGTCGCGGTGTCGTAGAGGCGCAGGCTCACCGCACGATGGTACGGGGGCCCGATCAGCCCGAACGCCGGTAGACCCTGGCCTCCCACGGGCGCAGCACAATGCCGCCGGCGTCGTCCTGCGCGCCGTCCAGGCCGGAATAGTTGCCGAGCACGAGCTCGGCGGCCGCCCAGCCGGCCTCGTCGGGCACCGCCGCGCGGGCCGGTTCCGCGGAGAAGTTGGCGACCACCAGCAGCGTGCTCCCCCGGTGGCTGCGGGTGAACGCGTAGACGGTCGGGTCGCGGCCGAGCAGCATCGTGAAGTCACCGAATGCGACCACCGGGTCGGAATGCCGGAGGTCGATCAGCGCCCGATAGTGCGCGAACACGGAATCCGGGTCGTCGAGCTGCGCCGCGGCATTGATCTCGGGGTAATTCGGATTCACCGGGATCCAGGGTTCACCGGTGGTGAATCCGGCATGCTCGGTGCCGTCCCAGTGCATCGGCGTGCGCGCGTTGTCCCGGCTCCGCACCCGCAGCGCGGCGAGCACCGCGTCCGGGTCGGCGCCGGCGGCCGTGGCCGCCGCGAAGTGGTTGACGGACTCGATGTCGCGGAAATCGCCCGCGCGTTCGAACGGCACGTTCGTCATGCCCAATTCCTCGCCCTGGTAGATGTAGGGCGTGCCGCGGTGCAGGTGCAGGACCGTGGCGAGCAGCTTCGCCGACTGCACGCGGAATTCTCCGTCGTCACCGAAGCGGGATACCGCTCGCGGTTGGTCGTGATTGTCCCAGTAGAGGCTGTTCCATCCCGACTCCGCGAGTCCGGCCTGCCAGCGGCCGAGGCTGCCCTTGAGGTCGAGGAGGCGCAGCGGGCGGATGTCCCACTTGCCGAGCGGTCCCGAGTCGAGCTGCACGTGCTCGAACTGGAACACCATGTCGATCTCGGCCCTGGCCGGGTCGGTGAACAGGGCCGCGTCCTCGATGGTCACGCCGGGCATCTCACCCACGTTCAGCATCACCGTCGGCCGGTCGGCGAACACCTCACGGTGCATCTCCTGGAGGAACTCGTGAATGCGCGGACCGCAGAGGTAGAACGGCGATCCGTCACCGAGGAGGCCACCGTCGAGCGTGGAGCCGTCCGGTAGGGAGGTTTCCTTGGAAATCATGTTGATGACGTCCATGCGGAACCCGTCCACCCCGCGATCGAGCCACCACCGCATCATGTCGTACACGGCCTGCCGGACCTCGGGGTTCTCCCAATTCAGGTCCGGCTGCTTGACCGAGAACAGGTGCAGGTAATACTCGCCCGAATCGGGGTCGAATTGCCACGTCGAGCCGCTGAAGAAGGACGACCAATTCGTCGGCTCCGCGCCCGGCGTGCCCGGCTCCATGCCGGGCCGCGCCGGCCGCCACCAGTACCAGTCGCGCTTCGGGCTGTCGGTCCCGGACCTGGACTCGACGAACCACGGGTGCTCGTCCGAGGTGTGGTTGACCACCAGGTCGATCACGAGCCGCATGCCGCGGTCGTGCAGGCCGGCGAGCAGCTCGTCGAAGTCCGACAGCGTGCCGAAAGTCGGGTCGATGTCCCGGTAGTCGCTGATGTCGTAGCCGTTGTCGTCCTGCGGCGATGGATAGGCCGGGGACAGCCACAGGACGTCGACGCCGAGCGCGGCCAGGTAGTCGAGCCGGCCGATGATGCCGCGCAGATCGCCGATGCCGTCGCCGTCGGAATCGGCGAAGCTGCGGGGATAGACCTGATAGACGATCGCCTTTTTCCACCACGGCTCGGCCGCGTCGTCCGGCGATGGAGCGCCGGCACCCGATGTCCGGGATTCCTCGGCCGGCGGGCCTCCTGGGTCGAATCGCGGACGAATTGCCGATGCCTGCCGACCGGACTCCACGTGGCTCCTCGCCTCTCGATGCCGGACCGTCGTGGGGCGCCGAAGACGCGCGACCCCGATGTCCGGAGCAGACTAGCGTGCGGTCGCTCCGGACACCGGGTCACGGCGGAACGCGTGCGGCTCAGCCCAGCGACGAGTTGTACTGCTCGACCACGTCCGCCGGTACCCGACCGCGGGCGGACACCGAGATGCCCTGCCCGATCGCCCATTCGCGGATCGCCTTGGCGTCCACGGACGTGGCCGACGCCGGCCGGGCCGCCCTGGCGACCTGGCGGGACGGCCGCACCCGGCGGCCCGCCGTGGTGAAGTCGGCCAGCGCCTTGCGCAGGGCCGCCGCGTTCTTCTTGCTCAGGTCGATCTCGTACGCCTTCCCGTCGAGGCCGAAGGAGACGGTTTCCGCAGCCTTTCCGCCGTCGATGTCGTCGGTCAGGGTGACCGTTGTCTGCTGCGCCATGGGTGAGACGACCTTCCCGAGAGGTATTGCCGACGGTTGCCATCCCGAACAATCCATGCCGCAAAATCGACGTCGCCCGCCGGCGCCGTTCCGGCCGCCACTCCATGCCGCGAGGGCATCGGGATCCACGGCCAGCTGGCACCGAACGGGCGCGCGACATCGGGTCGCCCGAGATAGTGCACACACTAGCGCTTCCCGGGGTGGTCGTGCCACGGCCCGACCCGCTTTAGCTGGGCAAATATTCGGACGGCTCAGGACCGGTTTGCCACCGCCAGGTGCAACCGGGCGAAGGACAACGCCTCGGCCAGGTCGGTTTCCCGCTCCTCGACGCCGGCATTCCTGGTGGAGATCTCCACCACGACCGATCCGTCGAATCCGTTGCGGGACAACCTCTCCAGCATTTCCGAGCATGGCTGAGCACCGCGCCCGGGGACCAGGTGCTCGTCCCTGGGCGACCCCGATCCGTCCCCGAGATGCAGATGTCCGAGCCGCGCTCCCATCTGATCGGCCAGGTCCATTGCGTCCACCTTCGAGGTCGCGGTGTGGGACAGATCGAGGGTGAACCAGCGGTGCCCGGCCGGTACCGGATTCCAATGGGGTCGATAGGTGTTCACCAGCGAGCCCCGCACCTTGACCGGGAACATGTTCTCGACGGCGATACGGACCGCGGTGCGTTCCTGTAATTCGGCGACGGATTCGGTGAATGTGGCGGCCGCCGCGCGCTGCCAGAGAAAGGGCGGGTGCACGACGACGGCACCGGCGCCGAGTCGCTCCGCCATGTCCACCGACCGCGCGAGCTTCACCAGGGGGTCGGTGGACCAGACCCGCGCCGTCACCAGCAGGCACGGCGAGTGCACCGAGAGCACGGGAATCTCGTACCGGTCGGACAGCTCGGCGATCTGCTCGACGCTCTGGCTGAGCGGATCGGTCTGCACCAGCACCTCGACGCCGTCGTAGCCGAGGTCGGCCGCGAGCGAGAAGCCCGCGGCCGTGGGCTCGGGATACACGCAGGCGGTGGACATCCCGACCGGGATCGGCGGGACGAGGACCGCGTGCGACGGGGAACCGGCTGGGCCCTGCGTCATGCTCTCGCTCCCCCGTCGCGGCTCGCGGCACGTCCGCGATCATGCCTCCAGTTTGTACCCCAGGCCGCGCACGGTGATCAGGTACCGGGGCGCGGCCGGATCGGGTTCGATCTTGGCGCGCAGCCGCTTCACGTGGACGTCCAGGGTCTTGGTGTCGCCGACGTAGTCCGATCCCCAGATCCGGTCGATCAGCTGCCCCCGGGTGAGCACCCGGCCGGAGTTGCGGATCAGGTACTCGAGCAGGTCGAACTCCTTGAGCGGCAACGAGATCTGGTCGCCGTGCACGTGCACCACGTGCCGGTCGACGTCCATCCGCACCGGGCCGGCCTGCAGGATCGGCGACTCCGGCTCGTCCAGGTCCGCCCCGCGGCGGAGCACCGCGCGGATCCGGGCCACCAGCTCGCGGGTCGAGTACGGCTTGGTGATGTAGTCGTCGGCGCCGAGCTCCAGGCCGACCACCTTGTCGATCTCGCTGTCCCGCGCGGTGACCATGATGACCGGCACCGGGCCACGCGCCCGCAGCTGCCGGCACACCTCGGTGCCGCTCATCCCGGGGAGCATCACGTCGAGGAGCACGATGTCGGCGCCGTTCCGGTCGTACTCGATCAGCGCGTCGGGACCGTTGCCGACGATCTCGGTGCTGAAGCCCTCCTTGCGCAGCAGGAAGGACAGCGGGTCCGCCATCGACTCCTCGTCCTCGACGATCAAGACCTTGGTCACGGGGCTCCTCGGTGTGCCGACTCGGTGGTGTTGGTCGCGGATCCGGGAGCGGCCGGGTTGGCCGCCGGGCCGCCGGGTGTCGCTCGATCCGGGGCGCCCGGCCCGGCGCACCGGCGCGACCCGGCGCGGAGGGCGCTGCGGGCCTGCCCAGCGCGGGCAGCCGGAGGGTGAACGTCGACCCGGTGCCGGGCCGGCTCCACAGGCCGGCGGAGCCGCCGTGGATCGCCGCCACGTGCTTCACGATGGCGAGCCCGAGCCCGGTGCCACCGGTCACCCGGGAGCGGGCGGGGTCGACCCGGAAGAACCGCTCGAAGACGCGCTCCTGGTACTCGACGGGGATGCCGACGCCGCGGTCCGTGACCGCGATCTGCACGGTTCCGTCCCGCTCCGTGCGGGTCAGCGAGACCTGGGTGCCGTTGGGCGAGTAGTTGACGGCGTTGTCCACCAGGTTCGTCATCGCGGTCACGAGCAGCGCCCGGTCGCCCTTGACGAGCATGCCGCTCGGCCCGTCCTGGGTGATGGTGATCCCCGCCTGCTCGGCGGCCGTCGCGGTCCGGGCGATGGTGGCGTCGATGAGCGCGTCGACCTCGACCACCGCCATGTCCGGCAGCGGGTCGGCGCCCTGCAACCGGGACAGCGCGATCAGCTCGTTCACCAGCGACCCCAGGCGCATCGACTCCGCCTGCAGCTTGCCCGCGAACCGGCGCACGGCCACCGGATCGTCGGCCGCGTCGACCGCCGCCTCCGCCAGCAGGCCCATCGCGCTCACCGGCGTCTTGAGCTCGTGCGAGACGTTGGCCACGAAGTCGCGGCGGGCCGCCTCGAGTCGCTGCGCCGCGGACTCGTCGTGCCCGGAGACGAAGATCCGCCCGCCCTCGATCGCGCGCACCACCGCGTGCACCGCGGGGGCGTTCGGGTCGGCGTCGAGCGAGGTGATCAGCGGGGCGGGCCGGAACTCCACATCGACGGGCTCGTCGGACACCTGCACGCGGCCCGCCGCGGCGACGATCCGCGGGTCGACGATGCCCGAGCGGATCATGCCGAGTTCGCCGGCCCTGGGATTGGCCAGCAGCGGCCGGCCGGTCCGGTCGATCACCAGGTAGCCGGTGCTCGACCGGCGGATCACCTCGGCGTCGAGCGTGCCGGCGGGCGACGTGCGCTGCGCGGCCCCGCGCGCCGGCCGGCGCAGCACGAGCATGCAGACCAGCCAACCGAGAGCCGCCCCGCCCACGGCGACCAGCGCATAGCCGATGCCCGACACACCGTGCATGGTAGGTCGAGCGGGCGGCCGGTCCGCCACGCACGCGACTCGCGGCGCAGGGAAACCGTCCCGCGACGGTCAGCGTTCACCGAGGTTTCACCGAACGGTCACCCGCCGCGGGTCGCTCCGGTGCTCAGCGCCCCTGGTTGGCGACGGCGGTGATGGCGGCCTCGGCCGCGTCCGGGTCCAGGTACTCACCACCCGCGGTGACCGGCCTCATGTCGTCGTCGAGCTCGTAGCGCAGGGGGATGCCCGTCGGCAGGTTCACCTTGGCGATGCCCTCGTCGCTGATCCCGTCCAGCAGCTTGACCACGGCCCGCAGCGAATTGCCGTGGGCGGCGAGGAGCACCACGTTGCCGTCCCGCAGGTCGTCGAAGATCTCGTTGCGCAGGTACGGCTCCATCCGGACCACCACGTCCGCGAGGCACTCGGTCTTGGGCGCGTCGTCGCCGAGGTCGGCGTAGCGCGGGTCGCCCGCCTGCGAGTACTGGTTGGCGTCGCCGATCGGCGGCGGCGGCGTGTCGTACGAGCGGCGCCAGAGCATGAACTGGTCCTCGCCGTACGTCTGCAGGGTCTCCTTCTTGTCCTTGCCCTGCAGATCGCCGTAGTGCCGCTCGTTCAGCCGCCAGGTCCGGCGCACCGGGATCCAGTGCCGGTCGGCGGCGTCCAGCGCCAGGTTGGCGGTCGAGATCGCCCGCCGCAGAACGGAAGTGTGCAGGACGTCCGGCAGCAGGCCGGCGTCCTTCAGCAGCGTGCCGCCGCGCGTGGCCTCGGCGGTGCCCTTCTCGGACAACGGAACATCCACCCAGCCGGTGAACAGGTTCAGCGAGTTCCAGGTGCTCTCGCCGTGGCGCAGCAGGATCAGCGTGGAGGTCATGGGCGACAGTGTGCCGCAGCCCGGGCCGCCTCACCCGGTGAGGGCGGGGGCCCGGGACGCGGCTGCCGCGGGTCAGCCGACGGGGGTGCGTTCCCGCCGCTCGCCGGTCGACGGATCGATCTCGGCGGTGTCGTCGGACCCCACGGCCGCCCCCGTCGTCCCGGTGGGCTCGGGGCCGGTCGGGGCCGTGCCCCGTGCGGCGCGGGCCGCCCTGGCGTTCCGGCGGGCGCGGCGCACCAGCCACCAGACGAGCACGCCGGCGGCCACGAACAGCGGCAGGAACGGCAGCAGCGCGCCGATCGCCGCGCCGAGCCAGGCGAGGAAGTCGAGCAGCGCCGACCAGCCGGCGGCGAGGCCGGCGAGGAAGCCGTTCTGCGACTCGTCCTCCGTGGTGGTCGGTCCGTCGGTGACGGCGTTCAGGTTGACGGTGACGGTGGACAGCGCCACCTGCCCGGTGAGGTAGGCCTGCTGCTGCTTGAGCGATTCGAGATTCGCCTCGCGCGCGGCCAGCTCGCCCTCGATGGCGATCACGTCCGAGATCTCGGTCGCGCCGGCGAGCAGCGCCCGCACCCGCGCCACGCTCGCCGTCATGGTCTCGACCCGGCTGTTCACGTCGACGATCTCGGTGGTGACGTCCTGGGAGCTCTCGGTTCGGGAGTTGACCTCGCCGAGTGCGGACACCCGGTCGAGCACCGAGTCGTACTGGTCCGCCGGCACGCGCAGGGTGACGGTCATGCTGGCGCCCGAACCCTCGGCACCCGCGAGAAACCCGTTGACCGACGTGGCGATGCCCCGGACCGTGGTGGTCGCCTGGTCGACCGCGGCGCGCCGCGCGTCGGCATCCGCATCGCGCTGGTCGCGGGCGGACGTCCCGGCCGGCTGCTCCGCGGGCGGCACGGACAGCTCGACGGAGAGGGTGGCCGTCCGGATCACCTGGCGGCCGTCGGTCAGCGTGGTGAGCGGGGCCTGGGCCGCGGTCGCCGGGTCGCCCCCGGTCGCCGAGTCCGGCGCACCGCCCGCTGAGCCCGACTCGGCCGAGGCGTCACGCTCGCCGCCCGCGCCCGGCTCCGGTAGCGCCGGCGCCGCGCTGGCCATCGCGGCGACCTGCTCGGGATCGCCACCGGAGGCGGAGCCGGACGACGTGCAGGCGACCACCGTGGTGGCGACTGCCGCGACAACCACGGCGGCGCCGAGGATCTGCCAGCGCGTCCGGGACGGCCGCCGGGGCATTCGGCGCGCGACGGGGTTGCGGGGATCGGCGCCCGCGGGCCGATCCTGCTGCGGTGCCGGGCATGTCGTCGACGGGGCCATCGTGTTCCTCCGAGGTCCACCGGCCGTCGCGTCGCGACCGCCTGTGCTGATCGGACGGAGGGTGGGCCGGGCACGGATGCACGGCGATGGTCACGATTCGGCAACGGCGCCCCCGCCGCGGACTCTGGCCCGGTCGGTCCCTGGCTCAGTCCTCGGAATCCGGCCCGGCCCGGCGGCCGGTCGTGGTGCTGGTGGTGCGCACCGGCGGGGTCGCGGGCAGCTGCTGGTTCGGGTCGTTGGGATCGATCGGCGCGGCCGGATCGGTGACGGCGAGCGCGGGGTCGGTGACGGCGAGGGCGGGATCGGGGACGGCCAGGGCGGGGTCGGCGGGGGGCGTCGTCGTCGTCTCGGTCGTCGTCGCAGTCGTCGCAGTCGTCGCAGTCGTCTCGGCCGTCGTCGTCTCGGTCGTGGTCACGGCAGCGGTGTCCGTGGGCACGACCGCCGGGGCCGCGGGGGCGGCGGCCGGATCCGTCGGCACGCCCGCGGGGTCCGTCGTCGCCACGGGGGTGCCGGTCCCGGTGCCGGTGCTCGGCTGGTCCGTCGCCGGTGTGGTGGTCGCGGCCGCGTCAGTCGTCGTCGCGGTGGCGGGCGGCGCGCTGGTGGCCGGCGCACCGGTGGTCGGCGCGGCGGTGGTCGCAACCGTTGTCGGCGGGATCGCGCTCGTCGACTGGGCCGCGCCCGGGCTGGACACTGTGGAGCTGGACACGGTGGAGCCGGACACGGTGGAGCTGGACGGGATCGCGGACGCGGCGGGCGAACCGGTCGGCTGCTCCGGCTCCGTCGGCGCGCTCGTGCTCGGCACGACCGGCGCGCCGGTGACCGGCGGTTCCGGCGCCGGCGCGGAAGGCGAAGAGGAGACCGGCGCAGAAGTAACCGGCGCAGGAGGAACCGGCGCAGGCGGAATCGGCGCAGGCGGAATCGGCGCAGGCGGAATCGGCGCAGGCGGAATCGGCGCCGGGGGAATCGGCGCCGGGGGAATCGGCGCGGGCGGCGGCGCGACGACCGCGGGCGGCGGGGTGCCGGTCGCCACGGGCGCCGGCCACGGCCGCGGCGCGATCATCGGCGCTGGTTGGAGCCGGCGTGGCGAGGTCGGCACGGCGCTCGACCTGACGGAGCCCGGCATCGATCGCTGGTTCAGCATCCCGTTCGGCGACGGCGCGGCCGTCCGCGCGAGCCCGACCAGGGTGGAGAAGTCCGCGGTGCCCGGCGCGCGCACGGCCGGGCCGGTCCAGTAGCGGTGCAGCCGGTCGTCGAAGTCGGTCCGGGTCAGCGGCACGATGTGGATGGGCGTGCCGACCCACGACGCCTCGAGGATGTACGGCCGGCCGCCGAAGGTGCCGAGGTACACGGCGACGTGCCCGGGGAAGCCGACGATGTCGCCGGGCAGCGCCTCGGCCCAGCTCACGCTGACGCCGGCCGCGCGCTGCGACGACGAGTTGCCGGGGATCTGGTAGCCGGCCTTGCCGAGCACGAACGCCGTCAGGCCCGAGCAGTCGAAGCCGATCGTGGTGCCGCAGCTGTTGAAGTCGCCGCCGCCCCGCGTGCACCCGTTGTTGGGGCCGGCGCCGGACCCGCCGCCGCCCCAGACGTAGGGCAGGCCGAGCGCGCTGAAGCCCGCCGCGAGGCCGGCGGCCACGGTCGCGTTGGGCGCGGTGATCTTCTGGCCGGCGAGGGCCGCGGACACGTACGGGCTGGCCGGGATGGTCAGCTCGGCGCCGGTGGCGAGCACGGCCGGCGACGCGGTGGTCGAGGCGCCACCCCCGGTGGCGCCGAAGTACTTGCGGAACAGGTAGAAGAAGTTGCGGTTGCCGTAGGCGGAGCAGCTGTCGCCGGTGCCCGGGTAGGCAGCGAGCGCGGCGGCGTTCGGCTGGTACGGGGTGTAGTTGTACAGCGACGCGGTGGCGGTGTTCTGGATGGTCACCGGCGCCGACCCACAGCCCGACTCGACGACGTTCCAGAGGATGTCGGCGGTCTCGCCGGCCTGGTAGTTGTACTTCTGCGGATCGACCCGGTAGCGGCTCCACTGCTTGGCCATGCCGTAGCCCTGGTTGAAGAACCCGGCGTACTGCGGATCGCAGTTCGCCGTGCCACCGGGCCCGGTGTCCGGGCAGTGCCAGCCCCAGGCGGCGTTGTAGCTCGCCTGCGTGATGCCGTTCCTGCTGAGCAGTCCCGATTCCTTCTGCAGCGTGGTCAGCATGACCTGGGGGTTGATCCCGCATGCGGTGGAGAACTTGAGGACGACGGTGGCCACGTCCTCGTTGGTGCCGCCCTGGTAGGCCGAGCAGTACTGGTCGGCTGGCTGGTTCGGCGTCGTCAGGCGGAGGTTCTTGAGGCACCAGTCGCCGGTGCATCCCTCTCCCTCGGCGCGGAGGAAGGCGCGGATCTGCTCCACCGACATCGAGGCGACGTTGTAGAAGACGGCGTCGGAGATGATGTTGCCCGCGTCGAACGCCGAGCCGGTGCTCGCCTGGACCGCCGGCGCCGGCGCACAGGTGGCGTCGTCCTGCTTGAGCTGGACCGCGTCGAAGAGGTCGTCGGCGACCGCGGCGGCCATCGCGTCGTACTCGGCGAATCGCTCCCCGGTGGTGGTCTTCTGGACCACGTCGCCGACCGCGTAGTTGGGTCGCGGGTCCGTGTCGTAGTCGGGGACCTGCTTGAGCAGCTGGTCGTAGAACATCCACGCCGCGCCGCCGGGTTCGGTCCGCCGGTACTGGGTGTACGTGGTCGGGTTCTGCTGGAACAGCCCGAGCCAGTCGCCGTTGACGGCCTCCGGCCGGAGCGAGGACTGCTGGGTCGCCACGGCGACCCCGATCTCGACGCCGCGCCGGGTGATGCCCATCTGCTTACCGACGGCGACGATCGTGGCCGCCATCTCGACCTGTTGGGCGTCCAGCGGTACCCCGGCGAAGACCCCGCCGTCAGCGGCCTCGGCCGGCAGAGGATCGAGGGTGCCGAGTGGCGCTGGAGTACCGGCGCCCGCCTCGGTCGTCGCCTCCTGCCCGGGCAGGCAGACGGGCAGGACCGCAGCGCTCGCGGTCGGAGCGCCGGGGCCGAGCACCGTTGTCGCGCCCGTGAGCACGAGCGCCAGCGCCAGCCCCGCCAGCAGGGTGCGCGCGAAAGGGCGTGCGCCGCGGTGGTTCTCGGCGCCGGCGGCGCTGGTGGGGGCGCCGAGCGGGCCGCCGGTGATGGCCAGCAGCAGGCGGTGACGGCCGCCCCGCTGCGACCTCTGGGCAGCCGTCATCACGACATGCGTGAAGCGATGCCGCCCGGTCACGGGCATTCCCCCAGAGGTTGCTCCTGCCGTCCGGGACGTACATTCCGCCGTCGCAGACGATACCCGGAGCCACACTGACGCGCGGAGTCAAGGATAGTCACTATGAGTGGACCTCCTCTTCCCCTGGACGAGTGACGCCACGGGTGATTCGACGCCGATCAGGCCGTGGTCTGCTCGATGAGATGACGGAACGCAATCAAATTTCGGACTGATTCCCCGCGAGAGATACGCCACGCCCATTCCCTGCGGATGGCGCCGGCGAACCCGCGCTCGAGGATCGGGTTGAAGTCGGCGTCCGACGTCTCGAGCAGGACGCCCAGCACCGTGTCGATCTCCCCCGCGCTGAGCGACGAACGGGCGATGCGGCCGACGAGGTGGATGTCCCCGGCACCGTCCAGGGCGTAGCTGACCGTCCGCAGGCGGGCGTTGCGCCGCAGCAGGTACCGGTACACCTCCTCCGCGTTCTCGTCGGGCGCCCGGCAGACGAACGACTCGACCAGCAGGTGGTGATCGCCCAGCACCAGCCAGACCAGGGTGCGGTGCCGGCGCTCCCCGGGCATCGTCACCAGGAAGGCGTCCTCCCCCTCGCGCGTCGCGGCCACCCCCAGCTCGGCCAGCACGCGCTCCAGCTCGTCCGCGGTCATCGGCCCGCCCGCGCGCCCCTGGTCACCGGCCGGCCAGCTCGGCGGCCGGTCGCGCCGGCGTGTCCGGGAACTCGTCGGCGTATCCGGCGCGCGCCCTGGCGTAGCACTCCAGGAGCCCGTCCACGGTGACGTCCCACGAGAACCGCGCGGCCTGCCGCGGCGCGGCCTCCGCCATCCGCGCGCGCCTGGCCGGGTCGAGCACCACGTCGGCGAGCCGGTCGGCCCAGTCGGCCGGGTCGTGCCCGTCGACCAGTTCGCCGGTCACCCCGTCGTCCACCGCGACGGTCAGCCCGCCGACCGCGGCCGCGACCACCGGGGTGCCCGCCGCCTGGGCCTCGAGCGCGACGAGCCCGAACGACTCGTTGTAGCTGGGCACCGCGACGACGTCGGCCGCCCGGTAGATCTCCGCGAGCTCGGCCGCCGGCACCGGGGGACGCAGCTGCACGCGGTCGGCCACCCGTCGCTGCTCGGCCAGGTCGGCGAGCCAGTGGTCGCGGTGCCGGCCGGTGCCGGACTCGCCGCCGACGATCAGGACCCGCCAGCCCACGTCCGGGTGCCGGTCGAGCAGCAGCCTGAGCGCCTCGACGACCACGTCCGGCCCCTTCAGCGGCTGGATGCGGCCGGCGAAGACGATCACCCGCTCGTCGTCCCCGAGGCCCAGCTCGGCGCGGGCGCGGGCGCGGGCGTCCCGCCCGCCGGGCGCGAAGACGTCGGTGTCGACACCCGGCGGCACCACGTCGATGCGGGTGGGATCCGCGCCGTACAGCTCCACCAGCTGGCCGGCCTCGGTCCCGGTGTTCGCCACCAGCCGGTCGGCCTCTGCCACCACCTGGTCCTCGCCGATCAGCCGGCCGCGCGGCTCCGGGTCGTCGTCCTGCGCCATCGCCGCGTTCTTCACCCGGGCCAGGGTGTGCGCCGAGTGCACGAGCGGCACGCCCCAGCGGTCCTTGGCGAGGTAGCCGACCTGGCCGGAGAGCCAGTAGTGGGAATGGATGACGTCGTAGAAGCCGCGCTCGCGCCTGGCCTCCGCGCGCAGCACGCCGGCCGCGAAGGAGCAGAGCTGGCCGGGCAGGTCCTCCTTCTCCATGCCCTCGAACGGGCCGGCGATGATGTGCCGCACCGTCACCCCGGGCACCAGCTCGGCGGCCGGCGGCTGCTCCGACGAGGTCGCCCTGGTGAAGATCTCGACCTGGACCCCCCGCGACGCGAGCCGGCGCGCGGTCTGATCGATGTACACGTTCATCCCGCCGGCGTCGCCGGCGCCGGGCTGCGCCAGCGGCGAGGTGTGCAGCGAGATCGCCGCCAGCCGGCGGATCTGATCCGAACCGAACGCGTGCATGGGGGACGTCAGGGCTCCTCCCTGAATCGTGCAGGACTCTCTCGTGCGGGCCCGCCGAGCGCGATGGTGATCGGGGCGACGCCCGGTCCCGGCGCTACAGCGCGGACAGTTTCACCCAGTCCTCCCAGCTGTAGATCCAGTCGTAGATGTAGTCGGCCTCGGTCATCGGCACGCCGGTGTTGGTGACCTCGACGGGGTCACCGTAGATCGTCAGGTTGTAGAAGTCCTCGGCGTCCCCCGGCCCCATGTTGACGCAGCCGTGGGAGACGTTAGCTTTGCCCAGGAACGGCACCGTTTGGGGGTTCTCGTGGATGAACTCGCCGTTGTTGTTGATCCGGACCGCCCACTTCTCGACCAGGTTGCAGTAGTCGAACTCCGGGTTGCACATCGAGAACTCGGGGAACTTCTCGGTCACCACGTGGACGCCGCTGACCGTCGCGCGCCCCGGCACGGACTCCTTGCCGTAGGACACCGCGTAGTTCCGGACGATCTTGTCGTCGATCAGCACGACCATCCGGAAGGTGTTCACGTCCGCCTTGACGACCTGCGACCGGCCGACGGTGAAGTCGGTGACGATGTCCTCCTCGCCCCACGCGCCGTTGCCGTAGCTCACGCCGTAGAGGTTCGCCTCGACGTGCACGTTGGTGTAGCCCGGCCAGTACGCGGCGGGCCGGAAGTGCACGATCGACTGCGCGACGCCGGTGCCCTGGATGTCCTCGTCCTGCAGCCAGCCCCACGATCCGGGGATGTCCCCCTTGTCGGTGGTGAGCTTGAAGGTGGCCTGCGCGGCGGCCTTGTCCTGCACCGGCTCGGCGAAGGTGATGATCACCGGCGCGGCCACGCCCACGGTGGTGCCGCTGGGGATCTGGAACGACGCCCGGATCGTCTTCTCGGGCTTGATCGTCGCCAGCGTGCCGGTGATCGGCGATTCCTCGCCCGAGTCGGTGACCGCGGTGCCGGTGAACGTATAGGTGGTGTTGTAGTTCAGCCGCTGGCCGAGCGTCCAGGTGGACTTGTCCTCGGAGATCGTGCCGGTCACCAGCACGCCGTCGTCGCCGGCGACCGTCAGCTCCTTGATGTCCGCGGAGAACACGGTCACGGTGACCTGGGCGCTCGGCTCGACGTCGGTGCTGCCGAACTTGGGTTTCGCGCTCACCCGGACCGTGCTGGACAGCTCGTTGGCGGTCGAGCTGGGCGCGCTGGATTCGCTCAGTCCGGGGGCGGTGACCTCGGGAACCGCGGTGGAGGTGACGGTGACGACGTCGTCCTGCGCGCCGGACGCGCAGCCGGACGCGACCAACGCGACCAGGACGAGCAGGGCCAGCACCCGGGCGACCATTCCCCGCCGTTGTGATCGGCGGGCGGGTCGGCCGTCCGGTCGGCCGCGACCCGCTCGGGCGTGGGGTCGGCCGTGGGGTCGGCGGTGTCTCGTGGGCGAAAGAGGCAACGCCCGGCTCCCTTCGGTCGAGGTCCGACGTCCACCGTAGGCCCCGTTCCTGAGGGCGCCGACCGGCGAGCGGAGATCGCGATCAACACGAAACATCCCGCGCCGCAGGTCCCCGGTCGGTCTCGGACCGAGTCGCGGCGTCATTACCCTGACCGGATGCCCGGTCCAGCGCTCCTCTCGGAGCTGACCACGCTGCGGCTGGGCGGACCCGCACCGTCGCTGGCCACCGCCACGACCGTCGAGGAGGTCGCAGCCGCGGTGGGCGCGGCGGACCGGGCGGGCACGGGGATCCTGGTGCTCGGCGGCGGCTCGAACCTGGTGATCGCCGACGCCGGCGTTGCCGTGCCGGTGCTGCGGATCGCGGTGCCGGGGATCACGGTGACCCCCGTCGCCGGTGCCGGCGGTCTCGTCGGTGCCGAAGCGTGCCGCGCGGTGCCGATCGCGCCGCCGGTGCCGATCGCGCCGACGATGCCGCCCTGGTCACGATCGGCGCCGGCGAGGACTGGGACGCCGTGGTCGGTCGGCTGGTCGCGGACGGCTGGTCCGAGGTGGCACCGCTGTCCGGCATCCCGGGGTCGACGGGCGCGACGCCCGTGCAGAACGTGGGGGCGTACGGCACGGAGATCGCCGAGATGCTGCTGTCCGTCGAGGTCTACGACCGGGCGGCCGGCGCCGTGCGCGCGCTGCCGGCGGCCGACCTGCGGCTCGCCTACCGGTCCTCGATGCTGCGCGGCACCGACCGCGCGGTGGTGACATCGGTGACGCTGCGGCTCACCCGCCGTCCGGTGACCGTGCGGTACGCGGAACTCGCTCGGGCACTGGGGGTCTCGGTGGGTGATTCCGCGCCGGCGGCCGACGTCCGGGCGGCGGTCCTGGGCCTGCGGCGCGGCAAGGGCATGGTGCTGGATCCGGATGACCCGGACACCTACAGCGTCGGCTCCTTCTTCACCAACCCGATCCTGTCCCGCGCCGAGTCCGCGGCCGTCGACGCGCGGATCCGCGCCCGCCTCGGCGACGACGTCCGCTACCCCCGCTATCCCGCGCCCGACTCCGGCGACGGCTTCGTCAAGCTCTCCGCGGCGTGGCTGATCGAGCGGGCTGGCTTCTCGAAGGGCTACGCCGGGCCCGGCGGCCGGGTCGCGCTGTCCGGCAAGCACACCCTCGCGCTGACCAACCGCGGCGGCACCACCGCCGACCTGATCGCCCTGGCCCGCGAGCTCCGCGACGGCGTCCGCGACACCTTCGGCGTCACACTGCATCCCGAGCCGGTCCTGGTCGGCGTCTCGCTGGACTGACTCGCTTGTTCAGCATGTCAGCCCTCGCAGCGTCCGTTCGCGGCTCTCTCGGAGCGTGCGTTCGCGGCTCGACGGGCCGTCGCCTGAACCTCTGCCGGTCAGCAACCCGGCGCACGGCGCGTCCCCGACCGGGAGCGGTTCAGCCGAGGGCTCCACGCGACGCGATGCGCCTCGCCGGCACCGTCGACGTGTCCCCATCCCGCCTCGCGATCCACAGCGCGCGACGCTGCCTCGACGCGCGGGCACTCGCCCCATCGAATGCGTGCATGGACTGCCTCACGCTCGCGCTCGTCGCAGGTCTGGACGCCGTCCTGCAGCTCCAGCACGGGGTGATCCGCCGCGATCAGGCGCTGGCCACGGGCTTTTCGGAGGCAGCGATCGACTCGAAGGTCCGGCGCGGTCGCTGGACGATGGTCCTGCCGCGGGTCTACCGGGTCGCCGACAGCGAATCCCCTGCGGCTTCCCGCATCCGCGCCGCCTGGTTGTGGGCCGGCGAGGACTCGGTGATCAGCGGCGCGGCGGCGGCGTGGTGGTGGCGCCTGACCGACCGGGAGCCCGGCCACGTCGAGGTCGTCGTCCCGCCTCGGCGGCGCATGTCGGCGCAGGCAGGCATCACCGTGGGCAGGTTCAACCGGTGCGATCCGCACGGAGCACGAGGTCGCCCTCCATCGGCGGATCGCCGTCACCACGCCGGCGGCGACGTGCCTGCGGCTGGCCCGCGCCGGCGCGCCCGACCTGCTGGACGTCGCGCTCCGTGGGGGGCTACGCCAGTCGGCGCTGCGTCAAGCGCTGGTCCTGGGCACCCGACGGCGTGGTCAAACCCGGGCGCGGGCGAGCGTCGCGGAGGTGGCGGACAACCCATGGTCGTCGCCGGAACGCGCCCTGCATTTGGCTTTTCGACGCGCCGGAGTGCGCGGGTGGCTGGGAAATGCGCCGGTCCTCGCCGGCGGACGCCTGTGGTACCCGGATGTGCTGTTCGAGGACCTTCGATTGATCGTCGAGATCGACGGGCACGCGCACCATTCGACCGACGCGCAGCGGGACGCGGACCGGCGGCGGCAGAATCTCCTCGTCGAGGCCCGTTACACCGTCCTGCGATTCACTCCCCGGCAGATCGCCGACGAACCGCTGGACCTCCTGAGCTCCGTGTCGGGCACCATGGCCCGCCTCGCCGGCCACCCCTCCAGCGCGGCGACGAGCCCCCGCCGAGTGAACCGCTGACGGTCACATGCCGGCGTGGAACGACATCATTGACCGGCTGCGGTTCACTCGACGAGCCGCCACCCTGCGACTCGCGAGGAAGCGAGCCCCGGCGCGGCCCGAGAGGAGCGCTACTCCTCGATGATCAACGTGGGCGTGTTCCGGCGGAGGGTCTCGCCGCGGAAGAACGCCGGCGCCCGAACCCGCCAGATCAACATGACCACGACACCGAGCAGGATCAGGCCGAGGCCGAGGACCAGCACCACGCCCAGGCCGAAGATGCTCTCGCCGGTGCCGTCGTACTCGGGATCCGCGCTGTCCTTGAGGGTCTGGAAGAACACGAACCACAGGCCGATGCCGCCGACGAGCGGGAAGAGGAACTTGAAGATGACGTTGTAGAAGCTGGTGAAGAGGTCCTTGCGGAAGAACCAGACGCAGCCGATCGCGGTGAGCCCGTAGTAGAAGCAGATCATCAGGCCGAGCGACAGGATCGTGTCGGTCAGCACGGCCTCCGACACGAAGGTCAGGACGGTGTAGAACGAGCCGGCGATGATGCCGGCGACGATCGTGCCGTAGCCCGGGGTCAGGTACTTCGGGTGGATCCGGGCGAACCGCGCTGGCAGCGCCTTGTACGTCGCCATCCCCAGCATCGTGCGCGTGGTCGGTAGGAACGTCGTCATGAGGCTGGCCGCCGACGATGCCAGCACGGCCAGGAACAGCAGGTTGCTCAGCGCCGACCCGAGCACGGGCTCGGCGAGCGCGCCGAAGATGTTGTCCTGGATGTCCTCGTTGGACAGGCCCAGGCCCTCGG
>CAWJOH010000026.1:0-215158 GCA_963844455.1 uncultured Actinomycetota bacterium
CGGCGACCACCCGCGCGGCCTCGGCGGGGGTGACGGGCGGGCCGGTCGGCGCCAGCCGCTGCCCGGCCCGGATCGCCGCGGTCCAGTCGATCGGACCGATCGTCCCGGTGTCGGCTGCCACGTCTGCCACGGTAGAGGACGCCGGGATGCGGTCCGCGTCGCCGGAGTCGCGGTCGGGGCGGGCCCGTCGTGCGAACGGCCGGCGCGGGCGGCTAGAGAATGCAGCCGCAGCCGCGCAGCGACGCCGCCAGCGCGTCCAGGGCCGGCCGCGTTCCCGGCCCGACGCCGTTCGAGACGAAGGCGAACACCAGCAACCTGCCGTCGACGTCGGGCACGTAGCCGACCAGCGCGTAGGTCACCTCGAGCGAGCCGGTCTTCGCGCGCACCCAGCCCGCGCCCGCGCGCGAGGCGTCGTCCTGGAACCGGTCCTCGAGGCTGCCGGAGACGCCGGCGATCGGCATGCCCGTCAACAGGTTGCGCATCGCCGGCGGGGTGCCGTTCACGGCCATCGAGACGACCTGGGCGAGCACCGCCGGCGGCACCCGGTCGTTCGTGGACAGGCCGGAGCCGTCGAAGACCTCCACCCCGATGGTGTCGATGCCGAGGTCCTCGAGCGATTCGAGGATGGCCGCCGCCGAACCCTGGAAGCTGGGTGGCGCGCCGCGGGCGATGGCGACCTGGCGGGCCAGCGCCTCCGCGAGCACGTTGTCCGACTTCTCCAGGGCCTGGGCGAGCAGCACGGACATCGGCTGCGACGACACCTGCGCGATGACCTCGCCACCCTCCGGCGCGGTGCCGTCCACCAGCGGCAGCTCGGGGGTGCCGAGCAACCGGGCGAGCGCCCTGCCCGCGGTCTCGGTGGGCTCGCCGGTGCGGATGGAGTTCTCGTTGGCCGGGTCCTCGCGGTCGCCGTCCACCATCAGCGGCGACATCCGCGTGATGTAGCCCTGCGCGCTCGCCGGTGTGCCGCGGATGTCCGACGTCTGCCAGCCGTCCGCCAGATCGGGGCCGGTCCAGTACTCGGTGTCCATCACGATGCGCTGCACGTCGACACCGCTCGCCTTGACCTGCGCGGCGAGGTCGCTCATCAGCGGCGCACCCTCGTAGACCGTGCCGACACCCTCGTTGCGCGCGGACAGCGTGACGTCGCCGCCGCCGACCAGCACGATGTCGCCCTCCTGGTCGCCGCGCACCACCTTGGTCACGAAGCGGCTCGTCGGGTCGACCGAGGTGAGCAGCGCCGCGCCGGTCATCAGCTTGGCCGTCGATGCGGGGATCTGCGGGGCGGTCGAGTCCTGGTTCCAGAGCGTGGCGTTGTCCGCCGCTGGGTCGATGACGATGCCGCTGAACTGGGCGAGCGACGGGTTGGCCAGCAGCGGCGACAGCTGGGCGAGGATGCCGGCGCCGGTCGGAGCCTTGTCGCTGGCCGGTTGCGGGACGATCTTGGGCGGCGCCTCGACGACCGGCGGATCGACGATCTCGACCGCGGGCGGAGCGTCGGTGGCGGTCGAGTCGCCGCGGGGGGCCAGGTACCAGATCAGGCCGGCGGCCACGGCCGCGACGACCAGCACGGACACCACGACGATCGCCACCCGCCGCGACGTGCGCGACACCACCACCGCAGCACTCCTTCTCGTTTGTCATCCCGGAGCCGGCCATCCGTCGTCGCCGGCGGAACCCGACCACGAACTCGCTGGGCGACTCGGTCTCGACTGGTTTCGACTCACCGTGATCGGGCACGACGAGCCCGACCAACGCCTCCAGACTAGAGTCTGCGTTGGCCCTCGCCGGGCCGCCGAACCGCAGCACTGGCCTTCAGGCGCCCACGCGAAAGGTGGCAGCAGTGGACTTCGACGTCACCATCGAGATCCCCAAGGGCAGCCGGAACAAGTACGAGGTCGATCATCACAGCGGGCGGATCCGGCTCGACCGCACGCTGTTCACCGCGACCCAATACCCGGCGGACTACGGCTTCATCGACAACACGCTCGGCCAGGACGGCGATCCGCTGGACGCGCTGGTGCTGCTGGAGGCGCCGACGTTCCCCGGCTGCCTGGTCACCGCGCGGGCCATCGGCATGTTCCGCATGACGGACGAGGCGGGCCCGGACGACAAGGTGCTGTGCGTCGCCGCCCATGACCCCCGCCAGGCGCACCTGCAGGACCTGGACGACCTGGTGATCTTCGAGCGGCTGGAGATCCAGCACTTCTTCGAGGTCTACAAGGACCTGGAGCCCGGGAAGAGTGTCGAGGGCGCCGACTGGGTGAACCGGGCCGCCGCCGAGTCCGAGATCCACATCGCGTACGACCGCGAGCGCAAGCGCCTCGCCGCCGAGAACACGGCGGGTGCGGCCGCTGACGGGCGCCGGCACGAGCGCGGCGGCGCCGTGCACGCACCGAGCCCCGGCCGGGACGTCGCGGGCTGATCCGACCGCTGCTCCGGCTGCCGACGTTCCGGCTTGCCGGGCCCTCCCTGGCCTGGCGACGGCGTCGGCAGTCCCGGAACCCGGTGGATTCCGCCGGCTACCAGCGCCCGCCCCGCTGCACCTCGCGCAGCCGCGGGCGCACGTCGAGCAGGTAGACGAGGCTGCCGGTGAGCCCGGCGAGCCAGAGGATGTTCTGCGGTGCGAAGGCGCCGCCGAAGAACGCCAGCCCGAGCGCGACGGCGCAGGCGATCGTGATGCCGGTCCAGGTGCCCTTCGTCTGCTTGTCCGCCGCGGCGAAGGCGTCGGCCCGCCGGCTGGCGGCATCCACGGCCGCGAACACCCCGATCAGCGCACCGACGACGGCAAGAATCCACGTGATGATGTCGATGATCGGCGCGACAATACTCACGTACCAAGCCTACGTGTCACCGCGGCTCGGTCCACCCCCGCGCGCGGTTCGTCGGTGTCGGCACCCCGGTCGCGCCGGGTCAGGCCGTGTCGCGGCACGCTCGGACACCCGGCCCCGGACGGCCGAAAGCCCGGAGCGCGCTGGGCACTCCGGGCTTCCGAGTCTGAGGACTGCGGCCGAACGTCGATCAGCCGTCAGTCGGTCGATCAGCTGTCGGTAGACGGCTTCGCCGCCGCCTGCCGGGCGCGCGTGGTCGTCGACCTGCCGGCCGCCTTCGCGGTCGACTTCGCCGTCGAGGCGGCGGACGACGCCCGCTTCGCGGTGGCCTTCGCCGGCTTCGCGGCGCCGGTCGCCGACGTGGCCCGGGTCGCGCTCGCCTTTCCTGCGGCACCCTTCGCGGACGCGGCCTTCGGGGAGGCTGCCTTCGAGGTCGCGCCCTTCGAGGCAGCAGCCTTGGCGGTCGCGGACTTCGCGGTCGCGGACTTCGCAGTCGCGGACTTCGCAGTCGCGGTCGAGCGCGTGGCGGCGGCCTTCGGCGCCGACCGTCGAACTCCGGTGCGGACGGTCGAGGCTGTCCGGCGAGCCGGCTTGGCACGCCGCCGGGGCCGCATCGGACGACGCCCTGCGGACGGTCCCGGCGGCCTCGGAGGTCGCCTCGACGACGGTGCCCGGCTTCAGCGAGCTGGAGCGGACCTTCGACCACGCCTTGTCACCGCGGTCGGCGAGGCTGCCGTAGATCGAGCCGACGAGCTGCGTGTAGGCCTCGACGGTGTCGCGCAGCGATTCCAGCGTGACGTCGTTGGTGAACTCCGACAGCTTGCCCGGCAGCTCGGCGAGCAGCTCCTGGGACTTGGTCGGCACCTGGGCGGCGAAGCCCTGGATGGTCTGGGCGATCTCGGCGGCGACCTTCTGCGCCTGCTCGGGCAGCTCGGCGGCGGCCTTCTGCGCGGATCCGGGCAGGTCGGTGGCGGCCAGCTGCGCGCGCTCCTGCAGGTCGGACGCGGTCTTCGCGGCCTGGCCCGGCAGCTCCTTGGCGGCCTGCTGCGCCCTGCCCTGCCACTCCTGGACCCGGTCCTGCCACTCCTGGATGGCCTGCTGCACCTTCTTCTGCAGGTCGAGCGCGAACGCCTGGGCCTTGTCCTGCCAGTCCTGCGCGGTCTTCTGCGCCCTGTCCTGCCAGTCGGTGGCGAGCGCGGCGATGTCCTCCGTGCCCTTCGGCGCCTCGGAGAGCTGCTCGATCAGCGCCTGCCGCAGCGCGGCCAGCTGCTCGACCGCCATGTCGCCGGCGCCGATGGCGACCAGCAGCGGGCGGGGCAGGTCGTCGAAGCGGTCGGCGATCTGCTCGATCGCATTGTCGGAGACCGCCTTGATGTCACTGGGAAAAGACGTGCCGGGAAACGACATGGTGCTCCTTCCGGGCGCCGGGTGTCCGGCGCGAGCGTGGGTACGTCAGGTCTGGGATGCGGTGCCGGTCGTGCCGTTCCTGGCCGGCTGCAGTACCGCCGTCATCAGGGCTTCGGTGGTCTGCACCCCGTCGCCGTCGGCAGGTTCGGTGTCCGCAACGGGATCGGCTCCGTCCGCCCCGTCGTCGTGCTCACCGCGGAACGCGGTGTAGATCTCGGTCAGCGCCGACTTCTGCCGTTCGGTCAGCCTGTCGTCCGCCCTGATCGCCAGGAGGACGGGCGTGGCCGGCTCCGGGCTGTCCAGGATTCCCGCCATCGCCAGCAGCGACTCGACGGACATGGACAGCGCACGCGCGATCTGCACCAGGATCTCGGCACTGGGCCGCCGCAGACCGCGCTCCACCTGGGACAGGTACGGATTGGATACCCCGGACTTCTCGGCGAGCGCCCGGACCGAGATCTGGGCTGCGACGCGCTGCGCCCGGATGAACTCACCGAGCTCCCGAACCGGGTCGACGACCGGGTGCAGATCCATGCCGGATGCCACTCCCCTTCGCTGCGATGCGGCCTGTGATCTCGTCGGTGGTGTCGCGTCGGGCACCCGCTCGGAACCTCGATCTCCAGGTTAGCGGGCACTGCTTGCAACTGCAAGCACTACTGTTAGCGCAGATCAGTGAGGCTCATCACGATCACTGCGGCGCCCGCGGACCGCCGATCAGCGGCTGCCGGCAGCCCACGCGATGGCCGGCGATCGCGGGTGGTCGTACGCGACGACGACGTCCGCGCGGTCCTCCGGCGCGTACTCCCGGCCGTACCGCTCGAACCCGTCGAGCCACCATGCGCGCTCATCGGGGAGCGCGCGGGCCAGCGCGGCCGGGGACAGGCGGAGGTGGACGAGGCGCTGCAGCGGCAGGTCGGTCGCGAGCAGGAAGGGCCCGTCGACGACGACCGGTGCGTGCGGCGGCACCGCCACCGCCGGCTCGCGCACGGACCGGTCGGTCGCCGGATCGCGGAGCCGGGTGATCACCGCGCCCGCGCCGGACGCGAGCGGTCCGAACACCTCCCGGGTCAGGGCGGCCGCGTCCACCCACCCGGTGAGCAGCATGTCCACGTCCCGGCGGCCGAACTCGAGCCGCAGGGCCGCGGAGCGCCACCACCAGCCGGTCGACACCCGCAGCGCCGGTCGGCCGAGGGCCGCCAGGGCGGTGGCCACGCCGTCGGCGAGGGCGGTCGCGCCCACCTCGGCGGGGCCGTCGATGCCGACCACAGGATGGGCGGTCGGATGACCGGACGGCGAGCGCCGGATCCAGTCCGCGAGTTCGTTCGGCAGCCGGTCGGCCGACGTCGGCGCGAACCTCATCGCTGCCCGCGTGCTACCAGCACAGGCAGAACGGATGCCCCGACGGATCGAGGTACACGCGGAAGGTCTCGTCGGTGCCCGGCATCCCGGTCGCCGTCGCGCCGAGGGCGAGCACCTGGCGCTCGGCGGCGTCCACGTCCTGCACGTTGACGTCGAGGTGCACCTGCTGCGGGACCGCAGTGTCCGGCCACGTCGGCGGCACGTGGTCGGGCGCGAGCTGGAACCCCAGTCCGTACGGCGCGTCCTGGTCCGGCCGGACGGTCACCCAGTCGTCGTCCGCGCGGACGACGTGCCAGCCGAGCAGGGCGCAGTAGAAGTCGGCCAGCCGCCCCGGGTCCGGGGTGTCCAGGACGACGAGATCGAAGACCGCGATGCCCGGGGATGTGCTTGTCATGGGCAGCATGGGACCACAGACGGCCGACAGCCGCGCGCGGTCCGTTCCGTCCGCGCGGGAGCCGGCACGGGCACCGGGATTTCGTCCGCGCGAACCGCGATGGACCGCTCGGCGATCCGCCGAGAGGAACAGCCCAGAGGAACGCCCAGAGGAACAGCTCAGAGGAACAGCTCTGCCAGCGTGTAGATCACCAGGCCCGCCAGCGCACCGACGACGGTGCCGTTGATCCTGATGAACTGCAGGTCCCGTCCGACCTGCAGCTCGATCTTCCGGCTGGTCGCCTCGCCGTCCCAGCGCGAGATGGTCTCGTCGATGATGCCGGTGATGGATCGCGCGTGGTTGCGGGCGATGTAGCCGGCGGCGTCCGCCACCCAACCGTTCACCTTCACCGCCATCGGCCCGCCGTCGGCGAGCTCCCGGCCGAAGGCGATCAGACCCTCGGTCACCGACGTGCGCAGCGGGGACGACGGGTCCTCCGCCGCCTGCACCAGCGAGTCCTTGATCGACGTCCAGGCGCTCGCCGCGAGGGTGCGGACCTCCGCGTTCTCGATGACCCGCTCCTTGATGTTCTCGGCGCGCTGGATCGTGTCCGGATCGTGCTGCAGGTCCTGCGCGAACTCCGCGAGGAAACGGTCCAGCGCCTGGCGCAGCTGATGATCGGGATCCTCCTTGACGGCCAGCGCGAACGCCTCGACCTCGTGGTAGATCCGGTCGGCGACCATCGAGTCGAGGAACTTCGGCGACCACGACGGCGCGCGCTGCGCGACGACCCTGGACACCGCCGTGTAGTTGTCCCTGATCCACTCGTGGCAGCGGTCCACGATGAAGTCGACGAGCGGGTGGTGATCACCGCGTTCGAACACCTCGGCCGCGATCCGGCCCAGCGGCGGCCCGATCTTCGTCTCCGCGATCTTGCGCCGGGCCATCGTTTCCAGCAGGTCGGCCACCTGGTCGTCGCTGAGCACGTTGGTGATGCCCCGGATCGCGGTGGCCAGCTCGCTCGTCACCCGCTGCGCCGACTCGGGGTTCGCCAGGAACTCGCCGACCCGCTGCGCGATGGAGAACCGGGCGAGCCGCTCGCGCACCACGTCCTCGGACAGGAAGTTGGTCGCGACGAACTCCGACAGCGATTCACCGATGGCGTCCTTGCGTCGCGGGATGATCGCCGTGTGCGGGATGGGCAGCCCCAGCGGGTGTCGGAACAGCGCGGTGACGGCGAACCAGTCGGCGAGCGCGCCGACCATGCCGGCCTCGGCCATCGCCCGCACGTACCCCAGCCAGGGGTACTCGTCCTCGCAGGGTGAAGGCGATGACGAAGATGATCGCCATCACGACGAGTGCGCCGGTGGCGATCGTCTTCATCCGGATCAGGGCGCGGCGCCGCACCTGATCGGCGGGCGTCAGATCGGTGATCGCTGGGGGTCGTCGGCGGCGACCAGGACCCGCCGGTGCCGGTGCCGGAACGGTCGCGGCCGGATCTGACTCGAGCGTGCTCATGGCTCATTGTCTCCACAGGAGAGGCGAACCGTCCCACGCCTGGACGCGTGCCGCGGCGACCGGTGCCGCCGGACGCGCGGTGGCGCGGTAGGAATGACGGATGCTTCCGGCGTTCCGGACCGGGCGTTCGACCGGCCGACTGACAGATCCGCTGGTCGAGCGGCTGCGGCCGTTCACCACGACGATCTTCGCCGAGATGTCCGCGCTGGCGGCGCGCACCGGCTCGATCAACCTCGGCCAGGGCTTCCCCGACACCGACGGGCCGGCCTCGCTGCTCGCGGGCGCGCAGCGGGCGATCGCCGAGGGTGCGAACCAGTACCCGCCCGGCCCGGGCGTGCCCGAGCTGCGCGCCGCGATCGCGACGGCGAGGCTTCGCGACCACGGGCAGCACTTCGACCCGGACTCCGAGGTGCTGGTCACCGCGGGCGCGACGGAGGGCATCGCGGCCGCCGTGCTCGGGCTGTGCCAGTCCGGCGACGAGGTGCTGATGCTGGAGCCGCACTACGACTCCTATCCCGCCGTCGTCGCGATGTCCGGCGCGCGGCGTCGCTCGGTGCCGCTCCGGCCCGACGCCGCCGGCCGGTTCGCCCTGGACGTCGACGAGCTCGCCGGGGCGATCGGCCCGGACAGCAGGGTGCTCATCGTCAACTCGCCGCACAACCCGACCGGCGCCGTGCTCACCGACGCCGAGCTGGCCGGCATCGCCCGCATCGCGGTCGAGCACGACCTCATCGTGATCACCGACGAGGTCTACGAGTACCTGATCTTCGACGGCGTCCGGCACCGCCCGCTCGGCACTCTCGACGGCATGGCCGAGCGGACGGTGACGGTCTCCAGCGCCGGCAAGACGTTCAACGTCACGGGCTGGAAGATCGGCTGGGCCTGCGGTCCGGCCCCGCTGATCGCCGCGGTCCGCGCGGCCAAGCAGTACCTGACCTACGTCAGCGGGGCACCGTTCCAGCCGGCCGTGGCCGGGGCGCTGCGGGATCGAGATGGGGTGGGTCGCGGAGTTGCGGGACAGCCTGCAGGACAAGCGGGATCGGCTCGCCGACGGGCTGGCCGCCGCGGGATTCGGCGTGCTGCGGCCCAGCGGCACCTACTTCGTGATGGCGGACATCCGGCCGCTCGGCGGGTCCGACGGGATGCAGTTCTGCCTCGACCTGCCGGGTCGGGCCGGCGTGGTCGCGGTGCCCGCCGAGGTGTTCTACGACGACCCGGCCGACGGGAAGCCGTTCGTCCGCTTCGCGTTCTGCAAGCGCGACGAGGTCATCGACGACGCCGTGCGGCGCCTGTCGGTGATGCGATGACGGCCACCGCCGGCGTGGCGGCCACGGGCCGGATCGCGGCGCTGCTGGCCCGCGCCCCGGTGGTCGACGGGCACAACGACATCGCCTGGGCGCTGCGCAAGCAGGTCGGCTACGACCTGGACGCCAGGGACATCGCGGTCCGGCAACCGCTGCTGCACACCGACATCCCGCGGCTGCGAGCCGGCGGCGTCGGCGCGCAGTTCTTCTCGGTCTACGTCCCCGGCACGCTGGTCGGCGGCGCCGCCGTGACCGCCACGCTGGAGCAGATCGACTGCGTGGCGGCGATCGTCGCGCGCGTACCCGGAGACGTTCCGTGCGGCCCGCACCGCGGCCGACGTGCGCGCGGCCGTGGCCGACGGCCGGATCGCGGCGCTGCTCGGCGCCGAGGGCGGGCACAGCATCGACTCCTCGATGGGCGTGCTGCGCATGCTCCGCCGGCTGGGCGTCGCGTACATGACGCTCACGCACAACCAGAACGTGCCGTGGGCGGATGCCGCGACCGACGCGCCGGCGGTGGGCGGGCTGTCCGACTTCGGGCGCGAGGTGGTCGCGGAGATGAACCGGATCGGCATGCTGGTCGACCTGTCGCACGTCGCCCCGGCGACCATGCATGCGGCGCTTGATGTCTCGGCCGCGCCGGTGATCTTCTCGCACTCATCCTGCCGCGCGCTGGTCGACCACGTGCGGGACGTCCCGGACGACGTGCTCGCCAGGCTCGCCGGCAACGGCGGCGTCGCGATGATCACCTTCGTGCCCGACTTCGTGAACGCCGCGTGCGCCGAGCACGGCGCGGCGGAGGACGCGCGCCGGCACGAGCTCGGGCTGGACAAGGTCACCGTGTACACCGAGCACGACCACGCCGCCGCCGACCCCGCGGCGGTGGCCGCGCTGGACGCGTGGCGGGCCGAGAATCCAGCGCCCCGGGCGACGCTCGCGGACGTGGCCGACCACATCGAGCACGCCCGCGACCGCGCCGGGCGGGATCACATCGGGCTGGGCGGCGACTTCGACGGCGTCGGCGAGCTGCCGATCGGGCTCGAGGACGTCTCGACATACCCGGCGCTGCTGGCCGAGCTGGCCGAGCGCGGCTGGCCCGACGCCGATCTCGAGGCGCTGACCTTCGGCAACATCCTGCGGGTGCTCGAGAAGGCCGAGGAGGCGGCCGACCCCGGCTTCGGCCGGTGACTCAGGCGCGGCGGAGCCGGGCGGTCGTGCCCATCCGCAACTCGCCGGCCGCTTCGTCGAAGGCGAGCCGCACGCCGAGCCCGGCGAGCCCGGTGAGCGAGCGCAGATGCGTTCCGCCGCAGGCGATCCGCTGCACCCCATCGGGCAGCTCGCACACCCAGGTGCGCAGGTCGGTGAGTCCAGGACCCGCGCACTCGATCCGGCTCACGGCGCCGGCGTCGAGCCACCTCGCGAGCGTCGCGTTCGCCGCCGCCTCGATGTGCGGGAGCGCCTCGGCGAGGCCCGCCGGATCGAACCCTTTCTTGCGCAACGACTTTCCGATCCGGTAGGTGTCCACCGAGCCCTCAGGGTGGATGCGCGACGAGGTGATGGCCAGCTGGTCGAAGTCGGGCGCGCCGAGCCCGTCCGTCGTCACCTCCCGCCGCCAGCGCCCGGCCAGCGCCGCATTGAGGGCGACGGCGGCGACGTGACACCCGGTGTGCCCGGCGGAGACGGCTTGCCGGGCGTCCGGATCCACCTCCAGCGTGACGGCGTCCCCGGCCGCCGGCGCCCCGGACGCGGGCGCGGCGAGCCGGTGCACGACCACGAACGCCCAGCCCGGCTCGCCCCGCCGGACCGGCACCGCGTCGCCGACGAACAGCGTCGACCCGTCGGTCGCGCCGACGACGCAGTCCGCCACGGGCCACCGACGCCCGTCGGCCCCGACGAGTTCGCCGGCGTCCGGGCCCTGGTCCGGCCAGCGCGGGTCCACGGGATGGAACGGGGACACGTCGGTGACCAGGTCCAGCCGGTCGGCCGCCGCCGGCCGGCCCGCGCCGACCGCCAGGACGGTCGCCGTCTCCCGGACGGACCCGCCCGGAAAGGTGACGCGGGTGTCGCGGACGGGCAGTGCCATGCCGATCATTCTCGTTCGCTGCCGGTCCCGATCGCCGCGCGGCCGTCGCGACCCGGCGCTAGCGTGGCCGGAGCCGACGCCCGGGGTGTCCCGCCCGATCCGGGACGGCGGCCCAACAGCTGAGGGAGCACGGCGATGCGCATCGCGATGGCCAACGATCACGCCGGGTACGCGCTGAAGCTGGAGATCAAGAACGTGCTCGAGGGGCAGGGCCACGAGGTCGTGGACTTCGGCACGCACGACGAGAGCGCCTGCGATCTGCCTGATTTCGTGTACCCGGCCGCGCTCGCCGTCGGCCGGGGCGAGGTGGACCGTGGCATCTTCGTCGACGGGGTCGGGTACGGCAGCGCGATGATCGCGAACAAGATCGCGACGGTGTTCGCGGCGGTGTGCCAGGACCCGTTCTGCGCCGGGCTGGCCCGATCGCACTCCAACACCAACGTGCTGTGCCTCGGCGGCAAGATCATCGGCTCCGCCCTCGCCCTGGAGATCGTCCGCGTCTGGATGAGCACCGACCACCTGGGCAGCGAGGAGAAGTACGCGCGCCGGGTCGGCAAGGTCACCGCGATCGACGCCGACCATGCCGTCCCGCTGAGCTGACCCGCCACGGTCGGGGCGATGCACACCCGCCGCCGGACGCGATGGCGCACCGCACGCCCGACGCGTCTCGCCGCGGTCGCGGCCGCGGTCGGCGCCGCCGTCCTGATCGGCTGCAGCCCGGCGCCGAGTACCGCTCCGGCGCTGCCGGCCTCCGCGCCGACCTCTCCCTCGTCGACCTCCCCCTCCGTACCGCCGTCGCGGTCCAGCCTTCCTGCGTCCGGCCCGCCGTCGCCGTCGACCGGCGCGGCAGGGACAGGGGCCCCGCCGCCCGGTCCGGCCACGCCCACCTCGGCGGCACCGGTCGCGGCACCGCCCGTCCCGGAGCCGCCGCGGGCGCGGTTCCGCTCGTCGATCTCCCCCATCGACGACGCGCTGGCCGCCCGGATGACCACGAGCTGGCGCCCCGGGTGCCCGGTCCCCCTGGCGGACCTGCGCTACGTCACGGTCAGCCACGTGGGCTTCGACGGGCAGGTGCGGGACGGCGAGCTGGTGGTCGCGGCCGACGTCGCCGGGCCCGTCGTGTCGGTGTTCGCCCGGCTCTTCGAGATCGGCTACCCCATCGAGTCCCTGCGCCTGGTCGACGACTTCGGCGGCTCCGACGACGCGTCCATGGCCGCCGACAACAGCTCCGCGTTCAACTGCCGGCCGGTCACCGGATCGACCGGCCGGTACAGCGAGCACTCGTCCGGCACCGCCATCGATCTGAATCCCGTGCGGAACCCCTACGTCTCGGGCGGCACCGTGCTGCCCGATGCGGGCCGGGCGTACCTCGCGCGGCCGGTCGAGCCGGGCGTGATCCTGCCGGGCGATCCGGTGGTCGACGCGTTCGCCGGGATCGGCTGGACCTGGGGCGGCAGCTGGAGCGACCCGATCGACTATCAGCACTTCTCGCTGAGCGGCCGGTAGCCGGCGGCGCAGCGGCTCCGCGGCGCGCCGGACCGGAACCGAGCAGGACACGAGCCTGCCGGGACGGCCGCCTCGGCGCGGCTCGACCGACGAGGCAGACTGACCGCGTGGATCTCCCTGTGATGCCCCCCGTGCCGCCCATGCTCGCCAAGCCCGTCGCGACCATCCCCGCGGGTCAGCTGGTGGAGCCGAAATGGGACGGCTTCCGCTCGATCATCTTCCGCGACGGCGACGAGGTGGAGATCGGCAGCCGCAACGAGCGGCCGATGACCCGGTACTTCCCCGACGTCGTGGATGCGGTCAAGGCGAACTTCCCGCCGCGTGCCGTCATCGACGGCGAGATCATCGTGGCCAACATCGACGGCAATACCCTGGACTTCGAGGCCCTGCAGCAGCGCATCCATCCCGCTGCCAGCCGGGTGAAGCTGCTCTCCGCCCAGACGCCGGCGAGCTTCGTCGCGTTCGACCTGCTGGCCCTCGGCGACGAGAGCCTGATGGACACGCCGCTGATCGACCGGCGGCACGCCCTCGAGTCCGCGCTGGCCGACGCGCGGCCGCCGATCCACGTCACGCCGGCCACCCAGGACCTCGACGAGGCCCGGCGCTGGTTCGCCGAGTTCGAGGGCGCCGGCCTGGACGGGGTGATCGCCAAGAAGCTCGACCTGCGCTACCAACCGGACAAGCGGGTGATGAGCAAGATCAAGCACGAGCGGACGGCCGACTGCGTGGTGGCCGGCTACCGCGTGCACAAGTCGGGCCCGGACGCGCTCGGCTCGCTGCTGCTCGGCCTGTACGACGACCGCGGCGTGCTGAACTCGGTCGGGGTGATCGGCGCGTTCCCGATGGCCGCCCGCAGGACGCTGCTGGCCGAGATGCAGCCGCTGGTCACCACCTTCGACGGCCACCCGTGGAACTGGGCGGCCCACGAGGAGGGCGAGCGCACCCCGCGGAAGAACGAGGCGAGCCGCTGGAACGCCGGCAAGGACCTGTCGTTCGTGCCGCTGCGGCCCGAGCGGGTGGTCGAGGTGCGCTACGACTACATGGAGGGCGACCGGTTCCGGCACACCGCCCAATTCGTCCGCTGGCGGCCGGACCGCGAGCCGGAGTCCTGCACCTACGACCAGCTCGACCGGCCCGTCCGGTTCAACCTCGCGGACGTGCTGTCCACCGGCTGACCTGCACCGCGGGACGTACCGGATCGGCACCGAGCGGAGGATCCCATGACGCACGACGACCTCGCCGCCCACGCGCGCGACCTGCTCGACACGAACCGCTACCTGACCCTCGGCACGGTCGACGCCGACGGTCGCCCGTGGACCTCGCCCGTGTACTTCGCACCCGGCGGCGACCGCGAGTTCTACTGGGCGTCGGAGGTGGACGCCCGGCACTCGCGCAACATCGCCGGGCGCCCGCGGGTGAGCATCGTCGTCTTCGACTCGACCGTCGCGCCGTACCACGGGCGGGCCGTGTACGCGGTCGGCGAGGCGCGGGAGCTGTCGGGGGGCGACATCGACCGCGGGCTGGAGTTCTACCCCGGCTCCGACGGCCGGGGCGGCGCACCGGTCGCCCGCGACGACGTCGAGGCGCCGTCCGCCTACCGGCTGTACCGGGCGACGGCCTCGGACCTGTGGGTACTGTGCCCCCGCGAACCCGGCCGGCCGTGCCGGCTGCACGGCCTGGCCAAGGACCACCGCGCCCGGGTGGCGCCCGGGACGACGTGAACGCGCCGGCCCCCGGGCGACCGCGGTCGCGGCCAACGCCGCTCAGGTCGTCGGCGCGCCGTTCCACTCGGCGAGCGGGGCCGGATGGGGGCGCCAGTTCTCCTGCCGCGGGTGGCCGTCCAGCGCAATCCGGCCGTTCGCCCACAGCAGCGCCCGCCACGGATCGACGTCGTCCGGCGCCCACGGGAAGAGCCGGCCGAGCGCCATCTCGCTGAGCGCGGGCGGCGGGTGGAACGGCACCCCGAGGCCGCGCGCGGCGTCGTCCGTGTGCACCAGGATCTCGTCGCAGCCCATCGCCGCGAACCCAGACGCGTCGGGCATCCCGGCCGGATGCCAGCCGCGCCGGCCGGGCGGGGTGGACTCCACCACGTACTCCAGCTGGGTCGCGACCGCGGTGATGGTGCGGACCAGCTCCGCACTGCCGGAGTCGCGCTTGACCGTCATCTCCAGCGTGCTGAGCTCGCGCGGACCGGCGGACAGGTCGGTCGAGTACCAGAGCAGGATCTCGCTGATGTGTGCGGCGACATCTCTGACGCTCCAAGTCATCTCGGGAATCGGAACGTCCCAGTCCCGGTCGGCCACCGAGGCGAGGAACGTCGTGCTGGCGCGCGCCGCCTGGCGCAGGCTGGATCCGTCCACGGCGCCATTGTGCGCGACCGGTGACGGCGGCCCGCTCGGGGCCGCCGGATGCGACGACGGCCGCCGGGCGGGAGGATCCGGGGGTTGCGCGGCGGCGCGGCCGTCCCGCACACTGAGGACATCATGGATCGCTGACATCGTCCTGACCCGCGCCCGAGGCCCAGCTGCCCGGCGGGTGACCGACAACCCGCTCCGGGGTCAGCCATGTCAGCCACTTCTCCATCCACGCCCACCCCCACGACCACCAGGCCATCCGCAGACGGCCCGGCGGCGCACGACCGGTCGGCGCACATCCGGTCCGCGCGCTTCGTGTCCGCGACGGACGTGTCCAAGACCTATGCCGGGCGCCTCGTGCTGGACGGCGTCGACCTGCGCGCGGCGCCCGGCCAGCGGGTGGGCCTGATCGGCGAGAACGGCACCGGCAAGTCCACTCTGCTGCGGCTGCTGGCCGCCGTCGAGCGACCGGATGCCGGGACCATCCAGCTGCCAAGCGATCTCGCGTACCTGCCGCAGGAACCGGCCTTCGACGAGCACGCCACGGTCGCCACGGTGCTGGCGGACGCGCTGGAGCCGCTGCACGCCGCGGTTCGCGAGGTGGAGCGGCTCAGTGCCGCGCTGTCAACGCATTCCGCCGACCCCGGCGTGCACGACCGGTACGCCCGGGCCCTCGAGTTCGCAATCGACCACGACGCGTGGGACGCGGACCGGCGCGCGGCGATCGCGGCGACCCGGCTCGGCATCGACGGCCTCGCCCCCGACCGCGCCGTGCGCACACTGTCCGGCGGACAGCGGACACGCCTGGCCGTCGCCGCCGTGATCGCCACCCGGCCATGGTGCGTGCTGCTCGACGAGCCGACGAACCACCTGGACGACGACGCGATGGACCTGCTGGAGGAATTCCTGCTGGACCTGCCCGGGATCGTGGTGGCGGCCAGCCACGATCGCACCTTCCTCGACCGGGTGTGCACGGTGATCGTGGACCTGGACGCCGGCCCGCTCGGCACCGACGGCAGCGGCGGTCGCCGGTTCGCCGGCCGGTTGAGCGACTACCTCGATCAGCAGGCGGACACCCGCCGCCGTTGGGAACGCACGTATCTCGAGCAGCAGTCCGAGATCACCGAGCTCCGGCGGGCCGCCGCGATCAGCACGTCCGCGATCGCGCACAACCGCGGGCCGCGGGACAACGACAAGTTCATCTACAACTTCAAGGGCGGCAAGGTCGAGCAGGCGCACGCCCGGCGCAAGCAGGCCGCCCGGCGCCGGCTCGACGAGGCGCAGCGCCGCCAGGTGCGCAAGCCGCGGCCACCGCTGGAGTTCCGGCAGCAGCTCACCGGCCGGCCGGGCACCACCGAACTCGCCGTGTCCATCCGCGATCTCGTCATCCCCGGACGCGTCGAGGTGCCACTGCTGGACGTGCCGACCGGCAGCGCGCTGCTGGTCACCGGGGCGAACGGCTCTGGCAAGTCGAGCCTGCTCGCCGCGATCGCCGGCCGGCTGACCGCGGCGAGCGGAACGATCCAGCGGCGCGCCCGCCGGATCGGCGTCCTGGAGCAGGACGTGGTGTTCGACGAGCCGGACCGCACGGCCGGCGCCACCTTCGCCCGCGCGGTCGGGCCGGACCCGGGCCACGACCTGGGCGGCCTCGGCCTGCTGCACCCGCGCGAGATGTCCACAATGGTGGGCGAACTCAGCGTCGGCCAGCGCCGACGGTTGGCACTGGCCATCCTGGTCGCCGGCGATCCGGACGTGCTGCTGCTCGACGAGCCGACGAACCACATCTCGCTCGCGCTGGCCACCGAACTGCAGGAGGCCTTCGAGACGGCACCCGGCACGCTGATCGTGGCCAGCCACGACCGGTGGCTCCGCACCCGATGGGACGGCATGGTGCACGCCCTCACCGCTGCCTGAGGCGAGACCGACGGCGTGGCAGCGGCTCGCGCCGCCGGCGCGCCGGCTCAGGCGGATCGGAAGAACGCGTTCGCCTGCGGAGCGAACAGGATGAGCAGGATGATCAGGCTGAGGACGCCGGAGCCGATCGCCGAGCTCCGGGTCCCGGCATCGTCCGTGTTGATGATCGTGATGACCGCGTACACGACCTGGACGACCGCCAACACGGCGACGACGGACCGGGCCACGGGGCTGCCGTCGGCCAGACCCTTGGCCACCGCGAAATAGATCAGGCCCACGATCACCGGGAAGAGGCCGGCGCTGAGCAGCGACTGCTCGGCGATCATCGCGATGACGCCGGTGAGGACGGACCCGATCCCGGCGAGCACGGCCAGAGCGACGAGAAGCGTGACGAGGCCAGGTCTGCGAACCGGTGCGGTCATCGGCGTGAGGGCCTTCCCATGGTGGGCCGCTCCGCCGCGGCCCGATCTTGCCGGAGCGTAGTCGATCTCCCGGCGCGACAGCCGGATCGTCCGCGCTGGAGCCAGATGTCCGGTGCCGGTCCGACGGGCACCGCAGGAGCGGGGTTCGCCCGAGCGCCCGGCCGGACCGGAGGTCGACCCCGGCGATCGCGGGCCGCCGCGCCGCCCGGCGCGACGGGTTCGCCTCGGCGGGCGAACCGCCCCTGACCCTCGATCCGACGTGCCCGAGGGTGGGACCTACGGTGTGGAACCGACTCCCGGAGCGGACTGGGACGGCCTGGTGGCGGATCGGCGATCGCGGATGACGAACCCGAACGCGGCCGCGATGAAGAACATCAGCACGCCGTAGACGCCGGCGGGGAGCGACATCTCCACGCTGCCGAGCACGGACTGCGCGATGACGATCGCGAGCGTGGCGTTGTGGATGCCGATCTCGAACGACGTGGCGATGGCCTGGCGGCGTTCGACGCGCAGCAGCAGCGGAATCACATAGCCGACGGTCAGGCTGAGCAGGCAGAAGACGATCGTGATGAGGCTGAGGGTGCCGAAGTTCTCGGCCAGGATCTCCCTGTTGTTGATGATCGCCCCCGCGACGACCACGACCAGGATGATCAGCGACGCCACCCGGACCGGTCGATCCATCGAGTCCGCGAAACTCGGCCGCCAGCGCCGGACCAGCATGCCGAGCAGGACCGGCAGCAGCACGATGGCGAACACCTCGAGCGCCTTGCCGAACTGGATGCCGATCTGTCCGCCCTCGGGCACGAAGTAGGACAGCGAGAAGTTGACCACGAGGGGCAGCGTGAACAGTGCGAGGACCGAGTTGATCGCCGTCAGGCTGATGTTCAGCGCGACGTCGCCGCGGAACAGGTGCGAGTAGAGGTTGGCCGTCGTCCCGCCGGGGGAGGCGGCCAGCAGCATCATGCCGACCGCCAGCACCGGCGGCAGGTCGAACGCGATCACCAGGCCGAAGCACGCCGCCGGAAGCAGGATCACCTGGCAGACGAGCGCGACGACGACGGCCAGCGGATGCCGGGCGACCCGCGCGAAGTCCGCGCCGGTGAGGCCCAGCCCCAGGCCGAACATGATGATCCCGAGCGCGACGGGCAGCCCGACCGTGGTGAGTACATCGTCCATCGCCGAAGTCTGCTCGATTGTCGGCGACGACGAACAGCACGATTGCGCATCGGTTCTCGCGTGCGCGGTCCGTCCGTATTGCGAAACCGAGACCAACGACCACGATCAGGCCACGGTCAAGTCACGGTCAAGTCACGGTCAGGCGCTGTCCCAGCGACGGTCAGGCCGGGACCGCGCCGCCGCCGGGCGGGGATCAGGCGGAGCGGGCCATTCGGATCAGGTCGCCGGCGCTGGCCGTCGGCAGGTAGGCGCGGCCGAGCGCGATGCCGATGCGGGGGAGGTCCGCGGCGTCGCGATAGGTGAGGTACATCGGCTCGAAACGGGGCTGGAACTTCAGCTTGAAGGCGTGCAGCGACCGGAAGCCGTAGTAGGGCTCCATCGTCTGCCCGAGCATCTCGAGAACCTTCTCGATGGGCTCCATCTCGCTGTCGTCATCCTCGGACCTGGCGAGCGGTGCGCCGGACAGCGACGCGAAGGACGCTCCGGTCGCCTTGAACTCGAGGCAGCTGCTCGCGATCAGGAACTCGATCACCGGCCGGAATCCGCCGTCGGTCTTCCGGCGCATGAGATCGAGCGTCCAGCCGTGGATTCCGCCCCCCGGCGCATAGACCGGCATCCAGGACGTGACGCCCTGCACCACGCCGTCCTGGTCGATGGCCAGGCCGACCTTGACGTGCGGGTCGAGCGCCTCGTCGACCCCGCCGAGGGTGAATCCCATCTCGGGCATCTGCTTGTCGCCGACCCACTCCTCGGAGATGGCGCGGACCTGTGACACGAGCGCGTAGGACTGCTCGGACAGCGTGACCATCCGGAATTCGATCTGCTCCTTCTTCGCGCGGTTGATCGCCGATCGCACGTCCTGCCAGGCCTTGCCCTTGAACTCCAGCGCGGTGAGATCGACCACCGAATCCTCCGCCACCTGCACGTGCTGCCAGCCGAGCGCGGTCGCCGCCTCCTTGCCGTGCTCGCCGACGGAGAACATGCAGGGCACCCAGCCGGAACGGTCGCACATCGCGGCGAACTCCGTGACGATGGCGCCGGTCGTCCCCGCCGGGGCCACCGGGTCGCCGAGCGCGACCGCGACGCCGGCGTGCTTCTGGAATGCGATGTACCCGTCGCCGCCGGGGCTCAGGAAGTGCCGGTTCTCCGGCCAGGTGGTCATCCAGGAGATGGTGCCGCCGCCGTTGCGCTGCAGCAGTTCCAGCGCCCTGGCGGGTTCCGGACTCGAGATCTCCTTGCGGATCGCCCGCCGCCCCGGCACCCGGAACGCCCGCCGCCCGACGATGAGCAGGACGAGCAGCGCGCCGAACAGCACCCCGTCGGCGACGAACCCGGCAACGCCCTCGATCTCGAAGTCCAGCTCGAACGCCACGGCGATCAGCACCACGACCCAGATGAGCAGCTCCAGCGCCACGATGAGGGAGGCGATGATCACCGTGATCCACCACGCGAGCCGCTTGCCCCGGCGCAGGCCGACGCCGAGCACCAGCAGGATGAGCAGCGGGATCGCCACGGACAGGAACGTCGGATCGTCACCGCCGGTCGGCCCGAGCGGGCTCTCCCCCGGCCAGAGCAGCGCGACCAGCGAGATCAGCGTGATGACCGCGATGCCGACCACGGCCGTCAGCCGCCACTCCCGCTTGCTCGGCGAGCTGCGCGGCGCCACCCTGGCCGACCCGACGATCTGCCGGGCCAAGGGCAGCGCGATGATGACGGCGATCAGCCGGGTCACGTCGTTCAGCGCGCCGACGTACAGGAACATCACACCGACGACGACCCAGAGCCCGGCCTGGGTGCGGAACCGCCACGGCGGGTGCAGCGTCACCGAGGCGACCGCCAGCGCCGCCACGGCGCCCGCCGTGAAGCCCGCGTCCAGCTGGGTCGCCGTCACCTGCGCCCACGTCCAGTTGGTCTCCGCCAGCAACCAGACCAGCAGGACCGCGGCGACGACGGCGACCCCTTGGGCGACGCAGGTCACGATGGCAGCGCGCACCGTGCCGATCCGCCACTCGGCGAACCCCACCAGCAGCGGGAAGAAGACCAGGATCGCCAGGAACGCCAGCGGGCTCGACCCCAGGAAGGCGCCGGTGACCGGCGTCCAGAAGTGCCCCGCCTCGAAAGACGGGACGCCGTAGGCGACGTCGGGATACCAGCTGCGGGTCTCCAGGCGGCTCCACAGCCCACCGGTGACGATGGACAGCACGAGCATGATCAGGAACACCAGGGCCGTGAACGGCAGCCGGCGACCCGCGGCCAGGACCCGAGCTACCGGGGCCGGGGCGGTCCGCTCGGCCGTCGGGGCCGCCGGTTCCGGCGGTGGTGCCACGTCCGTCATCGAATTCCTTCCGCCGGGCTCGCGCCCGCTAGTCCCGAGGCCGGTCGGTGTCCCGGCTGGGCTGCACGCGTTTCGGTTCTCCTGGCATTTTCGGGTATTCGGGTGGATAGGGCATATCCCCCAACCCGTGATCACGCTCGTCGCGCTCGGACATCTCGAGCAGGGCGTCCAGGGGGAACGCCACCTCCGACACGCCGGCGTGCAGGTCACCGACCTCGGCGAAGCGGGGCGGGAGGGTGCGGACGTCGAAGTCGTCCGGCTGGACGTCCTGCACCTCGTCCCAGCGCAGCGGCGCGGACACGGTCGCCCGCGGGTTCGCCCGGATCGAGTACGCCGACGCGATCGTGCGGTCGCGCGCCATCTGGTTGAAGTCGATGAAGATCCGCTCGCCGCGCTCCTCCTTCCACCAGTTCACCGTCACCGCGTCGGGTCGCCGGCGGGCGATCTCCCGCCCGAGCGCGATCACCGCGCGCCTGGCCTGCACGAATGTGTAGAGCGGCTCGATCGGCACGTAGACGTGCAGCCCGCGACCACCCGACGTCTTCGGGAAGCCCTGCATGCCGAGCTCGTCCAGCAGAGCGTGCACCTCGGTGGAAACCAGGGCGGCGTCGCCGAAGTCGGTGCCCGGCTGCGGGTCGAGGTCGATCCGCAGCTGGTCGGGCCGGTCGGGATCGGAGCGGCGAACCGGCCACGGGTGGAAGGTCAGGGTGCCGAGGTTCGCGCACCAGGCGACGACGGCGAGCTCGGTCGGGCAGACCTCGTCCGCCGGCCTGCCGCTGGGGAAGGTGATGCGCGCCGTCTCGACGTACTCGGGCGCGTACTGCGGCACCCGTTTCTGGTAGAACGCATCCCCCGAGTGATCCGACCGCGTCGAGAGTTTCGCGCCCTCGAACACGCCGCCCGGCCAGCGCTCCAGGGTGGTGGGCCGCTCGAAGAGCGCGCCGAGGATCCCGTCGCCGACCGAGACGAAGTACTGCACCACGTCCAGCTTCGTGATGGCCTTGCCGTCGAAGTAGACCTTGTCGGGGTTCGTCACCCGGACCGTGCGGCCGCGCACGTCCAGTTCGACCGCGGGAGTGGATCGCGCCATTCGGGCAAACCTACCTGCGCGGGACCCCCGCGGGCCGCTCCGGGAACGCCGTGGCGTGCGTCGTTGTTGATTCAGTCATGACCTACACCGTGCAGAAGACCGACCAGCAGTGGCGCGAGGAGCTCAGCTCGCAGGAGTACCGGGTGCTCCGGGAGGCCGGCACCGAGCGCCCCTTCTCCAGCCCGTACGAGACCGACGAGACCGTGGGCGTCTATCGGTGTCGCGGGTGCGGCACCGAGCTGTTCCGCAGCGAGCACAAGTTCGACGCGCACTGCGGATGGCCGGCGTTCTACACCCCGCTCGCCGAGGACCGCGTCGAGCTGATCACCGACAGCTCGCTCGGCATGCGGCGCGTCGAGGTGCGCTGCGCGAACTGCGGTTCACACCTCGGGCACGTGTTCGAGGGCGAGGGCTACGGCACCCCCACCGATCAGCGGTACTGCATCAACGGCGTCTCGTTGACGCTCGAGGCCGACGCCGCGAGCTGACGGCTCACCGCCCGCCGGCGGCCTGCGCGCGGACCAGCGCGTCCAGGCCGTCCAGCAGCCGCCGGAGCGACCACTCGAACTGCTCCGTCCCGACCCACGCGGCCATGACGTCGATCGTCGCGGCCGCGTGCGGCCAGGCGTCGGCGTCGAGGTACCCGAGGGTGGAACGGCGCTCCGCGATCCGGTCGGCCTCCGGCGGGACGGGCGGCATGCCGCTCGTCTCCGCCGCCTCCAGCGCGACCCCCCCGATCACCTGCACGATCAGCGCGTACGCCGCGCGGCCCGCGTCGGCGACGGGAAGTCCGCCGTCGAGCAGCGCGCCGATCATCCGCTCCCCGACCAGCAGCGCCTGTGGCCCGTCCATCGGTGCCGTCATCATCAGCCGGGCCACCGCAGGGTGCCGCATGATCGTCGCCCGCAGCGAGATCGCGAAGCCCACCAGCCTCTCCCGCCAGGGATCCGCTCCGGCCAGCAGGTCGGTCTCGGCATCCGCCAGGACCCTCTCCACCACAGCCTTCTCCAGCTCGGCGCGGCTGGACACGTACGTGTAGAGGGCGTTCGGGTTGACGCCCAGGCGCGCCGCGACGGACCGGATCGACAGGCCCTCCGGGCCCGACTCGTCGACGATCTCCAGCGCCGCCGCCACCACCCGGTCGACGTGGAGGCTCCGCCGCGGCCCGCGCCTGCGCTTCTCCGGTCGCTGCTCCGCCTCCGCCACGCGATTCACTGTACAGCGTACAAGGTCCGCGTGCGGCGCGGCGTCGGACTCCCGCGGGCCTGCGGCGGACGGGCTCGCGTCCGTGTCGGACGGCGCCGGGCCCGCACCGGAAGCACGCGTCGGTGGGGCGGGCTCAGCGGCGGCGGTAGCCGGAGGGCCGACGGCTCTCCCGGACGGACGGGGTCGCGCCGAGGGGGCGGACCGGGCGGCCGTCGTCGGTCGGGGTCGGGCCGGGCTGGCAGACCGGGCAGTAGAACGCCGGCCGCTCCTTCAGCGGCGGCCCGATCTGCGCGACCCGGACGGGCGTGCCGCAGCGCTGGCAGGGCCGGCCCGAGCGGCCGTGCACGAAGGTGTCCAGGCCGCGCCGCGGGTTGCCGCTGGTGTTCGGGACCGCCTGCGTCGCGCCGCGCAGCAGTTGCCGGCGTGCGGTCGCGAGCAGCGCCGGCACGTCCACCTCGCCGATCGGGGTCCACGGCGAGATCCGCTGCACGAACAGGGCCTCAGCCATGTACATGGTGCCGATCCCGGCGACGGTGGTCTGGTCGAGCAGCGCGGCGCCGACCTCCCGCTCCGGGTCCGCGATCAGCCGCCGGCCCGCCTCGGCGGCACCGGCCGGCTCGAAGCCGTCGGCCATGATGTCGGGACCGAGGTGGCCGATGAGTCCGGACTCGTCGGCGGTCGGGACCAGGTCGAGCAGGCCGAGCCAGGTGCCGACGGCGGTCCATTCGGCGCCGCCCAGCACCGCCCGCACGCTCGCCCGCGACGGCGGCGGCCAGGGCTCGGCGTCCCGGGCGTGCACGTACCAGCGACCCTCCATGCGCAGGTGTGAGCGGAGGGTGAGTGGGTCGGGCAGCACGGTCGGGAAGCGCGGGCCGGACGACCGGTCGTCGGCCGCGATCCGGGTCAGGATGTGCTTTCCGTACGGCGCCACCTCGAGGACCGTGCGGCCGGCGAGGTCGGCCTCGCCGAGCGTGGGCCAGCGCAGCTCGGTGCGGACGAGCGGTCGGCCGGCGAGCGCGGCGTGCAGCCGCCGCGCCGTCCGCAGGACGGTGTCACCCTCGGGCATCGGGCCGCCCGTGGGATCGCCCGCATGGCGCGGCCGGACGGATGCCGGCGAACCGGCCGGTCCTGATGCCGCGCACGCCGCTCACCGCCTCGACCCCCGGAGCCGCAGGCCGCGTGGGGTCGCGGCGAACCCGGCCGCCAGCAGCGCGTCCACCACGGGTCCGCCCGCGGCGACCGCGTCCACGCCGTCGACCTTGGCGATGGTGAGCGCTCCGATCCGGCCCGACGTGACCAGCCCCGCGAGGGCGGCGGCCGCGGCCACGAGCGCGGCCGCGTCGTCGAGGAACGAGAGCAGCGACCGCCCGCCGCGCTCGGCGTAGAGCGCCGCCGCCCCGTCGACCAGCACGACGAGGGAGCCCGCACGGCGGGCGGGCCGGTGCCGGTCCGCCACCGGTGACTCCCGCCGCTCGGGCCACGGCAGCGCCGCGCCGTACGGGTTCACCGGGTCGGCCGCGGCCAGCACCACCGCCATCGGGTCGGCCTCGACCCCGTCCGGTTGCGCCGCGAAGGAGCGGACCCGATCGATGGCGCCGGCGGTCGCGAACTGGGCGGCGCCCAGCCCCTCGACGAAGTACCCGCGCCGGATCCGCCCCGTCTCCTCCAGTGCGGCGAGCACCCGGTAGACCCCGGCGAACCCGCCCGGAACGCCCTCCGCCATGACGGCGCCGCGGGTGACGACCCCGTGCCGGTCGAGCAGCACCTCGGCGGCCGCGTGCAGCCGCAGCGTCGGATCGGTCTCCGGGTCGGGCACCCGGGACCAGCGGCCCACCACCGTGGGCAGCGTGCCCGGCCGAACCGGCGCGGTTCGGACGCCCGCCCCGGCCGGGGCGCCGGACAGCCGCCGGGAGGAGAGGAGCGCCAGTCCCGACGGCGAGCGCAGCCGGGCCCGGGGCGTCGCCGCTCGCGCGCGGTGCGTCGTCCGCCCGCCGCTGATCCGGGCCCGGAGCGGGGCCAGCGTGTCGGAGCTGACCAGTCCGTCGAAGGCGAGATCCCAGAGGGCTTCGGCGGTCTCGGACTCTGTCGCGGACACGCCCGTAGCCGCGACGCCGTCGACCAGCCCGCGGAAGAAGAAGGCGCCCCCGCCGCCGAGCACGTCGAGCAGCGCCCGATGCACCTCGCCGCGCGCGGCGCCGGCGGCCTCGCCGTCGCCCTCCGCGCGGGCGTCGACGGGCATCGTCAGCGGCAGTGACTCCGCGAGGTGCAGCGACACCCATCCGTCGTCGCCCGGCAGCGAGCCGTGGCCGGTCCACGCGACCTCGCCGGCGCTCGTCAGCTCGTCGAGCATGGCCGGCGTGTAGCCGGGCACGCGTGCCGGCAGGATCAGCGTCTCGACGGCCGACGCCGGCAGCAGCGCCCCGGCGAGCTGCTCGACCGCCCGCAGCACCCCGTCGACGCCGCGGAGCGCGGAGGAGCCACCCATCACCCCGATGCCGTTCCAGGCCGGCACGAATCGGGCCAGCGCCGTCGGCTCGACCGGCTCCACCTCGGCCCGCAGCGCGGCGAGGGAGCGGCGGCGCAGCAGTCGCAGCACCTCGGCGTCGACGTACTCGGCGCCGCCGGTCGCCGCGGGAGCGCCACCCATCGCGGATGCCGTGCCCAGCGGCCGGAACTCACCCTCCGCGAGGCGTCCGGAGCCGACCAGGCGGCGCAGCGCGTCCGTCACCACCGCGATCCCCAGGCCGAGACGCGCCGCCGGCTCCGCCGCCAGGAACGGCCCGTGGGTGCGGGCGAACCGGCCGACCAGCCGCCCCAGCGGGTCCGGCACCGACTCCAGCAGCGACTCCGCGATGCCCGGCGGCAGGGCGGTGCCGAGGGCGTCGCGCAGCAGCGCGGCGTCGGCCGGGTCGGCCCAGTACTGCTCCCCGCCGATCCGCACCTGGATGGCGCGCCGGGCGCCCGCCAGCTCGTCGAGCGCGGCCGCCACGTCCGGAACGGTGCTGCGCAGGTCCACCTCGATCGTGGTCAGGGGCCCGAGAATGCGCAGCAGATCGGCGATCTCATCCGCCGAGCGGGCGCGGCGGTGCTCGGCGATGCGCTGCAGCTCGGCCTCGGTGTCGGCGATGGCCCGCGGGTCGAGCAGGTCGCGCAGCGCGAGACCGTCGCCGTGGCCGAGCAACTCGGCCAGCAGGGTGGGGTCGACGGTGAGCGCGGCCGCCCGGCGCTCGGCCAGCGGCGAGTCGCCCTCGTAGAGGAACTGCGCGACGTAGCCGAACAGCAGCGACGAGGCGAACGGCGATGGGCTCGCGGTGGTGACCTCCACCATCCGCACCGCTCGGGACTGCAGGTCGCGCATCAACCCGACGAGCGAGGGAACGTCGAACACGTCGGACAGGCACTCGCGCACGGCCTCGGCGACGATCGGGAACGACGGATAGGCGGACGCCACCTCGAGCAGCTGGGTGGCCCGCTGCCGCTGCTGCCACAGCGGCTGCCGCCGGCCGATCTGCCTGCGCGGCAGCAGCAGTGCGCGCGCCGCGCACTCCCGGAAGCGCGCGGCGAACACCGCGGCGCCGCCGATCTCGGCGGTCACCTCGGCCTCCACCGTCTGCGGGTCGAGCAGCAGCAGGTCGGTCACCGGGGGCCCGTCGCCGTCGTCCGCCCCCTCGTATTCGACGTCGGGCAGCCGCAACACGATGCCGTCGTCGGCGTGCATGGCCGCGACGTCCACCCCGTACCGCTCGCGCATCCGAGCGGCGATGACCAGCGCCCACGGCGCGTGCACCGCGGCGCCGTACGGCGAGTGCAGCACGAGCCGCCAGTCGCCCAGCTCGTCCCGGAACCGCTCCACCAGCAGGTTCTTCTCGTCCGGCACCAGGCCCGTCGCCTGCTGCTGCTCGCCCAGGTAGTCGAGGAGGTTGCCGGCGGCGAACTCGTCGAGCCCGGCGGCCCGGAGCGCGGCGTCGGATTCCGCCCGCGGGCGGCCGATCACGGCCCGGACGAACTCTCCGTGCGCGCGGCCCAGCTCGGCGGGCCGGCCGAGGGTGTCGCCCTTCCAGAAGGGCAGCCGGCCCGGCAGCCCGGGCGCCGGGACCACCAGCACCTGGTCGTGCGTGATGTCGACGATCCGCCACGCGGTCGAGCCGAGGGCGAAGACGTCGCCGACGCGTGACTCGTAGACCATCTCCTCGTCGAGCTCGCCCACCCGGCGGCCCGTCCCTTCGGCGCCCGCGAGGAACACGCCGTAGAGCCCGCGATCGGGAATGGTGCCGCCGGACGTGACCGCGAGCCGCTGCGCTCCCGGCCGACCCGTGAGCAGGCCCGTCACCCGGTCCCAGGTGATCCGCGGCCGGAGCTCGGCGAACTGCTCGCTCGGGTACCGGCCGGAGAGCATGTCCAGCACGGACTCCAGGGCGCCGCGGCCCAGCGCCGCGAACGGCGCCGACCTCCGGAGCAGCTCGTGCAGCTCGTCGACCGTGATCGCGTCCATCGCGCAGATCGCCACGACCTGCTGAGCGGCGATGTCCAACGGGTTGGCGATCACCGCGAGGGACTCGATCTCACCGTCCCGCATCCGCTCCGCCACCACGGCGGCGGAGATGAGGTCGCCACGGAACTTCGGGAACATGACGCCGTGGCTGGGCGCGCCGACCTGGTGCCCGGCCCGGCCGATCCGCTGCAGGCCGCTGGCCACGGACGGCGGGGCCTCCACCTGCACCACGAGATCGACGGCGCCCATGTCGATCCCGAGCTCCAGGGACGACGTCGCGACGACCGCGGGCAACACGCCGGTCTTCAGCTCGTCCTCGATCTGCGACCGCTGCTCGCGCGACACCGACCCGTGGTGCGCCTTGGCGAGCACGGCCGGCGCGCCGAGGGCCGCGCCGGACTGCGCCATCACCTGGGCGGCCGGGCCGGACCGTTCCGCCTCGTCGCGCAGCTCGACCGCACCCTGCCGCTCGGCATGGATCTCGTTGAGCCGGGCGGTGAGTCGCTCCGCCAGCCGCCGCGAATTGGCGAAGACGATGGTCGACCTGTGCGCCGTGACGAGGTCGACGACGCGCTCCTCGACGTGCGGCCAGATGCTCGTCCGCCCGACCTCGCCGGCCGCCTTGCCGGTGAGGTCGCCCGTCACGGTGCCCAGCTGGCTCATGTCCGGCACGGGAACGACGACGTCCACGTCGATCTGCTTGGTCGATGGCGGCTGCACGACGGTGACGGGCCGGCCGCCGGCGAGGAACCGCGCGACCTCCGGCACGGGCCGCACCGTCGCGGACAGGCCGATCCGCTGCGCAGGGCGGTCGAGCAGGGCATCCAGCCGGTCGAGCGAAACCGCCAGGTGTGCGCCCCGTTTGGTGGCGGCGACGGCGTGCACCTCGTCGACGATGACCGTCCGGATGCCGGTCAGCATCTGCCGGGCGCGGCTGGTCAGCAGCAGGAACAGCGACTCGGGGGTGGTGATCAGGATGTCCGCCCCGTCCCGCGCGAACGCCCGGCGGTCGCCCGATGGCGTGTCGCCCGACCGCACCGCCACGCTGATGCCGGGCATCTGGGTGCCGCGCCTGGCGGCCACCGAGCCGATCCCGGTGAGCGGTGACCGCAGGTTGCGCTCGACGTCGACGGCGAGCGCCTTGAGCGGCGACAGGTAGAGCACCGAGCACCGGGCGCGCGGGTCGACGGGGTCTCCCCCGCCCGCCGTCGCCGCGCGGGCGACCAGGTCGTCGATGGCGGAGAGGAACGCCGCCAGGGTCTTGCCGGAGCCGGTCGGCGCGACGACCAGGGTGTGCTCGCCCCTGCCGATCGCGTCCCACGCCCCGGCCTGGGCGGCCGTCGGCTCCGCGAACGTTCCGGTGAACCAGTCGCGAACGAGGGGATCGAACCGCTGGAGCGCGTCGGCCGCAGCGGGTGCGTTCTCCTTCGGGCCGGTCACCCGTCCATTGTGCTGGGCACCCCCGACAGGGTGCACCGCACTCGGTCCAGCGTCGGTGCCCCGCGCCGGCCGGTTCCGCGGTCGTTCGCACGACGCCGGATCTGCGGCGCGTCGGCTCGCGCGCGCCTACCGTCGGACCTCGGGCCGCCCCGGAGCCGCGTCGGGCGCCGTCGCCTTTGCCCGATTCCTCCCCCTGACGTTCCAAGATCGTCTACGCTTCGCCCGCTGCACCCGCAGCGCGTGCGGTCCGGAGGATGCATGGTTCGCAGCCGCAGGATCGCCGGGATCGTGGGCGTCGTAGCACTCCTGGTGTCCGCCTGCACCGGCACGCCCGACCGGTCCGGCAGCGCGACCTCCACGCCCCCGTCGGCGATGCCGTCGGCGGCCGCGTCCGCGCCGTCCGGCAGCGGCACGCCCGGCTCCGGCTTCGGTTCGCCGAACGCGCAGGACACGGACGCCGCCGAGCAGATCGGCCGGCTCATCGAGTCGACGATGGCCGACGAGCATCTCAAGGCCGTGATCATCCAGGTCACCCGCGGCGGGCGGCAGGTGATGGAAGCGGCCTACGGCGAGTCGATGACCGGGGTGCCGGCCACCACCGACATGCACTTCCGCAGCGGCGCGGTGGCCATCTCGATGGTCGCGACCGTGCTGCTGCAGCTCGTCGACGAGGGCACCGTCGGCCTCGACGACACGCTGTCCACCTGGCTGCCCGACGTGCCGCACGCGGCCGAGGTGACGCTGGGCCAGCTCGCCCGGATGACCGCCGGTTACCCGGACTACGTGACGCAGCAGGACTTCGTCGACGCGTCGCTGGCCGACCCGTTCCGGGCCTGGACGCCGGAGGAGCTGATCGCCGTCGTCGCGGACCTGCCGCTGCTCTTTACGCCCGGCACCAACTGGGGCTACGCCCACACCGACTACGTGATCCTCGGCCTGGCCCTGGAGCAGATCACCGGCACCCCGATGGACGAGCTGATCGCCGAGCGGGTGCTCGATCCGCTCGGCCTGACGAACACCGCGGACTCCGGCACCGCACACATCCCGGAGCCGGTGCTGCACGCCTTCACCTCCGAACGCAGGCCGTTCCTGGGCGTTCCCGCGAGCGTGCCGTTGTACGAGGATTCGACGTTCTGGAATCCGTCGTGGACGATCACGCGCGGGGCGATCCAGACCACCGACCTCGGCGACATGACCGCCACCGCCATCGCGATGGGTGACGGGACGCTCCTGTCGCCGGCCTCGCACCAGCTCATGGTCTCCACCGACCTGCGCGGCTTCGGCTCGGCGATCGACGGCTGTTCCTGCTTCGAGCAGTCGGCGGGCTACGCGTACGGCGTCGGCATGGTGACGACCGGGAACTGGCTGCTGCAGAACCCGATGTTCAACGGCTTCTCCGGGGCGATGGGCTACCTGCCCGCGGAGCGGATCTCGGTGGCCATGGCCGTGACGTACGAGCCGGAGGCCTTCGACGACCAGGGCGGCTCCCCCAACCAGGCGGAGGCTCTCTTCCGCCGGATCGGCGGCATCCTCGCGCCGGACGACGCCCCACCGATCAAGGAGTGACCGGCGCGCATCGACCGGAAGCCTGTTCGCTGTCGGCGATCGGAACCTGCTTGTGAGTGAGTACTCACTCAGTTAGTCTCCGACACCGTGCCCCCCTCCGGCCGCGCGGCCCCCCTGCCCCCCGACGAACGGCGCGCCGCGATCATCGCCGCGGCCACGCCGCTGATCTCCCGGCGGGGGTCGAACGTCACCACCCGCGAGATCGCCGAGGCCGCCGGCATCGCCGAGGGCACCATCTTCCGGGTCTTCGAGGACAAGGAATCACTGCTCGTCGCCGTGGTCGCGGAGATCTTCGATCCGACCCCGACGGCCGACGAGCTGCGCGCCATCGACCCGCGGCAGCCGCTCGACGCGGTGATCACCGAGGCCATCCAGGCGCTGCGCCGCCGGCTCGAAAATGTGTGGCGCCTCGTCGGAATGCTGCGTATGCAGGACGGCGGCGAAGCTCCCGGGCCGAGATTCGCGCCCACCCACCGACCCGACATGACCGACATCCACCACGCCCTCGCCGACCTGCTGACCGCCCACCGCGACGAGCTGCGCTGGCCGCCGATCAAGGCCGCGCGGCTGCTGCACCTGGTCACGGTGGCGAGCACCCACCCGATCCTGACCGACGACCAGCCCCTGTCCACCGACGAGATCCTCGACCTCCTGGTCCACGGCGTCGCCGCCGACACGCGGCCCGACGGTGCCGCGATCCGGAGCGAGACATTCACCGCAGCCGGCAGTCTCGTCGGCCCGCCGCATGGGAGTGATGCCTGATGCTGATCCGCCTGCTGCGCACCTACCTGCGTCCCTACCGCGGGCCGCTGGCGCTGGTCGTGGTGTTCCAGCTGATCGGCACCATCGCGTCGCTGTACCTCCCCGAGCTGAACGCGGAGATCATCGACGACGGGGTCGCCAAGGGGGACACCGGATTCATCGTGTCCACCGGCGGGATCATGCTCGGCGTGACGGTCCTGCAGATCGTCTGCACGATCATCGCCGTGTACTTCGGCGCCAGGACGGCCATGGGCTTCGGCCGCGACGTCCGGGCCGCCCTGTTCCAGCGCGTCGGCACGTTCTCCGACCGGGAGGTCGCGAAGTTCGGTGCACCCACGCTGATCACGCGGAACACCAACGACGTGCAGCAGGTGCAGATGCTCGTGCTGTTGACCTGCACCCTGCTGGTTGCCGCGCCCATCATGTGCATCGGCGGCGTCTTCATGGCGCTGCGTACCGACTTCGGCCTGGCGTGGCTGCTGCTGATCAGCGTGCCGGTGCTGGTGATCGCGATCGGGCTGATCGTGACCCGGATGATCCCGCAGTTCCGCCGCATGCAGGCCCGCATCGACGTGGTGAACCGCGTGCTGCGCGAGCAGATCTCGGGCGTGCGGGTGGTGCGCGCATTCGTCCGGGAGCCGCTGGAGTCGCGCCGCTTCGCCACCGCGAACGCGGAACTCACCGACACCGCGCTGCGCGCGGGACGGCTGATGGCGCTGATGTTCCCCACCGTCATGCTCGTGCTGAACGCCTCGAGCGTCGCCGTGCTGTGGTTCGGCGGTCACCGGGTGGACAACGGCGACATCGAGATCGGCGCGCTCATCGCGTTCCTCAACTACCTGATGCAGATCCTGTTCTCGGTGATGATGGCGACCTTCATGGCCGTGATGGTGCCCAGGGCGTCCGTCAGCGCCGACCGCATCAGCGAGGTGCTGGCCACGGAGTCGTCCGTGGTGCCGCCGACCGCACCGGTGACACCGGCGTCCGCCGTCGGCGAGGTCCGGCTCGAGGCGGTCGAATTCACCTATCCCGGTGCCGGAGAGCCGGTGCTGCGGGACATCTCGCTCGTCGCCACACCCGGGACGACCACGGCCGTCATCGGGTCCACCGGTGCCGGGAAGACCACTCTGCTGTCCCTGATCCCCCGGCTGTTCGACGCCACGGGCGGCGCCGTTCTGGTGGACGGCGTCGACGTCCGGGACTACGACATGGACGCGCTCTGGGACCGGATCGGTCTCGTTCCCCAGAAACCCTTCCTCTTCACCGGAACCGTCGCATCCAACCTGCGCTACGGGAACCCGGAGGCGACGGACGAGCAGCTCTGGGCGGCCCTCACCGTCGCCCAGGCGAGGGACTTCGTGGCGGCGATGCCGGACGGCCTCGAGTCCCCGATCACGCAGGGCGGGTCGAACGTGTCCGGTGGCCAGCGCCAGCGCCTCGCGATCGCCCGCGCACTCGTGGCGGACCCGCTCATCTACCTGTTCGACGATTCCTTCTCGGCGCTCGACCTGTCCACCGACGCGCGGCTGCGCGCCGCGCTGCGCCCGATGACCAGGGACCGGACGGTGATCATCGTCGCGCAGCGCGTGTCGACCATCGTCGACGCCGACCAGATCATCGTGCTGGAGGACGGTTTCGTGGTCGGTCGGGGCCGCCACGACGAGCTTCTCGAGAGCTCCCCGACGTACGCCGAGATCGTCGAATCCCAGCTGAGCGCGGAGGTGTCGGCATGACCTCCGAGGCCAAGGCACCGGAACGGCCGAAGTTCGGGCCGCCGCCAGGGCGCGGCCCTGGTGGCGGCGGTCCCTTCGGCGGCGGCATCGGGATGCCCGCCGAGAAGTCGCTGAACTTCGGGCCGTCCGCCCGCCGGCTGCTGCGCCGGATGAGCCCCGAGCGCCTCGCGCTGATCGCGGTGGTGCTGCTCGGCGTGATCAGCGTGGTGTTCAGCGTGCTCGGCCCGAAGATCCTCGGCGACGCGACCAACATCATCTTCGACGGCATCGTCTCCAAGCAGCTGCCGGCCGGCATCACGCAGCAGCAGGCCGTCGACGGCGCCCGCGCCCAGGGCAACGACACCTTCGCCGACATGCTCGCCTCGATGTCCGTCACGCCGGGGCAGGGCGTCGACTTCGGCGCCCTGGGCACGGTTCTGCTCTGGGTGCTGGCCCTGTACGTGCTCGCCTCGGTGTTCGGCTACCTGCAGGGCTACATCCTGAACGGCGTGGTGCAGCGCACCATCCTACAAGCTCCGCGAGGAGATCGAGGACAAGCTCAACCGGCTGCCGCTGTCGCTACCTGGACAAGCACCAGCGGGGCGAGGTGCTGAGCCGGGTCACCAACGACATCGACAACATCTCGCAGACGCTGCAGCAGACACTGTCCCAGACGCTGACCTCGCTGCTCACGGTCGTCGGCGTGCTGGTGATGATGCTGGTGATCTCGCCGCTGCTCGCGCTGGTCGCGCTCATCGCGATCCCGCTCTCCCTGGTCGTCACCACGATGATCGCCAAGCGCTCGCAGCCCAGGTTCGTCGCGCAGTGGCGCAGCACCGGCGAGCTCAACGCGCGGGTGGAGGAGACCTTCACCGGGCACAGCCTGGTCAAGGTGTTCGGTCGCCAGAAGGACGCGGAGAAGGCGTTCCAGGACAAGAACTCCGAGCTGTACGAGGCGTCGTTCGGCGCCCAGTTCATCTCGGGCATCATCATGCCGTCGATGATGTTCATCGGGAACCTGACCTACGTCGCGATCGCCGTGGTGGGTGGCCTGCGGGTGGCATCCGGGAGCATGTCGCTCGGCGACGTCCAGGCCTTCATCCAGTACTCCCGCCAGTTCACCCAGCCGCTGACCCAGCTCGCGTCGATGGCGAACGTGCTGCAGTCCGGCGTGGCGTCGGCGGAGCGGGTGTTCGAGTTCCTCGACGGCGAGGAGCAGCGTCCCGACCCGGAGCAGCCGTCGCGGGTGGAGCTGCCGTCCGGCCGCATCGAGTTCCGCGACGTGTCGTTCAGGTACGAGCCGGACCGCCCGCTGATCGAGGACCTGTCGCTGGTCGCCGCGCCGGGTCAGACGGTGGCGATCGTCGGCCCGACCGGCGCGGGGAAGACCACGCTGGTCAACCTGATCCTGCGCTTCTACGAGATCGACTCCGGCAGCATCACCCTCGACGGGGTGGACATCCGGTCCATGACGCGGTCCGCGCTGCGCTCGCACGTCGGCATGGTGCTGCAGGACACCTGGCTGTTCGCGGGGACGATCCGCGACAACATCGCCTACGGCCGGCCCGATGCGACGGAGGAGGAGGTCCTGGCGGCGGCGCGCGCCACCTATGTCGACCGGTTCGTGCACTCGCTGCCGGACGGCTACGACACCCTCATCGACGACGAGGGCAGCAACATCAGCGCCGGCGAGAAGCAGCTGATCACGATCGCCCGCGCCTTCCTCGCCGACCCGGCCCTGCTCATCCTCGACGAGGCGACGAGCTCCGTGGACACCCGCACGGAGCTGCTCGTGCAGCACGCCATGGCGGCCCTGCGCGCGGACCGGACGAGTTTCGTGATCGCGCACCGGTTGTCCACCATCCGCGATGCCGACCTCATCCTGGTGATGGAGAACGGCGCCATCGTCGAGCAGGGCAACCACGCGGAGCTGCTGCGCAGGAACGGCGCATACGCGGCGCTCTACCAGGCGCAATTCGCGGGCGCCGTCAGCGCTACATAGCCGACGCGCGGGGGCCGAGAACGGGACGGCACCGCGGGCCGATCGCCGGCACGGAAGATCGCACGATCGTGCCGACCGTTGTCATCGGAAAATGATCGACTTCGAGATGCGAGCCGTGCATTTGGTGGCAAGATTTCGCGCGGTCACGTCGGAAGTGCTTGCAGCGCCGGAAGGGGATCCGATGGGCGAACACGGGGCACCGATCAGCGGCGAGTCGATCTACGGCGATGAGGAGGGCGCCGGCAAAGGTGTCGTCCGGATCTCCGCCGTCGCCGCCCTCGGCGGCTTTCTCTTCGGCTACGACAGCGCCGTCATCAACGGCGCCGGGTGCCATCGAGGATATTTCCAGGCCGATCCGGCGTCCCTGGGCTTCGCGGTCGCCTCGGCGCTGCTCGGCGCCGCGGTCGGCGCCCTGCTCGCCGGCCGCATCGCCGACCACCTGGGCCGCCTCTCGGTGATGAAGATCGCCGCGCTGCTGTTCTTCGTCAGCGCGATCGGCACGGCCTGGTCGCCCGAGTTGTGGGTGCTGATCGTCTTCCGGGTCGTCGGTGGGCTCGGCGTCGGCGTCGCCTCGGTGATCGCCCCCGCGTACATCGCCGAGATCGCGCCTGCGAGGATCCGCGGCCGACTGGCTTCGCTGCAGCAACTCGCCATCGTCACCGGCATCTTCATCTCGCTGCTGGTCGACTTCATCTTCGTGCAGAGCGCCGGCGGCGCGGGCGAGCCGCTGTGGTTCGGCTGGGAGGCATGGCAGCTGGATGTTCCTGGCGATGGTCATCCCGGCCGTCATCTACGGCGGGCTGGCGTTCACCATCCCGGAGTCGCCGCGGCTTCCTCATCGCCAACCACCGGATCCCCGAGGCCAAGGCGATCCTCACCGACCTCATCGGCTCCGTGAACCTGGACGCCAAGATCCAGCGCATCCGGGAGACCATGGAGCGGGAGAAGGAGCCGTCGTGGGCGGACCTGAGGACCCCGACGGGCAAGATCGCCGGCATCGTCTGGGTCGGCCTGCTGCTGTCGGTGTTCCAGCAGTTCGTCGGCATCAACGTGATCTTCTACTACTCAACGATCCTCTGGGAGGCCGTCGGGTTCGAGCGAGGACCAGTCGTTCGTCATCACGGTGATCTCGGCCATCGTCAACATGCTGACCACGCTGATCGCCATCGCCACCATCGACAAGGTCGGCCGCAAGCCGCTGCTGATCATCGGCTCGATCGGCATGACGATCACCCTGGCGCTATGGCGCTGATCTTCGGCACCGCCGGCGTGGTGGACGGCACGCCCGATCTGGAGCACGGCGTCTTCGGCGAGCGCGTCGGCGCCGGATCGCGCTCGTCGCGGCGAACCTCTTCGTCGTCGCGTTCGGCATGTCGTGGGGCCCGGTCGTCTGGGTGCTGCTGGGCGAGATGTTCCCGAACCGCATGCGAGCCGCCGCGCTGTCGCTGGCCGCGGGCGGGCAATGGATGGCGAACTGGCTCGTCACGGTCAGTTTCCCGGTGCTGCAAGCGACCTGTCGCTCGGCGTTCGCCTACGGCATCTACGCCTTGTTCGCGCTGCTGTCGTTCTTCTTCGTCAGCAGGTACGTGCGAGGAGACGAAGGGCAAGCAACTGGAGGACATGCACGGCTGACCGGTCGCTCGGCGAGGCCCCTGCCGCGATCTGCGGCGGGGGCCTCGCGGTGTCCGGTCGACCGGATCGCCGCCGGTCCGGCGGCGGTACGGCGGCGGTGGGGCGACAGTACGGCTCGACATCGGTTCGCCGCGAACCGTTCGCCGGCTTCGTCCGTACTCCACGGTGCAGGGCGGCGTTCGAGCCCTGCGTGCGCCCGCCGGCGTCAGCCGCGAGGCCGGCCACATCCGAGGAGTCCTCATGTTCAGCATCGCCGACCGGTCCCGCATCGCGCGGCCGGCGCGTCCCGTCGGAAGCGGCGTGCCGCTCGAGCGTTACTACCCGCTCGGCGCGCGCAGGATCCCGCCCGCGGCCGGCCAGCACCCGGCCCGCGCCGGTCTTCCCATGACGGCGCTCGCCGGTCGCCCGGCGATGCCCGGCGTCGGGGTCGCGGGCTGCCCGCTCCCGGCCTCGCCGGTCTCCGGCCGGCGCTTCCTGCCTGCGTTCTGAGCCGCTGCAGCGCGAGCCAGCGCACCAGTCACCCGCACGCCTCGCCCGCACACCTCACCGCACCGATCCCATCCCCGCATCCCGTCAGGAGCAATTCCGATGTCCGTCGCCGCCCCCGTCGCCGCCCCGTCGAACGGCCGGCATCGGCATCGCCCGGACGGGCCCGCCGCAGCACCGGCGATCGGCTCCGCGGCCGAGCCGGAGAAGACCGTCGGGATCGACCTCTTCGAGGCGATCGCGATGGAGGGGCCGGCCACCACGCCGGTGGCCGGCGTCCCCTCCGGCATCCGGCTCGCGCGGGTGCTGAGCGCGCTGGTGGCCGCGGCCGCCGGCCTCGTCGGCGTGGCCATGCTGGTGTCGCCGGATGCCACCGGCAGCTTCTTCTCGTGGGACCTCGGGTCCGCGCCGCTCGCCGCGCTCGTCGGCGGGTGCTACGTCGCGTCCGCGGCGATCTTCGGCTGGGCCGCTTTCCGCGAGCCGTGGTCGTCGCTGCGGCCGCTGTGCATCGCCGTGTTCGGGCTGTCCGTGCCCACCCTGCTCGCGACCTCGCAGCATCTCGCGGTGTTCGACTTCGGCCGGTGGCAGGCGATCGCGTGGGTGGGGCTGTTCCTGGGCAGCGTCGCGTTCTTCGGCCTCACCCTGGCGATCACCAGGTCGCCGATCCCGTCGGGGGGTCCGGTCGTCCGCGACGCCGGCCGGGTCGCTCTCGCCACCGTCGCCGCGGCCTACGCGCTCCTCGCCGTCGTCCTCTGGGTGCGCCCCGAGGCCGTCGCCGAACTCGGCCCGATCGACGCCGGCCCGCTCGGCCTGCGGTTCGTCGGCTCCTGGGCGGCGTTCCTCGCGCTGCTGGCCGCCGGGGTCGTCGTCCGTCCCCGCTGGGCCGAGTCGCGGCTTGCTCTCGCGGCGCTGGTCACCTGGCCACTGGTCGCGCTCGCGGTGGCGCTTCCGCACCTCGACGCCCTGCGCGCCGGGGCCCCGACGTGGGTGTACCTCGCCGCCCTGCCGGTGCTGGCCGGGGTGCCGGGCGCGACGCTGGCGAGCACGCTCCGAGCGCGCTCGACCGCCTCGCCTGACCTGCGGCGACGGAGCTCTCTGGACCGCGCGCACGCGGCCTGACCTCGCCGAACGAGCGGCCCGACGGCGGACCGGTATGGTTTTGGAGGTCCATCGGCTGTGTCGTATGCTTGCCTGCGCTCCCAACGGCCAGCCGTTGGAGGCGGGTTTCAGGCCCAGCCCCCATCGTCTAGCGGCCTAGGACGCCGCCCTTTCAAGGCGGTAGCGCGGGTTCGAATCCCGTTGGGGGTACGGGTTTCACGCCGGTGGCAGCATCGGAGTGGAACCGGGTGATGAGCGTGTACGGCAGAGCATGTCGAGGCCCCGTGGCGCAGTTGGTTAGCGCGCCGCCCTGTCACGGCGGAGGTCGCGGGTTCAAGTCCCGTCGGGGTCGCTGCACGGGCCGGATCCATCGTCGGATCCGGCCTGTTCTGCTGGCCAGGTAGCTCAGTCGGTACGAGCGTCCGCCTGAAAAGCGGAAGGTCGCCGGTTCGATCCCGGCCCTGGCCACCAGCTCGACCTGCGGAAACGCTTGTTTCCGCAGGTCGACGAAGCGCCCGAATCGGGCTGTGGGTGACACGTGGGTGACACCAAGATTCCGCACGGGACGTCCCGGCACGCCTCGAGATGAGCTCGGCGGATCTGCCCCGCATGTACTGAACATGACCATCAAGGACGCCAGCGCCGACCGATTCGCCGAGCTGGCCGGTCGGGCCGCACGACTGCAGGCGGAGATCGGCGCCTTGGCCGAAGAGCTGAACTCCATCGCGAGCACACACGAGCCGGAACCCACTCGAGTGATCGTCCCGACCCTGCTCACGGTCGACGAAGCCGCCACGGCCCTATCGCTGAGCCGAACCGCGGTGTACGAGCTGATGCGCACAGGTGAACTCGGTTCGGTGCGGATCGGTGCTCGCCGCCGTGTGCCAGTCGCCGCAGTCGACGCCTACGTCGCCCGACTGACTGGGGCCGCCTGACATGGCGGAACCGAAGCGCGCTGCTCGTGGTGGCTGGGAAACGTGGGTGTCCGTCGGTAGCCGCGACAGGCGCGTCCGCGTGCACGTGCGCGGACGTACCAAGACAGAGACTCGGAGAGCCGCAGACGACGTCCGCAAGGACCTGGCCAGCGGCAGCCTGCCCTCGGAGGGACGGGTCAAGCTCGATGATTGGCTCGCCTCATGGATCGCCGCCCGCGAGATGGCGGGCAAGGTACGACCGAAGACGATCACCGGATATCGCACTGACGCCAAATGGGTCGCCCGGACGATCGGTGACGTTCGGCTGTGCGACCTCACGGCCGAGCACGTCGAGTCGCTCTACGGTTCGATGCGCCGGGCAGGCCTCTCCGGCGGCACCGTGCTTCACGTCCGACGGACCGTTCGCGCAGCCCTGCAGACAGCCGTCGACCGTGGCCGGATCAGTCGCAACCCCGTCGCCCTCGCCGAAGCGCCCGGCGACGACACTCCCGAGGTCGAACCGCTGCGAGCCGAGGAAGTCCAGGCCCTGCTGACCGCAGCGGCCTCCTCACGGACAGGACCGCGTTGGGTCCTCGCGCTCGTCACCGGCATGCGGCAAGGCGAGGTGCTCGGCCTCCAGTGGGACGACATCTCGTGGGCGACCGGCGAGATCCGTGTCCGACGAGCGCTCGGTCGAAGGCCATGGCGCCACGCCTGCCCCGATGAGAAGACCTGTCCCGCCGACCGCCCTCACCGCTGCCCACACCGGATCGGCGGGGGTCTCGTCACCGGACCGCTGAAGACCACCGCGGCGCGACGCGTCGTGGTGGTGCCGGCCCAGATGATCGAGCTGCTGCGGTCCCACCGCCGCGCGCAGGCCGCCGAGCGTCTGCAGGCCGGCGAGCTCTGGACGCAGCAACCGGGCGGCGGCTGGGTGTTCGCGACGGAGATCGGCACTCCGGTCGACCCGCGCAACGATCTGCGAGCCTGGACCACGTTCCTCAAAGCCGCCCAGATCGGCCGGGACGTCCGGATCCACGACCTCCGCCACACAGCCGCGACGATGCAGCTCGTCGCGGGCACCGACTCCAGGGTGCTCCAGGGACTCTTCGGCTGGAGCAGCCCCAACCTGGTGAGCCGATACGCCCATGTCGTCGACGAAGCACGTCGACAGGCAGCAGATCGAATGGGAGCAGCGCTCTGGCCCGCCAACCCGGCACAAGGTTGACGATCTCCGCATCCCGGCTCGGACCGAATCTGTAGCGAAAGGTCAATGCTCTATCGCGAGCCACCCAGGGACGACCCCTACCGCCCGATTTACGATCCTGAGGTTTCCGTCGCTCTGGCAGGACGCCGACGACGGCAGCAAGGCTCGTCCTGTCCGTTCTCGCCGCGGCCTCGCCGCACCCGGGCGGCGACGTCGACCGCGCTGAACGAGGGGCTCGACGACGCCGGTCGCCGCAAGTTCACCGTCGCGCAGATCGCCGCCGAGTTCGGCGTCACCCGACCGACGATCTACCGCTACCTCGATGCCACCAGGCCCGGCCGATGCCCGGCTCGACACCGACCAGCGGGCCGAGGTTCCTGCGGATCCAGGACGTAGCCGACGAGCTCGCAACGACCGTCTCCCAGGTCTACGCCCTGGTGCGGTCGGGTGATCTGCCGGCCATCCAGATCGGCGGCCGCAATCAGTGGCGCATCGAACGGGCGAAGCTGGAGGAGTACATCCAGCAGGCCTACGAGCGCACCGCGCAGAGCCTTCGTGAGCTTCCCGACAAGCTGGAACGTGAGACGCCGAAAGACGCTGACTGACGCGGGATCATCTTGGATCGTCGGGCTCGGACGTCGATAGGTGGAGGGACCGCACGGCGGTGGCTGTGGCGGCGACTCGGTCGATGGTGACCGCTGGTTGCGGCCCTGCCGGGTCGAGCGGGTGACGCGACCGGGCGAGTCGGATGCAGGGTATGCCGGCTTCGAGCGCGCCGCGGACGTCTCGCGCGGAGGAGGCGACGTGGACGAACGGGCCGAGTCGGTCGGCGGCCCGCTGGTAGAACGCCGGGTGCGGCTTGTAGGCGTGCAGCTGCTGGGAGGTCAGCACCAGGGTGGGGTCGATGACGCCCAATTGCAGCGGCGCGGTCCGCGCCAGGAGCTGGTCGTCGATGTTGCTGAGCAAGCCGAGCGGGCGGTCGACCCCGGTCAGGGCCGCGGCGGTGACGTCAGGCCACAGCGGCCAGCCGGCCATGCTTTCCAGCAGGTGGGCGCAGTCCGCGGCTGGGTCGCCGGCGAGCTGGTACGTCCGGTAGACGGCTGTCAGGGCGTCGGCCGCGAGGTCCGCGAATGGTCGCCACGGGCCGAGCTGCGCGTGCAGCTGCTTGTTCCGCCGGTCCCAATCGTCGTAGACGGCGGGCCCGGTCAGCTGCCAGCCGCGGGCTGTGGCGGTGTGCTGGAAGAAATCGGAGCCGCCGCGGCGGGAATCGATGAGAGCGCTGAACACGTCGAAGGTGACGACGCCGGAGTTTTCCGGGTTGGGGGCGGTCCCGGTCGTCATGACGTCTCCTTCCTCCCGGGATGATCGGAATCGATGCCGGTGCAGGGTCTTTCGTGTTCCGTGCCGTGTGCCGGTCGGGGACACGGCGTAGGCCGGCTCGACGGAGTGCGCGAGCCGGCCTACGAACAGCATCGGTGAGGAGCCGAGATGAAGGTCCGGCGGGTGGAGGTGACCCACCCGCCGGACCGGTCTTTCAGGCGGAGATGTCCTCGAGGCGGCGCATCCGGGTTTCGACACCGCCGATGGCCATGGTGATCAGGCCGAGGACGGCCATGCCGGCGAGGATGGCGAAGATCGCGCCGGCGCCGCCGTGTCCGTCGAGCAGGAAGCCGAAGATGAACGGGGACAGGATGCTCGCGACTCGGCTGAGGCTGCTGGCCGTGGAGCTGGCGAACCCGCGCATCCGGGTCGGGTACAGCTCGCTGGTGTACAGGTACAGCGAGATCGTGGGCAGCATGATCCCGATGGTCAGGATGACGCCGGTGGCGAACAGGTACGGCCAGGTGGTGTTGTGCAGCACGGCCAGGTTGACGAAGCCGAACAGGCCACCGAGGGCGGCGATCCCGAAGCCGATGATGAAGGTCGGTTTGCGGCCGATCTTGTCGACGAAGGACGCGACGACGTAGGCCATCGAGACCTGGATCGCGCCGAGGATGACGGTGAGCAGCAGGGAGTTCGTCTGCGGGAGCCCGCCGACCGAGACGTACAGGGTGGGCAGCCACACCGAGAACCCGTAGGTGACGAAGAAGGTGGTGAACCACAGCAGGCCCAGCATGACCGTCCGTGACCCGTACTGGCCCTGGAACAGCTCGCGCAGCCGGGTCGGCCGGTGCTCGATCGGGGCGGCGGGAGCGGGCGCCTCGAGGGTCTTGCCGCGGGCCTGGGCCTGCTGTTCCATCTCGGTGACCAGGGCGTCGGCCTCGCTGATCCGGTTCTTCTCCGCCAGCCAGCGGGCGGATTCGGGGAGGGCGAACCAGGCCCAGATTGCGACGAGCAGCGGCAGCGCGCCGAGCCCGAGCAGGACGCGCCAGGCGTTCGTCGGCCCCATGGTGGAGGTCAGCAGCAGCGCGACCAGCGGTGCGAAGAACAGCCCCCAGGTGAACAGGGACTGGTAGATGACCGAGATGCGGCCGCGGCTCTTGCGGCCGAGGTACTCGTTGATCAGGGTCGCCGCGATGGGCACTTCGGCGCCGAGTCCGAGGCCCTGGATGAGGCGGAAGACGAGCAGGCTGGTGGAGGACCAGGCGAACGCGCAGAAGATCGACATGATCGAGAACACCGTCAGGCAGAGGATGAACGCGTTGCGCCGGCCGATCCGGTCGCTGAGCGCCCCGATCAGGATCGCGCCGAGGAACTGTCCGATGTAGCCGGCGCTGAGGATGAGACCGGCCTGGCTGAAACTGATCCCGAACGCGGCGACGACCGCCGGCAGCACGACGGCCAGGCTGATCGCGTCGAATCCGTCGAAGAACGTTCCGGTGCCGACGATCGATGTCAGCTTCAGGTGGAACCGTCCGACCGGGATGCGGTCGATCCGCGCGGCGATCGTGCCGGCGTCCTGGTCGCCGGCGGCGCCGTGGCCGACGGCGTGTCCCTTCCGGGTGGGAGGCGGTTGTGATCTGGCCATGGTGCTCTCCTTTTGAACAGATGGATGCGAGTGTTTCGGCGTTCTGCGGGTTGTGCCGACCGGTCGAGACGGCCGGGTGGACGCGGTGCGGAACTCGGGGAAGTGGTTGCGGTGCTGCGGAGCTGATCGACGGCCGGTTAGCGGTGCGCGAGTCCCGGAACCGCGCCGCGCGGGCGGCCGTGTCGGTCCGTGGACACCGGGGTGGTGAGGGGCGGCCGCGCGGAAGCGTCGCCGACCGTGCCGGCCGGGGGCCAGGTCAGCGGCGACGGTGCCATGGGGCTCTCCTCGTGATGCAGGGGCGCGTTCAACAACGGAGGAAGGGCTGGTGGTGCGCAGGCGCGGAGTCTTTGGTTCGGTGTCGACCGGCCGTCCTCTGACCCGCTGCCGTAGATAGTGCCGTCCGGATTAGCATGTGTCAAGGACTTTAGAAAGTTTGTGGTGAAGGGACGGCGAGCGTTGACAGCAGGTGCGCTGGGGTCAGGCGGAGTACTGCTCCTGGCCGGCGTCGGGGAGTTCGCCGGCGGCAACGAGCTTGAGCAGCCGGTCTGCGGGCGCGGCGATGTGCGCGGCGAGGCGCTTGACTGCCAGCGCACTGTCGCGGGCGATCGCGGCGTCCACGAGCTGCTGATGCTCGGCGGCCGCGTCCCGGTTCGGGTCCTCGCTCAGGGCGTCGGACCAGTGCCGGTAGAGCTTGAACTCCTGGCGTAGGCGCATCGCCAGGTCCCGCAGCCGACGGTTCGGGCACGCCTGGAGCAGGGCCTCGTGGAACTCCGCGTGTGCCTGGTCCCAGGCCGGGTTGGTGCGCCCCGGGTCGAGCGGGTCCTTCTCCGGGGTGCGCGCCAACATGTGGTGCGCGGCAACGATGTTGGTCTCCCAGCGCAGGTCGCCGTGCTCGATGGACAGGCGGAACACCTCGGCCTCGATGTGCACGCGCGCTTGGACCAGGTCCTGCAGGTCCTCGGTCGACAACGGCGTGACCTGAAAGCCCAGATGGGGCTGCATGCGGACCAGGCCCTGGTCGGCGAGTCGGTTCAACGCCTCGCGGATCACGCTGGGACTGAGACCGAACCGCTCCGACAGCGGCGGGAACTTCAACCGCTCCCCGGGACGCAGGCGGCCACCGAGGATGTCGGACCGCAAGCTGTCGTGAACGGTGTCCACCTTGGTGCCACCGGCGTCGGTCTTAGCCACGCTGACGAGCCTACCAACTTCCCCGCTAACTTTAGAAAGCTGGCGATGCGAGTCGTCGTGGCGCGAACCTGAGCGCGCCGTGGCGTGCCGCATGGCGAATGTCGGAGCAACTTTAGAATTTGGTCTTGACTGTTGGACGTTCTGGCCTCAGGATGGGTGCCAGCCCCGCCGCAGGGGCGCCGAGCTCGTCAGAGGGCGCCGGTCGTGCGGTGGTGGATCCCAGTGACTTCCCTCGAGGAGAACCATGCGAGACGCCCGCGATGTGGTGGTGACGCGTGACCTGACGTATCGGCAGGTCGACGGCGTGGACCTGTTGTTGGATTTGTATCGGCCGCAGGGTGTTTCGTCCGGCCCGGCGGTGGTGTACGTGCACGGCGGGGCGTGGCTGATGGGGGACCGGGGCGAGTTCGCCGAGCGGTTCCGCGCGCTGGCCGCGGCCGGTGTGGCGGTGGCCAGCATCGAGTACCGGACGATCAACCTCGGCTCGTACCCGGCGCAGCGGGAGGACATCCTGGCCGCGGTGGGCTGGCTGGTCGAGCACGGGCCCGAGCTCGGGTACACGGCCGATGCGGTGGTGCTGATGGGTGCCTCCGCGGGCGCGCATCTGGCGGCGCTGTCCGTGCTGGCGGCACCGGGAAGCGTGGCGGGGTTCGTGGGCCTGTTCGGCCGGTACGACCTGACCGCGGCGGGCGCGGCCGCCAAGCCGGCGAGCCACCTGCAGATCCCGGACGTGGTGCGGCTCAGCGTTCCGCCGGCCGGGTTCGAGGACCTTGACCAGCGGGCCAAGCTGGCCTTGCTGGCCGGTGTCGACCGGAGCGAACTGACCGAGGCGGTGCTGGCCTCGATCAGCCCGATCGAGCAGGTCCACGACGGCGCCCCGCCGGTGCTGCTGCTCAACGGCACCGCCGACGCCATGGTGCATCACGCGCACAGCCTGCGGTTCGCCGAGGCGCTGGTCGCCGCGGGCACGCGGGAGGAGGTCAGCGTGACGTTGGTGCCGGGCGCCAACCACGAGGACCCGGTATTCGCCGACGCCGACAGTGTCGGTGTCATCGCCGCTTTCGTTCATCGCTGCGCCGCGCGGGTGGCCGCGCGGGCCTACTCCTGAAAGGGCAGTCCGTTGTCTGAAGATCGTCATGACATCGACGTCATCGTCGTCGGCGGCGGCCCGTCGGGGCTCACGGTCGCCAGTGAGCTGGCCCGGGCCGGGGTGAACGTCAGCGTGCTGGAACGCCGGCTCGGCGGGGTGCAGTCCCGCGCCGGCACGATCATCCCGCGCACCCTGGAGTTGTTCGACGCCCGCGGCGTGCTCGACAGGTTCGTCGACCGGGCCCGGCAGATCACCGACAACCCGTTCATTCCCGTGCACATCTGGGGCGGGATGCAGCCGGTGCAGTGGCGCAACCTGGACACCCGGTTCCCGCACCGGTTGACCCTGCCGCAGAGCACCACCGAAGAGGTCCTGCTGGAGATCTGCCACGAGCTCGGGGTGCGGTTCGTGCACGGCGCGACGGTGACCGGTCTGGAGCAGGACGCCGACCAGGTGCGGATCACCGCCGACATGGACGGCGGCGGTCAGCAGGAGTTCACCGCTTCCTACGTGGTCGGCGCCGACGGCGGGCGCAGCGCGGTGCGCAAGCTGCTGGGCATCGACTTCGTCGGCCACGACGCCACCTTCACCGGGATCGTCGCGGACCTGGCGATGGCCAAGCCGTGGCCGGGGGTCCGGAAGATGACCGACAACGACCGGGGCTGGGTCAACGCGTTTCCGTTCGGCGGCGGCGACGCCCCGGTGCTGCGGTTCAACATCGTGCACGTCGAGTCGATGAAGACCAGCAAGGACGAGCCGGTCCCGGCGGAGGAGGTCCACCGCGTCCTGGGCGAGATCCTGGACGACCTGGACGTGGAGTGGGGCGAGGTGCTGTGGGCGTCCCGGTACACCGACGCGATGCGGCTGGCCGACCGGTTCCGGCAGGGCCGGGCGCTGCTGGTCGGGGAGAGCACCCGCATCCACTACCCGGCCAGCGGGGTCGGGATGAACTTCTGCATCCAGGACGCCTTCAACCTGGGCTGGAAGCTGGCGGCGGTGCTGAACGGTCACGCCTCGCCGGCGCTGCTGGACACCTACGAAAGTGAGCGCCGCCCGGTCACCAAGGCCCTGCTGCGCAGCGTGGAAGCCCAGTGCTCCATCCAGTTCGACTTCAGCCCCGGCGCGATCACGTTCCGCCGGATGTTCGAGCAGAACATCATGCCGATGCCGGAGGTCAACCGCTGGCTCGGGCAGGAACTGAACGGCCTGACCACCCCGTACGCCACCGGAGAGGGCAGCCACCGGTTGGCCGGTCGACGCCTGGTCGACGTGGAGCTGCACACCCCGGAGGGGCTCGTCCGGATCGGGGAGCTGCTGCGCGGCATGGATTTCCTGCTGATCGACCTGACCGGCGAGAACGCCTTCGCCGACGTCAAGTACGCCGGCGCACCGGTCACCGTGGTCAGCGGCGTGCCCACCTTGTGCCCGCCGGACCTGGCCGGCGTCGGCGCCCTGCTGGTGCGGCCCGACGGGTACGTCGCCTGGGCGCAGGACACCACTCCCGGCCGCCGGTCCGGACGCCGGCCAGGCGCAGCGGGAGCTGCGCCGGTTCCTGGAGTTCGCCCAGTGACCGGCGCCCGCACCCTGATCCGCAACGCCCGGGTGATCACCATGGACGACGCGGTCGGCGACCTGGACCGCGGCGACGTGCTGATCACCGGTGACCGCATCACCGACGTGGCACCCCGGATCGACGTCGTCCGACGCCGACACGGTCGACGGCACCGACCTGATCGTCACCCCGGGGTTCGTGGACACGCACCGGCACACCTGGCAGAGCGCGATGCGGCACACCTACGCCGACCTCGACCCGATGCAGTACTTCGCGGAGGTGCTGGGCCGGATCGGCGCGTCCTACCAGGCCGACGACGTGCGGATCGGGAACCTGCTCGGCGCCACCTGCGCGCTCAGCGCCGGCACCACGACGCTGGTCGACTGGTCGCACATCCAGAACACCCCCGCGCACTCCGACGCGGCCGTCGACGGGCTGCGCGCCGCGGGCATCCGCGGGGTGTTCGCGCACGGCTGGCCGTTGATGGTCGACGCCCGGTGGCGGGTCAACAGCCAGCTCGGACACCCGCAGGACATCCGGCGGGTCCGCGCGGAGCACTTCGCCTCCGACGACCAGCTGCTGACCCTGGCGATGGCCGCCCGGGGCCCGGAGGAGGCCGCCCCCGAGGTGGCGTTCGACGACCTGCGGCTGGCCCGGGAGCTCGGGATCCGCACGACCGTGCACGTCGGCGCGTACGCCCGCAACGCCGACCACCACGCGGTGGCCCAGTACCACGCCGCCGGCCTCCTGGGCGAGGACATGACGTTCGTGCACTGCAACCGCCTGGACCTCGACGAGTTTCGGATGATCGCCGACGCCGGGGCCAGCGTGTCCCTCGGGCCGCACTGCGAGATGAACTCGGCCGGCGTCGGGGACATCCCGTTGGACAAGCTGCTGCACTACGGCATCCGGCCCAGCCTGAGCGGCGACACCGAGACCAAGTGCACCGGCGACATGTTCACCCAGATGAAGATGATCTTCGGTTCGTACCGGTCCTTCACCGGCGGCGGTCACTCCACGGTGCCCGACCCGGTGCCGCTGAAGATGCGGGACGTGCTGGAGTTCGCGACCATCCAGGGCGCCCGCGCGGTCGGCATGGAGTCCAGGATCGGGTCGCTCACCCCGGGCAAGCAGGCCGACCTGGTGTGCATCCGCGCCACCGACCCGAACCTGGGGCCGGTCCTGGACCCGGTCGCCGCGGTCGTCCTGGCCGCGCACGAGGGCAACGTCGACTCCGTCATGGTCGCCGGCCGGTTCGTCAAACGGCACGGCGCGATGACCGACCTGGACACCCGCACAGATCGTCGCCGAGGCGCAGCAGTCCCAGAACCGCATCTCGGAGCGGGCCCGGTTCCGCGACCTGGCCGCCGCCGCGCCCGCACCGCACTAACCGCCGCCGCTGCCGCGCCGGCTCGACACCCGCCGCGCCGGCCGGCAGTGCCCACGCCATCTGACCGTTCGAAGGAGTTGCCGTGTCCGGCGCCGACTTTCGCCGATACCTGTACGACCCGGACGATCCGCGGATCGCCGAGCTGAAAGGGCTGGACGCCTACGCCTACCGCGAGGTCGCCAAGGCCGACGCGTTCACCGGGGACCTGATCCGCGGATGGACACCGCTGTATCTCGCCGAGTTCCGCGGCGTCACCGAGGACGGCACCCTGCGGGAGGGCCTGTACCCGTTGACCCCGGCCCGGCCGGACGAGCGGGCCCCGGTGGAGGAGATGATCGCCGCCGCGAAGGACCTGCTCGACGCGCTGGACCCGCAGGCCCGGGACAGGGTCAGCTACCCGGTCGACGCCCCGGAATGGCAGACCTGGGCCAACCCGGAATTCCTGCAGTTCGACACCGGGCTGCGGCTGGAGTTCCAGCACGCCGAGGTGCAGCAGAAGGCCCTCGCCCTGGTCGCGGCGTCGCTGAGCCCCGAGGGCTACCAGCTCGCGCACAACATGATGCTGATCAACGGGTTCCTCGGCGAGGTCGTCGGCCTGCAGCCGATCCTCAACGAGTTCAGCTACAACTTCGCCCTCTACGGCGACCCCGACCCCGTCGCCCCCTGGGGATGGCAGCTGTACGGGCACCACTGCGCCGTCAACTGCCTGGTCGTGCAGGGCCGGATGGTGCTGTCCCCGATGTTCTTCGGCGCCGAACCCAACGAGATCGACGACGGCCCGCACGCCGGCGTCACCAGCTTCGGTGACCGCATCAGGCTGGGCACCGACCTGATGGCCGCGCTGCCGCCCGAGCAGCGGCGGGCGGCGACCAGCTACCAGCAGATGGTCGACCCCGCGATGCCGCCCGGGCGGGTCCACCCCGGCGACGAACGGCACCTGGCCGGCGCGTTCCAGGACAACCGGATCATCCCCGTCGAAGGCATCCGCGTCGCCGACATGCCCGGCGCCGCGCAGGACCTCGTCTGGGCGATCGTCGAACAGTTCGTGCTGCCGCTGCCCGCCGGGCCCCGCGCCGCCCGGATGCGGGAGGTCCGCGAGCACCTCGCCGACACCTGGTTCAGCTGGATCGGCGGGCACCAGGCCGGGGACGTCTTCTACTACCGCATCCAGTCCCCGGTGATCATCGTCGAACTCGACCACCACTGCGGGGTCTTCCTGAACTACGACACCCCGCAGCCGTTCCACATCCACACCGTGCTGCGCACCCCGCACGGCAACGACTACGGCCGCTCCTACGTCCGGCACTGGCAGCAGCAGACCCGAGGAAGGTCCATCATGAGAATCGTCGGATACACCACCCCCGGCACCGCCGACGTGCAGGTCGGGGACCTGTCCACGGACGGCGCCACGATCACCCCGCTAGCCGGGCTGCAGCAGTTCTGGGCCGACCCGGCCGCTGCCCTGGCCGCGCCCGCCGCCGGGCAGCCCGTGGAAACCGCTGCCGTGCAACTGGTTCCGCCGGTGCTGCCGCAGGCCCGGGTGATCTGCATCGGGCTGAACTACCTCAAGCACGTCGCCGAAGGCTCCTACAAGGACCAGGAACTGCCCGAGCACCCCACCCTGTTCGCCCGGTGGTCCCGGTCCTTGACCGTGGACGGCGCCGAGGTGCCCGTCCCGGCCGACGAGGACGGCCTGGACTGGGAAGGCGAGATCGTCGCCTGGGTCGGCACCCGCCTCGTCGACGCCACCCCCGAAGAGGCGCTGGCCGCCGTCATCGGCTACTCCACGTTCAACGACCTGACCTCCCGCCGCGCCCAGAAACTCACCTCGCAATGGATCCTCGGCAAGAACGGCGACAAGTCCGGCCCACTCGGGCCTCTCGTGCCCGCCGCCGAGGTCGGCGACCTACGCGACGGGCTACGGGTGCAGACCCGGGTCAACGGCACCACCGTCCAGGACGGCACCACCGACCAGATGGTCTACACCGTCGGTGACACCCTCGCCCACATCTCCCGCACCTTCACCATCGAACCCGGTGACCTACTGGCCACCGGCACCCCGTCCGGAGTCGGCTACGCCCGCACCCCGGTCTGGCTGCTGCAACCCGGCGACGTAGTCGAGGTCGAGGTCGACCGGCTCGGCGTGCTCCGCAACACCATCGTGGACAACAAGCACCGCCACACCCCCTAGAGACCGGCAGGCGTCGCCACAACCTCCATGAGATGCACGTCGTCGATTTCCAGGCCACCCCCGGGCCAGCTGACGGCCGGCGCGCAGGCCAGGAAGAAGTGCATGTACTGGACTCGACTTGTCCGGCCACGACCTTGCCGTCCATGACCGATCTGCGCGCGGTTCCGCCGTGGTGGCCGCCCGGGGTCGCCGCCACCGCGGCCGAGGAAGGTCTCGCGCAGATCGAGCTGACCCGACCTGGTTCAGCAGATGCACGCAGCAATGTGGCGGCCTGACTACCCGCTCATCGCCCCGGCCCAGAACTGACCCTCAACCGTTCCCGAACGAACTGGCATCGAGGAGAACGCTATGAGCAAGCCACCGGTCACGGTAACCGTGACGGGTGCGGCCGGGCAGATCGGCTACGCCCTGCTGTTCCGCATCGCCGCCGGCGCCCTGCTCGGACCGGACACCCCGGTCCGGCTGCGGCTGATGGAGATCACCCCCGCGCTCAAGGCCGCCGAAGGCATCGCCATGGAACTCGACGACTGCGCCTTCCCGCTGCTCGCCGGTGTCGACATCACCGACGACCCGAACCACGCGTTCGACGGCACCTCGGTTGCCCTACTCGTCGGCGCCCGCCCCCGCGGGCCCGGCATGGAACGGGCCGACCTGCTACAGGCCAACGGCGGCATCTTCGGGCCACAGGGCGCAGGGATCAACGCGGTCGCCGCCGACGACGTCCGGGTCCTGGTGCTGGGCAACCCCGCGAACACCAACGCACTGATCACCCGAGCCCACGCCCCCGACGTCCCCGCCGACCGGTTCACCGCGATGATGCGGCTGGACCACAACCGGGCCCTCACCCAGGTCGCGAAGAAGCTGAATGTGCCGGTCACCGACGTCCACCGCATGACCATCTGGGGCAACCACTCCGCCAGCCAGTACCCCGACCTGTTCAACGCCCAGGTCGGCGGCCGGCCGGTCGCCGACCAGGTCGTCCAGGGTGGCTCCGGGACATCTTCATTCCCATCGTCGCCCAACGCGGCGCGGCGATCATCGACGCTCGCGGCCTGTCCTCCGCCGCATCCGCGGCGAACGCCGCGATCGACCATGTCCGGTCTTGGGTGTTCGGCACACCCGGACGGGGACTGGGTCAGCGCCGCCGTGGTGTCCGACGGCTCCTACGGGGTACCCGAGGGATTGCTCTGCGGGTTCCCAGTGACCGCCGCCGACGGCAGATTCCAGATCGTCCAGGGACTGCCAATCGACGAGTTCTCCCGCGGCCGGATCGACGCCTCCGTCGCCGAACTTATCGACGAACGGGACACCGTCACCGAACTCGGGCTGATCTGACCCCCACCAAGCGCCGGCCGCGGCCCGACGCCGGCAGGCGCCGGGTCCCTCAGCGGCAGCCGCAGCAACGCTCAAGGGCCCCTGTCACCGGCCGTTCTCGACTGCGGGCCGTATTTTGCCAAGGCTCTGGCATCCCGCTGTCCCGCGTGGAGTGGTACGAGCTGTTCAAGGCGGCCGGCCACAAGCTGCCCTGACCCGGCTGTCCTTCCGCGTGCGGGACGCGAGACACCAGCGCGTCCCGGAGGGTCGCACTTCACAGGAGAGGCTTCGAGGTCATTCCGTCGCCGGCGGGCGTAGCCATGCGCGCCGGGTTGGTTCTGTCCTGGATCGCGGAGCGACCGCGCAGCGGCGGCCAGAGGCCGTCCTGGACGGGGCCGGCCCGGTGTGCATCCCTGTGGGTGCCGGTGATGGAGTGACCGACCAGCTCGCCACCTCCTGTCCTTAGCTGACCGCGCGGCCCCGGTCATTCCAGAGCTGGCCGGGGGGTGCGGGGGGCGGAGCCCCCCGCGCGGCCGTCTGAGGGTCAGTGCCGGGTTTGCGATGGACGGCTGCAGAGCGGCTCACGGTCCAGCACCATGAACGCGGACCCGCCCGTCTCCCCGCCGACGTTGATGAGGATGCCCTCGGCGTCGCGGTTCGGGTTGTCGATCTCGGCGACGATGGAGAACGATCGGTCCTGATGTCGATCACCGCTTTCTCCGGGAGCCGGACGGTGCCCGGCCCGTAGGTGGCGGTGTTGCCGGTGACGAGCCGCAGCCGTTCGGCTGCCAGCAGCTCGAAGGCGTTGTTGGCCAACGGATAGACGTTGTGCTGGCGGGCCGCCTGGTCGAACCGCGCCTGGACCTCGGCCAGCTTCTCCGGATGCTTCGCGGCCAGATCGGTCCCGAGACCAGAGGTCGGCCCCGACCCGATCCGCCGAGCCCTGCCACCACCCATGTAGGACTCGCACGCTCTCGCCGGCGACACCACCAGCTGCTGAACATTGGCCGTCAGCACTCGGCTAACACCCTTGGTCACCGGCCAATCCGCAGGATCCGAGCACACCCCTCAACGACCACAGCCGGCGACCACTTTCAAGATCTACTTCATGATGCACACCGTTGGCACCTCGGCCTCGGACGGCCGGGCCCAAGATCGCATTAGTTGCGATCGACGACCGCACTCAGGGTCGTGGTGATGAGTCTGGCTCGGATGGCGTCGGTCGACTACCTGGTCGGTCACGTCGCCGCCGGCGACGGCAGCGCCCACGCGCAAGTGTCGGGGATGACGCGCTACTACACCGCCGCCGGCTATCCGCCGGGCACTTGGCTGGGCACCGGCGTCACCGCGCTGCACCCGGATCGGGCGGGATCGGTGGTGACGGCGGAGCAGCTGCGGCTGCTGTTCGAGCAGGCCCGTGACCCGTTCACCGGCGCCGCGCTGGGCCGTCCGCCGGCGCGGTACCCGACCCGGCAGGAACGGATCGAACGCCGCGTCGCGGCGCTCCCGGTCGACATGACGAGGGAGGCGCGAGCGGCGGCGGTCGGGCGGATCGAAGCGGAGGAGAAGGAGCACAAGACCCGGTCCGCGGTTGCTGGGTTCGACCTGACGTTCTCGGTGCCGAAGTCGGTGTCCGCGCTGTGGGCGATCGCCCCCGCCGGCACCCAACAAGACCTGTACGACGCGCACCGCGCCGCCCTGGAGGCGACGATCGGGCTGATCGAGGTGGAGGCGGTGTTCACGCGGACCGGGGCGCGGGGCGCCCGCCGGGTCCGCACCACCGGGCTGATCGCCGCGGCGTTCGATCACTGGGACTCCCGCAAGGGGGACCCGCAGCTGCACACCCACGTCGTCATCGCCAACCGCGTGCAGACCAAAGATGGCCGGTGGCGCACGCTTGACTCGGCGACCCTGCACCGGGCCGTCGTCGCCTACAGCGCGACGTACAACCAGCTGTTGGCGGACGAGGTCACTCGCCGCACCGGCCTCACCTGGACCACCCGGGAACGCACCCACGGCAGCAACCGCCGGGTGGGCCGCGAGCTGGCCGTGGTGCCGGAGGCGTTGACCGCGGTGTTCTCCCAGCGTTCCGCGGACATCGAGGCCGCCGTCGACGCGGCGATCGCGGCGCAGGTGGAGCGGACGGGGCGGCGCCCGTCGGTCCGGTCGATCAACCGGATCCGCCAGCACCTCACCCTGACCACCCGCGACCGCAAGCAGCACCCGTCGCTGGCGGCCGCGGTGCAGCAGTGGGACGCCACCGCCGCCGCCGTCCTCGGCCGGGACCCGGCCCGCTGGGCCGCCGACGCTATCTCCGCCAACGTGCCGAACACGAGCCGGATCTCGCGGGCGGCCGGGTTCGACGATGCCGACGTGAACCTGCTCGCGCTGCGCGTGCTGGACACTGTCGCGGCGGCCCGGTCGACGTGGACCCGGTGGAATCTGACCGCGGAGACGATGCGGCAGCTCTCCGCCGAAAACTTGCACTTCACCACCGCCGAGCAGGCGGTCGCGATGAGGGACCGGGTCGTCGCCGCAGCCGAGCGGCTCTCGGTGCAGGTCACCGCCCCTGAGCTGGCCACCGTGCCAGACACGTTTCGCGACCTAGACGGCACCAGCCAACTCGCCCACCCGACCGTGTACACATCGCGCCGGGTCCTGGAGGCCGAGGACACCCTCCTCGCCCTCGCCGAGGACAGCACCGGCCCGCGGGTCGCCGAGCACCGCGCCCACGCCGTTGCCGCATGGCCACTCCCGGGGCGGGCCCACGCGTTGGCGCGGGATGATCAGGCGCCGGCCGCGGTCGCCGTGGTCACCTCGGGTCGGGTGGTTGACGTCCTCGTCGGCCCCGCGGGAACCGGGAAGACCACCTCGCTGGCCGGGATCCGCGCGATGTGGGAGGCCGAGCACGGCCCGGGCAGCGTGGTGGGGTTGGCGCCGTCCGCGATCGCCGCGCAGGTCCTCGCGAGCGACCTCGGGATCACCACCGACAACACCGCCCAATGGCTCGCGCAACAGCACCAGCAATCCGCCCGCGAGCAGCGGATCGCCGCCCTCCTCGAGCAGCGCGATCGAGAGACCAGCGAGGGACGCGACACTCGGCGTCTCGACAGTCAGCTGGGGGCCGTGCGAGCGGCGTTCGATCGGTGGCGGCTGCGACCAGGCCAGCTGCTGATCGTCGACGAGGCCGGCCTCGCCGGCACCTTCACGCTCACCGCGCTCGCCGAACAGGCCAAGTCGGCCGGGGCGAAGCTGCTGCTGGTCGGCGACCCCCACCAGCTCTCCCCCATCGCGACCGGCGGCGCCTTCACTCTGCTGGTCACCTCCCGACCCGATCCACCCACCCTCACCGTGGTGCGGCGGTTCGTGAACCCGGACGGCACCCGCCGCTCGTGGGAAGAAGTCGCCGCCGCACGCCTTCGCGTCGGCGACCCACAAGCTGTCCACGCGTACCGATCACACGGCCGGGTTCATGCCGGCACCACCGACACCATCACCGAGGCCGCGTACGCCGCGTGGCTCACCGATACACGCGCCGGCCGTTCCAGCGTGCTCATCGCCGCCACCACCGACCAGGTCCGATCCCTGAACGAACGGGCCCGCGCCGACCTCGTTGACGCCGAAACCGTCGACGGCAAACGCACCCTCGTGCTGCACGACGGCCTGCCCGTCGGTCGGGGAGACCGGATCGTCACCCGCCGCATCGAGCGTCACATCCCCGACGGCACCGCCGGCCCTGGCCGTGACGCGCGGTGGGAAGGGTTCGTGCGGAACGGGCAACACTGGCGCGTCGACCGGGTCCACCGCGACGGCTCCCTCACCGTGCGCCTCCTCGACGACACCGACAACGCCAACCAGATCACCCTCCCCGCCGGGTACGTGCGCAATCACGTCGAACTCGGCTACGCGGTCACCGCGCACCGCGCCCAGGGCGTCACCGTGGACACCGCGCACGTCTTGGCGGACACCTCGACCACCCGGGAGGTTTTCTACGTCGCGATGACCCGCGGCCGGCACGCCAACCACGCCTACCTCACCCTCAACGACGCCACGCGGAACGACGTCCACGACCTCGCCGGCGAACCAGACCCTTCGACGCCAGGTGAGGTGCTCGCCGCGATCGCGCAGAACACGTCGGCCGAACCCTCCGCGCACCACGCGATCCGCGCCGAGCAGGACCGCGCCACCTCGATCGCCACTCTCGCCGCCGAGGCCGACACCATCGCCACCCACGCCCACTACACCGCCACCGCCAACCTGCTCACCGAAGTCCTCGGCGACACCCCCTCCGTGCAAAGGGTTCTCACCGTCGACGACTACCCTCGCGTGATCACCGCGGTCCGCGCCGTCCGCGCCGCCGGCCTCGACGTCCCCGAAACCATCCACACCAGCGGCGGCAGGCTGCAGGCCGGCCACGCCCTCACCGCACGCGCCCTCGCCGACTCCCTCCACCGCAGCGCCGCCACCAGCACCCCGACCCGACCACGGCTGGTCGCCGGGCTGATCCCGGACGCCACCCCCGGCATCACCGACCCGCAGGCCCTGCACGCCCTCCGCGAGCGGTACCAGCTCATCGAGCATCGCGCCGACACCCTCCTCGACAGCGAGATCGCCGCCGACGCCCCATGGCTCCGCCGCATCCCCCGAAACGGCGCGGACACGGATCGGTGGCGGGCCACCGCCAGGGTCGTCGCCGCCTACCGCGACCGCTGGGGCATCACCGGCACCCAGGCCCTCGGCCCCACGCCCGACTCCACCGCACCCCACGCCCACCACGCCGACCACCGCCGCGCCACCAACGCCCTCGCCATTCATTACTCGACACAAGGCCTGGGAAACCCCGCACCGGTTGCGTCTGCACCACGGGCGACCTCACCGCGAAACCTGTAATCCCAAGATCATCCGGACAGCGCATGACCAGGGCGCAGACCGCACCGGACACAGGCCGAACCGACACGGCGCCGCCGACCAGCCGACGGACCGGCGAAAAGCGCACCTTCAAACGACGTCACGGACCGAGGCAACGCCCGCCCACCGGTGGCCCGACCGCGGTCGGAGCATACGGGCCCGTGCCAAGGGCACGGCGGACCCGGCCGGAACCGATCCCCCCAAGTGAATCCCTCCCCCGCTACGCTCCGCCGGCATCCACCCGCCCGGACCAGTCCCATCCGGCTCCGCGCCCTGCGGGCCCCTTGACCCGAACCCGTCGATCACAGCCGTGATCGGGCCACCGGAGGAACGGCTGACACAACAATGACCCACCAGTCCGGTCGGGGGGCGCGCGCACCATCATCGAACCCGCGCCAAAATGCAGCTCCCTGAACACCGCAAATCACCAGCGACGCGCCGACGTCGAAGCATCACTGCACACGACCGATGACAAACTCAGCACGCGAAGACGAAATAAACGCCGACGCGATACTCGGCGCTTATTATCCGTCAGGTGTTCCATTTGGAACACCTGCATGGTGCTCCCGCTTGTGGTGCACTCCAGAATAACGCATGTCGGCACCGCCGTCACGTCAGCGGTCGATCATGTACCCCAGCATCGCGGCCCTGAAATCTGGATCTCCCGCCCCGACAACGGTTGTGATGACTGTCGACTCACCGCACGCTGACCACTCGAGTTCCAGGGTGACCGAAAGTGACCGTCCATGAGCATCCATGGCAAGTGAACCGCGCACGCCCCCGCCGCGGAGTTCGCGGTCCGCACGGATCCAAATTGGTGCAGCCCCACGGCAACTGACGTGTGATGTCTCGGGACATCGGCGACAGTTCTGCCTCAGGTCATCGGTGACGGTTGATGTCTCACGACTTCGGTGATAACGCCTTGTTCCCAGGGGCGTGGCGAGTAGGATCTGAGTCGGCCCGGTCGGCCCGGGGTTCGGGGCCGTCGACTGCGAGCAACCTTCGGAGCGCCGACACTTTCTGGTCACCGCCAGGATGTCGCCTTTGACGTGCCTTCGTTTCGGCTGCGCTCCTGCTCGTGGGTTCCTCTTGCACCTCCAGGTCGTGCAGACTTCCCATCACGATTGGAGATCCGTATGTCGGTTCATCCGCAGGTCCGGCTTGTCCCGGCAACGGTGCAGTTGCTGAACGCCCTGAACGAGGACCGCGCCGTGTTCTGCGAGTTGATCGGCTCGCCCGTCCCGGACGGTTGGCCCGAGTTCCCAGAGGCCATTGGCTTCACCCTGGAGCGTCTCAAGAACGCGCCGGAGACAGAGCGTGCGTGGTCGATGCAGTTCTTCGTTGACCCTGCGACCGGGCGCCTGCTCGGCTCAGGTGGCTTCGCCGCCCCGCCGGTCGACCGCGCTGTCGAGATCGGCTACGAAGTCGCCCCTGCGTTCCGAGGTCATGGGTTCGGAACCGCTGCTGCTCGGGCCCTGGTCGAGCGTGCTGTGGCCAGCGGCGAGGCCGACCACGTCATCGCGCACACGCTGCCCGGTCCGAACGCGTCGACGGGCGTGCTCGTGTCGCTTGGCTTCGAACACACCGCCGACCAGGAGGACCCCGAGGCTGGCACCGTCTGGGAGTGGAGATGGACTCGCTTGCTGCCCGAGTAGCCCAAGACGTGGTCGCTTGCTCGGTCGGCCTCGGCGGATGCCGTCGCTGTGTCTCCCGACTGAAGATCAGGAGCTTGGGTGACACCCTGGGTGACACCGGAGAGCGCATCAGGGTGTCCAGTGGCAACATGATGGCATGAAAACCGCAGGTCAGGACGCTGCTGGACGTGTCAAGACCCGCTTGCGTAAACCTGAAAAGCGGAAGGTCGCCGGTTCGATCCCGGCCCTGGCCACCGGCACCGATCCCCGTCCGCATCCGGGCGGGGATCGCGTGGTCTCCGGGCCCGTGCACCGCGGCACACAGAAAGACGCCTCCCCGCCGCTCGTCGGACTCCGTGGACACGTATGACCGGGTGGCCGCCCGTATGACGGTCGAACGTCAGACCAACGTCCACGACGTCATACCGGCCGATGAGATTCGCGGGTCGGGCGACGCGACCGCGCGAGAACGAGTCGGTGCTCACAAAGCTCACACAGGGTCGTGACGGGAACCGGACTCGGCTGCTACCCTCCCCCGCAAGGTCATGAGTGCCAGCGCATAGCCCCGGCTTGCTGGCCGGCAACCCTCCAACCGCGGTGGGGTGCCCCGGGTGAGGACCTGGCCGGTCGCGCCCGCGTCCGGCAAGCGCGGGCCTCGTGAGCTCATCCCTCGATGGTCCGTTCCGGACTCGGCGGTGCTGCCGCCCCGATGGACTGCGAGACCAGCCATGACCGTTCTGCTCGAACGCCCCGACCTCATCTCCGCCCTCAGCCCGCGGCCGGCCGTGCGCACGCCGCGGGTCGCCCCGGCGCCCACTCCCTGGATCGGCCACCCACACGCGCCGGGCCTGGAGGTGGTCGGCGCGGACAGCACGGTGCCGCTGGTCGGCGGCGGCCGCATCACCTACGCGAACCTCGATCACGGCGCGTCCGCGCCCGCGCTGGCCGAGGTCGCGCGCACCGTGGACGAGGTGCTCGCCAGCTACGCGAGCGTGCACCGCGGCGCCGGCTGGCACTCCCGGGTGTGCACGGAGCTGTACGAGGGCTCCCGCGGCCCCGTGCGCGACTTCGTCGGCGGCCGCGCGGACGACGCGGTGATCTTCACCCGGAACACCACCGACTCCCTGAACCTGTTGGCGCACTGCCTGCCGGCCCGCGCGACGGTGGTGGTGTTCGAGACCGAGCACCACGCCGCGCTGCTGCCGTGGCCGGCCGACCGGACGATCCGGCTCGCCGCCCCGAACTCCCCAGCGGATGCCATCGACGCCGTCGACGACGCGCTCCGCCGCCGGCCGCCGGGTCCCGCGCTGCTGGTGATCACCGGCGCATCCAACGTGACCGGCGAGCTGTGGCCGGTCGCCGAGCTGGCCAGGGTCGCCCGCCGCCGCGGCGCGCGGATCGCCCTGGACGCCGCGCAACTGGCGCCGCACCGGGCGTTCTCGATCGCCGAGCTGGGCGTGGACTACGTGGCGCTGTCCGGCCACAAGCTGTACGCGCCCTACGGCGCCGGCGCGCTGGTCGGCCGCGCGGACTGGCTGGAGGCGGCGCCGCCGTACCTGGTCGGCGGCGGGGCGACGGCGTCCGTGACCGACGACGCGACGACGTTCAAGCCGGTGCCCGACCGGCACGAGGCCGGGTCACCCAACGTCGTCGGGCGCGGTCGCGCTCGCCACCGCGTGCCACCTGATCGCGCACGCCGACCGCGCCGCGCTCGCCGCCGCGGAGGCCGCGCTCACCGAGCAGCTCTGCGCGGGCCTTCGCTCGATCCCCGGGGTGACCGTCTACTCGCTGTTCTGCGGCGCGGTGGACAGCATCGGCGTGGTCACGTTCACCGTCGACGGTGTCGAGCCGTCGGTGGTCGCCGCGGCGCTGTCCGCGGAGCACGGCATCGGCGTCCGGGACGGCGCGTTCTGTGCCCACCCGCTGGTGCGCCGGTTGCTGGGCGCCGCCGGCTGCCCGGACGGCGCCACGACGGGCGCCGCGGGCGGACAGGCGCTGCGCGCGTCGGTCGGCCTCGGCACCACGACCGAACACGTGCAGCGCCTCGTCAGCGCGGTCCGCTCGATCGCGACCTGCGGCCCGCGCGAGCGGTACGCCGTGGTCGACGGTCGGCCCGCTCCGGTCGGAGATGACCGGCCGCGTCCATCCATCGCGCCCTGGCAGCGCGCGGGCTAGCAGACACCCACCGAACAGACACCGCAGCCCCGCGCCGGGTTGACCGGACGCGGGGCTGCGGTGTTCTCCTGGCGACGCCCGTTCAGGCCCGCGCCGGGTCGTCCTCGCGCGTGTCGGCCGCATGACGGCCACCGGCCGCGGCGTGGCCGTGTGCGAGGCCCTCCCGGTCGGATCCGGTCGAGCCGTTCGGTCCGGCCGGACCGGGCGCACCGTCCAGCATGTCGTCGACCGTCGGCCGACCGTCTGTCATCGCGTGCCGGCCCCGCCCCGCGTCCGTCTCGAAGTCCTCCGCGGAGACGTCCTCGAGGGCGACTGCTGCGATCGCGGCGTCCTCCTCGGCCTGCTCGGCCATCCGCTCCTGCAGCGCGGACTGGGTGCGCAGCGGGAGCTCCTTCATGGTCAGCACCAGCAGGAACGCGCACGCCATCACGATGCCGCCGACGATGTAGACGAGCTGCGTCGAGGAGACGAAGCCCTCCTGGAACGGCCGCGCGAGTTCCGGCGAGATCGTGTTCAGGAACGACGAGTCCGTGCTGAGCGCGTCGCTCACGCCGGCTCCGGCGGCAGCATTGCCCTGCGCGGCCTGCACCAGGCTGGTCGCGATCTGATGGCTGGGGCTGTTCGGGTCGGCCGCGGCCGCCTGCACCGCCTGCTGGAAGTCGGGCGTCTGCGCCGCCGTCTGGAATGCGCTCTGGATGCGATCCGGGAGCGAGTTGAACAGCAGCGACAGGAACACCGCGACGCCCAGCGTGCCGCCGAGCTGGCGGAAGAAGGTCGCGGAGGACGTCGCGACGCCCATGTCCTTGGCCGGCACGGTGTTCTGCACCGCGATGAGCATGGTCTGCATGCACAGGCCGAGGCCGAGACCGATCGCCAGGAAGTAGATGTCGAGCATCACGTAGCCGGTGTCGACCGAGATCCACAGCAGGCCGAAGAAGGTCACCGACAGCAGGAACGTGCCGATCACCGGGAAGATCTTGTACCGGCCGCTGCGGGAGGTCAGCTGCCCGGACAGCACCGAGCCGCCCATGATGCCGATCATCATCGGGATCAGCAGCAGCCCGGACTCGGTGGGTGACGCCCCCTTCACGAGTTGGAGGTACAGCGGCAGGGTCGAGAGCGCCCCGAACATGCCCAGGCCCACCAGCACGTTGACGCCGAGGCCGATGCTGAACACCCGGCTGCGGAACAGCCGCATCGGGATCAGCGCCTCGTCCTTCATCCGGAATTCGATCCAGATGAACGCGGCGACCCCGAAGACCCCGAGCGCGATCAGACCCAGCACCTGCACCGAGCCCCAGCCCCACTCGCGGCCCTGCTCGGCCACGATCAGCAGCGGAATGATGCCGATCATCAGCGCCGCGGCGCCCCACCAGTCGATGCGGTGGTCGTGTCGCATGTGCGGGATGTGCAGCACCTTGGCCACCACGACGAGCGCGATGATGCCGATCGGCACGTTCACCAGGAACACCCAGCGCCAGCCGGCGATGCCGAGGATGGTCTCCTGGCCGGCGAAGAACCCGCCGACCAGCGGGCCGACCACGGACGACATGCCGAACACCGCGAGGAAGTAGCCCTGGTACCGGGCGCGCTCCCGCGGCGGCACGATGTCGGCGAGGATCGCCAGCGCCATCGAGAACAGGCCGCCGGCGCCGATGCCCTGCAGGGCGCGGAAGGCGGACAGCTCGTACATGGACGTGGCGAGCGTGCAGGCGATCGACCCGACGATGAAGATGCTGATCGCCGTGAGGAACAGCGGCCGCCGACCGTAGATGTCGGAGAGCTTGCCGTAGAGCGGGGTGGTCACCGTCGAGGTGATCAGGTAGGCGGTCGTCACCCAGGCCTGCAGGGACAGGCCGTCGAGGTCGTCGGCGATCGTCCGGATGGACGTGGCGACGATCGTCTGGTCGAGGGCGGCCAGCAGCATGCCGGCCATCAGCCCGATGAGGATCGTCCTGATCTGGGCGTGGGTCAGACCGGCGGGCGAGCCGGGCGCGGTTTCCCCGGCGACGCTCGCAGTCACGGTCGCGGGTGGAGACGCTGCCGGGGTGTCGGTGGACATCGGTCACAGACCTTTCGTTGTGGTGGTCGACGAGCCTCGCGCCGGGTCGGCGTCCTGCATGCCGGCGGGCTCCGTCTCGCTCTTCGTGGTGGCGGCGCCGGGGCTCCCGATGGGGGCGGCGGCGCCGAGGTCCGTGCGGGCGGCGCTGCCCGGCGCGGTGGATGGGCGGTCGGCCGGCGGCCGCGCGGTGCCGGTGGCCGGGGTCACCGAACCGGCCGATGAGGCCGTGAGGACCGCGATGATCTCCTCGCGGTGCTCCTCGACCCCGGCCACGTACTGGCGCATCAGGCGCAGGAAGTCGTCCCGATCCTGCTGCGGCCAGTCGTCGATGACGGGTCGTACCGTGGCACCCCGCCGCCGCGCGTGCTCGTCGACGGTCCGCAGGCCGAGCTCGGTGGGCACCAGGATCGACGCGCGGCCGTCGTGCGGATCGGCGCGCCGCTCGACCAGTCCGGAGCGCACCAGCGACGCGACCTGGCGGGAGACCGTCGAGGGGTCGGCGCACATCTGCTCGGCGAGGTCGCTGGCCCGACGCGGGCCCTGGTGGACCAGCTTGACCAGCAGGAACAGCGGGCTGAGATCACCCTCGGGGCCGGTCGTCACCTTGGCCTTGATGCCCGTGTACAGCCGGACCAGGTTGATCACGACGGCGGCGATCTCCGCGGGCTGGTCCAGGCCGCCCGTCGCGTCCGCGGGAGGGGCGGCGGCACCGGCGACCGGGCCGTCGACGCCCGAGGGTGCCGGGACGCCGATGGCCGGGTCGTGGCTCGGGCGGGCGGCCGCCTGGCCGTGGGCGACGGCAGTCATGGGCCTCACCTTCCGGACGGGGGACGCGGGACGCGGTAGATGGTTGCTTCATGCATCTAATTGCCGCGTGCAAGCATGCACCCGGCGGTGCCCGCTCCGCAACCCCGGGCGCTGCGTGGCAGCCGCGGAGCGGCGAAGCTGACATGCATGCGTGCGCATCGGCTCCGGTGATGATCCGCGGCTCCGTTCCGGCCGCGCCGCCGGCCCCGGGCGGCACAGGCAGCCGACGTACCGTGGATCGCATGGCACGAGGGAACGGTGCCGGGCGGCGCTGGGCCCTGGTGCTGACGCTGGTCGCGGTCCTGGCCGCGCTGCCTGCCGTGGTCGCGGCGTGGCCCGCGACGGACGCCGATCGATCGGCCGACGAGGTGCGCGCGGCCGCCCTGGCCAGCGACACCATCCCGTTCTCGGGGTACGCGGAGGCGGCGGGCGGGCTCGCCCTGCCGGAGACGGATCAGCTCGACTCCATCGCCGACCTGTTCAGCTCCCGGACGTCCATGCGGGTGTGGTGGCGCGACCCCGCCGACTCCCGGGTCGACGTGGTCACCGCCGGCGGCGAAACCGACGTGTACCGCGACGCGGCGGGAACCTGGACCTGGGAGTACGAGGCCAACCGGGCCACCCGCACCGACGCCGGCCCGCTGGCTCTGCCGTCCGCCCCCGACCTGCTGCCCGGCACGCTGGCGCGGCGGCTGCTCTCCGAGGCCCAGCCCGCGGAGCTGTCGCGCATCGGCGCGCAGCGGGTGGCCGGCCGCGACGCGCTGGGCCTGCGGGTGGCGCCGGCCGACGCGGCCGCCTCGGTCGACCGGGTGGATGTCTGGGTCGACGCCGCGACCGGCCTGCCACTGGCCGTCCAGCTCTACGCCAAGGGCGCGGACCAGCCCGCTCTCGACACCCGCTACCTCGACGTGGATCTCGCGGCGCCGGACAGCTCCGTCACGACCTTCTCGCCGCCGGATCAGGCCACCGTGCGGCGCGGCGACGAGCTGCGCGTCCTGCGCAACGCGGCGCAGAACCTGAACCCCGTCACCCTCCCCGACACCCTGGCCGGGCTGCCCCGGCGATCGATCGACGGGGCGCCGCCCACGATCGGGCTGTACGGCCGCGGGGTCACCCTGCTCGCCGTCGTGCCGGTGCCGGGCAGGCTCAGCCGGGACCTCGACCGGGCCGCCGAGCAGAACCCGAACGCCGTGCGGGACGACACCGGAACGCGGTTCACCGCCGGCCCGCTCGGCATCCTGCTCGTCAGCGGGCAGGGCAGGGCGGCATACGTGCTGACGGGCACGGTCACGACCGACGCGCTGGCGCAGGCGGCGGCCGAGCTGCCGGAGCTGGGCGGACGCCCGTGACCGAGCGTCCGGACACCGTGATCGCCACTCGCGGCCTGACCAAGCGGTACGGCAGGGTCCGCGCCGTCGAGGGCATCGACCTCCAGGTCCGGGCCGGGGACGTGTACGGCTTCCTCGGCGCGAACGGATCGGGCAAGACGACGACGGTCCGGATGCTGCTCGGGCTCGTGCTGCCGACCAGCGGCGAGGTCGACGTCCTCGGCGAACGGATGCCGAGGGCCGGGCGCCGGGTGCTGCCCCGCGTGGGCGCCCTCATCGAGGGCCCGGCGTTCTACGGGCACCTTCCCGGCCGCGAGAACCTGGCGCTGCTGGACGCCTCCGGCCCGGGCGGCGCGCGGCGGACCCGGCGCCGGCGCATCGACGAGGTCCTCGAGCAGGTGGGCCTGGCCGGGGTCGCCCGACGACCGGTCCGCGCCTACTCGATGGGCATGCGGCAACGCCTCGGGCTGGCCGGCGCGCTCCTCCGGCGCCCCGAGCTCCTCATCCTCGACGAGCCCACCAACGGCCTCGACCCGCAGGGCATCGCCGAGATCCGGGCCCTGCTGCTGGACCTGCACGGCGCGGGCACCACCGTCTTCCTGTCCAGCCACCTGCTCGCCGAGATCGAGCAGATGGCCACCCGCGTCGGCGTTCTCGACCGCGGCCGGCTCGTGCTGCAGGAGGAACTCGCCGTGCTCACCGCGCCCACCGGCGCGACGGTCGTCACCACGCCGGAGCCGGGCCGGGTGCAGGCCACGCTCGACGGCAGGGTGCGCGCGGTCGAGGGGCAGCGCGTGGTCGTCCGCGGCGCCGACCCGGCGGAGGTCAACGCGCTGCTGGTCGCGGCCGGCGTCCCGGTCACCGGCCTCGCGCTGGAGCGGCCGACGCTCGAGCAGGTGGTGCTCGCGGCCGCCACCACCAGCCCGGACCGGGTGGACGCGCCGTGATCCTCGTCGAGCTCCGCAAGCTGTTCCGCCGGCCGCGCACCTGGGCGACGATCGGCGTGCTGAACGCGCTGCCCATCGTGGTGGCGATCCTGCTCGCCGTCACCGACCTGTCGCCGCGGCCGGGGCAGGGGCCGGCCTTCCTGTCCGCCGTGCTGACGAACGGGGCGCTGTTCCCGCTCGCCGCGCTCGGGATCGTGCTGCCGCTGTTCCTGCCGATCGCCGTGGCCGTGGTGTCGGGGGACTCGGTCGCCGGGGAGGCGCAGGCCGGCACGCTGCGCTACCTGATCGCGCGGCCCGCGGGCCGCAGCCGGCTGCTGGTCGCGAAGCTCGTCGCCGTGCTGGTGTTCGTGCTGGCCACCGTGCTGACGGTGGCTGCGGTCGGCTACGTGTTGGGCGTGACCCTGTTCGAGGTCCAGCCCGCCGCCGGGTTGTCGGTGTCGGGCACCACCCTGACGGTCGAGCAGCTGATCGGCCGGACCGTGCTGGCCATCGGCTATGTCACCGTCTCGATGTGCGGCGTGGCGGCGTTCGCGCTCTTCTTCTCCACCTTCACCGACTCGCCGCTCAGCGCGACCCTCGGCGCGCTCGCGGTGCTCGTCGCGTCCTCGCTGCTGCTGACGCTGGACGCCGCCTCCCCCATCGCGCCCTACCTGCCGACGCGCTACTGGCTCGCCTTCGTGGACCTCTTCCGCGACCCGATCCTGTGGCGGGACATCCTGCGCGGACTCGGCCTGCAGGCCATCTACGTCGGCGTGCTGCTCGCGGGGGCGTGGGCCAACTTCACCACCAAGGACATCAAGAGCTGACGCCGGTTCACGGCTCCTCGAGGCGGGCGCAGTCCGCGGCGGTCAGCGGGACGGGCGGCCCGGCGCCGAGCTCGGTCAGCAGCATCGCCTGGACGAGCGGGGCGGTCGGCAGCTCGCCGTGGCCGACGCTGGCATCCGGGCACACCGACTGCACCGGCAGGTTCAGCGCGCCGTCGAGTCGCGCGGAGTCGGGCGGGGTGACGGTCTCGTCCTGGGTGGTCCAGATGGACACCCAGGTGGGGCCGGCCGGGGTCTCGTCGCCCGCGTTCAGCCGGCGCAGCAGGTCGCTGTCGGTCGCGAGCTGCCGGCACGCCTCCGGGCAGGGCTGGGGCAACACCGATCCGGCCAGGTCCGCGACCGAGGTGCCGTGCTGGGGGGAGCCGAGAGTGATGACGCGGCGGGCGATCTCGGCGCCGGCCGGGTCCTCGCTCGTCGCCACCCAGAGCCGCGCGACGACGCCGCCGGCCGAGTAGCCGACCACGTCCACGCTGGCAGCGCCGGTGCGCTGCAGCGCCGCCTCCGCCGCGTCCCCGAGCGCGTCGGCCGCGGCGTTCAGGTCGCCGGTGCCGTCTCCCGGCAGGTCGACGACCGTGGCGTCGCGGCCGGCCGCGGTCAGCCGCGCGGCGAGGTCCCGCAGCGATCCCGTGGAGCCGCCGTACCCGGGCACCAGCAGCACCGGCCCCGGCCGGTCCTGGTCGGCGGCACGCGGCGTCGCGCCGGTGACGACCGGCACCAGCAGCACCACGCCCAGCGCCGCGGCGCCGAGCACGAGCGCGCCCAGCACGACGAGCACGAGCCGCCGGCGGGCGGGGGCGAGGCCGGAGAACACCCCTCCACTGTCCCCGCTGCCGTGTTGATCATGGCGATATTCACGCTCTGCGCCACTTTTCGCCGGGGTGTCACGTGAATTTCGCCATGATCAACACCCGCTGGGATCGCGGGTCCCCGCCGGCGCGCGTCCCTGCCGGCGCCCGCCGCTACGGCAGCGCCGGGTGCAGCATTCCCATCGAGAACCGGCGCTTGCGGCTCACCACGAACACGCAGAGCGCGACGGCCACCACGGTGAACCCGGCGAGCACCGCCACGTCCTGCCACAGGTGGTCGATCGGACCGCCCGTGAACGTGATGCGCAGCGCGTCGACCAGGTACGTCATCGGGATGACCGGGTTGATCGCCCGCAGCGGCGCCGGCATCGTCTCCACCGGATAGATGCCGCCGCAGCAGGCGACCTGGAGTATCAGCAGCACCAGCGCGATCGCGGTGCCGACCAGCCCGAGCCAGGTGCGCAGCAGGTGCGCGACGGCCGTGAAGCACGCCGCGGCCAGCACCACGACGGCGATCGAGCCGCCCGCGTTGACCGGGTCCAGGCCGAGGGCGAACCAGGCCACGGCGAGCAGGACCAGCGAGCCCAGGGTGGCCAGGCCGACGATCGGCAGCCAGCCCGCCAGCGCGATCCGCGCGGAGGAGGCGCGGCCGGCCAGCGCCCGCAGGGTGATCGGCCGCATCACGCTGAACACGACCAGGCAGAACACCCAGATCGCGAGCGCGAACATGAACGGCGCGAGGCCGCGGCCGTAGTAGATGGCCGCGTTGTCCACGGTCGTCTGCACGTCCGCGGGGGACGACAGCACCTGCTCGGCGTTGGACCGCTGGTCCGGCGTCAGGGCCGGGATGCGCTCGGCGCCGTCGGCGAGTTGGAGCGCGAGGTCGGAGGTGCCGGTCTGCACCCCGGTGGTGCTCTGCAGCAGGGCGTCCGAGGTGGTGACGTCGGTCGTCAGGCCGGTGTCCAGCGCGGTCGCCGTCGCCAGCAGGTCGGTGAGCTGGGTGTTGAGGTCCGTCGCGGTGGCGACGCCGTCGGCGAAGCCCGAGTCGATCGTGGACAGCTGCCCCGAGACGTTCGACAGCGAGGTGTCCAGGCCGTCGGCGGCGGTCGATGCGGCGGTGGCGGCGGTGCTGAGCTGATTCAGTTGCGCGCCCACGGAACTCAGGTCGCCGGACTGGTTGTTCTCGATCACGGCGACCGCGGTGTTGATGGCGACCGCCCCGGTGTTCGCCTGATTCGTGGCGGTGGCGAGCGCGTTGCGGGTCGCCAGCATCTGCTGCCCCAGCGCCGGGGCGAGCGTGAGGACCTGGTCGATCTGCGGGTCAAGCTCACCCGTGATCAGGTCGGTCTGGTCCGCGGTGGCCGCGGACACGTCGGACGCGGCGCTCGAGATCTGGGGCACCGCACCGCCGATGGCGGCGAGTTCGGGCCCGACCGTGTTGGACAGGTTCTGCGCGTCGGCGGCCACCTCGGAGGCGTTCGACGAGACCGTGCTCGAGGCCGACTGCGCGTCGGACAGACTCGTGGCCGCCGTCGCGGAGCCGGCCTGCGCCGCGGTCAGCGTGGTGACGAGCGCGGTGGCGCTCTGCTGAGCGGTGGTGATGCCGGCGAGCAGCTGCGACGAGCTGTCCTTCGCGGCGAGCACTCCGGTGTTCAGCTCGGTCGCCTGCGCCACCGAGTCCGCGGACGTGGTGGAGATGTCGGTCGCGCTGTCGGCGGCCGTCTGCACCTCCGTGCGGATGGTGTCCAGGTTCGTGAAGACGGAGTCGAAATAGGCGCCGACGGCGGCACTGTCGATGGCCGTCTCCAGCTTGTCCTGCACCGACGCGGTGAGAATGCTGACGAAGTAACCGTTCGCGTCGTCCCGGCGCAGGTTGATCACCGCGCGCTGCGGGTCGTCCGTGCCGCCGGACGCGAGGTTCGCGGAGAAGTCCGGCGGGATGGTGATGGTCAGGTAGTAGTCGCCGTTCACCAGACCCGCCGCGGCGACGTCGGAGTCGACGAACTGCCAGTCGTAGATCGGATCGTCCGCGAGCTCGTTGACCACCCGGCTGCCCGCGTCGACGACGGTCCCGCTCGCCGTGGTGATCGGCTGGTCCTCGTTGACCACCGCCACCGGGATCTGGTCGGTCTTGCCGAACGGGTCCCAGCTCGACCAGAGGTACAGCGCGCCGTACAGCACCGGCACCAGCACCAGGAAGAGCAGGGCGAAGATCGGCAGCGGGCCCTTGAAGCGGCGGAACTCGTACCCGGCCAGCTGGAACGTCTTGATCATCGGCGGTCCTCTGGGGTGATCACGGTGGTCGGGGCGTCGGCGCCGGAGTCGCCCCGGCCGGTGTCGTCGGGGCCTGTGGGGCCCGGGCCGGTGTCGTCGGGGCCGGTGTGGCCCGGGCCGGTGTCGTCGGGGCCCGTGTGGCCCGGGCCGGTGTCGTCGCGGCCGCGTGCCGGTCCGGGCCGGCGTCATCGGGGAGCCGGTCCGCGACCGGGCCGGGGCCCCACTGCGCGCCGTGCCGTGGGCCGTACGCGTCGGCGTTGTCGTCGAACGGGTCGCCCGCGTCGTTCCCCGCGTACCCGCCGGGGAACCCGCGGGCGTAGCCGCCGCCGTCGGGGTCCGCGTCCACGTGACCGGGCGGGGCGTCGACGGACTCGATCTCGCGGCGGGACGCCGCCGCCTGTTCGAGCTCCCGGCGTGACAGGTCGGCGTCCTCGATGACGAACTCCGCCAGCGGCGCCACCGGAACCGGCTGCACGGACAGCAGGGGCAGATCGACGATCACCGGCACGCCCGCGACGCGCAGCCGATCGGTGGTGGTGAAGACGATGGCGGGACCGGTCGCGGCGAGCCGGGCGAGGGCGTCCAGCAGGCGGTACTGGGTGACGCCGTCGACCCCCCGATCGAAGTCGTCGAGCACGATCACGGCGCTCACCGGGATCGCCGCGAGGGCGAGCGCGAGCAGCGTGAGGTCGTCGCCACCGAGGTCGCCGACCAGCACGTTCGGCGGCAGATCCAGCTCGAGCGCGGCGCAGGCCGCCGCGAACCGTTCGCGGCCCTGCGCGATCGGCACCTTCTCCAGCAAGCAGCGCTCGCGCACCGACTCGTCCACGGTGAGGGCGGGTTCCGGCTCCACCTCGTGGCCGATCCGGGCGACCGAGGAGAACGACCGGACGACCGCCGGCTCGTCGGCGAGGCTGTGCCCCGCGACGGACACCGACCCGATGACGTTCTTCATCCGGCCCGTGACGGCCAGCAGCAGGCTCGTCCGCCCGGTGCCCGACGGCCCGACCACGGCCGCCACCGTCGCCGCGGGCACCGTCAGGTTGACGTCCTGGAAGATCGGCCCGCGCTTGGCCTGGAGGGTCAGCGCCGTCACCTCGACCGCGGGCGGGACCTCCTTCACCGGCTCCGGCTCCTCATCGACGGAGGCCTGCTGCTCGCCGCCCGGGGCCGGGGCGAGCTGTCCGGCCTGGGCGAACACCGGATCGCCCTGGCCCACGCCCCGCTCCTGCGGTCCTGGACCCCAGGGTTGGTCGGCCGGCTGTGCCCACTCGCCACCCGGCTGTGGCCACTCGCCACCCGGCCTGCTGCGCCGGCCACGAGGGGTAGTCGCCCGGCTGATCGGTCGGCGGCCCCGCGCCGGGACCCATCGGGATCGCGGTCGTCGGCATCTCGGTGGGCCGCTCCGACCACTCGGAACCGGGTCGATCCCCGGGCCCGGCCGGTGACGCCGACGGCTCGAGGGATTCCGGCGTGCCCGGACCCTCGCCGACCGAACCCCCCGGACCGCGATCCCGTCGTTGGCCCGCCGGCTCGCCCGATGTCGCGTCCGGTGTCTCGTCCGGATTCATGGCCGCCCCTTCGCCGATGTCCCCGCCATCCAACTCAGCCAAGCTGTGTTCGTCGCGTCCGGGGCACCTCGGCGCGTCGCGCGCGTCGGCGCCCCGGCACGGTCCGTGACCACCCGAGCATGGTGATCGACGCGTCGGCACGGAACCGTCACCCGGCCGCATCGCGCCGACGCCTCGTGACCGCGTCGCGACACTCCGTGACATTTACCGGTTCTCGACGGTGAGAGCCACAATCCAGCGGCGCCCCAGGCGGTCATCGCGCTACATTCCGGGCGCACGACACCGGGACGTCGCGCGCGGACCGTGCCCGCTCGATCGTCCGCCGACGGCCGCTGCGCCGCTGATCTCCCCGTCACCGCCGCGGCCCCGGCTGCTGCGGCCCGGATGGCCACGCAGGTCGCGTGGTAGGTCGGCGTCAGGTCCACGGCAGGGCGCGGCGGGCAGGGTGTTGATCAACCGACAAACCGGTCGAACCGCGACCGGACGACAGCGCAGGAGTGCATCGTGACCGCAGAACCAGTCACCGTCGAACCCGCCCTCGAACCGCGTATCCGCGAGCTCCGCGAGCAGGTCTCCGGCGAGGTGATCACGGCCGGCGACCCCGGCTTCGACGCCGCCCGGACCGGATACAACCTCCGCTTCGACGCCCGGCCCGACGTGGTCGTCGTGGCCGCCGACGCCGCCGACGTGGCGGCCGCCGTGCGGTTCGCCGCCGCGGCCGAGCTGCCCGTCGCCATCATGGCGACCGGCCACGGCTTCGCCCGCCCCGCCGCCGGCGGGGTGCTCATCGCGACCAACCGGATGACCGCCGTCACGGTCGATGCCGAGGCCAGGACCGCGCGCGTCGCGGCCGGCGCCCGCTGGGGCGACGTCCTGCCACTCGCCTCGGTGCACGGCCTGACGCCACTGCACGGCTCGACGACCGGGGTCGGCGCCGTGGCCTACACGCTGGGTGGCGGCTTCGGCTGGTTGGGCCGGCGGTTCGGCCTGGCGTCCGACCACGTCCGGTCCTTCGATCTGGTCACCCCCGAGGGCGTCGAGCTCGCGGCCAGCGCGGACGAGAATCCCGAGGTCTTCTGGGCGCTGTGCGGCGGCGGCGCCGGCAACCTCGGCGTGGTCACGGGCATGGAGATCGAGCTGTTCGACGTGCAGACCGTGTACGCGGGCAACCTCTTCTATCCGGCTGCCATGGCGCCCGAGGTCATGCGGCGGTGGCGGGACTGGACCGCCGGTGCGGACGAGCACCTGACGTCCTCGGTCGTGCTGATCAACTTCCCGCCGATGGAGATGGTCCCCGCGCCGATCCGCGGCCAGAGCTTCGTGATCGTGCGCGGCTGCTGGAGCGGCGACCTCGCCGCGGGCGAGGCGCTCGTCGACGAGTGGCGGCAGTGGCGCGCGCCGGCAATGGACATGTGGACGCCGCTGCCCTACGCGGCGTCGGACGCGATCAGCCAGGACCCGACCGACCCGATCCCGGCGATCGTCACCACGGAGTGGTTCGACGCCCTCGCCGACGAGGCGATCGACATCCTCGTGCGGGCCGCTACTCCCGAGCCCGGCCAGCCGCCGGCGCTGCTCATGGCGGAGATCCGGCACGCGGGTGGGGCGATCCGCCGCGGCGCGGCCGACGCTGTCAACGACCTGGGGCGCAGCGGCGCGTACCTGCTCCAGATGGTGTCCGTGGTGATGATGCCGGAGCTGCTGCCGATCCTGGCGGGCTTCCTCGACAGCACCCGCGAGGCCCTCGCGCCGTACGTCACCGGCGCCGCCTACCCGAACCTCCTGGAGGGCGAGGAGAAGTTCGCCCGGTCGGCGTCCGCCTTCAGCCCCGCGCATCTGGAGCGGCTGCGTGCGGTGAAGGCCGACCTCGACCCGCAGGACCGGTTCCGGCACGGCATCGGCTGCTGAGCTTCGCGTTTCGCGACTCCGCGTTGGGGTCGGCGGCCGGTCCGGCCGCCGGCCCCGCCGGCGTTGGTGGGTGACTCGCCGCTGTCGGAGGGCGGCGCGGCGGCGCTCGGTCGGTCCGCCCGCCGTGTCGGGTAGGTTCGGGTGCGCCTCGCCGCCGCTCGCCGGGGACCGAGGGGCCTCTAGCTCAACTGGCAGAGCAGCGGACTTTTAATCCGCGGGTTGCGGGTTCGATCCCCGCGGGGCCCACCGCTCACTGCAGCTACAGGGTGTCAAGATCGCTTCTGACCGGCGCCGACGGCAGTAGATGACGGCAACGTGGAGCCGAGCGCGTCGTCCGTGCGCTGCCCTGGCTCGCGGGCGAGGACCGGCATCACGTGGCTGTATGCGCTCATCGTGACGGCGATTGTGCTGTGGCCCAGCGTCTCCATCACGACCCTGGCCGGGACGCCCTGGGCCAGCAGGCTGGCGCATAGAACCAATGCGCTGGGCCGCTGATCCAACTCGTGGCCCGCGGAGGCCCGTGGGCCGCCCGCGCACCGGGTACCCGCCCTACGCCTCGACGTAGACCGTCATCGGCATGATGACCCCGTGTGACTCCGCCTGGGCGGCTATCTCCGGGGGGACCGAGGACAGCAACGCCTTGAGGGCCTCCGGGTCATCGATGTCGAACGTCACGGCGGCGTGCCTGCTCCCGTCCAGGGCGACCAGGTCGGTGACCGCCGTGGCACCGGGCAGGGCTGCGGCGCGCTCGGTCTTTCCCCCAATCCAGCGGTCGACATCCTGGACGGCGTGGGTGATGACGATTCTCGGCATTCGATCTTCTCCTCTAGAGATGGCGACAGGCCAGCTGCGGGGGCAACCCGGCCCGAACCGGCCGGTGCTACGCCGGAGCGGCTGTGGGGACGACGCCGAGCTGCTGCATAAGCGACAGCAAGTCCGCGACACCCCAGTGCTCGGAGACCAGGCCGGCTCCGTCGAACCGCATGATGTCGATGAGCTCCACGTCGACGCCCGTACCGGTCGACGGCACGCCCATGAATTCACCCTGGTGGGTCCCCGTGACCCTGACCCTGGCAACGGTCTTGTCCCCGTCGGCGATCAGGTCCTCAACGTTCATCTGAAAGTCGGGAAAGGAGGTCAGCAGCGCCCGGAAGAAGTCGAGCATCCCCTCCTTCGTGGTGGGAAAGCCCAGCCCGCCCTGGTGCTCGACAAAGTCGTCCGCGACCAGGTCGCCGAACGCGGCGATGTCTCCTGCACTGATCAGCTCGTAGGTATTCCGCATCGTCGCAGCGTGGTCCACCGTGGCACCCCTTTTGTACCTGGTTGTGCAGCGTGCGTCGCTGCCTGCGATCGATTCTTTGAGCTGCGTGCGGCGAAGACATCACTCGATCGTGTGACCTACAACGGCGGCGAGCGCGACCCGGTTCGACACGCCCAGCTTGGCGAACGCGTGCCGGAGGTGGGTGTTGACGGTGTGCGGCGAGATGTAAAGCCGCCTGGCCACGGCACCGTTCGTGAGTCCCTCCGCCACCAGCCGCGACACCGCCTGCTCGGTCGTGGTGAGGCTCGGCCAGCCGCTCGCCGGCCGGTGCCTCGACCCACGCGGGCCGGGCCGGACGCCCAGTACGCGCAACCGCGCCCGGACGCGGCCCGCCCAGGCACCGGCGCCCGCCTGCTCGTAGCGCTCCAGTGCCTCCGTCAGCAGCGCCGCCGACTCGTCGCGACGCCCACCCTGGGCCAGCAGTCTCGCCGCGTCCTCGCACGCGCCGGCGTGCTCGACCAGGAGCGGCGCCTGGCGGGCGAGCGAGACCGCCTCGAGCATCGGCTCGACCTCGCCGTCGACCATGCCCTGGCAGCGAAGCGCCAGGGACCGCACCGTCGGCACCTCCGGTGCCAGGGCCACTCCCTCTGCGACGGCGCCGGCCACCTCGGCAGCGATGTCACGATGACCGAGTGCCAGGCCCAGGCGCACGAGGTCGGGCGCGAGACAGCGATGGTAGAAACGGCTCTCCCGTGCCGCGTCGAACCGCCAGCACCGCAGGAGCAGGTCATAGGCAGCCTGATGGTCGCCCTCGGCCGCCTTCAGCCCCGCCACCGCGAAAGCGAGGACTCCGGCGTTGTAGCTCAGCTGGTCGCCGTCCAGCGAGGCGACGATTCCGGCGGCCAGCTCGCCAGCGGCCCGGTGATCTCCCACGGCCGTCGCGATGATGGCCCGATAGGCGAGCGACTGAGACACCAGGAGTGGGTTGCCCTTCTCCTGCGCGGCGTGGCCGCCGGCGATCAGGCCGGGTACGGCGTCGTCCCACTCCCCGATCGCGAAGGACGCCTGGGCGTCGGCCATCAGCGTCTCGGAGAGCCACCACCCCGCGCCGAACTCGTCGTCGAGGGCATCCCGGTACGCCGCTCGCGCCTCGCCGACAAGGTCACAGTCGAACAGCGCTAGGCCGAGGAAGAACTTCGGCTGCAGCGGCAGCGATCTCGTGTCGGGCGAGTCAGCAGCCAGCAGAGCTGCCCGCCGGGCGTGGGTCAGCGCTTCACCGAAGCGGCCCTGCCGGCCCACCGCCACCATCAACGCCGTCAGTGCCCACACCGTCATCGCCGGATCGCTCGCCTGCTCGGCGATGGCGAGTCCCTGGCCGGCGGACGCTTCACCCGCCCTCGGGTCGCCCGTGTAGGTCAGGGCCCAACTCTGCTGGGCCAGCATCAGCACCTGGTCGGAGGGCTGAAGCCGGGCAGCGCCCGCGAAGCTGGCCTGGACGACGGCGACCAGCTCGGCGGCGCGGTTCTGGAGGGCCAGTGCACCGACAAGCGCAACGCGCATAGGTGTGTCCACCTCTGTGGCGTGGTGCCGGGCGAGCACTGCTTGCGCGCGGGCCGACGCCTCGGCCACTCTCCCGGCGCGCAGAAGCGCCTGGACCAGCTCCGCCGACACCAGATCCGCCTCGCGATGACCCCTTGGCAGCAGCGACTCGGCACGGCGCATGAGCTCGACAGTGACCGACGGCGCCTGAGCCGACGCCTCACGGGCGGCGTCCCGCAACCAGGCAACCGCCTGCTCGTCACCCCGCTCCGCGCCGAGGATCAGATGATCCGCCACCTCCAGTCGATCAGCGCCCCCGGCCATGAGCACAACCGCCGCCTCACGGTGAAGAAGGCGGCGCGCCGGGGGTGGCACGTGCTGGTAGATCGCGTCATGCACGAGCTGGTGCCTGAACACGACGCGTTCGTCACCCTCGTCCAGGAGCTGAGCGTCGAACGCGTGGCTGAGCTGCCCGACAACCTCGGCCGGCGGTCGGCGGGTGACGGCCGCGACGTCGCGAAGCGAAACGGCGTCGCCCAGAACGGCGGTGATCTGCAGCAGTTCCAGCGTTGCCGGGGGCAGGTCGCGAAGGCGCCGAACCACAAGGTCACGCAGCGAGGCCGGCAGCTCCGAGGTCGTCACGTCGATGGTGTCCCCGGCGCGCCGCAACTGTCCTTCATCGGCCAGTGAGCGCACCATCGCCACGGCCCACAGTGGGTTCCCACTGGCCTTGGCCAGCATGGCGGTCAGGGCGGGGCCGGGAGACGCCCCGAGCACGTCGCGAGCCAGCGCGGCCACCTCGTCGGACGACAGCGGCTGGAGCTGCAGGGTGCGCGCGCTTCCGGCCGCTAGATCGGCGATCAGCCGTTCCAGCTGAGCCGGCCGCGGCGAGGACCGGGCGGTCACCACGATAAGCAACGCCGACAGGGGAAGCTGCCGTGCCACCGACTGGATCGTCAGGAGGCTCGCGCTGTCGGCCCAGTGGATGTCCTCGGCCACGAGCAGCATCGGGCCCCCGGAGCATGTGCTCTCGACCAGGTCCACGATTTCCTCGACGACCCCGTACTGGATGTCGCCGGCGGCGGGCGCCGGCGCCCCTGGGCCCCGGCCGCCGAGCAGCTCGCCGATCGCAGCCCTGCGGGGGTCAGGCGACCGCCGGCTCAGACTCAGAGCCGCAGCGACCACGCCGAACGGGCGGGTGCGCTCGAAGGGATGTGCCTGGCCGCCGTACACGGCAACTCCACGAGAACGCGCGTCATCGACGAGGCACTCCACCAGGCGGGTCTTGCCGATGCCGGCTTCCCCCTCGATCACCAGCGCCGTCGCCCTGCCCTCGCTGAGATCGCGCACGGCAGCCGCAACAAGGGCAAGCTCGACCTCCCGGCCGACCAACCCCCCCGTCGAAGACATGTCCAAAGGCTCTCCCACGCCAGCACCAGAGTCCAGCCGTCGAGAGTCGGGCGAGCATTCCGCGGCCGCGCGGTCATTCTGGGCGCAAGGATGCGGCCCAATCATGGCGTATGACAGGACATTTCGTAGATGTGTGGTAGGCGCCCAGGAACCCGACACCTGTCGCAGTTCAGGCGGCGGGACGGTATTCGCGGATCAGTTGTCGGATCACAGGGTGTGTCCGGCTGAGGACGGCCCGCGGTCGACTTCCACGGGCGGCCGCTGACGCTCAAGGAGTCGGCCCACGGGCGGTATGGATCAGGCGCCGGCCACGGTGCTCCGGCGCTCGACGAGGACGACGACGCGCCATCGGGCATGCATGGGGCCGTACGTCATCAGGCCCAAGCGGCTGCGGGTGCCAATGACGCGGTAGCCGCGCCCGGTGCAGGGCGAGGCTGGCCAGGTTCTCGGGGAGAATGCCCGATCGGACGGTCCAGATCCCCACCTGTTCGGTCGACGCCGCCAACGCGTCTAGAAGGGTCCGGCCAAGGCCGTGACCCTGGGCCTCGGGCGCGCCGTAGACGGAATGCTCCACGACGCCGGCGTAGATGCAGCGGTCAGAGACCGACGTGGCGGCCACTCAGCCCGGAACGCGTCCGGCGTGTACGTGGCGACGTGATGATGCTCAGGTCAGGCGGGTCATCTACACGACGAACCTGATCGAGTCGATGAACGCCCGACTGCGGAAAGTGACCCGCAACCGCGGGCAGTTCCCCACCGAGCAGTCCGTGCTCAAAGTGCTGCAACTGGCGTGCGGAATTCATGTCCGAGTCCGCCGCCGGCCCGGGATCAATCCGATGGTGGCGCCGTCGTGTGCGAATCACCAGCGTGGGCGGGAAGTTCTCCTCGACGCAGGGCGCGTCGGAGTCGGCCATTCGGGCGAGCGCGGCCTCCGCCGCCCGCCGACCCAGCATCTCGCCGTGCAGATCGACTGTGGTCAAGGCGATTCCGGGATGCCGCGACGCCGACATGTTGTCGTAGGCGATCACGGGCATCTCGTCCGGAACGCGGATCCCGCGGGTGTGGAGCGCGTCCAGCACTGCGGTCAGGACTAAGGCGCGCCACCACAACTCGACAATCGGAGATCCACCGCGGCCCATCCGGCTGCCCCCGTGCACGGCTGACACGTTGACCGTCGCGTCCGCGTGCCCGGTGAGGTCCGAGCCGCTCTCGAGGGTTCGGCCTGACCGGCTCTGAGACGCCGAGGTGGCAGCATGGGCGCATCGACGCCGAACATGTTCGCCCAGCGGAGGTGGGTTGATCGTGCCTAACGCCCCGGCCCACGACATCGCCGCCGCCGTCGTCGGGTCCGGACCCGCCGGGTTCTACACCGCTGCTGCCCTGCTGGCCCTGCCCGATCCGCGTGCCCGGGTCGACATGTACGAACGGCTGCCGACGCCGTGGGGACTGGTCCGGGCCGGAGTCGCACCGGATCATCCCAAGATCAAGTCGATCTCCGCACAGTTTGCGAGAACCGCTGCAGACGAGCGCTTCCGGTTCTTCGGGAATGTCGAGATGGGTACCCACGTGACACGCGAGGAACTGCTCGCGCGATACGACGTGGTCGTCTACTGCGTCGGGAGTGATGCCGATCGTGCCCTGGGCATCCCCGGCGAGGACCTGCCGGGCAGCGCGGCCGCCGGCGACTTCGTGGGGTGGTACAACGGCCATCCCGACTTTCGGGATCGACGTTTCGATCTCGCCGTGCGTCGCGCGGTCGTCATCGGAAACGGCAACGTCGCGCTCGATATCGCGCGCATTCTGATCACCCCGCCGGACCGCCTGGCGGGAACCGACATCGCCGACCACGCGCTCGAGGTCCTGCGGACATCCCGCATCGAGGACGTCGTGATCATCGGACGCCGGGGACCGGCACAGGCATCGTTCACCACGCTGGAGCTCCGTGAACTCGGTGAGATGACCGGCGCTGCCGTGATTGTCGATCCGGCCCAGCTCGGCCCGATCGGCATCGAGCACAAGCTGGCGCACGTCCCCAGACACAATCTCGAGGTGCTCCGCACGTACGCCCATGCCGGCACCCCGGCCAGTGGCAGACGGGTCACCCTGCGGTTCCTGACGTCGCCGGTCGAGATCATCGGCGACGACCGGGTCCGTTCGGTGGTGCTGGGCCGCAACAGGTTGATCGACACGGCGGACGGCTCGGCTCGCGCGGTCGACACCGGCGAGCGCGAGGTCGTTCCCGCCGGACTGGTGCTGCGCGCGATCGGATACCGCGGCCTGCCGCTCACATCGGTGCCCTTCGACGCCCGGACCGGCGCGATCCCCCATCAGGACGGGCGGATCGTGGGCGGCGAGCGCGAGTACGTGGCGGGCTGGATCAAGCGGGGAGCCAACGGCGTCATCGGGACCAATCGAAAATGTGCCATGGCCACCGTCCGGACCATCGCGGCGGATCTTGCCGCACATCCGGCACCATCGCGGAATCCGCGCCTGAACCTGATCGAGTCCTGGCTGCGGGAGCGGCAGCCAGAGCTGGTCGACCTCAACGGGTGGGCCGCGATCGACACGGTCGAGCGCCGTGCCGGGGAGCGAGCGGGACGCCCGCGAATCAAGCTCTGCACCTGGGACCAACTGATCGCCGCCGCGCGACCGGTCCGCGTCTGAGCCACCCGCTCGACGAGCCATTCGACGATCGACGCCCTCATCCATCCGACGAATCACGTGTGCGCGCAGCACGTGATCGGATGCGACGGGAACGATGTCGACCCAGATCCATCCCTGCAGACCGTCGATGGCTCTTGCCGTACCCACGAGCGATCCTCGACCATGCGGGGGTTGGGTACGTTGGGTACGTCCGGCGCCGGATCGGAGTGGCAGGGAGATGGCGCACCTCCCCTCGGTCGTGGACGGCCTGCTCCGGGAACCCTCCACGGGTGCACCAGACGGAGTGCCGGTGGGCTCGCCGGCCTGGTTCGGGTGGCTGCGGAGCACGCCGAGCCGGTCCTTTTCCTTCCGATCACCGGCGGGCGCCTACACCGCTCGCAAGGAACGTCGCCAACGCGGTGGCGACTACTGGATCGCCTATCGCTGGGTCGGCGGCCGGCAGCACAAGATGTATCTCGGCAGGCCGGATGACCTCACTGCGGAGCGCCTCACGCAGGTAGCCGGCACGCTGGCCGGACGAATCGCTGCCGCCGGCGAAGCCACGGGTGGGGCGGCACCCGATCCGGATGAGCGCCTGCGCGGGGAGGTGCGGGCAGACGCCGGCATTCCGCTGCTGGCGACCAAGCTGTTCGCGCCCCGCACTCGATCCAGCCTCGTCCCGCGGCCGCTCCTTCTCAATGCGCTGGAGGCCGGCCTCGATGCTTCCCGCCTGACCCTGCTCTCCGCGCCGGCCGGGGCGGGCAAGACCACCTTGCTGGCAGCGTGGCTCGATCGGATTGATCGACCGGTCGGCTGGCTGACATTCGATGCGCGCGACCACGATGTCGGCACCGTATTGCGTTATCTCGTCGCGGCAGTGCAGACGATCGATGCCCACTGCGGCCGGCGGGCGGTGGCCCGGCTCGAGGCTCCGCAGCCGCCTGCCCCCGAAGCAGTCATGACCGAACTGCTCAACGACCTGGTCGGGCTGCAGGCTGCCGGAGTGCTGGTCCTCGACGACTATCACCTGGTCCGAAGCGCGGGGGTGCACGCCGCCGTCGCGTTCCTGGTCGATCACCTGCCACCGACCCTGCACCTGGTCATCGCGAGCCGCGAGGATCCGCCCCTGCCGCTGCCACGGCTGCGCGCCCGCCACGAACTCACCGAGATCCGCGGCGCTGACCTGAGTTTCACCGTCGAGGAGGCAGCCGCGTTCCTCGGCGCCGGCATGGGCCTGACACTGGATGCGCAGCAGGTGACGACGCTGGTCGAGCGGACCGAGGGCTGGGTCGCCGGGCTGCAGCTCGCGGGACTGGCGCTGCGCGACCGGCGCGACCCTGCGGCATTTCTCGAGGCATTCGCCGGCGGGCACCGGTTGGTGGCCGACTATCTGACGGCCGAGGTGTTGGACCACCAGCCGGCGTCGACCCGGGAGTTCCTCATCGCGACAAGTGTGCTCGATCGGCTGAATGGTTCGCTGTGCGATGCGGTGCTGGGAGCCGACGTCCCGTCCGACAGTCAGCGGGTGTTGGAGGAACTCGAGCGGTCCAATCTGTTCCTGGTGCCGTTGGACGAGGACCGTGTCTGGTTTCGCTACCACCAGCTGTTTGCCGACGCCCTGCGCGCGCGGCTGGCCCGGGAGGCCGGCCCCGAGGCCGTCACCGCGTTGCATCGGCGGGCCAGCGCGTGGCTCGGCGAGCACGGCCTGGTGCCGGAGGCGATCGATCATGCGTTGCAGGCGGATGCCTGGGGCGACGCGGCAACATGGATCGAGGCGCTGTCGCCCTCGATGTTCGCGACGATGCAGATTCATCAATCGCTCGGGGCCTGGCTGACGGCACTCCCCGATCCGGTCGTCCGCGCGAGGCCGCTGCTGTGCCTGGTGAGGGCCTGGCTGTTGATCCATCGCGTCGAGCTGGGGGCCGCCACGGCCTGGACCGACGCTGCCGAACGAGCGCTGCCCACACCCGACGAGAACACCCACCCTGCAAGGGGTGCGGTCGCCGCCACACGCGCATATCTCGCCACCGTCACGCCCGACAGCGCTCCGGATTCAGCCATGGGTTGGGCGGAGCGCGCCCTGGTCGACCTGGCGCAGGACGACACGGCCTTCCGCGGCATCGCCGGCCAGAGCCTGGGGCAGGCCGCGCTCGCGCTGGGTCAACTCGACCGTGCCGAACGCGCCTTCGCCGCGGTCGCAGAGGCTTCCCGGTCGGCCGGCCTGGTCCAGGGCAGCTTGACCGCGGGCCTGCAGCAGATCAACGCTCAGCGACTGCGCGGTGCTCATCGGCAGGCGGTGGCCACCGCCCGAGAGGCACTGACCTGGGCCGGAGAAAACTCGGTGCCCACGACCGTGGGCAGGCTGCGGACGGCTCTGGCCGAGTTGCTGCTCGAAGAGAACGATCTCGTGGCGGCCCTACCCCTGGCGACAGAAGGGCTCGACGCACCGCGGGAGTTCGGGAACGCCCCGCCGCTGGTGCTGCTGGCGAGCCTTCCGCTCGTCGGGCTGCGACTGGCCCAGGGCGACGCGGCCGCGGCCGGGGCGGTACTCGATGAGCTACGGCCCCTCGTCCGGGACGCGCCGTACGCGATGGTGGTGCAGATGCTCGAAGCCGCCGAGGCGCGGGTGCGTCTGGCACTCGGTGAGGTGACCGCCGCCGTTGCATGGGCCTCGCGGGTGGCGTGGACCGACCCGGTGGGGTCCACGGTGCTGGCGGATTTGCTCAGGTGGGGTGCCGGCGCGGTCGAAGCCGCGGCCGTGGCGCCCGCCCGGGTCCTGGTGATGCACGGGAAGGTCGCCGGTGACGTCGTCGCGCAGAACCGGGCTGATCACCACCTCCACGTCGCGTGGCGGTTGGCCACCGAGCACGGGCTGGGCTGGCTGCGGCCGCGGGTGCTGATCGTGCGGGCAATGCTCGCCGACGTCCAGGGAGACACGGTGGCGGCGCATCGTTCTCTGGCCGCCGCGGTCGCTGAGGCAGAGCCGGAGGGTGTGATCCGGCCCTTCCTCGACGAAGGACCGCCGATGGCTGCGCTCTTGATCGACCTCAGGGCCGCGGTGCCGAGATCGGACGGCATGTCGCCGGCCGCTCTGGACACCCTGCTGTCGGCCTTTCCCGGACGAGGACAGGAGCGGCGCCGGAGCGGGCTGGTCGAACCGTTGACCCAGCGAGAGCTGGAGGTGCTTCGATTACTGGCCGCCGGGCGCTCCAACGCGGAGATGGCGGCCGAACTCTTCGTGGAGCAAAGCACAGTCAAGACCCACCTGGTCCATGTTTACGGAAAACTGGGCGTGCACAGCCGTACTCAGGCGCTCGCGAGTGCCCGCACGCTGCAGCTGCTGAACTGACGCGGCTGCAGACTCCACCTCCGCTTCCACACTTCGGTGGACGTGCACCGCTGGTCAGACCGCCACGCTGACGAACGACACCGTTTCCCTATCAAGGAGGTTCGTCGTGACCAGCGAGGATTGGGTACTGATTGCGTCCTGCTTCTTCTCGGGGCTCGCGGCAGGCTTCCTGGGGGGCTTGTGCACGGTCCTGCGCCCCATGCAGGCAGCGATGAGCGGACGGGACTTCCGCAACTTCATGGAGACGTTCCTGCGATACGCGGGCCACGGCCTGGGCAAGGCGTACAACCTGGCCTGGTCGCTCGGGATGTTCCTCGGGCCGATCGTCGCGCTCGTGCTCCTCTGGGACGATCCCGGCTCCACGTCGTTCATCCTCACCGCGATCGCCCTGGGCATCGTCTTCGTCGGTGTCATCATCGTCTCCAACGCATGGAAGACACCGACCTACAAGATGATCTTGGCCGAGGATCCGGAGGCGTTGCCGGCGAACTGGGAGTCGGTGCGGCAGCGCTACTTCACGATCAACTGGCTTCAGCTCGTGACGACGTGGGTGGCGTTCGCGCTGTTGCTGGTGGCCGTGATCTCCCTGTAGTCGGGGCCGCGACCAGCTGTCGACGCGCCGCACCGGACGACATGATCGTGAACACTGCCACACGGCCGGCCGAGGGTGAGCGCCATGAATCGAGAAGTGCAACCGGCCCCGTACCGCATTCGCGTCCGCGGTCACCTCGGTCCCGTCTGGTCGAGCTGGTTCGAGAACCTGACCGTCAGCCAGTTGCGTGACGGCACGACCGAACTCGTCGGCCCGTTGACCGACCAGGCGGCGCTTTTCGGGCTCCTCACCCGGCTGCGCGATCTCGGCGCGACGCTCCTGCTGGTCGAGCGCCTCCCGCCGAGAATCGGCGATGAGTGCGCGAAATGAGCATTGACCCACGGGTGCAGCCGATCTCTGCAGCGGGAGCCGCGAAGAAGTTCATCGTGGGACAGCACCCATCAGGTTCAACCCTCGTCGAAGGATCGAGGGACAGTTCGGTTCACGAGTCCGCGGGTTCAGGGTTCGAGCCCTGGTGGCCCACAACCATCTGCGTAGTTCCGCCTCCTGGTTGACAGCGTGCTTCTCCAGCCTTCCTACCCTCATGCCGTCGTAAACTCGGCGGGTGCCCGGACTGCAGCACACCGTCACCATCGCCGCCCCGCCCGAGCGGGTCTGGGCGATGGTCGTCGAGGTCGAGCGCTGGCCCGAGCGGATTCCGACGGTCGACGCCGTGGAGCGTCTCGACGCCGGACCGCTGGCCGTCGGCTCCCGAACCCGGTTGCGACAGCCCCGGTTGCCGGAGGCGGTGTGGACGGTCACCGAGCTGGCCGACGGGTCGTCGTACACCTGGGAGTCGAGCTCGCCCGGCGTCACCGTCACCGCCGCGCACATCGTCGAGCCGCACCCCGACGGGAGCCGACTCACCCTCGCGCTGACCGTGTCCGGTCCGCTGTCCGGGTTCGGCTGGCTCATGACGCGGTCGCTGACCAAGCAGTACGTCGAGACGGAGGCCGACTCGATCAAGAGGGCCGCCGAGACCTCGACCGAGTAGCGGAGTCGCGCGAACTCGACGCTTTTTGGGCGGGCGACCCCGACTACCGTGCAGCGCTCGCCTGCGTGCTCAGCTGGATCGGGGCGGTTCCGGGGAGCTCGATCCGCAGCAGGTGCCAGCCCAGGGGCGGGAGGCGGACGTACAGGCCGTCGACCAGGTCGTCACCGGCGCGGTCGAAGGACACCTGCTGGGTGGGGTCGGTGAGCCGCCACGGGCCACCGCGGAGGTCGTCCCAGGGGAGCTGCACGCGGCCGGCGGCGTCCGTGTCGCCGAGGTTGACGACGACCAGCCAGCGGCTCGCGCCGTCCCAGCACCAGGCCACGAGGCTGCGGTAGCTCGGGTCGCCGGGCCAGCCGGATCGCGCGGCCAGCGCCCAGCGTCCGCGGCGGAAGGTGGGATCGCGCAGCGCGGCGAGGAGCCCCGCGTAGAACTCGGCGATATGCGGATCTGTCGGTTCGTCCGGGTAGCGGCCGAGGAACACCGGAAGGTGAATCCTCGATCCGGTGAGCTGGCCGTGGTGGACGAGCCGCGCCCCGGTCTGGGTCAGCGTGGCGACGGCGGCGACGGGGGACCGGGCCGGGCCGAAGGTAGCGGCGGCGCGGGGCTCGTCGTGGTTCTCGACGAACCGGATCAACCGGTCCTGATAGTCGAGGTCCGCCGTCAGGTGCCCCAGGACGTCGTCGGCGGATCCGTGCTCGATGCGGTCGTAGAGGCGCTTGTCGTAGCAGTAGTCGAATCCCTGCTGTTGCAGGGCCCACTCCAGGTCCCAGTAGGCCTCGGCGATGAACAGGAACTCCGGGGCGTGCGCGCGCACCGCTGGAATCACCGTGGTCCAGAAGTCGCCGTCCGGGGGCGGCCCGACCCGCTCGCCCCAGGTGCGGGCGAAGACGTCGTTGAGCATGAGCATCGCCATGTCGCAGCGGACCCCGTCGCACTGGTCGGCGATGCCGGTCAGCGTGCCGATCACCGCGTGGCGCAGCGCCGGCGCGAACGCATCCAGCTGGACCACGTCGGGCCAGGCGGGGAAGTACGGATCGCGCCCGTTGGCCAGCACGGCGTCGCCGACCCGCACGAAGGATCGGGGGTCCCGCTGCAGGTCCTCCTCGGCGCCGCGGACGCAGAGGTCGGGTCGATGCGTCGGCCAGGGGTGATCGGGTGCGACGTGGTTGGGCACGAAGTCCAGGATCAGGCCGACCCCCCTCGCGGCCAGGGCGGCGCGGGCAGCGGCCAGGCCCATCGGGCCGCCGAGGTGCTCGTCGACGACGTAGTCGCGCACGCAGTACGGGGAGCCGACGACGTCCGCGGCAGCCCAATCGGGCAGCGCTGCGGCGAAACTCGCCGTCAGGCCGTCGTTGTCGAGGGCGATGGCGACGCCGGCCGGGCTGCGTTGCCACACTCCCATCAACCAGACGGCATCGAAGCCGAGGTCGGCGATCCTGTCCCACTGCCGGTCCGGGACCGACGCGAGGTCGATGCGGCGCCCCTCGTCACGGCTGAGGGCGTGCAGCCACGGCCACGTGTTGATCTCGTAGACGAACGGGTGCGCGGCGTCGGTCAGTCGCGGGGTCACTCGCCGCCCGCCGTGACCAGGCCCTCGTCCGCCTGCGTGGCTGCCTCGGGCTGCGCGGGGAGGTCGTCCCGTTGCGGCGTCGTCGCAGACCCAGCGGCGATGTCGGCCAGGATGAGCCGTTGGCTGGCGCCGGGAGGGTCGATGATCAGGTCGGCGACCAGGGCGGTCCAGCCGGTTTGATGCATGGCGCCGATGCCTGCGCCGTTGTCCCCGTGGAAGTACTCGAAGAAGAGCAGGTTGTCCTTCCATGCGGGGTCGGTCTGCAGGAGATCGACCCCGCCGTACACCGGGCGGCGGCCGTCCGCGCCCGGCAGCCAAATGCTGACGAGCCGATCGGCGAGGTCGCCGGCGACCTCCCGCAGCGTGGCGCGGGCGCCCGAGTGCGTCGGGTACTCGACCGTGAAGTCGGGTCCGAGGAACCGGTCGTACTGCAGGAGCGCGCGGATGATCAGGTAGTTGACCGGAAACCACACCGGGCCACGCCAATTCGAGTTGCCCCCGTACATCGCGGTGGTCGACTCGGCCGGTTCGTACTCGATCGTCGCGCCGGGCAGGCCGGGGACCGCATACGGCGTCGAGTGCCGCTTGGACAGCGCCCGCAGCCCGTGCTCGGACAGGAACGCCTCCTCGTCGAACAGCGTCGCCAGGACCCGGGCCAGCTTGTCCGGCGGGACGACGGACACCAAAAGGACCCGATCGTCCCCGGCGCCGCGGATCCGCCAGTCCAGGATGTCGTGGCGGCCCCGCTGCTCCATGCGGCGGGCGAACCGCTTGCGCATCCTCCGGATCCGCTCGGTGTCGGCGGTCGGGATGACCAACGCGGGTAGCGCCGGGATCACCCCGACCAGGGTCTGTACCCTGACCGGGCTGCCGTTTCCCGCGGCGTCGGTGAGCCGGTCGTAGAAGAACCCGTCCTCGGGGTCGTAGCAGCCGGATTCCTCCAGCGCGTCCATGATCAGGGCCGTCTGCTCGGCGAACTTGACGACCATGTCCTCGTACACGTCATTGCGCTCGGCGAGAGTCACCGCGAGGGTGAGCATGGCGATCGAGTAGTAGGCCATCCACGCGGTGCCGTCAGCCTGATCCAGTCGCACACCGTCGGGCAGGTGCGAACGGTCCAGCGGGCTGATGTTGTCCAGGCCGAGAAATCCGCCGCCGAACAGGTTGTTGCCGTCGGGGTCCTGCCGGTTGAGCCACCAGGTGAAGTTCAGCAGCAGCTTCTGGAAGACCCGCTCCAGGAAATCGACGTCGGTCCCGCCGTCGATGACGAACACCCGGAGGGCCGCGAGCGCATGCACGGGTGGATTCACGTCATCGAAGCTCCACTCGTACGCGGGGAGCGCGCCGTTCGGGTGCTGGAACCATTCGCGCAGCAGCACCAGCAGCTGGTACTTCGCGAACGCGGGATCCAGATGAGCCCACGGAATCGTGTGGAAGGCCAGGTCCCACGCCGCGAACCACGGGTACTCCCAAGGATCCGGCATCGACAGCACGTCGAAGGAGTCCAGATGCCGCCATCCGGCATTGCGGCCGGCCCGGTGCCCACCGGGGGGCGGCGGCTCGCCGGGGTCGCCGTCCAGCCAGCGGTTGACGCGATACGGGTACATCTGCTTACTCCAGATCAGGCCCGCGCAGGCCTGCCGCATGACCCGCGCCTGCTCGATCCCGGTTCCCGCGGGCGCCAGCGCGGCGTAGAACTCGTCCGCCTCCCGCTCCCGCGCCGTCATCACCCCATCGAAGCGATCGCCCGCCCAGTCCTGGGACGCCGCCGACCCGTTCTGACCGATGGGCCGGTGCAGCCGAAGCCGCACCTCGGCGGTGCCGCCGGCCGGAACGGTGAGCCGAAACCACCAGGCCGCCTTCGTACCTCGCCGATCCGGATTGACGGTTTCCGCGCCGGCGACCACGTGGTCGTTGATCCCGTCCTTCGGGAAGGCCGTGATCGGCGCCGAGCCGAACAGGCGCGCGGTGTTCGTCTCGTTGTCGCAGAACAGGGCCCGGGGCTGGGTCCCACCCGACGGCGCGGCCGCGAGCCGGTAGCCGGCAAGACGCGGGTGTTCCACCGCGATGGAGTCGCCGTCGAGGCTGAGCGTCGGGGCCTGGTCACCGGAGGCCCGCCAGGTGTTCCGGAACCACAAGGTCGGGAGCACCGAGATCGTCGCTTCGTCCGGCCCGTGATTGCGCACCGTGATCCGCGCGTACACGTCCGTCGGGGACGCCTTCGCGTAGTCGACATCGACCGCCCAGTAACGCCCCTCGTCGAAGGCGCCCGTGTCGATCAGCTCGAACTCCGGCTCGTTGCGGGAACGCCGGCCGTTCTCCTCGATCAGCCGTTGATACGGGAACGCGGTCTGCGGGTAGTGGTACCGCCACCGCAGGAGGGCGGAACTCGGCAGCCCGTCGAGGTACCACCAGTACTCCTTGGCGTCCTCGCCGTGGTTGCCCTGCGGCCCGGTCAGCCCGAACATCCGCTCCTTCAGGATCGGATCCTCGCCGTTCCACAGCGCAAGGCCGAGACACAGGTCGTGCCGGATGTCCGAGAGCCCGGCCATGCCGTCCTCGTTCCAGCGATACGCGCGGGAACGAGCGTGATCATGCGGGAAGTAGTCCCACGCGTTGCCGTCCGCGCTGTAGTCCTCGCGCACCGTGCCCCACGCGCGCTCCGACAGGTACGGGCCCCACTCGTACCACGGGTTCGCCTCGAACAGGTCGTCCTCCGCCCGCCCCGTCGCCTGGGCCAACCTCGCCCCCTCGGCCGTGCCCGCCGTCGTGCTACTCGATGCGGTCTGTGACATGACTGCTCCCTGACTTCTGGCGGGACGGGGACATCTGCGACGCCGCGGCGACATGGATGGCGGCCGCGGTCCCGGGGGTCCCCGACTCCCGCAGGGCCCGGACACGGGGGAACCCACGGATCTCTCATGATCGACTCCGATCGCGCTGCGCCCGGGCCCGACGCGGTCATCGGAACCTTACGACCCTCGCCCGCGCTTCCGGCAACCGGTTCGTGACGCCGAATCGAACACCCGGCGTCGCGGCGATGAACGGCTGCCCGGGAGTCGACAACGATCCGTCACATCCGTTGTGGCTCAGGCAGTGTGCCGCGCATGGACGCCGGACGAGTCGCGGCTCACGACCCGACGAGCTTCGGCGGTCGGTCGTCGAGCCGCCGAGGCCGGCGGTGGCGAACTCCTTGACGCGAGGGTGCGATCACGCCTCCGGGTCGGGGTCCTCCTCGGGCTCGAACGTGTCCGGCTCGCCGCGCGACGTGAGACCGACTCCCGTTCGAGGGTTGGGAATCTCATCGGTGCGTCGATCCGCCGACTCGGCGGCGGTCGGAGCGTCTGGCTCACCCATCAGTCGTCCTCTCCAGCAATCAATGGCCGGGCGTCGCGGACACCGCGACGCAAACCGACCACGGAACCGCGAGTCGCGGGCAACGCCGGTATCACGAGGTGCGGCAGCGACGCAGGAGCCGCGGCCGTCCTCGGTGCTCGACGCCGGTGGGAGGTCAGTTCAGGCGGCTGAGGAGATCGTCCGCCGCGGACTGCAGCTCCTCGGCGTAGCGCCGGTCCTGATGGGTCTGCTCCTCGTAGGTCGCGAGCCGGTCGCTGACCCTGCTCAGCAGCGAGGAGAACGCTCGCACCTCGGCCTCCGACAGCTTCACCTCGGTAGCCATCGCCCGACTCCTTCCAGACGGCGGATCGGTCCCGACCAGCATCCTGCTCGGCGCGAACCGGCACAAGAAGGCGGCCGGGCCGGATCGCGGCATTCGAGAGCCCACCGCCGCCCGCACCGTGCACCAGCACCCGAACCCGGGTCAGTGCGCGACCAGGTCCCGGTCAGCGGTCACCCGGACGGCGGGCCCGTCGGGAGCCGACGCCGGCGTCGACGAGCCCACCCCCGCCTCGTTCCGCGGCACCGCGGCGGCAGCGCCGGGCGCCACGGCCCCCCGCGGCGCGGCCGCGGTCGAAGGCGGCAGGACCGTGTTGTGCTCCAGGAAACGCAGCAGCTCGACCGGGAACGGCAGCACCACCGTCGAGTTCTTCTCGGCCGCGACCGACACGATCGTCTCCAGCAGCCGCAGCTGCAGAGCACCCGGCGTGTCCGCCATCGCCGCCGCCGCACGGGCCAGCGTCTCCGACGCCTGCAGCTCGCCATCGGCCGAGATCACCCGCGCGCGCCGTTCCCGTTCGGCCTCCGCCTGCCGCGACATCGACCGCTTCATCGCCTCCGGCAAGGCGACATCCTTGACCTCGACCCGGTCGATATGGATCCCCCAATCCAACGCCGGACTGTCGATCATCAACTCCAAGCCCTGATTCAGCCGCTCCCGATTGCTCAGCAGATCATCCAAATCGCTCTTGCCGATCACCGACCGCAAGGACGTCTGCGCGACCTGGGACACCGCGAACATGTAGTCCTGCACGTTGACGGTGGCCAGCACCGGATCCAGCACCCGGAAGTACACCACCGCATCCACCCGGACCGTCACGTTGTCCCGCGTGATGCCGTCCTGCGCCGGAACCGGCATCGTGATGATCTGCATGTTGACCTTCCGCAACCGGTCCATCACCGGCACGATCACGGTCAGCCCCGGCCCACGGATCTCCCCGCGCAGCCGCCCGAACCGGAACACCAGGCCCCGCTCGAACTGCTGCACCACCCTCGCCGACATCGCCACCCCACACACCACCAGCAGCAGCACAACGGCCAGCACAATCCACCAGAGGTCCACCTGAACCAGCCTCCGATCAGGACTCTTCCCTCCCCCGAGGCTAGCCCCGTTCCAACCCTCCCGGATCGCCGAACCGAGTCGACCGCTTCGACCCGACGCCCACGCCGCACAGGGCGCCGCCCGAGCACGCCGCGCCCTCCACGACGCCGGCCGCAATGCCCATCACCGGCGGCGGAGATCGCCTCCCGTGAAGCCGCGGCGCGCGCATCATCGACAAGTGCGGCGGTGGCGTCCACTGATCCTCGAGCAAGCTCTCGGGATCGAACACCGTCACGACGGCGCGAACGTGCGCGAGCGCGGGAACCACACTCTGCCCGCCCGAGATCCAAACGCCGTCGCGCCGTCGTTCAGACCTTGAGACGCTGGCCGCGCGGAGACACGTTCTGCGACGTCGTCGCCCGCTCCGGGAGCGACGCTTCGCTGGACTCGTGGGTGTGAGCGCCGCCGTGATGCCGGCGCAGAGTGCAGGGATCGGCGTCCTCGGCATAGCCGCACCGCGGGGTGTGGCAGGTGACGCAACGAGCGACCACCTCGTTCGGATCGAAAAGTCTGTCGACCGTCACGATCTCCCAGACATGCCGACAGCCGTCCTTGACGGGGCGGTTCTCCCAGTCCCACGGCCATGCCTGAATCACTCGCGCCCGCCCCGCGGTGGAGAGCCTGGGCCCGGCTCGCATCTCCATCGCGTCCCACCCTCCTCCGGGCCGCCCGGCGAGTCAGGCCTCACGGGTAAGCCCTCCGCTGTCCGGCGCGGCGGCACGAATACTCAAACGCCGCCGAAATCGGACACTCTGCGTAATAATAGTGCCGCTCGACTGCCCTGTCATGAGGAACATCCTCGCTCATTCGGGTGAATATCCCCCCAACGCCGGCCCGCCGAGCGGCACAGCGCCAAGCGCCTCGATCGAGCTGCCACCAGCCGGTGAAACAGATCCTCCGCCGGCAGATCGGGATCAACACCTGCGGACAATGACCTCCAGTTCCCGGCGACCATCGTCAGCACCGGCAGGTGAGCGGCCGTCCGCAGCTGCCCGTGGCCCACAGGCAGCTCGATCGGCGGGAACCACAGATCACACTCGATCATCCGTGACACCGCGAGAATCAACCGCGGCTCACGACCCGACGAGCTTCGGCGGCTGGTCGGGGGCGAGCAGGGTGCCGAGGGACTGGAACATCTCCGTCGCCGCCGGCACCTCGGGCTCGTTCCCCTGCGTCTCGGTGTTGTAGATGACGATCGTGATGTCCTTGTCCGGCAGCGTGGTGACGATGGCCTTGTAGCCGGGCATCCCGGGGTTGGCGACGAGCCAGCCGTTGGTGACGCCGATGCCCATGGCGTAGTACCGATCGGCCGTCGCGCCGCCGAGGCCGGCGGTGGTGGGCGCGAACTCCTCCTCGTAGCTCTGCTCGGAGACCAGCTCGCCGGACCCGACCGCATCGATGAACAGCCGCAGGTCGGCCACGGTCGAGTGCATCCCGCCGTTGTACCAAATCCACGTCGGATTCCAGTATGTCGTGTCCTCCCAGACGCCGCGCTCGTTGCTGAAGCCGTGCAGGACGGGCTCTGGCAGGTTCGCGTTGTAGGGCTGCGTCGTGTTCGACATCTGAAGCGGCGTCAGGATTCTCTCCTGGATCAGCTCGGACAATGGCCGGCCGGTTGTCTTCTCGATCACCTGGCTGAGGATCATCGGGTTCGTGTCCGAGAACAGCCAGTCGGTGCCCGGCTCGAACTTCGTCCCGCCGGCCGTGCCGATCGCGATGAGCTCGTCGGGCGCCCAGTACTGGAACGGATCCGCGTAGAGCTTCTTCTGGAATTCGTCGTCGGCCGGGAAGTGCGAGTACCCGGTCATGCTCCGCGCCAGCATCGCCAGCGTGATCACGTCCGCCTTGGGCAGGTCGGGATACCACTTCGACAGCGTGTCGTCGAGCGACAGCGTCCCCTCGTCGACCAGCTGCAGGAGGACCGTCATGATCATCGGCGTCGCACTGTTGCCCGTGACGAAGTGCATGTCCACGGTCGCGGGCACGCCGGTCATGGTTTCACCGAGGGCACCGACGACCAGCGGATCCCCGTTCTGCCACACGCCGGCGAGGACCGCACCCGGCTTGCCGTCGGCGAACGCCGACGTGATGATGTCGGCCGCCTGCCGCGCGGTGTCGCTGTCGGCCACGCACAGGCGCTCGTCGGCGGCCGTGCCGGCCGGGCACTCCGCTCCTGCCGACGCCGTCCCGGTGGTCGGACTCGACGCCGACCCGATGGAGGTCGGCGCCGGCGACGTCCTGGACGTCACTGTCGACGAGGCGGCGGGCGTCGGGGTCTCCGAGGAACCGGAGCTCCCGGATGTCGACGTGCAGGCCGTGAGGAGCGCCGCGAGCAGCAACCCCACGCCGACCCGCACGGACCGGCGGCGGTGTCGATGGTGATCGTCCGGCACGGTGGCTCCGATCCGCGATTCGACTGGTCCGGCCGCGTCTGCGGCCGGGATGCCATTGAAACACCCAAAGAGCACATCGGGGAGGAGCCGGACACCGGTCGACGTGACTGACCTCGAATGTTCTCGCCTACGGCAGGATCGAGTCGACGTAGCCGCCGTCCACGCGCACCGCGCCGCCGGTCGTCGCCGACGCCAGGTCGGAGGCGAGATACACCACCAGGTTGGCGATCTCGCGCGGTTCGATCAGGCGCTGGAGCAGCGACTGCGGCCGGTGCTTGCGCATGAACTCACGCTGCGCCTCGTCCCACGGCAGGTCGTCGCCGACGAGTTCCGCGACGAAGTCCTCGACGCCGCCGGTGTGGGTGGGACCGGCGATCACCGAGTTGACCGTGACGCCGCGTGCCCGCGGCGGCCTTGGCGAAGCCCCGCGTGACGCCGAGCAGCGCCGTCTTCGTCACGCCGTAGTGGATCATCTCCGCCGGGATGACCACCGCCGAGTCGCTAGCGATCGACATCACCCGCCCCCACGACCGTTCCATCATGCCGGGCAGGTAGGTCCGGATCAGCCGCACGGCGGAGAGCACGTTGACCTCGAAGTAGTGCCGCCACTCGTCGTCGTCGATCTCGAGCGGCGGGCGGCTGCCGAAGATGCCGAGGTTGTTCACCAGGATGTCCACGTCCGGCGCGGCCGCGGCCACCGCCTCGGCCCCGGCGGCCGTCGCGAGATCGGCAGCCACCGGGACGATCTCGGCACCTGACGCCTGCTCGCGCAGCTGCCGCGCGGCGCCGCGCGGTGGTCTCCGTCGACCGCCCGTTGACGACGACACGCGCTCCCGCGGACGCCAGCCCCGCCGCGATGGCGTATCCGATGCCCTGAGTGGATCCGGAGACGAGCGCCGTTCGTCCACCGAGATCGATCTCCACGTGCCCTCCCTCGTGTCCGCGGCGGCGGTAGTCCCCGCGCGCCGGACAGCGAGCCTACGGTCAGGAGCCCGACGCGCGCCCGATCACGACCAGCGCCGAGTCGGCCACCAGATCCGGCTGCTCGACCTGGATGTAGTGGGTGCTGCCGGTCGCGATCACATGCGGCGTGTCGGTGCCGAGCGCCACCAGGTCCTCCTGCGCGACCGGCCAGGCCCGCTCGAGAATCGACCCGATGTCGGCGGCGGAGTCGGGAATGGGGAACGGCTCGGTCTTGGACAGCACCAGCATCGGGATGACGGGCAGTGGCGCGGCCGCAGCGATCTCGGCGATGCCGGCGTCCACGTCGAAGACCTCGAAAGCCGGGTCGCCGTCGAAGGTCGTCCCTGGCGCGGCCAGGAGCTCCTGATACGCCGGCCATGCGACGCCCATCCCGTCCTTCAGTTCGACCGGGAACGAGTCCACGAACACCAGACCCGACACCTCGTCGGGGAAGGTCTGGGCGTACAGGCGCGCCAGGAGGCCGCCCATCGAGTGGGCGACGATGACCACCGGCGTCGGCAGCCCGGCGGCGCCGATCAGCGTGTGCAGGTCCGCGACCGCGGCGCTCGGGGGCCGCGGGTTCGGCACGGGTGTGCTGCGGTCCGTGAGCGCGGGCGCCGCGCCCTGGGTGATCGTGCCGGGACGGTCGTAGCTGCAGACCTGCACGTGCGCCGAGAGTCGTTCCTGCACCGAGGGTCCCACCGCCGGTGGCGTCGGCTCGTCGATCGACCAGAGCGAGGACGCATCGTGGTAGCCGGACTCGAGGATGACCGTCGGCGAGCCGCGCCCGGTGCAGTGCAGGTAGATCTCCCGGCCGCCGCCGATGTCGATCGGTCCGTCGGGGTTGCCGTCCGCCGCGACGGAACCGGAACTGGATGCGGCGGAGAGCGATGCCGTCGAGGTGCTCGTCGCGGCGGCGCCGTCACCGCTGCCGCACCCGGCGAGCAGCATCGTCGCCAGAGCGATGGCGACGCGGGAGCGGTTGCGGTGGGCCATGATGACGCTCCTTCGCTCGGCTCATCGTCATCGCGTGGCAGCCACTGCGCCGTCTGGCGAGGAACGCGGAAGATCCTGTCGGCCGGGGCAGCTCGATCCTCCACGATGACGGGCGGCGTCGCGCGCCCGACGGCCCCGGTGCGCTCAGGATCGAGGCGGCTCTCCGTCGACGGGGATCAGCTCGAACACCGGGTGCAGGTGCGCCTCCTTGACGAAGACCTCGACGGGAGAGTCCTTGTCGGCGTAGAAGTAGCTGCGCACCGCGTTCGCGATCTTGAGGTAGTCCTTGAGCACGGGGGCGGCGTCGACGCCGTGCACCTCGCTGACGTCGAAACTCTGCCGAAACCCGCGGCGCACCAGCAGGACCCGGCCCGCGGCGCGCACGTTGCGCACCCAGTTCATCACGCCGTACGGGGCGACGAGCCAGCGCTGGCCGTCGTCGTGCTCGACCAGGGTCACGGGCAGCGTGTGCGGCTGGCCGGTCTTGCGGCCCGGCACGGTGAGCAGGTACGAGTGCGGCACGAGCCCCCAACGGATCAGCCGGCTCATGACCTTGTTGCCCACGCGCGAGGCGCCGCTCGGGTGGAACTCCTTGGGCAGCTTGGTCGGTTTGGGACCGTGCCCGGCGGCGGACTTGCTGCTGGAACCCGTCATCACGCCCTCCTGGAGTACGCGGAGACCGCCACCGACACCGACACCCGCACCGCCTCCCGGAGGAGCGCGGCGCGGGTGTCGAGATCGCCGATGACGGGATCTGCCGTTCCCGGTGCGGTGGCCATGCGGGGATTGTCCACCAGCGGCGGCCGCCGCGGCGAACGAGTCAGGCGGCGCAACCCTCACACACCAGGTCGTCCAGATCGACGGCGGCGTCGCGATCGTCGGCAGTGGTCCAGTGGTCCCAGTGGACTCCGTGGCCGCTGGGGTTGCCGTGGCCTCCGTGGCCTCGGACCCGCCCACCGACACGTTCCGCAGCGCGACCAGGGTGACGACCGCGATGACCAGCGCGATCACGGCACAGACCAGGGAGGTGATCTGCAGGCCGGTGACGAACGCCTGCCGGGCGTGGTCCACCAGGACCGCGGCCTCGTCGGCGGGCAGCTCGGTCGCCGCGGCGACGGCCCCGCCCAGGGTGTCCCTGGCGGCGTCGGCGGCGGCGGCCGGCACGCCGGTGAGTGCCTCGGCGGACAGCTGCGCCCGGTAGATGGCCACGCCCACGCTGCCCAGCACCGCGATGCCCAGCGCCGCGCCGAGCTCGGCGGCGGTCTCCGAGATGCCCGACGCCGCACCGGCCTTCTCCGGCGGGGCGGAGCCGACGATCATCTCGGTGGTCAGGCCGAACACCGGGCCGAGGCCCAGCGAGATGACGACGGAGCCGATGAGGATCTCGGTCAGCCCGTCGGTCACGGTCACCTGGGTCAGCACCAGCAGGCCGGCCGCGGCCGCCACCAGGGCGCCGGACACCAGGTACGCGGGCCTGACGAACCGGACGATGCGCGGGCCGAGCTGCGAGCCGACGATGAACCCCGCCGCGGACGGGAGCGACCACAGGCCGGCCTGGAACGGCGACAGGCCCACCACCAGCTGCAGGTACTGCGCGACGAACAGGAAGTAGCCGACGGACACCAGGATCGCCAGGAAGTTCACGGCCAGCGCCGCATTGAAGGCGCGGATCCGGAACAGCTGCAGGTCGATCATCGGGTCGGCGAGCCGCCGTTGGCGACGGACCCAGGCCGCGGCGAGCAGCACGCCGGCCACGATCGCGATCGCGGGCAGCGTCGAGAAGCCGTCCACCGCGGTCTCCTTCAGGCCGTACACGACGGCCAGCACGGCGGTGATCGCCAGCGCCGCGCTCGGCACGTCCAGCCGGCCGGCGTTCGGATCCCGGTACTCGGGCAGCACCCGCGGGCCGAGCACGAGCAGGGCGCCCATCACCGGCAGCGCCAGCAGGAACACCGAGCCCCACCAGAACGACTCCAGCATCAGGCCTCCCAGCAGCGGGCCGATGGCGCTGCCCGCGGAGAAGGCGCCGATCCAGATCCCGATCGCGATCGACCGCTGGCGGGCGTCCTGGAACATGAAGAAGATCAGGGACAGCGTGGACGGGGCCAGGGTGGCGCCCGCGATGCCGAGCAGCGCGCGGCTGGCGATCAGCATCTCGGGGCTCGTGGAGAACGCGGCGACGATCGACACGGCGCCGAAGGCGGCGGCACCGATCATCAGCAGCCGGCGGCGGCCGATCCGGTCGCCCAGCGTGCCCATCGTCACCAGCGCGCCGGCCACCATGAAGCCGTAGACGTCGATGATCCAGAGCAGCTGCGAGCTGGTGGGGTGCAGGTCCTCGCTGAGTGCGGGCACCGCGAGGTGCAGCACCGTGAGGTCCATGACGTAGAGCAGGCAGGCCAGCGCGAGAACGGCCAGGCCGATCCAGTCGCGGCGGGTGGCCAGCGGGGCGGTGGTCGGTGAGCTCATGGGTCCGTGTCCTTCGTCTCGAGGGGCTACCTCTACAACGACGACGGCCCGGCGGATTCGACATCGGTCCGCGATCGACTTTCGATCAGATTTCGGGGAAACCGGGCTTCCCACGCGCGATCCGGTAGCGAAGCCGCAGGTCGGGGCCGATGCGGTCGACGGCCCGCAGTTCGGCCCGGTGCGCGTCGGCCAGCGTCCCGACGGCGCCGCCCGCCAGCGCCGCGCGGCCGGCGCCCAGCAGCAGCGGCGCCAGATAGACGAGCACCTCGTCGACCAGCCCGGCGTCGAGGAATGCGGCGGCGAGCGTCGGCCCGCCCTCCAGCAGCACGTGCCGTCGACCGCCCTCGAACAGCGCGGTCAGCACGGCCCCCGGGTCGACACGGCCGTCGGGGCCGGCGCCGAGTTCGGCCGACGTCGCGATCCAGGTCTCCGCGGCGCCGTCCCGCACGCGCGCGTCCGCGGGCGTCCTGCCCCGCGAGTCCATGACCACCCGCAGCGGCTGGCGGCCGACCGGTCGGCCCGCGTCGTCCCGGGCGGTGAGCTGCGGGTCGTCGGCCAGCACGGTGCCGACGCCGACCAGCATCGTGTCGATCCGCCCCCGCAGCAGGTGCGCGTCGGCCCTGGACTCGGCGGAGGTGATCCACCGGCTGGTGCCGTCCGCGGCGGCCACCCTGCCGTCGATCGTCATCCCCGCCTTCCAGGTGACGAACGGCCGGTGCGCGCGGGTCGCGGTCAACCATGCCCGGTTCACGTCCTCGGCCAGATCGACGGCCTCCCGGGCCGCGGCGTCGGGCTCGTCCGGCAGCACGACGACGTCGACCCCGGCCGCCCGCAGCCGGTCCGCCCCGCCGGCCGCGCCCGGCCACGGGTCGCGGACTCCGACGACCACCCGAGCGACGCCCGCGGCGATCAGCGCGTCGGTGCACGGCCCGGTCCGGCCCGAGTGCACGCACGGTTCCAGCGTGACCACGGCGGTCGCGCCGCGCGTGCGATCGGCCGCCGCCGCCAGCGCGACGATCTCGGCGTGCGGCCCCCCCGCGCGCGCGTGAAACCCCTCGCCGACGATCGCGCCGCCGGCGTCGATCAGGACGCAGCCCACGACGGGGTTCGGCAGCGCGGAACCGGCGCCCCGATCGGCCAGTTCGACCGCGCGCCGCAGGCCGGCGAGCTCGGCCACGGTCGTCGTCACGCGATCAGTGTCCCCCGGCCATCACCGGCGGCGGGAGCGCCTCGGCCCGGCGCCCGAGCGGGTCAGCGTGAGGGGTCAGTTGATCTCGAACGACCGCTTGGACAGGCCGTACCAGAAGCCGTCGACGGCCGTGTGCGCGTCCTGCCAGGTGTCCGCGGTGGCGCCGATCGAGACGAACAGCGGCGCGAAGTGCTCGATCCGCGGGTGCGCGATCGTGGCGGCGGGCGCGGCGTTCTCGAAGTCGAGGACGGCGTCGACGTCGCCGGACTCCACCCGCTCCTTCGCCCAGGCGTCGAACTCCCGGCTCCAGCCCTGCGCGGCACCGGTGGTGTCACCGAACTGCGCGCGGGACAGGTTGTGCGTGGTGAAGCCGCTGCCGATGATCAGCACCCCGCTGTCGCGCAGCGGCGCGAGCCGGCGGCCGACGTCGAAGAGCTCCAGCGGGTCGAGGCTGGGCATGGACACCTGCAGCACGGGGATGTCGGCCTCCGGGAACATCTCGACCAGCGGCACGTAGGCGCCGTGGTCGAGGCCGCGGTTCGGATCCTGGTGCACCTCCTGGCCCGGCCGGGCCAGCAGCGCCCGCACGTCGCGGGCGAGGGCGGGCGCGCCGGGCGCGGGGTACGTGACCTCGTAGTAGCGCTCGGGGAAGCCCCAGAAGTCGTAGGTCAGCGGCACCGTCTCGGTCGCACCGACGGTCAGCGGCGCGGCCTCCCAGTGCGCGGACACGACCAGGATGGACGTCGGCCGGGGCAGCTCCGCACTCCACCCGGCGAGCTCGGCGGTCCACCGCTCGTCGTCGGCCAGCGGCGGGGCGCCGTGCGAGAGGTACAACACCGGCATCCGGTCGGCGGCGGATCCGGCCGACCGCTCGGCCCGTGGCGCGGCGGGAGCGGGAACGGTGGTCATCGCTGGCTCGATTCGGGAGAACGGAACGGCAGGGCTGGTGTCACCGATCCTACGGGCAGATAGTTGAGAGTTCAAGTACTTTGCTCACGCGCCGATCCGGTTCGGTCCGGGCAGCGGTGCGCCTTCGCCCGCAAGGCCTCGCGGGCGCGGTGTCAGACCACCCGTTCGGACTGGAATACTCCTCGCGTGCGTGACGACCCGTGGCTCTCCGCGGAGCAGCAGCGCGTCTGGCGGGCGTTCATCCGCATGTCGGGCCAGCTCTGGGAGTGCGTCGAGCGCGACCTGCAGACGGCCGCCGGGATGCCCCACGGCTACTACCTGATCCTGGCGATGCTGTCCGAGGCGCCGGACCGATCGCTGCGGATGAACCATCTCGCGCAGGTCGTCTGGTCCTCCCAGTCCCGGGTGTCGCACGCCGTGGCGCGCCTCGAGGAGGCCGGCTGGGTCCGCCGGGTGCCGTCGCCCGGCGACCGCCGCGGGCAGATCGCCACGCTCACCGACGCGGGCATGGCCCGGCTCGTGGAGGTGGCGCCGAGCCACGCCGACACGGTCAGGTCGATCATGTTCGACCCGCTGACGGACGAGCAGCTGGCCGCGTTCGGGGACGTCTGCGAGACCGTCCTCGACCAGCTGGACGCCCGCGGATCGAGGGGCGGGGCCGCCATCCGGACCACTGGCGCCAACCCGTTCCGCACCTGACGCGGGCTCCCTCCCCTGCCCGATGGGCCCGTGCCGATCCGCGATCGGTGGCGGCGCGCGTCAGGCGCGCTCGAGGGTGAGCATCGTGATGTCCGGGTCGGCGCCGAGCCGGGCGATCGGCCCCCAGAAGCCGGCGCCGTTCGTGACGAACACCTGGGTGTCGCCGAACTCGTAGTGGCCGGACAGCGCGGGCGTGGTGAGCCCGATGATCCACTTGCCGGGGATGAACTGGCCGCCGTGGGTGTGCCCGGACACCATCAGGTCGACGCCCCGGTCCGCCGCGTCGTACACCAGGCTCGGCGAGTGGCTGATCATGATCACCGGCTGCCCCGCGGCGCGGCCGACCAGCGCCGCGTCCATGTCCGGCCCCCGCCCGGTCGGGGCGCCCTGGATGTCGTGGACGCCGGTGACGAGCACCCCGCGCACGTCCACCCCCTCGTTCGCCAGCACCCGCATGCCCAGCGTCGGCAACGCCGCGAGCCAGCCGTCCGGATCGAAGTAGAACTCGTGGTTGCCCGTCGCGAAGAACACCCCGTCCGGCGCCCGCAGGTCCGCGAGCGGCCGCACCGCATCGAGCAGCTCGTCGGCCTGGCCGTCGGTGAGATCGCCCGCGACGCAGATCATGTCGGGGTGCTGCGCGTTGACCAGGTCGACCACCTGCCGGCAGAAGTCGCGGCCGGTGATGCTGCCCAGGTGCAGGTCGCTGACCAGCGCGACGCGCATCCCCTCCGCCTGCGGGGGCAGGTTGCGGATGCGGATGGTGGCGGTGCGCACCCACGACGGGCCGGCGATCGCGGTGCCCGCCGCCACCGCCGTGATCGCCGCCGCGCCGACCAGCACGCCACCGGCCAGCACCCGGTTGAGGAACAGCCGGCGGTCGATCGCCCGTACCGCGCCGGGGGTGGGCGGAGCCGGATCCGCCGGCACCGGACCGCCCGCCGGTTCGAGGACGGGCGACGGGACGTCCGCGGCCGCCACCCGCTCGGCGGCGGGCACGGCGCGGCGACGGCGGAGCCAGAGCACGAACCGCACCGGCTCCGTCAGCACGCTCAGGCTGCCGGCGAAGATCACGAACGCGTAGCCGAGCCACCCCGGCCAGCCGATCACCCGCTGCGCGGCGATCGGGAGCGCGTACTGGCCGATCAGCGCGACCGGCCCGCAGATGCCGACGAGCACGGCGACCGCGGTGCCGAGCCAGCGCGCGGGCGTGCCGCGCCGGGTCGTGCCGAGCACCAGCCGCCACCACAGGTAGGCCCCGACGGCCAGCATCATGGTCGAGTTGAACCAGACCCAGCTCGGAACGGAACCCACCGGGTGATGGTAGGCATCGCCCGCACGTGATCCCGCCCGTGATCCCGCCCGATCCGGACACGGCGATCTCCTGCACGAATCGGGCACCAGGCGGTAGGGCACCTGACGGGCGCGGAATCGGGCCCGAACGGGGCGACGTCGCGGAAACATTCGGCGTGTAGCTTCGGTGCGGCCAGGATGGAGCCGGCGACGAGACGAATCCGGGAGCGAGCGTGTGCGGTCTGGGCGGCGAGGTCCGGTTCGACGGCGAGCCGGCCGACCGGGCCGCCGTCGAGCGCATCTCCGCGGTCATGGAGCCGCGCGGGCCGGACGGTTCTGGGCTGTGGCAGGAGGGACCGGTCGCCCTGGCCCACCGCCGGCTGGCGATCATCGACCTCAGCCCCGCGGGCGCGCAGCCGATGGTGGACGCTGACCTCGACCTGGTCACCGTCTTCAACGGCTGCATCTACAACTACCAACAGCTGCGCGACGAGCTGCGCGGGTACGGCTACCGCTTCTTGTCCACGTCAGACACCGAGGTCATCGCCAAGGCGTACCACCGCTGGGGCACCGATTGCGTCGACCACTTCTTCGGCATGTTCGCGTTCGGCATCCTGGAACGTGGACAGCGGCCGGCTGATCCTCGGCCGGGACCGCCTCGGCATCAAGCCGCTCTACCTGGCGCAGACCGCCGACCGGTTGCGGTTCGCCTCGTCGCTGCCCGCGCTGCTGGCCGGCGGCGGCGTCGACACCTCCATCGACCCGGTCGCGCTCGATCACTACCTGACGTTCCACGCGGTGGTGCCGGCGCCGCGGACGATCCTGGCCGGCGTGCGGAAGCTGCCGCCCGCGACCGTGCGCACCATCGAGCCGGACGGCCGCAGCACGGACATCACCTACTGGTCGCCGTCCCACGGCCGCCAGGAGCAGTACGCCGGCATGACCGAGAACGATTGGCAGGACCTGGTTCTGCAGACCCTGCAGACCGCGGTGGAGCGCCGGATGGTCGCGGACGTGCCCGTCGGGGTGCTGCTGTCCGGCGGCATCGACTCCAGCGTGATCGTCGCGCTGCTCGCCGACGCCGGTCAGCACGGCCTGCGGACGTTCAGCATCGGCTTCGAGCGGGTCGGCGACCGGGAGGGCGACGAGTTCGAGTTCTCCGACATCATCGCCAAGGAATTCGACACCGATCACCACCAGCTGATGATGCCGTCCAGCTCGGTCCTCGACGGTCTCGAGGGCGCGGTCCGTGCGATGAGCGAGCCGATGGTCAGCCACGACTGCGTCGCCTTCTACCTGCTGTCGCAGGCGGTCTCGAAGCACGTCACCGTCGTGCAGTCCGGCCAGGGGGCGGACGAGCTGCTGGCCGGCTACGACTGGTACCCGCCGCTCGACGGGATCCCGCCGGAGCGGACCCTCGAGGTGTACTCCGGGCGGTTCTTCGACCGCGACCACGCCACGATGGCCAGGATCCTGCAGCCCCGATGGCTGACCGACGGTGACCCCAGTCGCGACTTCGTCCGCCGGCACCTCGACCGGGCCGGTGCCGACACCGCCCTGGATCGCGTGCTGCGCCTGGACTCTCAGATCATGCTCGTCGACGACCCGGTCAAACGGGTCGACAACATGACCATGGCATGGGGTCTCGAGGCGCGCACGCCGTTCCTCGACCACCAGTTCGCCGAGCTGGCAGCCGCCTGCCCACCCGAGCTGAAGCTGGCGAACGGCGGCAAGGGCGTGCTCAAGGAGGCGTCGCGGAAGGTGCTGCCGGCCGCGGTGATCGACCGCAAGAAGGGCCACTTCCCCGTCCCGGCGATCATCAATCTCGAGGGACCGTACCTCGACCTGGTGCGCGACGCGCTGACGGCGCCCGAGGCCAAGGAGCGGGACCTGTTCCGCCCCGACTACGTCGAGATGCTGCTGGCCGACCCGAATCAGCACCGGACGCCGCTGGGCTCCAACCAGCTGTGGCAGCTCGGGCTGCTCGAGATGTGGTTGCAGCGGCACGGGATCGGCTGAACCGGTGCTGGACAGCCCGTCTCGCACGGACCGGTCAGTCTCGGGGCAGGAGTCGCCGGGGCAGAAGTCGCCGCTGGCGCCCGGCCTGGTGGAGCTGATCGGCGAGATCGCCGGCGTCGTCGGCGCCTGGTGCCCGGCCCTGTCCCCCGACGGCCGCCGGATCGCCTACGTCACCGACCGGTCCGGCCTGCCGCGGCTCGAGGTCGCGCACCTCGACGCCGCCCGCGAGTCGGCCGACCGCGCGCCCCGCCGCGTGTCGGGCGCCGATCAGGAGGTCGTGTCCGTCGCCTGGTCGCCGGACGGCGCATGGCTGACCTACCTGGTCTCGCCGCACGGGTTGATCCGGTCGCAGCTGCACGCGGTCCGCCCGGACGGGACCGACGCGCGCGCGCTCGCCGGGATGGACGACGCCTCCACGGTCGTCGCCGGCTGCTGGACGACGATCCCGCACACCTACGCGTTCTCGCTGGCCGACGGGCGCGGGGGCGGCGCGGACGCCTGCCTCGTCGACGTGGAGTCCGGCACGGTCCGGACGGTGGCAACCGGCGGCTTCCTCGCAGTCACGTCGGTCGCGCCGGACGGCCGGCGGTTGCTCGCCCGGCGCGGTGCCCGCGGTCGCCGGCACCTGGTGCTGGCCACCGTCGGGGACGTCCCGGACTCCGATCCGGTGCGCGTGCTCGGCCACGACTTCCCAGAGGAGGGCACGGATCTCGCCGAGGACGGCCGCTTCGCGGCGGACGGCGCCACGATCTTCCTGCGCACCGCCGCCGGCCGCGACCGGGTGGCGCTCGGCCGGGTCGAGCTCGGACCGGACGGACGGCCGGGGTCGCTCGAGATCCTGGCAGCCCGCGACGACGCCGATCTCGAGTCCTACGCGGTGCTGGCCGACGGCCGGACGGCCATGCTCGTCTGGAACGTCGACGGCGCCAGCCTGCTCGAGATCCGCGACCTGTCGACGGGCAGGGGTCACGGCATCGGGATCGGCCGGAACCGAGTGCTGCCCGGTTGGTCGGTGCAGCCCGACGGCCGCAGCGCGGTGCTGGAGCTCTCCGAGCCGACCGCGCCGCGCAGCCTGTTCCACGCCGAACTCACCCCGCCGGCGCTGGTGCGGCACGGCGTCGCGACCCCGGCGCACCGCATCGCGGGGCTGCCGGTGCCCGAGCTGCCGACGGTGCGGCTCGCCACCCCCCGCACGCTGCGCTACCCGGCCGCGGACGGACTCGGCCTGCACGGCCTGCTGTTCCGGTCGCCCGGCCGCACCGGGCCGCTGCCGACCGTGCTGCTGCTGCACGGCGGGCCGGAAAGCCAGGAGCGGCCGTCGTTCTCGATCCTCGTACAGTCGCTGACGGTCGCCGGCTTCGCGGTGGTCGCGCCCAACGTGCGCGGGTCGTCGGGCTACGGACTGGCCTTCACGGCCATGGACGACGGCGCCCGAAGGGAGTCGTCCTTCGCCGACATCCCAGCCACTGTCGACTATCTCGTCGCCGCCGGCATTTCGGTGCCCGGCCGGATCGGGGTGCACGGCTGGTCCTACGGCGGCTACCTGGCGCTGGTGGCACTCACCCGCTGGCCCGAGATGTTCGCGTGCGGCTCGAGTCACGCCGGGATGTCCGACCTGAACGCGTTCTTCGCCGAGACGGAACCCTGGATGGCGGCGGCGTCGGTCAACGAGTACGGCGACCCGGTGGCCGATGCCGTGCTGCTGCGCGACCTCTCGCCGCTGCACCGGATTTCCGGCGAGACCTCGCCGACCCTGCTCGTGCACGGCGAGCAGGACACCAACGTGCCGGTCGGCGAGTCCACGCGGGCCCACGATGCCCTGCTCGCCGCCGGCGTGCCGACCGAGCTCCTGCTGCTGCCCGGTGAGGGGCACACCATCGTCGGGAACGAGGGCCGGGTGTCCTCGACGCTGGCCATCGTCGGCTGGCACCGGCGGTGGACCGCGTGACCGGACCGCCCGACGACCTGCCGCGGATCCTCGCGGGCTACCCGGCCGAGCCGCTCGACGAGGCGATCGACCGGCATCGCCGGGTCCGTCCCGACTACGCCGAGATCTTCGGCGCGCTGGACGATGTCGGCATCGACCGGCTCCGCGACGTGGCCCGCGGGCTCGATGCGCTGCGCGTGCGCGAGGGCATCTCGTTCATCGCCGAGATCGACGGCGAGCTGGTCGAGCAGCCGTTCCCGCTCGACCCGGTGCCGCGGGTGGTGTCCCCCGAGGACTGGGTACGCATCACCGCCGGGGTGCGGCAGCGGGCCGAGGTGCTCAACGCGTTCCTGGACGACGTCTACGGCGAGGCACGGATCGTCCGGGACGGCGTCGTGCCCGCGTCCGTCGTGCACAATTGCCCGGGATTCCTGCCCGGAGCGCGCGACGTCGCCCCGGGCGGGCGACCTCGCGCCACCGTGCTCGGCTTCGACCTGCTGCACACGCCGGACGGCGAGTGGGTCGTGCTGGAGGACAATCTGCGGGTGCCGTCCGGTCTCGGGTACGCGGTGGCCAACCGCCGCACCGCGGCCGCCGCGCTGCCCATGCTGCACCCGTGGCCGGGCCTCAGGACGCCGGAAACCGTGGGTGTCGCGCTGCTCTCAGCCCTGCGTCAGGCCGCCCCGCCCGGCTGCGCCGGCACGCCGCTGGTCGCGCTGCTGTCGGACGGGCCGGGCAACTCCGCGTGGTACGAGCATCGGCTGCTCGCCGACCTGATGGACATCCCCGTGCTCACGCCGGCCCAGCTGGACGGCGGCCAGGACGGCGTGTGGGCAGAGATCGACGGGCGCAATGAGCGCGTCGACGTGCTGTACCGGCGGCTAGGCGACGACGAGCTGATCGCCGGGCCGGCGTCGACCGAGCCGGCGAACCGGATGCTCGCGGCGGCGGCCAGGGCCGGTGCCGTAGCGATCGCGAACGCGCCGGGGAACGGCGTCGGCGACGACAAGGCGATGTACGCGTTCGTGCCAACGATGATCAAGTACTACCTCGGCGAGGACCAGCTGATCGGCGACGTCGGGACCTGGCTGCTCGCCGACCGGGACCAGTACGACGGCGTGCGCGACCGGCTCGAGGAACTGGTGGTCAAGCTGGTGGACGGCTCGGGCGGGTCCGACGTGATGATCGGGCCGGATCTCAGCGAGGACGCCGCCGACGAGATGCGGGCCCGCGTGCAGGCCTCGCCGCACCTGTACATCGCGCAGGAGGTCATCCGGTTCTCGTCGCACCCCACGTTGACCCCGACCGGCCTCGCGCCGCGACACGTCGACCTCCGGGTCTTCGCGCTCGCGGGCGCGGACGGCGAGGTGGTGGTCCCGGACGTGGCGCTCAGCCGCGTCGCCCTGGAGTCCGAGGGCCTGCTGGTCAACTCGTCGCAGGGCGGCGGCTCCAAGGACACCTGGCTCGGCGACACGTAGCGCGACGCCGAGCGGGTCCCGGGCGCGCCGGCCGGACGGGCCGCGCCGGCTAGAGCGTCGGGCCAGCGGCGTTCGGCGCGGCCGGGTCGGGCACCACGGGTCCGGGCACGGGTGGCTGGGTCGGGTCGGGACTGACCGGCCGGGGCTCCGGCGTCGCGGGCGGTTCGAGCGGCACCGGGGGCCGGTCGGGGTCCACCGGCGGCGGATCGGTGGGCACCGGCGGCTGCGGCGGCTCTGGCCGGCCGGGCGAGGGCAGCGGACCCGGCTGTCCGGGCTGCGGTCCGGTGGGATCGGGGATGGTCATCGGCTTCCTCCTTGCGGGCGGCGCGACGGCGGGCGGGCCGCGGGGTCTCCGAGCAGCCGTGCCCTTGCCTGGTCCGTACCCAGCGGAACCGGCGCGAAACCCGCGTTTGCCGACGGCGGAACCGGGCACCCAAGCGGGGACGGTGATCCCGGAGCCCGAGGAGGCACCATGACCCTTCCCACGGCGGGCGACGACGACCCGCGGCTGCCCACCGACGATGACATCGCCGCCGCGACCGCAGATACGGCCGGACCGGCCCCCGACGAGCCGGACCTGGACGTCGACCGGGCCGCGCGCCGGCTGCAGGACGGGCCGGAGGGGCGCGATCGCGCGGGCTCGGCCGAGGCCGAGCGGGTGGCGCAGCGACCCGACTTCTGATCGCGGCCGCACTGACGTCTGCCGCTGGCTCCGGCCGCCGACGACTGCCGCGGACCGCTGCGCGTGGCACCCTGGGGTGGGGACGTTTCGCGAGGTCGGGGGTGGGGCACCCCATAGTCAACGGGGGCATCGAAACAGTCGGCGTGCACCGGAGGTGGGTCGGATGAGCGAGCCGTACCAGGGCCGGCCACCGCAGGGACCGCCGCCGCAGGGACTGCCTGCGCAGGGTGGCCCGAGCTACCCGTCGTCGCCGGGCATGGCGCCGGTCGGCCCGCCGCCGCTGCCGATCGAGGAGTACCGGGACGCGGAGCCGCCACCGTCCGGTGCGCCGCCGGCGGCGTCGCCGGGAGCCCCGGCCGGCGACGGGTTCGACCTGCGGTCCACGGCCGACACCGGGCCGGTCCCGCGGGTGCCCGACGCCGGTGCGCCGGTGATCGCCGGATCGGTCGCCGCCGGCCCGCCGGCGCACAAGCACTCCCGGACCGGCGCCGCGTGGGTGGCACTCGTGATCGCCGCCATCGTGCTGGTCTTCCTGCTGATCTTCGTCGTGCAGAACTCCGATGACGTCGCCGTCCGGTTCCTCGGCTGGGAGGGCACGCTGTCCCTGGGCGTCGCGATGCTGTTCGCCGCCGTGGCCGGCGCCCTGCTCGCGGGGCTGCTCGGCACCGTCCGCATCTTCCAGCTCAGGGCCAGGGCGAAGAGGGCGGCGGCCGCACCCGCCGGGTCAGCGGGCGACTGATCCGCCCGCCGGCACTCGCACGGGTGACACCGACCGCCCGGACCGCGGTCTCGGCCTCGGCCTCGATCTGATCCCGGTGGATCAGTCGGCGAGCAGCTTGAGCACCGCCCGCTCGACCGTCGGGGCCGCCCCGATGGCGTTCAGGTACGCGGGATACCGCTCGTCGTCCGGTGCGACGTCGTCCTGCCGGCGGCGCACCCGACCGACGGCGCGCTCGATCGTCGCCCCCTCCCTGAAGGCCTCGATCGTGCCCGGATGAACGTACGAGCCGCGCGCGACCGTCGGTGTGTTGCCGAGGTTCTCGGCAACGGCGACCACGGACCGGCGCACCGCCTTGTCGAGAGCCGTCTTGCTCCAATCCTTGTCGGCGGGGTGCCTGCGGAATTCCTCGGCCAGCGCAACGGAGCCGAGCACGGTGCCGTGCCAGGTCCGGAAGTCCTTGGCCGAGACGGGCAGGCGCACCACCTCTTTCACGTAGTCGTTGATGTCGGCGCCGGTGACCCGCCGCCAAGTGCGCCCGTCGCGGTATACCAGCAGCTCCTCGACGTCGCCGTCCCGCCGGCGCAGGAGCGCGCCCACCGAATCGAGCAGCATCGGGTCGTCGATCGTCTCGATCCGGTGCAGGCCGGACTTCGCGACGTACTCGAAGGTCAGCGCGCCGCGCTGCCGCCGGACGTGCTCGCGCAGCAGCGTGGACAGCCCGTAGGAGCCGTACTTGTCGGCGTACGTCTCGTTGCCGATCCGGAAGTGACCGCGGTCGAGCAGCCGGAACGCGGTGGCCAACACGTGGTCGCGGCTCGTCGCCGGCTCCGAGAAGTGTTCGGTCACGATCGTTCTCGCCCGGGGCAGCGCGCGGCCGAGGTCGAGGACGCGGCTGAACTTGGCCCGGCCCCGGCTCGTGCTCCAGTCCGGGTGGTACAGGTACTGCCGCCGCCCCGCGTCGTCCGTGCCCACCGCCTGCAGGTGTCCGTTCGGGTACGGCGTGATCCAGACGTCCTGCCAGGCAGGCGGTATCACCAGCGCGTCGATGCGCCGCCGGGTCGCCTTGTCCGCGATGCGCGAGCCGTCCTGATCCAGGTACGCCCAGCCCCTGCCGGATCGCCGCCGGGTGTAGCCCGGTTGCCCAGGGTGGGTACGCCTGAGTCGCGGCACGCCGCCCCCATCTCCCTCGACCGTCGGCCGCGTCGCACCCGGCTATCCGGTGCACGGTCCGGCCCCGGTCGCGATGATCGGCGCGGGGCAGGACGGTAGTACCCCGAACAGGGAGATCCCCACCGGCGATCGTCCGCCGGCGGGGATCATCTGGCCCGAGCCGCTGTGGGGAATCGAACCCCAGACCTTCTCATTACGAGTGAGACGCTCTGCCGACTGAGCTACAGCGGCGCGAGGCAGAGTCTAACCGTGTCCGCGGGCCGCCCCCGACGGGCGGGGACCGATCGAGGCTGATCGGCCCCCGACCACGATCGGGGCGCGCGGAGCGCGGACTACCGGACGGCCTGGCCGCCGCGGAAGTCGAACTGATCCATGGACACGGCCTGACGGGCGGCGACCCTGCTGCCGTCCGGGAAGAAGCCGGACTTGGAGCGGGCCAGCGTCATCACCGAGTGCGCCACGGCGTCGCCCATCTGTGACAGCGCGGTGGTGTCGAGGTTGGTGATGTCGTCGCACTCCTGAGCAATTCCTCCGGCCGCGTCCGCAAGAGGGCGGTGAATCGATCTTGACTGCGAGCGCCGGCGGGGTGGACCGTATGCGCCAGGCGTCCGGCGTGGCTCGTCACCGACGCCGCAGGTGACGGGCCTGGTCTGGGGGGAAACGGAGGCATCCGTGACATCGGTGGAACAGGCACGGGTGAGCCAGCCGCCGCGCTGGGGCCTGGCCGTCGTCGCCGTCCTCGGCATCGCGGTCGCCGCCGCCCTGGCGGCGTACTCGCGGGTGCACCCGGGCGACGGGGCCGCCATCACCACCTTCGGCTTCACCGCGCTGCTCGCCATGAAGACCTGGCTCACCACCGCCGCGGTCGTGCTGGTGATCGTGCAGGTGCTCACCGCGCTGGCCATGTGGGGCAAGCTGCCGGGCGTATCCAGCGCGCCGTCCTGGGCGAGCGGGGTGCATCGCTGGTCGGGCACGCTGGCGTTCCTGGTGACGCTGCCCGTGGGCTTCCAATGCATCTGGTCGCTCGGCTGGTCTGATTCGAGCTTCCGGACGCTCGCGCACAGCCTGCTGGGGTGCCTGTTCTACGGCATCTTCGCGTCGAAGATGCTGGCGCTGCGGCTGCGCGGGCTGCCGGGCTGGACGATCCCGCTGCTCGGCGGGCTGCTCGCGGTGGTGCTGACCGCGCTCTGGTTCGGCTCCGCGCTGTGGTACCTCACCCAGCCGGGGGTGCCGCTGCGATGAACCAGCCTCCTCGACCGCCGGACGACGGCGGCCCGACCGGCCCCGACGAGCCGGCTCGCACCCCGGATGCCGGTCGGGCCCCGGAGATCGATCCGGGCGAGACGACGATCATCCGGCTGCCCACCTCGTTCGAGGACGCGATCGCCGACTTCGACCCGGCCGACGTGTCGTCCGGCGACCCAGCCTCGAGCGACCCGGGCTCGGGCGCCTTCGACGCGGCACAGACCGACCCGAACCTGCCCGTGGTGCCGGGCGGTCCGCGGTCGCCGCAGGCCACGGGCGAGAGTGCTTCCGAGGAGCGGCGCTCCGCGGACGAGGCCTTCCAGTCGGCGGAGACGCCGCGGGAGCCGATGCCCGCCGTGATCGACACCGACGTCCGGGAACGGGGTTCCGCGGAGTCGGTGTCGCCGGCCTCGGCTTCGGCGTCCGGTTCGGCCGAGGCGTCCGACGCCGAGCGCACGGACCCCGCCCTCCCGGTGATCCCGGTCGTGCTGCCCGCGGTGGCGGCGGCCGCGGAGCCGGCGCACCCAGCCGCACCGGCCCGCGAGAACGAGCCACCACCGGCGTTCGATCCGGTGTCGGTGGCCAGGCCGCGTCCCCCCGGACCCGCGTCGCCCGACCCTGCCGCCGCGGACGACGCCGCCGCCACCCCCGCCGACGAGGGGTCACCCGCCGGGGCGCGGCGGGCGACGGAGGACGAGTCGACGCAGCTCTGGTCGGCGAGCGAGCTCGAGGAGGAAACCGCGGACGACGTTCCGTCCGGGCCGGCCGGGTCGACAGCCGAGCCCCCGACGTCCCCGGACCCGGGAGCGACCGTGGTGGTGGCCGCATCCGCACTCGGGCCGAGCGCGACCACGGCTCCGGGATCGACGCCCGGCGCGGCCCCGTCGACCGGCGAGCCGAGCGGCGCCGACGAGGGCGGCGGCCGAGCCGGGCGCCGGACTCGGTGCGGCCGCCGCGGTGGCCGGTGTCGCCGGCGCGGCCGCCATGGCTGCGCGGGAACCGGGCCGCGGTCCCGACAGCGGCTCCGAACCCGCCGCGCCGTCCGGGCCCGCGCCGTCCGACCCGGCGGCGGACCCCCGCGGCCGGCATCGGGACGACGGCCCGACCTCGATCTACTCGCGACCGCTCGCGCCGCCCCCCGGGTCGCCGCCACCGCGCCCACCCCAGCAGGGCGACGTCTGGCCGCCCCAACCGCCGCGGGATCAGCCCTGGCGGCAGGGCCCGCCGGATCCGCGACAGGCGCCCCCGCCCGGCTGGCAACCTGGTCAGCAGGCGCAGCCGCCGCACTGGCAGCCCGGCGCGCAGCCGCCCCCACCCGGGTGGCAGCCGGGTCAGCAGCCGCCGCCGCCGCCCGGATGGCAGCCGGGCAGCGCACCTCCACCGCCACCGTGGCAGCCCGGCCAGGGTCCGCCGGCACCGCCCGGCCCGCCGCCGGGCTGGCAGCAGGGTCCGCCGCCCGCCGGCTGGCAGCAGGGCCAACCCGGCCAGCCGTGGGCGCAGCAGCCGGTCGCACAGGGCCGGTGGCGTCCCGGTGACGCGCCGCCGCGACAGCCGGCCCCGCACCAGCAGGACTGGGCGGCACCCGCCGCGGCCGGAGGCGCCGCGGCGGCGGCCGGATACCAGGCGTCCGGCGCCTCCGCCCCGACCCAGCCCCCCACTCAGCCCGGGGGCGGCGCCCACGCCGCTCCGGAACCGGCGCCCGGGGCGGGTGGTGACGACGGCGCGCCGACCGGCGCCTCCCGCCGCGCGCTGATCGCCGGGACGGGTGTCGCCGTGGTCGCCGCCGCCGGCGGATTCATCTGGTATCGCGCGGCCAATCCCGCCCGCGGTGCGGCGCCCACGCCGTACGAGCCGCCGAGCGGCGGCGACGCGGCCCCGATCGCCTCCGTCTCGGAGATCCCCGAGGGCGGCGGCATCGTGCTGGACAGCCAGGCCATCGTGCTGACCCGGCCGGCCGCCGACGACGTGCGTGCGTTCAGTGCGATCTGCACCCACCAGGGCTGCCTGGTCTCGACCGTCGGGAACGGCCGGATCAACTGCCCCTGCCACGGGAGCTCGTTCGACATGACGACCGGCGCGCCCGTGGCCGGCCCCGCGCAGACGCCGCTGCCGGCGATCCCCGTCACCGTCGAGAACGGTTCCGTGATCCCGGGATGAGGAGGCACCGATGAGGCACCTGCCCACCTGGATCTGGGTGGCGGCCGCGGCGTTCGCGGTGGGCGCCATGATCGCGTCGCTGTTCTGAACCGGCCGGTCGCGCGTTCGTTCGAGCAGACGGTGCCTCCCGATGGGGGCGACCGGTTCGCGTCCGCCCGGTGTCCGCCGACCCTCGCCGTCCTCGGTTCGCCGACCGGCGTTGACAAGGCCTGATAGGTGATGAAGACTTTACGTAATGTCTCGATCACATGATGACGTCTGGGCCGCGCTGGCCCACCCGCTCCGCCGGCGCATCCTCGACGCCCTCGCGGACGGGGCGGTGACCACCGGCCAGGTGGTCGCGGCGGTGGACGCGGACCGTTTCGTCGTCATGCAGCACCTGAAGGTGCTGCGCGAGTGCGGGCTGGTGCACACGGAGCGCCGCGGGCGCGAGCGCGTCAACCGGCTCGACTCGGTACCGCTGCACGAGGCCGTCGGACGCTGGATGTCGCGCTACGAGCAGGACTGGGCCGCCGCGCTCGTCGGCCTGCGCGACACGGTCGAGCGATCGCAGGCCCAGGACACTCCCGCCAGGAGGACCCGCGATGCGTGACCTCGTCCAGAGCATCGAGATCCACGCGCCGATCCACGCGGTGTGGGACGAGATCACCCGGCTCCGCGGGGTCCAGCGACCGCTGATGGACACGGTGTTGGACACCAGCTTCCGGCGCGGCGACCCGCTGTACTACCGCAGTCCGAACGGCAAGCGCACGTTCATCGTCGGCCGGGTCGTGCAGGTCGAGCCGCCGGTGCTGCTCGCGCACACCCAGGTGCTCACCACCAGGGACTACGCGCCGACGCTCGTCACCTGGCGACTCGAGGCGCTGACGCCCGCCACCACCCGGGTGACCGTCGAGCACACGGGCTGGGCGGACGACGTCAAGGGCGTCGACAGCGTCGACTCGACCTGGGCGTGGATCCTGCGCGAACTCAAGCAGGTGATGGAGACCGGCTCGGTCAACCGGTCGACCGCCCTGAAGTACGCGCTCATGCGGGCGTTCCTGTGGGCGATGCCCGCACGGACGCGGTCCGACCGGGTCGTGGTGCCCGACTGGCTGCCCGACGCGGTCCCCGACCGCGCGCCCGACGAGACCACGGCTTCGGGCGACGCGGCCGCCGAGCCGGCGCCGACGGACGAGGAGAGGACAGGCTGACGATGGACGACGCGACGGCGACGGCGCTCGAGAACCTGGCCGGCAAGACCGGCCGCTCCGCCGACGAATGGCTCGGCATCGCCCGCGGGCTGATCCCTCTCGGCCATGCGCCGGCCGTCGCCCGGCTCAAGTCGGAGTACGGCATCGGGCACGGCTATGCGAACACCCTGATGCTCGTCGTGCGGTCCGAGAAGCCCGCCGGGGAGCCCGATGTCGATCCCGTCGACCGGCAGTACAGCGGCGCGAAGTCCGTCCTCCGGCCGATCTACGACGTCCTGGTCGCCGAGGTCACCGCGTTCGGCCCCGACGTGCAGGTCGCGCCGAAGAAGGACACCGTCAGCGTTCGCCGGGCCAAGCAGTTCGCGCTGATCGCGCCCGCGACCCGCGACCGTGTCGACCTCGGGCTCAACCTGCGCGGCGTGCCCGAGCGTGGCCGGCTCGTCGAGACCGGCGGCATGTGCACGCACAAGGTCGCGATCCGGGCGGCGTCCGAGATCGACGCCGAGGTCGTCGGCTGGCTGCGGGAGGCGTACGACCAGGCGGGCTGAACTCCGACACGGCGGGCGGGCGTGCGGGCTCGCGACGGGACGTCCGGCGCCGGGTATCGACGGCGGGGCAGCCGCGGCCCGAACCATCGGGCCCATGGAATGCTGGGGTCAGGCCGGGGGGGCGGGCTGGTGGTGCGACTCGTAGGCCTTGCGCGACCCGCAGACGGACGCCTTGGGGCAGACCTGACGTGAGCCGTCGGCGGCCAGCTTGATCACCACGGAGTCGCCCGGCACCGAGTGCGCGACGACCCGGCCGGGACCGGCGGGCGAGTCGACGTCCTCGCCGATCGCGGGGGCGGTCGCCTTGAAGTCCTGGTAGAGCGGGTGCTCGTACTTCAGGCAGCACATCAGCCGGCCGCAGGCGCCGGAGATCCGCATCGGGTTGGCCGGCAGGTCCTGGTCGCGGGCCATCGCCAGGGTGATCGGCTCGTAGTCCTTGAGGAAGGTCGAGCAGCAGGTGTCGCGTCCGCACGAGCCGATCGCGCCGGTCACCCGGACGGCGTCCCTGGCCGCGAGCTGCCGCAGCTCGATCCGGCTGCCGAGGGTGGCCGACAGGTCGCGAAGCAGCGACCGGAAGTCGACGGTCTCCGGCGACGAGTAGTAGATGACGATCTTGCCGACGGTCGCCTGCGGGTCGACGGCCAGCACCTTCATCGGCAGCCTGTGCTCGCGGATCAGCTTGCGGCTGGCCACCATTGCGCGGGCCTTCGCCTTCCGCAGCTGCTCGGTCGCCTCCAGGTCCGCCTCGCCGGCCATGCCGATCAGCACCGGGAAGCCGTCGGTCTCCTCCGGCGAGTACTCCGCCGCCCACACCACCCGCGCGGCGACCGGCCCGTGATCGGTGGGCAGCAGCACCATGTCGCCGACCTCGGGACGCAGCTCACCGGGGTCCGCGTAGTGCAGCTGCCCGTTCTGCGTGAAGGTGACGGCGCACAGCATCCCCATGGCTGGTCACGGTACGCGGTCCGGCGCACCCGGCGGCTCAGCTGGCCACCGGACCGGCGTAGAGCGCCATCATCATCGCCTCGACCGCGATCTGCGGCTTGACGTTCAGCTCGATGGACTCCCGGCAGGCCAGCACCGCGTCGAGGCGGGCGAGGGCGCCCACGGAGCCGAGCCGCCCGGCGGCCGCACGCACCTGGGTGTCCAGGTCCGGGTTCATCAGCGGGGCGGTCGAGCCGAGCGCGCACGCGACGACGTCGCGGTAGAACGCCGACAGGTCGACCAGTGCCCGGTCCAGCACGTCGCGCTCGGTGCGGGTGGCGCGCGACTTCTGCCGGCGCTCGAGTTCCTTCACCGCGCCGGCGCTCCCGCGGGTGGCGGCCGCGGTGCCGCTCCCCGTGCCGCCCGCGCCCATCGCGGTCTTCAGTTCGGCGATCTCGGCCGCGTCCCGGCGGTCCGACGCGGCGACCGCCTCCCCCTTCGCCGCCGACAGCAGCTCCCCCGCCTGCAGGAAGACGTCGGACACGGTGCGGAGCGAGCCGGGGATGTCGAGCACCCGCCGCCGCTGCTCGCGGGCGGTGTCGTCGACGGCCAGCCGCCGCGCCCGGCCGACATGCCCGGCCGCCACCGATGCCGCCCAGCGGGCGGTCTGCTCCGCGATGCCGTCGCGGCGGACCAGGACGTCGGCGATCGCGTCCACCGACGGCGTGCGCAGCGACAGCACCCGGCACCGCGAGCGGATCGTCACCGAGACGTCGTCGGGATGGGTGGACGGCGCGCACAGCAGGAACACGGTGTGCGGCGGCGGCTCCTCGACCGCCTTGAGCAGCGCGTTCGACGCGCCCTCGGTGAGCCGGTCGGCGTCCTCGATCAACACGATCTGCCAGCGGCCCGTCGACGGGCGGCGCGCGGCGAGCTGCACCACCGCGCGCATCTCCCGCACCGAGATGGTCAACCCCTCGGGCGTCACGGTCCGCACGTCCGCGTGCGTGCCGTGCATGACGGTGCGGCAGTGCACGCAGTGGCCGCAGCCCCGCTAGTCGCACTCCAGTGCGGCCGCGAACGCCCGCGCGGCCACCGAGCGGCCGGAGCCGGGCGGCCCGGTGAACAGCCAGGCGTGGGTCATCGCCGAGGCCGGCACGTCCCCGTCGCCGCGGGAGGCGGCGACCGCGGCGGTGAGCACCTCGATGGCCTCCGGCTGGCCGATGACGTCGGCGAACACCCCGGCGGACTCCCCGGTCACGACCGGCCCCCTGCGTCCGGACCGGGTGCCGGCGGAGCGCCGGCGGCCGGGTCCGCCGCGGCGTGGCCGCCGAGCGCCACCAGTGAGTCGAGCCGGCCGCCGTTCGCGCGGCGCAGCGGGGACCGGATCACCGTCTCGATCCGCAGGCCGGCGGCGCCCGCGACGAGCCCCAGCGTCCGCGGCGTGAAGTGCCAGATGTGCTGCTCCGGCTTGAGCGTCCACCAGCGGCCGCCGAGCAGGCGGGCGGGCAGGGACGAGTAGTCGGGCACCGACAGCGCGATCGCCCCCGCGGGGGCCAGCCGCGCGGCCGCCTCGCGCAGGAAGTCCACCGGGTCGGGCACGTGTTCGAGGGTGTCCCAGAAGCAGACGACGTCGTGCGCGCCGGCGGGGGCATCGGCGACCTGGCCGGTCGCCACGTCCAGCGCGAGGGCGTCCCTGGCGTGGGCGGCGCCGACCGTCGAGAGCTCGGCGCCGCTCACCCGGAACCCGGCGTCCCGCGCAGCGGCGAGGAAGTAGCCGTATCCGCTGCCGATCTCCAGCAGCGAGCCGCCCGCCGGGACGCGGGCGCGGATCAGCGCCAGCCGACCGGCCGTCCACAACCGTTGCAGGACCATGGCCGGGCTGGCCGACCCGGCTCCGTACACCCCGCCCTCGAAGTAGCTCGGCGCGTCGTAGAGCCGTTGCAGCGCCGTCGATGTCAGCCGCGGCGAGACGAACGACAGCCCGCAGCGGGGGCAGCGGACGAGCGCGAACGGGGGGAGGGCGTGCACGGTCTCGCCGGGGATGCCGCAGACGCAGCAGGCGACGGTCTCGGTGTCGGCCGCCGTCCAACCGGCCTGCGGAGCGGACGCCGCGACCCGGGTAGTACCCGCTCGCGCATCCCCCATGGGCGCCATCCCTCCGGTCGGCCGGTCCGCCACACGGTAGCCGAGCGCGCCGACAGGCCGGGCCCGCCGAACCGACCCGGCCCGGCCACGGAACGCCGCCGGGCGACCCGGTTGCCCGCGGCTCGACGCGCGGAGCAGGCTGGTCGCCATGACAACCTTCGTGATCATCGGAGCCTCCCTCGCCGGCGCCAAGGCCGCCGAGACCCTCCGCGACGAGGGCTTCGACGGTCGCATCGTGCTCGTCGGCGACGAGACCGAGCTGCCGTACGAGCGCCCGCCGCTGTCCAAGGGCTACCTGCTCGGCAACGACCCGCGCGAGGTGGCCTTCGTGCACGACGCCGCCTGGTACGCCGAGCACGACATCGAGCTCCGGCTCGGCACCAGCGCGCGGTCCGTCGACCTCGCCGAGCGGACCGTCGTGCTGCACCCGCAGGACGCGGTGAACTACGACAAGCTGCTGCTGGCCACCGGATCCCGGGTCCGGCGGCTGGAGGTGCCCGGTGGCGACGCGGCCGGCGTGCACTACCTGCGCACGCTCGACCAGTCCGACGCCCTGCAGGCCGCGCTGCGCACCGGCGAGCCGGTCGTCGTCGTCGGCGCCGGCTGGATCGGCCTGGAGACCGCGGCGGCCGCGCGGTCCTACGGCTGCGCGGTGACCGTCGTCGAGATGGACACGCTGCCGCTGCGCCGGGTGCTCGGCGACGAGGTCGCCGCGATCTACCGCGACCTGCACGCCGCGCACGGCGTGGACTTCCGGTTCGACGCGGGGGTCTCTCGATTCGCCGTGGCAACCGGTGGCGGTCAGGGCGACCGGGTTCGGGCGGTGGTGCTCGACGACGGGACCGAGCTGCCGGCGGCGATCGTGGCGGTCGGCGTGGGCATCCGGCCCACCGTGGAGCTGGCCGAGGAGGCGGGCCTGCACGTCGACAACGGGATCGTCACCGACGCCCTGCTGCGCACCTCGGACGAGAACGTCTACGCCTGTGGCGATGTCGCATCCAGCTTCAACCCGCTGCTGGGCCAGCGGATCCGGGTCGAGCACTGGGCGAACGCGCTCGGCGGTGGCCCGGCGGCGGCGAAGGCGATGCTCGGCGGCACCGACGAGTACGCGCCGGTGCCGTACTTCTTCTCCGACCAGTACGACCTCGGCATGGAGTACGCGGGCTACGTGGCCCCCGGCGCGTACGACCGGGTGGTGTTCCGCGGATCCCGCGAGGTGACGGGCGAGACCGCGCCCGAGTTCGTCGCGTTCTGGCTCTCCGGCACGCGGGTGGTCGCCGGGATGAACGCCAACGTCTGGGACGTCACGGACACCATCCAGGACCTGATCCGGGCGGGCGTCCGCGGCGCGGCGGTCGATCTGGAGGCGCTGACCGACGCCGCGGTCCCGCTCGCCGACCTGGTCCCGGGCGACTGACGCGGCGGGGCGCGTCCAAGGGGCGTCAGGGAATGCGGAGCGCGGCCGGCAGGGCGCGCTCGTCGGCGGCGGCCCGGGTCTCCCCTGCCGACTCCCCCGCCGCGCCCGCGGCGCTCCCGGTGACCGTCTCGGCCGCGCCGTCCGCGGGTCCGGCCGGCTCACCCGCGGCGGCGTCCGCCGGCGCCTGTCTGGCCGGGCTCCGCTGGCGCAGCACGGACGCGATCCGCTCCTGGATCTCCGGCGCCATGGCGTGGTCGGGATGCGCGGACAGGGGGCGCACCACGATGTACCGCTCCGGGGTGTACGACGCCCGATCGCGGTAGGCCTGCGCCGGGTCCACGTGGTCCTCGTCGTGCGGGTCCGAGCCGGACGGCCGCGGCGACTCGGCGTGCGCGGGCTCGATCACGCCGTCCGCCTCGATCACCACGGTGAGGTCGGGCTTGATCCCGTTGACGGCCCACTCGGCCACCCGGCGCAGCCGCTCCTCCTCCAGGCCCAGGGTCCGGTAGCGCACGATCGTCGCGTCGACGAAGCCGTCGCTGATCACCACCGCACCGGACTCGAGGGCCGGGCTGATCTGGTTGCTGGTGAAGTCGGCGAGCGCGGCCGCGTCGCGGAGCGCGTCGGCCGGGTTGTCGCCGGTCGAGGCGTTGAGGCCCGGCGGATCCGGCGATACCCGCCGCACCACCCAGCCGTCCGCGCGGACGTGGTCCTCGATGCTGGCCGTGTACTCGGCGACCGCCGCGGGATCGGCGCCCTCGACCGCGAGCAGGACGCCGGCGTGGTCGTCCCGGTCGTCCCAGATGTTCAGCCGGCGCCGCCCGAAGATCCGGCGGGAGAGGCCGGACGTCAGCCCGCCGATCTGCCGCCCCGCGTAGAGGCTCACCAGGATCGCGATCAGGCCGCCGACCAGCAGCACGATCGCCGGCCCGCCGATCGTCCAGCTGAAGTCGCCGATCATGACCGGGTACGAGCCGAGCGCGCCGGCCAGCACCGGACCGGCGGCGATCGTCACCAGCAGGACGATCCGCACCGACGACATGACGAAGGCGAACACCCGGCCACGCAGCTGATCGGACACCTCGTGGCCGATCATGGTGAATCCGTTGATCCAGGCGATGCCGGCGAAGACCCCCATGATCGCGGCGGTGATCACCGCGCTACCCAGGTCGGGCAGCACCGCCATCACGATCAGCGCGAGGCCGGCGCCGCCGATGGCCGGGGTGAAGATCATCCGCCGCGGCACCGTGGGCAGCACCCTCGGGCCGATCAGCATGCCCAGCGCGAGGCCGGTGAAAACCGAGCCGAACAGGATGCCGTAGCCGGCGTTGCCCGCACCGAGCCAGGCGACGTACGACTGGGCCACGCCCGCGACCAGCCCGCCGGCAGCGAACGCGCCGAGGATGCCGATGTAGATCGAGCGCATCAGGCGGTTGTGCCGCACGAACCGGACACCCTCGCTGACCAGCGAGAAGATGCTCTTCGACGAGCTCCGCTCGCCGACGAACGCGGGGATCATCTTCCGCGAGATGAGCACCATCGTGGCGGCGAAGAAGTACGTGCAGGCGTCCAGGATGAGCGCGATGTCGATCGCCGCCGAGTTGGTGGACCCGCTGATCAGCGCGGTGCCGCCGTCGTCGCCCGGCACGGCGGGTGCGCCGAAGAACGACGCCAGGGTGGACAGCAGGATGAAGATCACGGCGGCCACGGGCACCATGCCGTAGACCGAGACGTAGTTCAGCTGGTTCGCCACCGCCAGGCGCTCGCGCGGCACGATGTTGACCCACATCGCCTGCTTGGCCGGGGTGGAGAACAGGCCGATCGCCTCGACCAGGAACTGCGCCACCAGCAGCCAGATCAGGTTCCGGCTGAGCATGATCGAGAGGTACAGCAGGCCGGCGAGGGTGTCGCCGACGATGGCCACCTTGCGCCGGTCGAACCGGTCGACCAGGGCGCCGGCGACCGGGCCGAGGATCAGGTCGGGCAGCAGCCGGGTGAGCAGCACGCCGGAGACGGCGGCGCCCTGGGCCAGGTTCGACGTGTCCTTGGTCAGGTACGCCGCGAGCGCGGTGGTGGCGAGCAGCCCCAGCCAGTCGCCGAGGCTGGACACCGCGATGGCCGCCCACAGCCGGCGGAAGACCGGGATGCGCAGCAGCACCGAGACGCTGTTCCGCTCCGGCCGCGCCGCGTCCGGCCGGGATCGTCGGGCACGGTCCCCTGATCGGTCACTTCTGGAACAGCGCCGTCAGCATGGTGATGATGCGCTCGCCGAGCCCGGTGGCGAACAGGACCACCACGATGAAGATCAGCACGGCGATCGCGCCGGACCCACTGGATTTCTTCGTGCGCCGCGGCGCGCTGCGCCTGCCGCCGGAACTGCTGCATGTTCGCCTGGCCGGGCCGCGGGCTGGGCGGCGCCGGCGCGACGGCCCGCGGCTGGTACTGGTGCGAGGCAACCGCGCCCTGGTTCTGCTGCTGCGTGGTGAACGCCGCCCGGACGCTGGCGACCATGTCGCCGGCGGATCGGCCGGGTGACGGGTAGGTCGCCGGCGTCGCGACCTGGGCGGCCGGGGGGCGTGGCTGGTTCGGGCGCACGGGGACCTGGCGCACCACCGGCTGCCGCTGCGCGGGGGCGGCCGGACGCGGCACCGCGGTGCGCGGTTGGGCCGGGCGGCCCCCGGTCGTCCGCGGCCGGCCCGCCGGCGGCTGCGCCGCCCGGGGGGCGGGGCGCTGCTGCGGGGGCGGCGTGTACGCCCTGCCAGCTGCCGCCCCTGACCCGCGTCCGCGGGCCGCCGACGCCCGCGAGCGTCGCGGCGGGGTCGAGCGGTCGGACGAACCGTCGCATGTCGTCCGGCATGGACGCGGACAGCGCGTCCGGATAGACGTCCAGCACGGGCATCGTCGGGGCGGGATCGGCCATTCCGTCGGCGCCGCTGAGGGCGTCAGGGAACCACTGGCCGGCGTCCGGCTGCCCGGCGACACGCCCCGTCATGAGTCGATCGTAGGACGCGGCGGCGACCGGAATCATGCTTCCAGGTGAGCCCTCGGCGCCCCGAACGGCTAGCGGGACGAACGGGACGTGGTGCGCTTCTTCGCCGGCGCGGCCGTCTTGCGCGCCGTCGACCTCGTCGCCTTCTTCGGGGCGGGGCCGCGGGCCCGACGGTCGGCGAGCAGCTCCGCGGCCCGCTCCACGGTCAGCGTCGCGACCTCGTCGCCCTTGCGCAGCGACGCGTTCGTCTCGCCGTCGGTGACGTACGGCCCGAACCGGCCGTCCTTGATCACCATCGGCTTGCCGCCGGCCGGGTCGGTGCCGACCTCGCGCAGCGGCGGCGCAGCCGCCGCCGACCTGCCGCGGGTCTTCGGCTGCGCGTAGACCGCCAGCGCCTCGTCCAGCGTCACCGTGAACAGCGCCTCCTCGCTGGTCAGCGACCGGGAGTCGGTGCCCTTCTTCAGGTAGGGCCCGTACCGGCCGTTCTGCGCGGTGATCTCCTCGCCCGTCGCCGGATCGATCCCGACCACCCGTGGCAGCGACAGCAGCCGCAGCGCGGTCGGCAGGTCGATGGTGTCCAGCGACATCGACTTGAACAGCGACGCCGTGCGCGGCTTGGGCGCCTTCGCGGCCTTCTTGGTCGCCGCGCCGTTCCCCGCGTCGTCGGCGGAGCCGTTCGACTCGGCCGGCAGCTCCGTCACGTACGGGCCGTACCGGCCGTCCCGCGCCACGATCATCGTGCCGGCGTCCGGGTCGACGCCGAGCTCGCGGTCGCCGGCGTCGGACGCCTGCTCGAAGAGCTCCTCGATCGTGTCGGCCGTCACCTCGTCCGGTGGCAGGTCCTCGGGGAGGTTCGCCCGCTGCAGCGCCGGCTCGCCCTCCGGCCCCTCGGCCGCGCGCTCCAGGTAGGGGCCGTAGCGGCCCACCCGCACGACCACCTGGCGGCCCTGGTCGTCCACGAGCAGCGGCAGGGAGTTGACCTCGCGGGCGTCGATGTCCTCCAGGCGCTCGCCGACCTGCTTCTTCAGTCCGCCGGAGCGCGCGACCGAGCCCTGCGGCCCGACCTCGCCGCCGAAGTAGAACGCCGTCAGCCAGTCGGTGCGGCCGATCCGGCCGTCGGCGATGCCGTCGAGCTCGTCCTCCATCGCGGCGGTGAAGTCGTAGTCCACCAGCCGCGAGAAGTGCTGCTCCAGCAGCCCGATCACCGCGAAGGCGATCCACGACGGGACCAGCGCCTGGCCCTTCTTCCACACGTAGCCGCGCTCGATGATGGTCCGGATGATCGACGTGTACGTCGACGGCCGGCCGATGCCGAGGTCCTGCAGCGCGCCGATCAGCGACGGCTCGGTGTAGCGGGCGGGCGGCGTGGTGACGTGCCCGGACGGGACGAGCTCGGTGATCTGCAGCCGCTGGCCCTCGGTGAGCTTCGGCAGCCGGCGCTCGGCGTCGTCGGCCTCGCCGCCCGCCTCGGCGTCGACGGTCTCGACGTACGCCCGCAGGAAGCCGGGGAACGTGATCGTCCGGCCGGACGCGGTGAACACGCACTCGCGGGCGACCGCGTCGGTGGTGCTCGCGGTGATCCGGACGGACAGCGTCAGGCCCTTGGCGTCCACCATCTGCGAGGCGATGGTGCGCTGCCAGATGAGCTCGTACAGCCGGAACTCGTCGCCGGACAGCCCGCCGGAGCCGGACGCCACCTGGCCGGGGGTGCGGAAGCTCTCCCCCGCCGGGCGGATGGCCTCGTGCGCCTCCTGGGCGTTCTTCACCTTGCGCGTGTACTGCCGCGGCGCCTCCGGCACGTAGGCAGGGCCGTACAGCTCCCTGGCCTGCGCCCTGGCCGCCTCCTGCGCCGTGGTGCTGAGCGTCGTGGAGTCGGTCCTCATGTACGTGATGTAGCCGGACTCGTACAGCCGCTGCGCCGTGCGCATCGTCCGCTCCGAGTTGAAGCCGAGCTTGCGGCCCGCCTCCTGCTGCAGCGTCGACGTCATGAACGGCGGGTAGGGCCTCCGCGTGTAGGGCTTCTCCTCCACCGAGACGACCGTCGCCGAGCCGTTCTCCAGCGCGGCGCCGAGTGCCCGCGCCCCGTCCTCGTCGAGCAGCAGCACGTCGGTGCCGGCCTTGATCTGCCCCGTCGCCGCGTCGAAGTCGCGACCGGTGGCCAACCGGGTGCCGTCCACCGAGTTCAGCGAGGTGCGGAACGGCTCGGCGCCCTCGCCGGTGATGGCGGACGGGATCATCGACGCGTCCAGGCCCCAGTAGCTGCCGGTGCGGAACGCCATCCGCTCCCGCTCGCGCTGCACGATGATCCGGGTGGCGACGGACTGCACGCGGCCCGCCGACAGCTTCGGCATGACCTTCTTCCACAGCACCGGCGAGACCTCGTAGCCGTACAGGCGGTCGAGGATGCGCCGGGTCTCCTGGGCGTCGACGAGGTGCTCGTCGATCTCCCGCGGCGCCTCGGCGGCCGCCCGGATGGCGGCGGGGGTGATCTCGTGGAAGACCATCCGCTTGACCGGCACCTTGGGCTTGAGCGTCTCGAGCAGGTGCCACGCGATGGCCTCGCCCTCGCGGTCCTCGTCCGTGGCGAGGTAGAGCTCGTCGGCGCCCGCCAGCAGCGACTTGAGCTTCGCGACCTGGCCCCGCTTCTCCGGCGAGACGATGTACAGCGGCTCGAAGCCGTTCTCGGTGTTGACCCCGAGGCGCGCCCACGGCTCGCCCTTGTACTTCGCGGGGACGTCGGCGGCGCCGCGCGGCAGGTCGCGGATGTGCCCGACGGACGATTCGACGATGTATCCGTCGCCGAGGTACCCAGAGATCATCTGGGCCTTCTTCGGCGACTCGACGACGACCAGGCGCACGCCGCGCCCGTTCGCCGAGTTCCTCGCAGTGGCCATCCGGCTCACGGTCTCCTCTATATATCTGTCCCCGCGATCGGCGGTGGCCGCCCCGGGGGAGTCGTGCTCCAGTGTGCGGACTCGTCAAGCCCGGTCGTCCGGGGCCTCCCGCGCCTCGCCGGTGTCGTGCAGGATGCCACACCGCTGCGGCCCGCCCGCGCCATCGGGGATGCGGCGGGGTGGCGACCGTCGTCGTGCGCGGGGTGGGGGCCGTTCAGTGCCGGCCGACCGGGAAGGCCCCCGGCGGGGCCTCCGGCGGTGGGGTGCCGATCATCTCGACGAGCCGCGTGCACCGCCTGTGCCCGACGATACGCACGGCCGGCCCACCGCCGCGGGCGCCGAGCAGCGACCCCGCGAGCCCGGCCGCCGCGCACGCGGCGGCGAGCGGCTCGTGGGTGCCGGGCGCGTGCGGGTCGAGTCCCAGCACGACCCCGAGATCGCTGGGCCGGCCTGCGGCGATGACCCAGCACCGGACGAATCCCGGGGTCATCGTCAGGCCGCGCGGGACGGCCTTCATCGCGCCGCGCGTCCAGTCCCTGGCCACCGGCACGAGCTCGTCCGCGCGGTCGGTGCGCAGCACCACGGGGTCGCCGCCGGCACCCGCGCAGGGATCGGCGACGAGGCCGTCCGGCGCGTCGGGCCCGGCGCCCGGTCCGGCCAGCCCGTCGGGCAGGTCGGTGATGCGCACCGTGACGTCGCGCACACGGCACTCCCGGATCAGCGCCTCGGCGCGCCAGCGATCGGCCAGCAGGATGGACAGGACGGACCCGCGCTCGTCGGTGGCGATCTGGCCGTGCGCCGCCAGCAGCCCGCCGAGATCGGACAGCTGCGGCGGCGTGAGGTCGGCGGAGAAGAGCGACAGCTGGCTCACGCCGACCCCTTTCTCCTGGTCAACCAGGCTAGCGCGAGCCGGACGGGGCCGACCGGACCCGTCCGGGTCGATGCGGGGCGGACGCCGGCGCCGCCCGCGCCGTCAGTTCAGCACGCCCTGGCAGTCCGGCAGCTGGCGCGCCGACTCCAGGACAGCGGGGTCGATGGACGCGGTCAGGTCCGTCTGCGAGTCGGACGCCTGCTGCTCGATGGTGTCGACGGCGCTCTTCAGCTCCGCCTCGCTGGTGGGACTCATGGCCGCCACGGTCGAGGCGCCCTGGCTGTAGACGTCGGACAGCGCGCTGTAGCGCGCGATCGCGGCGTCGTGCAGGCTCTGCCCGCCCTCGATCGGCGGCACCGTGCTCAGGCTCAGCGACAGCGCCGTGCTGGCCGCGCTGAACGAGATGTTCGTGTAGGTCGTGACGATCGTGGCCTGGATCTCACTGAGCGATTGACCGGAGGTGTCCGGGGAGACGTACTGCGCCATGTCGGTGACGCCCTGGCAGAACGTGTTGAACCAGGCCGTCGTGTCCGGGTCCAGGCCGCCGCTGCCGGTGGTCTCCTCCGAGGTCTCGGTTTCGTCCGACGTCTCGTCCGACGTCGAGGTCTCGTCGGTCGTCGTCTCGTCCGTGGACTCGGACTCCGTCGTTCGGGTGGTGCTGGTGGTCGTCGGCGTCGTCGACGTCGAGGTATCGCTGGACGAGCTGGACGCGGTCGAGCCGGCCTGCGCCTGTCCCCCGATCGACGACCCGCAGGCGGTCAGGACCAACGCGAGGGCGATCGCCCCGACCGCCGGCACGACCGTGACCAGTGACCGCTTCATGGTGTCCCCCGCTCTCCGCCGAGCCGGACCGCGCTCGACCCGGCTGGGCAATTGTGCGGCATCGGCGGGATCGGCCGGCACCGGCCGTCGGGCAGAGCAGGCACCGGCCGCCGATCAGAACAGGTCAGCGCACTCAGGGAGTTCCTGGACCGCCGCCCGCACCTCGGGCTCCACGACCTCGACCGTCTCCGGCGAGAGTTCCCTGACCTGCTGCTCGATGCCGGTGATCGCGGTCCGCAGCTCGCTCTCGGTCGGGGCGACGAGCGCCTTGATCGTCGCCGCGCCGTCGCCGTACACGGCGCCGATGACCCGGAACCGGGTGATGGCGTTGTCGTACAGCGCCTGGCCGTTCTCGATGGGTGGCACCGTCATCGACTCGAGCAGGAACGCCGTGTCGGACGCGCTGCTGGACAGATTGGTGTACGCCTCGACGATCGTGGCCTGCACCTGCTCGAGGGTCTGCCCGCTGGTGTCCGGCGAGGTGAACTCCGCCATCGACGTGGCACCGCCGCAGAACGCCTGGAAGAACGCCTCGGTGTCCGGGTCGAGCGCTGCCGCGACGGCGGTTCCGGACGACCCGGCTGTCGACCCCGTCGTCGTCTCTGTGGTGCTCTCCTCGGACGACTCCGAACCGGTGGAGACGAACTCTCGGCCGAGCTGTCCGCGGTCGCCGGGCTGCTGCTCGCGGCGGTCGATCCCGCCTGGCCCTGGCCCTGCACGCTGGACGAGCAGCCCGCGAGCAGCACGGCCAGCGCGGCGACCGTCCCGACGATCCGGCCGGCGGTCCCTGCGGTGGTGCGCCTCATCTGGTTCCTTTCGATCACCGGGCGGACGCGGCGGCGGCCCGGACGGTGGTTCAGCTTCCTGCGAGAAAGACGCACGACGGGATCCCGCCGGTTGCAGCACGGGTCTCGGGCGGCAGGTCCAGCAGCAGGTCGATCGGGGCGCCCGCGGTCTCGCGGCCCGTGGCGAGCGTGGAATCCAGCGCGGCCGCGGCGTCCGGGGCGGTGGGATCCATCGCGGTGACGGCTGCCATCGACTCCGCCAGCCGGGCCGACGCGTCCGTGAGGGCCGCGGTGACCCGGCCGGCGAATTCGGCGCCACCGTCGATGCCGGGTGGCGGGACGGTGGCGAGCGCGGCGCCGGCGTCCGCGTACGCCCGGGAGATGGTGTCGAGGGTGGTGACCGCCGCCTCCTGACGGGCGGCGACGTCGCCGGCCGGGCCGGCCGTCCCGGTGATGTCCAGGTCGAGCACCGGCTGGATCTCGCGGCACAGGGTGGCGAACCAGGTCGCGCTCGCCGGGTCGGGCGGGGCCGAGCTGCCGGAGCCCACCGTGCCGGTGGGTGTCCCGACGGACGCCGGTGAGGCTGCCGTCGATCCCGTGGTGGACCCGGCGGCCGATCCCGGTGTCGACGCCGGCGACGATCCGTCGGCCGGTCCGGGCGTCGACGCCGGGGCTGTCGCCGCCGTCGTTCCGGGGGTCGACGGTGGGTCGGCCGATCCGCCCGACGTGCACCCGGCCAGTACGAGCAGGGCTCCGGCGGCGGCTCCCGAGATCAGCCGGGCGACCCGCCCTCCGGACGGCCCGAGAGGGGACGGCCTCATCCACCGCTCAGGTTCTGGCACGGCGGGAACTGGTTCAGGGCGGCCTGGACCTCGGGGTCCAGGTCGGCGACGTCCTGGAACGGCGAGGTCGCCAGCGTGAAGTCCTCGCTGGCCTGCTCCTTCGCGGCGTCCACCGCCGCCGGGTCGGCCGGGTTCACCTGGCTGAGCGCCGCCGCCGAGGCGGACATCTGGCTGCCGCCCTGATTCAGGCCCTGCACGACGGTGTTCGCGACCTCGGGCCCGCCGTCGAAGGTGGGCGCGGGCAGCGCGCCCAGGGCTGCGCCGGTCGCGGTGAACGCGGCCCCGGCCGTGGTCAGGCCGGCGATCGCGGTCGGCAGGTCGGTCTCGGCCAGGCTGCCGGGGTCGAACCCGGACTGCGCCAGCTGGACGACGGGATCGAGCCCGGTGCAGAACGCGGCGAACCAGGCCTGCGTCTCGGCGTCCAGATCCGCCGGCACCGCGTCGCCGGTCGGCTCCTCCGGCGCGGAGTCGTCGGTGCCGGTGCTGGTCGCGGACCCGTCCGACGAGCTCTCGTCGCTGCTCGCCGAGGACGCCGAGGTCGACGTCCGCGAGCTCGAGGACGAGCTCTCCGTCGACGGCTCCGTCGACTCCGCCGAGGACGCCACGGACGAGGAGGTGGCCGCCGACGATCCCGCGCTCGGCGAACCCGACTCGCTGGATGTGCAGGCGGACAGCGCCAGCACGCCGGCGGCCACGGCGGCGATCGCGGCGGAGGTGCGCTTCACCCTGGGATCCCCCTTCCGGACTGCGCCGAACCGGGCGCGGCGCCCGCCCACCCTAACCCCGGGCGCCGGCACCGGCCGGGCCGTTCGCGACGCCGGCAGGGCCGCCCGACGGCCGTCGGGTGTGAGCTGGGCGGGCCGTGCCGGATCGCGCCGGATGTCGCATTCCGACGGGTATCCCGACGTCCCGCGCCCGCAGCAGAGCGCCCGCGCGGCAGGACGTCAGACGTCCGCCGGCGGCGAGATCGGCTGCGGCTCCTCGGCGTGCAGCGCGTGCGCGCGGCGCTTGCTGACGATCACCGCTCCCACGATGATCAGCAGCGCGGCCGCCGAGATCCCGTACCGGATCGGGTCGCTCGCCGAGGTGCCGACGGTGAGCGCGACCACGGCCGGCGCGATCAGCAGCGAGACGAGGTTCATCACCTTCAGCAGCGGGTTGATCGCCGGGCCCGCGGTGTCCTTGAAGGGGTCGCCGACGGTGTCGCCGATCACGGTCGCCTCGTGCGACTGCGAGCCCTTGCCGCCGTAGTTGCCGTCCTCGACGATCTTCTTCGCGTTGTCCCACGCGCCACCGGAGTTGGCCAGGAACACCGCCATCAGGGTGCCCGTGGCGATGGTGCCGGCGAGGTAACCCGCCAGCGGCCCGACACCCAGGCCGAAACCCACGGCGATCGGCGCGAAGACGGCGAGCAGGCCCGGGGTGGCCAGCTCGCGCAGCGAGTCGCGGGTGCAGATGTCGACGACGCGGCCGTACTGCGGACGCTCGGAGCCGTCCATGATCCCGGGGTGGTCGCGGAACTGCTTGCGCACCTCCATCACGACGGCGCCGGCGGCCCGGGAGACCGCGTTCACGGCCAGGCCGGAGAACAGGAACACCACGGACGCGCCGAGCAGCATGCCGACCAGGGTGGCGGGTGAGACGACGTTCGCCGTGAACACCTCGACCGCCTCGCCGGCGGCGGCCAGCGCCTGCACGATCGCGTCGGAGTACGACCCGAACAGCGCCGTCGCGGCGAGCACCGCGGTGGCGATCGCGATGCCCTTGGTGATCGCCTTGGTGGTGTTGCCGACGGCGTCCAGCTCGGTGAGGATCTGCGCGCCCTTCTCCGAGACCTCGCCGCTCATCTCCGCGATGCCCTGGGCGTTGTCGGAGACCGGGCCGAAGGTGTCCATGGCGACGATCACGCCGACGGTGGTGAGCAGGCCGCAGCCCGCCAGCGCGATGGCGAACAGCGCGACGATGAGCGAGCCGGACAGCAGGAACGCGCCGTACACGGCGCCGGCGATGACCAGCGCGGTGTAGACCGCGGACTCGAAGCCGACCGAGATGCCCGACAGGATCACGGTGGCCGCGCCGGTCAGCGAGGACTTCGCGACGTCCTTGGTCGGCTTGGTCTCGGTGCCGGTGAAGTAGCCGGTCAGCCAGAGGATGACGCCGGCGAGCACGATGCCGATGATCACCGCGACCAGCGCGATCACGGCCGGGTTGCCGGGCAGGCCCGCGACGGCCTCGACGCCGAGCGAGTCGAACGTGGTCGGGAGGTAGAGGAAGGCGGCGACCGCGCTCAGCACGGCCGAGATCCCGGCGGAGACGTAGAAGGAGCGGTTGATCGTCGTGAGGCCGGGCTCGTCGGCGCGTGCCCGGGTGATGTACACGCCGACGATCGCGGTGAGCACGCCGATGGCCGGCACGATCAGCGGGAAGACGAGGCCCTTGGTGCCGAACGCCGCGCTGCCCAGGATGAGCGAGGCGACGAGCGTCACGGCGTAGGACTCGAACAGGTCGGCGGCCATGCCGGCGCAGTCGCCGACGTTGTCGCCGACGTTGTCGGCGATGGTGGCGGCGTTGCGCGGGTCGTCCTCCGGGATGCCCTTCTCCACCTTGCCGACCAGGTCGGCGCCGACGTCGGCGGCCTTGGTGAAGATGCCGCCGCCGACGCGCATGAACATGGCCAGCAGGGCGGCGCCGAAGCCGAAGCCCTCCAACACCTTCGGCGCCTCGGCGACGTACACCAGGACGACGACCGACGCGCCGAGCAGGCCGAGGCCGGTGGTGGCCAGGCCGACCGTGCCGCCCGTGCGGAACGCGATCTGCATGGCGCGCTCGCGGCCCTCGGTGTTGGCGGCCGCGGCCACCCGCACGTTGGCGCGGGTGGACAGCCACATGCCGAGGTAGCCGATGGACGCCGAGAACAGCGCGCCCACGAGGAAGAAGATGGACCGTCCGATGCGTTCGCCCGTGCTGTTCGCGGGCAGCACGAACAGCAGCACGAAGACGATCGCGACGAAGACGCCCAGCGTGCGGAACTGTCGCCCGAGGTACGCGGCGGCGCCCTCCTGGACCGCCTCCGAGATCTCGAGCATCTTGGGCGTGCCGGTCCCGGCGGCGAGCACGCTCGCCCGCAGGACGAAGGCGATGGCCAGCGCCACCAGGGCGATGACCGCGACCCCGATCAAGATTGCTTGATCACTACCGGTGATTTCGAGTTCAGCGGCCATGTTGTTCGACATCAAGCTCCCGATTCGTACCGGCGCGCAGTCATTGAGCGCCGTTGACTGCTCTTCTGAGTGGCGAGGTCACCGATCACTGCCTCCCGGACCGGTGGAGCCACGCGCGGCACCTGTGGGGCCGGGCGCGACGCTGAGTACTTTATGGCACCGGCGGTCGTGCCCCTTCCCCCTTGCCCCGAACGCGCGCGTCGGCGCGGGTGCTTCGCCTCCCGGCTGCGCCGATAGACAATGGACAGATGTCCACTGGCCGCCTCTCCCTCGATTCAGGCGGCCTGATCGGCGTGCTAAACCGGTGCAGCGCCGATGACGTGACTTCGCTCACATCGGATGTCCCGCCGGGCCTGTCGCCGCAGGTCACCCACGTGGAGCAGCTCCCCCCGAAGGTCGGCCGGCTGGCCCCGTGGCCGACGTGGGTTCCGGACGAGCTGCGGACCGCGCTCCGGGCGCGGGGCATCGACCAGCCGTGGTCGCACCAGGTCCAGGCCGCCGACCTGGCGCACGCGGGCCGCGACGTGGTGCTCGCCACCGGCACCGCCTCCGGAAAGTCGCTGGCCTATCAGCTCCCGGTGCTGTCCGCGGTGCTCACCGAGCCGCGCGCCACCGCGCTGTACATCTCCCCCACCAAGGCGCTCGCCGCCGACCAGCTGGGCGCGCTGGAGCGGCTCGCGCTGCCGGCGGTGCGGGTGGCGCCCTATGACGGCGACACACCGGACGTGGAGCGGGACTGGGCCCGCGCCCATGCGTCCTGGGTGCTGACGAACCCCGACATGCTGCACCGCGGGCTGCTGCCCGGGCACCGCCGCTGGGAGCGGCTGCTCCGCCGGCTGCGGTACGTCGTCGTCGACGAGTGCCACGCCTACCGCGGCGTGTTCGGCTCGCACGTCGGGCTCGTGCTGCGCCGGTTGGTGCGGTTGGCAAGGGCCTACGGGTCCGACCCGGTGATCATCCTGGCGTCCGCCACCGTCGCCGACCCGGCGACCGCGGCCGAGCGGCTCGTCGGGCGGCCGGTCGTCCCGTCACCGACGACGGCGCCCCCCGGCCCGGGGCCGACTTCGTGCTCTGGGAGCCCCAGCTCATCCCGCACGCCGAGGGCGAGCACGGGGCCCCGGTGCGGCGCCCGGCACAGGCCGAGGCCGCGCGGATGATGGCCGACCTGGTCGCGTCCGGCGCCCGCACGCTCACCTTCGTGCGGTCCCGGCACGGCGCCGAGACCGCGGCGCTGAGCGCGCGGCGCCGGCTGGCCGAGCACAGCCCGGAGCTGGCCGCGCGGGTCGCCTGCTACCGCGGCGGGTACCTGCCGGAGGAACGCCGGGAGCTGGAGCGGTCGCTGGACAGCGGCGAACTCCTCGGGCTGGCGTCGACCAACGCGCTCGAGCTGGGCGTGGACATCGCCGGGCTCGACGCCGCCGTGCTGGCCGGCTTCCCCGGCACGCTCGCCTCCGTGTGGCAGCAGGCGGGCCGGGCCGGGCGGCGGGCTGACCGCGAGAAGCGGGCGCTGGTGGTGTTCGTCGCGCGCGACGACCCGCTCGACTCCTACCTGGTGCACCATCCGCAGGCGGTCTTCGGCCGGCCCGTGGAGGCCGCGGTCACCGATCCCACCAACCCGTACGTGCTCGGACCGCACCTCGCGTGTGCCGCCGCGGAGCGGCACCTGACCGCCGACGACGTCGCCCTGTTCGGCGGCGAGCCGGTCCGTGCGCTCCTCGCCGACCTGGTGCGGCGGCGGGTGCTGCGCCGCCGGCCCGGCGGCTGGTTCTGGGCGCAGGGACCGCACCCGAGCCAGGACGTCGACCTGCGCGGCAGCGGCGCCGGCCAGGTGGCGATCGTCGAGCAGGACACCGCCCGGATGCTCGGCACCGTCGACACCGCCCGCGCTCCGGCGACGGTGCACGCCGGCGCGGTCCACCTGCACCGCGGCGAGACGTACGTCGTGCAGGAGCTGGATCTGGCCGAGGGGGTCGCGCTCGTCCGGGCGGACCGGCCGGAATGGTCGACCATCGCCCGTTCGCTGTCCGCCGTCTCGATGGCCGGCGACATCGGGGCGTCACACGCGACGTCGACGTTCCCGGACGGCGTGCGCGTCGGCGTCGGGCCGGTGGAGGTCACGGGGCAGGTCGTCGGTTACCTCCGCAAGCGCCCGAACGGCGAGACGATCGACGCCATCCCGCTGGACATGCCCGAGCAGCGACTGGACACCCGGGCGGTCTGGTACACGATCCCGGAGGCGGTGCTGACGGCCGCCGGCCTCTCGGTTCCGCGGATCCCGGGCGCCCTGCACGCCGCCGAGCACGCCGCGATCGGGCTGCTGCCGCTCTTCGCGGGGTGCGACCGTTGGGACATCGGCGGGCTCTCCACCGCGCTGCACGCCGACACCGGGGAGCCCACGGTCATCGTCTACGACGGCTACCCGGGCGGCGCGGGGTTCGCCGATCGCGGCCACGACGTGCTGCCCGGCTGGCTGACGGCCGTCCGCGACGCCGTCGCCGCCTGCGGGTGCGAGACCGGCTGCCCGTCCTGCGTGCAGTCGCCCAAGTGCGGCAACGGGAACCAGCCGCTGGACAAGGCCGGCGCCGTGCAGGTGCTGGACGTCGTGCTGACCGCGCTCGCCGCCGGGCCGGTCCAGACCACACCCGCGCCCGAGACCGCCTGGGGCGGCGACGATCCCGGGCTCCGGTTCGTCTCCTGAGCGCTGCCCCCACGCCGGCAGCACCTGGGCGCGCACCGGGCGCTGTCGGGGGCCCGTGATGGGGTGGGATTCGTGGTGACCGTCGAGGACGTCCGGGCGCTGGCGCTGACGCTGCCGCGGACCACCGAGCACCTGATCCGGGACCGGGTGAAGTTCCGCGTCGGGCGGATCGTCTACGTCGCGTTCAGCCGCGACGAGACCACCATGGGCTTCGGCTATCCCAAGGAGATGCGGGCTGCACTGGTGGCCGCCGAGCCCGCGAAGTTCTTCCTGCCGGGCGCGTCCGACATGCGCTACCACTGGGTGGAGGTCCGGCTGGCGGCCATCGACGTCGAGGAGATGCGCGAGCTGGTCACCGACGCGTGGCGGATGGTCGTGCCGAAGGGCGTGGCCCGCGAGCACCTCGGCTGACGGCCGGGGCCGACCTGCGGGTCAGGACGCGCCCGCCCCCTGCTGCCCCGGTACTCCAGGTCGGCCGCTTGGTCTGTGCCCTCCCCAGACGTAGCCGCCCGCGTGGTCGGCGGCCTGCTGATGTGTCTCCGACCTCGTGCTCCGACCTCGCGTGACCTCGGGTGGCGGGCGCGCCACGATCGCGCCCGAGGACCACAAGCGCCTCACTCCGCGACAGGGTTCACGACTCCGCGACCTCTCGATCAGTCGCCACGTCGGCAGAAACGTCGCGAAGGCGCACTCCCGGCCGCGCCGTCCCGGCAACGTCGCGTGCGGTCGCCCGAGCCGTCGCTCACGACCACGCGCCGGACCGACGACGACGAGCGCCTCACTCCGCGACACGGTGCACGACTCCGGGACGAGACCACGGCGAAGGCGCCCCGAAACACCGGCCGGCCGCCGAACTAGCCCGCGGCGCGGAACCCTGGCAGCGACCCGATGGTGCCGAACTCCCCGCGGTGGAACAGCAGCGGCCCGTCGCACTCGCCGCCTGCCAGGTCGATCACCCGGGCGTAGATCACTGCGTGATCGCCGACGACGACCCGATGGTCCACCGCGCAATCCAGCCAGCCGACCGCGCCGTCGATCACGGGTGAACCGGTCACCGCTGACGGGGACCAGCCGACGACGTCCAGCTGCGCCCGACCGGCGGGCCGGTTCGGATTCGCGAACCATGCGGCGACACCCTGCTGCCGTGCCGAGAGGATGTTGATACCGAAATGCTCTGTTCTGGTGAGCATCTCGTCGGTGGCGCAGCCGAGGCGCAGGCAGACCAGGACCAGCAGCGGATCCAGCGAGACCGCCGTGAACGCGTTCGCGGTCATGCCGCGCAGCTCGGCGCCGTCGCTCGCGGTGATGACCGTGACGCCGGTGGCGAAGCGGCCGACCACGTCGCGGAACTGGCGCGGCGTCGGTTGCTCCGTCTCGCCTCGCGCGGCCATCTCGTGTGCCCGACGCGACGGGTCCGGTTGCTGGGCGGGTCGGCCGACGGGCGGCACGATGCTGAGCGCGGGCGCTCCGGTGTGGCCGACCGGCGGCGTTCCCGGCCTGGGTGGCGCGTAGGGCGCCGGGGCTCGCAGCGGCGCCGGTCCGGCGAGCAGGTCGAGGCCGATGAGCTCCGCCGCGCCGTGCGGGTGGCGCGCGTGTTGCCGTTCGGAACTCTCGACTCTCATGCCAGCTCCCCCGAAACAGACTGCTCCTGAACGGATGTGGCGTCGCCGCTGGCGCGGAGCCCTGCCCGCGTGGCGCTGTCGTGCATGGCGTCAGTCCTTCGAGACCGGCGGATCGACTGTCCCCTGCGCTGCGTGCTGGATCCCACCATCCGGTGTTCGGTGCCGTTCGCCCGTGGCGCCGATTCCTGCCGCCACGTCGAGGAAGAGAGGGGACGTGCGCGATTCGATACGCCCAAATCCGTTCCGGACCGGGTCGACGCTCGGCGGGAAGATGGAGTCGGTGCCCGCGCTCGATGTGCGACGGTCGTGGCCCCCGGATGCCGGCTCGCTCGCGGTGCTGCGGATGCGGTTGCCCACGGGTCAGGCGCTCCGGTCGGCGGCGCATCCGCGCCCGGAGGCGCGACCGGGCGATCGCCGGTGCGACGTGGCCCGCGTGTCGTCGCTCGGCATGGCGCTGCCGTGCCCGGTCCGGATGAAACGCATGGCGCATCCCCTGTTCCCGATCGCCGTCGAGCCTCTCCACGCAGGGGAGAACTTCGACGAGCCGATGGATGTCGGAAGGACCAGGTGCGCGCCGCCTGGGTGTGGTGCTAGGACGCCGGGCGTGGCCGCGGGTTGCGTTTGCCGGAGCCCGGGCCGGCTGTCGGGCGCCCTCCGTCGCGGCCGGCTGCTTGGCCGACGGTCGCCCGGGGAACCTCTGTCAAGCACCCGCCGGATGCGAGCGGCGGTCACCAGATGCGAGCGGTGGGTCATCGAGACGGTGGGTCATCAGAGAGGACGGCCATCATGACCGAACCAGCGGATCGCGACTCCCGCACCGGAGAAGAAGCACCCGACGACGTGCCCAACCCGGAGACCGGCGTCGGCGCCACGTCCGACAACGAGCCCGACACCTTCGAGCCCGAGGAGCCGTAGAGCCCGAGGAACCGTAGAGCCCGAGGAACCGTAGAGCCCCGAACCGTAGAGCCCCGGAACCGTAGAGATCTGTCGCTCGGGCCGGCGGCGCCGTCGCGCCCGCGCGTCGCGCGTCGTGTCGCATGTGCCGCGACCTGACGACGAGCAGCGTCCGCGGCGCGCCGCGCGGGTTCAGCCGGCGATCCGGCCCACCGGCCCGGCGCGGGCGCGTCCGGACGCGGCGCCGCCGAACGGCCCCGCCCTGACCTCGGCGGTCACCACGACGAGCACGTCGACGCCCCTGAGGCGACAGTCCTCCACGGTCACGCCGTTCGCCGTGGCCACCGCGATCGCCCTGGCGCACGCCAGGTCCGGGCCGCGCAGGACGGTCGCGGCGCCCGCCAGCGCTGCGAGGTCCGCGCCGACCTCGGCCCGCTGCCGGGCCAGCGTCGCCGCGCCCAGGTGCACGATCAGCGCCGTCAGGCCGAGCAGCAGGACCGTCCCGACCGCCGCCACCACCGTCATCGACCCCCGATCCGTCCTGTCTCCTTCGATCGGCTCCCCGCACGCGTCGCCGGGGTGGTGGAGCCTCGCCGCGACTCTGTCCGCGATCCCGCGGGAGCCCCGCCGCGTCACGGGGACCGCACGTCCTCGCGGGCGGCGCTCGCCCGGGCGTCGATCGTGACGCCGGGCAGCAGCCCCCCGATCGGATCCGCCGAGACCGTCACCGTGACGAGGCCATCCGATTCGCCGAACGAGACCTGCGCGCCGTCCGGCGCCAGGGCATGCGCCGCCGACTCGGCCGCCGCCCGATCGCCCCTCGCGGCCAGCCGCGCACCCTCGGACGCCGCATCGGCGCAGCGCAGCTGCGCGAGCACGCAGCCCAGCCCGGCGAGGCAGGCGGCGAGGATCAGGGCGAGCACGGCGAGACCGACAGCGGCCTCCACGGTGACGCTGCCCCGGTCCTGCCCGGTGGCACGCGGCGGAGTCACGGATCAGAAGGACGTGTCGAGCGCCGAGTTGATCAGGTTCGTCAGCCCCGACACGATCGAGTCGCCGGTCACGATGCGGTACAGGACCGCGGCGAAGGCGGCCGCCACCACGGTGCCCACCGCGTACTCGACGGTGCTCATGCCCGCGTCCTGGGCCGATTCCCGTTCGCGCGCGCGCTCGGCGCCCGGGAGCTGCGGCGCGCGCTCGGCGGGCCCATCGCCGGAGACCTGCCGCCGGAGCTCCCGGCTCGCGATCTTCGCGGACGAAGCCGGCCGGCTCTGCGGTGTGGATCATGGCGGTGTGGCTCATGGCGGGGTCCTTTCGATCGACGGCGTTCCGACGCGAGCGGAACTGGCCATTCGAGCGTCGGCCGTGGGGCGCACGGGGTCGACCCCGGGCCGACCGGTGTGGACGGCCGGCGTGGCTGGGGACTATTCGGCGGGACCGGTGGGTCGGTGGCGAGCTCTGTCGGTGTGCCCGGCTATGTCGCGCTGACCGCGCATCGCGCATGCGGCGCGGCGCGCGCCTGACGGCCGGACCGACCACGGCCGACGCCTGCCCTGGACATCCCGGGCCGGCGTGTCGGCGAGAACGGTTCATCGACGACGCGTCTGAAGGGACGGCCGCTCACCGGAACGCGCAGCAGAGGCTCGCGTCTCGCAGGATCGGGTCTCACAGGATGTCGAGGCGACCCAGCAGTCCGATGACGACGGGCGCGAGGCCCAGGCAGATGAAGCCGGGGAGGAAGCACAGCGCCAGGGGCGCCGTCATCGCGACACCCGCCCGTCCTGCAGCACGGGCGGCGAGGGCATCGATCTGTCCCCGAAGCTCGACGGCGTGCTGCCGCACGGCGTCGGCGAGCGGGGTCCCGCCGCGGGCCGAGCGACGCGCGGCGGCCGCGAGCGGCGCGAGCACCGGATGCTCGTCGGCCGACCGCCAGGCGACGTCGGGATCTGCGCCGAGCTCCAGCATCGCGGCGATCGACTCCAGCGGCGCCGACGGATCCCCGGGCGCGGACCGAGCGGGTGCCGGCGGGGCGGCCCGCGATCCGCGCTCGGCCGCCATCGCCGCGGTCAGCGACGGCGCGACGGCCATGCCGGCGTCCAGGCATGCGGCGACCAGATCGCAGAAGGCGGCGAGCCGCTCGAGGTCGGCGGGCACCGGGCCCGGTCGCCACGGCCCGCGGCGAACCAGCAGCGCCACCGCCAACCCGCCAGCGAGGGCGAGCCACCACAATCCCGGCGCGAGGACCACCACTGCGGCCGCGATGGCGGTCCCGAGCATCACCGCCCGACGGGCGTTCGACGGGGGACTTCCCCGCCGGACCCACGTCGGCCGGACCACCGCGGACGCGGGCCAGGCGAACAGGGCGCATCCCGCCAGTGCCAGCACCAGCGCGGGCGCGTCTCCGATCGGCTGCGGGATCACGCGCGCGCGATCCGCGCCGACCACAGCAGGCCGCCGCAGGTCAGCGCAGTTCCGACCACCAGGAGGATGCCGCCGATGCCGCCGCCCGCCAGGACGCCGATCGGATCGGCGCCCATGCCGGCGCCGAGGAGCAACCCCAGCGCCGGCAGCGCCGTCAGCACCCAGCCGGACATCCGAGAGCCGGCGAGCTGCGCCTGCCGGTCGGCGGACGCCCGCTGCCCGCGGGAGAGACTCTCGGCGATCGCCTCGACCTGCGGGCGCAGCGCCACACCGTGCCGCTCGCTCACCAGGCACGCGGCGCGCAGACGCGCGGCGATGGCCGTCGCGCCCGCCGACGTCGCGGCGCCGGCGGACTGGGGCTCCGCGGCGACCCCGCCGACCGGCGCGCCCGAGGCGCCGGGCCCTGCGGCAAGGGATCGCAGCAGCGGCACCGCCGACCCGCGGGACACGGTCGCCGCCTGCGCCGCGGCGTGCGCCGGGTCGGCACCCGCGCGCAGCTCGCGCCCGAATGTCCTGATCCCGTCCACGATGTCGCCGACGTCGCGGCTGCGACGGCGCTCGCGACGGAGGCCGGCAACGGACCGCACCGCCGTCCCCGCGACGATCAAGCGGCCGTCGCCACACCCGGCCCGGCGAGCGAACCGACCAGCAGAGCGACCGGCACCGCGCCGAGCAACCAGCCCGCGCCGCGAACGCCGCCGCCGATGCCCGACCGGGAGCGCAGCTCCCGCGCCCCGCGGCGCCGAACCGGGCGCACCGGCGCGATCCCGGCCGATGGCCACACCACCAGGGCGGCGGCGGCCAGTGCGGCCGCGATCGCCATCACGCCGTCACCCGCTCACCGGCGCGCCGCGGCGGAATCGGTGCGCGCGGCGGCGGTGTCGCGCGGGCCGCGCCGGCACGACCTCCGCCGTCACCATGGGGGCACCACGCCGCGGTCGGCCAGCATGCCGGCCAGGGCCGCCGCACCCGGCGGCACGGGCACGCCGTCGCAGATCGCCGGGACGACCTCCGCGAGCCCGTCCCCGCGCCGGCGCAGCACCCCGACCTGATGCAGGCGCCGAGCCCCGCCGGTCCGGCGCATCTGCAGGACCACCTGCACGGCCCCGGCAAGCTGGGCGTGCAGCGCGGGCCGGTCGATGCCGCCGAGCGCGGCGAGGGCCTCCACGCGCGCAGGCACGTCGGCGACGGTGTTGGCGTGCACGGTGCCGGCGCCCCCGTCGTGACCGGTGTTCAGCGCGGCCAGCAGGTCGACCACCTCGGCGCCCCTGACCTCGCCCACGACCACCCGATCGGGCCGCATCCGCAGCGCCTGGCGCACCAGCTCCCGCAGCGAGATCGCGCCCGTACCCTCCACGTTGGCGGGCCGCGCGACCAGCCTGACCACATGCGGATGAGGGGGCCGCAGTTCCTCGGCGTCCTCCACGACGACGAGTCGCTCCACCGGGTCGATCGCGGCCAGCAGCGCCGACAAGAGCGTCGTCTTCCCGGATCCGGTTCCGCCGCTGACCAGGAAGGCCAACCGCGCGGCGAGCACGGCGAGCACCGTCGGCAGGCTCGCCCCCGGGAGCGTGCCGCTCGACGCGAGCGCCGCGAGGTCGTGCTGCACCGGCCGCAGCACCCGCAGGGACAGGCACGTCCCGGAGGCGGCGATCGGCTCGAGCACGGCGTGCAGCCGGGTCCCATCCGGAAGGCGCGCGTCGACGTGCGGATGGGCGTCGTCGAGCCGACGCCCGGCGGCGGTCGCCAGCCGCCGGGCCAGGCGCTGCACGGCCGCCTCGTCGTCGAAGACGACGTCCGTCGGCTCCCAACCGGCGCCGCGATCGACCCGTACGTCCGCCGGCCCGTTCACCACCACGTCCGTCGTCCGTGCGTCGGCGAGCAGGCCGGACAGCGCGCCCGCCCCGACGAGCTCGCGCTGCAGCGCGCGGATCTGCCGGAGCATCTCCGCATCGCTGACCAGCGCCGAGGACTCACGACGCAACGCGCTCGCCAGCGCGATCGGCGTCGGATCGAGCCGCTCGTCGGCCAGGCGCCGCTGCACGCGCTCGATGACGTCCGAGGTCAACCCCGGTCGCGGCGAGGTCATCCGCGCACGACCCCCCGACGGTCGCCCGATCGCTCCGTGCGCCGCCGCCGCCCCGGCCCCGCGTCGGCCGCCAGCACGGCTGCGGCCGCCCTGGCGAGCGGATCCCGCCGATCGATGCCGGGAATCCGGCCGTGGTCCAGGTCGCGGGCCAACGCGGGCCGGCCGCGCATCCGCGCCAGCACGGGGACGGCGAGCGCGGCCGCCACATCGTCCGGTCCGATCCCGGACGGGCAGGGTCCGCGGACGACGGCGCCCATCCGCCCGCCGAGCGCCTCGACGCGATCCCGAATCTTCCGACCGGCGAGGCAGGAGCGGAGGTCGGCCGGCACGACCAGCACCACGAGATCGGCGCGCTCGAGCACCCGGTCCGCCACGTCTCCTGGTTGACGCGGTAGGTCCACCACGGCAAGCGTGCCGCCGCGGCGGGCGGACTCCAGGACGACCTCCATCGCATCCGGCGTCGGTCCGGACCCGCCGCCGCGACCCGGGCACAGCACGATCAGCCGCCCGCCACCGACCTTCACCGATGGCAGGCCCGAACGCAGCGCATCCGGCGCCAGCCGACCACCGGAGGTCGCGAGATCCGGCCACCGCAGGCCGTCCTCGATGCCGAGCGTCGCGTCGGCGCCGGCGCCCCAGGGGTCGCAGTCCACCAGCAGCGCGTCGGACTCGCCGACCCGCCCCGCGGTCGCGGCCAGTGCAATCGCGAACACGGACGCGCCGGCGCCGCCGCACGCCCCCACGACGGCCAGGCAGCGACCACCGCCCGGGTCGGGATCGACCGCATCCGAGAGCATCTCGACGAGCACGCCGTCGCAGTCAGCGAGCGGCACCGTCCGTTCGACACCCAACCGGACACAGGAGCTCCAGTCCGATCCGTCCAGCGGCCCCGCGGCGACCGCCACGACGCTCGGTCGTCGCGGGAGTCCCGCGCGAACCGCCCGATCGACGAGCTGCGCGTCGATCACCACCGCGGGCGCCGCGAGCCAGCGCACCCGGGAGGGCAGGTCCGCGGTCACCTCGATCTCGACCCCGGCGGCCGCCGCGATGCGGCCGACCACCTCCACGATCTGGCCGTCGTTCACGACCACCAGCGGTTGTTCCATCTCACTCCCACCGACAGCGGCGACCAGAGGCGGGCCTGGACGCCCGCCCGCGTCGAGTGCACCCCGATCTGGCGCGGCGCGAGAACCCCGGGCAGGCGGCTGGGGATGAACGGCTGCGATGGGGACTACTGAGGGGGCCCAGTGGTGGGAAAAGTGCAGGCGGCGGCGATGAAAGCGCTTTCAGTGGAGCCCGGGCTACCGGAGCGACGCCTGCGGGCGTGCCGGTAGACGAAGCCGCGTTCACGCATTACGGGCGTCACCGATGCACGCTCATGATCTGCCCAGCCCCGCGCGCGCCCACCGGATAGCGGTCGTCGGCGACTGTCGAGACGCGTGGCGAGGCGGCCGAATCGGCCCGAACCGTCCCGGGATATGGGGCGGCCCCCGCCAGGGGGGAGGGCGGGGGCCGCGGGGTTCAGCTCCGGGGGGTTGAGCTGAACCGGGTGGTCGGTTCCGGGGGGGTGGAAACCGACATGCCTACTGTAGACCCGGGATCGCGGGTTCGTCACCTGTCCCGGAGCGGCCTCCGGCGTGGTCTTCGAGATGCACGATGGCGATGACCCGGATGGGTGCATCTGAATCGGTCAGGGTTCACGCTCGTGAATTCGCCTGTTGCCGTGCGGCGTCGTCGCGGGTATCACTGTGTCAGGGACCCCCGATCGGCCAGAGACGATGTGGAAGAGAAACACCGCCGACCCCGACTGGAGCTCCCCGCGCAGACCCCGGTACTCACTCACCGCTATGAACCGCGGGAGGTACGTCGTCAGGGCCACCCACGAAACTCGAGGGAGCCCGTCACGACGAGTTGTGGTGAAGCTTGATAGTCGGTCAGCCTGCGCAGACGGCGTCCCGCTCTTGTGGGGCGCCGTCTTTCATGTCCTCGCGGGGTCGCGATCGGTGGATCATTGCGGGCACCGCTCAGCGATCCGCGGGCCTCTCGCGGCCCGCCGTCCTTGGATCCTGAAACCGTTTTCATCGCACGCCGCCTCGATCGACGTCATGCGCCCTGCGGGACCACGCCGGCTGTGACGACCACGTTCAACCGTTTGCCGTGTAACGGTGGTGCTTCGGTGATCCAGGCTCACGGCCACGCATCCTTCACGACTGTTCGCACCACTAATGAGTCTACGTAGCGCGAACTACACCCTTTCGGGTTACCCAAGATCACACCTTCAGCGTAATCTCTCGCGCGTGTCGCCGTGACCCGCGCCCTGGTCCACCCGACTCCTGCGCGAAGCGAACTACATGCCAGTGCATGAATTCGGACATGGGCGGCTAATCGGGCGATCTCGCTCGCCGACGCGCCGTGTCCGCGTTCATCGTGGGCCACCGGAGGCCGCTTCGGCGATCGATCGGCCCTCTCGTGCGCCCGTGACGAGGGAGGCGCAGACGAGCACGATCCATCCGCCGAGCGCGCCGTCGTCACCGCGTGCGTATCCAGCGACCGCAGCGGCATACCGATCGCCGAGACGCAGGAACGCCACCTCCGGCACCCCGAGCCCGGCCGGATCCAGGCCGTTGGCCATCATCTCGAGCCTGCCGGCGGCCCTGGCGACCACGCCCGAGACCGCGCCGAACGGCCGGAGCGCCAACAGTTCGGCCTGCACCACCGCCGTCTTCACCGGTCCCGCCCAGGGCGCCCGGACCACCGCCTCGGCCAGACCGGCGAGGCGGGCGGAGACCTCGGGGTCCGACCGGTCCGGACGCCCCACGGCCGCGGGATCCGTGCCGTCGGCCGCGACCAGCAGATGGATCCTGGCCAGCGCCTGGAGTGGCGCGCGCCGCCAGATCGGCACCAGCTCCGGCAGGCCTGCCGCGACCCGCAGCGCGCCGGCGAGCAGGGGGTCTGCGACGGCCGAGGTGCCCCCGTCGCCGGGCTGGTCGAGGGCGAGCGGCGCGCCGTCGATCGCCGCCGAGGCGCGCGCCGCGCGGACCGCCGCGGCGGCGGCCGTCGCCCGCACCCCCTGCCGATTGGCCGGGTGCCGGCGCAGGGCGGACACCGAGACGCGCGCCGATTCCACGGCGTCGGCCACGCCCGGCAGGCGGTCCAGATCCGGCCAGGCGTCGGTCACCGGGGCACCATAGCCGCGCCGCGGTCGAACCTCTGGGCACCGACCACCGCCGGCATCCGGGGATGTGTCGACGAGGGTGCCCACGGTGACCTCGCGGTGACTGTCACCGCGTCCGTGCGGCCGGGAGAGTGCCCGCCATGCCCTTCCCCGCTTCCCGGCAGCGGCCGGGGGGCCGGTGCTTGACTGAACACGTGAGCCGCCCGTCGCGCCCCGCCGAGCTCCCCGACACCGTGCTGCCGTTCGGTGCGCTGTGGGACGTCGAGCCCGGTTACCTCAACACCGCCTCGTTCGGTCCGCCGCCGCGACCCGGCTGGGAGGCGCTCCAGCTCGCGCTGGACGAGTGGCGAACGGGACGCACGAGCTGGGAGGGCTGGGCGGAGAGCGTCGACGTCTCCCGCGCCCGGTTCGCCGCGCTGGTCGGCGTCCGGCCGGAGCACGTCAGCACGGGCGCGGCCGTGTCACAGCTGCTGGCGCCTGCGGCAGCCGCGATCCCCGACGGTGCCAGGGTGCTGGTCCCACACCTCGAGTTCACCTCGATCGTCTTCCCCTGGGCCGCGCACGCGCACCGCGGGGTGACCGTTCACGAGGTCCCGCTCGACCGGCTGGCGGCCGCGATCGACGAGCGCACGGACGTGGTCGCCTACTCCGCCGTGCAGTCCGCGAACGGGCAGGTCGCCGACGTCGCGGCGATCACCGCGGCGGCGCGGGCGGTCGGCGCCCTGACGCTGGTGGACACCAGCCAGGCGACCGGCTGGCTGCACGTCGACCCGAACGCGGCGGACCTCCTGGTCTGCGGCGCCTACAAGTGGCTGTGCAGCCCGCGCGGCACGGCCTACCTCGCGCACCATCCCACCCTGGCGGATCGGCACCCGGAGTTCGCGGGCCGACTGCTGCCGCTGGCGGCGGGCTGGTTCGCCGGCGAGGACGTGCACGCGTCCTACTACGGGATGCCGCTGCGGCTGGCCGGCAACGCCCGCCGGTTCGACATCTCGCCGGCCTGGCATTGCTGGGTCGGCGCGGCGCCTGCCCTGCAGGTTCTCGGCACCGCCGGGGTGGCCGCGATCGGCCGGCACAACATCGGGCTGGCCAACCGGCTCCTCGACGCGCTCGGCGAGCCGCGGTCGAATTCGGCGATCGTCACGGTGCCGGCGGATCCGACGGCCGTCGAGCGGTTGACCGGGGCGGGCGTGAAGTTCGGCACCAGAGCGGGCCGGGTGCGCCTCGCCTTCCACCTCTACTCCACCCAGCGCGACGTCGACATCGCCGTGGATGCCCTCACGGGTTGAGCGGTCGACGCCGACCGCCCGTCGCGGGATTGCCCGCGTCCGTCGCAGGTCTGAACGTCCTGCCTGGCGGGCACCTCCGTCGCGGCGATACGTTCGCAAGGCGGCGCGGCAGGCGGATCGGCCCGCCGCGCGAGTCACCTCCAGATCAGGCCAGATCGTCGTCGAGAGGACCAGCGCGCCATGACCGGCACCGACGCCATCACCTCCAGTCCGACAGAGCCGGCGAGCAGCAGCGCGCTGGACAACCTGCTGGCCGAGGACCGCACCTTCCCGCCTCCCACGGATCTCGCGGCGAACGCGAACCTGCAGGAGGAGGCCTACGCGCGTGCGCAGGCCGACCCGGAGGGCTTCTGGCGGGAGCAGGCCGAGCGGCTGGCGTGGGCGACGCCGTTCTCCACCGTCCTGGACTGGAGCGACGCCCCGCACGCGAAGTGGTTCGCGGACGGCACGCTGAACGTCGCGGTGAACTGCGTGGACCGGCACGTCGCGGACGGGTACGGCGACACCGTCGCGATCCACTGGGAGGGCGAGCCGGGCGACACCAGGACCATCACCTACGCCGACCTGCTGGCCGAGGTCAGCAGGGCGGCCAACGCGCTGTCCTCCCTCGGGCTGCGGGCGGGCGACCGGGTCGCGATCTACCTGCCGATGATCCCCGAGGCCGTCTTCTCCATGCTGGCCTGCGCGCGGCTCGGGCTCGCGCACTCGGTGGTCTTCGCCGGATTCTCGTCCGAGGCGTTGCGATCGCGGATCGCGGACGCCCAGGCCCGGTTGGTCATCACGGCCGACGGCCAGTACCGCCGCGGCAGCGCCGTCGCGCTGAAATCGGCCGTGGACGAGGCGGTCTCGGATGCGGACTCGCCGGTCGAGAAGGTGCTCGTCGTGCGCCGCACCGGCGGCGACGTCACCTGGTCCGACAAGGACGTCTGGTGGCACGATCTCGTCGACGGGCAGCCGGCCGAGCACGAGGCGCAGGCGTTCCCGGCCGAGCAACCGCTGTTCATCCTCTACACCTCCGGCACCACAGGGAAGCCGAAGGGGATCCTGCACACCTCCGGCGGCTACCTCACCCAGGCCGCCTACACGCATCACGTGGTCTTCGACCACAAGCCGGGCGCGGACGTGTTCTGGTGCACCGCCGACATCGGCTGGGTGACGGGACACTCGTACATCGTCTACGGACCGCTCGCGAACCGAGCGACCGAGGTGATCTACGAGGGCACCCCGAACACCCCGACGGAGGGCCGGCACTGGGAGATCGTCGACAAGTACGGCGTGACGATCTACTACACGGCGCCCACGCTCATCCGCACGTTCATGAAGTGGGGCGCGGACGTCCCGGCGAAGTACGACCTGTCCTCGCTACGGGTCCTGGGCAGCGTCGGCGAGCCGATCAACCCGGAGGCCTGGGTCTGGTACCGGCACCACATCGGGCACGACAACTGCCCGATCGTCGACACCTGGTGGCAGACCGAGACCGGCGCGATCATGGTCAGCCCGCTGCCCGGCGTGACGGAATGCAAGCCCGGTTCGGCGATGACCGCGCTGCCGGGGATCAGCGCCGCCGTCGTCAACGACGAGGGCGTACCGGTCGGCAAGGGCGAGGGCGGATACCTGGTGCTCGACAAGCCGTGGCCGTCCATGCTGCGCACGATCTTCGGCGACGACGAGCGGTTCAAGGACACCTACTGGTCCCGGTTCGCCGCCCAGGGCTACTACTTCGCCGGCGACGGTGCGAAGTACGACACCGACGGCGCGCTCTGGCTGCTCGGCCGCGTGGACGACGTGATGAACATTTCGGGGCACCGCATCTCGACCACCGAGGTGGAGTCGGCCCTGGTCTCCCACGACGCCGTGGCGGAAGCCGCCGTCGTCGGCGCGACCGACGAGGTGACCGGGCAGGGCATCGTCGCGTTCGTCATCCTGCGCGGCAGCGCCACCGACTCCGGCGACGAGCTGGTCAAGCAGCTCCGCGACCACGTCGCGACGCAGATCGGCCCGATCGCAAAGCCGAAGAAGATCCTCGTCGTGCAGGAGCTGCCGAAGACCCGCTCGGGCAAGATCATGCGCCGGCTGCTGCGGGACGTCGCCGAGAACAGGGACATCGGCGACGTGACGACGCTGCAGGACCAGGCGGTGATGAACCTGATCTCGTCGGGGCTGGCGTCCGGCAAGGGCGACTGACCGTACCCGGCGCCACCGCCCGGACGACCCTCCGCGCGCGGGATTCCCGCGACCCCGCGTGACCGCCCGCGACATCGCCTGCGCCCCAGGCTGAACGACGCCGGCGCGACCGCGCCCGCGACGCGGCCGGCGACCGTCGCCCGTCCCGCCCGACAGCGATCACAACCCCGCGCCGGCCGCGCCTCCCCCGATCGGTGGAGGGCCGCGTCAGCCATCCCGTCGGCCGATGGACCGACAGGGATCGCGTGTGTCCCGCGCAATAGTGGACTCATCCACAAAAACGGTCATCGGCACGGGCCCAGTCCCCTGCCGACTTTCTTTGTATGACCGCAACGTCAGGAGGAACATCGTGAGGACAGCCAACCGCGTGAAGTCTCGAGCCTCGTCCGTGATCACCGTCGCCGCGCTCGTCGCGAGCGGCCTCACCGTGTCGGCCCTTGCCGCGCCCGCCGCCTTCGCCGCGCCCGGCCCGATCGCCGCTTCGAGCGTGTCGGCGGACGCACTGCCGACCGCTCAGATGAACGGGGTCGCCTGGACGCAGCAGCTCGTGGGCGACACGGTGTTCGTCGGCGGGGAATTCAGCAGCGCCCGCCCGGCCGGCGCGGCACTTGGCACTCAGGAGGTCCCGCGCTACAACCTGATGTCGTACGACATCAAGACCGGGGTCATGACGAACTTCGCCCCGAACCTGAACGGCGCGGTTCGGTCGCTTGCGGTGTCACCGGACGGCAAGACGCTGTACGTCGGTGGCACGTTCACCGTCGTGGACCGCGCCCAGCACTACCGGCTCGTCGCATTCGACATCGCGACCGGCAAGGTGAAGGCGTCCTTCGCGCCGCCCGTGCTCGACGCCTCGGTGTGGAGCATCGTGGCCACCGGCTCCACCGTGTACGCGGGCGGGGCCTTCAACGTTGCCGGCGGCAATCCCCGCAACAAGCTGGCAGCGTTCGCCGCCGACACCGGTGCTCTCACCGGATGGGCGCCGTCCGCGGACGCCAGGGTCAGGGCCATGGTGGCGACGGATGACGGCGGCATCGTCGTCGGCGGCGAGTTCGCCAACGTCGACGGGAAGCCCGGCTACGGGCTGGCCAAGGTCTCCCAACTCGACGGCAGCAGGATGCCGTGGGATCCGAGCTACGGGGGGCACACCGTCAGGAACGCCGGCAAGGACTCCGCCATCACCAGCCTGTCCACGGACGGCAAGAGCGTGTTCGGCACCGGCTACGACTTCGGCGGCAAGCCCGCCGTGGCCAACCTGGAAGGGGCCTTCTCCGCCGATCCGGTGACCGGCAAACTGCAGTGGGTCGAGAACTGCCACGGCGACACGTACGGCATCGCCCCCGTCGCGGGCGCGGTGTTCACCGTGAGCCATGCGCACGACTGCTCGGTGATCGACGGATTCCCGGATTCCGATCCGCGGTACATCAACACGCGGCGTGCGCTGGCCTTCAGCCCGGAGGCGACCGGCACGATGAACCACGAGCTCGATACGAAGAACTTCTATGACTGGTACGGCACGCCGAGCCCGTCCCTGGTGCACTGGTTCCCGGTGCTGGACACGGGAACCAAGACTGGCCAGCTCCAGGCCGCCTGGTCGGTCACCGGCAACAGCGAGTACGTGACCCTCGCCGGCGAATTCCCGAAGGTGAACGGCGTGGGCCAGCAGGGCATGGTGCGGTTCGCCATCCGGCCGATCGCTCCGAACAAGTCGGCTCCGCAGATCTCCGGGAGCAAGTTCAACCCGACCGTGAGCGCAGGTGCCGCCGGCGAGGCGAAGCTGAGCTGGATGGCGAACACGAGCATGGACGAAGGCAACCTGCAGTACCAGGTCGTCCGCAACGGGCGGGTCGTTTACGACACTCACGCGGTCTCGACGTTCTGGAAGCGACCCGAGATGGGTTTCACCGACACGGGTCTGCTGCCCGGCGTCGAGTACCGGTACCGACTGTCCGCCATCGATGCCTACGGCAATGTCGCGAAGAGCGACACCGTCGTCTACACCGCGCCCGGAGTGGCGGCGGCGTCGGTCGACCAGACGGACTCCGGTCCGGCGACGCCCGCCGAGTCGGCCCCGGCGACCGCGCCGGAGACGGCCCAGCCGACCGCACCGGAGACCGCCCGGCCGACCGCACCGGAGACGACGGACGGCGTCGACACAGCGTCGGACTTCACGGTCACCACGTCCGGCTTGACGGCCACGCTGCGCGGCCCGGCCGCGGGCGGCGACATCGCCGGCTACGCGTGGGACTTCGGTGACGGAGCGACGGGCAAGCAGGCGGCTCCGCAGCATCGCTACGCGGCCGCCGGCACCTACCCGGTCACGCTCGTGGTGACCGACAAGCAGGGTGCGACGGCGTCCACGACGCGGGACGTCACGGTGACCGCGCCGGCACCCGCCACCGCGGTGAGGGACGCGAACTTCACGTCCGCGCCGGCCGGACCGCAGGTCGCCTTCGACGCCACGGCCACCGCCGAGGCGCTCGGAGCGATCGGCACCTACTCGTGGACGTTCGGGGACGGCACCGTCGAGCAGACGGCGACCGCGACCACGAACCACACCTTCGCGGCGCCGGGCACGTACACGGTCGAGCTCACCGCGACCGGCGCCGACGGCGCGATCCACACCGCGCGGCAGCTGGTGGTGGTGACCGCCTCGTAGGAACACGTCAAGCCGCCGGCCGGTGGCGACGACGAACACATGCGACGGACGATGCACGCCGTAGATACCCCGGGTAGATACGGCGTGTGTAGTCCGTCGCATGCCCGTGTCCCGATCGCTGCTGGGGCTCCTCGAAACGGCGCCGCGGCACGGCTACGACCTCAAGCGCAGCTACGACGAGTTGTTCGGCTCCGACCGGCCCCTCGCCTACGGGCAGGTGTACTCGACGCTGTCCCGGTTGCTCAAGAACGGCATGGTCACTGTCGACGGCGTGCAGCCCGGAGACGGCCCCGATCGCAAGCGGTACGCCATCACCGACGCCGGCGTCACCGATCTCGACGCGTGGCTCAGCACCCCGGAGAAGCCGGCCGAATACCTGCAGAACTCGCTGTACACCAAGGTGGTGCTCGCCCTGATGACCCACCGATCCGCGGACGAGTTCCTCGACGCGCGACGCCGCGAGCACCTGGCGAGCATGCGAGAGTTCACCCGGCGCAAGCAGTCCGGCGACCTGGCCGACCAGGTCATCTGCGATCACGCCCTGCTGCACCTCGAGGCCGACCTGAAGTGGTTGGAACTCACCGCGTCTCGGCTGGCCGACCTGCGTCGCGAGCTCGGACCCGAACGCCCCGCCACGCCGAGCCGGGGAGCGCCCCGATGAGCGCGTTGCTGACCGCCGTCGACCTCCACCGGAGCTTCCGGTCGACACCCGCGCTCCGCGGCGCCGACCTGACCGTCGAGGCAGGCGAGATCGTCGCGGTCATGGGACCGTCCGGATCCGGCAAGTCGACCCTGTTGCACTGCGCCGCGGGCATCCTCACCGTCGACCGCGGTTCGGTGCAGTACCGCGGCCGGGACATCTCCGCGCTCTCCGACCGGGATCGATCCGCGCTGCGCCGCACCGACTTCGGCTTCGTCTTCCAGTTCGGCCGGCTGGTCCCCGAACTCACCTGCCGGGAGAACGTGACGCTCCTGCTCCGTCTCGCCGGGATGCGCCGCCGCGCAGCCGACGTCGCCGCGGACGCCTGGCTGGAACGGCTCGGGTGCTGGCCGCGATGATCGGCCTGCTGGTCACGGCGGTCGAGCAGCTCACGGAACGGCGGCGCTCACTCACGCTGATCGTGGCGGCGGGCGTGCCGCGGGCCGTGATCGCGCGGTCGCTGGTCATCGGCGCCGGCATCCCCGTCCTCGTCGGCGTGGCCCTGGCGATCGTCATGGGCTGCGCGCTGACGCTGTTCCTGCAGGAGCTGCTCCGACAGCCGTGGGCGATCGGCTGGGGCGTCGTCGCGGGGTACTCCGCGGCAGCCGTGCTCGTGGTGGTGGTGATGACGGCGGTTTCGCTCCCGCCGTGGCGCGGCTCACCCGGCCGACGCGATCCGGACGGGCTGACCGGCCCCCCACCGCCGGCCCCGACCGCCGGCCCCGATCGTCGGTCACGATCGTCGGCCCCGATCGTCGCAGCGGAACGAACCGGCGCACACCGACTGCCCACATTTCCCAACGGGAGCGCTAGCCTCACCGTGCCGGTGACAGCGCCGGCCACCCGCGGCCCGAAGCCGGCGCGCGGGCGGATCCGTCGTCAGGTGGGGGACACCAGATGCCAGCCCTCGAGGCCCCGAGCACGCCCATCGTGTTCGTTCTGTTCGGCGCGACGGGCGATCTCGCCAAGCGCATGGTGCTCCCGGCGTTCTACACGCTGGCCCAGCAGAAGTTGCTCCCCCAGGAGTTCCTGCTCGTCGGCAACGGTCGCGGGGACACCTCGCACGAGGCCTTCCAGGACCACGTGCGCGACGTGCTCACCGAGTTCGGGACGAAGCCCGAGGGCACCGAGTGGACCGACTTCCGCGCCCGGCTGCGGTTCGCGGGCGGCGGGTTCGACACCAGCGACCCCGGCAGCCTGCTCGACGTCATCGCCGAGGCGCGCGCGCAGCTCGGCGAACACGCGCAGCTGGTGCACTACCTCGCCGTGCCGCCCGGTCGCCTTCGGCGAGCTCACCGCGGCGCTGGGCCGGCACGGCCTCGCCGAGGGCGCCAGGGTGGTCTACGAGAAGCCGTTCGGCACCTCGCCCGCCAGCTTCCGCGCGCTCGACAAGGCCGTGCACGAGGTGCTGCAGGAGTCGCAGGTCTACCGGATCGACCACTTCCTCGGCAAGGAGGCGACGCAGGACCTGCACGTGCTGCGCTTCGCCAACAGCCTCTTCGGCCGCGCCTGGGACAACGAACACATCCAGGCCGTGCAGATCGACGCGCCGGAATCACTGAACATCGACGACCGGGCGCTGTTCTACGACGCCACCGGCGCCATGCTCGACATGCTGATCACGCACCTCTTCCAGGTCGCGGCCGAGGTGGCGATGGAGCCGCCGGCGAGCCTGGACGCGGCCGACCTGCAGTCCGCGCGGGAGAGCGTCATCGCCTCGTTCCGGCCGCTGGACCCGGCAGAGGTCGTGCTCGGGCAGTACGACGGCTACCTCGACGTTCCCGGGATCAAGCCCGGCTCGACGACCGACACCTTCGTGGCCGCGCGGATGTGGGTCGACAACGACCGGTGGCGCGGGGTGCCGTTCCTGATGCGCACCGGGAAGCGGATGGCGGGCTCGACCCAGCGGGTGAGCATCCTGCTGCGGGACCCCGCCCGCGGACCGCTCGCCGGCGTCGACCTGCCCGCCGACGGTGGGGTGCTGACGTTCTCGCTCGCCGGGAACGGCGAGGTGCAGCTGTCGATGGTGATGAAGGAACCCGGCGCCGGGCTCACGCTGATCACCACCGAGGCGACCGTGGTGCTCGGCGACGTCGAGGGCGCGGACGCCCTGCCGCCGTACGTGCGGCTCATCCACGACGTGCTGATCGGCGACCGGTCGCTGTTCACCCGCCCCGACGGGCTGGCGCACGCGTGGGACGTGCTGACGCCGGTGCTGGACAACCGACCGCCCGTGCAGCCGTACGCCCAGGGCACCTGGGGACCGGCCGCCGCCGCCGGACTCGCCGCCCCCGGCCACTGGCTCCTGGGTCAGTAGAACCGGCCCGGTCAGGCGGGCGTGACGACCGCGCGGGTACCGAGGGTGCGGCGGATCCACTCGGCGAGCAGCGGGTCCACCAGGCGGTAGGCGCCGTCGTGCCGCTCGATGTGCGCGCCCGCCAGCAGCCGCGTCGCCGCGTGCTGGGCGGTGCCCTTCGGCAGGTCGAGCGTGCGGCCGGCCCGGGCGGACAGCGGGGTCGCGTGCTCCGCGACGGCCCGCAGTGTCTTGCGCGCGCCCTGGTCCAGCGAATCCATGACCGCCCTGGCCTCCGGGTCGACCCGCCGCAGCGCCGCGTCGATCGCCGCGGCGAGATCCTCCGCGGTGGCCGCCGAGTCCGGCCGCATGCCGACCCAGAGCAGGTGCGCGAGCAGCATCGTGCGCTGCGGGTGACCCTGCGAGAAGTCGTACAGCGCGCCGACGACCGCGCTCACGTCCCGCCCGCTGCGCGCGCTCTGCGCGATCACGTGGTCGACCGCAGCGCGCCGGGGAAGCGGCCCGAGCGAGAACTGCTCGACCTGCCCGTAGAACGGCCGCGCCCGGTCGGTGAAAGCGGCGGCGATCATCCCAGGCTCGCTGCCCGCGAAGATGTAGGACGCGACCTGCCGCTGGTGTTGCGCGTGCGATCGGATCACGCCCTCCACGCCCGACAGTGCGTGCAGCGACTGGAACTCGTCGAACACCACCAGCGTCCGCGCGTGGTGCCGGGCGCCGGCCACCTGCTGGGGGAGGTCGAGGAGCACGTGCAGGGCGGGCAGCGGATCGGTCTGCGGGCGCTCCGCGAGCTTGACGGTGAACCCGGTCCCGGCGATCGACAGCCCGACCTCGGTGCCGGCCAGAGCCCGGCCGACCGCCCGCCGCAGCCGGGTCGGCGTGTGCACGGCCCACGCCTTCTCCAGCCGGATCACCAGATCGGCGACCGACGCCACGTCGTACAGGTCGACCGTGATGACCGCGGTCTCGTCGTCGGCGTCGGCATCCAGGGCGACCTTGTTGATCAGGCTGGTCTTGCCGAAGCGGCGGGGGGCGGTGAGCGCGACGAACCGGCCGGCCCGCGCCCACTCCCGCAGCCGGGCAGCCTCGTAGTCCCGGCCGATCACCGCGGCGGGGGCCACCGGGCCGTCGAAGACGAACGGGCTGACCGCGCTCCAGGAGCCGGTCACGGGCGCGGCGGCATGTCGGCCATGTGCCGAGGGTATCCAGGGGCCCCGACCCGGCCCGCGCGGAGCACTGCTATCGTGTAGCCAACACATAGTGAAGGAGCTTCACGATATGGCCACATCCGACGCCCCCGACGCGCCGCTCGCGCGCCAGGCGGCGCTCGACCGGATCCTGCTGCTCGTCGTGCTGCTGACCGAGGACATGACGGAAAGCCTGGCGCGGCGCGGACTGTCGACGGCGCGGGTGCGGGTCGTCTGGCACCTCGTGCACAGCGGGCCGTGCACCCAGCGGAGCCTGGCGGACGCGCTCCAGGTGAGCCCGCGCAACGTCACCGGACTGGTGGACGGCCTCGTCGTCGACGGTTTCGTGCAACGCAAGCCCCACCCGCGGGACCGGCGCGCGACCCTCGTCACGCTCACCCGACATGGGCGGCAGGTCGCCGAGGACCTGCAGCGCGAGCGCCGCGAGTTCGCCGAGCAGCTCTTCGACGGCATGCCGCCGCGCCGCTTCGACGGTCTGGTCGCGGGCCTGGACGACGTGCTCGACCGGATCCACCGTCTCCTCGAGGAGGCCGGGCAGCCCGCGGCCGCGGGGGCCGGCCGATGACCGGGCCGGCTGCCGCGAAGGGCCGGCCGATGACCGGGCCGGCTACCGCGAAGGGCCGGCCGATGACCGGGCCGGCTACGCAAAGGGCCGGCCGATGACCGGGCCGGCTACGGCCGGGCCGGCGCAGGGCGGTGCCGCCGGCTCGCCGCCGGCCGATCGGAGCGTCTGGCGGCGCGCGGCCGACATGGAGGCGGGCATCTGGCGAAGCCTGGCCCGATGGGTCTTCCGCCGCCCGCTGCCGCTCGCACCGGGGTCGGCGGCGTTCAGCTACGCGGCGGGCGCGGCGCCGATCATGTGGGTCTTCATCGCGATGTCGGCGGTCGAGATCCCGATCCTGCACCTGCTGCTGCCCGCCGGCTGGTGGCGGGCGGGCGCGCTGCTGCTCGGCGCCTGGGGCGTGCTCTGGATGATCGGCCTGCTCGCCACGTTCAAGGTGCACCCGCACGAGTTGGGCGACGAGGGCGTCCGGATCCGGAACGGCCTGGGCATCGACGCCGTCGTGCCGTGGTCGGCGATCGAGTCCGTGTCGTCGCACCGCAAGAGCCTGGAGAAGTCGCGGACGGTCCAGGTGAGCGACACCCCCCGCGGCGCGCTGTTGCAGATCGTCGTCGCCAGCCAGACCACGATCGCCGTCCGGCTGCATTCGCCGATGGTCGTGCCGATCCGCAAGAGCCCGGACCCGGTCACCGAGATCCGCATCTACGCGGACGAGCCCGCCGAGTTCGTCGCGGCCGCGCGCCGCCACCTGCCGAGCTGATGATCATGGCGATATTCACGCGCGAATCGGACAAAGTGTGCCGAAAGTCGTGACTATTGCCATGATCATCGACGGGGAGGGTCGAGCGGGCGGGGTCTGACATCCCGCGAGGCCGCTCGGCGCCCGGCGCTCGAGTGGTGCGGTGGCGCCGTCGTCAGGCCCCGCGCGCGGAGCCGGGGACGCCCCGTCGGCGCGGGGTCCGGCGCGCCCATACGATGAGCACCGGCCGCGCACGCGGCCCCCGGCCGCCTCGACCGTCAGGAGTGGGATGTGACCACGACCGGCACCCCGGGCTCATCGCCCTTCACCGAGCCCGGCTCGACCGGCGCGTCGATCCCCCTGGTCGCCGAGCCCCTGGTGGACCGCAACGCCTCGATGGGCGACCTGGTCAAGGACGTCACGTCGCACATGTCCACGCTGATCCGCTCGGAGATCGAGCTGGCCAAGCTGGAGGTGACGGCCAGCGCCAAGCAGGGCGCGACGGGCGCCATCTTCTTCGTCGTGGCCGCGGTCATCGGCGCCTTCTCCGCGTTCTTCTTCTGGCTGATGGTCGGCGAGATCCTCGCGATCTGGCTGCCCCGCTGGCTCGCCTTCGTCATCGTGTTCGTCGCCATGCTGCTGTCGGCCGCGTTGTTCGCGCTGCTCGGACTGCGCAAGGTGAAGAAGGTGCGCAAGCCCGAGATGACCATCGCGTCGCTGGAGAAGACGGCGGCCACGCTGAAGTCCGCCGCCGCCGGGCCCTGACCGACCACCTGGGGCCCCCGCTGACTGCCGCCGACAGGGACACCGAGGACGATCTGCCGGTTCCGGACGCCTCGGTCGTCCGCGACGACGGCCCGTGGACGCATCGCGACGTCAGCGCGAACGGCATCCGGTTCCACATCGTGGAGGCGGGCAGCGGCCCGCTGGTGCTGCTGCTGCACGGGTTCGGCCAGTACTGGCGCGCCTGGCGCTACCAGCTCCCAGCGCTGGCCGAGGCCGGCTTCCGGGCCGTTGCGCCGGACCTGCGCGGCTACGGGGACACGGACAAGACCCCGCGCGGGTACGACGCATTCACCCTCGCGGCCGACGTCGCCGGCCTGGTCCGGTGCCTCGGCGAGCGCGACGCGCTGCTGGTCGGGCACGGCTTCGGCGCCGTGACGGCCTTCGACACCGCGGCGATGCAGCCCGAGCGCGTGCGCGGGGTGGTGGCGATCGCGGCGCCGCACCCGGCGATCGACGGCACGGATCCGCCGGCCGGTGCCCACCGATCGCTACCGCCGCCTGCTCTTCTGGGCGGCGACCCCCGTCTGGCCGGAGCGGCACCTCGTCGCCCGGAACGCCGCCCTGCTCGAGCGGATCGTGCGGTCGCAGGCGGGAGTCGCATGGAAGGGGTCCCGCGACTTCAGGGAGACGGTGGCGAAGATGCGCCAGGCGATCCGGATTCCGGGCGCGGCGCGCGGCGCCGTCGAGCACCTGCGCTGGGTGGCGCGCTCCCCGCTGCGCACCGACGGCCACCGGCACCGGGAGGCGCTGGCCGCGCCGATCACCATGCCCGTGCTGCACATGGCGGGTGACGCCGACCGGTTCATCCCGCCGGGGTGGCTGTCCGACGCCCGGGAGCACTGCACCGGCTGGTACACGCTCTCGACCGTGCGCGGCGTCGGCCACTACCCCGCCGAGGAGTCGCCGGACCTGGTCAGCGAGATGATCGCGCAGTTCGCCGGCCGCGTGCGGTGAGAACTCCGCCCGTCCGCGCATCCGCTCGACGGCTCGCCGGGCCCGCGCGGGATCAGGCGGCCGCGGTGCACGCCTCCGTGGAGGCCGCTGAGTCGTCGTCGAGCCCGGCCTCGACGACGGGCGCCACCTCGGCCGCGGTGAGCGCGAAGCCGACGTCGGTCTCGTCGATGGCCGCGCCGAAGATCACCCCGAGCACGGTGCCGTCCGGTCGCAGCACCGGGCCGCCGGAGTTGCCGGGCAGCACCTCGCCGCGCAGGGTGTACACCTCGCGGGTCACGGTCTCGTCCGAGTAGATGTTCGGCCCGCGGAGCTGGATCGTCGCCCTGACCCGCGCCGGCGTGAGCGTGTACGGGCCGTCCAGCGGGTAGCCGGCGACGATCGCGTCGTCCCCGGCCGCGGCCGGGTCGGCGGCGAACCTGAGGGCGGGCACGCCCAGCGTCGCCAGTTCCGGAACGTCCAGCACCGCCAGGTCGCGATGGGCGTCGTAGAGCACGACCGTGCCGTCGAGCGTGCCCCCGTCGACCTCGACGCCGGCCCGGTTCGAACCCGCGACCACGTGCGCATTGGTCATCACCCGCCCTGGGCCGATGACGAAGCCGGTGCCCTCCATCCGGCGCGAGCAGCACTCGGCGACCGCCCGCACCTTCAGGATCGACTGCGCCGCGGCGGCGACCTCCGGGGTCGCGCCGAGCGACGGGTCGGGCGGGTCGACCGACGTGTTCGGCGTCGGCGCCAGGGGATCGAGGATGGCCGGGAATCCGGAGTCGTTGAAGACCTCGCGCAGCTGCGTGGAGACGTCCTGCGCCTGATCGGGCATCACCTCGTCGACGCGGGCCAGCACCGTCGAGCTCCGGATCGCCGACGACAGCCACGGCAGCGGCACGGACGCCAGCGGCACGGCGATCAGCCAGATGACGATCAGCACCGCGAACGCGTAGCCGAACAGGCCGAGCGTGCGGTCGACCGCCTGCGCGGGCCGCCAGCTGATCCGCTTGGAGATCGCCCGGCCGACCGTCGGAGCCCGCGAGCTCGCCGATGCCGACACCGACGACCACGCAGGCGATGCCGATGGCGATCTTGGCGGTGGAGTCGTCGACGAGTTCCATCAGCAGCGGCGCCAGCCGGATCGCCGCGATCGCCCCGGCGATGGCGGTGACCAGCGTGAACATCGCGGTGATCAGGCCCTGGCGGAATCCGCAGATGGCGGCGGCGATCAGCAGCAGCACGACGATGATGTCGATGATGCTCACCGGGTGCGGGTCCTCACGCGAAGTCCGCCAGCTCGAAGAACCGCTCGGGGTCCCACGGCTCCGCCCAGCCGCCGAGGGTCGAGCAGCGCATCGACCAGGCCGGCGGTGAATCCCCAGACCAGCAGGTCGGCGACCTGGAAGGCCGGGCCGACGAAGCCGCTCGGGTGGCGCACGGTGCCGCGGTTGGCCGGGTCGACCAGGTCGGCGACCGGCACCCGGGCCACCACGGCGGTCTCCGCCGGGTCGACGGGCGACACCTCGCCCGGCTCGCGCCAGTAGGCCAGCACCGGCCGGACCAGGAACCCCGACGGCGGCAGGTACAGCTCGGGGAACAGGCCGACCGGCAGCACCGAGTCGGGCTGCAGCCCGGTCTCCTCCTGGCCCTCCCGGAGCGCGGCGGCGACCGCGTCCTCGCCGGGGTCGTTCGCGCCGCCGGGAAAGGCCGGCTGGCCGGCGTGCGACCGCATCGTGGCGCGCCCGGCCGGTGAGCAGCAGATCCGGCCCCGCCGGACCCTCGCCGAACAGCATCAGCACCGACCCCCGCCGGGCGGTGGCGGGGGCCGCCAGCGTCATCGTGTGCATCCGGCCGGGCAGGGGCCGCTCGTCCATGGCCGCCACCAGCGGCCGCAGCCAGGCCGGGATCTCCTCGTCGCCGACCAGCCGGCGGCCGACGCGCAGGTCGTCGGCGGACGTCGCACCGGGGCGCATCGGTCCGGCGGCGGCCGGTCCAGTCGAGGTCCGTGTCCCGGCCGCTGAACGTCGCCGCGCCCTGGCCGCTCGGCGTGGTCATCAGACCTGCTCGAGCCCGACCAGCGCGAGCAGGTGGTCGCGTTCCGGGCCGACCACCAGCTTGGCCGCCAGCACCGGGTCGGTCGGACCGGTCCCGTAGGACGGGCACAGCGGCGCCAGGAAGCACGCGCCGCAGGCCGGCTTCTTGGCGTGGCACACCCGCCGCCCGTGGAAGATCACCCGGTCGGAGAACATCGTCCAGTGGGCGCGCTTGGGCAGCTGGGCGTTCAGCTCGAGCTCGACCTTGACCGGGTCGGTCTGGTCGGTCAGCCCCCAGCGGTGCACCAGCCGGCCGAAGTGCGTGTCGACGGTGATCCCGGGAACCCCGAAGGCGTTGCCCAGCACCACATTCGCGGTCTTCCGGCCGAAGCCCGGCAGCGTCACCAGTTCGGCCAGCGTGCCCGGCACCTCGCCGTCGAACCGCTCGACGAGCGCCTGCCCGAGGCCGATCAGCGAGTGGTCTTGTTCCGGAAGAAGCCGGTCGACTTGATCATCTCCTCGAGCTCCGCCCGGTCGGCCGCGGCGTAGTCGGCCGCAGTCCGGATACCGGGCGAACAGCGCGGGCGTGACCAGGTTGACCCGGGCGTCGGTGCGACTGCGCCGACAGGATCGTGGCGACCGCGAGCTCCAGCGGCGTGGTGAAGTCGAGCTCGCAGTGCGCTCCGGGGTAGCCGTCCTGCAGCGACGCGCCGAGCTGCCGGGCGCGCCGGGTCCGGGCCAGCGGCGTCGCGGGGAACTGTTGCCTTCTTGGCCACGCTGCCAGGTTGCCACGAGGGACTGACGCTCGCGGATCCGGCCCGGTTGCCCACGCTCCGACGTGAGGGGGGCCCGACGTGCTCCGCCGGCGCTGGCCGGGCGGCGTGCCGCGGACGGTGCGCGGCGGGTTCCGTGACAGGGTCCGGAGCGGATCCGGAGTGGGCGCCGATGGATGATGCCGCACCATGACCGTCTTCCTGGTGCTGCTCATCCCGGTCGCTGCTGATGGTGTTCGCCCTGTTCATGGAGCGGGTGGAGAACCGGCTGAAGACGTCGACGGTCAGCGAGGCCGACGTCCAGGAGTTCCTGGACACGGCGCGGCCGGAAGAGGTCAACACCCTGATCCGCGAGGGCTGGACGCAGGCGTTCGCCAAGTTCCGGCTGCGCCGTCGCCCCCGATTCCGCCGTACGCAACGGCGGCAACGGCTCCCGGTCGAAGCGCAAGGACTCGGCGCGCTGACTCCCGGCCGCGCCGAAGCGCGCGCGACCCTGCCCCGCCCCCTAGACTGTGCTCTGCGTCTCACCAGGTATGACGCGACGAGACGCGCGGCATGCGTGCGATCAGGAGGACAGGGTGGAAGAAACGCTCGCGAAGGCCGGGATCTTCCAAGGGGTCGACCCGGATGCGGCGCTTGCCCTCGGATCCCAGCTCGAGACGGTCGACTACGCGCGCGGCAGCTCGATCTTCTCCGAGGGCGAGCTCGGGCGACCGGCTGTACGTGATCCTCTCCGGCAAGGTCAAGCTCGGCCGGCACTCCCCGGACGGTCGGGAGAACCTGCTGGCCGTGATGGGCCCGTCGGACATGTTCGGCGAGCTGTCGGTGTTCGACCCCGGTCCGCGCACCTCGTCGGCGACCGCCGTCACCGACGTGCGGCTGGCCACCATGGATCGGGACGCGCCATGCGCGAGTGGATCAACAAGCGGCCGGAGATCGCCGAGCAGCTGCTGCGGGTGCTGGCCCGCCGGCTGCGCCGGACCAACAACGCGCTCGCCGACCTGATCTTCACCGACGTGCCCGGCCGGGTGGCCAAGGCGCTGCTGCAGCTGGCCCGGCAGTTCGGCCAGCAGGAGGGCGGCCACCTGCGGGTGACCCACGACCTCACCCAGGAGGAGCTGGCCCAGCTGGTCGGCGCGTCCCGGGAGACGGTCAACAAGGCGCTGGCCGACTTCGGTCATCGGGGCTGGCTGCGACTCGAGGGCAAGAGCGTGGTGCTGCTCGACGCCGAGCGGCTGGTCCGCCGCGCGCGCTGATCGCCCGGCTGAATCCGGCGCCACCGGCGGCGGCCCTCACCGCTCCAGCACGGTGACCGTGACGGCCACGGTCACCTGCGTCACGGGCGCGAGTGCGCGACCGCCGCGGCGATCGCCTCCCGCGACCGGTGGTGCGCGGCCGGACCCATCTCGGCCACCGCCGTCACGGCCGCGCGGTCCAGGGCGAGCCGGTAGCGCACGGGTGTCGCCCGGACGGCGTGCAGGAGCCCGGCGAACGCCTCGATCAGCCGCTCGGGCTTGCCCGGGTCGACCGCCAACATGCCGACGGCGTCACGGATCTCGGCGAGGTGGTCGGGCTCCGGGGTCACCGCGACCAGCCGCCCGCCGGGGCGCAGCACGCGCGCGATCTCCGCCGCCGAGCGGGGCGCGAAGACGCTCAGCACCGAGCCCGCGGTGCCGTCCCTCATCGGGATCCGGGACCACGCGTCGGCGACGACCGAGGCGACCCGCGGGCGCGCCGCGGCGCGCCGGGCCGCGTACCGCGAGGCGTCGACCGCGACCCCGACGGCGTCCGGGCCCAACGCGTCGAGAACCGCTGCGAGGTACTAGCCCGGGCCGGCCCCGAGCTCCAGCACCGGATGCGGCGACGACCTCCGCGCGGACCGCGTCGGCGATCGCGCCGAAGTGACCCGCCCCGAGGAACTCCGGCGCGCGCCGCGACCATGGCGGCGGTGTCCGCCGGTGTCCGTGCGCGCGCGCGGTCCCAGCAGGGAGAGGTAGCCCTGCCGGGCAACGTCGAAGCGGTGCCCGGCGGCGCAGCCGACCGAGCCGGGGCCGACCGCGGACAGGGCGTCGCCGCCGTCGCGGGCGGCGCACGCCGGGCACGACAGCAGCGGCAGCGCGGCCGCCAGCGCGTCCGAGATGCCTGTCACTCCAGCAGGTATGCCAGCTGGGCGGCGACGGAGTGCTCCGCCGCGGGGCGCACCGCCGGGTCGATGTCCGTGTAGACCACGTCGGTGACCGCGGCCACCGTGACCGGCGCGCCGGCCGACCGGAGGCCGTCGATCGCGCGGCGCACCTGCGCCAGCCGGTCCTCGCGGTGCGCCAGGTACGCGGCGGCCACCGCGGCCAGGTCGGGCAGTTGCGGGCCGTGCGCGGGCAGCACGAATCGCGGGCCCGAGGCCGCCGAGGACGTCCAGCGAGTCCAGGTAGGCGCCGAGACGGCCGTCCGGATGGGCGATGACGGTGGTGCCCCGACCGAGGATGGTGTCGCCGGTCAGCACCGAACCGTGCGGCCCGTCGTCGGGCAGCAGGAAGCATGACCGAGTCGTCGGTGTGCCCTGGGGTGGCCACCACCCGGATCCGCACGCCGGCCATCGCCGATCTCCTCGCCGTCGGCGAGAACGGGCCCGTCGATGCAGAAGCGCGGGGTCGGCGGCGCGCACCGGCGCACCGGTCCGGCGGGCCAGCCCGGCCGCGCCGTCGGTGTGGTCGTGGTGCCGATGGGTGATCAGGATCAGCTCGCACCGGTCCCCGCGCGGCCAGCCGGTCCAGGTGCCCCGCGTCGTCCGGGCCGGGGTCGACGACCACGAAACCCGCTGCGCCGGAGGGGTCGCCGAGCAGGTAGGAGTTGGTGCCGTCGAGCGTCATCGGACCGGGGTTCGGCGCGAGCAGCACGGCCGCCTGGTCCGTCACCCGGCGCACGCTCGCGCCGGTCGCCGCGGTCACCGCGCCCCCGCCGCGCCGGCGCCGGGGGTCGTCGAAGCCGCACGCGGGTGACCTGCCTGGTCGTGCCGAGCAGTTCGGCGATCGTCGATCGCGGCGGCCAGGTCGGTGAGCATCGCGGCGGTCGGCGGCATGATGCCGACGGAGCCGGCCGCGCCGCTCGGCGAGCAGCCCGGACGGGCGGTGCCACTGCCCGAGATCGGCCTCGGTGGTCAGCAGCCGGGCCTCCTGCCCGTCCGGCAGGGCGGCGAGCGAAGAAGAACGTGTCGTACCGCCGGGTGCGGCCCGGCGGGGTGATCCAGTTCGCCCACGGCCGCAGCAGCCCGGCGTCCAGGGCACAGCCGGACGCGGCCAGTGCCGCGTCGAGGGTGCGCCGCCGGCCGAGCACCTCGATCCGGTCGTCCTCGGACAGCCCGGCGCGCGGGACGACCAGCTGCACGCCGGTCTCCTCGAACAGCTCGCGGGCCGCGGCCACGACCAGGGCGTGCGCGGACCGCTCGGTCACTCCCAGGCGGTCCGCCCACCAGGACGCGGGCGGCCCGGCCCAGCGGGTGTCCGAGACCTCGTCACCCGGGTCGACGGCGCCGCCGGGGAAGGCCGTCATGCCGCCGGCGAACGCCATCCCGGCGACCCGGCGGAGCACGAAAACCTCGACACCGGCGTCCGAGTCGCGGACCAGCAGGACGGTGGACGCGAGGCGGACGGGGACCTCCGGATCGCCTCGGCCGGCCGTCGGTTGCATGACGATCAACCTAACCCTGGCTACCGTGGGCCGGTGGCCGGGCACTGGACGCGGGTGGCCGACGGGGTGGCCGTCACCACCAGCCGCCGGGATGCGACGACCACCACCCTCGTGCTGGACGCGTCGGGCGCGCTGCTGGTCGACCCGGCATGGGACCCCGACGAGCTGGCCTGGATCGCCGGGGACCTGGCCGCCGGCGGCACCACCGTCGCCGCCGGCTTCGCCACCCACGCCCATCACGACCACCTGCTCTGGCACCCGGGCCTCGGCGACCCGCCGCGGCTCGCGTCGTCGGGCACCGCGGCGCTGGCCGAGACCGGCCGCGACGCGCTCGTGTCGGCGCTGGGACCCGGCTGGCCGGCGGAGCTGGCGGACCTCGTGGGCCGGGTGACGGGCACGGCCGGGGACCGAGTGCCGTGGGCCGGGCCGACCGTGGAGCTGCTGGTGCACGACGCGCACTGCGCGGGCCACACCGCGCTCTGGATGCCCGGCCGAGGCGTGCTGCTGGCCGGGGACATGCTCAGCGACGTGGAGCTGCCGCTGCTCGAGACGTCCACGCCCGACGAGTATCTCGCCGGTTTGCGGACGCTCGAGCCGTTCGCCCGCCGGGCCGCGGTGCTGGTGCCGGGGCACGGCGCCGTCGCGATCGGCGCGACCGCCGACCGCCCGCTGGGACGCCGACGCCCGGTACCTGGAAGGACTGCTCGCAGGCCGCGAGCCGGCCGACCCCCGGCTCGGGAACCCCGGGATGGTCGAGGCGCACCGCGCCAACGCCGACGCGGTCGCGGCGGCGCGCTGACGGGGCCCGGTCCGATCCGGATCAGCGCACCTGCAGGATCCCTTCGACCTCGACGGGCGCGCCGAGCGGCAGCTCGGCCACGCCGACCGCCGACCGCGCGTGCCGGCCGGCCTCGCCGAAGACCTCGGCCATCAGGTTGGACACCCCGTTGATCACCCCGGGCTGCCCGGTGAAGCCCGGTGCGGACGAGACGAACCCGACGAGCTTGACCACGCGGACGACGTTGTCCAGGCCGACGGCGGCGTCCACGACGGCGAGCAGGTTCAGCCCGCACACCCGGGCGTACCCGGTGGCGTCGTCCGCCGACACCTCGGCGCCGACGTGGCCTGTCGCCGGCAGCACGCCGTCCACGAACGGCAGCTGGCCCGCGGTGTACAGCAGGTCGCCGGTGCGCACGGTCGGCAGGTAGGCGCCCGCCGACTCGGGCGCCACCGGCAGCACGATGCCGAGGTCGGCCAACCGGTCCGCGACGTCATTGCCGCTCCCGCTTGAGGTACGCGACGAGCTGCTCGGAGACCGGTCCGGGGACCACCTGCACCAGCTCCCACCCGTCCTCGCCCCAGGTGTCGAGGATGGCCTTGGTGGCGTGGGTGATCAGCGGGACGGTGGCGTACTCGAAGGTGCGGCGCGGCTGGCCTGGTGCGGGGCTGGACATGGCCGGAACTGTAGACGCCTCGCCGTTACCCTTCGGGGCGTGGACGGGTGGCACTGGGTCGCGGCGTCGGTCATGGCCGTGCTGCTGATCATCCTGATCCTGTTGCGCTACGACACCTACCGGGAACGCAAGGGCGTGACGCTCGCGCAGGCCACGAAGCGGGCGGCGCTGCTCACGCCGATCATCCCGATCGCGTTCGTGATCGTGCTGCTGGTCCCGCTCTGGCTGGGCTGGATCCTCGTCGCGGCGCCGGCCGCGGCCATTCTCGTCGGCGGCTGCGCGGCTGGACCGTCGGCGCCCATGGCGTTGACGAATTCGAGAAGATGCAGCCCGCCCTGAAAGACCGGCTCCGCACCACCCGGACTGCCGGGCTGGTTTTCAGTTGGTTGAAGCTGGGCGCGCCGGCGAAGAGCGCGCCGTCGGTGCGGTTGGCGAGGTCGGCCTCGCCGCTGAACGCGGTCTCGCCCGAGAACGAGCCGAGGCTGACGCCGAAGAACAACAGCTGCGGCCGGTCGTCCAGCGGGAGGTCGGACCACGACCTGGTACGCGGCGTCGAACAGGGCCCGCCCCGCCTCCCGCGCGCGGGCCTGGTCGACGAGGAACGACACCCAGGACGGCAGGTACGAGTACTGGATGGCGACGCTCGGCGATGTCGCCCCTGGTCTCGTACTCCAGCGAGTCGATCGCGACCGGGTCAACCCACCCGGTGCCCGTGGTGCCGGCGACGAGCAGGTACCCGCGGTCGAAGCCGCCCGGCGCGCTGCAGGTCGGCGACCGCCAGCCGGGCCCGCTCCTCGACGTTGCCGTCGGACGCGATGCCGGCGTACGCGCGGATCGGCTGCTTCGCCGGTTCGCCCCAGAACGTCGGCGATCTGTTGCTGCGTCGGGCCGGTGCCCGATGAAGTCTCTGCCCTGGGTGCCGAGGCTCTCCCAGGCGGCGAGCGAGTCGGGCCCGCCCGACCGCAGCGTGGCTCGTCGGCTGCTCGATGCCCGCCGTGGTTCCGCGATCCAGCACCGAGAAGACTGGAGTCGACGAACGCGCATGATGCCTTCGAGCAGCACGCCGCTGACCAGCAGCACCGTCAGGCCCACGACGACGACCCAGCCGACGGCCCGCGCCGCCCGCGCGCCCATCCAGCGCGCGAGCAGCCCGGCGAGCCGGCGATACAGCTTGCGGAGCAGCCGACCGATCGCGACGAGTCCGACGAAGATCAATGCGGCCACGATCGGCAACATCACCTGCGAGTAGAGCGGCTCGCTGGGCGCGTTCATCAGCTCGCGGATCTGCAGCTGCCAGCGCAGCCCGAACAGGTAGCAGACGCGACGAGCAGGACGGCGCCGCGCGGCGAAGAAGACCGGCCACGAGCGCGGCGCGGCGGCCGCGGCGGGCGGTCGGGAAAGGCCAATCGAGGCGCCGCGACCCCGACCCCGAGCCGAGGCGTGCGGTGATCCGCAGACCAGGCCCTAGGATCACGCGGGGGCGCGGTCGGCGTCGGGCTGAACATGCAGGCGAAGACCAGCCCAGTCGGCTGCGGCGCGTGTTTCCAGGGTGTTGTCATCGGATCCGCCTGCAGCGCGATCGGTCACGTCCGTCGCTTCGCTCGCCACGCCGGCACCACCTCCCCGCGCCCCGATCGGTCCGCGCCTCCGGTCGGAGGCACGTGCGGTGACGTCTGACTGCACCTGGCCTTTCGTCCGATTCGAGCACGAGTATGGCGGGTGCGGAAAGCCCGTCCGGAGGCCCGGCGCCGGTCCGTCAGGCCAGCGCGACGAACACGACGCCGCAGGCGTTCAGCGCCCAGTGCGCGAGCATCGGCGCGACCAGGCTGCCGCTGCGCCGGCGCAGCCAGCAGAACACGAGTCCGGCGAGCGCCGTGACCACGACCGTGCCGGGCACGAGCAGGCCGCCGGCCGCGCCCGGACCGACGACACCGCCCAACGAGTCGGACGCGACCGTGGTGGCGCCGCCTCCGCCGCGGGCGGCCAGCACGTGCCACAGCCCGAACGCCCCCGACGAGATCAGCGTGGCAGTGCCCGGCGGCACCGTGCGGTCGAGCAGGCCCAGCAGCACGCCGCGGAACGCCAGCTCCTCGGGCAGCACCGTGGTGAGGGGGATGACCAGGAACACGGTGACGAGCACCGAGGCCGTGCCGGACGTCGACGGGGCGAGCGCGGACACCACCGCGGGCACCAGCCAGGCGACCCCGTATCCCGCGACGATGACCGCGGCGGCCAGCCCGCCCCAGCGCAGCCCGCGGCGCACGTCCGTCCGGGCCAGTCCGACCTCCCGCGCGGTCATCGCCGCCCAGGCCGCGATCCCCGCCAGCGCCACGGTGAGCCCGATCGCCCCCGGCCAGGGACGGCCGGGCAGCACCAGGTGGTTGACGAGGTTCGCCGCGAGCAGGACCACGAGCGTCACCGCGACGCCGAGGCGGTCGGGACGGGCGCGCACCACCAGCATCCTGCCCGGCGCCGAGATCTCGCCGACACCTGCACCTGCGAGGATCGGCCGACCAGGTCCGTGCACGTCGAACGGGGGAGGCGAAGGAGATGGCCGCTGTGCCGGCTCGTCCCCGCGTCGTCGTCGCGTGCCAGGGCGGCGGCAGCCACACCGCGTTCACCGCCGGGGTGCTCAGCCGCATGCTCTCGCCGGACGTGCTCGGCTCCTACGACATCGTCGGGCTGTCGGGAACCTCGGGCGGGGCGATCTGCGCGACGCTGGCCTGGTCGGCGCTGGTGGACGGCGAGCCGGAGCGCGCCGCCGACCTGCTCACGGCCTTCTGGACGGGCAACTCGGCGACCAGCCCGCCCGAGCGGATGCTCAACGCCTGGACGTTGTGGGCTGCGCAACTCGCCGACGTGGTCGCCCTGCCGGCGACGAGCCCGTACGACTCGGTCGGCGCGACGCTCGGGATGAACCAGCTCCGCTCGCTGCTCCGGCGCGCCGTCGACTTCGCCGGCGTCGGCGAGCGCGCCCGGCTGGACCCCGCCGCGCCGCTGCTGCTGCTCGGCGCGGTCGACGTGATGTCGGGCCGGTTCAAGGCGTTCGACAGCCGGCGCGGCGAGATCGACACCGAGGCGGTGCTCGCGTCCGCCGCCATTCCGACCCTGTTCCGCTCGGTGCACACCGGCGGCGGCGTGTACTGGGACGGCCTCTTCTCGCAGAACCCGCCCGTTCGGGAGTTGCTCGACGCCCGGCCCGACGAGCTCTGGGTGATCCAGATCAACCCGCAGGAGCGCGGTGTCGAGCCGCGCACGGTCTCGGAGATCGCCGACCGGCGCAACGAGCTCGCCGGCAACCTGTCGCTGTACCAGGAGCTGCACTTCATCGAGAAGATCGACACCCTGCTCGACGAGGGCGTTCTCGTCGGCGAGAGGTACCGGCCGATCACCGTCCGGGTGCTCGAGATGACGCGGCCGCCCGGCACCCAGTCGTTCGGCGCGGCGTCGAAGCTGAACCGCGATCCCCTGTTCATCCGCCGCCTGGTCGGCCAGGGCCGGGTGAAGGCGGACGAATTCCTCGCGGCCCTCGCGTTCGAGCGGGCATGGCGCTCCCGGGACGCGGCCGCGGTGGCCGGATTCTTCGCCGACGACTGCGAGGTCAGCGCCGACCCCGCGGTGCTCGCAGCGGACCCGCCGGGCGCCGGGCGCTCGTCCGCCGCGTGGGCCGCCGCTCGGGGATCGACGGCGGTGGCCGACCTGCTGTCCAACCGGCTCGCGGAGACCGTGCGGGTCGATCTCACCCGCAAGCAGATCGCCGGCGACCGGGTGACCTGGACCGTGCGCACGGCCGACCCCGCTGGGCGCTGCACCCGCGGCCGCGCCGAGGCCCGATTCGCCGGCGGCAGGGTGACCAGCTTCCGGCTCGAGCGCCTGCCCGACTGACGCCGGCGCCGCCCGCGCCCGAACACCCGAAGCAGCACCCCGAACCGTTCGCCGAACGGTGCGGTGCCGCGGCTGGCAGGATCGACGCCATGACAGCCGAGGAGACGGGCGGCGAGCCCGGCGCGGCCCGTGCCGACGGGCTCTGGGCCGAGCGGTCGGCACCCGGACCTACAGCGGGCACAACGCCCGCGGCGCGGAGGTCGGGATGGGCCCGGCCGGCGACGACGCCGCGTTCACTCCCGGCGAGCTGATGAAGCTCGCCCTCGCCGGTTGCGCCGGGATGACGTCCGACCACTCGCTGGCCCGGCGGCTGGGCGACGACGTCCCGGTGGCCGTGCACGTCGCCGGACCGAGCACCCGCGGAGGAGCGCTATCCGGCGCTGCACGAGGAGATCGTGGTCGACCTGTCCGGCCTGACGAACCGGAGCGCGACCGGGTGCTGACCGTGGTGCGGCGGGCCATCGACGAAGTACTGCACGGTCGGCCGGACCCTGGAGCAGAGCGCCGACGTCGAGCTGACCATCACCTCCGCGTCCGCCGCGAGCACTCCGCTGAGCGCCGCTCCCGTGGTCGGGCCCGCCGAGCAGCGCTGGCAGGCGCCGATGCCGCCGCGCCCCGAGGCCTCCGCCTGGACCGCCGACTGCCGGCGCGCGCGACTGCACGTGATCACCGGCAAGGGCGGCACCGGCAAGACCACGGTCGCCGCCGCGCTCGCCCTGGCGCTGGCCGCGAACGGCCGCCGGGTGCTGCTGGTCGAGGTCGAGGAGCGGCAGGGCATCGCCCGGCTGTTCGACGTCCCGCCGCTGCCCTACGAGGAACGCAAGGTCGCCATCGCGACCGGCGGCGGCGAGGTGCGCGCGCTGGCCGTCGACGTCGAGGCGGCGCTGCTGGAGTACTTCGCGATGTTCTACAACCTGGGCTTCGCCGGCCGGAGCCTGAAGAAGATGGGCGCCGTCGAGTTCGCCACCACCCTCGCGCCGGGCCTGCGCGACGTGCTGCTGACCGGCAAGGTCAAGGAGACCGTGACCCGCAGCGGCACGGACAACCGGCCGGTCTACGACGACGTGGTGATGGACGCGCCGCCGACCGGCCGGGTGGTGACCTTCCTGGGCGTCACCGAGGCGATGTCCGACCTGGCCAAGCGCGGGCCGATCCACAGCCAGGCCGAGGGCGTGGTCCGGCTGCTGCACTCGCCGGACACGATCGTGCACCTGGTCACCCTGCTCGAGGACATGCCGGTGACCGAGACCCTCGAGGCGATCGAGCACCTGCGGGAAGCCGACCTGCCGGTCGGCACCATCATCGTCAACGCCGCCACCGAGTCGCGGCTGCCGCCGCCGCGCTCGAAGGCCGCCGCCGAGGGCCAGCTGGACCCGCGCGAGCTCGCCGCCGGCCTGCGGCAGGCGGGCATCGAGCCGCGACGACGACCCTGCTGGCCGGCCTGGCCACCCAGGCCGCCGAGCACGCGGTGCGGGTGCTGGACGAGGCCGACTGCCGCGACCAGCTCGCCGCGACCGGCCTGCCGATGCTGACGCTGCCGCGGCTGGTCGACGGCGCGGACCTCGGCGGCGTCTACGAACTCGCCGACCGGCTCGCCGAGCAGGGCGTCCGATGACGGGCCGACGTCCTCGACCTGGGGCCGGTGCTGGCCGACCGCCGCACCAAGATCGTGGTCACCTGCGGGTCGGGCGGCGTCGGCAAGACCACGACGGCCGCCGCGATGGCGCTCTGGGCCGCAGACGCCGGCCGCAAGGTGGCGGTGCTGACCATCGACCCGGCCAAGCGGCTGGCCCAGTCGCTCGGGCTGGAGGAGCTGGACAACGACCCGCGCCGGGTGGACATCGAGCTCGCCGATCCGGACGGCGAGCTGTGGGCGATGATGCTCGACACCCGGCGGACCTTCGACGAGATGGTGGCCGCCCATTCCACCCCGGAACGGGCCGCGGCGATCCTGGCGAACCCCTTCTACAAGGTGATCTCCACCTCGTTCTCCGGCACCCAGGAGTACATGGCGATGGAGAAGCTGAGCACCCTGGCCGCCACCGGACAGTTCGACCTGATCGTCGTGGACACCCCGCCGAGCCGGTCCGCGCTGGACTTCCTGGACGCCCCGCAGCGGCTGTCGTCGTTCATGGACGGCCGGATGATCAAGCTGCTGGCCACCCCCAGCCGCGGTGTGATGAAGATCGTCGGCGCCGGTTTCGCGCTGTTCTCCAAGGCCGTGACCACCGTGCTCGGCGGCCAGATGCTGCAGGACGCCGCGCAGTTCGTGCAGCTGTTCGAGGACATGTTCGGCGGCTTCCGGCAGCGCGCCCAGGCCACCTACGAACTGCTCCGGGCGACCGGCACGAAGTTCGTCGTGGTGTCGATCTGCGAGGCGGATTCGCTGCGCGAGGCCTCCTACTTCGCCGACCGGCTGCGCGCCGAACACATGCCGCTCGCCGGGCTGGTCCTCAACCGGACCCACCCCCCGCTGGCCGAGCTGTCCCTCGGCACCGCCGAAGCGGCCGCCGAGCAAGCTCGAGCAAGTCCGCGCCGGTGACCGCGGCCGTGCTGCGGCATCCACAGCGAGCGGCTGGCGGTGCGCGTCGCCGAACTGCACATGCGGGCCGGTTCGACCGGGTGCACACCGACCTGCCGGTCGTCGAGGTGCCCGCGCTGCCGTCCGACGCGCACGACCTGCCCGCGCTGCGCGAGATCGGCCGCCGGCTCACGGACTGACCGTCACCCGCCCGCCCGCCGATAGCACCGGTAGGCCGTTCGGACGACGGATCCGGTCCCCAATGATGCCGTGGGGCGTGGGGGCGACTCACCCGCCGGCCTGACGCGGCCCTTCAGCGCCGCATCCGCCCGGCTCTCCCAGCTCTGGGATCACCTGTCTCACACGTGCTCGCCGGTACCCTGGGTCAGTGCGTGCAATGAGCGGTCTCGGTCGTCTGGTGCTGGGCACCCTGTTGGCCGGGGTGCTGGTCGCCGGTCTGCTGCTCCCCTATTCCGTCGGAATGGGCCTGGCCATCGAACGAGGTGACCACGGCCATCGAGGACGCCCAGGCCGATCCGCTGGACGGCGAGATCCCGCTGCGGACGACGTTCACCGACGCCAGCGGCACCACCGATCGCCACCTTCTACGACCAGAACCGGGTCTACGTTCCGCTGTCGTCGATCTCCGACTACCTGCAGGTCGCGGTCATCTCGATGGAGGACCGCCGGTTCTACCAGCACCAGGGCGTCGACTGGCGCGGCACCGTCCGCGCGCTGCTGCGGAACGCCCAGGCCACGGGCAACGCACCGCAGGGCGGATCGACCCTCACCCAGCAGTACGTGAAGAACTACCTCTACCTGGTCGAGGCCAAGACCGAGGCCGAGAAGGCCGACGCGATCGCCACCACACCGATCCGCAAGCTGCGCGAGGCCAAGATGGCGCTGAGCCTGGAGCAGAACCTCAGCAAGGCCGAGATCCTCGAGCGGTACCTCAACCTGGTGGCGTTCGGCCCGTCCCAGTACGGCGCGGAGGCCGCGTCGCAGTGGTTCTTCGGCATCTCGGCCGACAAGCTGACGCTGTCCCAGGCCGCGCTGCTGGCCGGGATGGTGAACAACCCGCCCAAGTACAACCCGCTCGACGAGAACCACGTGCAGGACGCCAGAGACCGCCGCGACCTGGTGCTCGACGTGATGGTCAGCGCCGGCCGGCTGTCCAAGGCGACCGCCGAGGAGACCAAGAAGCAGGACCTCGGGCTGAACCCGAACCGGACCCGCAACGGCTGCATCCCGGCCGACAACTCCGAGACCAACGGGTTCTTCTGCCAGTACGCCCTGGACTACCTGTCGGCCGCCGGGTTCGACGCGCAAGACCGTGGCCGCGCAGCGGCTGGACGATCAAGACCACCCTGGATCCCGCGGTGATGGCCGTCGGCGAAGGCGTCGGCGACCTCGAACGCCGACCCGACCGTGCCCGGCGTCGAGCGGCTGGCGAACTCGGTCGCGGTGGTCGGCAAGGACGAACCCCGCAAGGTGCTGGCGCTGGCCGCGAACAGACCCTACGGGCTCGACGTCACCAAGGGTCAGACCGTGCAGCGGCTGACCACCACCTTCGCGCCGCTGGGCGCCGGCTCGACGTTCAAGATCTTCACGGCCGCCGCGGCGATGGAGATGGGCCTCGGCACCAACGCCCAGATCGACGTGCCGCCCGAGTACAACAGCCCGCTGGTGCCGCGGCAAGCCTTCGGCAACGCCGGCACGCTACCCCGCGCGGCTGACCCTGGCGCAGGCGCTGGCCACGTCACCGAACACGGCGTTCGTCGCGCTGGAGGACCAGGTCGGGCTGCAGAAGGTCGCCGAGATGGCGGTCCGGCTGGGGTTGCGCGGCTACTCGCTGGACGCCGGGCTGGTCGACCCGGCCTTCGCCAGCGCCGGCACCGACTACACGGCCCAGGTGGTGGCGCAGAAGATCGCCTCGTTCACCCTCGGCGTCTCGCCGGTCAGCCCGCTCGAGCTTGCGAACGTCGGCGCCACCATCGACTCCGACGGCAAGTGGTGCCCGCCGACACCCGATCGACACCATCACCGACCGCGACGGCAAGTTCGTCACCTGGGACAAGACGCCCTGCGATCAGGCCGTCCCGCCGGAGCTGGCGCGCACCCTCGCTGTCGCCATGGAGGGCGACCTGACCGGCGACGGCACCGCCGCGGCAGGCCGCGTCGCGCCGCCGGCTGGAGCTGGACCGCCGCCGGCAAGACCGGCACCACCCAGGAGTACAAGTCGTCGGCGTTCCTCGGCTTCACCCCCGAGATGAGCGCGTCGGTGATCCTCTGGGACTCCGAGCCGCGTCCGCAGTCGATCTGCAGGGACCCGATCCGCACCTGCGCTACCGAGGAGGCGCTGGCCGGCAACGGGATGTCCGGCGGCTCGGTGCCGGCCGCCACCTGGATGGGCCGATGAAGCCGCTGAAGGACGGCACAGCAGGACACGCTTCTTCCGGCCGGCGTCGCCGCAGTTCCTGAAGGGCGCGGCGAGCACCCAGGTGCCGTCGGTGATCGGCAAGAACGTGGACGAGGCCAAGGCGCAGCTGACCGCGGCCGGGCTTCACCGTGAACGTCGCGGCCAAGCCGCAGACCGGCACGGCGGTGAACATCGTCGTCGACCAGAACCCGAAGTCGACCGCGCTGCCCGGCGGGGCGGTCACCCTGGTCGTCTCCGCCGGTGGCGCCTGACCGCGCCTGCCCGCCTGACGGCGACCCACCGGCGGCCGGATCGTCCGGCCCACCCGCATCGATAGCCTCGTGATCATGCCGTCATCCCTGCCCGCTGGGCGCGCCGCCGCGGGCGTCGCCTCGGCGGCCCGAACCGGGGTGCTCGCGGCCGGCGCGGTCGTGGCGGCGGGCGGCGCCGCACTGGCCTACTCGACCCTGGTGGAGCCCAAGCTGTTCACCCTGCGCCGGGTCGAGCTCGACCTGCTCCCCGCCGGGCCTGGCCGATCCGCATCCTGCACCTGTCCGACCTGCACATCGTGCCCGGCCAGCGCGCAAGACCGACTGGGTCTCCGCCTCGCCGGACCTGCGGCCGGACCTCGTGATCAACACCGGCGACACGCTGTCCCACCGGAAGGCCGTGCCCGCGGCGGTCGCCGCCTTCGGCGGTCTGCTCGACGTGCCGGGCGCCTTCGTCTTCGGCAACAACGACTTCTACGCGCCGACGCCCAAGTCGCCGCACCAGTACTTCACCAAGACCGAGACTCCGGTGCCCAAGGGCGCCCCGCTGCCCTGGCAGGACCTGCGCGCCGCCCAGGCGGAGCGCGGCTGGCTCGACCTGAACAACGCGGCCACCGCGCTCACGGTGCGCGGACAGCGGATCGCGCTCGGCCGGGGTCGACGACCCGTTCACCCGCGGGATCGGTATCGAGCGCATCGCGGGCCCGGCGACCCGGATGCGTGCGTGCGGATCGGCGTCGCGCACGCCCCGGAGCCGCGGGTGCTCGACATGTTCGCCGCCGACGGCTACGACCTGGTGCTGGCCGGGCACACCCACGGCGGCCAGGTGCGGATGCCCGGCATCGGCGCGCTGGTGACCAACTGCGACATCGACCGGTCCCGGGCCCGCGGGCTGTCCCGCTGGGGCATCGACACCTGGCTCAACGTGTCCGCCGGCCTGGGCACCAGCCCGTTCCTGCCGATGCGATTCGCTTGCCGACCGGAGGCAACTCTGATCACACTGCGTGCATCCGACGGGTGAGAATGACCGTCGGACCACTCGCACGTGGGGTGTCGCCGACCGAATGAGCGACCGCATGATCGAGCCCCACCGAAGGGATGCAGGGGGTGGCCGGTGCGGAATCGGTTGGTGGTGTGCTGTGACGGCACCTGGATGGCATCCGACAGCAGGTACGGCTCGAACATCGAACGCATCTCCCGCTGGATCGTCACCCAGCCGGAGGACGACTCGCTGCAGCTCGTCATGTACCTGCCCGGCGTCGGCTCCCAGGGCTACCGCACCGGGGCCCTCGTCGGCGGCGCGTTCGGCTCCGGGCTGGAGGCGAATCTGGTGGAGGCGTACCGCTTTCTGGCGCTGAACTACGAGCCGGGCGACGCCATCTACCTGTTCGGGTTCAGCCGCGGCGCGTACACGGCCCGCAGCCTGGCGGGCATGATCAACAAGCTCGGCCTGATGAAGCGCACCGAGCTGGAGAGCGACCGGCTCCGGTCCGCGCTGCTGAAGTACCGCAACGAGCCGGACGATCCGGGCGGGCGCGCGGAGGACGTGGGCCTCGTCGAGTTCGACCCTGACTGGTGCCACCAGGACATGGAGATCGAGTTCGTCGGCGTGTTCGACACCGTCGGAAGTCTCGGCGTGCCGGGCCGGTTCTTCCAGGAGAAGTACCGCTTCCACAGCGTCAATCTCGGCAACTCGGTCCGCAACGCGCGGCATGCGCTCGCCATCGACGAGCGTCGCCGCCGGTTCGAACCGTGCCTCTGGGGCACCCCCGAGCCGATGGAGCACCGCAGGGTGAAGCAGGTCTGGTTCGAGGGGGCGCACGCCGATGTCGGCGGCGGCTACGCCGAGACCGGGCTGTCGGACGAGGCGTTGCTCTGGATGATGAACGAGGCGCGCGCCTCAGGGCTGCAGTTCGACCGCGACCTCATCGCCCGGCACTGGGACCGTGAGCGGCCCCGGATCCGGCACGACTCCCTGAACGCCGTCTACAAGTTCCTGAACGTCGAGTCGGTGTTCGAGCGGGAGAACCCGCGCTTCCGCGACGGGATGCGCACCTTGGAGGCCGGCGAGGACGCCGGCGTGGCGATCGCGTCGACGGCGTGGCGGTGCTGGGAGGAGGAGTCTCCGTACCAGTCGTGGGCGCTGAACATCGGCTGGTGGCGGGACGAGCTCCGCGAGCCGGACCTGCGGGAGGAGACGATCCCCACCGCGGCCGAATTCCTGGACGGCTGACGCCGCCGAGGGGCCACGGGCGGGGCCGGCATGGTCCGGGCGGAGTGGCCGATCGGCTAGACTCGTCGGGCCTGCTTCGGGGTGTGGCGCAGCTTGGTAGCGCGCTTCGTTCGGGACGAAGAGGTCGCAGGTTCAAATCCTGTCACCCCGACAGTGTTTTCCCAGGTCAGGCACTGCTTCCGGTTCGCGGAGACAGTGCCTTTCTTGCTTCCGTCCGCAGTCCGTCCGCAGCAGATTCACTAGCCGCTGGATCCAGCCGTTCCGCGACGTTGTTGAGGTCGTCCTCAAACAGGCCCGCGTAGGTGTCCAGGGTCAGAGCTGCTGACTTATGGCCCAGCATCGTCTGGACACCCTTGGGATTCGCCCCGGCGCTGATCGCCAGACTCGCCGCCGTATGCCTCAAATCGTGGGGCGTGATGACTGGGAACATTGGGTCGACCTCCCGGCACCGGGCGACCGCCGACCGAAGTGCCGAACGCGGAACGTCGACACCCGGAGCACCTCGCCGAGGTGGCTGGTGAACATGAGGTCATCACGACCCTTGCCCACCATCACCGCGGCCATCTCGCCCCACCGCAGGCCGGTATTGGCCAGGAAGCGGATCACGGTGCCGTCCTGCGGTCGGTCTGTCACGACCGGCTTTGAGGAGATCGAGCAGTTGGTCGCGCTGATCCCGGGGGTGAAGGGAGAGAGGAGCCCCGGCCGGCGCTCGTTGTTTGGCTGGGCGCGCGTCGTGAGCGGGATCACGGCTGGACGTGCGGAATATAGGGCGGCGATAGCCGTCTCATAGCGACCGAACCAGCGAACGGATGGGACAGCATGCACCAGCACGACGAGCACAAGAATCCGGAAACGGCGACAGCGCAGCCAGATCCCAGCACCGAGGCGTCGTCATGGCCGTCGTGATGGCAGTCATCGCGGCAGCGGTCGCGGTCGCCGTCCGCATCGTCACCTTCCCCGGATGAGCGGGCGCAGATACCGGCGGGCGTGGAACGCGTTCGCCGCTGGACTGACCGCGCTGTCCGGAAACACTGCCGGGGATGCGATGACCGGGACGCAACCCGCACGGCGTAGTCGGGTCGACGCCCGAGCAGTGAATGCCCTGCTGGCCGAGATGGACGAGCAAGCGCTCGGCCGCCTCGACCGGTGGGACGCACGCGGCGGGCGGACGATCACGGCGGGCTAAAAGCATGGGCGGATCGCCGGGCCCCGCACGCGCAGCACAGCGGGACCTCGTTTGCTCCTGCAGGTCGCACCGCCGCAGCCGGCACTCGTCGGCGTTCGTGAACCACAGCATCCCTGTGCAGTCAGAGTCGGCCACTGTCGCGGAGCGGCCGGCGACCGCTGCGCGCCATGAACCGCGACGACGACCGTCACACACGCAACGGACGAGGAGAACAAAGCATTGACTGAGCAAGACATTCCCATGCCCAGCGACGAGGGCGCGTGGAACTTCGACAGGATCGCGCAGCGGCCGGGACGCACGGATTGGAACGGTCGCTGGCAGGACCGGATGTTGCCCGAACTGAACCCGAACTACGACCCGCCGCAGCCGTGGCGTTGCGTCACGCATGCGGTACACGCGTGCGACGGCGTCGTCATCGGTGCGGTCGGCGCGTACCCGGTGTGCCATGAAGGTGCGCTGGCCGAGCAGCTGGAGCGCCGCGACGCGCACATCGATCTCGCGATCCATGGCGGACCGGAAGGTGCCGCGCGGACTGGAAGCGGTTCTGACTGCACTGGGGGTGGACACGTGACCGCCACCCTTGTGCCGAGCGAGATCGTCATGCGGGACCGGGCGTGGGTGACCGTGCACGCGGTGGCTCGCGCGCAGGACGCCGCACGGGAGACCGGAAATCGGGACCTTGTCCGGATGCTGGCTCGGGCCGCCGACGTGGCGCTGGAAGTGGCTGCGGACTTGCGAACTGGCGTGTGCGCTGACCATGCCAGCGCCGGAGCCGGGCGACGTGTGGGACCAGCGGTGACCGACGAACGAGCCAGGACCATCCTGGGGAACGCGGCAGCGATGGCACAACCACCCTCGGTGCCGCGCCGAGGTTCCCGGATCGTGCACGCCGCGCAGCGTGCCGCGCTCGAGCTTCTCGCGCGGGGTGGCTAGTGGTCGACGGTGGCGCCGGCCGATCACCTCGGGCTGACCCGTCGACGCGGGCGGGAACTCGTGCGCGCGCTGATCTCTCGCCGCTTGGTCGAGCGAGCGGGGGACAGGGTCAGGTCCGGCTCTCGTGGTGCGGGACCGCTCCGGTCGTCGGCTCGGTGTGCTCGTCGGCGGTCGACGAGCTCGACGCCCGATCGTGCTCGACGACTCCGGGCCGAGGCGGATCCTGCCGCGCTTCCTCGTCGCCGACGTGGCGTGACCCGATCGGTGGCTGGGTACTTACAACCGACGCGCCGGCAGCCACCGACCCGCGCGACGGTGATGCTGCGTCCCCGCTGGCGGATGTGCGGGTTCGGAGCAAGACCACGAGCAGCACGGTGAGCCAGTCGCTGCACTCGATCCACGACCAGGTCGACGCGAAAGCCGTTGCTGCCCAGTTCAACCGGGTCATCGACGCGCTCGCCGAGAAACTCCCCGTGGTGGCCGATCACCTCGACCATGCCCGCGCCGACCTGCTCGCCTTCACCGCGTGCCCCAAGGAGATCTGGCGGCAGATCTTGAGCAACAAAGGAACGCGAAGACCCCTCCCACCCGCGCTGAACCCCCACCTGGATGATTCGACCTGCGGGCTGACCACCGATGAGGCGGGCGCTCGAAGCCCGGCGGGCAGATGGCTGGCGTTCACGTCGCACTGATCAACGGCAATCGTGGGACGGAGGACGTCGGCAGTCCTGACGCCAGGGCTGGGGCCGTCACCCCGGGACGGGCCCGCCGAACGCGAGAGTCACTGAGGCGGGGATCGTGCCGTCGGCGCGAGATCTGGCATGGGAGCTGGCGGTGAGTAGGGTCGAATCAGCTTCACCATCCTCGTCGTCCACTGCGGACGACCCGGGGGGACGACGGGGCCGGCAAATTCGCGCGCCGGCAGGGATCCGCCGGCCCTTGGCCCCCTGGAGAGCAGCATGAGTGGCTGGAACGCCATGTCCTACGACGCCAGGGACGCCATCCTGCGCGTGGTGAATCACGAGGCTGCGCAGTTCTTCTCGCTCGCCGACAGGGACGAAGCGTGGCAGGCGCCGACCGGCGCCGGTCACTGGCAGGTCCGGGACGTTGTCGGTCACCTCGTCGACACCACGGAGGCGTATTTCGTCGCCTTCGACGCAGCGCGCGGGCGCGGCGTCGTCGACGCCGCCTACGGCCTGCCGGGGATGGCGGCTCGCGTGGACAGCCAGGCCCGGGCCTTCCGCTCGGTGCCGCGCGAGGAGCTGATGGACCGGGCTCGCGCCGACTTCGCGCAGATGCGCAAGATCCACGAGGAGCTCACGGCCGACGAGTGGACGAACCTGCTCGTGTCGCATTTCTACATGGGCCCGCTGCCCGCGTTCTTCTACCCCGCGTTCCAGCTCATGGACTACGGCGTGCACTCGTGGGACATCCGCGAGGGCACCGGGCGGGCACACGGTCTGGACGGCGAGGCCGCAGACCTGCTGGTGCCCTTCATGTTCGTGCTGTGGAAGTACACGACGGTGCCGGCCGACGGGGAGCGGTTCGACGTCGGCATTCGCGTCACGTCGGGCCAGAACGCAGGCGAGACGCGGGTGCACATCGACGGCGCGGGGATGGACTACGAACCTGGTGCGGTCGACGACCTCGACACCGTGCTGGAGTTCGATCCGGGAAGCTTCGTGCTCACGGCATTCGGCCGGGGAAATGCCGGAACCATCCGCGGCGATCGGACCAACGCCGACCGCTATCTCAACCTCTTCTTCCGGATCTGAGGCACCGATGCCCGACCTCGACATCCCGGCGATCGACGCCGAGCGCGACCGCATCCGTTCGACCTACCTGCAGGCGCAGCGCCCGCTGTCGTCGGCCCGCGGCCTGCACCACGTCGCGGTCGTGTGCTCGGACGTGAAACGAACCGTGCGCTTCTACCACGAGGTGCTGGAGTTCCCGCTGACCGAGATCTTCGAGAACCGGGACTACCCGGGCTCGAGTCACTTCTTCTTCGACATCGGCAACGGAAACCTGATCGCGTTCTTCGACTTCCCGGGACTGGATGTCGGCCCGTACGCCGAGGTGCTCGGCGGCCTGCACCACATCGCCATCTCGGTCGAGCCGCATCGGTGGCGTCACCTGAAGGGGAAGCTCGACGCCGCCGGGGTCGCCTATCGGGAGGAGAGCGGAACCTCGATCTATTTTCCCGGTCCCGACGGCGAGCGGCTCGAACTGATCTGCGACCCGCTCGGGCAGATGTACGGCACGTCGGTGCTGTGAGGTCCGCCCGCGGTACGGATCCAGGGACAGGACGACTCGTGCCGTCGCAAAGCTGTGAGACGGCGGACCAGAGTGATCGCCCGGCGCACTGCTGAGACGGAAGCGGCCTGCTACCGAATGTTCGCTGGTGTCCGATCGGTCCGATCGCCTGGCCTCAGAGAGCGCTCCGGGTCCAACGGGAACGTGCGATTGCCGGACCCACACTCTGTGCGCGTGCTGCTTCATCCAGCGGGCCGCGACCGCGTCTAGGTCGTCCGGGAAAGGTCGCTGTCGGTGTCCAGGGTCATCGCGGCGGAGGCGTGGCCGAGCATCGTTTGAACCGCTTTCACGTTGCCCCCTGCACGCGGTCACAACGCGGCCCCGGTCCGCGCAACCGGGAGGGACCGGTGGGGCGGGTCGTCCTGGCGGCCCGAACCGGCCCCACCGGAGCTCAGTCGGCCGGGTCGACCACCAGGCCGGTTCCGCCGCCGCGACGCACCGGTTCGGCCGCCGCGGTCATCAGCCCGTCGGCGTCCACCTCGATGGCCGCCACCGCTCCGATCTCGGCCGTCGTGGTGAACGTGTGCCCGTACGGCGTGAGGGCGGCCTCATAGGCGGCGCGGAACGCCGGTTCGGCTGCGACGGCCGCCGTGTTGCGCTGCGACGCACGGGGTGCGGCCACCGCCTCGGGCAGGGTCATGCCGAGGTCGATGCGGTTCATGAGCACCTGCGTCACCGTCGTGATGATCATCGACCCGCCGGGCGAGCCGACCACGTACCGCACGTCGCCGTCGTCGAGCACGATGGTCGGCGACATCGAGGACCGCGGGCGCTTGCCGGGCTCGACGATGTTCGGGTCGGCAGGGTTCGGCACGAAGCTGAAGTCCGTGAGTTCGTTGTTCAGCAGGAAGCCACGATCGGGAACCGTCATCCCCGAACCGCCGGTCGACTCGATCGTGAGCGTGTACGCGACCGCGTTGCCCCACTGGTCGACGACCGAGAGGTGGGTCGTCGAGATGTTCTCGGTGTCCGCCTCCTCCTCGAGCGCCGCCGCCGCGCAGCCGGCCGCGTCCAGCGGCGCGGGGGCCACCGGCTTGACCGACGCGACGTCGGGGTCGATCACGCAGGCCCGGGCGTCGGCGAAGTCCTGGCTGAGCAGCGTCTCGGTCGGCACGTCCACGAACGCCGGGTCGCCGACGTAGGCATTGCGGTCGGCGAAGGCGTGGGCCGTGGCCTCGAAGTAGAGGTGCAGGCTCTGCGCCGTCTCCGCTGCGGAGAGGTCGTAGTTCTCGAGGATGTTCAGCGATTCGCCGACCGTCGTGCCGCCCGACGACGACGGCGCCATGCCGTAGACGTCGAGGCCGCGGTAGTCGATGTGCGTCGGATCCCGCTCGAGCACCTCGTAGCCGGCGAGGTCGTCGGCCGTCAGGTAGCCGGGGAACGCGGGCAGGGTGGCGCCGGGGGCGGTGATCGGATCCTGGACGACGTCGGCGATCTCGTCGGCGATCGGACCCTCGTAGAACACGTCGGTGCCCTTCAGCGCGATCTGCCGGAGCGTCATCGCGAGGTCGAGGTTCTTGAAGATCGTCCCGACCTGTGGGGCGTCGCCGTTCGGGAGGAACAGCTCGGCGGTGTCGGGGAACGCCGCGAAGCGCGCCTGGTTGGCGAGCGTCTGGTCGCGGAAGGTCTGGTCGACCGTGAACCCCTTCGTCGCGAGGAGGATGGCGGGCTCCAGCGAGTCACGGAGCGACGCCGTGCCGAACCGGTCGAGCGCGGTCTCCCACGTCGCGAGGGTGCCCGGCACGCCGACCGAGAGCCCTGAGGAGACGGCATCGGCGAACGGGTACCCGACGCCGAACGGAGCCTGCGGACGAAACGCTCCCGGGGATCACGAAGGCGTCGCTCGGCATGGCCGCCGGCGCCGTCTCGCGGCCGTCGATCGTGGTGACCTCGCCGCTCGCGGCGTCGAAGTACACGAAGTAGCCGCCGCCTCCGATGCCGGAGCTGTAGGGCTCGGTCACGCCGAGCGCCGCCGCGGTGGCGATCGCGGCATCCGCGGCGTTGCCGCCGTCGCGGAGCACCTCGAGGCCGATTGCGCTGGCGGATGCATCGACCGACGAGACGGCACCGCCGTACCCGGTCGAGGTGGACGGAGCCGGTGGCGTCGGGCGCCCGGTGCCCACCGCCGTGGCAGGGGGCCCGGCGGCGGGAGCGGCGGAGGCCGGCGTGCCGACGCCGACGATCCCGAGTGCGAAGGCCGCGGCGACGGCGATGCCTGCGCGGCGAACGGTGAAGCGGCGGTCGTCGTCGACCATGGGAAACCCCCGAAGTGGAGACATCTGGCGGATGCCCCACACCGTAGACGGAGGGCCGCATACGGGCCAGAGTCACGGGCGATGCCGCCCATTCCGAGTTCGACGGAGAGGTCGACTGGGTCGCGGACGAAGCTATCCGGGATCGACACCAGGACGAAGATGGAGTACGGCAAGGTCTACCGGAAGCTCGACATCTCGTACTGCTCGTCCTGCGGGATCGGCACCGTGCAGCGGAACGACCTGGTCAGCATCCTGCGCCGGAACAGCGGCACCCGCTCGGCCAAGGATGGGCCATGTGCCCCGATCAGCTTCGCCACGTGGTCGGGCCGCGAGGAGCTGACCGATGCCGAGCAGCAGGCCAATCACCGCAACCTGCTCGCCACTGTCTGCCCGTCGTGATTCACCCAGCGCTCCGCAAGCGGGGCCGGGCCCACGACCCTGCCGGCGGCCGGCTCGAACCGGCCAGCCTGTCGGTCCCCGTTGCTAGGTTCGAGCCATGCAGATCGATCATGTGAACCCGCCCGAGCTCTACGTCAATCCGGCGTTCACGCAGGTCGTCGCGGTCCGCGACGCCGAGACGCTGGTGTTCGTCGGCGGCCAGAACGGTGTGAACGCCGAGGGAAAGCTGGTCGGCGACGACCTGTTCACCCAGTCCGAGCAGGCCCTGCGCAACGTCCTGGCCGCGCTCGCCGCCGTCGGTGCCGGGCCCGAGGACGTCACCCGGCTGGGGATCTACATCGCCGCCGGGCAGGACGTCAACCAGGGCTTCGCCGCGGCGCAGAAGGTGTGGGGTCAGCACCCGACGGCGATCACCGGGATGCTGGTCGCCGGGCTCGCGTTCCCCGGCGCCCTGGTCGAGATCGAGGCCTTCGCCGCGCTCGGCGGCTGACGACGACCCACCCATCGCCCTGATCGGCGCAACCCCTGATCAAGCCGCCTCCCGATCAGCGCGGACCGGTCCGCGCGGCGCCGATCATCGACAGGCCGGCGTAGAACCTGGCCGCTGCCGCGCGATTCGCCAGCCCGTGCCGGGTGTAGATGCGATGCAGGTGCCGAGACACGGTCGACGGGCGCAGGTCCAGCCGACGGGCGATCTGTGCGTCGGTGAGTCCGTCGACGACGTGGGCCAGCACCTGGCGCTCGCGCTCGGTCAGGCCGCGGGCCGCGTCCGGCGCCGCCGCGGCGGCCCCGACGGTCGGGCCCGGCGGCCGCAGCCCGGGAGCGGCGGAGAGCGGCACCCACCCCGGCTGCGGCGCGAGCTGGAATCCCACGGTGCGGTGCGTCGCGGCGCGCCGCAGCGCCGCGCCGACGTGCGGCGCCGACGCGACCAGCAGGTCCCGCTGCCGGTCGCTGAAGGCGCCGGCATCCCGAGACAGGGTGACCGCGCGGACCACGCCGCCACGCCGGTGCAGGGGCAGGCAGACCTGATCGGCGACGCCGGTCATCGCGTCGCGGTGCAGCGCCGATGCCCGCCAGGCGCGCTCGGTCAGCACGTCCGAGATCCGCACGGCGGCGGGCCCCTCTGCGGCGACGGGCATCGACCGGATCGGCCCGCGCAACGGGTGGGTGCGCCCGAGCGCGCGGTAGCCGTCCAGGACGCGCCGCTCGAGCGGGTCCGCCGGCCACCGGATCACCACCTCGTGCTGACTGTCGAGGTCCAGATGCGTCAGGGTCGCGGCGTCCGCGCCGACCATCGACGCCAGTCCGCGGAGCAGGACCGGGCCGATCGCCTCGCCGCTGTCGAGTTCCACCAGGTCGGACGCCAGGTCGAAGGCCGCGCGCAGGTCGGCCGCGGCCCGCAGCCGGTCGGCGCCGGCGCGGGGTCGTGCGTGTCCGTTCACGTGGTGTTCGGAGCCGGCCACCGGCGGACGGCGGACTCCGTACCGGTACGGAGCTACTACGGAACTTTCGGAGACGCACCGCCATCGCGCCGGTTGCCCGGCGTCCGTCGCACTGTGTCGCTTGTACGGGGTCGCTTGTACGGGGTCGGTTGCACGGGCCGGCCGGTTGCACAGCTCCGCCGGTTGCACAGCTCCGCCCCGTTGCACAGTTCTGTGGAATCCGCGACCGCCCTGCGGTGCCGCCGCCTCTGGGAAGTGATCGGCGACCGCCGGTCGATGCCCCACCCCGAGGAGTTTGCCCTGATGCACCCGACCCTGCGCCGAATCGCCGACACCACCGCCGTCCTCGCCGCGGCCGCGGCGGTCGTGCTGACCGCCACCCGCGCGCCCGTCGCGCTGGCGGGGAGCGTCGCGCCGCCGGCGCCCAACGCCTACGCCGAGGTCGCGCCACTGGGGTTCAACCCCGTCGCGCTCCGCATCACCGGCTTCGCCGGCGACAACGTGCTCACCCTGTCGAATGTTGCGGACGGGCGCTTCCGGATCACCGACGCCGCGCCGATCCAGGTGGGGCCCGGCTGCGTTCCGGCCAAGGCGTCGCCCGGGCAGTTCGCCGTGATCTGCGAGGCCCCCACCGACGAACAGCGGCGTCCTGCTCCAGGTGCGGGTCCTCCTGGGGGCGGGCAACGACTCGTTCGGCACCACCAGCGCAGCGCCGCTCTTCATCGACGGCGGACTCGGCGACGACGTCGCGGACGGCGGCCCTGGGCACGACAGCCTGATCGACTGGACCGGACGGGACACGCTGAGGGGCAATGGTTCCAGCGACGATCTCGGGGGCAGTCTCAACGGCGACGACCTGCCGGACATCCTGGACGGCGGCCCCGGTCCGGACGACATCTACGCGGGCGGTGGCGACGACCATCTGATCGGCGGCTACGGAGACGACACGATGGTCGCCGCCGCAGGCAACGACACCCTGAGCGGTGGCCCAGGGCAGGACCTCCTGGCGGGCGGGCTGGGCGCCGACCTGCTGCTCGGCGGCGCCGACGACGACCGGCTGGCGGGCATGAACTACATCTCCGGTCCGGTGCTCGACGGCTCGATCGACGTCCTGCGAGGTGAGGCCGGAGCGGGCGACCGGTGCCGGATGCCGGCGCCGACGGTCGAGGCCGACGTGGTCGAAACATGCGAGATCATCGAAGGGTGACGGGGCGCGCAGGAGCCCGCCCGGACGGGCGGTGATCACTCGGACGAGTCCGAATGAGGCGAGAAGCTTTGCACGGGTTACGGAACGACCGCGTCCACTGGCCCAGAGCCAGCCGTCCGGCGCACGTCTTGCCCGAATCGGATGATGTCCGGCCGCGAGCCGTCCAGGTATGGTCAGGCCGCGCGACCTGGGGACGGGGGCCTCGCGGCTGACTGTCGTCCCGACGCGCTCGCGTTCCCCCGGCAGCCGGTGTGTCCGACCGTCGGGATGGAGGGCGACGATGTCCGGACTCCTCGACACCCGGCACACCGCGTACCCGCTGCGCGCCGTCGACCGCGTCTGCGACGTGCTCGACGTGCTGGCCGCCCATCCGCTGGGCACCTCCCTGTCCACGATCTCCGCCGACGCCGAGCTGCCCAAGAGCTCGGCGTTCCGCTACCTCGCCGCGCTGGAGGTCCGCGGGTACGTGCTGCGCACCGAGGACGGCTACGGGTACCGGCTGGCGCCCACCGCGCGCGGCCGGCGGGGGCTGCTGTCCGACCGGCTCGATCGGGTGGTGTCGGCCGCGAAGCCGCTCATGGCGCGGCTCGCGTCCGGCGACTCCGGCATCTGGATGCTGGCCACGCTCGACGGCTCCGGCATCCGCTACCTGTGGGTGACGGTGCCGCAGCGATGGGACGAACGGGTGCCGCTGGTGGGCGAGCACACCCAGATCCACGCCACCTCGATCGGCAAGGCCGTCGCCGCCCAGCTGCCCGACGACGCGGTGCTGCAGCTGCTGGCGGCCTCGGGCATGCCGGCCCGCACGTCCAACACCCTGACCTCTCCCACCTCGTTCCTCCGCGAGCTGCACCGGGTGCGCGGGGAGGGTTTCGCGGTCAGCGATCAGGAGCGGTTCGAGGACACGCGTGCCGTCGCCGTCGCGATCGGTGGCGAGACGATGGCGATCGGCATGGCCGACCAGGCGAGCGCGCTGCCACCGGACCGCGTGGTGAACGTGGTCCGGCAGCTCCGCCGGGCCGCCGTGCTGCTCGCGCGGGAACTGCGCACGGACCGGTGACGCCCGCGCGGCGCCGGTCCGTCCCGATCCGGGCTCGCGCACCCGGCAAGATGATTCGGTGACCTCCGACCCGGACATCGATCAACCCGCGGACCGGGTCGACCTCGCGGCCCGCGCCACGACCCCCGACCCCGCGCCGCCGGTCGGCGCGCACCCGGCTGCCGTCGTCCCGGACGCGTTGTTCGACGACCCCGCCGCGGAGGAACGCTGGCGGCGACGGTTCTCCGCCGTCCGGGTGTCGCTGCCGGCGATGGCCAGGGACGCCGAGGACCGCACGGTGTACGTCTCCAACGCGACGGGCACCTTCGAGGTGTCCACCTGGGACGTCTCGACCGGCGAGCACACGCAGGCCACCGACCGGCCGGACGGCACGATCATGGCCACGCTGTCCGCGGACGGCGAGCAGCTGTGGTGGTTCGACGACTCGCACGGCGACGAGTTCGGTTCCTGGCGCGCCCAGCCCTTCGGCTCCCCGGACGCCGGTGACCCCGCACTGCCCGACGTGCCGCCGGGCTACCCCGCCGGGCTCGAGGTCGGCGGAAGCACCGTGCTCGTCGGCTTCTCCGACGACGACGGGACCCGGATCCACCTGCTCCGCACGGAGGGCGAATCACGGCCGTCCGGGCCCCGGACCGACGCCGCCGTCGTCTATCGGCATCCCGAGGATGCGGGCGTCGGGGCGCTGTCCACCGACGAGACCGTCTGGGTGCTCTCCCATTCGGAGCACGGCGACTCTCGATACCCTGCCCTGCGGTCGTTCTCGCTGCCGGACGGGGAGGTCCTCCGGGAGCTCTCCGATGCGCCCGGCAAAGGCCTGACGGCGCTGGGCTTCTCGCCCATCCCCGGCGACCAGCGGCTGCTCGTCGGCCACGAGCGGCGCGGCCGGGAGGAACTGCTCATCTGGCACCCGGTCACCGGCGAGACGCGCGAGCTCGACGTCGACCTGCCGGGCGACCTCGACGCGGACTTCTACCCCGACGCGACCGCGCTGCTCGTGGTGAGCACGCACGCCGGCCGCACCACGGTGCACCGCGTCCCGCTGGATCCCGAGAGCGCCACGGGCGTCGGCGACGTCGAGACGATCCCGATCCCCGCGGGGGTGGTCGGCGGCGCCGCGGCACGCAAGGACGGCACGATCTGGTACCGCTGGTCCAGCGCCGCGCGGCCCGGCCAGCTCCGCCGGCTGGGCATCGACGGTGCCGACGAGCCGCTGATCTCTCCGGGCGACCCGGCGCCGCCGTCCGAGCCGGTCACGGACGTCTGGGTGGACGGCCCCGGCGGCCGGATCCACTCGCTGCTGGCCGAGCCCGGCTCCGGGGTGCGCCCGGAAGCCGGCTGGCCGACGGTGTTCTCGGTGCACGGCGGCCCGGCCGCCGGCGACGAGGACTCCTTCGACGCGGGCCGCGCCGCCTGGCTGGACGCGGGCTTCGCGGTGGTGCAGGTGAACTACCGCGGCTCGACCGGCTACGGATCAGCCTGGCGGGACGCGTTGACGGAACGCATCGGTCACATCGAGCTCTCCGACATCGCAGCCGTGTACGACCATCTCGCCGCGCAGCGGGTGATCGACCCGGCCGCGTGCGCGATCGTCGGGCACTCCTGGGGCGGCTTCCTGACGCTGCTCGCGCTGGGCACCCAGCCGGAGCGGTGGGCGGTCGGGGTGGCCGGAGTACCCGTCGCCGACTACGTCGCGGCGTACGAGGACGAGATGGAGCCGCTCCGGGCGTACGACCGCGCGCTGTTCGGGGGCTCCCCCGCCGATGTCCCGGACGCCTACCGGGATTCGTCGCCGATCACCTACGTCGACGACGTCACCGCGCCCGTGCTGATCCTGGCCGGCGACAACGACCCGCGGTGCCCGATCCGGCAGATCACGAACTACCTGGACGCGCTCGCCGAGCGGGGCAAGTCGTACGCGGTCTACGAGTACGAGGCCGGGCACGGCTCGATGGTGATCGAGGAGCGGCTGCGCCAGGTCGCCTGCGAGATCGAGTTCGTCCGGTCGGCGCTGGCCGCCCGGCCCGGCCCCTGATCGGGCCGCCGGCCCCGCCCGGCCCCGAGCCGGTTGTCCGAACCGCCAGCCAACGCTCTGGCGAAGGACGGTTCGGGGAGACGATGGATTTGGGTGGGGCGTCAGCCGGCCTTGAACATCAGCAGCTGGTCGCACAGCACCGGGATGGACGCGGCCACGTGCTCGTCGCCCGTGTGCCCCTCGTCGTCGAACGCCGTGACGCGGCTGTTGATGGCGAGGCCCAGCGGCGTGGGCCAGCCGCGCAGCGCGTGCACCACCTGCCGCAGCGAGCCGAGGGTGCCGACCGCCGCCTGCCAGCCGCCCGCGACCGCCACCAGCCCGACGGGCCGGCCGTGCAGGTAGGGACGCTCGTCCGAGCGCAGCTCCTCGAGGTAGTCCAGGGCGTTCTTCACCAGCCCGGAGACGATGCCGTGGTAGCCCGGCGAGGCGATCACCACCGCGTCGGCGGCGCGCACCGCCGCCACGAACTCGCGGGCCTGCGCGGTCAGCGGGGCGCCGGGGTGGTAGGGCGGGAAGTCGAGTACGCGGGCCGCGAACACCCGGACGCCGACGCCGCGCTCGGTGAGCGTCGAGACGACCGCGCGCATCGCGCGATCGGACTGCGACCCGGACTCCACCGAGCCGCCCAACGCCACCACCTCGGAGGTCACCGTCCGATCCTGCTCCCCGCGGGCGCTTCGCGGTGGGTCGGGGCGGTCCCGCCGCATCCGGCGGGCGATTTGCCCGGCTAAGGTGCGGGGCAGGGGTGCGCCACCACCACCCCCGAACGAGGGGGTCATGCGGGCGCGGTCGAGGCGGGGAGCGAGCGTCGCCGTCTGCCTCGGCCTGACCGTGCTGCTGGCCGGGTCGCTCGCCGGGTGCCACGACATGTCCGCGCAATGGGCCGCGTACAGCGCGTCCAAGGTGGCGCAGTCGACGGCCGCCCCGACCGGCCCACCCGCCGCGAACGGATCGGCGCCCGTCACCGCCGAGCAGCCGACGCCGGCCGAACCGCAGCCCACCCCGCAGGATTCTCAGCCGACTCCGGAGCCGGCTCCGGAACCAGCGCCGACGGGCCCGCGGGATGTCGACGTCCGGGTCTCCCCGCTACATGGGCGGCGCCGAGGAGGCGAGCGGGTTGACCGCGTCCGTGCGCAGCCCCGGCGCGTTCTACCTCGTCGACGACGCCACCGCAATCGGCGAGATCCTCGCCGTCGGCGGGGACGGCGCCCTGCTCGCGCGGATCGCGATCGACGGGATGAACGCGGGCAACGCCGAGGCACTGGCCTCGGGCGCGTGCGGCGCGACGCCGACCGACGCCGGGATCGGCCTGCCGCCGGCGGCGCAGTGCCTGTACGTCGGCGACATCGGCGACCAGGTGGGCCGCCCGCGCGTCGTCATCTACCGGCTGCGGGAGCCGGCCACCGACGGCTCGGACGATTCGGTGCCGGCCGACGCATGGTCGTACACCTATCCGGACGGCTCGCAGAACGCGGAGGCCCTCCTGGTCGATGCGGCCGGGACGCCGTTGGTGATCACCAAGCCGGACCGGGTGAACGGCGCGGTCGGCCCGCACCGGATCTACCGGGCGCCGGCGGGCGGCGGAACGCTGGAGTTCGTCCGTGAGTTCCGGCCGCCCGACCCGCCGATCGCCCTGCAGTCGCTGGTGACCGGGAACGTGGTGACCGACGCCGCGAGCTCGCCGGGGCAGGTGCTGCTGCTGACCTACGACCAGCTGCTGCAGTACCGCGCGCCCGCCGAGAACGCCGATCTCGCCTCGTTTCCCGACTGGCCGGCGGTCAACCTTACGATGCCGACGCTGATGCAGGCCGAGGGCGTCACGGGCACCATCGACGGCTGCGGCTACGCCGTCGCGTCCGAGGCTGGCCCGGCCGGCCGGAACGGCACGCTCGCCGTCGCTACCTGCCGCTGATCTGCGCGCTGTCCGGCCCGGCTCCCGGCCCGGTCGTTGCCGTGTCGAGGCCCGGGACCTCCGCGAGCAGGTCGAGGAAGCCGGGGTCGGGGAGGTGGATCCACCCCTCTTCGTCCGCGGCCGCGAGGTCGTCGGGACCGGGGAGCTCGGTCCGGCCCAGGACGACGGCCGCGGCGACGAGTGCCGCGATCACCGCATCGAACGCGTCGTGCGACACTCGGCACAGCCCCATGTGCGCACCCCACCGCAAGCGCGGCGCGCGGCGCGCGAGCCGCTCGACGACGGCGGCCAGCAGGACCGGGTCCTTCTTCGGCCGGGCGGCCGGAATCGACCAGCGGGACAGGGCCGCGGCTGGGTAGACCTCGGCGAGCACCGAGCCGATGCCGCTCCGCCGCACCGGCCCGGCCCGCCCGATCCGCGCCTGCAGGCCGGCACACCGCATCGCCGGATAGGCGATCAGGTCCGCGGACACACTCAACGGCCACCGGCCCGTCCGCTGTCGAACGACGAAATCGGTGCGCCGGAGGGCCAGCCGCCGGCGCGCGATCACGTCCGCGCCCGCGTCGGCCGGCGTGGATCCTCGGCGGTGGGCGAGGACCAGATCGGTGAATGCGCTCGGCCAGCCCAGCGGGCAGTCCACCCCGACGAGCGACACCCTTGGGCCGCATCCGTGATGTCGTCGTTGCCGACACCCACCCGGAGGTCGGTGATCCGCGCGCCGACGGCCGACCACTCGAGCTCGGCGATCGCCGTCCCCGCGTCCTGAGCCGCGAGATCGACACCCGCCACCCGAAAACTGCTCTCCCCCAAGCCGTGTCGGCGACCGGCTGGCACGCGACCGGGTGTCAGCGGGACGCGGCGACCAGCTCGGCGATCTGCACGGCGTTGAGCGCGGCGCCCTTGCGCAGGTTGTCGCCGGAGACGAACAGCACCAGGCCGCGGCCGTCCGGCACCCCCGGGTCCGTGCGGATCCGGCCCACGAAGGAGGGATCGGACCCGGCCGCCTGCAGCGGCGTCGGCACGTCGGACAGCTCCACGCCGGGCGCGCCGGTCAGCAGCTCCGTCGCCCGCGCGGGGCTCAGCGGCTCGGCGAACTCCGCATTGATCGACAGCGAGTGCCCGCTGAACACCGGCACCCGCACGCAGGTGCCGGACACCAGCAGGTCCGGGATGCCGAGGATCTTGCGGGACTCGTTGCGCAGCTTCTGTTCCTCGTCGGTCTCGCCCGAGCCGTCGTCCACCAGGTTGCCGGCGAACGGCACCACGTTGAACGCGATCGGACGGACGTACTTCTTCGGCGTCGGGAAGTCGACCGCGGAACCGTCGTGGGTCAGCCGGGCGGCGTCGTCGATCACGGCGCGGGCCTGCCCGTCCAGTTCGGCCACGCCGTCCAGCCCGCTGCCGGACACCGCCTGGAACGTGGTGACGACCAACCGCCGCAAGCCCGCCGCGGCGTGCAGCGGGGCGAGCACCGGCATCGCCGCCATGGTGGTGCAGTTCGGATTGGCGATGATGCCCTTGCCGCCGCGGGCGATCGCCGCGCTCGCCACCTCGCCGGGGTTGACCTCCGAGACAACCAGCGGCACAGCGGGATCCATCCGCCATGCGGACGAATTGTCCACGACGGTCACGCCGGCGGCCGCGAACCGCGGCGACTGCGCCCTGGACGTGCCGGCGCCGGCCGAGAACAGCGCGATGTCGAGGTCGCCGAGATCTTCTGCGACGGCGGCGTCCTCGACGACGACGGGCTCGCCGCGCCAGTCGATCGTCGACCCGGCCGACCGCGCGGAGGCGAAGAACCGGATGGAGGCGAGCGGAAAGTCCCGCTCCGCCAGGATCTTCCGCATCACGCCGCCGACCTGGCCGGTCGCGCCCACCACGCCGACCCGCAGGCCGTTGCCACGCTGCCCTGCGCTCATGCCGCTCACCGTCCCGTTCCCGCGTACACCACGGCGGCTTCGTCGGCGCCGAGGTCGAAGGCCTGGTGCAGCGCCCGCACCGCCGTGTCCAGCTCGACATCCCTGACCAGCACGGAGATCCGGATCTCCGACGTGGAGATGATGTCGATGTTCACCCCGGCCGCGGCCAGCGCCTCGCAGAAGGTCGCCGTGACGCCCGGGTGCGAGCGCATGCCGGCGCCGATCAGCGAGACCTTGCCGACGTGGTCGTTGTAGACGATCTGATCGAACTCGATGTCCGCCTTGCGCGCCTCCAGGGCGGCGACCGCGGTCGGGCCGTCGCCCTTCGGCAGGGTGAACGTGATGTCCGTCCTGCCCTCGGCGGCGCGCGAGATGTTCTGCACCACCATGTCGATGTCGATCTCCGCATCCGCGATCGCGCGGAAGATCTTGGCGGCCACGCCGGGGTGATCCGGCACCGCGGTCACCGTCACCTTGGCCTCGCCGCGCTCGTGCGCGACTCCGGTGATCAACGCCTGTTCCACGGGGAGGTCCTCCATGCTTCCTTCGACGATGGTTCCGGTCCGGTCCGAGTACGAGGACCGCACGTGCACCGGCACTCCGTACCGGCGGGCGTACTCGACGCACCGCAGCATCAGCACCTTGGCGCCGGCCGCGGCCATTTCCAGCATCTCCTCGTAGGTGATGGTGTCGAGCTTCGCCGCGTCGGCGACGATCCGCGGGTCGGCCGAGTAGACGCCGTCCACGTCCGTGTAGATCTCGCAGACGTCGGCGTGCAGCGCGGCGGCCAGCGCGACCGCCGTGGTGTCCGAGCCGCCGCGACCGAGCGTGGTGATGTCCTTGGTGTCCTGGCTCACGCCCTGGAAGCCCGCCACGAGCGCGATGTAGCCCTCGTTCAGCGCCGCCTGGATCCGGCCCGGCGTGACGTCGATGATGCGCGCGCGGCCGTGCGTCGAGTCGGTGATGACGCCGGCCTGCGATCCCGTGAAGGAGCGGGCCTCCGCGCCGAGCGAGGAGATCGCCATCGCGACGAGCGCGTTCGAGATCCGCTCGCCCGAGGTCAGCAGCATGTCCAGCTCGCGGGCCGGCGGGGACGGCGAGACCTGCTGCGCGAGATCCATCAGCTCGTCGGTGGTGTCGCCCATGGCGCTGACGACGACGACCACGTCGTTGCCGTCCTTGCGGGTCGCCACGATGCGCTCGGCCACCCGCTTGATCCGCTCGGCCGTCGCGACCGAGGATCCGCCGTACTTCTGGACGACCAGCCCCACGATGGTGCTCCCGCTGCTCCGCGCGACCCGGGGCCGCGCCTGCCCGACCCGGCCGTGCTGCCACGCCGCTCCGCGCGCCCGCGCGCGCCTGGCCGGAGGAGGGCGCCCGCGATCCGTCCGGACGCCGCCGGCCCGAGCCGGAGGGCGCCCGGCGCGAAGCCGGTGGGAGGCGGCGGAGACCCCTTCTCGATCGACGGGCACTGCCTACATCCGCACGTCAGACTACCGGCCGACGCACTCCGATTCGGCCGGCGCCGGCACGACCCGCTGCGCGCCCGCCGGAATTCGTACGGCTGGCGCGCCCAATTCGTGCTGATATCTTCGCCCCCGGTGCTCGGCAGACGATTGTGCTGGGGGTGTTCCACGTGCCGGACGACGCACACCGACCCGCGGGTTGGTACCCGGACCCGGCCATCGAGGGCACCGAACGATGGTGGAATGGCACGTCGTTCGGCGACCAGGTGCGGCTCGCCCCGAGCCCTGATCAGCAGTCCGATCCGTGGCCGTCCATCGACCCACCCGGCTTCGGGCAGACCGGTCCCACCGCGGAACGCCCCGGGAGCCGCACACCTGGCTGGTACCCGGATCCGGCGGGCTCTCCGCAGCCGAGGTGGTGGGACGGCAACGCATGGACTCATTACGCCGCGCCGCCACCGCCGCAGTACCCCGGCTACCCGCCGCCGACATACGCGGCGGCGCCGTACGGCTCCACAACCTTCGTGAACATGTCACCGCCGAAGTCGGTGGGCGTTGCATTTCTCCTGACATTCTTCTTCGGTCCGCTCGGCATGCTCTATTCGACGGTGTCCGGCGCGCTGATCATGATCGCGGTGGCGCTCTTCGGCGGCTTCGTCGTGGGCGTTCTGACCTTCGGCCTCGCCTGGTTCTTCTGGTGGCCGGTGATCTGGCTGACGTCGATCATCTGGGGCTGCATCGCGGCGGACCAGTCGCGGACGCAGGTCGTCATGCACTCCCGGTATTGACCGCGCTCGGTCGTCGGCAGCTCACCGCACTCGTTCCGAACGACGCTGTTGTGCAATCGCTCGTTTTCGATGCGGTCGATCCGATTTGATGCGGTCGGCTCGCCCCGTTGATCGTGGAACATCGTGCTGTTCAGGCCGACACGATCCTCCGCGGTCGGCGGTCAGCGTCGGCGTGCTGGCCCGGTCCTGAGGGACGCGCCCTGGTTTCGCGCGACTGCACGCGGGTCCAGGTGCGTGTGCGCTCGCTCAACGCCAGCGCTCAGAGGCGCCGCGACCTCGTGGGTCACCGGATCGCGTATCGTCTGCCACTCGGGGTGCGGCGACGGCCCGTCGCCGACGGGGGGCGCCGCATGGGCGACCCCGGGCCAACCGCCGATCGAAGGAGCACCCGATGAGACGCACCCCCCTCGTGTCGAGCCTCGTCGTCGCATCGCTGGTGGTGCTGGTGGGCTGCAGCTCCGGCGGCACACCGACCGCGAGCAGCTCGGCCGCCAGCTCGTCGAGCTCCTCCGCGAGCGAGTCGTCGTCCAGCTCGTCGACGTCCAGCGCGTCCGGGAGCGGCTCGAGCACCGTCCAGGTCGACGCCGAGACGGCGGCCTGGTTCGAGACCTTCTGCGGCGGGCTCGCCCCGTTCGGCGAGCTGGCCAGCGGCAACGTCAACGCGGAGACGCCCGAGGAGCTGGGCACCCTGCTCGGCACGATCGGCCAGGCGTTCACGGACACCGGCGCGGAGCTCGAGACGCTGCCGCCGCCGACCTTCTCCGGCGGTGCGGAGCTGGCCACGACGCTGCAGACCAACATGAAGGAGGGCGGCCAGATCATGCTCGACTTCGCGGATCGGGCGGCCACCCTGAGCCCGACCGACCAGGCGGGCGGCCAGCAGTTCGTCACCGACTTCCAGAACGCCATCGGCAGCCTGGACATCGCCAAGTTCGAGCCCACGGCCGAGGCGAAGGCGGCGGCCAACGCGGTCCCGGCCTGCCAGGAACTCGGGCTCGGCAGCTGAGCCGATCTCGTCGAGACCGTGAGTCCCGGGCCGTTGTCGGCGGCCCGGGGACGAACGGCGGGCCTGATCGGCCGGGGCTGATCGGCAGCAGTGATCGGAGTACAGTCCCACCCGTGGCACCCGGTGTGGGCGTCGGCCGCGCAGGCCGACTGCTTCTTCGTCGCCGCGACGGAGCCTGATTCGACAGGCTGGCTCTCCGTCGCGGGTCGACGTGCTGCCGGTCGTCCCCCGTCCCGCGAGGACCACACCCGAACGCGGGCAACCCCTCCAGAGGAATCCCATGGGCACACCCGCTCCCTCCCGGCTGCGTCCGCCCGTCGGCGACCGCCGCGACGACCAGCCCGAGTACAACCGGCAGCGAGCCAGCTCGATGCCGATCCACCGCTACACCCCGTTCACCCCCATCGATCTGCCCGACCGGACCTGGCCGTCCGCGGTCATCACGAAGGCGCCCCTGTGGTGCGCGGTCGACCTGCGCGACGGCAACCAGGCCCTGATCGATCCGATGACGCCGGCGCGCAAGCGCCGCATGTTCGACCTGCTGGTCAGCATGGGCTACAAGGAGATCGAGGTCGGATTCCCCTCGGCGAGCCAGACCGACTTCGACTTCGTGCGCGAGATCATCGAGCAGGACGCCATTCCCGACGACGTACGGATCCAGGTGCTGACTCAGGCCCGGACCGAGCTGATCGCGCGCACGTACGAGTCCGTCGAGGGCTCGCACTCCGCGGTCGTGCACCTGTACAACTCGACGTCGGCCCTGCAGCGGCGCGTGGTGTTCGGGTTGGACCGCGCCGGCATCACCCGGATCGCCACCGACGCCGCCGAGGAGGTCGCGCGCTGGGCCGAGAAGTATCCGGACACCGACTGGCGCTTCGAGTACTCGCCGGAGTCCTACACCGGCACCGAGCTCGAGTACGCCGTCGAGGTGTGCAACTCGGTCGCGGCGATCTGGCAGCCAACGCCGTCCGCTCCGATGATCGTCAACCTGCCCGCCACCGTGGAGATGGCGACACCGAACGTCTACGCCGACTCCATCGAGTGGATGCACAGGAACCTGGACCGCCGCGACGGCATCGTGCTTTCGCTGCATCCGCACAATGACCGCGGCACCGCCGTCGCCGCCGCCGAGCTGGGCTACATGGCGGGCGCGGACCGGATCGAGGGCTGCCTGTTCGGCAACGGCGAGCGGACCGGCAACGTCTGCCTGGTGACGCTGGGGCTGAACGTGTTCAGCCAGGGCATCGACCCGCAGATCGACTTCTCGGACATCGACGAGATCCGCCGCACGGTCGAGTACTGCAACCAGCTGGCGGTCCCCGAGCGGCACCCCTACGGCGGGGACCTCGTGTACACGGCCTTCTCCGGCTCGCACCAGGACGCGATCAAGAAGGGCTTCGACCACCTGCACCGGGACGCGGAGGCGGCCGGGGTGCCGGTGGACGACTTCACCTGGCAGGTGCCGTATCTGCCGATCGACCCGAAGGACGTCGGGCGCTCCTACGAGGCCGTGATCCGGGTCAATTCGCAGTCCGGCAAGGGCGGCGTCGCGTACATCATGAAGACCGAGCACGGGCTCGACCTGCCGCGTCGCCTGCAGATCGAGTTCTCCCGGGTCGTGCAGGGCCACACCGACGCCGAGGGCGGCGAGGTCGACGCGAAGACCATGTGGTCGTACTTCGCCGAGGAGTACCTGGAGCGGCGGACCCCGCTGGAGCTGCTGCGGACCCGCATCGAGACGCCGGAGGACGCGGACGACACCGGCCGGTACGACGAGGTGACGGCGGCCGTGGTGACCCGCGGCGAGCGCCGGTCGCTGCGCGGTTCGGGTAACGGCCCGGTGGCGGCGTTCTGCGCCGCCCTCAACGAGGCCGGTTACGACGTCAGGGTTCTCGATTACGTCGAGCACGCGCTGTCGGCGGGCGGCGATGCCCGCGCCGCGGCCTACCTCGAGTGCGCCATCGGCGGCCAGGTGGTGTGGGGGGTCGGCATCGATTCCTCGATCACCACGGCGTCGCTCAAGGCAGTGGTCTCCGCGGTGAACCGCGCGGACTCGCAACCGCAGGAGGATCCGCAGATCTGACCGGACGCGGGTGGGCCGGGACCACCGCGCGTCGGCGGTCCCGGTCGCGTCCCGCTCAGCCGGCCGCCATCAGCGAGCGCGCGGCCTGCACCTCGGGCGGCCCGCTCCACCGGTCGGGCAGCGCGAGCAGCGCGGAGCGCAGGGCCTTGATCGCGCCGGTGGCCGCGAGGTCGGTGGTCGGCAGGCCGGGCAGCCGGTACATCCGGCGCGCCCACCGCGGCAGCAGGGTGACGGCCACGCCGGCGAGCGTGAGCCACGCCGGCCGCGCGGGCGTGAGCAGCCGCACCCACGAGGTGAGCGGCGGCACCGCCAGTCGGCGCACTCCGCGCCGGGCCGCGTCGGTGAGCCGCAAATCGGGCCGGACGGCGTCGAAGTAGCCGGCGACCTGCGCCGCCGTGGCCGGCACCATCGCCTCGGGGATGCCGACCAGAGTGGCCGACAGCACCTGCTCGGCGACGTAGCGATCGGCGTCCGCCGGGCCGATCGGCGCTCCCGCGCGGCGGGCGACGGACAGGAACGACTCGATCTCGCAGCAGTGCACCCAGAGCAGCAGGTCCGGCCGATCGAGCCGGAACGCGGCGCCGGTGTCCGGGTCCGTGCCGCGGAGCCTGCGGTGGATGCCCCGCACGCGCGCCGCCGTCCGCGTCGCCTCGTCGGCGCCGGCGAAGGTCAGCGTCGTGACGTACTGGCCCGTGCGGTCCAGCCGGCCCCAGAAGTCGTCGTCGAAGCCGCCGTGCTGGGCGACCGCCGCCATCGTCAGCGGATGCAGGGCCTGCAGCAGCAACGCACGCACGCCCGCGACCGGGAACACGGGATCCGCGTGCACGCGCCACGTCACGCTCGTGGGGCCGAACAGCCCGCTGTCCGCATTCCGGTCCGGCGCGTCCCCGACGACCGCGACCATGGGAATCACGGTACGCGCGGCGAATGACCCGGCGGCGGACCGGCCGGATCACGCCGGCTGGTCGGCGGACGCGGCTCGGCGGACTCGGCGGACGCGGCGGACTCGGCGGGCCGGCCGACCGTCTCGGCCCCATCGGAGGCGGCCGGCGAGACGGCCAGCACCCGCGTCGCGCCGGGCTCCGCGGCGATGTAGGCCCCGGTCAGCGAGCGGGCGACGAGCAGCCCGACGAGCAGGGCGCCGAACGCGCAGCCGGAGGTCACCCAGTACGCGACCTGGGCCCCTGAGCTGTCGATGATCGCGCCGGAGAGGGGGGACGCCAGGGCGATGCCCACCGCGAGGCCGGAGCTGGCCCACGCCATCGACTCGGTGAGACGGGCGCCGGGCACGATCCGCTCGATCAGCGCGAAGCCCGAGATCAGCACCGGCGAGCAGGCGATGCCGGCGACGAACAGCCCGATCGCGACCAGCCACACCGAGTCCAGGAACGGCAGCGGGGCGGTGACCACGGCCAGCACGACGATCGCCACCAGGTACTGCCGCACGAGCGTGGATCGCAGGGCGAGCGCGCCGAAGATCAGCCCGGCCAGCAGCGATCCGACGGCGTAGAGCGCGAGCAGCGCGCCGGCGGCCTCCGCGACGCCCTCCTCCTTGGTGAACGCGACGGTGGTCACCTCGAACGAACCGAAGATGCCGCCGAGGAACACGAAGATCGCGGCGACGCCGGCGACGCCGCGCAGCAGGATCGCCGGGCGGCCCTTGGTCGCGTTCTGCCGGCCGGCGGGCCGCGGCTCCGTCGACCGCTGCGTGAGCAGCAGCAGGGTGCCGACGATCAGCAGCGCCGTCGCGAGGATGAGCGCGGCGCTCGAGGTGATCTGCAGGGCGACCACGGTCGCCAGCGGCGGCCCGAGGATGAACACGGCCTCGTCGACCAGCGACTCCCACGCGAAGGCGGTGCGCAGCAGCGGCGAGCCGTGCAGCTGCGCGGACCAGCGCGCCCGGACCAGCGGGCCGACGTTCGGCTGGGCGGCGCCGGCGACGAACGCGAGGAAGTAGATGGGCCATGTCAGCGTGGTCAGCAGGGCGACCAGCACGATGGCCGCGATGGCCGGCACGTGCACGGCGAGCTGCAGCGGCACCACGCGGCTCTGGCCGAACGAGTCGATCAGCCGCGAGATCGGCGGCCCGATCACGGCGGCCGACAGCGCATAGATGGCGGTGACGGCACCGGCGACGGCGAACGAGTCGCGCTCCGCCGAGAGCAGCATGACCGCGCCGATTCCGGCCATCGACATCTGCAGCCGCGCGAGCATGCCGGCGGCGGTGAAGCGCACCGCGCCGGGTCGTCGGAGAACCTGGACGTACTTGCCGAACATGGGAACAAAACTCCTACTCGGCCCGACCCGACGCGCGGGTCGAACCGACACCGATAGCGCTGGTGGCCGGCGACCAGTCTCCGGGGCTTTACCGTCCGGCCGGTAAAGTATACAGACGTGGCATCCGATGCCCGCGACCGGATTCTCGTCGCCCTGCGCGACCTGCTCACCAGGGGCGGCACCGGCGCGGTGACCCTGGAATCGGTCGCAGCCGCCGCCGGGGTGTCCAAAGGTGGCCTGCTCTACCACTTCCCGTCGAAGTCCGCGCTCTACCTCGGCCTGCTCGCGGCCGTCCGGGACCGGGTCACGGCGGACATGGCCGGCGCGACCGAGGCCGTCGGAGCCGCCCGCGCCTACCTGCAGTACTCGCTGCCGACCGACGACGCCGAGGGCGGCTTCTTCACCTCGCTCATCGCCGCGGTGCGCACCGGGCCGGACACCGATCCCCGCGCTGCCGAGCTACTGGCCGACATCTTCCGGGCGTGGGAGGAGCCGATGCGCGCCGCGGTGACGGACCCGGTGCGGGCCGAGACGATCCGGCTGGTCGGGAACGGCGTGTACCTGTCCGCCATCGCGGGGCTGCCGCTGCCGGCGCCGGAGATCCTCGCCCGGGTGTTCGATGCCGTGCTCGGCGAGCGCGCCGCAGGCTGACGCCCCGTCCCAGCGAGCGGCTGGCGGCGCGGACGACTGCGGTGTCCCTTTCGGAGCTGGCGCCGACGTCGCGCTGCGCGACGGGCGCACCGAGAGTGCCGAGACACGTTACGCCAGACGCGATCCACGGAACCCGCTGAGCTGGGCAGAGGTCGTCGACAACCATCGCGGCATCGTGGACGGCCTCGTCGACGGCGTCGTGGACGACGAGATCATCGCTCTCGTCGCCGAGTTCGACCGGTTGCCCGACATGCGGCCGCTGACGGCCGTACTCGGCCGCATCCGGCTCGACTGACGGGGCCGGCGCCGGGCGGCCGCGCGGGTCGGGCACCGAACAATGCGCCGATCGTCGAGACTGGAGCTCATGACGGACAGCCGACCCGCGGTGCGGCAGGGTGGCGCCGCCCTGCCCGCGGCCGCGACGGGTCCGCTGCTGCTGATCGCGGCCGCGCTGGCGGCGGTCCTCGTCGCCGTCAGCTCGCGGTACGGATATCACCGCGACGAGCTGTACTTCCTCGAGGCCGGCCGCCACCTGGCATGGGGATACCCGGACCAGCCGCCGCTGACGCCCGCGCTCGCCGCCCTGGTCGACGGCATCGCCCCGGACTCCCTGGTGCTGCTGCGCGTGCTGCCCGCCCTGACGTCGGGCGCGACCGTCCTGCTCACCGGGCTGCTCGCCCGCGAGCTCGGCGGCGGGCGCGGGGCGCAGCTGCTCGCCGCCGGCAGCTGGGCGGTGTCGGCAGTCGTGCTGATCACCGGGCACATGTTCAGCACCACCGCCTTCGACCTGCTGGCCTGGGTCGCGACCACCTGGGTCGCCGCCCGGCTGCTGCGGGGAGGCGACCCGCGGTGGTGGCTGGCGCTCGGCGTGATCGTCGGGCTCGGACTGCAGAACAAGAGCCTGCTCGTCGTGCTGCCGCTGGCGCTGCTCGCCGGCGTGCTCATCGCCGGCCCGCGAGAGGTGCTGCGCAGCAAGTGGTTCGCCGTGTCGATGGTGCTGGCGGCGGCGATCGTGCTGCCCAACCTGATCTGGCAGGCGACGAACGGCTGGCCGCAGCTCGCGCTCTCCGGCGCCATCGCGGCCGGGGAGTCCGGCACCTCGGAGCCGCGCTGGCTGTTCCTGCCCTTCCAGCTCGTGCTCGTCTCGCCGGCGGTCGCGCCGATCTGGATCGCCGGCCTGGTCGCCCTGTTCCGCGCGCCGGCGCTCCGCCGGTTCCGCGGGTTCGGCTGGGCGTACGCCCTGCTCGCCCTCGCTTTCCTGGCCATGGCCGGCAAGCCCTACTACCTCGCCGGGATGTACCCGGTGCTGATCGCCGCCGGTGCGCCGGTGTTCCTGGGCTGGCTGCGGAACGCGAGCCGGACCAACCGGATCGTCACCATCGGCGGGATCCTCGGGATCAGCGCGGTGATCAACGCGATCCTGATGTTGCCCGTGCTGCCGGCCGACGTGGTGGGCAGGACCCCGGTGATCGCCGTCAACTACGACGCCGGCGAGACGATCGGCTGGCCGGAATTCACGTCGGCGGTGGCTGCCGTGGTCGACGCGTTGCCGCCCGCCGAGCGGGACTCGGTGGTGCTGCTGACGGGGAACTACGGCGAGGCCGGCGCGCTGGACCGATACGGCGCCGGGTTCGGCCTGCCCGCCGCCTACAGCCGGCACAACGCCTACCACGCGTGGGGGCCGCCGCCCGAGAACGACGGCGCAGACGTCGTCGTCGCGGTGGGCCTGCCGGAGCAGCAGCTCTCGGAGTTCTGCGGGTCGCTGACGGCCGCGGGCACCGTCGACAACGGCCTCGGGGTCGACAACGACGAACAGGGCCGGACCATCTGGGTCTGCCGGGATCTCACTCGCGGCTGGGCCGAGGTCTGGCCTGGCCTGCTGCGTCTCGGCTGATCGTGCGACGACCGGGCGGAAGCCGGGGTCGGGCGTGCGCCCCACCCCGGCCTGCCCGGCTCCTCCCCGGGAAGATCCCGGATGACCCCGCCGTGGGCGCGATCTCAGACCACGAACGGTGACTGCGCCTCGAACGCGGCGTCCCGCGGCGTCGCCCAATACAGGTTCGGTGTCTGCGTCGGCGGCATCTGCGCCAGGATGCGCCGGTGCATGTCGGCGTAGTCCCTGGCGCCCCGCCACGTGGTCAGCAGCGCGAGGGTGAACGCGCCGTTCTGGTGCGCCGACGGCGCGCCGTCGCTGGACGTCTGGTTGTCCTGGCAGCCCGAGAACAGCATCACCGAGCAGGTGGGGATGCCGCCGCGCAGCGCCGCCAGCTTGGCGGTGCGATACGTCTCCGGCCGCGACATCAGGTCCTGCAGAGCCAGATTCGGCGCGAGCCGGCGCGGCCGGTCCGAGCCCAGCCCGCGCGTGCCGACCGGCTGGTCCTCGACCAGGGTGCCGAGGGCGCGCCGGATGGCCGCCCTGGTCGCGTCGTCGGTGCGCGTGGTCGCACCGAACGCGCCGCGGGCCGGCGGCCCGACGACGTCGTCGAGGATGAACGCCACGTCCACGGCCTGCAGGGCCGACAGGCGGGTGAGCACCGTGCCGTTCCCGTTCGCCGCCTGCCCCGTCAGCCCGCGCGACTCGGGAGTGCTCGCGTACGCGGCGGCGACCTGCGCCGTCGCCATGTCGACCGCGCGGCTGACCGTCCCGCTGTGGCAGCTGTCGGAGATCATCAGGATCCGCACTCCGGGCGCGAACCGGCACCACAGGTCGTAGAGCTCGTCGTCCAGCAGCTGCCGGTCGTACAGCACCCAGGTCTCGTCGAGCTGATCCGTCTCCTCGGCCATCGTGTCAGGCACCTGGCTGCCGTGGCCTGAGTAGGTCAGCAGGAAGATGTCGCCGGCGCGCAGCGTCTTCGCGGCGGCGTCGATGGCGGCCAGCACCGCTCCGGACGTGGCCATCGCGTCGATCAGCTGCCTGGTGCGGAAGCCCATGCCGGCGGCCAGGTCTCGCATGTCGTTGCAGTCGTTGATGCAGCCGGCGAGCACCGGCACCGGGAACGGGTAGGCCGCCGGGTCCACGTTGTTGAGTCCGATGTGCAGCGAGAGCGCGGACGGGGCGGCTGAGGGCGAACCGGTGACCGGCGGGGCGATCACGTCCGCGGTCAGGGCCGCGATGGTCAGTGGGCCCGCGATGCCGTCGGGGACCAGGTTGTGTGCGCGCTGGAAGCCGCGGACGGCGACCTCCGTATTGGGCCCGAAGTCACCGTCCGTCGCGCCGGGATCGAACCCCGCCCGGCGCAACAGGTCCTGCAACTGCCTGACGTCCTCCCCCTTGGACCCGCGACGGAGGGTCCGGGGAAATGTCGCGCGCGCCGATCCGAGCATGGTGATCACTGCCTTTCGAGATGTCGAGTCCTGCTGGGTTGACCTCGGACCCGACGGTCGGCGTGCCGAGGGTGGGGACGGGGTGCGGGCGGCGGGGAACCGCCCGCACCCCAGGGGGACGAGCGTCAGTAGCTGCTCACCAGGAGCCGGAACCGTTGCCGGACACCGGCACGGCGGGCGTCGGCACGGTGGGAGTCGGCACAGCGGCCGAACCCGACGGCAGCGCGGCCAGCAGCGCCGGCAGCAGGCTGCTCAGCACGTCGCCGAGGTCGCGCTCGATGCTCGCCGGATCGTCCACGGCCAGGCCGCGGTCGATGTTGCGCTTGCTGATGAACTTGACCGCCAGCGGCACCGCGACCTTGAGCGCGGACTTGAACCAGCCCCAGCCGCGGTCCGTGGTGTCGGCTGCGTCCGCGATAACAGGGGTGTCCGGCGTCGGCTCGGGAGCGACGAGGTCCGGCCCGGCGTCGTGGTTGTCGCCGAACAGACCCGCCAGCTGGGGCAGCGCGCTGATCACGGTCGGCACCAGGGTCTGGATCAGCTCGGCGAAATCCCTTTCCACCGAGGCGTTGTCGGGCTGGGGCGCGCCGACGTCGCGGGTCTTCTTCTTGATGAACTCGATCACCTTCGGCGCGACCACGTTCGTGATGAGCGAGGTGGCGATCGCGGCCAGGCCGAAGAAGCGCTGCGTCTCCCCCGCCGCGCCGGTCGCGGGCGCGACGTCGCCGCCGATGTCGCGGCTGCCACCGCCGCCGGCGGACGGGTTCTGGTCGGCGACGATCTGCCGGGTCAGCGCCTCGATGGCGCTGACGGTGCCGGCGCTCATCTCCTGCGTGGCGGCGGCGAGTACTGCGGTCATGGCTGGCTCCTCTCGGGGCTGGGTTCCACCCGGTTGGTGGACCCGGATCACCGAGAACGCACGACGCGCGCAGGGAGCCGGCAGCCGCAGGATCGCCTCCGGCCCGTTCACCGGCCCCCCCGCGGCACAGCCCTGACCAGCAGGGCATGTCGACCGCGTCCCGGTGTCCCTCGAGTGTCGGGCCCGCGAGAGTCGCTGTCCTGCGGCAGATGCCCTATTCGGGGCGGCCGAAAACCTTAGTGGCGAACGGGTGCGTCCCTAGATCGATCGGCCGCATGGCCGAGCAGCCCACGCTGCTGCGCGAGCCAGGCGGCCTCCGTCCGCGTCGAGGCCTGCAGCTTGGCCAGCAGGTTCGAGACGTGCACGCTCACGGTCTTCTCCGAGATGAACAGCCGGCGCGCGATCTGCCGATTCGACATGCCCTCGGCGAGCATCCCGAGCACCTCGGTCTCGCGCGCGGTCAGCCCGCCCCCGGACGCCTCCCGCGACCGATCCAGGGCGGAGTCCGCCGCGCTCGCGCCCGCCAGCCGAGTCCGCTGGGCCAGCGCCCTGAGGTCGCGGACGAGCGGGTCGGCGCCGAGACTCTCGGCGAGGCTCAGGCTGCGGCTCAGGGCCTCGCCTGCCCGGCGGCGATCGCGGGCTCCGGCGTACGCCTCCGCGAGCCGGTACAGGGCGTAGGCCTCGTCGTAGGGGCGCTCCAGCGCGCGCCACCGGTCGGCGGCACCGCTCCAGGCCTCCGGCGCGATATCGCCTCGGTAGCGCCCGCTCTCGGCGTGCAGCGTGGCCACCCACGCCGATCCCTGGGGCCCGAGACCCACCTCGCCGTCGACCGGGGCGGCCTCGAGCAGGCGGCGGGCGCGACCCGCCCGGTCGACGTGCCCGGCCCTGTCACGGCGGTGCCGTCGCTCGTCGTCCGCGATCGCCCGCATGCCGAGCGCACACGTCCAGGCGACCAACTGGGGTTCCTCCATTCCGGCGAGCGCGTCGAGCGCCAGGACGGTCACCTCCCACGCGTCCGCGGGCGCGGCGCGCCAGACCAGGAGCTCGGCCGCGCAGTTCCACATCGGCACGGCGATCGCCGGTTGCGGCGACCGGTCCACGAGGGCGGCGGCGGCGGCGAGATCGTCGTCCACGGCGTCGAATCGTCCGCGGGGCACGTTCACCAGCGCCCGCATCACGAGCAGGAAGGAGCGATGCTGACCCGCGGTCGAGTCTTCAGGCGCCGATTCGACGAGATCCACGGCCTCGGACCACGATCCGAGCATGCGCAACAGGTCGACCGTGTTCGCCAGCGCGATCTGCCCCAGGTTCCCGCCGAGCTGGAACCGGGTGGTGATCGCGAGCGCGCGCCGCGCCGCCGCCAGCGCGTCCCGCAGTCGCCCGAGGCGATCGAGTGCCACGCACAGCCCCGATTCCGCCCGCAGCAGCGACTCGATGTCGCCCGACTCGACCGCCAATGCCGCGGCCCGGCGCAGATCCGCGATGCTGCGCTCGGCGAGGCCGAGCTCGGATTCGCTCACGCCGGCCATGGTCAGCGCGTACGCCTGCTGTGCGGGGGCGCCGACCCGCTCGGCGTCCGCCGCGGCCCGATGGGCGGCCGTCACCGCCCGCCGATGGTGCCCCGCGAGCAGCTCCAGGGACGCCGCCGCGGCCGCGATCTGCACGCTCAGGGTGGACGGTGGTCCATGGCCGAGGAGCTCCCGTGCGCGCCGATAGCACGTCCCGGCCGCCGCGGAATCGCCGCTCTCGTACCGGAACCGGCCGAGGCGCTCCAGCAGCGACGCCGCACCGTCGTCCGGCGGTCCGTCCCGCAGTGCCTCCTCCACCAACGCGATCGCACCCGGCAGGTCACCGCACCACCGGGCGGCGCCCGCCGTCAGCGCGAACAACTCCCACCGCGCCAGTGCCGCGACCCGCTCGGGATGCTCCACCCGCGGCCAGAGGTCGACCGCACGGCTGAGGTGGCGGTGGGCCTCGCCCGGCGCCACCACGGCGATGGCCTCCCGGCCCGCGACCACCGCCGTCCTGAGCGCGCGGGCCGGGTCGCCGGACCGGTAGGCGTGCTCGGCAACCTCGGCGGCGCTCGTCGCGGCCCGCAGGTCCCCCGTCGACAGTGCCTCGGCAATCGCGCGATGCCATGCGGTTCGGTCGCCGGGCATCAGGTCGTTCCGGATGAGGCCGGCCATCAGGCCGTGCCGGAAGGCGTACTCGTCGGCGGCGTCGCCGGGCGTGACGGCCAGCAGGTTCCGATTCACCGCGTGCCGCAGCCCATCTCCCGGCAGCGGCCCTCGGCCGGCGGCGGACACGATCCGCTCGAGCTCGTGGTGCGTCGCCGGGCGGCCGAGGACCGCCAGGGCGTGCAGGCCGGCCGTCGCGCTGGTCGGGAGGCCGCTCAGCCGGGCGAGCATGATGTCCGAGAGGTGCCGCGGCACGCCGTCCCTGGTAGACGTCATCGCGAGTTCCGTTGCCAGGAAAGTGTTTCCGCCACAGTCCGCCAGGATGCGGTCGACGGCCGCCGCAGGGTCGGCGTCATCCCGGCGGCCGCTTCCATCCGCGACGACCTGATCGGCGGCGCGGTCCACCAGAACCGTGGCGACCAGCTTCCCGAGCTCGGCGCGCGGCAGCGGCTCCAGGTGGACCCGGTGCACGTTGTGCTGCCGCTGCAGCTCGGTCAACAGCGGTCCGACGGCGGCCGCCCCGTCCTCGAAGCGCGACGTCGCGACGATCAGCACGGCCGGTCCGAGCTGGACGGGGTCCAGGCGCCGGACGACGAACGCGAGCAGCTCGAGGCTCGCCTCGTCCGCCCACTGCAGATCCTCGAGGACGATGGCCAGCGGGCGGCGCCGGGCTGCCGTCTCGATCGCGACGAAGCAGCGATCGAGCCGGGCGGCCCTGGTGGTGGCGAATCGGAGCCCGCCGCTCGTGTCCGAGTCGGAGCCCAGCAGCTCGAGGGGATCCGCGGCGGTCAGCTCCCGCAGCACCCGCAGCCAGAGGCCGTACGCGATGGCCGGCCCGGTCACCGGAACCGCCGCGCCCGTGGCCACCTGGCCGACGCCGGCGAGGGCCTCGGCGAGCAGCCTGGACTTCCCGATGCCGGATTCCCCGGTCACCAGCACCAGGCCCGGTCGGCCCGATCGTGCCGCGGACAGCAGGTCGCTGATCCTGCCCAGCTCGATCGATCGGCCGACGAAGGGCGGAGCGGTCAGTGGATCACCTGCGTGCTATCGGGCGGCCGCTCGGACAACACGATCTGGGTGACGAGCCGGCAATTCAGGAACAACATCCGGCCACCGTCGAGAGGTTCGACGAGCACGCTGCCGTCCGACAGGCACCTCTCGATGTCGGCCTCGATCGACGGATTGTGCACCCGATAGGCGTGGCTGGGATCACGATCTCCGTTGACCCACAGCAGCCGGCCCTGATCCGGTCCCGTCATGACGCCCCCTTTGCGACCGCCCAGTGTTCCACCGCCAGCAAGGGGGGCATATGCATTTTCCGCCGGCCGGACAACGGCAGAGCGGCGGCGCGGCGCGGCTACCGGCGCCGCCAGGAGGATCCGCTCCAGCCGGCGCAGCCGTCGACCGGCGAAATGCCGGCCCTGCGCAGCGTTCCGAACAGATCGTTGACCGGGGCGATCTGCTCGAGCCGCAGGCTGCGGGTCGGCACAGGAACGAGATCCACCTCGTCCGAACCCAACCGGGAACACGATCCCCGTCGGCATGAAAAAAAAAAAAAAAAAAAAAAAAAAAAAAAAAAAAAAAAAAAAAAAAAAAAAAAAAAAAAAAAAAAAAAAAAAAAAAAAAAAAAAAAAAAAAAAAAAAAAAAAAAAAAAAAAAAAAAAAAAAAAAAAAAAAAAAAAAAAAAAAAAAAAAAAAAAAAAAAAAAAAAAAAACCCAGCGCGAGGGCCTGTCGTCCGCCACGGGTGCCGCATGCCGCGCCGGCGGGCGAGTGCCCGGACGGCACGGCCGTTCGGGACCATCCGTCAGCGGTCGAGAAGCACGCGAAGGTCGGCCCGGTCGGCGGTCCGGTCGGCAGGGAAGAACGCGTCCTCGTCGTCCTGCCACGCCCGCAGGTGCGGACGCGAGGCCGGCCCGTCGCGACCGACGGCGCGCTCCAGGCGTGCGGCACGGTCGCGGACCTCCACCCAGACCAGCGACGCCGGCCCGACGCGCCACCGCGGCCCGGCCGCACGAAATACCCTCCAGGATCAGCACATCGACGGACGGGACCTCGGCCAGAAAGCCGGGCCGCGGCCCGTCCCCCGACCAGTCGGTGAGTTGGATACGCCCGGCCGAGCCGGCCGCGAGCGGGCGCAGCACGTCCCGCGTCGCAGGCGGTCCCACCAGCCGAACGGGTCGTCCCAGGTGGCCAGAGGTCGGAGGAGAACACGGTCACGCAGCGGCATCCCGCGGCGGCGAGGGCGCGGCGGCCCAGTCGACGGCGAAGGTGCTCTTGCCCGATCCGGACGGGCCGTCCACCACCCCGAGTCGCGACCGCGCCAAGCGCCGGCGGCCGGGCGAGCACAACCGGACCGCGGCCCGGACCGGTCGGCCGGTTGTGAGCCGCCCGGATCCGTCGTGCCGCCGAGCGGCTGATCAGGCATCGACCGAGCGTCGGCCGGAGAACGCCCGGCCCAGGGTGACCTCGTCGGCGTACTCCAGATCGCCGCCGACCGGCAGCCCGCTGGCGAGCCGGGTGACCGACAGGCCGGGGAACGTGCGCAGCAACCGCATCAGGTAGGTCGCGGTCGCCTCCCCCTCCAGGTTCGGGTCGGTGGCCAGGATGACCTCGCGCACGCCGGGTTCGGCGATCCGGGTGAGCAGCGGGGCGATCCGCAACTGATCGGGCCCGATGCCGTCGATCGGCGAGATCGCCCCGCCCAGCACGTGGTACTTGCCGCGGAACTCCCGGGTGCGCTCGATCGCGGCGACGTCCTTGGGCTCCTCGACCACACAGATCACCGCCTCCTCCCGGCGCGGGTCGGCGCAGATCCGGCAGCGCACGTCCGCCGGCGACGTTGCCGCAGACCTCGCAGAACCGGACCTCGTCCTTGACCCGCTGCAGCGCGGCCTGCAGCCGGGTGAGGTCGGCGGGGTCGGCGGTGAGCAGGTGAAACGCGATGCGCTGCGCCGACTTCGGGCCGATGCCGGGCAGCCGGCCGAGCTCGTCGATCAGGTCCTGGACGGGCCTTCGTACACGCTGCCGACTCAGCCACGCTCCCGGCCGGGCGGGTCCTGGTCCGGCGGGATGTCGCCCGGCAGGGCGAGGTCCGCGACGCTGCCCGCCGGCGACGCTGCGCGACTCCTGGTCAGTGTTATCCCCGGTGTCGTCGTCTGCCTCTTCCTCGACAATCACGTGTCGTCGACCGTGTCGCCTCATGGTCATCGTGTCCTCGTCGTCGACGTCGAACTCGGCACCCTCGACCGCATAGCCGCTCTGCTCGTCCTCGTCCTCGTCCTCGTCATCCTCGTCGTCGTCGTCCTCGACGGCCTGGTCCTCGGCGGCGTCGATCGCGCCCGCCCATGCCCGGGAAGCGAGCCCACCCAGGCCGAGGGCCGACAGGTCCAGTGTGAGGCCAGGTCGCCGGCGACCGATCCCATGGTCCGGTTCGCCAGCTCCTCCGCGGCCCGACGGGCGTCGTGCACCGCGGCGACGATCAGGTCCTCCAGCGTCTCGACATCCGCCGGATCGACCACGGACGGGTCGATCCGGACGCGGCGCAGCTCACCGCCGCCGTCGCCACCGCCGTGACCAGGCCGCCGCCCGCCGACCCCGTGACCTCCGCCTCGGACAGCGTCGCCTGCGCGCGTTCCATCTCGGCCTGCATCTGCTGGGCCTTGAGCACGATGTGCTGCAGGTCCGGCATCCCGGGTTGCATGGCACTCCCTCGCGTCGCGGCGCCCTGTGGGGGACGCGCACTCCTGCGCCACAGTAGTGCGCGCGCCTCCCGAGCAGCCCCGACACCAGCACGGGCTCAGGCGCCGACCGCACAGGAACCGGTCGACCGCAACCGGCGGTTGGTGGGCGCCCGCCAACCGTCGCGGCCGAGCACCGGCCTCGGCACCGGAGTGGACATCGCGCCGGAGGTCCACGAACATCCGGGGGTCGGATGCGACAGTGGAGGACGTGCGTGCCTGCCGATCGCCCGTCCTCGCCGCCCTCGCGGCCGCCGCCGTGTGCGCGAGTGTGATCACCGGGTGCGCGTCGCCGACCGATCAGGCCGCCCCGCCCAGCACGACGAGCAGCGCCACCAGCAGCGCCGCGCCGTCCGGCCCCCGGGTGACGGTGCCGTCGCTGACCTCGCCGTCGCCCTCGTCCAGCACACCCCCGCCCAGCAGCCCGGAACCGCCGCCCCCGAGCTCCAGCGAGCCGCCGCCGGAACCCGCGCCCGCGCCCGAACCCCCACCGGAACCGGAACCGGAGCCCGAACCGGCACCCGAGCCGGAGCCCGAACCCGCGCCGGAACCTGCCCCGGCCCCCGAGCCGCCGCCGCACCCGCCCCGCAGAACGTCGGCGGCACGGTGGTCGTCATCGACCCGGGACACAACGGCGCGAACGCGGCCAACCCGGCGATCATCAACGCCCCGGTGGACGCCGGCTTCGGCGAGACCAAGCCGTGCAACACGACCGGCACGTCCACCAACGACGGCTACACGGAGCACGACTTCAACTGGAAGACCGCCAACTACCTCCAGGCAATGCTCGAGGCCGAGGGCATCACGGTGATCATGACCCGACAGGACGACTCCGGGGTGGGGCCCTGCGTCAACGAGCGGGCCGCGATCGGCAACCAGGCGGGCGCCGACGCGGTGGTCTCGATCCACGGCGACGGCGACGACGCGTCCGCCGCGGGCTTCTACGTGATGACCGCCCAGCGGGCGCCGGCCGGCGGCGAGATGGCCGCCCGCTCGGACGATCTCGCGGTGAACATGCGGGACGGACTGACCAACGCCGGGCTCTCGCCGTCGAACCACCTCGGCTCCGGCGGGCTCTGGAAGCGCGGCGACCTGGCCGGGCTGAACCTCTCCGTCGTGCCGACCGTGATGATCGAGTGCGGCAACATGCGCAACGGGTCCGACGCCGCGCTGATGAGCTCGGCGGACGGCCAGCAGCAGGTCGCGCACGGCCTCGCCGCCGGCGTCCTCGGCTTCCTCGGCGCCGGCTGAACCGCGACATCGCGCCGGGGCCCCGCACGCCACTCACCCGACGGCCGGGGCGTTCGCGACCGAACCGTCCTACCCTGGACCGAGACGGGATCCACGACGCCCGGTGGCGGCCGGGGCGGGCGGTCTCGCCGGGGAGCGGGGCCGACCATGACGCCCGGGGTCAAGCAGCGGACTCACGTCGTTGCACGCCGACCGGTGGCGGCATCGGCGCCCGCCCGTCCGAACGCCCGCCCGGCTCCATCGTTCGCCCCGAGCGCAGTGCGGGCCGGCGCGCCGCTCAGCCCCGGCGCGGTGATCGACCTGCAGCGGCGCGTCGGCAATCGCGGCGTCCAGCACCTGCTGCGCCCCGCCGGATCGGGTGGCGCCGGCGCAGCCCCGACCCTGCAGCGCACGCCGCCGAAGGTGGTCACGCCGGCGTGGCCGCCGGCGCCCGCACCGGCCGGCGCCCGCGCGCCGACCAACGAGACCACCGACGGCGAAGGCAACATGATCCGGCAGTCGTCCAACGGCAAGTGGTACCTCGAGGGCGAGCCGGCGACGAAGAGCTTCCCGTCGGCCGGCGGCCACAAGCCGGCCCTCCTGCCCATCAACCCCAACGCCTCGTACGCGGCCCTGAAGAAGCGCTGCGAGCAGATCCGTGACGAACTGCTCGCCACCTCCGAGGGGCTCAAGGGCGACATGAAGTACTGGTTCGCCAAGCTCTATCACTTCGTCACCGCGTTCGAGATCGAGGCGATCGAGTCCGGCACGTACGTCTACCCGCACATGAAGATGCAGGAGGTCATCGGGTTCTACGCGACGTACAAGGCCAACCTCGACATGTGGATCGCCGGCGACAAGGCGAAGGTCGAGGGCAACTGGCGGCGGGCGTTCGAGGAGGTCGAGGACTGGAACGACGGGTCGTACCTGCGGACCAGGGCGTGGGAGATCGGCAACGCGCTCCTGCCCTCGTTCGAGGCACACATCCGATTCGACCTCCCGCGCGCGGTGGCGGCCGCCTACGAGACGCACTATCGGGGCATCCCCGACGCCGAACTGAAGGACTTCAAGTCCGACTTCTTCGCCATGGGGCCGGTTTTCGAGAAGGCTCAGGAGGCGCTCGGACCCG
>CAWJOH010000027.1:0-142092 GCA_963844455.1 uncultured Actinomycetota bacterium
GCGCCGCGACGCGAGGGCGAGGGACTGTCATGCAACCCGGGATGCCGAACCTGCCCCAGATCGTTCTCCAGGCCCAGCAGATGCAGGCCGAGATGCAGCGGGCGCAGGCCTCGCTGGCCGAGGCGGAGGTGACCGGGTCGGCCGGTAGCGGGCTGGTCACCGCCGTGGTGAACGGCGGCGGGGACCTGCTCCGGTTGCGGATCGACCCGTCGGTGGTCGATCCCGCGGACGTGGAGACGCTGGAGGACCTGGTATCGCGGCCGTGCACGACGCCCGCCGCGCTGCCGAGGGGGTGGCCAACAGGCGATGGGCTCGGTCGCCGGCGGCCTGGTGGACCTGTCGGCGATGGGCCTGGCCGGGCTCGGCATTCCGGGTTTCGGCGGCGCCCGAGGCCGGCGACGACGAGCCGACGAGGACGAGAGACGACGAAGAGAGACGACGACGAGGACGACGACGACGACGACGAGGACGACGAGGACGCGAACGACACCGACGCACCGGCGACCCGTCAGGGCAGCGGACGACGTCATCGTCGACGGCCGAGGCGGTCGACGGCGACGGCGTCGCGGACATCGCCCGCCGGGCGACATGCCGCCGGACGCGCCCGGCCGCGGCCGGGGCTGACGCGCGCGTGTACGAAGGCCCCGTCCAGGACCTCATCGACGAGCTCGGCAGGCTGCCCGGCATCGGCCCGAAGTCCGCGCAGCGCATCGCCTTTCACCTGCTGACCACCGATCCGGTCGATCTGACCAAGCTGCAGGCGGCGCTGCAGCGGGTCAAGGACGAGGTCCGGTTCTGCGAGGTCTGCGGCAACGTCGCCGGCGACGTCCGCTGCCGGATCTGTAACGACCCGCGGCGCGACGACGCCGTGATCTGCGTCGTCGAGGAGCCCAAGGACGTCGCCGCCATCGAGCGGACCCGCGAGTTCCGCGGCAAGTACCACGTGCTCGGCGGGGCGATCTCGCCGATCGACGGCATCGGGCCCGACCAGTTGCGGATCGCGCCGCTGCTGACCCGGATCGCCGAACCGGGCGTCCGCGAGGTCATCCTGGCGACCGATCCGAACCTGGAGGGCGAGGCCACCGCGACCTACCTGAGCCGGCTGCTGCGCACCTTCCCGGATCTGTCGGTCACCCGGCTGGCCAGCGGGCTGCCGGTCGGCGGCGACCTGGAGTACGCCGACGAGATCACCCTGGGGCGCGCGTTTTCCGGCCGGCGCTCGGTGGATGCCTGACGGCCGTCGGTCGGATGCGGTCCGCCGGCCGACGAACCGGCTGGCCGGCGGCGACCCGGCCCTGATCCTCGATCGGCCGCCGCTGCTCGGTCCGGTGCGGCTCGGCGTGGTGGACGGTCCGTCCGGGTCGGGCAAGAGCACCTTCGCCGTCGACTGGCAGCGCGCCCTGGCCGCCGCGGGATGCCCTGCCGCGACCGTCTTCTCGTCCGACCCCTGGCGACATGGGACGACCCGTTCGGCTGGTGGGACCGGCTGGACCGGGACCTGCTGCGCCCGCTGGCGGCCGGTCGGCCAGGGCGGATCCGGATCACCGAATGGGCGCCTGCCGGGCCGCGGCCCGGCCACGTGGTCGAGGTCGCCGTGCCCGACGTGCTGATCCTGGAGGGCGTGTCGTGCGGCCAGGGCGGCGGTGCGCGCGCGGGCGAGCGTCGCGGTCTGGGTGCAGGTGGGCGATCGGGCGGCCCGGCTGGAACGCGCCGTCGGCCGCGACGGGGAGGGCTCGCGCGCGCACCTGCGCGCGTGGCAGGACGACGAGGACGCGTTCTTCGCTGCCGACCGGACCGCCGACCGGGCCGACCTACGCGTGCTTCTCGACCGCTGACTGATCGACCCGAACGGCCGTGCCGTCCGGGTTCTCGCCCGCCGGCGCGGCATGCTGGCACCCGTGGCGCACGACCGACCCTAGCGCTGGCTCGACCAGTTCCGCGACAGCGTGCGCGCGCTCGGCCCGGAGGACACCCAGCCGATGCCCCGGATCACCCACGAGCCAGGAGCCGGTCCCGCCCGGACCTGGTCGAGCTGCTGCGTGCGCTGGGCGTCGCGCTGCTGAACAGCGCCGAGTCGGCCTCCAGCACCACCCAGATGCTGGAGGACGTCGCCGCGGCCTACGACGTCGACGTCCTGGCGATGGTGATGCCGACGGGGATCGTGTTCCGGTTCGGTTCGGACGAGGTCGATCTGGTCTCTGTGCCGAACCGCAGCCTGCGGCTCGACCAGATCGCCCAGGTGAACGATCTGATCGGAACGCTGCGCCGGGCCGGCATCTCGCCGGTGGACGGCCTGCGCCGGCTGGAGCGGATCCTCACGTCGCGACCGCGGTTCGGCACCTGGACGACGCTGGCGGGTGTCGTCATCCTGTCCGTCGGCTTCGGCATGATGCTCAACCCGGACGTGCGGCGCTGCCCGGCTACCTCGGCCTCGGCCTGGTGGTCGGCGTGCTGCGGATGATCGCCGACCGCTGGGTCACGCTCTCCGTCGCGCTGCCCGTCCTCGCCGCGTTCGTGGTCACCGTGCTCGCGGTCCGCGTGGTCGGGCCGCTGACCGGCGAGGACCCCTGCGCCTCGTTACGCCGGCCCTGGTGATCTTCCTACCGGGAGCGGCGCTGACCATCGCGACCATCGAGCTGGCGAGCGACCAGATCGTCTCCGGCGCCAGCCGCCTCGTGTGGGGCGTGTCGCAGCTCCTGCTGCTCGGGTTCGGCGTGTTCGCCGGGCTCACCCTGGTGGGGTACGGCGAGACCGCGTCGCCGTCGCCCATGGGGGCGTGGGCACCGTGGGTGGGCGTGCTGCTCGTCGGCGTCGGCTACCTGTTCTTCTCGAGCGCGCCGCCCGGCACCCTGCTGTTCCTCTGGATCGCCCTGTTCGGTGCCTACGCCGCGCAGACGGTGGGCGCGCTCCTGCTGGGCGGCCAGCTGTCGGGCTTCATCGGCGGTCTGGTGCTGGTGCCGCTGACCCAGCTGCTCGCGCGATTCCCGCACGCGCCGCCCGCGGCGATGACCCTGCTGCCGGCCTTCCTGTTGCTGGTGCCGGGTGCCCTCGGGCTGCGCGGGATCTCCAGCTGGCGACCGGTCTCGGGGGCACGGAGGTCGTCGAGACGCTCATCGCACTGTTCGCCGTCGCCCTCGGGGTGCTCGTCGGCAGCTCGGTGACCCGGGACGTGCGGGCGGTCAGCCGCACCTGGCGGCGCCGGTAGCCGCGCCGCGCCGCCGCTCTGCCGTTGTCCGGCCGGCGGAAAATGCATATGCCCCCCTTGCTGGCGGTGGAACACTGGGACGGTCGCAAAGGGGGCGTCATGACGGGACCGGATCAGGGCCGGCTGCTGTGGGTCAACGGAGATCGTGATCCCAGCCACGCCTATCGGGTGCACAATCCGTCGATCGAGGCCGACATCGAGAGGTGCCTGTCGGACGGCAGCGTGCTCGTCGAACCTCTCGACGGTGGCCGGATGTTGTTCCTGAATTGCCGGCTCGTCACCCAGATCGTGTTGTCCGAGCGGCCGCCCGATAGCACGCAGGTGATCCACTGACCGCTCCCCCTTCGTCGGCCGATCGATCGAGCTGGGCAGGATCAGCGACCTGCTGTCCGCGGCTCGATCGGGCCGACCGGGCATGGTGCTGGTGACCGGGGAATCCGGCATCGGGAAGTCCAGGCTGCTTGCCGAGGCCCTCGCCGGCGTCGGCCAGGTGGCCACTGGCGCGGCGGTTCCGGTGACCGGGCCGGCCATCGCGTACGGCCTCTGGCTGCGGGTGCTGCGGGAGCTGACCGGCGCGGACCCCCTCGAGCTGCTGGGCTCCGACTCGGACCCGAGCGGCGGGCTCCGATTCGCCACCACCAGGGCCGCCCGGCTCGATCGGTGCTTCGTCGCGATCGAGACGGCCGCCCGGCGCCGACCGCTGACCATCGTCCTCGAGGATCTGCAGTGGGCGGACGAGGCGAGCCTCGAGCTGCTCGCGTTCGTCGTCCGGCGCCTGGACGCCGTCCAGCTCGGACCGGCCGTGCTGATCGTCGCGACGTCGCGCTTCGAGGACGGGGCGGCCGCCGTCGGACCGCTCTTGACCGAGCTGCAGCGGCAGCACAACGTGCACCGGGTCCACCTGGAGCCGCTGCCGCGCGCCGAGCTGGGGAAGCTGGTCGCCACGGTCCTGGCGGACCGCGACGCCGATCGGGCGATCGCGGATGGGAGCGGCCGCCGCAATGACGCCGACCCCGCGGCGGCCGTCGATCGCATCCTGGCGGACTGCGGCGGAAACACTTTCCTGGCAACGGAACTCGCGATGACGTATTCCAGGGACGGCGTGCCGCGGCACCTCTCGGACATCATGCTCGCCCGGCTGAGCGGCCTCCCGCCCAGCGCGACGGCCGGCCTGAACGCCCTGGCGGTCCTCGGCCGCCCGGCGACGCACCACGAGCTCGAGCGGATCGTGTCCGCCGCCGGCCGAGGGCCGCTGCCGGGAGATGCGCTGCGGCACGCGGTGAATCGGAACCTGCTGGCCGTCGCCCCCGGCGACGCCGCCGACGAGTACGCCTTCCGGCACGGCCTGATGGCCGGCCTCATCCGGAACGACCTGATGCCCGGCGACCGGGCCGCATGGCATCGCGCGATTGCCGAGGCACTGTCGACGGGGGACCTGCGGGCCGCGACGAGCGCCGCCGAGGTCGCCGAGCACGCCTACCGGTCCGGCGACCCGGCCCGCGCGCTCAGGTCGGCGGTCGTCGCGGGCCGGGAGGCCATCGCCGTGGTGGCGCCGGGCGAGGCCCACCGCCACCTCAGCCGTGCGGTCGACCTCTGGCCGCGGGTGGAGCAACCCGAGCGGGTCGCGGAACTGGCGCGGTGGGAGTTGGTCGCGCTGACGGCGGGCGCCGCCCGGTGGTGCGGTGACCTGCCGGGTGCGATCGCGCTGGTGGAGGAGGCGCTGCGGGACGGGCCGCCGGACGACGGGGCGGCGTCGCTGCTGGAGCGCCTCGGCCGGTTCCGATACGAGAGCGGCGATTCCGCGGCGGCCGGGGCGTGCTACCGGCGGGCACAGGAGCTCCTCGGCCATGGACCACCGTCCACCCTGAGCGTGCAGATCGCGGCCGCGGCGGCGTCCCTGGAGCTGCTCGCGGGGCACCATCGGCGGGCGGTGACGGCCGCCCATCGGGCCGCAGCGGACGCCGAGCGGGTCGGCGCCACGGCGCAGCAGGCGTACGCGCTGACCATGGCCGGCGTGAGCGAGTCCGAGCTCGGCCTCGCCGAGCGCAGCATCGCGGATCTGCGCCGGGCCGCGGCATTGGCGGTCGAGTCGGGCGACATCGAGTCGCTGCTGCGGGCGGAATCGGGGCTGTGCGTGGCACTCGACCGCCTCGGGCGACTGCGGGCCGCGCTGGTGGCGGCGCGGCGCGCGCTCGCGATCACCACCCGGTACCAGCTCGGCGGGAACCTGGGGCAGATCGCGCTGGCGAACACGGTCGACCTGTTGCGCATGCTCGGATCGTGGTCCGAGGCCGTGGATCTCGTCGAATCGGCGCCGGAAGACTCGACCGCGGGTCAGCATCGCTCCTTCCTGCTCGTGATGCGGGCGCTGATGAACGTGTCCCGCGGACGATTCGACGCCGTGGACGACGATCTCGCCGCCGCCGCCGCCCTCGTGGACCGGTCGCCGCAACCGGCGATCGCCGTGCCGATGTGGAACTGCGCGGCCGAACTCCTGGTCTGGCGCGGCGCGCCTGCGGACGCGTGGGAGGTGACCGTCGACGCGCTCGACGCGCTCGCCGGAATGGAGGAACCCCAGTTGGTCGCCTGGACGTGTGCGCTCGGCATGCGGGCGATCGCGGACGACGAGCGACGGCACCGCCGTGACAGGGCCGGGCACGTCGACCGGGCGGGTCGCGCCCGCCGCCTGCTCGAGGCCGCCCCGGCCGACGGCGAGGAGGGTCTCGGACCCCAGGGATCGGCATGGGTGGCCACGCTGCACGCCGAGAGCGGGCGCTACCGAGGCGATATCGCGCCGGATGCCTGGAGCGGAGCCGCCGACCGGTGGCGCGCTCTGGAGCGCCCGTACGACGAGGCCTACGCCCTGTACCGGCTCGCGGAGGCGTACGCCGGAGCCCGCGATCGCCGCCGGGCAGGCGAGGCCCTGACCCGCAGCCTGAGCCTCGCCGAAGATCTCGGCGCCGACCCGCTCGTCCGCGACCTCCGGGCGCTGGCCCAACGGACCCGGCTGGCGGGCGCGAGCGCGGCGGACTCCGCCCTGGATCGGTCGCGGGAGGCGTCAGGGGGCGGGCTGACCGCGCGCGAGACCGAGGTGCTCGGGATGCTCGCCGAGGGCATGTCGAATCGGCAGATCGCGCGCCGGCTGTTCATCTCGGAGAAGACGGTGAGCGTGCACGTCTCGAACCTGCTGGCCAAGCTGCAGGCCTCGACGCGCACGGAGGCCGCATGGCTCGCCCAGCAGCGTGGGCTGCTCGGCGATGCGGCCGATCGATCTAGGGACGCACCCGTTCGCCACTAAGGTTTTCGGCCGCCCCGAATAGGGCATCCGCCGCAGGACAGCGACTCTCGCGGGCCCGACACTCGAGGGACACCGGGACGCGGTCGACATGCCCTGCTGGTCAGGGCTGTGCCGTGGGGGGCCGGTGAACGGGCCGGAGGCGATCCTGCGGCTGCCGGCTCCCTGCGCGCGTCGTGCGTTCTCGGTGATCCGGGTCCACCAACCGGGTGGAACCCAGCCCCGAGAGGAGCCAGCCATGACCGCAGTACTCGCCGCCGCCACGCAGGAGATGAGCGCCGGCACCGTCAGCGCCATCGAGGCGCTGACCCGGCAGATCGTCGCCGACCAGAACCCGTCCGCCGGCGGCGGTGGCGGCCGCGACATCGGCGGCGACGTCGCGCCCGCGACCGGAGCGGCGGAGGAGACGCAGCGCTTCTTCGGCCTGGCCGCGATCGCCACCTCGCTCATCACGAACGTGGTCGCGCCGAAGGTGATCGAGTTCATCAAGAAGAAGACCCGCGACGTCGGCGCGCCCCAGCCCGACAACGCCTCGGTGGAAAGGGATTTCGCCGACCTGATCCAGACCCTGGTGCCGACCGTGATCAGCGCGCTGCCCCAGCTGGCGGGTCTGTTCGGCGACAACCGCGACGCCGGGCCGGACCTCGTCGTTCCCGAGCCGACGCCGGACACCCCTGTCATCGCGGACGCAGCCGACACCACGGACCGCGGCTGGGGCTGGTTCAAGTCCGCGCTCAAGGTCGCGGTGCCGCTGGCGGTCAAGTTCATCAGCAAGCGCAACATCGACCGCGGCCTGGCCGTGGACGATCCGGCGAGCATCGAGCGCGACCTCGGCGACGTGCTGAGCAGCCTGCTGCCGGCGCTGCTGGCCGCGCTGCCGTCGGGTTCGGCCGCTGTGCCGGCTCCCACCGTGCCGACGCCCGCCGTGCCGGTGTCCGGCAACGGTTCCGGCTCCTGGTGAGCAGCTACTGACGCTCGTCCCCCTGGGGTGCGGGCGGTTCCCCGCCGCCCGCACCCCGTCCCCACCCTCGGCACGCCGACCGTCGGGTCCGAGGTCAACCCAGCAGGACTCGACATCTCGAAAGGCAGTGATCACCATGCTCGGATCGGCGCGCGCGACATTTCCCCGGACCCTCCGTCGCGGGTCCAAGGGGGAGGACGTCAGGCAGTTGCAGGACCTGTTGCGCCGGGCGGGGTTCGATCCCGGCGCGACGGACGGTGACTTCGGGCCCAATACGGAGGTCGCCGTCCGCGGCTTCCAGCGCGCACACAACCTGGTCCCCGACGGCATCGCGGGCCCGCTGACCATCGCGGCCCTGACCGCGGACGTGATCGCCCCGCCGGTCACCGGTTCGCCCTCCGCGGCCCCGTCCGCGCTCTCGCTGCACATCGGACTCAACAACGTAAACCCGGCGGCCTACCCGTTCCCGGTGCCGGTGCTCGCCGGCTGCATCAACGACTGCAACGATATGCGAGACCTGGCCGCCGGCATAGGCTTCCGCACCAGGCAGCTGATCGACGCGGCGGCCACGTCCGGAGCGGTGCTCGCCGCCATCGACGCCGCCGCGAGGACGCTGCGCGCCGGCGACATCTTCCTGCTGACCTATTCAGGCCACGGCAGCCAGGTGCCGGACACGATGGCCGAGGAGACCGATCAGCTCGACGAGACCTGGGTGCTGTACGACCGGCAGCTGCTGGACGACGAGCTCTACGACCTGTGGTGCCGGTTCGCGCCCGGCGTGCGGATCCTGATGATCTCCGACAGCTGCCACAGCGGGACGGTCAGCCGCGCGGTCGACATGGCGACGGCGCAGGTCGCCGCCGCGTACGCGAGCACTCCCGAGTCACGCGGGCTGACGGGGCCGGCGGCGGACGGGAACGGCACGGTGCTCGCCCGCCTGTCGGCCCTGCAGGCCGTGGACGTGGCGCTCATCCTCGACGACGTCGTCGGGCCGCCGGCCCGCGGCGCGTTCGGTGCGACCACGCGCACCGACGACGCGACCAGGGCGGCCATTCGGCGCGCGCTCGGCACCATGGTCGAGGACCAGCCCGTCGGCACGCGCGGGCTGGGCTCGGACCGGCCGCGCCGGCTCGCGCCGAGTCTGGCTCTGCAGGACCTGATGTCGCGGCCGGAGACGTATCGCACCGCCAAGCTGGCGGCGCTGCGCGGCGGCATCCCCACCTGCTCGGTGATGTTGTTCTCGGGCTGCCAGGACAACCAGACGTCCAGCGACGGCGCGCCGTCGGCGCACCAGAACGGCGCGTTCACCCTCGCGCTGCTCACCACGTGGCGGGGCGCCAGGGACTACGCCGACATGCACCGGCGCATCCTGGCGCAGATGCCGCCGACGCAGACGCCGAACCTGTACTGGGCGACGCCGCGGGACGCCGCGTTCGAGGCGCAGTCACCGTTCGTGGTCTGAGATCGCGCCCACGGCGGGGTCATCCGGGATCTTCCCGGGGAGGAGCCGGGCAGGCCGGGGTGGGGCGTATGCCCGACCCCGGCTTCCGCCCGGTCGTCGCACGATCAGCCGAGACGCAGCAGGCCAGGCCAGACCTCGGCCCAGCCGCGAGTGAGATCCCGGCAGACCCAGATGGTCCGGCCCTGTTCGTCGTTGTCGACCCCGAGGCCGTTGTCGACGGTGCCCGCGGCCGTCAGCGACCCGCAGAACTCCGAGAGCTGCTGCTCCGGTAGGCCCACCGCGACGACGACGTCTGCGCCGTTGTTGTCGGGGGGCGGCCCCCACGAGTGGTAGGCGTTGTGCCGGCTGTAGGCGGCGGGCAGGCCGAACCCGGCGCCGTATCGGTCCAGCGCGCCGGCCTCGCCGTAGTTCCCCGTCAGCAGCACCACCGAGTCCCGCTCGGCGGGCGGCAACGCGTCGACCACGGCAGCCACCGCCGACGTGAATTCCGGCCAGCCGATCGTCTCGCCGGCGTCGTAGTTGACGGCGATCACCGGGGTCCTGCCCACCACGTCGGCCGGCAGCACGGGCAACATCAGGATCGCGTTGATCACCGCGCTGATCCCGAGGATCCCGCCGATGGTGACGATCCGGTGGGTCCGGCTCGCGTTCCGCAGCCAGCCCACGAACACCGGCGCACCGGCGGCGATCAGCACCGGGTACATCCCGGCGAGGTAGTAGGGCTTGCCGGCCATGGCCAGGAACGCGAGGGCGAGCAGGGCGTACGCCCAGCCAAACCCGCGGAACCGGCGGAGCGCCGGCGCGCGGAACAGGGCGACCAGGCCGGCGATCCAGATCGGCGCGACCGCCGGCGAGACGAGCACGAGCTGGAAGGGCAGGAACAGCCAGCGCGGCTCCGAGGTGCCGGACTCCCCGGCCGCGATGGCGCCGGAGAGCGCGAGCTGCGGCCAGCCGTTCGTCGCCTGCCAGATCAGGTTGGGCAGCACGATCGCCGCCGCCAGCACCATCGACACGGCGAACCACTTGCTGCGCAGCACCTCTCGCGGGCCGGCGATGAGGACGCCGGCAAGCAGCGCCAGCGGCAGCACGACGAGCAGGCTCTTGTTCTGCAGTCCGAGCCCGACGATCACGCCGAGCGCCAGCCACCACCGCGGGTCGCCTCCCCGCAGCAGCCGGGCGGCGACCCAGGTGGTCGCGACCCAGGCCAGCAGGTCGAAGGCGGTGGTGCTGAACATGTGCCCGGTGATCAGCACGACTGCCGACACCGCCCAGCTGCCGGCGGCGAGCAGCTGCGCCCCGCGCCCGCCGCCGAGCTCGCGGGCGAGCAGCCCGGTGAGCAGGACGGTCGCCGCCGACGTCAGCGCGGGCAGCACGCGCAGCACCACCAGGGAGTCCGGGGCGATGCCGTCGACCAGGGCGGCGAGCGCGGGTGTCAGCGGCGGCTGGTCCGGGTATCCCCACGCCAGGTGGCGGCCGGCCTCGAGGAAGTACAGCTCGTCCCGGTGGTAGCCGTACCGCGCGCTGACGGCGAGGAGGACCGCCGCCAGCGCGGCGGCGATCAGCAGCAGCGGACCCGTCGCGGCCGCGGCCAGGGCGGCGCGACCCGGCCGCACCGCGGGTCGGCTGTCCGTCATGGGCTCCAGTCTCGAGGATCGGCGCATTACACGGTGCCCAGCCGCGCGGCCGCCCGGCGCGACGGAGGGACCGACGACGCCGGCCGCCGTGATGGAGGCGGCGCTGGGCGGCCAGCGTCAGTCCAGCCTGATGCGGCCGAGTAGTGCCGTCAGCGGCCGCATGTCGGGCAACCGGTCGAAATCGGCGACGAGAGCGATGAGGTCGTCGTCCACGACGCCGTCGACAAGGCCGTCCACGATGCCGCGATGCTTGTCGACGACCTCCGCCCAGCTCAGCGGGTTTCGTGGATCGCCTCTGGCGTCCTCGTCGAGCTCCATGCTGTGCGCGGCCATCCCGTTGGCGAGCGCCGCCCACTCGGGCGCGACGCCCCCCGCGACCGAGCACGGTCGCGGGGCCGGGTGGGTTGACCAGCGATCGGACCGGCCGGCTCGAGTCCACCGTGGCGCCGCGGATCGCGATGCCGAGGTAGTCGAGCAGGAAATGCTTGACCCGGTCCACCGTCGGCGGCGCCAGCTCCGACAGGCACACCGCAGTCGTCCACGCCGCGAGCCGCTCGCTGACCGACGGATGGGATTCGCTGGCAATCATCGCTGCATCGTCGCCGTCCGGGCGGTCGTCGCCTGCCCGCGACGGCACGGTCGCGCCCCGCGGGTCGGCACACGTCTTCTGACCGCCGATTCGGCCGGTGGCAACGCGCGCACGGACCTGCGGGGATGGGGCGTCAGCCCGCGGCGCGCTCCCCGAGCACGGCATCGAACACCCGGGCGAGGATCTCCGGCTCCGGCAGCGGCAGGCCCGCGATCGCGGACAGGTACACGCCGTTGCCCACCAGCCGGATCGTCTCGGCATGCACCGGGTCCGCGACGGCGGCCCGCATCGGCTCCTCCCATGCCCGGAAGATGTCGGCGAGGAGTTCCGCCGCGCGCGGGTCCGTGTCCGGGCCGGTCCGCACCGCCGCGATGAGCGAGGTGAAGAAGCCACCCTCGGCGTCGTCGGTGGGAAGGGAGTACTGCAGGTAGGCGCGGGCCGCCCCGACCGCGTCGGTGGCGTCGGCCATGTCGGCGGCGACCCGGTCCCGGACGGCCGTCAGCAGCCCGAGGTACAGCGCGGACTTCGACGGGAAGTGGTACAGCAGGCCGCCTTTGGAGACTCCGGCGGCGGCGGCGACCGATTCCAGGGTCACCGCGGTGCTGCCGCCCCTGGTCAGCAGGTCGCGCAGGGCGACGAGAATCCGGTCGCGGGCATCGGACGCCACGGCTGTATACTTTACCGGCCGGACGGTAAAGCCCCAGAGACTGGTCGCCGGCCACCAGCGCGATCGGTGTCGGGTGGATCCATCGGATCCGCCCGAATAGGAGTTCGTTCCATGTTCGGCTCATACGTCCAGGTCCTCCGTCGACCCGGCGCGGTTCGTTTCACGGCCGCAGGGATGCTCGCCCGGCTGCAGATGTCGATGGCCGGCATCGGTGCGGTCATGCTGCTCTCCGCGGAGCGCGACTCGTTCGCGATCGCCGGCGCCGTCACCGCGATCTACGCCCTGTCCGCCGCCGTGATCGGCCCGCCGATCTCGCGGCTGATCGACTCGTTCGGGCAGCGCCGCGTGGTGCCGCTGCAGCTCGCGGTGCACGTGCCGGCGATCGCGGCGATCGTGCTGGTCGCCCTGCTGACGACGGTGACCTGGCCGATCTACTTCCTGGCCTTCGTGGCCGGCGCTGCGCAGCCGAACGTCGGGCCGCTCGTCCGGGCGCGCTGGTCGGCCCAGCTGCACGGTTCGCCGCTGTTGCGCACGGCCTTCGCCTGGGAGTCGCTGGTCGACGAGGCCGTCTTCATCCTGGGCCCGCCGCTCGCGACGGTGGTCGCCCTGCAGATCACCTCGAGCGCCGCCCTCATCCTCGCCACGGTGCTGCTGATCATCGGCACCCTGCTCCTGCTGACCCAGCGGTCCACGGAGCCGCGGCCCGCCGGCCGGCAGAACGCCACCAAGGGACGGCCCGCGATCCTGCTGCGCGGCGTCGCAGGGATCGCCGCGATCTTCGCCTTCCTCGGCGGCATCTTCGGCTCGTTCGAGGTGACCACCGTCGCGTTCACGAAGGAGGAGGGCGTCGCGGGCGCCGCTGGCGCGCTGCTCGCGCTCTACGCCGTCGGGTCGCTGCTCGCCGGGCTGATCTTCGGGGCGCTCGCGCTGCGCTCGACGCTCGTGCGGCAGTACCGGGTGGCCATCGTCGTGCTCGCGGTCGTCACCGCGCCGCTGCCGTTCCTGGACACGGTCTGGCTGGTGGCCATCGGGCTGTTCGTCGCCGGCATCGCGTGCTCGCCCGTGCTGATCTCCGGCTTCGCCCTGATCGAGCGGATCGTGCCCGGCGCACGGCTGACCGAGTCGATGGCGTGGGCGAGTTCCGGGCTGGCGGTGGGCATCGCGCTCGCGTCGCCGCTGTCCGGCGCCATCATCGACAGCGCCGGGGCCCAGGTCGCGTACTGGGTGACGTCCGGCTGCGCGTTCGGCGCGCTGTTCGTCGCCCTGCTCGTGGGCCGCTCGCTGACCCGTGCGTCGGCGGCCGCGGAACCCCGGGCGACGCGGGTTCTCGCGGCCTCGCCGGCCGGGACCGCTTCCGCCGAGACCGCTCATGGGGCCGCTGCGGCGCCGTCGGGCGCGGCGGTCCGGACCGCGCCGTCGGCCGAGTCCGCCGACCAGCCCGCCTGATCCCCCCGCCCGACCCGCCGGCCCGATTGCGCCGGCCCGATCCGCCGGCCCCGGTCACGCGGCGGGCCCCGGCTCGGTGCCCGCGTACCGTGATCAACATGGTCGCGGTCGTCGGGGACGCGCCGGACCGGAATGCGGACGTCGGATTGTTCGGCCCGTCGAGCGTGACGTGGCGCGTGCATGCCGATCCCGTTTTCCCGGTCGCGGGCGTGCGTGCGTTGCTGCTGCAGGCGCTGCATCCGCTCACCATGGCGGCCGTGGCCCAGCATCAAGGGTTCGACGAGGACTTCTGGGGCCGGCTCGACCGCACCGGCCAGTACGTCACGACGCTCACCTTCGGCGACGCGGAGGAGGCCAGGCGCACGGCCGCCCGGGTCCGCGGCATCCATCGCAAGTTGCGCGCCTCCGATCCGGAGACCGGGGCCGAGTTCCGGCTCGACCGGCCCGACCTGCTGCTCTGGGTGCACTGCTGCGAGGTCGAATCGTTCCTGTCCACGGCCCGCCGCGCCGGCGCGCCCATCGGCCGGGCGGAGGCCGACCGCTACGTGGCCGAGCAGGTGCTGGCGGCGACGCTCGTCGGGATCCCGGACGCGATGGTGCCGACGACGGTGCCGGAGCTGGCCGGGTACTTCGCGTCCGTTCGACCCGAGCTCCGGCTCACCGACGAGGCCAGGCGCGGGGTGCGCCGGCTGGCGGTGCCCCCGATGACGTCGTGGGTGCGACTGCTCACGCCCGCCCGCCCCGCGTGGCTCACCCTCGCCGGCGTCGCGATCACCCTGCTGCCCCGGTGGGCGCGCCGGATGTACCGGCTGCCCGGCCTGCCGACCACCGACCTCGCCGCCACCGGCGCCATCAAGGCACTGCGTTCGGCCCTGCTCGCGCTGCCGGACCGGTGGAGCGGCCCACCCGAGGTGCAGGCGGCCCGATCGCTGATGGCGGTGGCCGGCTGAAGGGTCGACCGCCGGACCGGCCGCCTGACCATCGGCCCGTCAGACCGTCAGGACCGCCATGGCGTCCGCCGCCAGCTGCGATTCCGCGCGGTTCACGGCGGAGACCACGGCCTTGAGCGACGCCGTCGTGATCGACGAGTCGATGCCGACGCCCCACACCACCTGGCCGCCGATGGCGCACTCCAGGTAGGCGGCCGCGCGGGCGTCCCCGCCGGCCGACAGGGCGTGCTCCACGTAGTCGAGAACCCGGACGTCGTAGCCGGCCTCGCTGAGCGCCCCGCAGAACGCGGCGACCGGGCCGTTGCCCGACCCGCGCACGGACCGGCTCTCGCCGTCGGGTCACCACGGACGCCGTCACCTCGTCGTAGCGCCCGGTCGTCGTCCGCGTCCTCGGGCGTCTCGATCCGGGTCCGCTGCAGCTCGAGCGGGGTCCGCCGGTCCAGGTACTCCTCGGCGAAGTACGACCACATGGTCTTGGCGTCCACCTCGCCGCCCTCGGCGTCGGTGTGCCCCTGCACCACCCGGGAGAACTCGATCTGCAGCCGGCGCGGCAGGTCGAGCCCGTGCTCGGTCTTCATGATGTACGCGACGCCGCCCTTGCCGGACTGCGAGTTCACCCTGATGACGGCCTCGTACGAGCGCCCGACGTCCTTCGGGTCGATGGGCAGGTACGGCACCTGCCAGCGGAAGTCGTCGACCGCCACCCCGGCCGCCGCCGCATCGCGCTGCAGGTGGTCGAAGCCCTTCTTGATGGCGTCCTGGTGCGAGCCGGAGAAGGCGGTGTAGACGAGATCGCCGCCGTAGGGATGGCGCTCCGGCACGGCCAGCTGATTGCAGTACTCGACCGTGCGGCGGATCTCGTCGATGTCGGAGAAGTCGATCTGCGGGTCGATGCCCTGGCTGAACACGTTCAGCCCCAGCGTCACCAGGCAGACGTTGCCGGTGCGCTCGCCGTTGCCGAACAGGCAGCCCTCGATCCGGTCGGCGCCGGCCATGTAACCGAGCTCGGCCGCGGCGACGGCGGTGCCGCGGTCGTTGTGCGGGTGCAGCGAGAGCACGATGCCGTCCCGCCGGTCCAGGTTGCGGTGCATCCACTCGATGGAGTCGGCGTACACGTTGGGCGTCGCCATCTCCACGGTCGCCGGCAGGTTGACGATCATCGGGTTCGACGGCGTCGGCTGCCAGATCGCGGACACCGAGTTGCACACCTCGACCGCGTACTCGAGCTCGGTCCCCGTGTACGACTCGGGGGAGTACTCGAATCGCCAGTCGGTGTCGGGGTACTTCTCCGCCCAGCGCGCGACCTCCTCGGCGCCGTCGGTGGCGATCCGGGTGATGCCGGCGCGGTCCAGCCCGAACACCACCCGTCGCTGCAGGGTCGACGTGGAGTTGTACAGGTGCACGACCGCGGAGTGCGCGCCCTCGACGGCCTCGTAGGTGCGGGCGATCAGCTCGGACCTGGCCTGCGTCAGCACCTGGATCCGCACGTCGTCGGGAATGGCGTCCTGCTCGATGATCTCGCGGACGAAGTCGAAGTCGGTCTGGCTCGCCGACGGGAAGCCGACCTCGATCTCCTTGTATCCCATGCCGACCAGCAGGTCGAACATCCGGCGCTTGCGCGCCGGCGTCATCGGGTCGATCAGGGCCTGGTTGCCGTCACGCAGGTCGACGGCGCACCACAGCGGCGCCTTCGTGATCACCGCTGATCGGCCAGGTGCGGTCCGGGAGGTCGATCGGGGTGAACGGCGTGTACCGGTGGATCGGCATCGAGCTGGCTCGCTGCCGGTTGTACGGCGGCTGGTCGTCGCGGCGCGCGCCGGCGGGTTGCCGCAGCCGGGAGGGGACGGGTGTGCCCATGGAATGTCCTCAGGGGGAGTGCCCGCGTTCCGGTCAGGATCGCGGGGCGAGGGAGCGACCGGCACCACGACCACCCGCGACGGAGGGCCAGCCTGGAGATCAGGCTCCGTCGCGGCGGAGAAGAAGCAGGCGGCCACTCGACGCGTCGTCGAGGCCCATGCCCACACCGGTTGCCACGGGTGGGACTGTACTCCCGATCACCGGCCCCGACGATCCGCGTCCGGACGGCGGATCGTCAGCTGGGCAGTGGCGCCCGGCAGCGGGGCAAGGGTGCCGGGCAGTGCCGCCGGGTCAGCTGCCGAGGCCCAGCTCCTGGCAGGCCGGCACCGCGTTGGCGGCGGCGCGCGCCTCGGGCGTGGGCTCGAACTGCGTGATGTCCAGGCCGGCGATCGCGGTCTGGAAGTCCGTGAGGAACTTCTGGCCGCCCGCCTGATCGGTCGGGCTCAGGGTGGCCGCCCGATCCGCGAAGTCGAGCATGATCTGGCCGCCCTCCTGCATGTTTGTCTGCAGCGTCGCGGCCAGCTCCTCGCCGCCCTGGAAGGTCGGGGGCGGCAGCTCGGCCAGCTGCGACCCGGTGTCCTGGAACGCCGTGCCGATGCTGCTGAGCAGGGTGCCCAGCTCCGCCGGGGTCTCCGCGTTGACGTTGCCGCTCGCCAGGTCGCCGAACGGGGCGAGGCCACCGCAGAAGGTCTCGAACCAGGCCGTCGTCTCGGCGTCCACCTGCACGGTGCTGGTGCTGCCCGACTCGCTGGACCGGGACGAGACGAGCTCGCCGAGGACTCGGCCGACTCGGTTGCGCTGGAGGCGGCGCTGCTGGCGGCAGAGCTGGCCGACGACGTGCTCGCCGTCGGGGTGCCGCCCGAGCTGCACCCGGCCAGCAGCAGGGAGGCGACGACGATACTGGACAGGCTCGACAGGATGGCGGTGCGCGACATCGGATGCTCCTTCGATCGGCAGCTGATCGGAATCCCCGTGCGGTCCCCGTCGGCGACAGGCGCTCACCGCTTTACCCGAGTTGGAGACGATACGCGCTCCCGCCGCACGGCAGCGCTCGGGCATGCCGGCCGCGCGGGGCGCGTGGGTCCAGAACGATCCCGGACCCGTCGGCTGGTGAGCGTGGGCGCCTAGTAGGAGCCGTGGGTCACGATCCGGGTGCGCGCCTGATTGTCAGCCGCGACGCATCCCCAGATGATCGACGTCAGCCAGACCGCGGGACCCCAGAAGAACCACGCCAGCCCGAACGTCATCACGCCGACGATGAAGCCGCCGAGCAGGCCGACGGCGATCATGATCAGTGCGCCCGAGACGGTGGAGTACAACATGCCGAGCGGTCCGAAGAAGAACGTGAGGAGAAAGGCGACACCCACCGACTTCGGCGGAGCCATGGTGACGATGGTCGTCGCGCCATAGGGCGCGGCCGCGTAGGCCGGCGCCGGGTAGCCCTGGTAGTGCGGCGGAGGCGGTGCCGCATAGTGGGTCCAGGCGCTGCCGTCCCACCACCGCGGCTGCGGCGCGCCGGCGGGATCGGGATACCAGCCCGGCGGTCGACTGCCCGGGCGGTCCGCACCGGTCCGGCGTGCGGGTAGCCGGGCGGGTCGATGGACGGCCAGGGATCCGGCTGCGAGACGGGATCCGGCGCCAGGCGGACCTGGTCGCCGAACGACGTGCCGTTCCACCACCGCTCGGTGCCGTCGATTTCGGGGTCGGGATACCACCCCGCCGGGCGGTAGGCGTCGTTCGTCACGAGATCCCCCGGATCGGTGCAGTCGAGGATTGCTTCCGCGCGGAACGTAGCAGCGGCACGTGGGAATCCGGCGGGAAGCGGGACGTGCCCGGGACTACTCCGGTCCCAACCAGCTCACGTTCGACGTCCGCGCACGGTGCTGTGAGTCCGGACCGGGTTCGGGGACTTGGCGGATGATCCGGAGCTACCCGGCACCGGACGGCACGGGTCGCTGCGCACGGCGCGCACCACGGGCGGCAGGCGCGGGCTCGGCCGGCCCGCCCGCCGGGCGCTGTCGATGGCAGCCGGATCCGGGGTGCGTCGGCCGGTAGTCTGACGTGCGGATGTAGGCAGTGCCCGTCGATCGAGAAGGGGTCTTTGCCGCCTCCCACCGGCTTCACGCCGGGCGCCTCCCCGGTCAGCCGGTCGGCGTTCGGTCGGAACGCGGGCGCCCTCCTCCGGCCAGGCGCGCGCGGGCGCGGAGTCGCGTGGCAACACGGGCGGGTCGGGCAGGCGCGGCCACGGTCGCGCGGAGCAGCGGGAGCACCATCGTGGGGCTGGTCGTCCAGAAGTACGGCGGTTCGTCGGTCGCCACGGCCGAGCGGATCAAGCGGGTCGCCGAGCGCATCGTGGCGACCCGCAAGGACGGCAACGACGTGGTCGTCGTCGTCAGCGCCATGGGCGACACCACCGACGAGTTGATGGATCTCGCCCAGCAGGTGTCGCCATCGCCGCCGGCCCGCGAGCTGGACATGCTGCTCACCTCGGGCGAGCGGATCTCGAACGCACTGGTCGCCATGGCGATCTCCTCGCTCGGCGCGGAGGCCCGCTCGTTCACCGGGTCCCAGGCCGGCGTGATCACCGACTCGACGCACGGCCGCGCGCGGATCATCGACGTCACGCCCGGCCGGATCCAGGCGGCGCTCGACGAGGGCTACATCGCGCTGGTCGCTGGCTTCCAGGGCGTCAGCCAGGACACGAAGGACATCACCACGCTGGGTCGCGGCGGCTCGGACACCACCGCGGTCGCGCTCGCCGCGGCCCTGAACGCGGACGTCTGTGAGATCTACACCGACGTCGACGGGGTCTACTCCGCCGACCCGCGCATCGTCGCCGACGCGGCGAAGCTCGACACCATCACCTACGAGGAGATGCTGGAGATGGCCGCGGCCGGCGCCAAGGTGCTGATGCTGCGGTGCGTCGAGTACGCCCGCCGGTACGGGGTGCCGGTGCACGTGCGGTCGTCCTATTCGGACCGGTCGGGCACCATCGTCGAAGGAAGCATGGAGGACCTGCCCGTGGAACAGGCATTGATCACCGGAGTCGCCCACGAGCGCGGCGAGGCCAAGGTGACCGTGACGGCGGTGCCGGACCACCCCGGCGTCGCCGCGAAGATCTTCCGCGCCATCGCCGACGCGGAGATCGACATCGACATGGTGGTGCAGAACATCTCTCGCGCCGCCGAGGGCAAGACGGACATCACCTTCACGCTGCCCAAGGGCGAAGGACCGACCGCGGTGGCGGCGCTCGAGGCGCGCAAGGCGGACATCGAGTTCGAGCAGATCGTCTACAACGACCACGTCGGCAAGGTGTCGCTGATCGGCGCGGGCATGCGGTCGCACCCGGGCGTGACGGCGACGTTCTGCGAGGCCCTGGCGGCGGCAGGGGTGAACATCGACATCATCTCCACGTCGGAGATCCGGATCTCCGTGCTGGTCAGGGATGTCGAGCTGGACACGGCGGTGCGCGCGCTGCACCGTGCATTCGAGCTGGGTGCGGACGAGACTGCAGTGGTGTACGCGGGAACGGGACGGTGAGCGTCATGAGCGGGCGGCAGAGCGGGCAGGGTCTGCGGGTCGGCGTGGTCGGCGCGACCGGCCAGGTGGGCGGCGTGATGCGAAAGCTCCTGGCGGAGAGAAGCTTTCCGATCTCCTCGATCCGGTTCTTCGCGTCGGCGCGGTCGGCCGGGTCGACGATCGGCTGGCAGGGCGAGGAGGTCGTCGTCGAGGACGCGGCGCTCGCCGGCGGTCTCGACGAACTCGACATCGCGCTGTTCTCGGCCGGCGCCACCACGTCTCGCGCGCAGTCCCCTCGGTTCGCGGCCGAAGGGGTGACCGTCGTCGACAACTCCTCCGCATGGCGGATGGATCCCGCGGTGCCGCTGGTCGTCTCGGAGGTCAATCCCGGGGAGATCGCCGGCGCGGCGATCGCCAACGGCGGCAGGGGCATCATCGCCAACCCGAACTGCACGACCATGGCCGCGATGCCGGTGCTCGCGCCGCTGCACGCCGTGGCGGGGCTGCGCCGGCTCGTCGTCACCACCTTCCAGGCGGTGTCCGGCAGCGGCCTGGACGGGGTGGCCGAGCTGGACGGCCAGGCCCGCGCGGTCATCGAGGACGCCGCCCGGCTGACGCACGACGGGTCGGCGGTCGACTTCCCGACGCCGAAGAAGTACGTGCGGCCGATCGCCTTCAACGTGCTGCCGCTGGCCGGCAACCTGGTCGACGACGGGTCGGGCGAGACGGACGAGGAACAGAAGCTGCGCAACGAGTCCCGCAAGATCCTCGGCATCCCGGACCTGCTCGTCTCCGGAACCTGCGTGCGGGTGCCGGTGTTCAGCGGGCACTCCCTGTCGATCAACGCGGAGTTCGCCGAGCCGCTGAGCCCGGAGCGGGCGACGGAGCTGCTCACCGGCGCGCCCGGCGTGGAGCTGTCCGAGGTGCCGAACCCGCTGCAGGCGGCCGGGTCCGACCCCTCGTACGTGGGCCGCATCCGCACCGACCCCGGCGTGCCCGGCGGACGCGGCCTGGCGCTGTTCGTCTCCGGCGACAACCTGCGCAAGGGGGCCGCCCTCAACGCCGTGCAGATCGCCGAGCTGGTCGCCCGTCGTCTCGAGGGCGCGGGCTGACGCCTCGCCGCGGAGCCGGCCGCCGGCGTCCGTCGAGCAGCGCCGTTCAGCGGCAGGTGGCGACGGCGAGCGCGCCGGAGCCGCCGGCCGGGCCCGCCTCGGAGGCGACGGCGTAGCCGCAGCCGTCCAGCGTTCCCGTCACGCCCTCGGCCTGCATCACCGACGGCATGGTGAGGTTGACCGCCGGCCAGTCGGGAAACGAGGCCAGGTCGGCATTCTCGGCCGGTGCGCGGTACTCGACCAGCTGGTCGTAGGTCAGCAGCAGCACGCGCCCCGGTGAGCTCGCGGCGTCGGTGACGACGTTGCCCGTCAGCAGGGACTGCAGCGCGACAGGCGGGTCCGGCGGGCGGAACTCGCGGACGAACTCCAGCGTGCCGCCGCCGGCCGGCGCGCGGTAGATGCGGTGCGGGGGGACGGCGCCGCTCACCCGGTCCGGCTTGGTGATGATCAACGGCGATCCGCCGGGGTCGACGAGCAGCGCCTCCGCGTTCTGCGGCCCGTCCGGGTACGTGTAGGACCACTCATCGGCCCGCACGGAGCCGTCCGAGCCGTCGGTCGCCGGCTCCCGCAGCCGGTAGATGACGACGCGCGGACGGCCGACCTGGTCGCCGATGTCGCCGACATACAGGCACTGCGCGTTCGTCGGCAGGCCGGCCCCGGAGTCGGTCGGCGTGCTGCCGCACGCGCCCGAGGCGAGGGCCTCGGCGTTTCCCGCGTCCATCCCGTCGACCGGGATGCGGGTCAGCAGCGCGCCGTCGCCGCCGACGGCCAGGATCTCGGCCGTGCCCGTGCCGTCGTCGACCAGGTAGTAGGCGCCGGGGGTGCGGACCGACGCAGCCAACCCGCTGGCCTCGTCGGCGCCGGTCATCGTCAGCGGGGAGACCTGGACGTCGACCTCGGGCGGACCGGACGCGGCGGGATCCGGCGTCGGTTCGGGAATCAGCGGCGCGGGCTCCGATGCGGTCGGTGCCGGAACCGCGCCGGGGTCCGGCGTCGGGGCCGGCGCGCCAGGCGCCGGAAGGCCCGTCGAACCGGCCAACGACAGTGCTGCCTTCGAGGCGCTGTAGGCGGCCCACTGCGCGGAGGTGTCGTGGCACCCGGCGAGGAGCGCGACCAGGATCGGGGCCAGCAGCAGGCGGACAGCCAGCACCGCGCCCCGCCTCGACCGCGCGCTCATGACCCCCCTTTGCCAGGGGCGTCGCCGCGACCCCTGCCTCGCACCTTAGCCGGGCAAATCGCCCCTTCGGACGCGGTGCGGTCGCCCCGGCCCGCCGCACCCGCCGCGCGGGGAGCAGGATCGGGCGGTGAGCTCTGACGTCGTGGCGCTGGGCGGATCGGTGGAGTCCGGGTCGCAGTCGGACCGGGCCATGCGTGCGGTGGTCTCCGCGCTCACCGCCCGCGGGGTCGAGGTCCAGGTCTTCCCCGCCCGCCGGCTGCACTTTCCGCCGTACCACCCCGGCGCACCGCTGACGCCCGAGGCCGGCGAGTTCGTGGAGGCGGTCCGCGCGGCGGACGCGCTGGTGGTCGCCTCGCCCGGCTACCACGGCATCGTCTCCGGGCTCGTCAAGAACGCGCTGGACTACCTCGAGGAGCTGCGCTCGGACGAGCGGCCGTATCTGCATGGCCGGCCGGTCGGGCTGGTGGCCGTCGCCGGCGGATGGCAGGCGGCCGTCGGCACGCTGGGCTCCCTGCGCCAGGTCGTGCACGCCCTCCGCGGCTGGCCCACGCCGCTGGGCCTGGCGATCAACAGCCGGGTCACCGCGTTCGACGACGCCGGGCACACGGACGACGTGCACGTCGCCGCGTCCATCCCCGTGCTGTGCGAGCAGCTGGTGACGTTCAAGGCCGGCTGACCCCCGCGAGGTGCCGACGTGCCCGGGACCGTCCTCGACCGGGCGAGTCGAGGACGGGCCTGCGGCAAGCCGATCCTCTGGCGGGGACCGGCCGGGACGGCGCGGCGCTCAGGGCTCGGCGCGGGCGGCCAGCGCCGACCGGACGAAATCGATCTCGCAGGCGACCTGGCGCAGCCGCTCGTCGATCACCATCGAGCCGTGACCCGCCTCGTACTCGTAGACGGCGTACGACTTGCCGCGCTCGGCCAGCGCGTCCAGGTAGTTCGTGATCTGCCGGATCGGGCACCGCGGGTCGTTGTCGCCGGCGAGGATCAGCACCGGCGCTTCGACGTCGCCGACGTAGGTGATCGGCGACGAGTCGCGGTACGCGTCCGGCACGTCGGCCGGGGAGCCGCCGAAGAGCGCCCGGTCGTAGGCGCGCAGCGGTTCCATCTCGTCCTCGTACGCCGCGACGTAGTCGGCGACCGGCACGCCCGCCACGCCGACCGCCCAGCGGCTCGGCTGGGTGCCCAACGCGAGCAGGGTGAGGAAGCCGCCCCACGAGTGCCCGGCGATCGCGCAGGCGGTGCGGTCGATCACCCCCTGCGCCGCGAGATCATCGTAGACAGCGGCGATGTCGGCAAGCTCGATGTGACCGATGCGCTCCGTCAAGGCATCCCGCCACGCCGAGCCGTAGCCCGTGGATCCGCGGTAGTTCACCTGGACGACCGCGAAGCCGGCGTCCAGCCAGGCCGCGCGGCTCGCATCGAACGAGTCCTCGTCGCCGGCCGCCGGCCCGCCGTGCACCGAGAACACCGCCGGCCACCCGGTTTCCGGCCGCGTCCCGGTACCCGGCACGGCCAGCAGGGAATGGATCCGGCCGCCGGGACCGTCCACCCAGACGTCCGCCACGGGCTCCGACGACGGTGCCGGCTCGCCGGGGGAGATCAGCAGCTCGTCGCTGCCGTCGGCGCCCAACCGGCGGAGCTGACCGGGCTGCGCGGCACTGGACCAGCGGTACCAGATCGTGCCGTCCCGCCTGGCCGCCGCGCCGCCGACGACACCGGCGGGAATCGTGATGGGCTCGACGTCCCCGGCGCCAGAGGCGCTCTCGGCGTCCAGCCGGACCCGGTGCACGGTCGTGCGGCCCGCGTGCGTGCTGATCACCAGCAGCGCCGTGGCGTCGGGGTAGAAGTCAGCGTCGAGGTCGCCCGGCAGGTCCAGGTCGAGCTCGGTGACCGCGCCGGTGACCGGGTTCCAGATCAGCAGCTCCTCGCGGCCGCGGCGTTCGTGGCCGACGAGCAGCCGCTGGTCGCCGGCGATCGGTGAGAAGGCCAGCGCCGTCAGCCCTTTGCCGGGTGCGTCGGACAGCTCCTGCAGCACTGCACCATCGGACACGGAGAACGACCGCAGCGCCGGATATCGGGAGTCGCCGTGCTCGGAATGCGACAGCACCCAGACGGCCTCGTCCGTGGACAGCGCGCCGACGCTGGCGTCCTCGGCGTGGCGGTAGACGACATCGCCGGGCCCGCCGTCGACGGCTGCCGCCGGAGCGCCGGCCGACCGGCGGAGGTGGATGCGCGTGCCGTCGTCGTCGGAGAAGCCGGCCAGCACGACCGCGCCGCCGACCTCCAGTCCGGCGGGATAGCCGGGCGGGACGTCCGGCAGCGCCGGATCGCCGGCGACCGACGCCCCGAACGGCTGCGCGCGCCAGGAGCCGAACTCGTCACCGTGGGAGTCGTCGAACCACCACAGCTGCTCGCCGTCCGCGGACAGGGTGGCCATGATCGTGCCGTCGGGCCGGTCGGTGGCCTGGGTGTGCACGCCGGTCGCGACGTCCCAGCTGGACACCTCGAAGGTGCCCGTCGCGTTGGAGACGTACACGGTGCGGTCCTCGGCGTCCCTGGCCATGGCGGGCAGGGAGACCCGGACTGCCGAGAACCGGCGCCGCCAGCGCTCCTCCGCGGCGGGGTCGTCGAACAGCGTGTCGGGGACGACGGCCGCCGGGTGCGCGCCGACGGGCGGCGCGGGATCCGGGGACACGGAACGCGCCGCGAGATCCACCCGGTCCTGGGGTTCGTCGATGTTCGGTTCCGAGGTCACCGAGCCATCTTGCCGCCTGGGCCACCCAGCGCGGGCACGCGCGGGGCCGGTCCGGATCCGCGGCGGTCCCCGTCCGCGGTCCGGTTCGGCGATGCGGTTCGTCGATGCGGTCTCAACGGTCCGTGCGCAGCTCGCGGGCCAGCACCACGGCTGCCCGGCGGAGCTGCCGGACGACGCTCACGACGCGGTCCGGCGGCAGCGCGCCCGCTTCGTCGGCGATGCCGATCGCCATCGTCTCCCCCCCGATCGCCACCGCGACCGCGCGGGTGTTCTCGAACCGTTCCTGGTCGCTGACCGCGAAACCCTCGCCCCGGACGCGGTGCAGCTCGCGCAGGAAGGACGTGGGCGACGTCAGCGTGTTCGACGTCTGCGCCGGCATGCCCGATGCCGAGAGCAGCTGCAGCACCGCGTCGTCGGAGAGCTGGGCGGCGATGGCTTTGCCGACCGACGTTGCGTGGATCCGGGTGTGCTCGCCGACCAGCGGCACCCGATCGTCCTGCCGCTGCGGGACGGTCACCCACAGGTAGCGGATGCCCGGCCCGTCGAGCGTGGCGAGCATCCAGACGCCGGAGTCCCCGCCGGCCAGGCGGGCCATCAGTGGCTTGGCCGCGGCGACGACGCGCTCGAGCCGGTCGGACCGCAGTCCCCTCCTGCCCCGTGCGGTCGGCGCGAGCCGGTAGCCGTATCCGTCGTCGGTGCGCAGGACGTAGCCCCGGACCTCCAGCGCGGCAAGGTAGCGGAACGTCGAACTCTTCGGGAGCTCCGCGGCGGCCGAGATGGCCGACAGGGACGTCCCCAACGGATGGTTGGCGAGCACGTCGAGCACGTCGCAGACCCGGTCGACGGCGCGCAGGGGGTACGCGCTGTGGCGGGTGTCGAGGAGTCCGGACATCGTCGCCTCCTTCCCGGCTGTCGAACACCGGCTGCCGGGAGAACGCGAGGCGCGTCGGGACGACAGTCAGCCGCGAGGCTCCGGTCGGCTGGTCGCGCGGCCTGACGATACCCGGGCCCCTGCGGCCGGACATCATCCGATCGGGGCAAGGCGTGGTCCGTACGGCTGAGCGGCACCACCACGTTGCGAGGACGCTTCGTAACTCGTGCAAAGCATCTCGGCGCGCGCATGCCCGTCCGAGTGACCGCCGATGGGCAAGGGTGGCGGGTGCCCGGCGGGATCAGCCTTCGATGACCTCGCATGTTTCCGCGACGTCCGCCTCGACCGTCGGCGCCGGCATCCGGCACCGATCGCCCGCTCCGGCCTCGCCGCGCAGGACGTCGATCGAGCCGTCCGCCACCGGGCCGGAGATGAACTGCATGCCCGCCAGCCGGTCGTCGTCAGCGCCGCCGAGCAGCAGATCGGCGCCCAGCCCGCCGGCCAGGAGGTCCTGTCCCGGGCCACCGCTCAGGGTGTCGTTGCCGCCGGCGGCGACCATCGTGTCGTCGCCGTAGCCGCCGATCAGATAGTCGGCGCCACCGCCCGCATAGATGTCGTCCGGACCGGGACCACCGTCCAGGATGTCCGGCAGGTCGTCGCCGCTGAGGCTGCTCCCGAGATCGTCGCTGGAACCATTGCCCCTCAGCGTGTCGCGTCCCGTCGAGTCGATCAGGCTGTCGTGCGCGGGGCCGCCGTCCAGGACGTCGTCGCCCAGTCCGCCGTCGATGAAGAGCGGTGCTGCGCTGGTGGTGACGAACGAGTCGTTGCCTGCCCCCAGGATGACCCGCACCTGGAGCAGCACGCCGCTGTTCGTGGTGGGAGCCTCGCAGATCACGGCGAACTGCCCTGGCGACGCCTTCGCCGGCAGGCAGCCGGGGCCGACCTGGATCGGGGCGGCGTCGGTGATCCGGAAGCGTCCGTCCGCGATGTTCGCCAGGGACAGCACGTTGTCGCCGGCGAAGCCGGTGATGCGGAGCGCGACGGGGTTGAACCCCAGCGGCGCGACCTCGGCGTACGCGTTGGGTGCCGGCGGCGCGGCGCTCGCCGCGAGGGCGACGGGCGCCGTGACAACCGTCAGCGCGACCGCTCCGGTTGCGGCGAGGACGGCGGTGGTGTCGGCAATTCGGCGCAGGGTCGGGTGCATCGGGGCCATCTCCTCGCAGCGGGGCATCGACCGGCGGTCGCCGATCACTTCCCAGAGGCGGCGGCACCGCCGAGTCGTCGCGAATTCCACAGAACTGTGCAACCGGCGCGACGACGGCCTGCCGGGAAAGTTCCGTAGCACCTCCGTACCGGTACGGAGTCCGCGCCGGTCCGCCGGGCGCTCCGAACACCCGTGAACCGACGACCGACCGCCGGGGCCGCGGACCGGCTGCGCTCCGCCGCCGACCTGCGGTCCGTGCTCGACCTGGCCGCCGACCTGGCCGACCTGGACGGCGGCGAGGCGATCGCCCCGGTGCTGCTGCGCGGCCTGGCCGGGACGGTCGGCGCGGACGCCGCCACGCTGACGCACCTGCACCTCGACACGCAGCACGAAGTCGTGGTGCGGTGGCCGGCCGTCCCGCCCGACAAGCGAGTGCTCGAGGGGTATCCCGTACTCGGCCACACCCATCCACTGCGCGCGCCGATCCGGTCGATGCCACGCCCTCCGGCGCATCCCGACGCCGCCGTGCGGATCTCCGACGTGCTGTCCGAGCGCGCATGGCGGGCGTCGGCGTTGCATCGGGACGTGATGACCGGCACCGCGGATCAGCTCTGCCTGCCGCTGCACCGCCGCGACGGCGCTGTTCGCGCCGTCACGCTGACCCGGCACGCGGGCACCTTCACCGACCGGCAGCGCGACCTGCTGGTCGCATCGGGGCCGCACGTCGCCGCCGCGCTGCGGCGCGCGCCCGTCAACCGCACGATGGGATTTCAGCTCGCGCCGCGACCCGGCTGGGTGCCCCTGTCGACGGCACCGGGGGTGCACGGGCTCGCGCCGTCGCCTCCGCGCGACGATGCCGAGGAACCGCGACGGCCGGCGGATGCGGGCAACCCCGGCACCCTCAGCGGTCGCGAGAGCCAGGTACTGGCGCTCGTCGTCGACGGGCTGACCGATGCGCAGATCGCCCGCCGGCTGGACCTGCGCCCATCGACCGTGTCCCGGCACCTGCACCGCATCTACTCCCGGCACGGGCTGGCCAATCGGGCGGCCGCGGCTCGCTTCTACGGAAGCCTGGCGCTCGCCGGCGCGTTGCCGGCCGCCGGGACGCCGATGTCCGGCGGCTGACCGGCACCGGATCGGACGACCGCAGCGGGCGCGCGCGGTCGGCGGCCCCGGCTCCCGTCAGCCGCCGAGCGCGGCGACGGCCTCGATCTCGACCAGGGCGCCGGGGAACGCGAGCCCGGAAACCAGCACGCCCGTGATCGCGGTCGGGTGCTGACCCCACACCTTCTGCGCCGCGGCGAAGCCCTGGTTGACGTCTTGCCCGGCGGCGATGTAGATCCCCAGCCGGGTCACGTCTGCGGGACCGGCGCCCACGGCGGCCAGCGCGGCGAGGACGTTGCGCAGGGCCTGCTCGGACTGCGTGAAGAGGTCGTCGCCGACCAGCTTGCCACTGGCGTCGACGCCGTTCTGGCCGCCGACGAAGACCAGTGTCTCGGCGCCGCGCACCGCGACGACCTGCGTGAACGCGGGATTGACGTAGAGCTCCGGCGGGTTCACATGATCGATCTGCATGGCTGGAACCTAGCAACGGGGACCGACAGCCGGGCCTGGTCGACTCCGACCCGCCGGCGTGATCGGCAGGTCGGCGGCCGGACGGCACCGCCATCGGGCGTCTCCGGAGTCACGGACGGCGGCTGACGATCGGGAAGATCGACAGCCGCCGCGTGTTCACTGGTCGGGGTGACAGGATTTGAACCTGCGACCTCTTCGTCCCGAACGAAGCGCGCTACCAAGCTGCGCCACACCCCGAAGCAGGCCCGACGAGTCTAGCCGATCGGCCGCTTCGCCCGGACCAATACGGCCGACCGCCGGGGCCCTCGAGGCGGGGCTCCGACGACGCTCGAGACGACCCTGCAGACGCCGCCGCGGACGCCCGTCGCGGGCGTCACCGATCGAGGAACTCCTGCACGGTCGGGATGGGCTCCGCACGGAGCCGCGGCTCCGGCACCGCCTCACGCCACCATCCGATGTTGAGCGCCCACGACTGGTAGGGGGACTCATCCTCCCAGCAGCTCCAGGCGGTCGAGGCGATGGCGACGCCGGCGTCCTCCGCGGCCTCGAGCGTCCGCATGCCGTCGCGGAAGCGCGGGTTCTGCCGCTCGAAGACGGACTCGACGTTGAGGAACTTGTAGACCCCGCTCAGCGAGTCGTGGCGGATCCGGGGTCGCTGCCGGTCCCAGTGACGGGCGATGAGGTCGCGGTCGAACCGCAGCCCGGTCGACCCGGCCTCGCTCATCATCCAGATCAGCGCCTCGTCGGAGAGCCCGGTCTCGGCGTACCCGCCTCCGACATCGGAGTGCGCGCCCTCGAACCAGACCTGCTTCACCCTGCGGTGCTCCATCGGTTGCGGCGTGCCCCACAGGCACGGCTCGAAGCGCCGCCGGCGCTCGTCGATCGCCAGCGCCTGCCGGGCGTTCCGCACCGTGTCGCCGAGGTTGACGCTGTGGAAGCGGTACTTCTCCTGGAACAACCGGCCCGGCACGCCGAGACTGCCGACGGTGTCGAACACCCCGACGAACTCGATCTCCATGTCCTGGTGGCACCAGCCCGGATCGAACTCGATCAGGCCCTCGTCGCCCGGCTCGCCGGGATCCTCCGGCTCGTTGCGGTACTTCAGGAGCGCCGATCGCAGCCGGTCGCTCTCCAGCTCTGTGCGCTTGATCAGGCCGAGCTTGTTGATCATGCCGGCGAGGCTGCGCGCGGTGTAGGCGCCGCGGCTGAACCCGAACAGGTAGATCGCGTCGCCGGGCTCGTAGTTCAGCGCCAGGAACCGGTACGCCTCGACAAGGTTCGCCTCCAGCCCCGACCCGAACGCGCCACCGACCAGGGCGCCCGTCCGGTAGCCCTGCGAGCCGACGCCGGGCAGATACAGGACGAGCTGCAGCGCGTCGTCCTCGGGCTGCGTGAGGATCCAGCGGGAGATGCGCTCGATGTTCGAGCCGTACCTCGAGTCGGACGCCATCCAGGTGCCGTCGCAACAGACGACCAGCCGATTCCGCACGGGCTCCCCCTGCGTCACTCCGGTGGGAAACCGGCTCAGCCGATCGGCCGTACCCCACGAGCGGGTGGATCGACGGTCATTGTCGCCCGTCGGACGCGCGCAGTGTGATCAGGGTCGCCTCCGGTCGGCAAGCGAAACGCATCGGCAGGAACGGGCTCGTGCCCAGACCGGCCGACACGTTGAGCCAGGTCCCGACTCCCCACCTGGACAGACCCCGCGCCCGTGACCGGTCCAGCTCGCAGTTCGTGACGAGCGCCCCGACGCCGGGGACACGCACCTGGCCGCCGTGCGTGTGCCCCGCCAGCAGCAGCTCGTAGCCGTCGCCGGCGAACTCGTCGAGCACCCTGGGCTCCGGCGAGTGCAGGACGCCGATCCGCAGCAGCGCCTGGGGATCGGCCTTCCCGGCGATGCGCGCGAAGCGGTCCCGCCGGGAGAACGGGTCGTCCACCCCGCCCAGCCAGAGGCGCTGGCCCCGAACGGTGAGGTCGGTGGCCGCGTTGGTCAGGTCGATCCAGCCACGCTCCACCTGCGCCGCGCGCAGGTCCTGCCACGGCAGCGGGTCGCCCTTGGGCACGACGACCTTCTTGGTGAAGTACTTGTGCGGCGACCTGGGCGTCGGCGCGAAGAAGTCGTTGTTGCCGAAGACGAAGGCCCCGGGGATGTCGAGCAGTCCGTCGAAGGCGGCGAGCGCCGTCGGCACCGCCCTCCGGTGCGAGATCGTGTCGCCCGTGTTGATCACCAGGTCGGGCCGCAGGTCCGCGAGGCCCGAGACCCAGTCGATCTTGCGCTGCTGGCCGGGCACGACGTGCAGGTCCGACACGTGCAGGATGCGGATGGGCCAGGAGCCGCGGCGGCAGCAGCGCGAGCTCCACCCGGCGCACGGTGAACAGGCGTGGCTCCACCAGGATCGAGTAGGCGAGGGTGGCGCTTCCGGCCGCGAGAACTGCGCCGGCCGCGATTGCCCCGGCGCGGACCGCCGACGCGGCACCCGCGGCCGCGCGGACGGCGGGCAGCGGCGATGAGGGCATGATCATCAGGTTATCGATCGGCCGCGCGCGGGAGGCCCGGCCCGATCCGGTCGCCGGCTAGGCGCCGCCGGCCGAGACCACGAGGGTCACGGCCCCGCCGGGGAGCGCGGTCGACTTCGGGTTCTGGTCGACGACGATGTTCACCGCGGTACCGGTCTGCGGCTTGGCCGTCACGCTCACCACAAAGCCGGCCTGGGCCAGCTGCGCCTTGGCCTCGTCCACGTTCCGGCCGATCACGTTCGGCACCTGGGTGCTCGCGGAGCCGCGCAGGTACTGCGGCGACGCCGGCCGGAAGAACGTGTTCTCCTTGCCGTCGACGAGCGGCTTCATCGTGCCCATCCAGGTGGCGGCCGGGGTGGAGCCACCGGACACGCCGGCTCCCGCGAGCGCCTCCTCGGGGGCGCACGTGCGGATCGGGTCCCGGCAGATCGACTGCGGCCGCGGCTCGGAGTCCCAGAGCACCACCGAGGCGCTCATCTCGGGGGTGAAGCCGAGGAAGGCGGACGACTTGTACTCCTGGGTGGTGCCGGTCTTGCCGGCCGCGGTGTAGCTCCAGCCCGCGGCGGCTGCGGTCCCGGCGGCGGTGCCGTCGCCGGAGAAGTCGCCCTCCATGGCGAAGGCCAGGGTGCGCGCCAGTTCCGGCGGCACCGCCTGCTCGCAGGGCGTCTTGTCCCAGGTGACGAACTTGCCGTCGCGATCGGTGATCGTGTCGACCGGCGTCGGCGGGCACCAGCGGCCGTCGGACGCGATGGTGGCGCCGACGTTGGACAGCTCGAGCGGGCTCACCGGCGAGACGCCGAGGGTGAACGACGCGATCTTCTGCGCGACCACCTGCGCGGTGTAGTCGGTGCCCGCGTTGGCGAAGGCCGGATCGACCACGCCCGCGTCGAGCGAGTAGCCGCGGAGCCCCAGCCGCACCGACATCTCGGCGACCTTCTGCAGCCCGACCTGGTCCTCGAGCGCGACGAACGCGGTGTTCGGCGAGGTGGCCAGCGCCTGGGCGAGCGTCATCCGGGCCGGGTAGCTGCCGGCGTTGCCGAACGGCTTGCCCGGCACCAGCGGGCTGGTGTACTCGGCGGGCACGTCGATCTGGGCGTTCGTGCCGAGGCCCATCTCCATCGCGGCCGCGGCCGTGAAGATCTTGAACGTGGAGCCGGCGCCGAGCGGGGCGAACGTGGTGGTCAGCCGCTGGACGGTCTGACCCTTCGTGACGTCAAGCCCGTAGGGTCTGTTCGCGGCCAGCGCCAGCACCTTGCGCGGCTCGTCCTTGCCGACCACGGCGACCGCGTTCGCCAGCCGCGCCACCTCCGGCAGGTTCGGGTCGGCGTTGGCGGTGGCGGACTGCTTCGCCGCGGCCATCACCGCGGGATCCATGGTCGTCCTGATCGTCCACCCGGCGCGAGCCACGGTCTGCGTGTCGAAGCCCGCCGCGTCGAGGTAGTCCAGCGCGTACTGGCAGAAGAAGCCGTTGGTCTCGGAGTTGTCCGCCGGGATGCACCCGTTGCGCACCCGGTTCGGGTTGAGTCCGAGGTCGAGCTTCTTGGTCTCCTCGGCGGTCTCCTTGGACAGCCGGCCGGCCGCGACCATGACGTCGAGCACGAGGTCGCGGCGGTCGCGGGCGTCCTGCACGTGGTTCTCGTCGAGCGGGTTGTACTTCGGCGGGTTGTTCACCATGCCGGCCAGCAGCGCCGCCTGGGAGAGCGTCAGCTTGTCCGCGGAGACGCCGAAGAACCACTGCGATGCGGCCTCCGCACCGTACTGCGACGGCCCGAAGGCGACGAGATTCAGGTAACGCTCGAGGATCTCGGCCTTGCTGTGGGTCTGCTCCAGGGACAGCGCGATCTTCGCCTCGCGCAGCTTGCGGATGGGCGTGGTGGCGATCGCGTCGGCCTTCTCCGCCTCGGTCTTGGCCTCGACGAGGTACAGGTAGTTCTTCACGTACTGCTGGGTGAGGGTCGAGCCGCCCTGCGTGCCGCCGCCGGTCCCCTGGGTGTTGCGCAGCAGGGCGCGAACCGTGCCGCGCCAGTCGACGCCCTGGTGCTGGTAGAAGCGGCGGTCCTCCATCGCGATGACCGCGGCCTGCAGGTAGTCGGAGATCGACGACAGCGGGACCTGGACCCGGTTCTGCTCGTAGAACGTGGCGATCGGGGTGCCCGCGGCGTCGGTCAGCGTGCTGCGGAGCGGGACGTCGCCGTCCAGCGGATCCGCCTGCGCGTCCTGGATGGCGGTCGTCACCTCGTTGCTGGCGAGCCCGAATCCGACGGAGTAGGGCAGCAGTAGGCCCGCGACCAGCACCCCGGCGAGCAGGGTGCACAGCACGAGGCGACCCAGCCCTCCGATTGCACGCACGGCACCAGGGTACTGGGGAGCGGGTGTGCATCCGGGCACCGCGACATGGGAGCCGCGGGCGAGACCGCCGGGGTGCCGAGCGCCGCGGCCGGGTCGCGTCGGGCCCCGTGGGTGCCGCGCGATCAGCGCTTTTCCCCGCGACGGGCGCGGGGGCGGGCACCGGAGTGGACGCCGAGGAGAACGCCGAGGGGAGCCGCCGGGCCTGCGAGCCGGCGGGTCGCGCACGGGACCGCACGGCTTTCGGGCGGCCGCACCGGACGTCCGAGGGCGTGCGGCCGCTCGAGACCAGTGCGGTCCGTCCGGGATTGCGCGCGCGATCGGCCGACGATCAGCCGGTTGTCGGACGATCAGCCGGTGAGCAGGGCGCCGATCTCCCGCAGCGCCGGCACGTCGTGCGCGTCGGAGGGCAGCGCGGGCACCTCCCGGACCGGCAGCCCGGGGTGAGCGCGGTCGAAGCGGCCGCGCATGTGCACCTCGGCCGCGCGCACCGCGAGCCGCTCCGCGTGCAGCCGGAGCACCGCTGCCGTCAGGGGTGCGGACTTCTCCAGGGTCGACGCACCCATCTCGGCGACGCCCCTGGACAGCTCGGCGAGCGGCGGATGCGTCCGGTTCAGCACCAGGCCGGCCAGCGGCATCCGCTCCGCGCGCAGCCGGTCCGCGAAGTAGGACGCCTCGCGCAGCGAGTCGGCCTCGGGGATCGAAACCACCACGAACGCGGTGCCGGGCTCGCGGAGCAGGTCGTAGGTGGCCTGCGCCCGTTCCCGGAAGCCGCCGAACATGTCCTCGAAGAGCTGGACGAACTGCGCGGCGTCGTTCAGCATCTGGCCGCCGAGCACCGCCGTCACGGCCTTGCTGAACAGCGTGAAGCCGGCGCCCACCACCCGCATCACGCCCCGGCTCGGCGCGGCCAGCAGCCGGATCATCCGGCCGTCGAGGAACGACGAGAGCCGTTGCGGGGCGTCCAGGAAGTCCAGCGCGGACCGGCTCGGCGGGGTGTCCACGATGATCAGGTCGTACTCGTTCCTGGCGGCGAGGGTGCTGAGCTTCTCCATCGCCATGTACTCCTGGGTTCCGGAGAACGAGGTGGAGATGACCCGGTAGAACGGGTTCGCCAGGATCGCCGCCGCGCGCTCCGGGGTCGAGTGGGTCGCGACCATCTCGTCGAAGGTGCGCCGGGTGTCGAGCATCATCGCCCAGAGCTGCCCGTCGGCGGCCGCGAGGTCGACGTCCACCTGGCGCGGGTCGTTGTCCAGCTCGTCCAGGCCGAGGGACTGTGCGAGGCGCTTGGCCGGATCGATGGTGAGCACCGCGACCTTGCGACCGGCGTCCGCGGCGAACAGGGCCATCGCGGCGGCGGTCGTGGTCTTGCCGACGCCGCCGGAGCCGCAGGTGACGACCACCCGGGTGGCCGGATTCCGCAACTTCTCGCCGAGATCGAGGGCCACGGCGGCCCTTCCGACGACGGCGTGCGCGCCGGTGCCGGTCGAGCCGGTGTCCGGAGTCGCCGCGGTCATCGGACGCCCTGCTCGGCGAGCACCTCGGAGAGCTGGTAGACCCCGCCCAGATCGGCGCCGTCGACCAGCCGCGGCAGGTTCAGCATCGGCAGCCCCGTTTCCGCGAGCTGCTGGCGGCAGTCGGCCTCGTCGAGGACCCGCACGGCATGGTCGGCGGCCTCGTGTGCCAGGCCCCCGAGCAGCGTGTCGCCGGACGGGATGCCGGCCAGCTTCAGGCCGGCGGCCAGTCGGGCGGTGTCGAGCCGGCTCTCGGCGGCCGGGGCCAGCGACGCCTGCGGCAGCCTGGACTCGGTGGCCGCGTTCACCACGATCGTGCCCACCGGGAACTTCGCCTCGCGGAGATGCGCGATGGCCTCCACGGTCTCGGTCACCGGCATGTCCTCGAGCAGGCTGACCAGGTGCACGATCGTGTCCGGCGAGTGCAGCAGCCGGACCACGCCCTCGGCCTGGCTGTGGATCGGCCCGCGCTTGGCGAGGTAGGACATCGCCTCGGTGACGCCCAGAAAGGAGACCACCCGGCCGGTGGGCGGCGCGTCCATCACCACGGCGTCGTAGACGGGGCGCCGGTCCGTGCCGATCCGGGTGACGGTCTCCTTCACCTTCCCGGTGAGCAGAACGTCACGGAGCCCGGGGGCCAGGGTGGTCGCGAACTCCACGGCGCCCAGCCGCTTCAGGCTGCGGCCGGCGAACCCGAGGTTGTAGAACATCGCGAAGTACTCGAGCAGCGCCGCCTCGGTGTCGACGGCGAGCGCGCGCACCTCACCGCCCCCGGCCGCCACCGCGATCTTGCGCTCCTCGTACGGCAGCGGCGGCAGGTCGAACAGCCGCGCGATCGCCTGCCGCTCCTCCACCTCGACCAGCAGCACCCGGCGGCCCTCGGTGGCCAGCGCGAGGGCGAGCGCCGCGGCGACGGTCGTCTTGCCGGTCCCCCCCTTCCCGGTCACGACGTGCAGCCGGGCCCGCCTGCATGCGGTCGTCCAGGCCTCCGGCTCGGGCGGCGCGTCGGCGTCGGCGCCGGCCACGGGCTCGACCGGGTCGATCACGGGTTCGGCGCTCAGCGGATGCTCGCAGGGGCTGCCGGCGTCGCCCCGCCGGGCGGCACGGTGGCTGTCGGGACCGCCCCGCCGGGCGGCACGGTGGCTGTCGGGGCCGCCCCGCCGGGCGGCACGGTGGCTGTCGGGGCCGCCCCGCCGGGCGGCACGTCGGACGTGATCGTGAGCTCGACCTCCGCACTCTTCTCCAGCGTGCGGCCGACGGTGCAGTACTTCTCGATCGCCCGGCGCACGATCGAGAGCAGCCTGTCGCGCTCCGGCTCGGCCAGCGCCGAGAGGTCGACCACCATCTCCTCGTGCAGCGCCGGGTAGCGCACCTCGCGCGGGTCGGACGGTCCGGACACGTGCACGGCGACCCGGACGTCCGCGCCCAGCCGGCGGGACAGTGAGTTGTCCGACGTCATCCCGCTGCACCCGGCCAGCGCGAGCTTCATCAGCTCGCCCGGACTGAACACGGCGTCCGTACTGGCGGGGCCGATCTCGACCACCGCCCCACGGCCGTTCCGCCCGCGGTAGGTCCGGGTGCCGGTGCGCTCGACCCAGAGGCCGTCGGCGCGGGCCGCCCCCGACACTTCCGCGGCCGCCCCGGTCGGCGCTGCGTCGGACCGCTCGTTCGACGACGGACCGTCGGCCGCGGTGACGGCGCCGGTCTGCTCCGCTGTCATGCCGTCGATCCTGCCAGCCGTGACCCTCGACCGTTCGGGGGCGTCCGTCAGTCGGGAAGGCGCTCGAGCCGGAAGCTGGTCACCTTCCCACCCGCGAAGCGGGCCTCCGCGACGCCGCGGCCGCGACCGCCGGAGGGGTCGGTCGTCCGGACCGTCCAGGTGACCCGGTCGCCGGCGATCTGCTTGCGCGTGAGGTCGACGCGCACCTCCGACGTCAGGCGCTCGGACAGCAGCTCGGAGACGGCCGCCGGACCCCGCCGGGTGCCGCCCGCGGTCCTGCCGCCGCGCGAGGCGAGCGCCGGCGCCGGTCGAACCCCGGCGTCGGTCGCGAGCACCGACGGGTCGACGGTGATCTCGCAGTCGTCGGCGAAGAACCCGGCCACCGCCGCCGCGTCCCGCGAACGCCACGCCCGCTCGAACGCCAACGCGGTGAGGAACTCGTCGGCCCGGACCCGGCCCTGGCCGACCAGCCGACGAATGAACAGCCGGTCCCGGTTCATCTTCGATGCCGCGCCCAGCGATTGGGAGGCGGGCGAGCGGGTCATCTCGAGCACCCGGATCGTGATCGGCCGGTACCTCTCGCCGGTCAGCAGGCCCTCGTCCAGCAGCGTGTCGATCTTCTCGATGAATTTCAGCTCCTGGAAGAGCGACAGGTTGCCGGCCAGCTCGTTCCGCCGGTCGCTGATCTCGGACACGGTGCGCGGCTCGACATCCCGCTCCTGCGGGTTGATCTGGATGACCCAGAGCTCGTCGGGCCCGGCATCGAGCAGCTCGCGGACCGGCGGGTTCTGCGAGAACAGGCCATCCCAGTAGACGCCGCCGCCGGTGTGCAGCGACCGGAACAGCGTCGGGATCGCCGCGGACGCCAGCACCGCCTCGGTGTCGATCTCGCCGCGTCGGCTGTCGAACGCCTTGAATTTCCCCGACATCACGTCGACCGCGCCGAGCAGCAGGAGCGGAGCCCCGGGGTCCCGCCGGGCGCGGTCGCCGACTCCTTCGAAGTCCACCGCGCGGCGCAGCAGCGAGCGCAGCTGGTTCAGTCCCAGCGTGGCGCCGACGGAGTCGTACGGGCTCATCGCCGGCAACGCCACCACGTCGGCCAGCTGGGCGGCCCACAGGGTCCAGGCGTTGAGCATCCGCTCCGGCGGACTGCTGGCCGAGTTGCTCGTCCAGAACGCCGTCAGCAGTTCGGCCGCCCGCTCCGGCTCGCCGTCCACCAGCGTCGACCAGGCCAGCGTCGCACAGATCGCCCCGCCCGATGTGCCGGACAGCCCGACGATCTCGTACCTCTCGAGAACGTCCGGCGACAGCATGCGGCTCAGCACGCCCGCGGTGAAGGCCGTGTGGGAGCCGCCGCCCTGGCAGGCGATGACGACTCTGGGACGAACCGGGACCGCCGCCATCCGCTGCACCTCCCGTCGACCCGGACTGACGATCCTTCCAGCCGCAGGTGTCGGCGGGGTCTCGGCGACCGGGCAGGATGCTGGTGGTGTCCGCCCGGTCCGATCGCATCGGCGTCGCCCTGGTGTTCGTGGCGCTGGTCGCGGCGAACCTGGTCAACCATCTGCTGCTGCCCGGCCAACCGTGGCCGGGCGCGATCGGGCTGACCGTCGTGCTGGCCGGCATCGCCGTGTCCGCGCGGATGTCCGCCCGCGAGCTCGGGCTCGACCGGGCCGACCTGCGCAGCGGGCTGCGCTGGGGCGGCACCGGGGCGGGCGTCGTGGCGGCGTGCTTCGCGGTCGCCGGATTCGTGCCGCCCGTCCTCGCCTCGCTCACGCCGTCCACCACCGGTGTCGCCTCCGTGCTGACGACGGCCCTGGTGGTGATCCCGCTGACCACGGTGCTGCCGGAGGAGCTGGCGTTCCGCGGCGTGCTGCTCGGGCTGCTGGATCGGACGATGCGGACGCGGTCGGCGACGATCGTGTCGTCGGCGGCGTTCGGGCTCTGGCACCTGCTGGCCGCCGGCGGGGGGACGGTCAACCGGACGGCCGCGGACTCGGTCGGCGAGGTGGTCGGTTCCGCCGCGCTCGGCCGCGTCCTGCTGGTGCTGGGCACGGTACTGGCCACGACGGGAGCCGGATTCGTGTTCTGCTGGCTGCGGCGGCGCAGCGGCAGCCTGATCGCGCCGATGCTCGTGCACTGGGCGCTGAATGCGTGCGGGGTGGTGTTCGTCGCCCTGGCCTGAGCGCGCCGCACGCGCTCGACCGGGACGGCGCCGGCGGCCGGAACCGAGATCCGGCCACCACGAAGTCGGCCCTTCTACCGGCCATACTCCTCACAACGGGACGATCCTCGCCGTCGTCGGGCCCGCTCCGGAATCCCGCCCGGACCGCCCCGGGGTGTCGATGGAATGCCGGTGGGACTGCATCGAGGAAGTGGAGGTCCGGAGTGACGGGCGACGCGACCATCCGGACCGGCACCGGTCCGGGCGCGACGGCCGCCGCCGGAGGGTCGACCGACACCGTCGCCGGCGACGGCGCCCCGACCATCGGGCCCGGTGAGGCCGCCGAGGACGGCGCCTCGACCGCCACATCCGGCGAGGCCGCCGAGGACGGCGCCTCGACCGCCACGTCCGGCGAGGCCGCCGAGGACGGCGCCTCGACCGCGGCAACACGCGATCCCGATGCGGACCGGGCGGCGGAACCGCGGCCCGGGCCCACGCACCGCTGGTTCCGCTACACGCTGCCCGGTGCGTGGACCGCGCTGATCTTCGCGTGCCTGTCGTTCAGCCCGACTCTGCTGCCGCGACCCGGCAGCGTGCAGGGCGTGGTCTGCGGCATCACGGCGGCGATCGGCTACGGCCTCGGAGTGCTGGGCGCGGCGGTCTGGCGCGCCTTCCCCGACCGTGCGGCGCGGCCCGCCCGCTCCCGTTCGTGGCACGTGTTCCTGATCGCGGGCGGGGTGCTCCTGGTCGTCTGCTACCTGTTCGGCCGGCGCTGGCAGCTGCAGATCCGCGAGATGATGAACGCGCCGGCCGAGTCCTGGTACACGCAGGTGGCGCTGCCGTTCACCGCCGCGCTCGTCTTCGTCGGCCTGGTCGGCGGCTCGCGGCTGCTGCGCAAGCTCTACCGGTTCGTCTTCCGCCGGCTCGACCGCTGGATGGGCGAGCGGGCCGCCAAGGCAGTCGGCTGGGTGCTCGTCGCCGGGCTGCTCGTTCTGCTCGTCAGCGGCGTCCTGCTGAACGGCGTGATCCGGTTCGTCGACTCGAGCTTCTCGCTGCTGGACAAGGACACCACCCCGGGCATCGTGCAGCCGACGACGCCGCTGCGGTCCGGCGGCCCCGACTCCCTGGTCGCGTGGAACACCCTGGGCACCCAGGGACGCGACTTCATCGGCAGCGGCCCGTCGCAGCAGCAGATCTCGGGATTCTGGGGGTCGGCGGCGGAAGAGCCGATCCGCACGTACGCCGGGATCGCGTCGGACGGCAACGTGGAGAACAGGGCCAGGCTGGCGGTCGCCGACCTCCAGCGAGCCGGCGGCTTCGACCGGGAGTACCTGCTGGTCGCGGGCACCACCGGCACGGGCTGGGTGGACCCGGCGTCGATCGACGCGCTGGAGTACGAGACGAGGGGCGACATCGCGAGCGTCGCGATCCAGTACTCCTACCTGCCGTCGTGGGTGTCGTTCCTGGTCGACCAGACGCGTGCGCGGGAGGCCGGCCGCGCCCTGTTCGACGCGGCCTACCAGGTGTGGTCGGACCTGCCCGTCGACGACCGGCCGAAGCTGCTCTTCTTCGGCGTCAGCCTCGGCTCGTTCTCCGGCGAGACGGCGTTCAGCGGCGAGGCGGACCTGGCCAACCGGACCGACGGGGTCCTCTTCGCCGGCGCGCCGCGATTCAACCTGCTGCGTGCGGAGTTCGACGAGGGCCGTGACGAGGGCAGCCGCGAGGTCGAGCCCGTCTTCCGCGGCGGTCGCATCGTGCGATTCACCCCCGACCCGAGCGGGCCCGTCGAGCCGCAGGGTGCACCGTGGGACGGCACCCGGGTCCTCTACCTGCAGCACCCGTCGGATCCGGTGTCCTGGTGGAGCACCGACCTGCTGCTCGCCCCGCCGGACTGGGTGATCGAGGAACCGGGCCGGGACGTGCTGACGGAGATGATCTGGGTCCCCGTCATCACCTTCTGGCAGGTCACGGTCGACATGATGGAGCTGGTCGACGTGCCGTCCGGGCACGGTCACGACTACGCGGTCAACTACGTCGACGGCTGGGCGCAGGTGATCCAGCCGGCGGGCTGGACCGGCGAGAAGTCGGACCAGCTGCGCGAGATCCTCACGGGCTGAACGCTTCCGCGGATCAGTCGGCCAGCGCGCCGACGAGGATCGCCGCGGCCGGCAGCGCGACCAGGATCCAGCCCAGCCAGAGCGGCACCAGCAACACGACGACGAACGCGATCGGGATGATCGGCGTGAGCAGCGCCGCGCGCCCGGTCGCCTGCCGGAGGGTCACACCCTTGCGTTCCCGGTAGGTGTCGTAGCGCAGCAGGATCAGGACGATCAGCAGCACGGCGATCGTCGATGCCGCCAGCCAGTGCCACCCGTCCACGCCCGAAGGGTAACGGCGCGGGCGTCTACAGTTCCGGCCATGTCCAGCCCAACGTCACCCGCAGACAGGCAGCCCCGCCGCACGTTCGAGTACGCCACCGTCCCGCTGATCACCCACGCCACCAAGGCGATCCTCGACACCTGGGGTGAGGACGGCTGGGAGCTCGTGCAGGTGGTGCCGGGCCCCGTGTCCGAGCAGCTCGTCGCCTACCTGAAGCGGGAACGACAGTGAGCGTCGCCGACCGCCTGATCCAGCTGGGCGTCGCGCTGCCGGACGTTCCGGCGGCGGCCGGCTCGTACCTGCCGACGGCCCGCACCGGCGACCTGCTCTACACGGCGGGCCAGCTCCCCTTCGTCGACGGCGTGATGCAGGCGACCGGGCACGTCGGGGCCGAGGTGTCGGCGGACGACGCCACCGGGTGCGCGCGGATCTGCGCGCTGAACCTGCTCGCCGTGGTGGACGAGGCCGTCGGCCTGGACAACGTGGTCCGGGTGGTCAAGCTCGTCGGATTCGTCGCGTCCGCCCCGGGATTCACCGGCCAGCCCGGCGTGATCAACGGGGCGTCCAACCTGATGGCCGAGGTGTTCGGCGAGGCCGGCCGGCACGCCCGGTCGGCCGTCGGGGTGGCCGAGCTGCCGCTCGGCGCGCCCGTCGAGGTCGAGGCGATCCTGCAGGTGCGCTGACCGGGTGGGCGGCCCGCCGTCAGCCGCCCGCCGGTGCCGGCGCGCCCGGCGCGGCCGGCCGATCCGCGTCGCCACGGTCACGCGCCGGTGCCGCGGCGCGCTGGTTCGCCCGGTGCGCCGCGCTCATCCCCGGGTTCGCGGTGCGCGGGTCCGCCGGGTCGCGCCCGGCCGCCAGCGCCTGCAGGTAGCGCAGGTCGGCCGTGCGGCGCCGGCCGATCTCGGCCGTGCTCGCCGCGACGGAGCCGTGCCCGGGCACCAGCACCCGCGCCGCCCGCACAGCGCTGTCGAGCACCCGCATGCCCTCGAGATAAGTCGTCGAGCGTGGAACTCTCGAGCAACGGCAGCTCGCGGTCGCTGAGCATGTCGCCGGCCAGCAGGACGCCGGAGTCCGGGATCCAGAGCGCGGTGTGGCCGGCACAGTGGGCGTCGTGCACGAGCAGCTCGACCGTCCGCCCGCCCCACGGCACCCGGTCCCCGGCGACGCCGTGCAGCCGGCCGACCAGCGCGGCGAGGTCCGCGGGCCAGCCGGGACCGAGCGCGGACACCAGCTCGCCGCGGCCGGCCGCCGCCAGCGCCTCGGTCGCGGGCGAGGCGAGGCGCGGCCGCCGGCCGAGCCCGGGATGCCACAGCACGTGGTCGTGGTGGGCGTGGGTGGCGAACCCCACCTCGACCTCGACCCCGCGACGCGCGAGATCGCCGGCGATCCAGGCCAGCTCGTCGGGTTCCCAGGCCGGGTCCACGAGCAGGGCGCGCCGCCCGTCCGCTGCCGGCCCGCCCAGGACCAGCGTGGTGTTCGTCGCGTCGCGGCGGCTCGTGGTGACCGCGATCCCGTCGGCCACCCACGCCCAGTCCCCGGCCACGGGCCCACGCTAGCCAGGGTTAGGTTGATCGTCATGCGAGCGCAGGCGGACCGGGGCGATCGGACCACGCCGATCCGGCCGGCGTCCACGGTCCTGCTGGTGCGCGACTCGGATTCGGGGGTCGAGGTTTTCGCGCTCCGCCGGGTCGCCGCGATGGCATTCGCCGGTGGCATGACCGCATTCCCGGGCGGCGCGGTCGACGCCGGTGACGAGATCGCCGACACCCGTTGGGCGGGACCGCCGGCGAGCTGGTGGGCCGATCGCCTGGGCGTGGCCGAGCAGGCCGCCCGGTCGCTCGTCGTCGCGGCGGTTCGCGAGCTCTTCGAGGAGACCGGCGTGCAGCTGGTCGCACCCCGACCGGCGCTCTCCGAGGACGACCGGCTGGAGGTGCTCGGCCGTCGCCGCACCCTCGACCGGGCGCTCGCCGCCGCCGGCTGCTCGCTCGACTCCGGGCTGCTTCGTCCGTGGGCGAACTGGGTCACCCCGCCGGGCCGCACCCGGCGCTACGACACGTTCTTCTTCCTGGCCGCGCTGCCGGACGGTCAGCAGGCCCAACTGCTCACCACCGAGGCCGACGCCGGCCAGTGGTACCGCCCCGCGTCGCTGCTGGCCGCCGGCACGGCCGGCACGGTGGGGATCATGCCGCCCACGGCCGCGATGCTCACGGACCTGGCCACCGCCGCGACGACTGCGGACCTGCTCGGTGCGACGAGAGCAGTGACACGGGTGACGTTCGACGATCCGCGCCGCGAACGATCGGACACCCGATGACGGTGACGGGCGCCGCCGTCCGGCAGCTGACGGATCAGGCGGCGGTGCTGCTCGCTCCCAACCCCGGCCCGATGACCCTCGACGGCACCAATTCCTATCTCCTCGGAAATCCCTCCGGTGCAGCCGGTTTCGTCGTGGTCGACCCCGGGCCCGACGACGCGGGGCACCTGGATCGGCTGGCCGCGCACGGTCGGGTGCTGCTGGTCCTGATCACCCACCGGCACCCGGATCACACGGACGGCGCTGCGGGCCTCGCGCGTCGCACCGGCGCGCCCGTCCGGGCCGCCGACCCCGACTTCTGCCTCGACGGGCCGGTGCTGGCCGACGGCGAGGAGCTGGACGTCGCGGGCGTCCGGATCCGGGTCGTCGCCACGCCGGGTCACACCACCGACTCGGTGTCCTTCGTGCTGCCCGACGACGGGGTGTCCGGTTCGGTGCTGACCGGGGACACCGTCCTCGGCCGCGGCACCACGGTCATCGCCCACCCGGACGGGCGGCTCGGGCCGTATCTGGACTCCCTCGCGATCCTCGGCGACCTCGGCCCGGCGACGGTGCTGCCGGCGCACGGCCCCGTGCTGCCCGACCTGGCCGCGGTGGCGGCGGCCTACCGGGCTCACCGCGAGGAGCGGCTGGTCCAGGTGCGGGCCGCGATCGACGCGTTGCGGTCGGCCGGGACGCAGGTGAGTGTGGCCGCCGTCACCGACGCGGTGTACACCGACATCGTGCCGTCCGTGCGGCTCGCCGCCGAGCGCTCGGTCGCGGCCCAGCTGGCATACCTGCTGGGGTGACCGGCATCTCGGCCGCGCTGGCGGCGGCACTGCCGCTGCTGGGTTGCCCGGCTTGCGGCGCCATGGGCCGCGACGCCGCGGTGTCCGCGATCGGCCGGGCCGGCGTCGGCTGCGTGGCCGGGCACCGCTTCGACGTCGCCAGGCACGGCTACCTGAGCCTGCTCGGCCCCCGCTCCCGCACCGACACGGCGGACACCGCGGCGATGGTGGCCGCGCGGGTCGCCTTCCTCGAGGCGGGGCACTACCGGCCGATCGCCGAGGCCGTCCGGGCGGAGGTCGCGGCCGGCCCGGTGCTGGACCTCGGCGCGGGTCCCGGCTGGTACCTGGCGGCCGCCCTCGCCGGGCGCGGCGCGGACGCCGTCGGCCTCGCCGTCGACGCCTCGCGGTACGCCGCCCGCCGGGCGGCACGGCACCCGCGGGTGGCCGCGGTCGTCGCCGACGCGTGGTCCCGCATCCCGGTGCGGGACGCCGCGATGGGCACGGTGCTGAGCGTGTTCGCGCCGCGCGTCGCGGCCGAGGTCACCCGCGTGCTGCGGCCCGGCGGACGGCTCGTCGCGGTGACTCCGGCGCCGGAGCACCTGGCCGAGATCCGCGACGCCGTGGGCATGCTCACCGTCGACGCGGGAAAGCCCGAGCGGCTGACGGACGCCTTCGCCGGGCTGCTGCGCCCGGTCCGGCGGACACCGCTGCGCTACCCGATCGTCCTCGACCGCGCGGCCGTCGCCGCGGTGGCGGGCATGGGACCGTCGGCGCATCACCTCAGCCGCGAGGAGATCGACGCGGCCGTCGGGGAGCTCGCGACGCTCACGGGGGTGACGGTCGCCGTCACGATCAGCGTGCTGGAGCGGTGAGCCGGTCGGGCGAGGCGGCCGGCGCGGATCGGCCGGCGCGGATCGGGCCGGTGAGGATCGGCCAGCGCAGATCGGGCGTGTTGACAGGATCGGGCAGGTGGATCGGGGAGGCGGCGGTCAGCGCGCGCGGCGGGACAGTCGCTCGGCATCCAGCAGCACGACGCTCTTGCCCTCGAGGCGGAGCCAGCCGCGGTGGCCGAAATCGGCCAGCGCCTTGTTCACCGTCTCCCGGGAGGCGCCGACCAGCTGGGCGAGTTCCTCCTGCGTGAGGTCGTGCGTGACCCGCAGGTGGCCGCCCTCCTGCTGACCGAACTGGCGGGCCAGCTGCAGCAGGGCCTTCGCCACCCGGCCCGGCACGTCGGTGAAGATCAGATCCGCGAGCGCGTTGTTGGTGCGCCGCAGGCGGCGGGCCAGCACCCGCAGCAGCTGCTCGGCGATCTCCGGCCGCTGGCTGATCCACTCGCGCATGGCCGCCCGGTCCAGGCTGGCCACCCGCACGTCGGTCACCGCGGTCGCCGAGGAGGTGCGCGGCCCCGGGTCGAACACCGACAGCTCGCCGAACATGTCCGACGGTCCCATCACGGCCAGCAGGTTCTCCCGGCCGTCCGGAGAGTGCCTGCCCAGCTTGACCTTTCCGGAGAGGATCACGTAGAGCCGGTCGCCGGGCTCGCCTTCCGCGAAGATCGAGCTGCCCCTGGCGAACTCCACCGTGTCGAGCTGGGATCCCAGGGCAAGCGCCGCGTCGGGTTCGACACCCTGGAAGATCCCGGCTCTCGCGAGTGTTTCCTCCACCTGTCCTCCTGACCGACCGCGGCACGCGTCTCGTCGCGTCATACCGGGTGAGACGCAGACGACAGTCTATGGGTCGGGGCAGAGCGCGGCGCTTCGGGCGGCGAGGGTCAGCGGGACGTGTCCTTGCGCTTCGCGCGGGAGCCGTTGCCGCCGTTCCGCCGACGGAACCGGGGCAGCCGGCGGAGCCGGAACTTGTCGAAGGCCCGCGTCCAGCCCTCGCGCATCATCGTGTTGACCTCTTCGGGCCGCGCGGACTCGAGGAACTCCTGGACGTCGGCCTCGCTGAGCGTCCTGGTGCGCAGCCTGTTCTCGACCTTCTCCATGAACAGCGCGAAACCCATCAGCGCAAGCGGGATGAGCAGCACGAGGAAGGCGGCCATGGTGGCTGCATCCTCCCACGCCTGCGGCCGCCGCTCCCGGACCCCGGACCCGACGACCGCGCATCGCCCGCGGGTGGCGGCGCAACGCCGAGGGCGCCTCGGACGTCGGAGGTCTATGGCAACCTGGCTAGGTGCCCTCCCGCGCCGCGACCTCGCCGACATCGGCCTCCGCGTCGACGGCACCCCGGCCCGGGTTCAGGCGGATCAAACCACCGGCGACGCCGCTGGCGAGGACGCGCCGAGCCCGGCAGATCGACGGGTCGCTGCAGGAGGGCTACCCGGGGGCGCACTGCGAGCTGGACTTCGGCACCCCACTGGAGCTGGCGGTCGCCACCATCCTGTCGGCGCAGTGCACGGACGCCAGGGTCAACCAGGTGACGCCGGGCCTCTTCGCGGCGTATCCGGACGCGGCCGCGTACGCCGCGGCGGACCGGGCGGCGCTCGAGGAGATGATCAAGCCGACCGGCTTCTTCCGGAACAAGACGACCAGCCTGATCGGGCTGGGGCAGGCGGTCGTGGAGCGGTACGACGGCGAGCTGCCGGGAACACTGGCCGACCTGGTGACGCTCCCGGGAATCGGCCGGAAGACCGCGAACGTCGTGCTGGGCAACGCCTTCGGTGTCCCCGGCATCACCGTGGACACCCACTTCTACCGCCTGGTGCACCGGTGGGGACTGACCGACCAGACCGACCCCGTCAAGGTCGAGCTGGAGATGAACCAGCAGATCAGGCGCGCGGACTGGACGATGTTCTCCCACCGGGTGATCTTCCACGGGCGCCGCGTCTGCCACGCCAAGAAGCCGGCCTGCGGGGCATGCTTCCTGGCGCCGCTGTGCCCCGCGTACGGCGCGGGACCGACGGATCCCGTGCTCGCGGCCAAGCTGGTGGTGGGCCCGGAGCGCGACCATCTGCTCGGCATGGTCGGTCTCGAGCACGTCTGATGGGCGCGCCGAACGGCCCGACCGCGGCGGCGTCCACCGGCCGTGACCCACACCCCGACAGCGACCTCGACCGGGGCATCGACGCACTCCCGGTCCCGGGCCGTGAGCCGAACGCGCCCGCCGCCGGTCCGGACGGGTCGCCGACCGCGGCCGACGCGTCCGCGCGGCCTGGCGGCCACCGGCGGGTCGGCCGGCGGCTCGTCGCCGACGCGGAGATCCCGCCCTGGATGCGGACCCTGGCGGCGGCGACGGACGGGCACCCGCTCCCCGGCCTGCTGCACACGATGACTCTCGAGGCGCCGCCGACCGCGCGGCGGGGCGCGGTGTTGATGCTGTTCGGCGATGGCCCGTTCGGCCCCGACCTGCTGCTGACCGGTCGCGCGCCGACGATGCGCTCGCACGCCGGCCAGCCCGCCTTCCCGGGCGGCGCAATCGACCCCGGCGAGGACGCGATCGAGGCGGCGCTCCGGGAGGGCCAGGAGGAGACCGGCCTGCTGCCCGACACGGTGCTGCCGGTCGCGCTGTTCCCGGAGCTGTACCTGCCGCCGTCCGAGTTCATGGTCCGCCCGGTGCTGGCCTACTGGCGCGAACCGGGGGAGGTCGCCCCGGTCGACCCGGCCGAGACCGCGGTGGTCGCCCGGGTTCCCGTGCGCGATCTGGTGGACCCGGTGAACCGCGGCACGGTGCGCCACCCGAGCGGGTTCGAGAGCCCCGCCTTCCAGGTCGCCGACCTGCTCGTCTGGGGCTTCACGGCGGGGCTGGTGGACGTGTTGCTCACGCTCGGCGGCTGGAGCGTGCCGTGGGACCGCGATCGGTTCTTCGAGCTGGCGGATTTCTCGTGAGTGTTCTCGTGCGGGCCCGCACCCCGTGAGCATCATCGACGTCATCGTCGTGCTGCTGCTCATCGCCGCCGCGATCAGCGGCTTCCGGCAGGGCCTCATCGCCGCGATGTTCACCCTGGTGGCCGCGGTGGCCGGCGCGATCGCCGCGATCCGGCTGGCGCCGCTGCTGATGGACCTCGTCGAGGACTCGACCGCCAAGATCGCGATCGGGATCGCGTGCGTGGTCGTGGGTGTCGGGATCGGCGAGCTGGCCGGCTCGGCGGTCGGCCGAGCCATCTCCCGGCGGATCAGCTGGCGGCCCGCGCAGGCGGTGGACCGCACCCTCGGGCTGTTCGGCTACACCTTCGCCGTGATGATCGTGATCTGGCTGGTCGCCGTGCCGCTCGCGTCCGTCCCGCTGCCGTGGCTGTCGTCGGCGATCCGCACCTCCACCGTGCTGGCCCGCGTCGACGACGTCATGCCGGACCAGGCCAGAGACATCTCCACCCAGCTCCGTGAGGTGTTCAACGACTCCGGCTTCCCGGCCATCCTGGACCCGCTGGCCCCGACCCCGATCACGTCGGTGGACCCGCCGGATCCGTCGCTGGGCGCCACGCCGGAGGTGGCCGCGGCCGCGCAGTCGATCCTGAAGGTGCGCGCGCTGTCCGAGAGCTGCTCGCGCCGGATGGAGGGCACGGGGTTCGTCATCGGGCCGGGGCGGGTGATGACGAACGCGCATGTGGTCGCCGGATCGAACCGCGCCGGCGTCGAGGTCGAGGGCGGGACGCTGACCGGGACCGTGGTGCTGTACGACTCGGACCGCGACCTGGCCGTGCTCGACGTGCCGGAGCTCGCGTCGCTGGGCGTGCCGGCGCTGACGTTCGCCGACGAGCCGGCGGCCGCGGGGGACGACGCCATCACCGCGGGCTACCCGCTGGACGGCCCGTACACGCTCGCGCCGGCGAGGGTCAGGGCGACGATCCAGCTGCGCGGTCCCAACATCTACTCGGACGCGACCGTCACCCGCGAGGTGTACACGCTGCGCGGCGAGGTGCTGCCCGGCAACTCCGGCGGTCCGATCCTGCGCCCGGACGGCGCCGTGCTGGGGGTGGTCTTCGGGGCCGCGATCGACGAGGCCGACGTCGGGTTCGCGCTGACCGCCGCCGAGGTCGCGCCGGTCGTCGAGGCCGGCCTGGCGGACGAGTCGCCGGCGTCCACGGAGGCATGCACGGCCGCGTGATCCGTGCCCTCCGACGCGTCGCCGCGGCGCGTGCGGTCGTGCGGCCCGCGGATCCCGACGGCCGGCGGCTCAGCGCGCGCGTGCGGCGAACTGCACGATCATCTCGCTGACCAGGTCCGGCGACTCCTCTGCGGGATAGTGGCCGACGCCGCGCACGGTCGACAGGGTGTACCAGCCGGAGCAGTGCTCACGGGTGTCGGCGAGCCACTGCGGCGGGGTGAACCGGTCGGCGTCGCCGACGACGTGCAGCACGGGCACCGTGACGGGCGCGGCGAGGGCCTCCCGATGCTTGTGCCCGTCGGTGCGCAGCGGCGAGCGGGCGACCCAGCGCAGATGTTCGACCGCGCCGCGGGCCGCCCCCGGAATCCGGATGGCCTGGCGCATCCTGGCCATCGTCTCGGCGAAGTCGCGCGACGACTTCCACGCCGCGCCGGACTGCGAGCGCACGATCCGCTCCAGCAGGGCGGCGTTGCGGGCGACCAGGTGCCGCTCCGGCCAGACCGGCGTCGCCGCCCACATCAGCAGTCGGCGGTACGGGTCGGTGGGCAGCGGTCGCCGGACCCGCGCGGTGACCGCCGGATGGGGCGCCGCGATGGCCAGCACGCCCCGCACCCGCTGTGGCTGCATGACCGCCGTGTCGAAGGCGGTCAGCGCCGCCGAATCCGTGGCCGACGAGCAGGGCGTCCCGCTCGCCGAGGCAGCGGATCAGCCCCGCGACGTCGTCGGCGAGGGTGAACGCGTCGTAGCCGCGCGGTGGCTTGTCGGTGTCCCCGTAGCCCCGCAGGTCCGGTGCGACGGCCCGGAAGCCGCCGGCGGCGAGCGCCGGCAGTTGGTAGCGCCAGCTGCGCCAGTACTGGCCGAAGCCGTGCAGGAGCAGCACGAGCGGACCGGTGCCCGCCTCGACGATGTGGAACCGGATGCCGTTGGCGCTGACGTCGCGGTGCGTCCACGGCCCGTCGTCGCGAACCACCGAGGCGTCCGGAACCGGCAGGTCGTCCTCGGTGTGCCGATCGGCGGCAGTCAGGGCTACCCCAGGGTGGTCAGGGTCCGGCGGCGGCGGACTTCAACGTGGCCGCGGTCTTCTCCAGCGACGCGATGGTCATCTCGGGCTTGCGGACCTTCTTCACCTTGCGCAGACCGAGCAGCGCGAACAGCGCCGCCGTCAGCAGCATCGCGACGAAGACGATGACGAACGCGAGCCAGCGCGGCAGCCAGATCGACAGGATCTCGCCGACCATCAGCCAGAAGAAGAACGCGGAGAAGGCGCCGATCACGGCGGCCACCACGAAGAACACCGCGCCGGTGGCGCCCTGCTTGGCGCTCGCCGTCATCTCCAGCTTGGCCAGCTCGATCTCCGAGCGGATCAGCGTGGACATGTGCGAGGTGACGTCCTTGACCAGTTCGCCCATGGACGCATTGCGGTCCACCAGCGGCTCGGCGACCAGGGGGATCGAGGCGCCCGTCGAGCCGGGATCGGTGAAGGGCGATGAGCCCGGGGTGCCGGTCGTGGTCACATCCCACTCCTGACGGTCGAGGCGGCCGGGGGGCCGCGAGCGCGGCCGGTGCTCATCGTATGGGCGCGGTCCGCCCTCCGCCGACGGGATCCCCGGTGGCGCCGCGGCCGAGAGCATCGTCGCACCGCCGAACCCGCACGAAACGCCCCTTGCCGAGAACTTATCGAGCAGTTCTGCGGATCGAAGAGGTTCAGCACCTCGGCGGTTGCGTCGGCGCCGCCTCAGGCGTCCGCGGCGGCGAGGTGGCGGCGGGCGGCCGCCACGAACGCCGGCGGGTCGTCCGCGTAGATCCGGATCTCCGTCACCGGGTCGGGGCTCTTGCGAATGGGCACCACCCTCGGTTCCCGCAGCCGGATGGACACCGTGGTCTGACTGGCGACGACGATCTGGAGCATCGCCCCGCGCTCGGTCTGCGCGACCTGGACGGTGCGCGACTTCTCCAGGCTCTTGCGGTGCGAGGACACCGCGACCACGTCCGACCACGGCACCAGGACATCGATGCCGAGGCTGTTCCGGATGCGGATGCCCTCGTCGCCGATCTCGTGCGGGTGCACCTTGAACGTGGCGAGCAGGCCGATCATCCAGAGCACGCCCCAGGCGCCGAGGACGAGGGCGACGACCCGCCACCAGCCGGCGGGCAGCAGGAGATGCAGGATCGGGATCTCCACCGCCGACATCGCGATGAAGACCCACATGATCGGCGCGGCGCCCGCCGCGTAGCCGAACGCCGCTGATCCCGGCGGAACCGGCAGCGGCCGGCGCAGCACCCAGCTCACCAGGCTGCGCCAGATGCCCGCCTCGAAGTCGGCCGCGCGCCGCAGCGCGCCGCGGTCGGCGACGCCGGCCCGGACCACCTCACCGGTCTCGCCGGTCGACGGCTCGGTCATCGGCCCGCCCCCGCGACCGCGGGGTGCCCGACGTCCTCGATGAGCCGGTGGATCCGGTCGAGCACGTCGTCCAGGCCCTCGACCAGGCCGTCGAAGCGACGCGCGGGCATGCCGCCGAACAGCTGCTCCGCGAGCTCGCGCCGCTCGCGCTGCAGGTCCTCAGCCACCTGGCGGCCGCGTGGAGTGAGCGTGACGAGCGTCGCCCGCCGGTCCTGTGGGTGCGCCCGGCGCAGCACGAAGCCGTCCGCGACCAGGCCGTCCACCAGCCCGGTGACGTTGCGCGCGCTGACCTGCAGCGCGTCGGCGAGTGCCCGCTGGGTGGACGGACCGCGATGCACCAACTCCCAGACGACCCGCACCCGCGCCATCGACAGTCCGCGCCGCGCCAGGCTTTCCGTCATGTCCTCGGTCAGCAGGTGGACCAGCAGGAAGATCCGGTCGAGCGCGCCGCGGCGCGCCGTTTCGGCGCCGGTCGCGGCCGTGTCGTCAGCCATCCGATGAAGCTCCTTCACTATGTATGAGCTACACGATAGCAGCGGCGTCAGGGTGTCCGGTCCGGGGCGCTGGATACCCTCGGCACATGGCCGACATGCCGCCGCGCCGGTGACCGGCTCCTGGAGCGCGGTCAGCCCGTTCGTCTTCGACGGCCCGGTGGCCCCCGCCGCGGTGATCGGCCGCGATTACGAGGCTGCCCGGCTGCGGGAGTGGGCGCGGGCCGGCCGGTTCGTGGCGCTCACCGCCCCCCGCCGATTCGGCAAGACCAGCCTGATCAACAAGGTCGCCGTGGACGCCGACGCCGACGACGAGACCGCGGTGATCACGGTCGACCTCTACGACGTCGCCTCGGTCGCCGACCTGGTGATCCGGCTGGAGAGGGCGTGGGCGGTGCACACCCCGACCCGGCTCCGGCGGGCGGTCGGCCGGGCGCTGTCCGGCACGGAGGTCGGGCTGTCGATCGCGGGGACCGGATTCACCGTCAAGCTCGCGGAGCGACCGCAGACCGATCCGCTGCCCGCCCTGCACGTGCTCCTCGACCTGCCGCAGCAGGTGGCGGGCACCCGCCACCACGCGCGGACCCTCGTGGTGTTCGACGAGTTCCAGGCGCTGCACGCGATCTCGGGGGTGGAGGGCGTCATCCGTTCACACGCCCAGCATCAGCGCGAGGTCGCGTCGTACATCTTCGCCGGCAGCGAGCCCGGCATGATCGCCGCCGCGTTCACCGACCGGGCCAGGCCGTTCTACGGGCAGGTCGAGCAGTTCTCGCTGGGGCCGCTGCCGCGCCGGGCGGTCGTCGATCACGTGATCGCGCAGAGTGCCCGCAGCGGGCGCGACGTCAGCGGCGTCGTCGGTGCCCTGTATGACTTCTCGCAGGGACACCCGCAGCGCACGATGCTGCTCGCCCACCTGCTGTGGGTCGGCATCCGGCCGGACTCGACGGCGACGGGCGAGGACCTCGCCGCCGCCGTCGACGCCGCGCTGCGCCGGGTCGACCCCGAGGCCAGGGCGGTCATGGACTCACTCGACCAGGGCGCGCGGAAGACCCTGCGCGCCGTCGCCGAGCACGCGACCCCGCTGTCCGCGCGCGCCGGACGCACCCTCGACCTGCCGAAGGGCACGGCCCAGCACGCGGCGACCCGGTTGCTCGCCGGCGCGCACATCGAACGGCACGACGGTGCCTATCGCCTGGTGGACCCGCTCCTGGCCGAGTGGATCCGCCGCACCCTCGGCACCCGCGCCGTCGCCACGCCGAACTCCTGACAGGCAGCGCGCGCTCCCCCGGGCGCTACTGACCCAGGAGCCAGTGGTCCGGGGCGGCGAGCTCGGCGGCGGCCGCCGGCCCCCAGGTGCCCTGCTGGTACGGCTGGACCGGCGGCCGATCGTCCAGCACGGGCGTCAGCACGTCCCAGGCGTGCGCGAGGCCGTCGGGCCGGGTGAACAGCGAGCGGTCGCCGATCAGCACGTCGTGGATGAGCCGTACGTACGGCGGCAGCGCGTCCGAACCCTCGACGTCGCCGAGCACCACGGTCGCCTCCGTCGTGATCAGCTTCAGCCCGGCGCCTGGCTCCTTGATCACCATCGACAGCTGTACCTCGCCGTTGCCCTCGAGCGAGAACGTCAGCACCCCACCGTCATCGGGCAGGTCGACGTCGGCGAGCGGGCCGCGGTCCGGATCCCGCAGCAGGATGCTCACCCGCTGGGTCGACCCGGCCATCCGCTTCCCGGTGCGCATCAGGAACGGCACCCCGCGCCAGCGGTCGTTGTCGACCCACATCCGCGCGGCCACGAAGGTGTCGGTGGTCGAGCCCGGCTTGATCCCCGGGACGTCCAGGTAGCCGTCGTACTGGCCGAGCACCACCTCGGCGGGGTCGAGCGGCCGGAACGACGCGATCACGGTCTCCCGCGCGGCCTGCAGGTCGGCCGCGTCCAGGCTCGCCGGCGGCTCCATCGCCACCTCGGCCGCCACCTGGAACAGGTGGGTGATCAGCATGTCGAGCATGGCGCCGGTGGCGTCGTAGAACAGGGCCCGGTCGTCGATGTTCAGCGACTCGGGCGCGTCGATCTGCACGGCCTTGATGTGCTGGTTGTCCCACGCCCGGCCGAACAGGCTGTTGGCGAAGCGCAGCACGTGCAGGTCCTGCGTCGCCTCCTTGCCCAGGAAGTGGTCGATCCGGTAGACCTGCGACTCCTGCAGCACCTCGTGCACGGCCTTGTCGAGCGCGCGGAAGCTGGCAGGCGAGGTGCCGAATGGCTTCTCGTACACCACCCGGGCGCCCTCGGCGAGGCCGTGCCGGCCGAGGGCCTCGGTCAGCTCGATGAAGGCGACGGGCGGCACCGCGAAGTAGTGCACGAGCTGCGCGTGGTCCCCGAGGGCGCGACGGGCCTCCGCGATGACGTCGAGCAGGCTGCCCGGGTCGCTGGTGTCGAAGCCGCCGCCGGCGAACCGCAGCCGGGCTCGGAAGTCCGTCCAGTCGGCGCCCTCGGGCTTCGGCCCGAACTCGGTGAGCACGTCGTGCACGTGGTCCTGGAAGTCCTGGTGCGACGTGTCGCCGCGACCGTTGCCGACCAGCAGGAACTCCTTCGGCAGCAGCTTCTGCTGGGCCAGCGTGTAGAACGCCGGCAGCACCATGCGCTTGGCGAGATCGCCGGTCGCGCCGAACAGGACGAAGACGATGGGCGTGCTCGGGGCCTCGAGGGCTGGCATGTGGTTCCCCCACCTGACGACGGATCGGCCCGGCGTGCGAGCCGCCGGTGCTCTCACCGGCACGGTGAGGCTAGCGCCCCCCGTCGGAACAATCCGAGATCCGGCGCGGGCGGGCACCGCGGGGTTCCGCGTTCGGTCAGTCGCCCTTGCCGGACGCGAGCCCGGACGAGATCAGGTTCATCACGGTCTGGTCCTGCAGCGTCGTGACGTCGCCGACGTCGCGGTTCTCCGCGACGTCCCGCAGCAGCCGGCGCATGATCTTGCCGGACCGGGTCTTCGGCAGCTCCTGCACCACGAGGATCTTCTTCGGCTTCGCGATCGGGCCGATCTGCGTTGCCACGTGGTCCCGGAGCTGCTTGACCAGCTCGTCGCCCGAATCCGTCGCGCTGCCCCGCAGGATGACGAACGCGACGATGCCCTGACCCGTCATCTCGTCGGTGGCGCCGACCACGGCGGCCTCCGCCACGGCATCGTGCGAGACGAGCGCCGACTCCACCTCGGTGGTCGAGATCCGGTGCCCGGAAATGTTCATCACGTCGTCCACCCGGCCGAGCAGCCAGAGCGCGCCGTCGCTGTCGTATTTCGCGCCGTCGCCGGCGAAGTAGTACCCCTGGGCGGCGAACCGGGACCAGTAGGTGTCCTTGAACCGCTCGTCGTCGCCGAAAATGGTGCGCAGCATGGCCGGCCACGGCTTGTCCAGCACCAGGTAGCCGCCCTCACCCTTGCCGACCGGCACGCCCTCGTCGTTGACCACCGTGGCGCTGATGCCGGGCAGCGGGGTCATCGCCGACCCCGGCTTGCATGCCGTCACGCCGGGCAGGGGGCTGATCATCATCGCGCCGGTCTCCGTCTGCCACCAGGTGTCGACGATCGGGCAGTTGTCGTGACCGATGTGGTGCCGGTACCAGACCCAGGCCTCGGGGTTGATCGGCTCGCCGACGCTGCCCAGCACGCGCAGGGACGAGAGGTCGTACTTCGCCGGGATGTCCGCGCCCCACTTCATGAAGGTGCGGATCAGCGTGGGCGCCGTGTAGTAGATGGTCACGCCGTACTTGTCGACGATCTCCCAGTGCCGACCCTCGGTGGGGGTGTTCGGCGTGCCCTCGTAGATCACCTCGGTCGCCCGGTTCGCCAGCGGCCCGTACACGATGTACGAGTGCCCCGTCACCCAGCCGATGTCGGCGGTGCACCAGTAGACGTCGGAGCCCGGCTTGTGGTCGAAGACGACGCTGTGCGTGTACGCGGACTGCGTGAGGTAGCCGCCCGAGGTGTGCAGGATCCCCTTGGGCTTCCCGGTGGTACCCGAGGTGTAGAGGATGAACAGCGGCTGTTCCGCCGGGAACGCCTCCGCCTCGTGCTCGGTGGGTTGCCCGTCGACGAGGTCGTGCCACCAGACGTCCCTGTCGTCGGACCAGGTCACGTCGCCCCCGGTGCGGCGCACCACGAGCACCTTCTCGACCGGCGAGTCCGCGTCCGAGACCGCCTCGTCCACCGCCGATTTCAGGGCGACCGCGCTGCCGCGGCGGTACTGCCCGTCGGCCGTGATGACCAGCCGCGTCTGGGCGTCGGCGATCCGCGACCGCAGCGCCTCGGAGGAGAAGCCGGCGAAGACCACCGAGTGCGCGAGGCCGAGCCGCGCGCAGGCGAGCATGGAGAACACCGCCTCGGGGATCATCGGCAGGTAGATCGCCACCCGGTCGCCCGCCTTCAGGCCGAGCGAGGACAGCGCGTTGGCGGCCTTGCTGACCTCGGCGAGCAGGTCCGCGTAGGTGATCGTCCTCGCGTCGCCCGGCTCGCCCTCCCAGTGGATCGCCACCGTGTCGCCGTGCCCGTCGGCGACGTGCCGGTCCACGCAGTTGACCGCGACGTTCAGCGTGCCGTCCGCGAACCACTGCGCGTGCGGGGCGTCGCTCCAATCCAGGACGGTCGAGAACGGCGTCGCCCACGTCAGCCGCTCCGCCTGCTCGCGCCAGAACGCCTCGGGATCGGCCGTGGCGCGCGCGTAGGCCTCCTCCTTGAGGTTCGCGTCAGCGGCGAGGCCGGCCGGGGGCGGGAAGGTGCGGTCCTCGGCCAGCAGGTTGTCGAGCGCGCTGGTGCTCGCCGACTCTGGTGATTCGGAGGTCGAACCGGAGGTCGAACCGGAGCTCGAAGCGGAGGTCGAACCGGAAGTGGTGGCGTCGGTGCCGGTCATCTGCGCGCTGGTCCTCTCGACGACGATCTGGCCTGATGTGGAGGTGACTCGCGCGGCCGGCCGGTGCACCGGCCACGCCGCCGCCGCGAACGTATCGCCGTGGAATAGGTGCCCGCCAGGCAGGACTGGCGAACCTGCGACGGGCGCGGGCATCCCCGCGACGGGCGGTCGGCCCGGACCGCTCAGCCGGCGAGGGCATCCACCGCGATCTCGACGTCTCGCTGCGTCGAATAGATGTGGAAGGCCAGCCGGACCCGACCGGCCCTGGTGCCGAACTTCACGCCGGCCGCGGCCAGCCGTTCGAGGGCACCCGGATCGGCCGGGACGGTGACGATCGCGGAGTTCGACCGGGGCTCGCCGAGCGCGTCGAGCAGGTGGTTGGCGAGCGTGATGTTGTGCCGGCCGATCGCGGCGACGCCGGCCGCCTCGAGGACCTGCAGGGCCGGGGCGGCCCCGACCCAGCAGTGCCAGGCGGGGGAGATGTCGAAGCGCCGTGCGTTGCCGGCGAGCCGGAGCGGCATGCCGTAGTAGGAGGCATGCACGTCCTCGCCGGCGAACCAGCCGGCGGCCAGTGGCATCAGCCGGCCGGCGAATTCGGGGTGCCGCTCGGCGAGCGTCGGATGGTGCGCGAGATAGGCGGTGCCCCGCGGGCTGCACAGCCACTTGTACGCGCCGCAGACCAGCAGGTCTGCGGCGTCGGGATCGACGTGCAGCCAGCCGGTCGCCTGGCTGGTGTCGACGACGGTCAGCGCGCCGACCGCCCGCGCTGCCGCGGTGACGGCGGCGACGTCGGCGACCTGCCCGTTCGCCGACTGCACGGCGGAGTAGGCGACCACGTCCGTGCGCTCGTCGACCGCGGCTGCCAGCCGTTCGAGCGGCACCTCGTGAACCGTCACCCCGCGGTGGGCATGCGCGGCCCAGGGAAAGACGATCGACGTGAACTCGAGGTGCGGGACGATCACCCGCGCGCCGTCCGGGATCGCGGCGGCGGCCGGCGCCAGGAGCTGCGAGACCGCGGCCCCCGTGGTGACGAGCGCAGGGTCGGTACCGATCAGCCCGGCGAACCGGTCGCGGGAGACGTCGACGTTCGCCGCCCAGCCCTCCCAGCTCGTGCGGCCCGTGCGCCATTCGTCGAGTGCCTGCTGCAGAGCCTCCCAGGCCGGTCGCGGTGGCGGACCGAAGGATGACGTGTTCAGGTACCCGGGCTCTACGTCCCACAGCGCGCCGAAGGGCAGCACGGTGTCCGGGACCTCGCCGGCGGCGCGGGGCGGTCGGGTCACCCGGTCAGTCAAGCACCGCCGAATCCATGGCGGACCACACCCGGCGGAATCCGGGGCCGCCGGCCGGCGGTCACCCGCCGTCACGTCGAGGTCGCGTCGTCCGGTTCACCCGGGCGCTGCCGAACGATCCGCGGTTCGAGAGCGGCGGCCGCGGCGCGGCTATGGTGCCCGGGTGAGGCGACCGACCGCGGCGACCGGGTTCGCGCCCGCCCGCCGCGGCGGGACGTCGGGTCGCCCGGTGGCCACTCCGTGAACGGCCCATGGCCGGACCTCGGCGGTTTGCCCGGCGTGGCCGGCGCCGTCGAGTCCGCGCGCAGCTCGGTCTCGGCGCTCCGGCGCCACCCGGCGAACCGGCAGGGGATGCGAGCGACAGCCGCGGCGGCCGCGATCCTCGCGGCGCGGGCATCCGCCGCCATCGACGGTGCCCCCCTCGCGCTCGACAGGTCCGACGACGATGGCGTGACGATCGCCGGCCCGCTGCTCGGCGGCGCGCTGCGCGTCGCGGCGGGCCTGGCCGAGCTGGTGCCCGTGTGGCGCCGGGCGCCGCTCCAGGCGCTGGCGAGGATGCATCTGCTCGCGTCCGCCGTCGGTGCCGACGAGGCACTGGTCGGACGGCCCGACCGGGCGGATGCCGGCGTGTCGGCGCGTCTTGCTGGGCTGGCCGAGATGGTCGTGCGCGCGCCATGGGCCGGCCCGATCAAGACGGCACTGGTACACGCCGAGCTTCTCGCGCTGGCCTCGTTCGGTGAGGTGACCGGTGTGGTCGCCCGCGCCGCGGGTCGGCTGGAGATGATGGCCGACGGGCTGGATCCGGCGGGCCTGGGCGTGCCGGAGGTCGGGTTCCTGCGGTTCGGCCGTCGGTACTCCGCGGCGGCCGCTGGATACGCGCGCGGTGACGACGCTGCGGTGGGAGAGTGGATCGTCCTCGTCTGCGGCGCTCTCGTCTCGGGCGCCCGGGAGGGCCGGTCGATCGCGGAGGCGGCGGCGGGCGGCGCGCGATAACCGTTGGGGGCCGCGGAACTCGGCGTTTTGGGAGGGGATGTCCGGATTGATGCCGGGGCATGTATTTATCGTCGCGTACGAGCCGGGTGAGGCCGCGCCCCAGTCGCGGCGACACGCGGGGGCAGTTAGACCGAAAGCGTGATCTTCATTGACCCAAAAGGGTTAGATTCGCGTATCGAGGACTTCTTACTTCGGCGAAGAGTCGTCGCCGACGCGTGACGCCGAGCCCCGATCACCGACGTGAAGGCGTTACACGGCAAACGGTTGAACGTTTGCGTAACTACCCCCGATCCTGACCGCTCTGCCTCGGCACCGCGTCCGGGAGGGATCGTTGAAAGCGGTTTCGGGATCCAGCAACCAAGGCCGGCCGCGTGGCATCGGAGGCGGCCGCCGCATCCGTCTCGCATCGGCTGAAGACAACGCCACCGATCGTGAAAGACGGCGCCCCGCAAGAGCGGGACGCCGTCTGCGCAGGCTGACCGACTACCAGGCTTCACCACAACTCGTCGTGACGGGCTCCCTCGAGTTTCGTGGGTGGCCCTGACGACGTACCTCCCGCGGTTCATGGCGGTGAGTGAGTACCGGGGTCTGCGCGAGGAGCTCCGGTCGGGGTCGGCGGTGTTTCTCTTCCACATCGTCTCTGGCCGAGCGGGGGTCCCTGACACAGTGATACCCGCGACGACGCCGGACGGCAACAGGCGAATTCACGCGCGTGAACCCTGACCGATTCAGATGCACCCATCCGGGTCACAGCGTCGTGCAACTCGAAGACCGCGCTCGGGAGCCTCCGAGGACAGGTGACGAACCCGCGATCCCGGGTCTACAGTGGGGATGTCGGTTTCCACCCCCCCGGAACCGACCACCCGGTTCAGCTCAACCCCCCGGAGCTGAACCCCGCGGCCCCCGCCCTCCCCCCTGGCGGGGGCCGCCCCATATCTCGCGACAGTTCGGTCGCCGCAACACCAAGCCGCCTTCTTCCGGGTTCTCCTGTCGCCGTCCGCGACGGCCCGGCCGCGACCCGCGGGCCCGCCACGATCGACCCATGTCTGCGCATCGGTGCTCGCGGGATACCGGAAAGCTGGTTCGTGTGCGGGGCCGCCCGTCCGGCGGCGCCCGAGCGCCCCGGCGGGTGATGGAAGCGCTTTCATCGGACTGGGAGCCTGCTGCGACGTCACTGGGCCCGCCAATTGGTCCCCATGCCTCGCATTCATCCACATCCTGGATCGTCGGCTTCCCCGTGATCGCCGCGACGGGTGCACTGGGCGAGGCCGAGGCGCCGGAATGACGAGCCGCGCCGATACCTGCGCAGGAGATGCGGATGGAACGAGCACTGGTGATCGTCGACGACGCGCTCGTGCTCGAGGAGATCATCCGGATCGCCGCGGCGGCCGGGGTGGAGATCGAGGTGGGCGCGCAGGTGCCCACGCGCGCGCGGTGGCTCGCGGCACCCGCGGTGGTCATCGACGCGCGCCTGGCCGTGCGGGCCGTGCGGGCGGGGATGCCGCGCCGGCCGACCGTCGTGGCGGTCGCGGCCGGCACCCTGGACGGGTCGGACTGGAGCTCCTGCGTGCGGCTGGGCGTCGATCGCGCGGTGCCGCTGGCCGAGTGCGACGGGGTGCTGGTGCAGATCCTCTCGGACGCGGTCGATCCCGAACCCGGCGACGGTCGGTGCCTGGCGGTGCTGGGCGCGTGCGGCGGTGCCGGCGCCTCGGTGTTCGCCGCCGCGATCGCGGTGGTGGCCGCCCGGTCGGAAGGTGGCGAGGCGCTGCTCGTGGACTGCGATCCATGGGGTGCCGGCGCGGACGCGATGTTCGGCATCGAATCGGGCCTGCGCTGGCCGGATCTGGCCGCACCGGCAGGGCGCCTGGCGCCCGACGCGCTGCGCACCGGTCTGCCGTCGGTCAGGGCCGGGACCGGCCGGGTGATCGTGCTGAGCCCGGCGAGCGGCGTCGCCCCCGGGCCGACGGTCCAGGCGGTGGATGTCGTCCTCGAGTCGGCGCGCCGGGCGGGAACGTTGGCGGTGGTCGACCTTCCGCGCCACCCGGACGATGTCGCGGATCGGGTGGTGGAGCGCGCGGACCTCGTCGTGCTGGTCGTCCCCGCCGACCTGCGGGCCTGCCTCGCCGGGCGCAAGGTGCGGGATCGGATCGAGGCGCTGGGCGGGCGGCTCGGGGTCGTGGTGCGCGGACCGTGTCCGTCGGGTATCGGGGCGGACGACGTGGCGGCGGCGCTGGGCGTCCCGGTGCTCGCCCGGATGCGCGGACGGCACACGCTCGCGCGCGACCTGGACCACGGCCGGATTCCCGCGCTCGACCGGCGTGGTCCGCTGGCGACGGCCGCAGCCTCGGTGCTGGCCGCCGACACCGGCGCACGGCGGCACCGTGATGCGGCGACCGTGGTGCGCCGGTGACCGCGCCGCGACCGGCGCTGACCGCCGACCTCATCGAACGCGTTCAGCGACGCTTGGCCGACGAGCGGCTGGAACCGACGCCGACCGCGCTGGCGGCCGTCCTGCGGCGCGAATCCGCCGCGCTCGTCAGCGACACCGAGATGCTGCGGCAGATCCGCATCCTGCAACGCGAGCTCGTCGGCGCCGGCGCGTTGTCGGGACTGCTGTCCGACGAGCGGACAACGGACGTCGTCGTGAACGGACCCTCGGACGTCCGGGTGGATCGCGGGTCCGGCTGGGAGCGCACCGGGGTGGTGTTCGACGACGAATCGGCGGTGCAGCGGCTCGCGCGGCGGTTGGCGACCGCGGCCGGACGGCGGCTCGACGACGCCCATCCGCACGTCGACGCCCGGCTTCCCGACGGCACCCGGCTGCACGCGGTGCTGGATCCCGTGGCCGCGTCCGGGACGTGCCTGTCGCTGCGGGTGCTCCGGCCGGTGCGGCACGACCTCGCGGCTCTGACCGCGAGCGGCACCCTGCCGGGCGTCAGCCTGTCGGTCCTCCGCGCCGTCCTGGCCGCGCGACTGGCGTTCCTGGTCAGCGGCGGGACGGGATCCGGAAAGACCACGGTGCTCTCGGCGATGCTGGCCGCGATCGAGCCGGCCGAGCGGATCGTCGTCGTCGAGGACGCCGAAGAGCTCCGTCCACCGCATCCGCACCTCGTCAGGCTGGTCGCCCGCCCGGCGAATGTGGAGGGCACCGGCGCGATCTCGCTGCGGGAGCTGGTACGGCAGGCGCTGCGGATGCGACCGGACCGCATCGTCGTCGGGGAGGTCCGCGGTGCCGAGGTCGTCGATCTGCTCGCCGCGCTGAACACCGGTCACGACGGCGGCGCCGGGACCGTGCACGCGAACGCGGTGACCGACGTCCCGGCCCGGGTGGAGGCACTGGCCGCGCTGGGTGGGATCGACCGGCCGGCACTGCATGCGCAGCTCGCCGGCGCCCTCCAGGTGGTCATTCAGATGCGCCGGGCCGGCGGCGGTCGGCGGCTGCACCAGATCGGGGTCCTGCATCGACGGGAGGACGGACTCACCGACGTCGTTCCGGCGATCTGTGACGGGGTCCCGGTGTCGGGCGGGGCCGAGACGCTGGCCGGCATGTTGGCCGACCGGGGCGTGGCCCCGCCGTGGTGACGGTCGCCGTCGGCGTCGCGATGGCCGCGACGGCGCTTCTCGTCTGGCCCTCCGCACGCATCGGACCGCGGTGGCCCGGTACCCGCCGCGGCACCAGGACGGGCCGTGTGCGATCCGGAGTCGGCCCGGCTCATCGGGCCGCCGGTGCGCTCGCCGGGGCCGTGGCGGTCGCGCTGCTGCTCGGTTCGACGTTCGGGCCGGCGGTCGCCGCGGCGGGCGTGATCGTCGTCGTGACGGCGGCGCGGTCCGTCGGTGGCCTGTCCCTGCGGCGTCGGCGCCGGCGAGACATCCGCGACACCTGTGAGGGGATCAGGATCCTCGGCCGCGAGCTCCGGGCGGGTGCCGACCCGGCGCGCGCCGCCGCGGCGGCCGCCGGCGTGTCGAGCGGATCAGCGGTCGACCTGCTCCGGGCGGTCGCGGCAGGAACCGGCGCCGCACGCGACGCGCCGACGACCGATCGCCCCGAGTCCGTCTCCCGCGGTTCGCCGCCTGCCCCTGAAGTGCTGGCGGTCGCCGCCCGGCTGCGCGGTGCCTGGCTACTGAGCGAGCGGCACGGAGTCGCGTTGGGGCCGCAGGTCGACGCGATCGCCGAGACGCTGGCGCGGCGCCAGCGGGCATCGGCCGAGCGGGAGGCCCAGCTCGCCGGTCCCCGGATGTCCGGATGGGTGCTCACAGCGTTGCCGGGACTGGGGCTGCTCCTCGGTGCGGGGATGGGCGCCGATCCGCTGGCGGTTCTCGCCGGCGGCGGCATCGGCGGCGTGCTGCTCGTCGCCGGCACCGCCCTCACGTGCGGCGGCCTGCTGTGGTCGGCGCGAATCGCGCGGGCGTGACCGGGACCCCGACCGCGACCTCGATGACCCTGGCCGCGCTCGCCATGCTCACCTGGCCGGTCGCGGTGACGGTTCGACCGACCCGCGATCGGGCCACCGAACCAGCCTCGAGCACCCGGCGCGCCGTCCTGCTCGGGTCTGCCGTCGCCGCGGCCGTGCTGGTGGTGAACCCGGTCCTGTGGTGGCTCGCCCTGCTCGGTGGCGCCGGCATCGCGCTCGCAGCCCGCAACGGTCGTTCTCGGCGCCGGCCCGGAAGCGGTGACCTGGAGCTGCTCGCTGTGTTCTGCGACCTGTTCGCCGCATGCCTGGACGCAGGGATGGCCGTCGGGCCGTCGATCCACGCGGTGGTCTCCGTCATGCGTCGCTCGGGCGCGGCACCGCCCCCGGGCGACCGGCCACCGGGTCCGGCCGAACCGGTCGGCACCCTGACGTCGATCGCCGCGATGCTCGAACTCGGGGCCGATCCCGACGTCGCCTGGCGGCATGCGGACGCGCTCCCGATTCTCGCCCCGGTGGCGTCCGGCGCGCGCCGGTCCGCCCGTGGCGGCACACCGCTCGCCGACGCGGTGCGGCAGCACGCTGTCGAGCTGAGGGAGGAGATCGATGCGCTCGGGGTCCGCGCGGCCGGCCGGGCGGGTGTCGCGATGACGGCACCGCTGGCGCTGTGCTTCCTTCCGGGATTCATCTGTCTCGGTCTCGCCCCGGTGATCATCGGCCTTCTCGGCCAGCTCGCGATCCTGTGAGAGCGCGCACCGGCGAAGAGTTCTCGGAGGCGGCCGCGGGCGGCTGCGAAGCCTGAGCCGCTACCACGCGTGCCGAGCCGGATCTGCCCAACGACGCCTGCCGCACCACGCCGGCCGCAAACGCCGCCGGCCGCAACCCCGCCGGCCGCAACCACGTGGCCCGGACCCTGTCTGCTCGGGCGTGCGACGTAGCAACGCATACCGACAACGAGGCACTGGCCGCGTCGACTAGTCCCCATGCCACCTCTCGATCCCCATCTCCAGGTCGACGCTCGTCGCTGCCCAGGCGGCGGCCGATGCTCGAGGAGCCAGTTCCGCGCCAGCCGGGACACCGCCCAGCGAGAGGACCTCCGCCATGACCTGCACCGCGCCGGCCGACACCCAGTTCGATGCCATCGAGGGGCATTCTGCGACCGCAGATCTCGACGTCCGAAGGCGGCAGGCGCCGGTCGTCGGCTGCCCTGGCGGTGCGGCCGGCCCGGTCGTCCGCGCGCCGGATGCCGGGGACCACGGCGGCACGGTCGCCGGTCGGCGCCGGTCGCGAGCCGACACCCGAGATCGCCTGGCCCGCCACGAGTGTGACGATCCCGGGCCGGTCGAGAATCCGGTCGCGCCGGACGCCGGCATGAGCACCGTGGAGTATGCGGTGGGCACCGTGGTCGCGGCCGCGTTCGCGGCGGTGCTGTACCGGATCGTCACCGGCGACTCGATCGTCTCCGGGCTGACGAACCTCATCGATTCGGCGCTCAACACCTCGTTCTGAGGCGTCGGTGTGTCAGCGCGGCGCCGGAGCCGATCGGGGCAGCGTCACGGTCGAGGCGGCCGTCGGCCTAGCTGTCCTCGCGCTGGTTCTCGGCGTCTGTCTTGCCGGGCTGGCCTGCGTCCTGACACAGCTGCGGTGCGCGGACGCGGCGAGGGAGGCCGCCCGGCTGGCCGCCCGCGGCGACCGGGCTGCGGCGGAGTCGGCCGCGCGTGCGCTCGGACCCGACGGAGCCGCGATCTCGTTCGGGGAGTCAGCGGGCCTGATCACGGTGACGGTGTCGTCGGATCCGGTCGGCGGGCTCCTCCCCGGTGTGACGATCGACGCCCGGGCCAGCGCCGCCCGCGAGGATGTGCAGCAACCGTGACGCGACGGGCAGGAAACGCTGATGTCGACGGGCCGCTGTCGTCTTCACGATCGGTCTCCTGGAACTTCATCTGTTGCGCGCGGGCCTTCTCCTCGCATCGGCGAGCGACTGGTGCGGCTGCAACGGGCGAGCAGGGGTCGATGACGGTCGTGGCTGCGGTGGGCAGTGTGCTGCTCCTGGGCTTGACCGCCCTCGTCGTCCAGCTCGGGGCCGCCAGCCTGGCCCGGCAACGGGCGGAGGTCGGCGCGGACCTGGCGGCCCTGGCCGGCGCCGCGAGCGTGCTCCGTGGCCCCGACCTCGCGTGCGCCAGAGCGGTCGTCGTGGCACAGGCCAACGGCGTCCGGCTGGACGACTGCCGCCTTCGAGGCCTCGACGTCCTCGTCGTGGTGACCGCGGAGGTCAGCGCCGGGCCGCTCGGTGGCCAGGCGTCCGGGCGCGCCCGGGCCGGGCCGGTCGACGCGATCGCCGGCTGAAATGCGGTGAGGTCCGAGGCCTCGTGGGCGCCGGCGTGGAATCGAGGCGTGGAATCGAGGCCGAGCGTTCCAGGTGCGACCGGTTGCGGAGGGGCCGCGAGTTGGGTTGCGGACGCCGCGAGTTGGGTAGCGCGGATCGTCGGGGCATTCCGGTCGAAGGGAAGGTGGTGTCGTAGGAGTCGACCGGCAACGGTCGTAGGCAGGGAGATCCGCTTGTCGCGGGCCGGCAGCGGTCTGCGCCGGGCCGCTTGTCGTCACGCGCCCGGCCGCTCGCGCCACGGTTGGCCGCGCCGCTCTTGAGACCTTGCGGCGAGGCCGGTCCGGCTCGACACGACGGTCGAACCTGGCCGGCCGCCGTGTCGCCCGGCGCTACGGCTCTTCGGGCTCGAAGGTGTCGGGCTCGTTGTCGGCGGTGACGCCGACTCCGGTCTCCGGGTTGGGCACGTCGTCCGGTGCTTCTTCCCCGGTCCGGGAGTCGCGTTCTGCTGGCTCGGTCATGACGGCCGTCCTCTCTGGTGACACCCCGTTCCGCGGCGCGCGGATGCGAGACGCTGGTACCCCGGCGAGCGAGGGGTCAAGCACACGGCCGCCGCGACGGGTCGTGGCCGACGCGTTCCAGTGCGCCGGCCGACCCGTGCCGAGTGCGGGGCGCGGCGTCGCGCGGCCGATCGCGCGGCGTCCGCCGCGGCCGACCCTCGACCCGGCGTGCGGCGTCCGCCGCGGCCGACCCTCGATCCGGCGGCGGAGTGCGACGGCGGCGTCGGCCAATGCGGGAGGCAACCTGTGCCGGCGCCCGGCGTCCTAGCACCACAGCCAGGCGGCGCGCACCTGGTCCTTTCCGACATCCTTCGGCTCCTCCGGTCTCCGACGTGCGGACGACCGGAAATCCGATGGGGAACAGGGGACGCGCCATGCCCTTCATCAGCATCGAGCGCCGCGGCGCCACGGCGCGCGACGACGCGCGGACCGCGACTCGCCGCCGACCTCCGGCCTGCGGTGCCGGCGCCGGGAATAAATCCGAGATCTCCACCTGAGCAGGTGGGCAACCGCATCCGCAGGAACGCCAGTGAGCCGCCGCGGCCGTCTTCCGCCGGCATCGCGCCGCGCTCCGGCCTCGAATCCATCTTCGCGCCGGCGGGTGACCGAGGTCCGGACAGCCGACCGGGTATCGAATGGCGCACCTCGCTTCTCTTCCTGGACGTGGCGCCGCGCACCGGCGTCACGGGGGAGCAGCGCCGGGCACCGGATCCAGCACTCACCGCAGGTGACAGGTCTCGGCGGGACCGGGGGGCTGACGTCGTGCGGCGGAGTACCACCGGAACCGTGCCGGGGTCGGACACCACATCGGTTGACGACCAAGCTTTTTCGGGGGAGCGGACATGACGGTCGAGCGTTCGGAACGGCAGCACGATCGCCACGGCAGCGCGGTTCCAGGCATCCCGCGAATCGCCGGGCCGGCCCCGCTCCGGGCGCCCGCGCCCTACGTGCCGTCGAGCACGGGTCCATCGTCGACGGCATCGTGCCGGGTCGTGACCGCGGCGCCGCCCGCAGGCAGCGCCTCGGACCGGCTGGCGGCCGGATCGGTGCTCTCGGCCGTCGGAGGATCGCCGGCGTCGCCGCCCGCGGGAGCCACCGGATACGTCGTCACCCCGTCCCTCACCATCGTGCCGCCGGCGGCCCCGTCCGTCGCCGTGTCGGCGCCGCGGACGATCCCGTCCGGCACCGTGTCGGCGCCGTGGACGATCCCGTCCGGCACCGTGTCGGCGCCGCCGGCTTCGCTCGTCGCGCCGGTCATCGGGCTGCCGGCAACGCGGCATGCGGTGCCGACGGCTCGGCGGTTCCGGGAGGTGGTGGGCCGCTTCGCCACCGGCGTCACGGTCGTCACCGCGAGGAACGGTCAGGACCTGCGCGGGATGACGGCGAACTCCTTCACCGCGGTGTCGCTCGATCCGTTGCTGGTGCTCGTGTGCGTGCGACTGGGCTGTGCAACGGACGAGATGCTGCTCAGGACACCGCATTTCGGGATCAACATCCTGTCGGCACGGCAGCAGAGCGTCGCGGCGTGGTTCGCCGACGCCAACCGACCCGCCGGTCGCGCGCAGCTGGATGCCGTCGGCTGGCATCCGTCGGCGCTGACCGCCACACCCATGCTCGACGGTGTGCTGGGCTGGCTCGACTGCGCGGTGGATCAGCGGGTCGTCATCGGCGACCACGCGGTCGTCTATGGCCGGGTGCTCGACCTGGGCGGCGGCGAGGGCGACGATCCGCTGCTGTTCCACCGCGGCCGGTTCGGCACGGTGGGTTCGCTCCCCGAGATGCTCGCTGCCGGTTAGGTCCCGGCCCGCTGGCCTGTTTGTGACCCGTCGATCGCCAATTCACTCCGCCCGGGCATTCGTGACCCGCCGTTCACCAATTCACTCCGCCCGGGCGTTTCGTGACCCGTCGTTCACCAATTCACTCGTCCGAGCAATGGGCATTTCTCGACACGCATTTTCACTCCAATGGCCGCGTGCCGTGGAAGGCGTGCGGGGAGACTGGGGCCCGAAAGGCGTAGCACTGGATAACGCGTAGATAACGATCGCCCAGAGCAATTTCGGATAGTGATCGGGCCCCCTACGGTGCCCTCATGACCACTCTAATGAGCGCGCCGCACATTGCAGTCCGTGAACTGCGACGGCTCGCGGGTCGACCATTGATCGCCCGAACGGTGGCATCGGGCCGAGCCTGCGAAGCGGTCGTCGCCGGGCTCTCCGCGGCTTCTCGGCGAGCCGTGAGTGTGGAGGAAGCCGAATTACTCGACCGGATCGAACTGTTCCGCCAGTTTCTCCTGACCTCGCCCGTCGAGTTCGAGGCGCCGGACCTCGGCGGCGGAACACCGGTGTCTACCGGACCGATCCCCGTGCAGTACCGGCCACGGATCCGCACCATCGGATCGATGACCCTGTCCAGCAAGCCGCGCCGCTGGGCGTTCCTCCTGTTCCGGCTCATGCGCGAACTCAAGCCCGAGACCTGCCTGGAAATGGGTACGTGCGTTGGGATCTCGGCCGCCTATCAGGCCGCCGCCCTGACCTGCAACGGCAGCGGCAGGCTGATCACACTCGAGGGCGTCGCTCCGGTCGCGCAGCGCGCGCGGGACACCCTCGCCGAGCTCTCCCTCGACCGGCGGGTCGAGGTGCGGCAGGGTGCGTTCCAGGAAACCCTGTCCGGCGCGGTCGATGACCTGCGCCCCGTCGAGTGGGCTTTCATCGACGGTCATCACGCGGAGGAGCCCACGCTGGAGTATCTGGAGGTCGTGCTCGCCGGCGCGGCGCCCGAGGCGGTCCTCGTCTTCGACGACATCAACTGGTCCGACGGAATGCGACGGGCATGGTCGCGCATTCGTCGGGATCCGCGTTTCGCCCTGACCGTCGACCTGCGATCCGTGGGAATTGCCGTGGTGAGTGAATCGGCGGCGCGGCGCCAGGAGCTCACCTTTCCGTACCAGTGACGCCCCCAATCCACCCGGGTGAGGATCGCGTCAGCAGACGTCCGCCGTCCGTATTCTTGCCGCGGCGAATTTCCTTCCGGCCGGCGCGGTCCCGATCGGCCGGTTCGAACCCGCCGATCCGCCCGTCAGTCCGGCGCTGCGGGCGGGGCCTCCCGGGCGGACTCGAGGTGGTCCCTCGCGACGCGCTTCGGCACCACCATCCGCCAGGCATCGGTGACCAGCTCGCGCATCTCCTCGACCTCGATCGCGGCGAGCCGAACCTCGACCCACTGGTAGCGCATGTCCGATGCGCTCGGGAGGAAGAACTTCTCGGGCTCCGCGGCGACGAGGGCCGCCCGCATCTCCTTGGGATAGGCGAATCCCATGGTGGTCTCGTCGCGGCTGAACGCCACGTAGACGATGCTGCCGACCCGGAACTTGACCCGGTCCCGGATCAGGTGCTCCGTGGTGCGCGGCAGGGTCAGCGCCAGCGCGCGCACGTCCTCGACCGTCACCATGACACGCACTCCATCACGGGCCACCGACGGCGGTTCGGCCGGCCGGGTCGAGCCCGCCGGGTGGCGCCACCGCGGCGATCTCCGGAGACGAAAGAAGAGACGACATTCAGGAGACGAAGCGGAGACCGGGATCGTCCTGCCCCCAGGACGTGTCGGCTCGGGCGGCCGCGGCCGGTCCCCCGGCGAGCGCGGCCAGCACCACGTCCAGGACCTGCACCGCGCCGGGCTTGTCGAGCGGGTGGTTGCCGTTGCCGCACTTCGGTGACTGCACGCACGAGGGGCATCCGGTCTCGCAGCCGCAGGCGGCGACCGAGTCGCGCACGGCGGCCAGCCAGCCGGCGAGCACCTCGTGCCCGCGGTCCGCGAAACCGGCGCCGCCGGGATACCCGTCGTAGACGATCACCGTGGGCTCGCCGGTGTCGGCGTGCAGCGCGGTCGACAGCCCGCCGATGTCCCAGCGGTCGCAGCCCGCGAAGAGCGGCAGCAGGCCGATCGCGGCGTGCTCGGCCGCATGCAGCGCACCAGGGACCCGCGCGACCGGGACGCCCGCCGCCGCCAGCACGGGCTCGGGGATCGTGTACCAGACCGCCCTGGTGTCGAGCCGCTGCTCCGGCATGTCCAGTGGGATGGCGTCGATGGTCTCCCCGTTCGACCGCTTCCGGAGGTAGCCGACGACCTGCTCGGTGACCTCGACCGGGCCGACGCCGACCCGCACCCCGTCGGGAAAGGTCGTCGACGCGTGGACGGACGTCATCGAGACCGCGGACACGGAACGCGCGATCGTCGACCAATCCGGCCGGTCCGCCCGGACGAGCGCGACGCCCTCGGCCAGGTCCAGCTCCTGCACGACATAGGTGTCGCCGCGGTGCAGGTGCACCGCGCCCGCGTGCACGGTCGCCGGCGCGCGGGCGGTGTCCACCGTGCCGAGCATGCGGGCGGTGTCCTGCTCAACGATCGCCACCTGGCCGGCACCGCTGCCGCGGAGGTCCACATCCGGACCCGGGTGCGGGCCCTGCGCCCAGAACCAGCCGCCCGGCCGCCGGCGGAGCACCTTCCGCAGCACCAGGTCGTCCAGCAACGCCCGCGCCGGCTCGCCGCCGAACAGCGCGACGTCGTCGGCGGTCAGGTGCCGCTCGGCGGCGGCGCACGCCAGGTGCGGTGCCAGCACGTACGGGTTGGCGGGATCCGTCACGGCCGCCTCCACGGGCCGGCCGAACACCGCCTGCGGGTGGTGCACGAGGTAGGAGTCGAGCGGATCCTCGCGCGCGACGAAGACGACCAGCGCACGCTTCTCCCGCTCCGCACGCCGCCCGGCCCGCCCGGCCTGCTGCCAGACGGAGGCGAGCGTCCCGGGAAAGCCCGCCAGCACCGCCGCGTCCAGCCCGGCGATGTCGACGCCCAGTTCGAGCGCGTTCGTCGACGCCAGGCCGAGGAGCTCGCCCGAGTCGAGCGCGCGCTCCAGCTCCCTGCGCTCCTCGGGGAGGTAGCCGCCGCGGTAGCAGGCAACGCGCGCCGCCAGCTCCGGATGCCGCTCGGCGAGCCGCCGGCGGGCGGCGAGCGCTGCGGACTCGGCGCCGTGCCGGGAGCGCAGGAAGGTCAGCGTGCGGGCGCCCGACGCGACGAGGTCGGCCATCATCCGCGCGGCCTCGGTCGATGCCGGCCGCCGCACCGGTGCGCCGTGCTCGCCCTCGGCGTGCGGGATCAGCCCGGGCTCCCACATCACGAAGTCGGCGCCGGGCCGGGGAGCACCGTCGTCGGTCACGGCCACCACCGGCCGCCCGACGAGCCGCTCGGCGGCGGTCGCGGGGTCGGCCACGGTCGCGGAGGCCAGCATGATCACCGGATCGGACCCGTAGACCCGGGCCAGCCGTACCAGCCGGCGCAGGACCAGACCGACGTGCGAGCCGAAGACGCCGCGGTAGGCGTGGCACTCGTCGACGACGACGTACCGCAGCCGGCGCAGCAGCCGCTCCCAACGGCGGTGCCCGGGCAGCAGCCCACGGTGCAGCATGTCCGGGTTGGTCAGCACCCAGGACGCGTGGCTGCGCGCCCAGTCCCGCTCGACGTCCGGCGTGTCGCCGTCGTACGGCGCGACGCGCACGCCGGGGAGCTCCAGCCGCTGCACGGCCCCGAGCTGGTCCGCCGCGAGCGCCTTGGTCGGGGACAGGTACAGCGCCGTGGCCCGCGGCTCGCCGAGCAGGGCGGACAGCACGGGGAGCTGGTAGGCCAGCGACTTCCCGGAGGCCGTGCCGGTGGCGAGCACCACGTCGCGGCCGGCGTGCGCCAGCTCGGCCGCCTGCGCCTGGTGGGACCACGGCCGGTCGATGCCGCGCCTGCCGAACGCGGCGCGCAGCTCGTCGGGAACCCAGCGGGGCCACGGTGCGAGCCGGCCGATCCGCGGCGGCAGGTGCTCCACGTGGGTGATCTCGGGCGTCAGGCCTGCGCTGACGTCGGATGTGAGGCCGGATGTGAGGCCGGATGTGAGGTCGGATGTGAGGTCGGATGTGAGGGAAGTCACTTCCCCGCCGCTGCACCGATTCAGCACGCCGATCAGGCCGCCGGAATCGACGGAGAGGCGGCCGTTGGACATGTGTCCATTGTCTATCGGGTCGCCCGGGAGGCGAAGACCCCGCGCCGACCGGCGCGTCCGAGGAGGGCGGCGGGTGCACGACCGCGGGTGCCATAAAGTACTCAGCGTCACGTCCGGACCCGCGCGGTGCGCACGTGTCTGCACCGGTCCGGGAGGCAGCGATCGGTGACGTCGCAACAAAGTAGAGCAGTCAACGGCGCTCGATGACTGCGCGCCGTTACGAATCGGGAGCTCGATGTCGAACAACATGGCCGCTGAACTCGAAATCACCGGTAGTGACCAAGCAATCTTGATCGGGGTCGCGGTCATCGCCCTCGTGGCGCTGGCGATCGCCTTCGTGCTGCGGGCGAGCGTGCTGGCCGCCGGCACGGGCACGCCCAAGATGCAGGAGATCTCGGAGGCCGTCCAGGAGGGCGCCGCCGCCTACCTCGCGCGGCAGTTCCGCACGCTGGGGATCTTCGTCGCGATCGTCTTCGTGCTGCTGTTCGTGCTGCCCGCGAACAGCACCGGCGAACGCATCGGACGGTCCATCTTCTTCCTGGTCGGCGCGCTGTTCTCGGCGTCCATCGGCTACCTCGGCATGTGGCTGTCCACCCGCGCCAACGTGCGGGTCGCCGCGGCCGCGAACTCCGAGGGTCGCGAGCGCGCGATGCAGATCGCGTTCCGCACCGGGGGCACCGTCGGCCTGGCCACCACCGGCCTCGGACTCCTCGGCGCGTCGGTGGTGGTCCTCGTCTACGTGGCCGAGGCGCCCAAGGTGCTGGAGGGCTTCGGCTTCGGCGCGGCGCTGCTCGCGATGTTCATGCGCGTCGGCGGCGGCATCTTCACGAAGGCGGCCGACGTCGGGGCCGACCTGGTCGGCAAGGTCGAGAAGGGCATCCCGGAGGACGATCCGCGGAACGCCGCGACGATCGCCGACAACGTCGGCGACAACGTGGGCGACTGCGCCGGCATGGCCGCGGACCTGTTCGAGTCCTACGCGGTGACGCTGGTCGCGTCGCTGATCCTGGGCAGCGCCGCGTTCGGCGCCAAGGGGCTGATCTTCCCGCTGATCGTGCCGGCCATCGGCGTGCTCACCGCCATCATCGGCGTCTACATCACCCGCGCGCGCGCCGGCGAGGCCGGCCTGACCACCATCAACCGGTCCTTCTACGTGTCCGCGGGGATCTCCGCCGTGCTCAGCGCGGTCGCCGCGTTCCTCTACCTGCCGTCGTCGTTCGACGCGCTCGACGTCGAGGCCGTCGCCGGGCTGCCGGGCAACCCGGCCGTCATCGCGCTCGTCGCCGTGATCATCGGCATCGTGCTGGCGGGCGTCATCCTGTGGCTGACCGGCTACTTCACCGGCACCGAGACCAAGCCGACCAGGGACGTCGCGAAGACCTCGCTCACCGGCGCGGCCACCGTGATCCTGTCCGGCATCTCGGTCGGTTTCGAGTCCGCCGTCTACACCGCGCTGGTCATCGCGGCGGCCGTCTACGGGGCGTTCCTGCTGTCCGGCTCGCTGATCGTGGCGCTGTTCGCGATCGCGCTGGCCGGCTGCGGCCTGCTCACCACGGTCGGCGTCATCGTCGCGATGGACACCTTCGGGCCGGTCTCCGACAACGCACAGGGCATCGCCGAGATGAGCGGTGACGTGTCGCCGACCGGCGCGCAGATCCTCACCGAGCTGGACGCCGTGGGCAACACCACCAAGGCCATCACCAAGGGCATCGCGATCGCGACCGCGGTGCTGGCCGCGACGGCGCTCTTCGGGTCGTACTCCGACGCCATCGTGCAGGCGCTGCGCGCCGCCGGCGAGGCGATCGACGTCTTCACGGCGAACGTCGTCTCACCGGCCACGCTCGTCGGCATGCTGCTCGGTGCCGCCGTCGTCTTCCTCTTCTCCGGCCTCGCCGTGAACGCGGTGTCCCGTGCCGCCGGCGCCGTGGTCATGGAGGTCCGCAAGCAGTTCCGCGACCACCCCGGGATCATGGACGGCTCCGAGCGCCCGCAGTACGGGCGCGTGGTCGACATCTGCACCCGCGACTCGCTGCGCGAGCTGGCCACCCCGGGCCTGCTCGCGGTGTTCGCCCCGATCGCCGTCGGGTTCGGCCTCGGCGTGGGTCCGCTGGCCGGTTATCTGGCCGGCACGATCGCCACCGGCACCCTGATGGCGGTGTTCCTGGCCAACTCCGGTGGCGCCTGGGACAACGCGAAGAAGATCGTCGAGGACGGCAACTACGGCGGCAAGGGTTCGGCGGCGCACGAGGCGACCGTGATCGGCGACACCGTCGGCGACCCGTTCAAGGACACGGCGGGCCCGGCCATCAACCCGCTGCTCAAGGTGATGAACCTGGTCTCGCTGCTGATCGCGCCGGCCGTGGTCACGCTGACCGTGGGCACGTCCGCCAGCGACCCGGTCCGGTACGCCATCTCCGGGGTCGCGTTGCTGATCATCGTGGCCGCGGTGGTCATCAGCAAGCGGCGCGCGCACTCGCTGCACGCCGAGGAACCGCAGCCGATCTCGCCGCCCGCCGACGTCTGAGCGGCCTGACGCGGCCCGACGCGACCTCCCGCACCGGACCCGGGGGCGGGCTCCGCGCTCGTCGCGCGGGGCCGTCCGGGTGCGGCGGGCGGGTTAGGGTCTTGCCAGCGCCGAGCCGGGTCGGCGCTGCCCGAGAGGGGAGCCCCACGGTGAAGCGGACCTCTGCAGCGATCGCGGCGCTGGCCGCCGGCGTGCTGCTGCTGTCGGCGTGCACGTCCGGTGAAACGGGATCGCCGAGCGCCGGCTCGACCGCATCGACCGCCGCATCGACCACCGCATCCCCGTCCGAGAGTCCGTCGGGCTCGTCTGGCTCGTCGAGCACCTCGAGTTCGTCCTCGTCGTCGTCGTCCACCGCCGGCGGTTCGACCGACGACAGCTCGCCCAGCGGCGCCACGGTCAGTGCCGGGACCACGGATTCGGCGCCCGAGGAGCCGACGGGCGACGCCGTCCCGGCGGAACTCGACGCACCCACCCAGGCCTGGTTCGCCGCCTTCTGCACGGGCCTGGATCCGGTGGTGCAGCTGGCCCAGTCCGGATTCGATCCGGGCAGCCTCTCCGAGACCGACCTGCCGACCGCCGTCGCGGGGCTGACCACCGCCGGGGCCGCGTTCACCGCCACGGGAGCGGCGCTGGCCGCCCTGCCCGCGCCCACGTTCGAGGGCGGCGCCGAGGTCGCCGACACCGTCGTGCAGGGCCTGAACCAGGGCGGCGGCCAGATGTCCGCATCCGCAGCGGCGCTGGGCCAGGTGAACCCGGCCGACCAGGCGGCCGTCGACGCGGCGAAGGAGCAGGCCAGCGAGGACTTCACGCTGTCGACCGCCCCCTTCCAGAACGTCGCCGACCTGGACCCCGAGGTCCAGGCGGCCCTCAACCAGTTCCCGCCGTGCCAGAACCTGAGCGGTGGATGAGGTTTTCGAGCGGCGCGTCGAACGGCCGGTCGGTCCGGCTGATCGCGGGCGGTGCGGCGGTGTGCCTGTTCGCGCTCGTCTCCTGCACGTCCGGCGGAGCCGCCGACGGCACGTCCGCGGTCGGGCCGACGACGTCGGCCAGCGCTCCTGCGCCCGGTACCGGGTCCGCGAGCGCGGGGCCGGCCGCTACCGAAACGGGAACGGGCACAGCGTCCTCGGGGAACGGCGCCGCCACCACCGGCTCGGCCCGGCCGGCCGCGCTCGACCCGACGAGCGTCACCTGGTTCGACACGCTCTGCCAGAAGCTCGGGCCCGCGCTGATTCTCGACGTCGCCGGCGGCGCGCTGCCGACGGATGACTTCGCGTCGCAGCAGGACGCGGCGGTCGCGGCGCTGGACACTGTTTCCCGGGCGTACGCGGACGCCGGCGTGGCGCTGGCCGCGACCCCGCCGCCCGGCATCGACGGCGGCGCGGAGTTCGCCGCCCGGGTGTCCGCTGCCTTCGGCGCATCGTCGGCGGAGCTGGCCGAGTCCATGGCGGACGTCACCGCGATGGATCCGGCGGCGCCCGACGCGACGGCCACCCTGCTCGCGTCGCTGTCCGCCGCGCGGGACACCGCCGGTGCCCCCGTCTCCCTGCTGCTGGAACTGCCGCCGGAGGTCCAGGCTGCAACCGCGGAGATCCCTTCCTGCGACTTCGTCGCAGGAAGCTGAACCACCGTCTGCCGGGCCGAGGCCTCGGGCCGGCCGAGTGATCGAGAGGACGCACATGAGGCGCACCACTGCGGGGATCGTCGGGGTCGTCGCCGCGCTGGCGATGGTGCTCGCGGGCTGCTCGTCCGGCGTGCAGGGCCAGGGCCAGGCGGCGTCGACCCCGGCCACCAGCAGCTCCGCGACGACGGAGAGCTCGGAGACGACCGAATCGTCCGACGAGACGTCGAGCTCCGAGGCGTCCGAGACGACCGAGGACAGCACGGAGTCGAGTACCCGCGAATCAACCGCGGAGTCGTCGGATGACGTACCGCCGGCGGACCTCGATCCCGACACGGAGGCCTTCTTCCAGGCGTTCTGCGGCGGGGCGACCGCGATGGCGGAGTTCACGTCGCCGGACACCAGCGGCCTCACGATGGACCAGGTGCAGGCCACGATCATCGAGGCGTACACGAACCTGTCCAGCAGCGCGACGGACACCGCCTTCCTGCTCGAGGAGCTGACGGTGCCGCCCATCGAGAACGGGCAGCAGCTGTACGACAACGCGATCGAGCGGTTCCGGGTGATCGGCGCGGTGTACGGCAACGGCGTGGAGACGATCAAGGTGACGCCGGCGACGGAACAGGACCTGCGCGCGGCGATCGACCTGATCGAGCAGGAGGTCCGCGACACGTCACCGGAGACGGTCGACGTCGTCGACCCGGCCGTGCAGGCGGCGGTTCGGCAGCTTCCGGAGTGCCAGGGCCTGTTCTGATCGGCGCCGGCAGCACCGGCGAGCGCGGGTGATGCCGCACAATTGGCCGGCCGGGTCGCGTGGATCCGGATCCGTGCGGAGCGGGGGAGACGATGAAGCGATCACTGGTCCCGGTCATCTCGGCGGTCGGTGCCGTGGCGCTGGCGGCGACCGCGCTGACGGCCTGCTCGTCGTCGATCGGCGGGCAGGCGCTGGCGGGCTCGACGCTCTCCACCAGCTCGTCGAGCAGCTCGACCACCGAGTCGACCTCGGTGAACTCGTCGACCACGGCGACCACCACCAGGACGACGGAGTCGGAGACGACCGACGAGACCACGACCTCCGAGGACACCTCGACATCGGAGTCGACGGAGACCAGCGAGACGGGCGCCGACGGCCTGGACGCGGTGACCACGGAGTGGTTCGACACCTTCTGTCAGGGCGTGACGGACATGGCCCAGTACGTCTCGCCGGACACCTCCGGCCAGTCGCTGGCCGAGATCCAGTCGACGATCGTGACGACCTACACGAACATCTCGTTCAGCGCCGCGAGCACGGCGCTGTCGCTCAGCCTGAGCACGGTGCCGCCCATCGAGGGCGGCCAGGAACTGCACGACGCCGCCATCGCCCGGTACAGCGCGCTGTCGGACGTCTACAGCAACGGCGCCGCGACCGTGTCGGCTCTGGTGCCGACCGGCGAGGCCGAGCTGAAGAGCGCGGTCGACGCGATCGAGCAGGAGGCCGCCGAGTCGCAGACGGACCTCACGGCCGCCATCGACCCGGCGGTGATCGCCGCGGCGCAGGAGCTGCCGGACTGCCAGGGCGTGCTCAACTGACCTGACGACGGCGACGCGTTTCTCGCCGCCGGCGTCCGGCGATCTCCGGGGCCGGGCCGTCCGCCGCCGAGGAACCGCGGCCGGTTGCCGCATCCGGCGCGTCGAACGACGGCACCGATCGCGCTAGCCTGGTTGACCCGGGGAAAGGGGGCGGCGGTGACCCAGCTCTCGCTGTTCTCCGCCGACCTCACGCCTCCCCAGCTCTCCGACCTGGGTGGCCTGCTCGCCGCCCACGGCCAGATCGCCACCGACGAACGCGGCTCCACCCTGTCGATCCTGCTCGCCGATCGCTGGCGCGCCGAGGCGCTCGTCCGCGAGTGCCGGGTGCGCGACATCACGGTGCGCATCGCCGCCCTGCCCGACGAACTCGCCGGGCACGGTGCCGATCGCACCGCCCCGGCGGACCTCGTCGCCGATCCGGGGGCGGGTGCCGGTGGCGAGCCCGTCGTACTCCGCACGGATCGGGCGGACGACCTCGTCGCGGTGGCCCGGGAGTGGACGCGCGGCGCGGTCAAGGCGGTGCCGGCCGGGCTGCTCCTGACGCCGGGCTTTCTCCGGTGCTGGGTCATCGCCGCGGGGCGGCCGGGTGACTTCGGCGTCGTGCTGGGTCTGGACCCGCACGCACCCGGCACCCACCAGCCGCTCGCCGCGGCGTGCGCGGCCGCCGGGCTGGCCGGGTCGCTGCTCGGCGTTCGCGGCGGCGGGCCGGCGATGCGTATCGTCGGACACCGGCGGTGCACCCGCCTGGTCGAGATGATCGGCAGCGCGCCACCGGAGGCGCCGCCGGGCGCCTTTCCCGTCGGCAGGCACTGACCGCGCCCGTCGCCGGACCGTCGGCGCCGGCCCCCCTGGGGCCGTGACCTGCGGTGGCGCGGCCGGGTCGCGCCGGTGTGGCATCCTGCACGACACCGGGCGGGTGCCGGCGTCCGGGATCCGCCGGTCGTCCACCCGGCGGATCCGCACCGGGCATCCGCACCACCCGAACCCTCGGCCCGGTCCCCCGGTTCGACGGATACGGACACTGAGCACGACTCCCCGGTGGCGGCCGCCGCCACGGCCGGGGACAGATATAGAGGAGACCGTGAGCCGGATGGCCACTGCCAAGAACTCGACGGACGGGCACTCCGGCGTCCGCCTGGTCGTCGTCGAGTCGCCGAAGAAGGCCCAGATGATCTCTGGGTACCTCGGCGACGGCTACATCGTCGAGTCCTCCGTCGGGCACATCCGCGACCTGCCGCGCGGCGCCGCCGACGTGCCGGCGAAGTACAAGGGCGAGCCGTGGGCCCGCCTCGGCGTCAACACCGAGCAGGGCTTCGAGCCGCTCTACATCGTCTCCCCGGAGAAGAAGGGCCAGGTGGCGAAGCTCAAGTCGCTGCTGGCCGGCGCCGACGAGCTCTACCTCGCCACGGACGAGGACCGCGAGGGCGAGGCCATCGCCTGGCACCTGCTGGAGACGCTGAAGCCCAAGGTCCCGGTCAAGCGGATGGTCTTCCACGAGATCACGCCGGCCGCGATCCGCGCCGCCGCCGAGTCGCCGCGCGAGATCGACGAGCACCTGGTCGACGCGCAGGAGACGCGCCGCATCCTGGACCGGCTGTACGGCTACGAGGTCTCGCCGGTGCTGTGGAAGAAGGTCATGCCGAAGCTGTCGGCGGGCCGGGTGCAGTCCGTCGCGACACGGATCATCGTGCAGCGCGAGCGGGAGCGGATGGCGTTCCGCGCCGGCAGCTACTGGGGCCTGGACGCCTCGATGATCCCCACCGCGATCACGGGCGAGGGCGCCGAGCCGTTCCGCACCTCGCTGAACTCGGTCGACGGCACGCGCCTGGCCACCGGCCGGGACTTCGACGCGTCGACCGGGCAGATCAAGGCGGGCACCGACGTGCTGCTGCTCGACGAGGACGGGGCGCGCGCACTGGGCGCCGCGCTGCACAACGGCAGCGCGACCGTCGTCTCCGTCGAGGAGAAGCCGTACACCCGCCGGCCGTACCCGCCGTTCATGACGTCGACGCTGCAGCAGGAGGCGGGCCGCAAGCTCGGCTTCAACTCCGAGCGCACGATGCGCACGGCCCAGCGGCTGTACGAGTCCGGCTACATCACCTACATGCGCACCGACTCGACCACGCTCAGCACCACGGCGCAGGACGCGGCGCGGGCGCAGGCCCGCGAGCTGTACGGCCCGGCGTACGTGCCGGAGGCGCCGCGGCAGTACACCCGCAAGGTGAAGAACGCCCAGGAGGCGCACGAGGCGATCCGGCCGGCCGGCGAGAGCTTCCGCACCCCCGGCCAGGTCGCGTCCGGGTCCGGCGGGCTGTCGGGCGACGAGTTCCGGCTCTACGAGCTGATCTGGCAGCGCACCATCGCCTCGCAGATGGTCGATGCCAAGGGCCTGACGCTGTCCGTGCGGATCGCCGCGAAGACGTCCGACGACGTCGCCCGCGAGTGCCTCTTCACCGCGTCCGGCCGCACCATCACCTTCCCCGGCTTCCTGCGGGCGTACGTCGAGACCGTGGACGCGGAGGCGGGCGGCGAGGCCGACGACGCCGAGCGCCGGCTGCCCAAGTTGACCGAGGGTCAGCGGCTGCAGATCACCGACCTCGTCCCGTCCGGCCACGTCACCACGCCGCCCGCCCGATACACCGAGCCGTCGCTGATCGGCGCGCTGCAGGACCTCGGCATCGGCCGGCCGTCGACGTACACGTCGATCATCCGGACGATCATCGAGCGCGGCTACGTCTGGAAGAAGGGCCAGGCGCTCGTCCCGTCCTGGATCGCCTTCGCCGTGATCGGGCTGCTGGAGCAGCACTTCTCCCGGCTGGTCGACTACGACTTCACCGCCGCGATGGAGGACGAGCTCGACGGCATCGCCGACGGCAGGATCGGCCGCACGGACTGGCTGACGGCGTTCTACTTCGGTGGCGACGTCGGCCCCCAGGGCTCGATCGCGCGCTCCGGCGGCCTGAAGAAGCAGGTCGGCGAGCGCCTGGAGGACATCGACGCGCGCGAGGTGAACTCGCTGCCGCTGCTCACCGACGACCGGGGCCGGCAGGTCGTCGTCCGGGTCGGCCGGTACGGGCCGTACCTGGAGCGCGCCTCCGACGGCCCGGAGGGGGAGCTCGCGCCGCAGCGGGCGAACCTCCCGGAGGACCTGCCGCCCGACGAGGTGACGGTCGACACGATCGAGGCCCTGTTCGAGCAGGCATCGGACTCCGGCGACCGCGAGCTCGGCGTCGATCCCGACGCCGGCACCATGATCGTCGCGCGGGACGGCCGGTACGGGCCGTACGTCACCGAGATCCTCGCGGAGGTCAACGGGTCCGAGGACGGCGGCACCAACGGCTCCCCGGCCAAGAAGGGCGCCAAGGCGCCCAAGCCGCGAACGGCCTCGCTGTTCAAGTCGATGTCGCTGGACACCATCGACCTGCCGACCGCGCTGCGCCTGCTCTCGCTGCCGCGGGTGGTCGGCGCCGACCCGGCGACGGGCGAGGAGATCACCGCGCAGAACGGCCGGTACGGGCCCTACCTCAAGAAGGGCACCGACTCGCGGTCGCTGACCAGCGAGGAGTCGCTGTTCACGGTGACCCTCGACGAGGCCATGGCCATCTACGCCCAGCCCAAGGCACGCGGCCGGTCGGCGGCAGCGGCGCCACCGCTGCGCGAGGTCGGCACCGATCCCGCGGGCGGCAAGCCGATGGTGATCAAGGACGGGCGGTTCGGCCCGTACGTCACCGACGGCGAGACGAACGCCTCCCTGCGCAAGGGCGACGACGTCGCGACCCTGACCGTCGAGCGTGCCGCTGAGCTGCTCGCCGACCGCAGGGCCAGGGGCCCGGCACCCAAGAAGTCGACGCGACCGACGGCGCGGAAGTCGACCGCGCCGGCCAAGAAGCGCGCGGCGTCCCGTTCGTCCCGCTAGCGGGTTTCCCCGCGTCCGGGCTCGCCCGGCGGAAATTCGGCCGTGCGCCGTCCTACGATCGAGGCATGACGGGGCGTGTCGCCGAGCCGCCGGACGCCGGCCAGTGGTTTCCGGACGCCCTGGGCGGCTCGGACGGCATGGGTGATCCGGCGCCGACGATGCCGGTGCTGGATGTGTACCCGGACGCGCTGTCGTCCTCCATGCCCGACGACATGGTTCGTTTCGTGCGACCCGTCGACCCCGCGGAGACGCTCGGGCGGGTTCGGGTCGACGCGCCGGCCGGGCAGCAGTACGTCGCCCCGCCACCGCCGCAGCGGCCGGCGGCGCGCCCCGGCCAGCCGCGCGCGGCGCAGGCCCGGCCGGCGCAGCCGCGCACGGCGGTCCCCCGCCAGCCGGCGCCGCGTCAGGCGGCCGCCGGACAGCGGCCGCAGGTCGCACGCCAGGCCCAGCCCCGCCCCGGCCAGCCGGCGCCGTACGCGGGCGGCCCTTCGGGCGATCGACAGTCGCACGCCAGGTCACCGGCCGAGATGGTCGCGAACGTGCGAGCGGCGTTCGGGGCGCAGCCGCAGCAGCACCAGGGCGCGGTCGCCTCCCACCAGTACCAGCCGCAGCCGTCGCAGCAGCGCGCATCGACCTCGAGCATGCCGCGGGCGGTCGCGCCGGCGCCGCCCAGCGGGCGGCCCGGCCAGGCGAACATCCAGCAGATCCGCCGCCAGGCGCACCAGGCGGGCCGGACAAGCAAATCCCGCGGGTCGAGCGCCATCGCGGTGCTGGTCTTCATCGTCGTGGTGCTTCTCGCCACCGGGCTCGGCGAACGCCTCATCACCATGCTGACGGCGCTGTTCCAGCGGTGACCGATCAGGGAGCGGCACCGGGCGCAGCCGGATCCGGGACGGCCGGCACGAACCGGCGCGGCCGGGAACGGAACAGCGTCTCTGTGCTGCTCCACATCCCGATCTTCCGGCGGCTCTGGGCCGCGATCGCGGTGTCCAGCCTCGGCGACTGGCTCGGCCTGCTCGCCACCACCGCGCTCGCCGCATACCTCACCAAGGACACCTCGAACCTGGTGCAGGGCGCCGCCGTCTCCGGCGTGCTGCTCACCCGGCTGCTGCCCGATCTCCTCCTCGGACCGGTCGCCGGCGCCCTGGTCGACCGGTTCGACCGGCGCAAGGTGGCGATCGTCGGCGACACCCTCGCCGGCCTGCTCTACCTGTCGATCGTGCTCAGCCGGAACCTGATCTGGCTGCTCGTGGCGCAGTTCCTGGTCGAGGCGATCGGGCTGTTCTCCACCCCGGCCAAGCAGGCGATGTGGGTCAACATCGTGCCGCGGGAGCGGCTCGCGGTGGCGAACCAGCTGAACTACGTCTCGGTCTACGGCATGGTCCCCGTCGCGGCGGGGATCTTCATCCTGCTGTCCACGCTGGCGTCGTTCTTCGGAGCACCGCCGGTGCCGGGGTCGGACACGGGCACCGCGCTGATCAGCGGCTCGACCAACTCCGTGGCGATCGACATCGCGCTGCTGCTGGACGCAGGCACGTACTTCTTCTCCGCCGCGATGGTGCTGTTCTCCCGACGGATGATCCCGGCGTTCGTCGGCGAGCGGAACACCACGAAGAGCATCTTCTCGCTGGTGCGCGAGGGCATCCGGTTCATCCGCCACAACCGCCTGATGCGGTCGATCTACATCGGCATCCTCGGCGCGTTCGGCGCCGGGGGGCTGGTCGCCGGGGTCGCCCAGTCCTACGTGGCCTCGCTCGGCGCGGGCAACGCCGGCTACGGCATCCTGTTCGGCTCCGTGTTCACCGGCCTCGCGCTCGGCATGCTGATCGGGCCGAAGGTGCTGCCCACGGTGCCGCGGCGGATGATCTTCACCCCGGCCATCGGCGCGGCCGGAATCGCGCTGATCGTGATGGCGGTGCTGCCCGACCTCGGCGGGGCCGTGGTCACCGCCGCCGCCATGGGCGTGTTCGCCGGCATCGCGTGGATCAACGGCTTCACCATGATCGGGCACGAGGTCTCCGACCAGCTGCGCGGCCGGGTGTTCGCCTTCGTCATGTCGTCGGTGCGCATCGTGCTGCTGGTGACGATCGCGGTCGGGCCGGTGCTGGCCGGCGCGCTCGGCACGTATCCGGTGACGATCGGCGACTTCAGCTGGACAATCGGCGGTCCCGCGATCGTCCTGTTCGTCGGCGGCCTCCTCGCCATCGCGGTCAGCCTGTACGCCGGGCGGCAGATCGGCGGCCTGACGTCGGACATCAGCCGCCGGATCTTCGGCCGGCGCCGGCTGAACATCTGGGACGAGCGGGACGACCACGCCGGCGTGCTGATCGCCGTGGAGAGCGCCGACCCGGCGGCGGCGGCCGAGTACGCGGCGGCGATCGAGGCGCACGTGCGGGCGCACGGCTGGGTGATCCGGCGGATCACGCCCCCGCCGCCGGGGGAGTTCGCGCGGATCGGCGACACCCCGGCCGACGCGCTCCGCGACAGCGCCGAGCTCGCCGACCTGACCAGCGGCGAGATCAGCCCGGCGCTGCAGACCGGTGCGGTGGTGATCTGCGACGGCTTCGTGGACGCCACGATCGTGCGCTATCGGACCCTCGGCCTCGATGAGGAGCGGCTGCGTCGCGTCGCCGAGTGGGCGGTGAACGGGCTGAAGCCGGACCTGACCGTCGTCGTCGACGCGGGTGGCGTCGTGGAGCCGGCCCGCCACCCGGACCCGGGCGCGGACACCTCGGCCGTCGACGGCCGCCCGCTCGGCGGCAGCCACGAGACCACATCCGAGAGCGTCGTCGAAACCGCAGAGGCCGCGGTGCTGGAGTCGGTGGTGCCGGAGGTCGCGGCGCCGGCGCCCGATGGTCCGGTGCCGGCGGCCGATGGTCCGGTGCCGGCGCCCGTTGGCCCGGTGCGCCCGGTGATCCGGTGCCGGCGCCCGAGAGCGTGGAGGCGGTCGATCGACTTCTGACGCCGGATGCCGATGAGGAGTTCGTCGACTCCGCGCAGGCGTACCGGGATCGGGCGTCGTACACGCCGGAGCGGTACATCGTCGTGCGACCGCTGTCGGCGTTTCCGGCGCACGTCATGGCTCCGGAGATCGAGGAGCGGATCGAATCGGTGCTCCGGCAGCGCACTCCGGCGCGCGCGGTGCCCGACGAGCCCGCCGCACCGGCCGCCGATGGCGGTGCCGGGTCGGGCTCGATGTCCGGCGCGTCCGCCGGGGATCCGGTGCCCGCCGCCGCGCGGACCCGCTGAGGGCGGGCGGGCTGGCGGGTCAGTCCCGAGGGACCAGGTCGGCCAGCGGGACGGCGTCGTCCGCCAGCGCGTCCAGGTTGACCGGTCGCCCCCGGGCGCCGGCCCTGACCAGGTCCTGGATGGTGTCGTTGACGTCCCAGACGTTGGCGTTCATGCCGGCGACCACCCTGTCGCCCGAGATCCAGAACGCCACGAACTCGGGCGCCGCCTCGTCCCGCGTTTCACCCGCGCCCCGGAACACCACCCGGTCGTAGGCGCCCGGCGCCACGTAGCCCGCGTACTCCATGCCGAGGTCGTACTGGTCGGAGAAGAAGTACGGCACCGGCGCGTACTCCTCGGTGCCGCCGAGCATCGACCTCGCCGCCGCCGGGCCGCCGGCCAGCGCGTTCGCCCAATGCTCCACCCTGATCCGCCGGCCCAGCAGCGGGTTGTAGCTGGATGCGACATCGCCGCAGGCGTAGACGTTCTCGTCCGAGGTGCGGAGCAACGCGTCGGTGACCACGCCGTCGTCCACGTGCAATCCCGCCTCCTCGGCCAGCTCCACCGTCGGCCGGATGCCCACGCCGACGGCGACGGTGGCGGCGGGAAGCTCGGTCCCGTCGGCGAGCACCACGCCGCTGACCCGGCCGTCCTCGACGGCGAACCGCGAGACGCCCGCCTCGAACCGGAAGTCGACGCCGTGCGCGGCGTGCAGGTCGCGGTAGATCGTGGCGACCTCGTCGCCCAGCACGCGGCGCAGCGGCAGCGTGTCCATCTCGACGACGGTCACCGCACAGCCGTACGACCGCGCGGCCGCGGCGGTCTCGAGGCCGATCCAGCCGGCGCCGACGACGACCACCGGTGCGCCGCTGCGCAGCGCGGCCTGCAGGGCGTCGGACTGGTCCAGCGTGCGCAGGTAGTGCACGCCGGCCGCGTCGCCGCCTGCCACGTCGAGCCGGCGGACGCGGGACCCGGTGGCCAGCAACAGCTTGTCGTAGGCGACGGCGTCCTGCGGGTGCAGCAGGACCCTCCGGTCGGCGAGGTCGACGGATCGGGCGCTGGTGCCGAGCCGGAGCTCGACGTCGTGCTCTGCGTACCAGTCGGCCTCGTGCACGAAGGCCTGCTCGCGGGGGTCGTTGCCGAGCAGGTAGCCCTTCGACAGCGGAGGCCGCTCGTAGGGCCGTTCGGTCTCGTCGCCGATCAGCACGATCCGGCCGTCGAAGCCGTCCTCGCGGAGGGTCTCGGCGGCCTTGGCACCGGCGAGGGAGGCTCCGACGATCACGAACGTTGTCATGCCGACCAGCGTGCTCCGCGGGGCGGGCGGCGGGCAAACCCGCCGCCGGCCGGTGGCGGTCCCGCGCCGCCGGGGTCGCCCCGCCTGATCCGCCACGGCTGTCGGCGCGCTCGGCTACCGTGTGGCGGACCAGCAGACCGGGAGGGTTTTCGCCCATGGGGGACGCGCGAGCGGGCAGTTCGCAGGCCGGGGCGACCGCCGACGCGTCCGGCTGGACGGCGGCCGACACCGAGCGCGTCGACTGCTGCGTCTGCGGCATCCCGGGCGAGGTGGTCCACCGGCTGCCCCCGTTCGCCCTCGTGCGGTGCCCCCGTTGCGGCCTCGCCTTCGTCTCGCCGCGCCTGACATCCGTGGCGCTGCAGCGGCTGTACGACGAGCCCGGCTACTTCGAGGGCGGCGTGTACGGCGACCGGGCGTCGAGCCCGGCCATGATCCTGCAGCGGCTGTGGACCGCGGGCCGGCTGGCGCTGATCCGCGAGCGGGTCCCGGCGGGCGGTTCGTTGCTCGAGATCGGTAGCGGCTACGGCTATTTCCTCGCGGCCGCCCGGGACGCCGGGTACCGGGCGAGCGGCGTCGAACTCTCGGCGGTGGGCGCCGCGCACGCCAGGGACGCGCTCGGGCTGGACGTGGTGACGGGCCAGCTGGCCGACGCACCGGCGGGCGCGCACGCCGCCGTCTGCTTCTGGGACACGCTCGAGCACGTGCCCGACCCGGTGGCCTTCCTGCGCGAGGTCGCCGCCCGCCTCGCGCCCGGCGGGGTGGTCGCGCTGTCGGTGCCGGACTACGCGTCGCTGCCCGCCCGGCTGCTCGGCGCCCGCTGGTGGACGCTCAAGCCCGAGCAGCACATCTGGCACTTCACCCCCGAGACGCTCCGGCGGGTGGCCGGCGCCGCCGGGCTGCGGATCGAATCGGTGATCCGGTCCCCGCTCCGCCGGGCGAACGGCGGCCGGCTGGACTCGCTGGTCGCGCTGGGCGGGCATGCGGCGGCGGCCGAGAACCGTGCGCTCCCGGCCGAGCGCCCGTGGTCCGGCCCGGCCGGCGGGGGCCCGGCGTGACCGGGGTGTTCGCCGACGTCATCGGCCAGCCCGAGGCCATCGGCGTGCTCACGGCGGCGGTCGCGGCGTCGCGCGGCGACGAGGACGTGCCGGCGACGGCGATGACGCACGCCTGGCTGTTCACCGGACCGCCCGGCTCCGGCCGGTCCGTGGCGGCGCGCGCGTTCGCCGCAGCGCTGGAATGCGACGAGCGGGGCTGCGGGCACTGCGTGCACTGCCGGACCGTCCTGCACGGCACGCACGCCGACGTGCGCACCGTGACGCCCGAGGGGCTGACCATCTCGGTGCGCGAGATGCGCGCGGTGGTGCAGCTCGCGGCGCGCCGCCCGTCGACCGGTCGCTGGCAGATCGTGCTGATCGAGGACGCGGACCGGCTGACCGAGGGGGCGTCCAACGCGCTGCTCAAGGCCGTGGAGGAGCCGCCGCCGCACACCGTGTTCCTGCTGTGCGCGCCGTCCACCCATCCCGACGACGTGGCGGTGACGATCCGCTCGCGGTGCCGGGTGCTGTCGCTGCGGACGCCGTCGGTCGACGCGATCGCGGACGTGCTGGTCCGCCGCGACGGCATCGAGGACACGACCGCCCGCTGGGCCGCGTCGGTGTCGGCCGGGCACGTGGGCCGCGCCCGCCGGCTCGCGATCGACGACATCGCCCGCGACCGGCGGCGCCGGGTGCTCGACATCCCCGGCTCGCTGCGCACCGTGTCCGATGTCTTCCTCCAGGCCGGCGAGCTGCTGGCGGCGGCGAAGGGCGAGGCGGTCGCCGCGTCCGACCGCCGGGACGCGGCCGAGATCGCCGAGTTGAAGACCGCCATGGGCGCGGGCGGCACGGGCCGGGGCACCGCGGCCGCGACCCGCGGCAGCGCGGGCGCGGTGAAGGAGCTCGAGCGGCGGCAGAAGTCGCGCGCCACCCGCACCGAGCGCGACGTCCTCGACCGCGCCCTGGTCGACCTCTCCGCGTTCTACCGCGACGTCGTGGCGTGCGCGCTCGAGTCGACCGCGACGCTGATGAACCCGGACATGGCCGCGCAGGTGCGCGGCGCGGCCGCCCGCCTCGGCTCCGTGGGCGCCCTCGCCCGGCTCGACGCGGTGCTGGCCTGCCGGGAGGCCATCGAGCTGAACGTGAAGCCGCAGATAGCCGTCGAGGCGATGATGATGGCGCTCTACGCCGGGCCGGTCGCCAGCTGAGTCGCCCGCGGCCGCCGCTCGACCGCAGCGCCCGACTCGAGGTCAGCGCCCGACTCGAGAACAGCGCCCGACTCGAGGACAGCGCCCGACTCGAGAACAGCGCCCGACTCGACGACAGCGCCCGACTCGACGACAGCGCCCGACTCGACGACAGCGCCGACTCGAGGTCAGCGCCCGACTCGACGACAGCGCCCGACCGCGTACCGTGAGCAGCCATGGGGATGTTGTGTGCGGTCACGTTCACCCAGAACGGTCAACTGCACTACGCGGACCCGGGCGAGCTGCGACCCCAGGTCGGCGACATGGTGTTGCTGCCCACCGACCACGGGGCCGTGGCGGCGCGCGTCGTGTGGGCCGCGGAGCATTCACCCGAGGAGACGGACGGATTCCCCGTGCTGCTCGGCATGGCCGGCGAGGCGGACCTCGAGGCGACCGAGCAGCTGCGCAAGGCCAAGGCGCGCGCGATGATCGCCAGCCGCAAGCTCATCCGCGAGCACAAGCTGCCGATGAAGGTACTGGCCGTCGACCCGCAGGCGGCCGTCGGCAAGATCGTCATCTACTACTCGTCGCCCGAGACGGTCGACTTCCGCTCGCTGCTCCGCGATCTGTCCGCCACCCTCGGCAGCCGCATCGAGCTGCGTCAGCTCGCCGCGCGCGACGCCGTCCGGGTGACGGGCGCGATCGGCTCGTGCGGGCGCGACACCTGCTGCTCGACGTTCCTGAAGGACTACGAGCCCATCACCCTGGCGATGGCCCGCGACCAGGACCTGCCGGCCAACCCGATGCGGATCTCCGGCGCCTGCGGCCGCCTGATGTGCTGCCTCAAGTACGAGCACCCGCTGTACCAGGACTTCAAGGCGACCGCGCCGGCGATCGGCGAGGACGTCGACTCGCCCGCGGGTCCCGGCCGCGTGGTGGCCCACTCGGTGCCGGGCGACTCCGTGGTGATCAAGCTCGCCGCGGACGGCTCGCGTCAGGTGTGCCCGAAGGCCTCGGTGTGCGGGTCGCGCAAGGCGTACGAGGGCCACCACCAGCCCCGGTCGTGACACGTCGCGGGCGCGCTGACCCGTCGGGCCCGTCAGCGCTGGTCCGGCGAGCCGGGCCGGTCGCCGGTCGGGTCGTGCGAGCGGTCGAGCGAACCGAGGCGTGAGCCGAGCTCAGCCCGCCCGGTCGTAGGCCTCCCGCAGCCAGCCGATCACCTCGGCGTCGACCTCGGACGCGGCCCTGATCGCCACCTTGTGCGTGCACATGCCGCCCGTCTCGACCAGCCGGCCACGACCTGGCACGCCGCCCAGGTTCAGCCCCAGGTCCACGCGGTCGCGGGTCGCCGGGGCGATCAACGCGAACTGCTTCGCCCTTCGCAGGCTCACGGTGTCCTTCTTCGGCGCGATCTCCACGTCAGAGCCGAAGGAGCCGATCTGGGCGACCAGCACGTCGTAGATCGGCCGCAGGCCCGCCTTCGGGCCGGCGTACTGCCGGTCGACGGGGTCGACATCGGCTTCTCCGGCCGGCTTCTCGGCTCGCACGACGAGCATCAGGGTGTTCGCGTAGCCGTGCCCGATGCCGTACTCGGCCTTCAGCTTCGCGACCGCGGGCGCATGACCCAGTGGGATCAGCGCCCGCGCGATGCCGAGCCAGTCGTCGGTCGATCGGCCGGTCTTCGCCGCCAGGTTCGCCAGCGCCGTCGCCGTGGGGTCGTCCATCGTCAGCCCGTCCTCTGCTCGTCGGGTGGTGCCCGGTGCTGATCCGTGACGTCGGTCGCGGTCGGCGCGGTCGGGGGACCGGGGGTCTCGTCGGGCATCCACTCCGGCACGGTCACCCGGTCGGACCGCGTCCTGGCGGGCATCGCCCACAGGAACGCCCGCATCAGCGCGTATTTCACCGCCGTCGACCGGGTCACGGAGCCGGTCTCCATGACCTGCTTCAGCTCGCGCAGTATCCAGGCCCAGGTGGAATCGACGCTGTCGACGCCCTTGACCCCGTCCTGCCATCCGGTGTGCTCGACCGTCACCCGGGTGGTGCCGGGGCCGAGAACCTCGAGCCGCCAGGTGACGAGCGTGGGCGCGTAGTCGCGGGTGGTGAGCACCTGGGTGTGCGCCAGCAGGACCGGCGGCTCTACCTGCACGACCCGGCCGACGATGAACGTGCGCCGGCCGTTCGGGCTGCGGTAGTAGAGCGGGTCGCCGCGGCGGAATCCGGTCTCCAGCACCGTGTCCATGAGCGGCCGCTGGACCCCGCGCAGCCGGGTGATCTCCTCCCAGACCGCCTGGATCGGCGCGTGGATCTCGATGCTCTGGAACAGGTCACGCATCGCGGGCCGTCCGGGTGCCGGGGGCGGTGTCGGCGTGGGCCCGTTCGACGGTGTCCCGCAGGCCGACCAGCGCCGCGGCCCAATCCTGCTCGTAGCGGGACATCCAGCGGCCGACGGCGTCGTGCAGCGGGACGGGGTCGAGCCGGTTGATGCGCTCGCGGCCGCGCCGATCGGTGTGCACGAGGCCGGACTCGCGGAGCACCTTGAGGTGCTGCATGACGACGAATCGGTCGGCCGTCACGGCCGCGACGACCTCCCCGGTGGTGGCCGCACCGTCGGCGAGCGCGTCCAGGATGCGCCTGCGGAGGGGATGCGCGAGCGCGGACCAGACGTCGTCATGTGATGCAGACATTACGTAAAGTCTGGATCACCTATTCCATCGTGTCAACCGCCGCTCGGGAACCTGGCCGTGCGCGGCGCCCGCCAGGGCGACGCGGGCCCGGTCGGGCATCCCGCGCGCGGCTCGGTAAGGCGACTAGGGACGACCCGTGCTCGGGGCCACCGATCGTGGCCGCCGCCGAGTCGCCGGCTCAGAACAGCGACGCGATCATCGCGCCGACCGCGAACGCGGCGGCGGCGACCCAGATCCAGGTCGGCAGGTGCCTCATCGGTGCCTCCTCATCCCGGGATCACGGTGCCGTTCTCGATGGTCACGGGAATCGCCGGCAGGCCCGTCTGGGCGGGCCCGGCCAGCCGCGCGCCGGTGGTCATGTCGAACGAGCTCCCGTGGCAGGGACAGTTGATGCGGCCGTTCCCGACCGTCGACACCAGGCAGCCCTGATGGGGACAGATCGCGCTGAAGGCGCGCACGTCCTGCGGGGCCGGCCGGGTCAGGACGATCGCCTGGCTGTCCAGCACGATGCCGCCGCCCTCGGGGATGTCCGACACGGACGCGAGCGGGGCGGCGTTGCCGCCGCTCGGCGGCGCGTAGGGCGTCGGGGCCTCCGCGCGCGCGGGGCTGGCGGCCCGGTACCAGAGGAAGCCGCCGGCGGCGGCGACCACCGCGACACCGGTACCGGCGATGAGCGCGCGGCGGGAGGCTCCGGTCGGCTCGTCGCCGGCGTCGGCGTCCGGCGCGGCGTGGGCGTCGGCGTGCTGCGGAGGATGTGAGGCCCCGGACGCCTGGTAGCCCGCCGCCGCCGCCGTCGCGCCGGCCGCGGCCGGCGCCGCCCAGCTCTGCTGCTCCGGTCGGCCGACCGCCTGGTGCGGCGGTGGTTCGCCCGGTCGGCGCTGGCCGGGCGGCGGTTGCTGCCAGCCCGGCCCTGCCTGCTGCCAGCCGGCACCGGGCTGACCCGGATGCGCTCCGGGCGGGCCCGGCGGAGCCTGCCCGGGCTGCCACGGCGGGGGTGGTGGAACGGGCCCGGGTTGCCAGCCCGGGGGCGGGGGCTGCTGCCCGGGATACCAACCCGGCGGGGGTGGCTGGGCACCGGGCCGCCAGTGCGGCGGCATGGCCTGCTGGCCCGGCTGCGCCCCCGAGGTTCCGCCGTGCCGGGGATCCTGGGGCGGCTGCTGCCAGGGTTGCTGCGGCGGGCCGCCGGGCCCGGGCCGAGGCGGGCCGCCGAACCCGGCCGGACCGCCGGTGGCAGCGGGACCACCCGCGCCGGCCGCACCGCCGGCGTCGGCAGGGCCGCCCGGTCCCGGGTGGGGTGGCCAAGCGCCTCCCTGGGGAGGCGATCCCGCTGGGCCGGCCTGGGGTGCGCCCGGCGGCGGCGTCAGCGGGAGGGCATGGATCGTCGTCGGGCCGTCGTCACGATGGCGACCGCGCGCGTCGTCCGGCGGCGCGGACGCGCCGGAGCCGGTGTCACCGGCCGGACCGGGCTCGCGCGACGCTGCGGTCGCACCCGCGACTGCGGCCGCGGCGCCGAGCCCGATCCCCGCGATCCCGGGGGCGGCGTCCTCCTCGGTCCGCCCCGGCGCGGAGGGTCCGCCGGACGCCGCACCCGGCTCCTGCGCCGGCTCCGACATCGGCCGCGGCGGCGATTCGGCTGCTCCCGCCGCCGCGGCCGCAGCACCGACGGCGGCTGCGCCCGCGGACGGCGCGCGCTGCGCCGCCGGCGGCGACGACCCGTCGTCCGCGGTCTCCTCCTCGAGCTCGCTCGCCGACCAGATCTGCGTGGCCTCGTCCGGCGGCGGCTCGTCCGCGGCGGTCTCGTCGGGCGCGGGCTCGTCGGGTGGCTCGGCGCGTCGGGGCATGGCGACCGACACCGGATCGAACGTCGGAGCCGGCCCCGTGCCCGTGCCCGGCGATGTCGGGTCGGCGGAGATCACCGGCAGTGCGGGATCCGTCCGCTCGGCATCCGATTCCGCAGCCGACTCCCGGATCGACCCGGCGGCCGACCCGGAGCCGGGCACGCCCGGGTCGCCGACCGCCGGCATGGGTTCCCGAGGGGTCTCGGCGGACTGGAAGGCCTCGTCGGCAGCGCGCTGTTCTTCGTCCTGGGCGGCCGGCGACGCCGGCGTCGCGCCCGAGGTCCCGCCCGGCGTGGAGGCGGCACGGGAGTCGGAGTCGTCCGCGCCCCCGGTGGTCTGCGTGGCCGTCGAGGCGACCGGCAGGTTCGGGTCGGTCTGCTCCGGGTCGAAGTCGGCGATCGCGTCCTCGAAGGAGGTCGGCAGCTTGATCACCGTGGTCTCGCCGGGATCGATCTCCGGCGCCGGCCCCGGGGCGGGCGAGCCGGCGTCGGGTGTCCGGGCGGGGTCGTCGGACCCGGGTGCCCAGCGGTCGTCGGGCGGGCGCGGCGGCTGGCTCATCGGAGCGGCACCCCCGGCTGGGTGAAGTACCAGAGGGCGGACCCGAACCAGAGCGCGGTCAGCACGACGACGAGCAGTCCGCCGAGCAGCGGGATCGTCCACCCGGGCAGCCCGCGCATCCGCAGAGCGAGCATCTTCGACGCGAATACCCCGTAGAACAGGCAGCCGAGCAGGCTGTGGGTGAGGGTGCGGAAGCTCGAGTCCGACCAGCCGAGCGACCAGATGCACTGAAAGCCCACGGGCAGCGTGACGAGGAACGCGAGCGTGCCCGACCAGCGGTGCACCCCGCTCGCCCAGGCCGGCGCGCCGGAGACGCCCGGCAGCCTGCCCCACATCGCCAGCGCGGTGATCACCTGGACGATCACCAGCACCACGGCGGCCGTGGTCAGCCAGGTCTTCATCGCGAGCAGTGCGGTGAAGCCGAACGTGGTGATGGCGGCGCCGTCGCCCGGGTGCACGCGCGAATACGCGGCGAGCGCCGCGGCGACCACGACGCCGAGGACGGCGACGCCGGCGAGTCCCCAGCGCGGCGGCTGGCTCACCCGCGCCTGGTCCACGGATGTCACGGATGCCTCCGTTCCCCCCGGTCGAGGCCCGTCACCTGCGGCGTCGGTGACGCGCCACCCGGACGCCTCGCGCCTACGGTCCACCCCGCCGGCGCTCGTCGTCAAGATCGATTCGCCGGCCCCAGCGGACGGAAGCCGGATGAAATCTTCGGCGGTGGATCACCAAGGGCCCCGGCATCAACGACAACGCAGCGGCACGGCCACGATCCTGGAGACCGCCGTGCCAATGGCCAGGCTGGGGATCGTTCCCCGCCAGCGGGTGCGCTTCGTTCTGGAGCGCCGAGGAGTTCGGCCTGGCCGGATCCGAGCACTATGTCGGCAGCCTGTCGGACGAGGACCCGTCGAGGATCTACGCCAACCTGAACTTCGACATGCTCGGATCGCCGAACTTAGTGCGCTTCGTGTACGACGGTGACGAGTCGGAGAGCACCGACGACCCGATCGCGCCGCCCGGATCCGCGGAGATCGAGGCGCTGTTCACCAACTACTTCGCCGGCCGGGGCCTGGCCACGGGTCCGACCGCGTTCGACGGCCGGTCCGACTACGGGCCGTTCATCGCGGCCGGCATTCGGCCGGCGGCCAGGCGATCTCGCTGGATCAGTTCGACCACCGCGGGGGCGTGGCCGTCCGGTAGTCCCGGCCGGGTGCCCGTCCCGCCGATCGCGGCGGGGACGCGATCAGCGTCGATCGGTCCCGCCCGTCGGGGGCGGCCCGCGGAAACGGTTAGACTCTGCCTCGCGCCGCTGTAGCTCAGTCGGCAGAGCGTCTCACTCGTAATGAGAAGGTCTGGGGTTCGATTCCCCACAGCGGCTCCGAGATGGTGTCCGACCTGCGGCGATGGCCGATCACCCGAATCCGGGTGGTCGGCCGTCGCCGTCGGTGACCCCCGAACATGAAGGTGCGCGGGCGCCGGATCATCCCTGACGGGTGATGCCGCCCGGCCTGACGTGAACCAGGCTGTCCGCACGCAGACGAAAGGTGATCCATGACCACACCGTTGGATGAACTTGGCCCGGTCGACTACCTGGTGGTGGAATTCCCCGGGAGTCGCTTCACCGGTGAGATCATGCCGGAGCTCGCGGATCTCGTCGAGCGCGGCATCGTCCGGGTGCTCGACCTGGTGCTGATCAAGAAGGATGAGGACGGCTCCTTCGAGGCGTTCGAGTTCGCCGACATCGAGGAAGGTGTGCTGGGCGAGCTTCGGGAGGTCGAGCGCGAACTGGCCGACCTGCTCAGCGAGGACGACGTCGCCGCCGTGGCGGACGCTCTGGAGCCGGGCAGCACCGCCGGGCTGCTGGTGTACGAGAACCTCTGGGCCGCCCCCTTCGCGTCCGCGGTCCGGCGATCCGGGGGGCAACTGGTGGCCAACGGCCGGATCCCCACCCAGGCCCTGCTGGCCGTGCTGGAAGATCAATCCAGCGAAGCCGGCGCCGCCGCCGACGAGCAAGGAGCCTGACATGCTGGGACGTGGACGAGTCGGCGGCCGCCGCCTGCTGGGTCCGGTGGGCCGCACCACCGCGACGGTGGCGACCGCCGCCGTCGTCGCGCACGGCGTCGGCCGGCGTCACGACCGTCGCGACGACCGCCGGGACGATCGGGGAGATCGCCGGGAGGACCGCCGCGACCGGCGCTGATCCGGGGCGAAGCGGCGACGCTGCCGGTCGAACCGGGGCACGGTTCGTCCCAACCCGGCTCGAGTCGGTGGCGTCCTGGGCCGGCATGGCATGCCGAGCCGTGTTCGCGCGCGTCTCGGGGCCGGCAGCGACGGTCCCGCCGAGCGTTGCGGGTCGTCCGATGTCTGCAGCCTGATCCGGCACCACCGGAACGAGACGATCTCGGGCTCGTTGCCCCCTGTCCCCTCACGCGGATGACCTCACCGGCGAACATTCGCGGGTGCGGATGGCGCCGTTCGGGGAACTAGGGGGTGCTGACCGGCGCCGACCGCGGCCCGGCGCGTCGATCGACGCGGACCGACATCGGGGGGTGGTGGGATGCCGCGACTCCGGCGCACGAATCCCGGCCAGCCGGGCTATACCAGGCGCCGCCGCGGCAAGGGCTGGGCGTACCTGGACCAGGAGCGCTCGCTCATCACGGACAAGGCGATCCGGCGGCGGATCGACGCACTCGTGATACCGCCTGCCTGGCAGGACGTCTGGATCACTCCCTACGCCAACGGGCACCTGCAGGCGGTCGGCACCGACGACGCCGGCCGGCGGCAGTACCTGTACCACCCGGATTGGAGCGCGAACCGCGGCCGGATCAAGTTCAGCCGCGTGCTCGACCTGGGCGGCGCGCTGCCGACGGCGAGAACGGTCGTCTCCGAGCACTTCTCGGAGCCGATGCTGAGCAGGGAACACGTGCTGGCCACCGCGTTCCGGCTGCTCGACCGCGGCCACTTCCGGATCGGGAACGAGACGTACGCCGACAAGTACGGCTCCTACGGGCTGTCCACTCTCCGTCGCGAGCACGTACGGCGGCATCGCGGCGCGCTGACCTTCGAGTACGTGGCGAAGTCCGGTCTGCACCGGGTCGAGAAGATCGACGATCCCGTGCTGCTGGAATCGGTCGGCGCGCTGCTGCGGCGCAGGGGCGGTGACATCGACGAGCTCCTCGTCTACCGGGACGGTCGCACCTGGCGGCGCGTGACGGGCACGGACATCAACGCGTACGTGAAAGAGGTGCTGCGCATCGAGGTCTCGGCGAAGGACTTCCGGACGTGGCACGGCACCGTCCTCGGCTCGGTGGCGGTGGCCGAGGAGTACCACCGGCATCCGGCCGACAAGCCATGGAGCAAGACGGCTCTCGACAAGGCCGTACGCCGCTCCGTGGTGGCCGTCGCCGAGAACCTGGGCAACACACCGACGGTCGCCCGCGGCTCGTACATCCATCCCGGCGTCATCGAGCGGTTCCGCGAGGGTCAGACGATCGAGCGCGCCGTCGCCCGGGTGCGTGGCGAGCAGGCCGAGGTCGCCACGGACGGCGAGCTCTACGCCGTGTACCTGAACGCGATCGGCGCGGCGCCGACGGTCGAGCGGGCGGTGCTGAAGCTGCTCGCGGACTGACGCTCGCGGCTGACGGGAGGCATCGCCCGGCCGGGTGCGTCAGATCCCCTCCGACCCCGCCGGGGCGGCGGCCGCCCGGCGCGCCCGCGCGCGCAGCTGGAAGATGCGGACGGTCCCGAGCAGCCCGACGAGGAGCGCCCCGGCGACGGCCGCGAACATCATGGCGACCCCGAGCGACATGGTGCCTTCCCAGCCGAGGAAGTGGACGCTCACGTCGTCGGAGTTCTGCGTCACGAAGATCAGCAGGAACACCAGCACGACCGCCGCGACCACGAGCGCCACCCAGGCGGCACCCGCGCGCGAGTGCTTGTGCGCCGGCGGCCCTGGCGTCACGGAGCCCTTGATGGACGGATCCGGCGCCGGATCGGGGCTCGGCGTCGCCGTCGGCATGCGTTCGACCGGCCCGGTGTCCGCGGTGGCCGCGAACTCGTCCGGCAGGGGACCGCTCGGCCCGCTCGCCGGCGGGGGCGGCGGCGGCGGCGTACCGCGGTATTCCTCGACGGGCAGCGGCGGGGGACCGACAGGCGCCATGCCGGGCGACGACGGATAGCTGGGACCGCCCTGGGCAGGCAGGCCCTGGGGCCGGCCGCCCTGGGGAGGCTGCGGACTGCTCATCGGACGGACCTCCGGCCCTCGACACGTGCCGTGCTCAGCATCAGTGCCCCGCCTCTCACCTGGCGAAACGTTCCCCACCAGCGTGCCACGCGGCCGGCACCAGCGCCGTCGCGGTCAGAAATCCGGACGCTGCGCGGTCCGCTCGGCCTCGGCCGCGCCGGCCGGCCCGCCGCCGTCCGGGCCGTCCTGCAGCCGGCGTCCCTCGCGGTCGACGGCCAGCTCCGGATCGGCCGGCTTCGGACCCGCCGAATCGGCCGAGGCGGCGGCCACGTCGTCGTCGGTGGGCAGGCGCGGGTCGTCCTCGCCCGCGGTCGGCAGGGTCATGGTGCCTCCAGGTGTGCCTAGCGGGTGCGCGTTTCCGCGCCCTGCGTGGGTGCCCGGTTGCGCCGTCGGCAAACCCGGGTTTCGCACCCATCCCGCTGGGTACGGATCAGCCGAGGGGCGAGCATCCTCCGTTGCCCGCCCGCCGTACCGCCGCGAGGAGGATGTCGATGACCGTCCCCGATCCCACCGGTCCGCAGCCCGGGCAGCCCGGACCCCTGCCCTCGCCGGGTCGCCCGGAGCCGCCGTCGCCGCCGGTGCCGACCGACCCACCGCCGGTCGACCCGGATCGCCCGCCCGTGCCGCTGGAGCCGCCCGCCACGCCGGAGCCGAGGCCCGCCGGTCCCGACCCGACGCGGCCGCCGATCCCCGGGCCAGTGGTGCCGGATCCGGGCGCGCCCACCGCGAGCGGTCCGGCCGTCTAGGCCATCGATCCGGGCGCGGGTCTCCGCCCGGTCGCCGGCCGAGCCGTCCGAGCGCGGCGGGCTAGAAGTCGCCGAGCCAGGTGTCCTTCGAGCCACCACCCTGCGACGAGTTCACCAGCAACCCCTCGGACTCCAGGGCGACCCGGCTGAGTGCCACGTCCGGCACCACGACCTCCCCGTCCGCGCCGGCGAGCGCGAAGACCCGGAGGTCGACGTGCCGGGGGGCGAGGCCGGCCGGCGTCAGCGTGGGGTGCGACGAGAACCGGATCACCTCCTGGGCGATGAACAGGTGCGGCGCCGCCTGCACACGCGCCCGCATGGCGTCCGCCGCGTCCTCGCTGAGGTCGGGCCCGATCAGCACGTCCGACCCGCCCGAGCCGTCCACCAGCTTCACCACCAGCTCCTCCAGGCGGTCGCGAACGCCGTCGTACTGGCTCCGATCCGCCAGCACCCACGTGCCGACGTCGCCGATCAGCGGGTCCTCGCCGAGGTAGTACCTGATCATGGTGGGCACGAACGCGTACATCGCCTTGTCGTCGCCCACCCCGTTCCCCGGGGCGTTCGCGATCGCGACCGACCCGGCGCGGGCGGCCCGGGCGAGCAGAAGCCTGGCGGGGTCCGTGGACGCGGGCCCGGCGACAAGTTCGTCGTCGCCCAGCCGCCGGTAGAGCACGTCGATGCGCTCGGTCCGCCCATCGATCTCCGCCCACACGCCGTGCTCGTCGCCGTCCAGCTGGGCCGGCGTGACGACGGGGACGTCCATCAGGTCGGCGAGCAGCCGGTGCTCGTACCACGCCGAGTTCCCCGGCCCGTCCGACAGCAGCGCCACCTGCGGCGTGCCGGCGGCCCGCGGCGGCGCCGCCTGACGCAGCGCCGAGAGCAGCGCCCCGCCAACGGTTTCCGGGCTTCGCAGGCCCTCCCAGGGGTGCAGCATCGGCAGCGCATCCGCCGCGGTGCGCCGGTTGGCGACCGCGTATCCGAGGCCGGACGGCACGCGCAGGTTGTCCTCGAGCACCACCCACTCGCCGTCCGGCGTGTGCAGCAGGTCGAAGCCGAGCACCGTGGCGCGCGGCCGGCCGCCCGGGGCGATGTCGCGCGCGCCCGGCAGGTAACCCGGGCAGTTGTGCACCACGGACGCCGGCACGGCCCCGTCGCGCACGATCCGCGCCTCGCCGTAGACGTCGTCGAGGAACGCGTTGAGCACCCTCGCCCGCTGCCGCAGGCCGGCGGTGATGTTCGCCCAGTCCTGCGCGGACACCACCCGCGGCACGGGGTCGAGGGGGAACGGCTGCTCCTGCAGCGCACCGTCGATCTCGGCGACGAACGAGATGCCCTGCCGGACGCGCATCGCATCGAGCCGGCGGGCCATGTCGCGCAACCCGTCCGTGCCGACACCGTCGAGCGCCCGGAAGATCTCGGCGTAGTCGGGCCGCACCCGTCGGTGCGGATCGACCGCCTCGTCGAGCGGCTCCGCGGGATAGTGGGCGAGGATCCGCGGCAGGCCGTCGGCCGGCCCGGTCACGCGGCGGTCCACCGGCTGTGCCAGTTCACGATCGCCAGGGTGGACGACACCCGACCCTCGTGCCCGACGATGGTGTGCCCCTCGCCGGGCAGCAGCAGCAGCTCCGTCGGGACGCCGGCGGCGCACATCGCCTCGTACGCGCGGGTGGACTCGGCGACAGGGACGTTGGTGTCCTGCTCGCCGTGCACGAGCAGGGTGGGCGCGACCGCGTCCGAGATCCGATGCAGCGGCGAGAGTCCGTGCAGCAGGGCCGCGTCCGCCGCCGGGTCCCCGTATTCGATCACCGACGCGGCGGCCATCCACGGCTCCGTCTCGGCGAAGAACGCGGTGAGATCGGACATTCCGGCGTGGCTGGAGCCGCAGGCGAACATCTCCGGCCAGCGGGTGAGCGCCACCAGCGCGAGGTAACCACCGTACGACCAGCCGTGCACCCCGATCCGGCCGGGAACCGAGATGCCGGCTGCCACCAGATAGTCGAGCGTGGCGGGGATGTCGGCGAAGGACGACTCGCGCCGCGCACCGTCGTCCATGGCGGTGAAGGCGTTGCCGTATCCGGAGGATCCGCGGACGTTGGGCGCGACCACCGCGAAGCCGGCGACGGTCAGCGACTGCACGAGGATCGAGAAGGCAGGGCGTTCCTGGCTTTCCGGGCCGCCGTGCAGCAGCAGGACCGTCGGCAGGGGCTCGGTGCGGCCCGGCGAGCGGAAGAGCAGGCCGTGCAGCCCGAGACCGTCCGCGGCCGGGTAGCGCAGCCTGCGTGGCGTGGCCAGCCGCCGGATGGGCAGCGTGGGAACGGGCAGCCCGGCGATGCGGTGCGCCGGCGTGGCGACACCGTGCCGGACGAGGTCGGGCGGCGTGAGCTCGGCGTGGTACAGGCTCCTCGGCGATGTGGGTTCGGAGAGTTCCAGGACCGCGCTCCGGCCGTCCGCGTGGACCGACCAACCGGGCAGCACCCGGTTCCGGCCGATGCCGACCCCATGGCCCTTGCCGGAGGCGAGGTCCCGGATCTCCAGGAGGCTGGCGCCGTCCACGTTCCAGACCAGCATGGCGGTCTCGCCGCCGGTGAGCACCGCGTAGGACTCGAGGTCGGCGTCGTCCCGGCCGGCGAGGATCGACAGGCGGCCGGGGCCGCCGCCGGGCTCGAGCCCGACGCGGCCGAGGGCGGTGCGGTCCCGCCCTGCCGATGTTCGGAGGTGGATGGCCGCGCCGTCCGCGGCGAAGCGACCGTCCTCGCCGAGATCGGTGCCCTCCTCGGGGAAGTCCCGGGCGAGCACGCGAACCGGCCGATCGTCCGGGACGTCGCCGATCGCCGCGAGGACGAGGTGGCGGCGGCCGCGAGGGCCTCGCCGGGCGAGTAGCCGGGTGCCGTCGGGCGAGACCGACGTGACCGCGAGGAAGCCACCCCGGGCCACCGTGCGGATCACCCCTGTCTCGACGTCGACCAGGCAGGCGATGGCATCCGGGCCGCGCCCGTCCGCCAGCGAGAAGGCATACGTGCGCGGGATCGTCGTCCAGCAACCGGCGAAGACGGTGGAGGCGTCGTCCATGCCGGCGAGCGGGCGGGCATCCGTGCCGTCCGGGCGGACGGCGTGCAGCTGGGCGCGGATCAGTCCGTTCGGCGAGACGAGGTAGGCGAGCCAGGCCCCGTCGGGCGACCACGCGACGGACACGACCTCCTGGTCCGCGCCGGACACCTGGCGCGGCACCCGGTCCGCCGCCTCGCCGGCCGGATCGAGGTGCGCCACCTCGAGGCGCGGCAGGCCGGAACGGTCGGTGACGTAGGCGATCCGCCGCCCGTCCGGCGACAGGCTCGGGCACCAGGCGCCGATGACGCCGGCGATCCGGCCGATCACGTCCACCAGCTCGGCGGCCGGTGTTCCGGCCGGGTTCGTGCGGGACGGGCTGTCGAGCACCGATTCAGCCGATCCCGTGCCGCTGCAACCACATCTCGAGCAGCCCGAGCTGCCACAGCTGGTTCGACCCGAGCGGCGTGCGGTGCTGATTCGGGTCGGCCAGCAGCTTCTCGACGTAGTCGGGGCGGAACAGGCCGCGCTCCTTGGCCGCCGGCGCGGTCAGCGCCTCCCGTACGAGATTGAGGTACGGGCCCTCGAGGTTGATGATGGCGGGCACCGGGAAGTGGCCCTTCTTCCGGTCGATCACGGCCGCCGGCAGCACCTTCCGGGACGCCTGCTTGAGCACGCCCTTGCCGCCGTGCGCGAGCTTCAGCGCCGGGGGACAGGCCGCGGCCAGTTCGGCGAACTGGTGGTCGAGGAACGGCGTGCGCGCCTCGAGACCCCACGCCATGGTCATGTTGTCGACCCGCTTGACCGGATCGTCGACGAGCATGACCTGAGAGTCCAGGCGCAGCACTCGGTCCAGGGCGGTGTCGGCACCGGGCCGGTCGAGGTGGCTGCGCACGAAGTCGCGGCTCGGGTCGCCCGCCGTCAGCCAGTTCGGCTGCAGGACCTGCGCCATCGTGGCGCGGTCACGGTCGAAGAACCGGCCCGAGTAGACCTCCAGCGCGCGCTCCGGCGGCACGCCGTCGAGCGGCGGATACCAGTCGTACCCGGCGAGCAGCTCGTCAGCACCCTGGCCGGACTGCACCACCGTCACGTGCTTGGAGACGGCCTCGGACAGGAGGTAGAAGGCGATGCAGTCGTGGCTCACCATGGGCTCGCTCATCGCGTGGACCGCGCCCTCGAGTCCGCCGAGCACCGTGCTGGACGGCATCAGCAGCTGGTGGTGATCGGTGTCGAACTCCTTGGCGATGATGTCGGAGAACTCGAACTCGTCGCCCTCCCGGTCGCCGACCCGTTCGAAGCCGATGCTGAACGTCTGCAGGCCGTGCTGGCCGGCGCCGGCGAGCAGGGCGACGATGACGCTGGAGTCGATGCCGCCGGACAGCAGCACACCCACCGGCACGTCGGCGACCATCCGGCGCTCGACAGCGGTCTGCAGCGTCTGCAGTACGAGCTCCTGCCAATCGTTCTCGGTCAGATCCGCGTACTCCTCGCGGCGGCTGTGCGGCGGCGACCAGTAGGTCACGTCGGTGCTGCGGCCGTCCGGCTCGATCGTTCGCACGGTCGCGGGCGGGAGCTTGCGGACGCCGTTCAGGATCGTGCGCGGCGCCGGGACGACGGCGTGGAACGTCATGTAGTGGTTCAGCGCGACCGGGTCGATCGACGTGTCGACGCCGCCGCCGGCCAGCAGCGCGGGCAGCGACGACGCGAACCGCAGCCGATCGGCGGTCTGCGCGAGGTAGAGCGGCTTGATGCCGAGACGGTCGCGGCCGAGGATCAGCCGGCCGGTCTCGCGCTCGAGGATCCCGAACGCGAACATGCCGAAGAAGTGGTCGACGCAGTCGGTGCCCCAGCGGTGGTAGGCCTTCGCGATCACCTCGGTGTCGGAGGTGGACACGAAGCGGTAGCCGTACCCGCTGAGCTCGTCGCGCAGCTGCCGGTAGTTGTAGATGCAGCCGTTGAACACGGTGACCAGGCCGAGGTCGGGATCCACCATCGGCTGCGCGCCGGTCGGGCTCAGGTCGATGATCGCCAGCCGGCGGTGGGCCAGCGCCACGGGCCCGTCCTGCCAGAGGCCCGAACCGTCGGGACCGCGTGGCTCCATCACCGCGGAGATGCGATCGAGTGCCGCCCGGTCGGCCCGCTCACCGTCGAACCGGAACTCGCCGCCCAGTCCGCACACGCTCGCTCCCCGGGATCGTCTCGTGCCGGTCACTGCCGGCTCCATCCTGGCCGCACCGAAGCTACACGGCGAATGTTTCGCGAATTCGCCGGAAGCGGGCCCGATTCCGGCCCATCCGGTGCCTGCCGGTCGTCGTGTCCGGATCGGGCCCAACCGGTGCCTACCATCACCGGGTGGGTTCCGTTCCGAGCTGGGTGTGGTTCAACTCGGCGATGATGCTGGCCGTCGGCGGCTACCTCTGGTGGCGGCTGGTGCTCGGCACCACCCGGCGCGGCACCCCCGGGCGGTGGGTCGGCACCGCCGCCGCCGTCCTGGTCGGGATCTGCGGTCCGGCCGCGCTGATCGGCCAGTACGCGCTGCCCATCGGCGCGCAGCGGGTGATCGGCTGGCCGGGCTGGCTCGGCTACGCCTTCGTGATCTTTGCGGGCAGCCTGACCGTGCTGACCGAGCCGGTGCGGTTCGTGGTCTGGCTCCGTCGCCGCCGCGCGACGCCCGCTGTCGCGCACGCCGAGACCGAGATCGCGGCCGAGGTGCCGGCGGCTGTGTCCCGACCGGCCGGCGGCCCGGTGACGGCCGGCGGCCCGGTGCCGGCCGACCCGGTGCCGGACCCGACCGGCGCCCCGCCGACCATCGACCGGAGGCTGTTCCTCAACCGCGTGCTGGCGGGTGGCGTGGTCGTCGGGGCGGCGGCGATCACGGCCGTGGCCGCCGGTACCGCGATCGCCGGCCCGTCATGGGTCCGCACCGCCACGATCCGCATCCGCAACCTGCCCCCCGATGCCGACGGGATGCGCGTCGCGCTGGTCAGCGACCTGCACCTGGGCAGCATCACGGGCCGCGAGTTCTGCCGGCAGGTGGTCGATCTGGTGAACGCGCAGCGGCCCGACATGGTCCTTCTCGCGGGCGATCTCACGGACGGCCGGGCGGACGAGCTGCTGGACGCGGTGCGGCCGCTCGCCGACCTCAGGGCGCCCGACGGGGTGTTCTTCGCGACCGGCAACCACGAGTTCTACTTCGACCCGGACGGCTGGCTCGCCACGCTGCCGACCCTGGGCATGCGGGTGCTGGCGAACGAGGGCGTCGACGTGCGCGGCCTTCTCGTGGCGGGCGTGCACGACATCCAGGGCGCCCCGACCGGGCGGGGGCCGGACATGGACGCCGCCCTGGCCGGCCGCGCGGACGGGCAGCCGGTGATCATGATCAGCCACTCGCCGAGCCTGGTCCACGACGCGGCCGACCGCGGGGTGGAGCTGATGGTGTCCGGGCACACGCACGGTGGCCAGTTCATCCCGGGCAAGTGGATCATCGGCCTGACCACGCCGGCGCTGTCGGGCCGCTACGACTTCGGCGACACCCAGGTGTTCGTGACGAACGGTGCCGGCTTCTGGGGGCCGATCGCCCGGCTGGGCGCCGATCCCGACATCACGATGCTCACCCTGCAGCGCTCCTGACGCGTTCTCGCCTCAGGTCGAGGCGCCCCGGAAGGGGTTCGCCGCGGACGGCGCCGACCCACCCTTCGCGCCGCGGGCCGCGAGCTGGTCGAGGACGGTCTCGCAGACGTCGCCGAACGCGGCGAGCTGCTCGCCCGTCAGCGGGTCGAACATGATCGACCGCACCGTGTCGGCGTGGCTCGGGGCGACCTCCACGAGCCGGGCCATGCCCGCGTCGGTGAGCGTCGCGATCTGTCCGCGGCGGTCGCCGGGCGACGGCGTCCGCACCACCCAGCCCGTCTCCTCCAGCCGCGCCACCGCGTGCGACACCCGCGACTGCGAAGACCAGACCACCTGCGCGAGCTGGTTCATCCGCAGCGACCGGTCGGGTGCCTCGGACAGCATCGCGAGGATCAGGTAGTAGCCGTGCGGCATCCCGGCGGCCGTCTGCAGGTCGCGCTCGACGCACTCCCAGAGCTGCCCTGACATCCGGATGAACGCCCGCCACACGCGCTGCTGCTCCTGCGAGAGCCACGGGTCGTCAGGCACGCGAGGAGTATTCCAGTCCGCCACGGCGCGGAACATGTGAGGTCATCCATCTGCCTCTTCGGCCCGGCGGGGGTGACATTGGGAGCCTCGGGCCAAGTACTTGAACTCTCAAGTACTTGTCGCTAGGATGGGTGAAGCACGATCAACCGCCATGCCCCCGAAACGAGCCGAAAAAAATGACCTCCGTTGCCGCCGCCGCCCGGGACGCCGAACCGTCGGCCGACCGCATGCCGGTGCTCTACCTGTCGCACGGCGCCCCGCCGCTCGCCGACGACGAACTGTGGACCGCCGAGCTGGCCGGCTGGAGCGCCGACCTGCCGCGGCCGACGTCGATCCTGGTGGTCTCCGCGCACTGGGAGGCCGCGCCGCTGACCGTCGGTGCCACCGAGACGGTGCCGCTCACCTACGACTTCTGGGGCTTCCCCGAGCGCTACTACGAGGTCACCTATCCCGCGCCCGGCGCGCCGGAACTCGCCCGCGACGTGCGGGCACTGCTCTCCCGGCCCGGACAGGCGGTGCACCAGGACCCGAACCGCGGCCTCGACCACGGCGCCTACGTGCCGCTGGTCGAGATGTTCCCGGAGGCCGACATCCCGGTGTTGCAGGTCTCCATGCCGAGCCTGGACCCGCAGCAGCTGTTCCAGGTCGGCCGGCGGCTGGCCCCGCTGCGGGACAGCGGGGTGCTGATCATCGGCTCCGGTTTCACCACGCACAACCTGTCGCGCGCCCAGTTCGGCGACACCACCGGAGCCGCCCAGGGCTGGAGCCGCGAGTTCGACGCGTGGGCGATGGAGCGGGTGGAGTCGGGTGACGTGGACTCGATCCTCGACTTCGAGCGCGCCGCTCCGGCCGCGCGGATCGCGCACCCCCGGATCGAGCACTTCGCGCCGCTGTTCGTCTCGCTGGGCGCCACCGCCGAGACCTGGCAGGACGCGCACACCGCCGTCGACGGCTTCTGGTACGGCCTGTCCAAGCGGTCGTTCGAGATCAACTGACCCCTCACGCCGGCCTCGCGAGTGCCGGCGCCGACCCTCGCCCGCAGAGCGACCGCACCGGTTCCGCGCGGCTGCACGCGGTCCTGGGTCCCGTGCACCCGGCCGAAACCAGTGCGGCGGCCAGTGCCCCCGCTCGAAGCGCCGGCCGCACCGGTCGAGCGCGGCCGCACCCGGTCCCGAAGGCCCGTGCTCCCGCCCGAGACCGGTGCGGCGCGCCGGCGCGGGCGCGCGGCCGCTTTTCGAGCGGTCCTCCAGGTTCCGCCGGGCGTCGATCTGACTCGGACCCGGGTGCCGGCCGGGGGACACTGATCGCGTGACGACGACCGCGGCCGAGCTCGCGGCGCTGCGCCGCGCGGTCGAGCTGGCCGATCGCGGCGCCGGTTCGGCGCTGCCCAATCCCGTGGTCGGCTGCGTGCTGCTCGACGCCGGCGGCGCCACCGTCGGCGAGGGCTTCCACGAGCGCGCCGGCGGACCGCACGCCGAGATCGTCGCGCTGGCCGCGGCGGGTGGGCGGGCCCGGGGCGCGACCGCGGTGGTCACCCTGGAACCCTGCCTGCACTCGGGGCGAACGGGCCCGTGCACCGACGCCCTGATCGCCGCAGGGGTCGCGCGGGTGCTGGTCGCGGTCCGCGATCCATGGCCGGGCGCGGCCGGCGGGGCCGATCGGCTGCGGGCGGCCGGGCTGGACGTCGTCGTGCTGCCGGACGAGGCCGGCCCGGATACCCGCTCGGGGATCGACCTGGCGGAGGACGTGAACCGCGCCTGGCTGACCGCGACCCGGGAGCACCGGCCGTTCGTCACCTGGAAGGCGGCCATGACGATCGACGGGCGCGTCGCGGCCGCCGACGGGACCAGCCGCTGGATCTCCTCGCCGGAGTCGCGCGCGGACGCGCACCGGCTGCGCGCCCGGATCGACACGATGATGGTGGGCGTCGGCACGGTGCTGGCCGACGATCCGCAGCTCACCGCGCGCGACCCCGCGGGGCGGGCGGTCGGCCGGCAGCCGCTGCGGGTGGTGATGGACTCGGCGGGCCGGACCCCGGCGACCGCGCGCGTCCGGGACGGCGCCGCCGAGACCTGGATCGCCACCGCCGACGAGCTGCGTGCCGGGCCCGACGGCCGGGTCGACCCGCGGGCCGTGCTCTCCGCCCTGTACGAGGGCGGCCGCCGCCACGTGCTCCTGGAGGGCGGGCCGACGCTCGCCGCGGCGTTCCTCGACGCCGGGCTGGTCGACGAGGCGCTCGTCTACCTGGCGCCGCTCCTGCTGGGCGCCGGCCGGCCGGCGCTGGCGCACGGCGCCGCGGGCACGCTGGCCGACGCGCACCGGGCGGACCTGATCGCCGTCGACCGCATCGGGCCGGACCTGCGGCTTCGCTACCGGATCGCGCGCGGGCGGCCCCGCCCGGCAGAAAGATAGGCGAATTCCGCCGCTGACCGATGTCGAATCCGCTGTGCCCTCGTCGTTGTAGAGGTAGCCCCTCGAGACGAAGGACACGGACCCATGAGCTCACTTCCCACGGCCCAGCTGGCCACCCGCCGCGACTGGATCGGCCTGGCCGTCCTCGCGCTGGCCTGCCTGCTCTACGTCATGGACCTCACGGTGCTGCACCTCGCCGTGCCCTCGCTCAGCGAGGACCTGCATCCCACCAGCTCGCAGCTGCTCTGGATCATCGACGTCTACGGCTTCATGGTCGCCGGCGCGCTGGTGACGATGGGGACGCTGGGCGACCGGATCGGCCGCCGCCGGTTGCTGATGATCGGCGCCGCCGCGTTCGGCGCCGTCTCGATCGTCGCGGCGTTCTCCACCAGCGCGGAGATGCTGATCGTCAGCCGCGCGCTGCTCGGCATCGCCGGCGCCACCCTCGCGCCGTCGACGCTGTCGCTGATCTTCTTCATGTTCCAGGACGCCCGCCAGCGGTCCATCGCGATCGGCATCTGGATCGGCGCCTTCTCCGCGGGCAGTGCCGTCGGCCCGCTGCTGGGCGGCCTGATGCTGGAGTCGTTCTGGTGGGGCTCGGTGTTCCTGCTGGCGCTGCCGGTGATGGGCGCCCTGCTGGTGCTCGGCCCGCGGGTGCTGCCCGAGTACCGCGACCCGAACGCCGGCCGCCTCGACGTGCCCAGCGCCGCGCTGGCCGTCAGCGCCGTCCTGGCCGTGGTGTACGGGTTGAAAGAGACCGCGGTGGATGGCTTCTCGACCCTGCCCGCGGTGGCCATCGTCGCCGGTGTGGTGCTGGCGGTGGCCTGGGTGCGCCGCCAGCGCCGCCTTCGCCGACCCGATGATCGACCTGCAGCTGTTCCGGATCCGCGCGTTCAATGCCGCCCTCGCCGTCAACTTCCTGGCGATCCTCGTCTCGGTCGGGTACTTCCTCTTCGTCGCCCAGTACCTGCAACTGGTGGTGGGGCTGTCGCCGTTCCAGGCCGGCCTCTGGTCACTGCCGTCCGCGGCGGGCTTCATCGTCGGCTCGCAGCTCGGCCCGCGCATCGTCCGGTTCGTCAGGCCCGCGTACCTGGTGTCCGGTTCCCTGGTGGCCGCGGCCGCCGGCCTGCTGGTGCTGACCCAGGTGACCGTGACCGACGGGCTGACCGAGATCCTCATCGGCTCCGTGGTCATCTCGCTCGGCCTCGGCCCGGTCTTCGGCCTGACCACCGAGATGATCGTCGGCTCCGCCCCGCCGGAGAAGGCCGGTGCGGCGTCGGGCATCTCGGAGACCGCCGCCGAGCTCGGCGCGGCGCTGGGCATCGCGGTGCTGGGCAGCGTGGGCGTCGCCATCTACCGGTCGCAGCTCTCGCCCGAGGCGCTGACCGGCGTGCCGACCGCGGCGGCCGACGCCGCGCGCGACACCCTCGGCGGTGCCGTCGCCGCAGCCACCGAGCTGCCCGCCGACGCGGCCGCCACGCTCATGGACCACGCGCGGCAGGCGTTCGTCACGGGACTGCAGATCACCTCGCTGATCTGCGCGGCGATCGCGCTGGTCATCGCCGTGGTCACGCTGGTGGCGCTGCGGAACGTCCCGGTGGGCGGGTCCGAGGGCGCCGATCCGGCCGAAGCCGCCGGGCAGGAGACCGAGCTCGCCAGGGGTGCCGTCGCCGACGACCTGCTGTGCGAGGGCTGCGCCGCCTGATCCCTCGCCGGACCGGTGCCGCCGGGGGACAATCCGGGCGTGGGCACCGCACCGGCAACGGACGTAGTCGATTCCGTCGATCCCGTCACCCGCGCCGCGCTCCCCCGGGAGCCGGCGCGGGTGTCGGCGTCTGCGGACATGTGGAGGGCGTCATGACGGGTTCCAGCAGCAAGTCCGCCCCGGGGCACGGGCCCAAGCCGACCACGCTGCCGAAGGAGTTCCACCCCAGTCGCGCGTCGCGGGTGGGCAACAAGGTCATGGGCCGGCTGATCCGCTGGGGTCTCGTGCCGCACTCGTACCTGCTCACCGTGCCGGGCCGCAAGACGGGCGAGGCGCGCACGCTGCCCGTGACCCTGGTCGAGCACGACGACGGCAAGCGCTGGCTCGTCGCCCCGTACGGAGTGATGAACTGGGTGCGCAACGTCCGCGCGGCGGGCCGGATCCTGCTCGTGCGTCGCGGGTTTCGGCAGAGCTTCGACGTCCGCGAGGTCAGCGGCGCCGATGCCGCCGCCGTGCTGAAGGATTACCTCAAGATCGCGAACGCGGTGCGCGGCTACTTCTACGCCGACAAGAACTCGCCGGTCGAGGTTTTCGTCAAAGAGGCGCACCTGCACCCGGTGTTCGAGCTCACCGCCGTCGACGGGGCCGCCGGCTCCTGAGCCCCCTCGTCGTCCGCCGGCGACGCTGCACCCCCGTGATCGTGAAGCATCACGCCGCTCCCACCGATTTCATCCTTCACGATCGGCGGCCTGTCCCGGAGTTCTTCACCTAGGCTCGCTCCCCGGACGCGCGCGCTCGGCCGCTACGGGCACAGGGAGGACAGATGGAGATCGATCTCGGCGGTCGCACGGCGCTCGTCTCGGGATCCACCCAGGGCATCGGGTTCGCCATCCCGAGATCGCGAATCTGGTCGTCTATCTCGCCTCCGACCTGGCATCCGCCACGACCGGCGGCGCGCTGCGCGTCGACGGCGGCTACGTGGACTCGATCCTGCCGTAGTTCGCCCGGCGGGTCCCGGTGACCCCGCCCCGTCCGTCGAGACGCTCCGCGGTCCAACGAATCCACCGCAGGAAGGTGTCCGCGGGGGAACTCAGGGCAGGGCGCGGAGCCAATCGGCGATCGCCGCGCCGATCTCATCTGGCGCGTCCTCGGGGACGAAATGGCCGGCCCTGACGGTGATGTGGGTCTGGTTCGGCCATGACCTGGCGACCTGCCGGTGGCTCTCGAACATCACGCCGGGGACGGCCTCGAGAAAGAGCTTCGGGACGTCGGACCCGGCCAGCCACGCGCCGTACCGGCGGACGATGTCGTGCACGTCCTGCGGCCGTCCCGCGACGGGCACCTCACGCGGCCAGGTCAGGGTGGGGCGCCGGGACTCGCCCGGATCGAGGTACGGGCGGCGATAGACCGTCATCTCCGCCTCCGACAGTCCGCGGAGCACCTCCGTCGGCAGCACCTTGTCGACGAAGAAGTTGTCGCCCAGCACCATCGCCTCGCCCGCCTCCGACCGGATGGCCTGGAACATCGCGACCGCCTCTGCGGGCCAGTCGTTCCACGAGTCGATGGTCGCGACGAACGCCTCCATGTAGGCGATGGCCCGAACCGCGGAGGGGTGCCGGTAGGCCCAGTCGAACCCGAGCGCCGACCCCCAGTCGTGCAGGACCAGCGTGACTCGCCCGGTGACTGCGAGCGCGTCCAGCAACGCGTCCAGGTATTCGCGGTGCTCGACCAGCCGGTACGACCCCGGCCCGCTGTCGGGAAGTTTCGCCGAATCGCCCATCCCGATCAGATCCGGCGCGATGCATCGCCCCATGGACGACAGATGCGGGATCACATTCCGCCACTGGTAGGACGAGGAGGGGTTGCCGTGCAGGAACACGATGGGGTCGCCCACCCCCTCGTCGACACAGGCCATCGGGAGACCGCCGACCTCGACGATCCGCTTCCGGTACCGCTCGTCGGCCGCGATCATCACCCTCCTCGTTCGACGCACGTCGGCACGCACCCGTCCGTGCCGTTGCGCAGCAGGACCAGGAAACCGGCTCCGCGACTCCTGCGGATGCTTCGTCGGTGCCGGCACGACCCCCACACTGTCGCGGGGAATCGGACCCTCCGCCAGCCGGGCGGTTCACCTCCGAGAGTGGGCCGTGAAGTGGGCCCCCAGGGGCTCGAACCCTGAACCCGCGGATTAAAAGTCCGCTGCTCTGCCAGTTGAGCTAGAGGCCCTCGATCCCCGGCGAGCGGCGGCGAGGCGCACCCGAACCTACCCGACCGGGACGCCCGGGACCGCGCGCGGATGTGGCGGATGACGATGGCGGGGCCGGCCGCGATGGCCGACCCCGCCATGGCCCCGAACGGTCAGCAGCCGATGCCGTTGCGGAACCGGTTCTGCGGGTCGAGCTCGGCCTTGACCGCGCGGAGGCGGGCGAGGCCCGCGGGGCTGAACGCCGATGCCGCACGGTCGCGCTTCTCGTCGCCCTCCAGGAAGTTGATGTACGCGCTGCCGGTGACGTAGGGCGCCAGCGCCGTCCGGGTGCTGTCGAGGTACGCCATCAGCATCGGCAGCAGCTCCGGCGCCATCGCGACGGACACGAGTTCCATCAAGTACTCGCCGCTGCGGCCGAGGTCGCCGGCCGCGCCCACGCCGCCGCGGCGGACGGCCCCGCCGGCCTGCCGGATCTCGGCCATCAGCAGGGCCGGCGGCTTGCCGGGCTCGGGAGTCGCTGCCCGCACGAGGATGTCGATCGCCGCATCCGGGATGGTGTCGAACCACTCCGTGGTCACGATCGCCGGCAGCGGGTCGGTCGGGTCCTGGCTGATCGCGTCGGACGCCGCGTAGGGCAGCGGTCCGAACATGTCCATGGCCGGTTGCCGCCACTGCCGCCACTCGTCGACGAGCGCAGCCCCCTGCTCCGGATCGCCGCTCCAGCAGCCACGCACGATCACGAAGCTCTGCCCCCGGATCGGCTCCGGCACCATCTCCAGCGGCGGGAAGTTGATCATGACGACCGACGAGGTCAGATGCTCGTCCGCCCCGGCGGTCCAGTCCCGCCACCGGCGCATCACGTCCCCTGCCATCGCCATCGGGTAGAAGAGGTTCCCCGCGTAGACGGTGTCCACCGCGAAGAGGTCGACCACCATGCCGGTGACCACGCCGAGGTTGCCGACTCCGCCACCGCACAGCGCCCAGAAGAGCTCGGGGTTCTCGCTGGCGGACGCCGTCAGCTCCGCGCCCTGGGCGGTGACCAGATCGAACGAGCGCACATGGTCGGATGCGAGGCCGAACCGCCGGCCGAGCCAGCCGAAGCCGCCGCCGAGCGTGAAGGCCACCGCGCCGACGCCGGTCGTCGAGCCGTGCAGCGCGGTGAGCCCGTGCACGGCGGCAAGGGGCTGGACGTCCGCCCAGCGGGCGCCGGCCGCGACGCGCGCGGTCCTGGTCGCGGGATCCACGGTCACGGCGTTCATGCGATGCGTCGCGACGAGCACGCCACCCTCGGCGGGGCGGGCGAAGCCGTGGCCGGTGGCCATGACGGCGACGGGCAGGTCGAGGGCTGCCGCGAACCGCACCGCGGCGACGACGTCGGCCGAGTCGGCCGCCACCACGATCACGTCGGGCCGCGCGTCGAAGCGCAGGTTGTACCCGGTCCGTTCGGCGTCGTAGCCGGGATCGTCGGGGGTGATCACCTCGCCGGACACCTGCTGGCGCAGCTCGCGGATTCGCGAGTCGAGGCCGGGATCGACGGTGATCGGTTCTGCGGTCACGATGCACTCCTGCGCTGTCGTCCGGTCGCGTGTCGACCGGTTCTGGTTCTCACCCTCCCCGCCGGACCTTGCTGCGGACCTGACGCCGACCTACCGGACACCTGCGGGGGCGTGGCGGCGCGGCGGCCGTCGAGCCTTGTTCATCCACGGGTGGGCCGCGGCAGGTTCGGCCGGCGGCGGGGCGATCGATCGGCATGGGCCGGGATCGCGTGTGCTGGGGTGTTCGGCCGGGAAGGTGGCGCGTTGTCCGGGTTCGATGCTTGTCTTTTCGCCGCTGACGGGGGAAGCGGCGACGGAATGACCGACCGTCGCCAGCCCGTCACGGGGCGTTCGCGCGCGCCGGGCGGACAGGACGGACGGCCGCGGCCCGGGGTGTCCGAACCGGCGGGGCCGCGTCGGCCACCATGATCGGGTGACCGGCCGCAGCGTCGGGCTCGCGCCGGGCCTGCCCGACGCGCCGCAGATCCCCCGGGCGCGACGGACACAGCTTGGCTGAGTTGGATGGCGGGGACATCGGCGAAGGGGCGGCCATGAGATCGGACGAGGCGTCGGACGTGCCATCGGACCAGGGAGGCGATCGCGCGAGCGAGCCGCGCGGCGACCGGCCGGACGCGTCCGGCGCCACCGAACGGCCGGACGAACCCGCCGGTCCGTCCGGGCATCACGTGGCGCGGGAGTCGGCCGATCAGCCGGGTCAGTCCTCGGCGGATCCCTCGGGCGAGCCGCCGACGACCGCGATCCCGATGGGGCCGGCGTGGCGCCCAGGGGACCAGCCATCGGAGTATCCCCGCGGGGGCGAGGCATGGCCGCAGCAGCCCGGCGACCAGTGGGCACAGCAGCCCGGCGACGAGTGGGCGCAGCAGCCCGGCGACCAGTGGGCACAGCCCGGCGGCCGTCCGTGGGCGCCGCAGGGCGATCCCGCCGCCCAGGGTGACCCCGCCGGCCAGGCGGATCCGGGCGCGCCGGGCGCGCCAGGTGGAGCGGTGTTCGCGCACGCGGGCGAGCTGGCGCCGGCCCATGGCGGGGACCAGGCCGCAACCGAACAGCCCGGCGGCGGGCCGGAACCCGAACCGGTCAAGGAGGTCCCGCCCGCGGTGGAGGTGACGTCGCTGTCGCTGCAGAGCAACCGCGGGCCGATCTTCCAGGACGTGAACATGACCGTGCTGGCCGGCACCGTCGCCGCCGTGGTCGGGCCGTCGGGCACCGGGCGCACCAGCCTGCTGCTGGCGCTGACGGGCCGGATGAAGAACGTCACCGGCTCGGTCTCGGTCGCCGGGCACAGCCTGGCCGCCGAGCCAGCGGCCGTCCGCTCGTTCTCATCCATCGCCCGGATCGGCCACGAGATCGGACCGGAACCCGGCCTGACCGTCGACGAGTCCGTGCGCGAGCGTTGCCTGCTGGAGAAGGTGCCGACCGCGCAGGGTCGGGAGCGCTTCGCGACGGCCTGCACCGCGCTCGAGCTGGAGCTGCCGCCGAAGCTGCTGGTCGGCGACGTCGGCGGCGACGACCAGACGCTGCTCGCGCTGGCCCTCGCCGCGATCCCGGTGAGCGCCGTCATCGTGCTCGACGACTTCGACCGTGGGGTCGACGGCGTCACCCAGTACCGGTTGCTGGATGCGCTGGCCAGGCTCGCCGAGACCGGACCGGCCATCGTCTTCACCACGACCGACCGGCTGCGGGTGGCCGGCGTGCCGGTGATCGTCGACCTGCCGCTGCTGTCCGTGCAGCCGGTCCCGGTCGCGCCGCCCGCCGAGTTCGTGATCGAGGACGCGGACCTCTCGCGCCGGGAGCTGGAGCAGGCCGCGGCGTCCCGCCGGGAGATCGAGCAGGGCGAGGCACCGCCCGATCACGTCGACGCCGATGCCGAATACGGTGCCCGACCCGGGGCGCCGATCGACGTCGACGCCGATTCCGCGCGGCACGCCGCGGACTGGGGTCCCGGCCCGTACGAGGACCGCCGCTTTCCCGACAGCCCCGGACCCGACGACATGCCGCCGGACCCACCCGGGAACGACGCACCGACCACCGTCATCACCCCAGAGGACCGCCGATGATCAAGACGTTCCAGCTGGCCGGGTACGAATTCCGCCGGTTCAAGGGTCCGCTGCCGGTGCTGGCGCTGCTGTTCCTGGTGCTGATCCCCGTGCTGTACGGGGCGCTCTATCTGTGGTCGAGCTGGGACCCCTTCGGCAAGACCGACCAGATCCCCGTCGCGGTGGTGAACGAGGACATGCCCGTCACCACGGCCAACGGCACGACCATCGATGCCGGGAACCGGGTCGTCAACGAACTCCAGGACGACCCGATCTACGACTGGCGGTTCGTCGACTCCGACGTGGCCGCAGCGGGTCTCGCCAACGGTGACTACTACCTGACGATCACGATCCCGCCGACGTTCTCGGCCAACCTGTCGTCCGGCGGCACCGACGACCCGCAGCGCGCGGTCGTCAACCTGCGCCGCGACGACGCGAACGGTTACTTCGTCAGCATTCTCACCGCCTCGGTGCAGGAGAAGCTGGAGGCAGCGATCGACAGTGCCGCGATCGGCGCCTATTTCGATTCGGTCTTCACCAACCTCGACACCATCCGGATCGAGACGCAGACCGCCGCGGACGCCGCGGCCGACATCTCCCTCGCGTCCACCGACTCGGTGACCCAGGCGACCCAGCTGAACAGCGGGGTGCTCGCCGCCAAGGACAGCTCGTCGCAGCTGCTCGCCGGGATCACCTCGGTCCAGCCCTCCGCGACGGCGCTCGTCACCAGCCTGACGGCGGCGCAGGCCGGTTCAACGGCGATCTCCACCAGCGTGTCCGACGCGCAATCCAGCTCCAGCACCGTCTCGTCGAACGCCGCGGACGTGGCCTCCGCCGCGCAGAACCTGTCGAACTCCGTCGGTCCCGAGCTCGCCGCCATCGGTGGCGCGATACCGCAGATCTCGAGCGCCGCGTCCGAGGTGTCCGCGGCGACCGCCGAACAGACCGCCCTGATCACGGGGGAGCTGGATCCCCAGATCGACGAGGTCATCGCGCTGAACCCCGCGCTGGGACAGGAGATGCTGGCGACCCGCAACGCGCTCGCCACCGCCACCAACCAGGCGAACACGGGCGCGGCGTCGATCAACACCGCCGTCGCCGTGATCGAGAACAACCAGAGCGGCGACCTGAGTTCCGTCGGGGCCGAGCTGAATCAGCTGAGCACCGGCGCCACCGCGGCGGCGACCGGCGCCCAGGGCCTGGACACGTCGCTGTCGAACGTCTCCGGTCAGCTCTCCACCGTCGATGCCGGCTTCGCCGACGGCATCGCGACGGCGACGGAGATCAACGCCCAGCTCACCGACATGCAGGCGACGGCGACCGCGCTGGACACCGGCCTGACGACCGACGTGACGACCTCGGATGCCTTGCTGCAGAGCACGACCGGGGTGCAGACCGGCACGTCCGACCTGGCCACCCAGCTCGCCGACGGCGCCCAGCGGGTGCCGATCCTGACGCCGGACCAGCGGTCCAACGCCGAGCAGGTGCTGTCAGCGCCCGCGGACGTGCAGACCACCGTGGACAACGCCGCGATCTACTACGGCCGCGGCCTCGCACCCTTCATGTTCGCCCTGGCGATCTGGGTGTTCTGCCTCGTCGTCTTCAGCCTGATGCGGCCGATCACCCTGCGGGCGCTGGCCGGCCGCGCGTCGTCCGCCAGGATCGCGGTGGCGGGCTGGCTGCCGATCGTGGGCGTCGGGGCGCTGGGCTCCGTGGTGCTCCTCGCTGTCGCCTGGTTCGCGCTCGGTCTCGACCCGGTGAATGCCGGCGGCTCGGTCGCCGTCGTCGTGCTGGCCGCCGCCTGCTTCACGGCGGTCGCGCACCTGCTGCGCACCTGGCTCGGCCTGGTGGGCACCGCGATCGCGCTGGTCCTGCTGATACTCCAGGTCGCCTGCTGCGGCGGCATCTACCCGGTCGAGACCATGCCGGCGCCGCTCCGGGCGATCAACCCCCTGGTGCCGATGACCTACCTGGTCGACGCGCTGCGCATCACGTTCACCGGCGGACCGATCGATCATCTGTGGCAGGACGTGGCCGTGCTGGGCGCCTTCACCGTGGTCGCCGTCGCGCTCTGCGTGTTCGTGGTGAGCCGCAAGCGCCGGTTCTCGATGGGTCTGCTGCACCCGGCGCTGCCGTAGTCGCGCGCGCCGGGAGGATCGCGCGAGGGCGGACGGCGATCCAGCGGCTGTTGATCATGGCGAAATTCACCGGACACGCCGGCGAAAAGTGGGGCTGAGCGTGAATATCGCCATGATCAACTCCGCGGCAGGGACAGTGGACTCCGCGGCAGGGACAGTGGAGGGGTGCTCTCCGGCCTCGCCCCCGCCCGCCGGCGCCTGGTGCTCGTGCTGCTGGGCGCGCTGCTCGTCGCCGCCGCGACGCTGGGCGTGGTGCTGCTCGTCCCCGGCGTCACGGGCGCCCCGCCACGGGCGGCCGACCAGGATCGTCCCGGCCCGGTGCTGCTCGTCCCCGGCTACGGCGGATCCGCCGGCGCGCTGCGGGACCTGGCCGCGCGGCTGACCGCGGCGGGCCGGGACGCGACGGTCGTCGACCTGCCGGGCGACGGCACCGGCGACCTGAATGCGGCGGCCGGCGCGCTCGGCGACGCGGCGCGGGCGGCGCTGCAGCGCACCGGCGCCGGCAGCGTCGACGTGGTCGGCTACTCGGCGGGGGGCGTCGTCGCGCGGCTGTGGGTCGCCGGGAGCGACGACCCGGCCGGCGCCGAGACGGCCCGCCGGGTGGTCACCCTCGGCTCCCCGCAGCACGGCACGTCGGTCGCCGACCTGGCCGGCACCGTGCTGCCGCAGCCGTGCCCGGAGGCGTGCCGGCAGCTGGCCACGGACAGCGACCTGTTGCGCCGGCTGAATGCCGGTGACGAGACGCCCGACGGCCCGACGTGGGTGTCGATCTGGACCACCCAGGACGAGACGGTCACCCCTCCCGACTCCGCCCGGCTCGAGGGCGCGCTGAACCTGACCGTGCAGTCGGTGTGCCCGGACGCCGGCGTCCGGCACGGGGACCTGCCGACGTCCCCGCTCGTCCAGGCGATGGTGCTGGCGGAACTGGCCGCGGGGCCACCCGTCCCGCTGACCGCGGCGGACTGCGCCCGCCTGCGTCAGCCCTGAACCGGCGGCCCGCCGGCGTCAGCTCTTGATGTCCTTGGTGGTGAAGTTCGCCCACGCGGCCGCCAGCAGGACGCCCACGTAGATCGCCTGCAGGCCCAACCCGCGCAGGATGTCGCGCCAGCGGATCGGGTCGCGGAAGAGGTCGACGAACGCAAGCCAATAGCGGGTCGGCAGGTAGGGCGCGATGGGGGATGCCGCGTCCAGCGTCAACAGCAGCGACGACGCGACGAGCACCGCCAACGCGCCCAGGGTGGCGCTGAGCGGCGAGTCGGTGAACGTGGAGAAGAACAGTGCGAATGCCGCCACGCCGCACATCGACACGGTCACGTAGCCGATGGCCAGCGCCGTCCGGCCGGTCAACTGCTCGACCGTCAGCGTGGTGCCCGACACCGACAGCCCGGCGGCCGGCTGCGCCTCGAACAGCGTCACCCCCATCAGGTAGCCGACGGCGGCGACCGTCAGGACGGTGACGAGCACGAAGACCAGCACGGCGACCAGCTTCGCGACCAGCAGCCGGGTGCGGCCCGCCGGCCGCGCGATGAGATAGCGCAGGGTGCCGGCCTGCGCCTCGCCGGCGACCGAGTCCCCGGACACCACCGCAACCGCGATCGGCAGGAACAGCGGCAGCACGATGCCGAGCGCGGCGAGCGGGAACAGGGCGCCGTTGGTCAGCACGGCCGACAGGAAGGCCGGTCCCTGCCCCGGCCGGGGCGCCAGGTCGGTGACCGCGAGCAGGATCGCGACGACGATCGGCAGGGCGTTGAGCACGCCGATCGTGGCCCAGGTGCGCGGGCGGCGGAACAGCTTGCGGAGCTCGACGAGGATCACGGCGCGTCCACCCGGTCGGTGCTGGTGGCGGCCGCGGCGAGGACGACCTGCTCGAGCGTGGGCCGCTCGAGGGACAGGCCGGTGACCGGCACGCCGGCCGCGACCAGCCGGGCGTTCACCTCGGCCGGGTCGTCGCCGCGGACGACCACCCGGGAACCGTCGACGGAGGTGACCCGCCCGTCCATCGTGGTCCGCACCAGGCCGGGCTCGGGGGTGGTGACGACGGTGGCGCCCGTCGGCGCCGTCAGCACGGCGAGCTCCTCCTGCAGCACCAGCCGGCCGCGGTCGAGAACGCCGATCGCGGGTGGCCATCTGCTCGATCTCCGCGAGCAGGTGGCTCGACAGGAAGACCGTCGTCCCCGTGCGGTTCAGGTCGAGCAGCAGCGCCCGGATCTCCGCGATGCCCTGGGGGTCGAGGCCGTTGGTGGGTTCGTCGAGCACGAGCAGCTCGGGTCGGCGGAGCAGCGCGCCGGCCAGCCCGAGCCGCTGCCGCATGCCCATCGAGTACGCGCGGACCGGCCGGCGACCGACCCCGGCGAGCCCGACCTGCTCGAGGACCCCGTCGATCCGCTGCCGCCGGGTGCGCCGCACGCCGCCGGGCCCGGACGCGTCGATCAGTGCCAGGTTCTCCCGGCCGGCGAGGTGCCCGTAGAACGCGGGACCCTCGATGAGGGCGCCGACGCGCGGCAGCACACTGCGCCCGGCCTTCGGCATCCGCTCGCCGAGCACGTCGACCTCGCCGCTGGTCGGCAGCACGAGCCCGAGCAGCATGCGGACCGTCGTGGTCTTCCCCGAGCCGTTGGCACCCAGGAACCCGTAGACGTCGCCGGCGCGGACCTCGAGGTCGATGCCGTCGACGGCGCGCACCCGCCCGTAACGCTTGGTGAGCGCGCGGGTGGCGATCACGGTCGCCGGGGCTGCGGTCACGGCCGGCCGCCCAGCTCCGGCAGCTCGCCGGCCGCCTGGGCCAGCGCCTCGGTGGTGACGGTGCCCGTGAGCACGTACGCGGCCCGGCCCTGGCCGCCGACGAGCAGGATGGCCAGCGGCCCGGCGGTGAACCGGGTGCCGATCTCGTCGCGGACGGCGCCCGGGTTCTGCTCGGCTGCGCGGTCCAGGTCGCGGCCGAGCCGGCCGGGCACCGGCACGACGGCGAGCAGCGTCACTCCGCGCCCGTACAGTCCGACGGTCGGGGGCGCACCCTCGAGGGCGCGGCGGGGGAGCCCGGCCAGGGTGTCCGGCAGCGCGACGGGGGACAGGTCCTGCGCGGCGTTGCGCAGCACGCGCAGGGTGTCGCCGCGCCGCACGGTGGCGCCGTCGGGCGGCGCGAAGGTCGTCACGGACGCGCTCGGGGTCTCGAGTTCGACGTCGAGATAGCGGGTGTCGAGCGCGGCCTGGTCGGTGCCCTTGGCGAAGAGCTGCACGCCCAGCGGCAGGCCGGTCGCGGCGTCGACCCAGACGTCCACCCGGGCGATCGAGGATGCGGCGTCGGCGGGCACGACGCGGATGCCCAGCGCGTCCCGGCCGGCCAGCCGCTCGGCGCCGATCCGGGACAGCTCGACGGGATCGGCCTCCGACAGCAGCCGCCGGGCCAGCGTGCTGGGCAGCAGGTCGGGGGCGGCCGGCAGCGCCAGCGGTCCCGCGTCGGCGCGGGTCGCGCGGTTCGGCTCGAACTCCCACGTCCAGGTGCCGTTCGCGTCGCGGTAGACGTCGGTCTCCCCGCCGGCGGTGATCACGTCGACGCGATTGTCGGTCGCGTCGCGCCACCAGACCCGCATCGACGTCCGCGAACTGAACAGGTCGGCGACCGAGTCCAGCTGGTCGGTCTCCGGCAGGGCGAGGGTGCCGACCGTCTCCGCGTATCCGGAGAACGCAACGGTGCCGCTGGCCAGCGCCGCGAGCCGAACCTCATCGGCCGACCGGTCGGCGTCCGTCGCGGGCCACGCCGCGACCACCGCGGGCAGCGCGGCCAGGACCGCGACCAGCGTCAGCACCAGGGCCCAGCGCCACCCGGCACCGTTCCCTCGTGCCATGCGAACCACGGTACGTCGGCCCGCTGTGCGGGTCGGAGCCGCTCGGAAGCGGCAGCGTGCCAGCCGTCGTGGCCGCCACCGTCGCTTCGGACGGCCACCGTCCAGGGAACGGATCGGCCGCCGCGCCGGGCCGCATGGATGCGGACGCATGCATGGGACGTGTGACGTTCGCCGCTCGGCGGACGGTGCGTCCGGTCGCGGCTTGCGGATGGGTCGCCCCGAGCGCATGCTTGCACGAGGCAATTAGATGCATGAAACAACCTTCGCATCCAAACCACGTCCATGTCCGAGAGGTGAAGCACATGATCGCCGTCGCCGACGGCCATCCGCGCGATCTCGTCCCGGCGCACCCGGGACCGGGCGCCGTTCCACCCGGCTCCGTGCCGGCGTCGAGCGACGCCATGGGCGAGCTCGACCAGCCGGCCCAGATCGCGTCGGCCGTCATCAACCTGGTCCGGCTCTACACCGGCATCAAGGCCAAGGTGACGACCGGGCCCGAGGGCGACCTCAGCCCGCTGTTCCTGTTGGTCAAACTTGCCCACCATGGCCCGCGCCGGGCCAGCGACCTGGCCGAGCAGATGTGTGCCGACCCATCGACGGTCTCCCGTCAGGTCGCCTCGCTGGTGCGTTCGGGACTGGTCGAGCGGCGCGCCGACCCGCACGACGGGCGCGCCTCGATCCTGGTGCCCACGGAGCTCGGCCTGCGTGCCGTCGAGCAGCACGCCCGCCGGCGCGGGGCCACCGTCGCGCCGGTGATCGAGGACTGGCCGCAGCGGGACCGGGACGACTTCCTGCGCCTGGTTCGCAAGTACGCGGCCGGGGTCGAGGAGCACCGCGAGGAGATCATCTCGGTCCTGACGGCCGCGTCGACCACCGCGTCGACCACCGCGTCGACCACTGCGTCGACCGCTGCGTCGACCACCGCGTCGACCACTGCGTCGCCCACTGCGTCGACCACTGGGGCGTCGACCGCCGGCATGCAGCCCGCCGACCCGGCGCGTGGCTCGTCCATCACCACGACGAAAGGTTCCTAAGACAATGTCCGCCGATACCCCGGCAGCGTCTCCACCCGCGACGTCGACCGGGTCCCCGGTCGCCGACACGGCGCCCGGCTCACCCGCCGGGCTCACCCACGCCCAGATCAGGACGATCCTGATCGGGCTGATGGCCGGCATGCTGCTGGCCGCCCTCGACCAGACGATCGTCTCCACGTCCATCCGGACCATCGCCGACGACCTCGACGGCCTGTCGCTGCAGGCCTGGGTGACGACCGCCTACCTGATCACCTCCACGGTGACCACGCCGATCTACGGCAAGCTCTCCGACATCTACGGTCGCCGGCCGCTGTTCATCACGGCGATCAGCATCTTCATCGTCGGCTCGATCGCGTGCACGCTCGCGACGTCGATGTACGAGCTGTCCGCCTTCCGGGCCCTGCAGGGCATCGGCGCCGGCGGACTGTTCTCCATGGCGCTGGCGATCCTCGCCGACATCGTGCCGCCGCGGCAGCGCGCCCGGTATCAGGGCTACTTCCTCGCCGTGTTCGGCATGTCGTCGGTCGTCGGCCCGCTCGTCGGCGGCTTCTTCGCCGGTCAGGAGACCATCCTCGGCATCAGCGGCTGGCGCTGGGTCTTCCTGGTGAACGTGCCGATCGGCATCGTCGCGCTCGCCGTGGTGGCCAAGGTGCTGCACATCCCGCACATCCGGCACGACCACCGCATCGACTGGTGGGGCGCGGCCGCGCTGATGATCGGCATCGTCCCGCTGCTCATCGTGGCCGAGCAGGGCCGCGAGTGGGGCTGGGCCTCGGTGCAGGTGCTGGGCCTGATCGTGCTGGGGGTGGTCGGCGTCGCCGCGTTCATCTTCATCGAGTTCCGGATGAAGGACGAGGCGCTGATCCCGATGCGGCTCTTCCGCAGCCGGGTGTTCAGCATCGGCCTGGGCGTCAACGTGCTCGTCGGCCTCGGCATGTTCGGTGCGCTGTCCACGCTGCCGCTGTACCTGCAGCTGGTGAAGGGCGCGACGCCGACCGAGTCCGGCCTGCTGCTGATCCCGATGATGATCGGCATCATGGGCGGTTCCGTGCTGTCGGGTCAGCTGACGTCCCGCACCGGCCGGTACAAGATCTTCCCGGTGATCGGCACGGTCCTGCTGTCCGTGACGTTCTTCCTGCTGCTGGATCACGGTCGACACCGGCTACTGGATGCTCGACATCTATTTCCTGGCTATCGGCCTCGGCCTCGGCCTGTGCATGCAGACGATGCTGATCGCCGTGCAGAACACGGTGCCCGCCAAGGACATGGGCGTCGCGACGTCGTCGGCGACCTTCTTCCGCCAGCTCGGCGGCACGCTCGGCGTCGCCGTGTTCCTGTCGCTGCTGTTCAACTCGCTGCCGGACAGGATCCAGAGCGCGTTCCAGTCGGCGGCGCAGTCGCCGAGCTTCCAGCAGGCCGTGCAGGCGGCGGCCGCGGACCCGAACAGCCCGAGCCATGAGATCGCGACGAACCTCGTGCAGGCCGCGCAGGGCAACCCGGCCGCCGGCGCGAGCCTGAACGACGCGCTGAACACCGACTCGTCGTTCCTGAGCACGATCGCGCCGGACCTCGCGCGGCCGTTCCAGGAGGGCTTCGTCGCGTCGACCCACCTCGTCTACATCGTCGGCGGCATCGTGATGGCGTGCGCCTTCCTGCTGGTGCTGATGATGAAGGAGCTGCCGCTGCGCACCAAGTCGGCGCTGCAGGAGCGGATGACCGAGCAGGCGGAGGAGGACGCCGCGATGGCCGCCGTGGCCCTGGAGGACGTCTCGGACGCGGACTTCGAGACCGATCCCGGCGACGACGCCTCGCACGGCCGGCACGACGCCTCACCGGGGCGGCACTCGACCTCGGCGGGGTCGGTGCCCGTGGGTGCGATCCTGGGCTCCGACGTCGCCGCCGAGCCGTCGCAGGACGGGCGCGGTGATGGCCGCGGCCGGCGCAACGGGCACGCGGTGTCCGGCCGGCACGCCGCGGAAGCCTCGGCCGACGAGCGCGAGGACGACCCGGCGCGCGCCTGACCTCGCCGCCGGTCCGGCTGATCCCCCGATCCCGCCGTGGGCCGGGGATCAGCGCTGCCAGGGGGCGATCGCGGTCGCGGCCGGTCGTCCTGCACGGGCACCGGCCGCCCGTCGACCACGACGTACTCCGCGCGTGGGCCGCAGGCCGCGATCGACTCGATCGGCGCCGACCAGCCGCTGCACATGCTCGGTGGTCGTACCCAGACCGACCGATGCGCGCAGCGCCTGCCCGCCGGCGGCGGTCGCCGCGCCGTCCGGGCAGCCGGCCGCACCCAGCAGCCGGCGCACCAGCGGGTGGGCGCAGAACGCGCCGTCCCGGACCCCGATGCCGTGCTCCGCCGACAGCGCGGCGGCGACCACCGACGGCTCCAGGCCGGCGACGGTGAACGTCACCACGCCGATGCTGTCCACGGCCCCGCCGAACAGCGAGTGCACGGTGACGCCGGGGACCGACCGCAGCCCGGCGCACAGCTGCTCGGTGAGCGCGGCCTCGCGCGGCCGCCAGCGCCGCCCGGTCGGCCGTCGCCAGCAGCGTGGCAGGCGGTGGCCAGCGCGACCGCCCCCGGCGACGTTGGGCGAGCCGGCCTCGTGCCGGTCCGGCACCGGCTTGAACGTGGTGGCCTCGTCGGTCACCGACGCCGTCGCGCCGCCGCCGACCAGGTACGGCGGCGCGGCCGCCAGCCAGTCGGCGCGCCCGATCAGCGCGCCCGCGCCGTACGGCGCGTACAGCTTGTGGCCCGACAGCGCGACGTAGTCGACGCCCAGCTCGGCGATCGAGAACGGCCGGTGCGGCGCGAGCTGCGCGGCGTCCAGCGCGATGCGGGCGCCGCGGCGCGGGCGACCGCGGCGAGCTCCGGCGACCGGCCAGAGCTCGCCGGTGACGTTGGACGCGCCGGTGATCACCAGCAGGGCCGGCCCCGGCGGGCGGCGGCGCAGCGCGTCGTCGACGGCAGCGACCGCCGTCGGCGGGCGAGTCCGGCGCGGTCAACCGGATCGTCCGCGCGGCCGGCCCAGGGCAGCAGGGCGGCGTGGTGCTCGGTCTCGAACACCACCACCGTGGTGCGGGCCGGGAGGCAGTGCGCGAGCAGGTTGAACGAGTCGGTGGTGTTCCGGGTGAAGATCACCGCGTCGTCGGGGCGGCCGCCGACGAAGTCGCGAACCGGCTCGCGCGCGCCCTCGTACAGCTCCGTGCAGACCCGGGAGTGCCAGCCGGCGCCGCGGTGCACGCTCGCGTAGCTGGACAGCAGCTCGTCGACGATGTCCTTCACCACCGGCAGCGCCGGTGCGGACGCGCCGTGGTCGAGGTTCGCGTAGGCGATGCGGCCGCCGCCGGCCAGCGGCACCGTGCTGTCGGCGCCCGACGACCTCCAGGCCGGGCGCGTGCGGGTGGCCGATCCACGGCGCGCTCGCCGGGGCGAGCGCGCCGGTGTGCGCGGGGCCGTCCGCGAGGTCAGTGCGGAGATCAGGTCAGGGCGTTCGAGCAGAACCGTCATGGCTGGTCTCGCAGTCCATCGGGGCGGCAGCACCGCCGAGTCCGGAACGGACCACCGAGGGATGAGCTCACGAGGCCCGCGCTTGCCGGACGCGGTGCGCGACCGGCCAGGTCTTCACCCGGGGCACCCCACCGCGGTTGGAGGGTTGCCGGCCAGCAAGCCGGGGCTATGTGCTGGCACTCATGACCTTGCGGGGCAGATTAGCAGGCGATCCCCGGCCGCGTCACGACCTTGTGAGCGCCGCCTCGTCCCATTCCGCGGAACGCCCTTTCGTCGTGCCGGGGTTGTCGTGCCGGGCCGATCCGAGCGAGGGGATCGGCTGCGGGACGCGCACCGTGGCCGCTGCTCGCGGTGGCCGATGTCGAGGACGGTGAGCGCCTGGGCCGCCGAGTGAACCGGTGCCAGGCAGAACGGGCCGCCGGCGGGCTCCGGTGACCGGTGGCGGTTCGGTCGACGCGCCGGTACGGGTGGGAGCCGCGGCGTCGCCCGAACGGGCTCGCGCGGGCGCGCCGTGCGACGCCGACTCGGACGCCCCGGATCGCCGGTGGCTGCGGGCGGCCGCGATGCGCTCCGCGCGGTCAGAGGGTGCGCACCACCCGGGCCGGGTTGCCGATGGCGACCACGTTCGGCGGGACGTCGCGCGAGACCACCGCCCCCGCACCGATGATGGTGTTCTCGCCGACGGTCACGCCCGGCAGCACGATCGCCCCGCCGCCGAGCCAGACGTTGTCGCCGATGACGATCGACCGGGCGCCCTCCCACTTCGCGCGCCGCGGCTCGGGTTCGACCGGGTGCGTCGGCGTGAGCAGCTGGACGTTCGGCCCGACCTGCACGTCGTCCCCGATGGTGATCGGCGCTACGTCGAGCGCCATCAGGCCGAAGTTCGCGAACGTGCCGCTGCCGACCCGGATGTTCGAGCCGTAGTCGCAATGGAACGGCGGGCGGATATAGCTGCCGTCACCGAGGGAGCCGAGCAGCTCGCGCAGGACGGACAGGACGCCGTCGGGCGACGGCGTGCCGACGTCGTTGAGCGCCGCCATCAGCCGCGTCGCGCGCCGGTGCATCTCGGTGATGCGCGGGTCGTCGGAGATGTACGGGTCGCCGGCGACCATCCGCTCGTAGTTGCTGCGGGTGTCGTCGTCGCCGGGGAGAAGCATGCGGCGGACGCTAATCGCGGTCCAGCCGGTCCGCAGGACCGGCCGGTGATCACGCCTGAGCCGACCGCGTTTCGCGACTGCGGATGACCGGGCGGAGCTCGGTGACCCGGTGGACCTCGGTATGGCGCGAGGGACTTCGCCCCGACCGCATCCCGGGCCGCGGATCCACCCGGCGCCGACGGATGTGCGCGACGGTGCCGGCCCGGAGACGACGCGATCCCCGCCCGACATGCGGACGGGGATCGGCGCCGGTGGCCAGGGCCGGGATCGAACCGGCGACCTTCCGCTTTTCAGGTTTACGCAAGCGCGGTCTGACACGTCCGGCAGCGTCCTGACCTGCGGTTTCCATGCCACGATGTTGCCACCGGATACCCCGATGCGCTCTCCGGTGTCACCCAGGGTGTCACCCAAGATCCTGATTGTTGAGTCGGGAGAGTTGAGCGACGTGCACCCGGGGACCCTGCACTTCTCAGCCAGGACATGACAGAGACGTAGGGAGCGCCGGCGATGCCCACCCGGTCACGGAGGCGCATGGTGCCCATCGCCTGTCTAGCTCGGCCAGCTCAAGACAGGTCGACGCCTTCGACGTCATCTACAACGCCGAGCGGCCCCATCACGGCTTGCCCGGCCGGATCATCTCGCAGCAGGCATGGGATGCCACCCCGGTCGCTGAGCCGCCCGCCCGAAACCGGCCGACGTCGTCGTCACAGGGCCGGCCGGCGTTCGAGGTCAGGGCGGGCGAGACGTGAAGGTCCAGCCCTACGGCTACGTCAACCTGCACGGCATCAAGTTCCAGATCGCCAAGCAGCGGGCCGGGCAGACCATCCACGCCGTGTGGGACGAGACCGGCGTCGTGTTCGCCGACACCAACGGCGAGGTCCTCATCGAGCGCGCCTGGCCGGCCAAGGGCCAGACCTACGTCAGCAACGGCATCCGCCGAGTCCGACCGAGCAAGTGACCACGTCTTGGGCTACTCGGGCAGCAAGCGAGTCCATCTCCACTCCCGGACCGTGCCAACCTCGGGGTCGTCCTGGTCGGCGGCGTGTTCGAAGCCCAGCGACACGAGCACGCCCGTCGACGCGTTCGGACCGGGCAGCGTGTGCGCGATGACGTGGTCGACCTCGCCGCTGGCCACAGCACGCTCGACCAGGGCCCGAGCAGCAGCGGTCCCGAACCCATGACCCCGGAACTCAGGGGCGACTTCGTAGCCGATCTCGACAGCGCGGTCGACCGGCGGGGCGGCGAAGCCACCCGAGCCAAGCAGGCGCCCGGTCGCGGGGTCAACGAAGAACTGCGTCGACCACGAACGATCTGTCTCCGGCGCCTTCTGGAGATGCTCCAGGGTGAAGCCAATGGCCTCGGGGAACTCGGGCCAACCGTGCGGGACGGGCGAGCCGATCAACTTGCAGAACAGGGCGCGGTCCTCGTTCAGGGCGTTCAGCAACGGCACCGTTGCTGGGACAAGCCGGACCTGCGGATGAAACGACATAGGGATCTCCAATCGTGGCGGGAAGGCTGCACGACCTGGAGATGCAGCGCTGCGGCCGTGCGGAATCACGGGCGACCTCGGCACCTGTGGGCTGGCTGTCGACGTGATGGATGACCACATCTGCCTCCCCACGAGATCAGGAGCAGTCGTGGCCAGCGGCGTCCTGCAGTCGATTCCCGCACGATCAGGGTGGTTGACGGTCGGGCGATCAGATGGCGATGACGTGGATGAGGTCTTCCAGTCCTGTGAAGTCGTCGCCGTTTCGGGTGTAGAGATCGAGGCTGTTGGCGTGTGCGGTCGCGGCGATCAACAGGTCGGCGAATCGGCTTCGCGGCCTGCGTCCTTCGCGGACCACGGCGGCGACAACGAGCCCGTAGCTGCGTACGGTTGTGCCGTCGAATCGGAGTGGCTCCAGTTTGGCCTCGACTTCCTGCAGGCGTGCCTGCCGTTTCGCCGCGTCGGCCGCAGTGGCGGCAAGGTGCGGTCCGGCCGTCAGCTCGGCAGCAGTGATGGCGGAGATCGCCATCTCGTCCGGCAACTCCGCGACGACGATCGGGTCGTGCCAGTCGATGACCACCGAGGTGTCGAGCAGCCCGGACGTCATGTCACAGTCCCTGGTCGATCACCCGATCGAGGTCCGTTCGAAACCGGTGTCTGTCGATTCGCACGCCGGCTACCGCTAGCGCCGCGACTTCTTCGCGGGAGATGAAGGTGCGGCGGCCGGATCGGATCGGGCGAAGTTCGGCGACCGGTTCGCCGTTGCGCGTGACGACGAAGGTTTCGCCGGCTGTCACGGCATCGATGATCTTCGCGTTCTCGTTGCGCAGCTCGCGCTGCGCGATCGTCTTCGTCATGCTCTCAGCGTAGCAAGATGTGCCACGCTGGGCGACAGTGCGCTGTAGCCATTTCATGGAGACCCGTCTGTCGGTGCCGGCGGCCGGCGGGGGAGGGGCTGGCAGTGGCGGTCTGGGTTGCTTGTCGGTGCGCCATCGCAGAAGTGGTCCGCTTGCTCGAGGAAGCGCTTAAGGGCGTCCATGTCCCACCGCCGGTGGCCGGTTCGTCGCGATGACCTCGGCGTTTTACGAGTGATTCGGACCCAATTCGAATCCCGGTCGGACGTTGTCATTGGGTTCCGCAACTGACGCGCTCTGCGCGTCAGTTGCCGTGGAGCTGCACGAATTTAGCCCGGATGCACCGCGGCTGATCGGTGCGGCGAGTAGTTGATCTTGCTCTTGGTGTTCCCGCGGTCTGGGCAGCGGGTATCGGCCCGGCTGGTCCGGGGGTGTCCACGGGTGTTTCTGTTTCAGGCCCGCTGGGGCTGGTGGTCGGGTTCAGACCGGCTGCGGCGGTCCGATGGCTGCGGTGAACAGCTGTTGCCAGGCGGTGGCCCAGGGCCAGCCGGCGGGTAGTCGCAGGGTCGTTCGTGCGGGCGGAGCGGGTGACCCGGGCGGCGACGTTGATCAGCTGCGCGCGGACGGTCGCGGTGACTGCTTTGGCGTGGAACCGGCCGGCCAGCGCGCCGGCGGCGCGGGTCAGGTTGAACGCCATCGCGGCCAGCACGAGCCACGCGGAATTGGCCGTGAATGACCCTGACGGCAGGTGCGCCAACGGGCCGTTCTTCAGGTCGGCGATGACCTGTTCGATGATCGCGTGCCGGCGGTGGTCGGCCTCCGCGGCCAGCATCGGCTGGGGGGAATCGGTGAACACGGCGTGGTGCCGCCAGACCGGGAACAACTCGCCCTGCGCGTTCGGCGACGACGTGGGCGGGGTTGGCGTCGCGGACCCGGCGGACGATCAACCGGGCGGTGACCTGATCGGCCTTCGCGGCGGGAAGTGAAAGCGGTGAAAGGGATCTCGGCGACCTCGGCGTCGGACACCCACTGCCCGAGCTGCTCGTCGAACACCGCTTTCGGGTAGCGGATCGTGGTCCACGCATCGTCCGGGATCGCGCTGATCGCCGCGGTGACCGCCCGGTCCTTGCGGGCGGTGATCGAGAACCGCGCCCCGGCCCGGCGGGCGGCGGCGATCACGTCCCGGCCGTAGAACGCGCTGTCCGCCCGCAGCACCACCGTCCCGGTCGCGCCGCAGTACCGGGTGGTGACCAGCGCGTCGGCGACCAGCCGGGCCGCGCCCCGCGCGGAGTTCGCCGATCCCTTCCGCAGCCGGGTCGCCACGATCACCGGCGCCGACGACGCGGTCGACACCGTGGCCAGCAGCGCGTTCAGTCCCTTGACCCCGGAGTACCCGTAACCGGTGCCCTGCTTGGCGTACCCGTAGGTGGACCGGATGGTGTCGTCGATATCGACGAAGGTGACCTCCGCGGCCGGTGCTGATCAGCGGGGCGTGCCGGGTCAGGCCGGTCAGGAACCGGGCCGCGACCGCGTCGAGCTGCCGGACGTGGCCGAACCGGAACGCGCGCAGGAACGTGCCCAACGTCGACGGTGCCCGCACCCCGGTGAACAACCGGCCCATCCCGCCGTGCCGCAACACCGCCATGTCGGCGATCGAGTCAGCACCCGTCGACCATGCCCGCGACCAGCGCGGATACCTTCGCCCCGGCCGCATGGCCGGCGCCGCCGGGCACCGTCAACTGACGATCCGCCAACTCGATCAGACCGGCCCGAGCGGCCAGGCCCATCGCCGGGACCAACCCGGCGTGCGACACCAGATTCGGCTCGTCGAACACCGCCGACCGCACCGGGAACGCATGAGATAGTTGCATCCGCGGGATGCCCTTCCTGACAGGACCGATCGAACCCTAGACAAGTCCGATCTTCCTGCCCCGCAAGGGCATTCCGCGCTACGACCCGCCGCGCACCCCCTCAAGACGGTGCATCCGGGCTAAACCGCGTCCGTCGAAACCGGCACCCGTGCGGAGAATTGTTCTCGACGTTTCGCACCTCCACGAGGGCGGGTCCGCACCCGTTCCCGCGTCTCCGGCGACGCTAGGAGGACGGGATCTATCGAAGAGTTCCTGGATGATCTGACTTACCGGTGGCGTGTGCCGATGTCCGCTTCGCGTTGGTGAGGTGGAACCCGCTTCAGACACGGGTTCGCCTGCCGGCCCTCATTCGGGGAGAGCGTCCTCGGGGACCTCCAGGTCGCCCAGGTTCTTCTCCGGCCGGACGATGAGCACGTCGCACCGGGCCCGCTTGGTGACTTCATTGGCCGTCGAGCCGAGAACACGGTCAGCGAGGCTGCGGTCGTGAACGGCACCCATCACGATCAGGTCCGCGCTCCGCTCCTCGGCCGTGACGACCAGCGCCGTGGACGGATCGCCGTCGATGAGTAGCGCCGCGGCGACTGTCGCTCCCTCCGTGCTGGCGACCCTCATGGCGTCGGCCAACGCAATGGATGCGGCTTCTCGTCCGAGGACTTGACCGGTGCGGGTGTCTCCGCCCAGGGTGGCGATGTTCTTCGCCTCCGTGCGGCGCGACATTTGGGCGTAGGCGCAGACGATGACCAGATCGGCATCATTGTGCTTCGCGAGCCACGCGGCCCGGCCTACGGTTGGCCCGGCGAGTGAGGATCCGTCGGTTCCGACGACGATCGTGCGGTAGTCCTTCATCGGCATGGCTTCTCCTCAGTGCCCGGCCGGCATGTATGCGACGTCGTCGACATCCCGCACGATCGGTGGTTCCTTGATCCACAGCATCAGGACGCCGGCTATACCGAGGAACACCGCGGCGAACCGGATCGCGTTGTTCGGGTTATCTCCAAGGAGGTTCTCGTAGATCCAGCCGAAGGTCAGCGACTGGATGAGCATCGGGATGACGATCATCATGTTGATGATGCCCATGTAAACCCCGAACCGGGTGGACGGGATCATCCGGACTGCCATGATGTACGGCACGCCCATGATCGAGGCCCAGGCGATGCCGAGGCCGATGATGGGAATGAAGATCAGATACTGATTCGTGATCGACGGCACGATCATCAGACCGACGGCCGCGAGCAGCAGGCACACACAGTGCACCGTTCGGGCACCACGCTTCTTGGCGAACGCCACCAGGGAGAAGGCCACGCTGAACGTCACGATGTTGTACCAGCCGTTGACCAGTCCGGTCCACGCAACGGCCTCCTCCTTGCCCTCCGGAGTGTCAGGAAAGGACGATTGGGCGATGGACAGCGCGATGAACTGCCAGTAGCAGACCATGCCGTACCACTGGAAGAAGTAGACCAGCGCCAGCTTCCGGAATTGAGGCGGCATGTCGCGGATCGCCTCGCCGATCTCCTTGACCGCCGGGCCGAGACCACCCTTCTTTGCCCGCAGCGCCGCGAGCTCCTCGGCGCTGGGAGGGATCTCCGGGGTCCTGAGGACCGAGACCAGCACCGTGCCGATGGAGCAGACCGCGCCCAGCATGAACGAGCCGACGACCCAGTACGGGATTCCCGCCTCGGTGGCTCCGGAAATGAACTTCTGGAAGACGAAGAGCGAGATGTTGGCCAGCGTGATGCCTAGGCCGGTGAAGAACGACTGGGCGAGGAATCCTTTACCCAGTTGGGATGGCGGGAGCTTGTCGGCGATGAAGGCGCGGTAGGGCTCCATGGCCGTGTTGTTGCTGGCGTCGAGCAGCCACAGCAGGATGACTGCCATCCACACCGCGGTGACGAATGGGAACAGGAACAGGCAGAGGCTGCAGCCGATTGCGCCAATAAGAAAGAATGGCTTCCGGCGTCCCCAGCGTGGACTCCACGTCCGGTCCGAGAGTGCACCGATCAGCGGCTGGATGAGAAGACCGGTGATCGGGCCCGCCAGGTTCAGGATAGGCAGATCGTGCGGATTGGCGCCGAGGAATTCATACACTGGGTTGATCGCGGTCTGCTGTAGCCCGAAGCTGTACTGGATGCCGAAGAACCCGAGATTCATGATCAGGATCTGCGGCATGGACATCAGCGGCTTGGTTCTTACGACCGCCATGTGCTGCAGGTTGGAAGACTTTGGCTCGACGCTCATCGGGTGGTCTCCTGTCCGCTGGTGCGGTCGAGGTAGTCCGCCAGCCGGGCCAGCTCCTTTTCCCAGGCTTCGCCGTGCCAGCCGGCCACGTCCGGCTCGTAGGGCCCTTGGATGATCCGTACCAGTGTGTCGTGGCGCCCCATCTCGGTGAACTCGACTCGCAGTTCCAGCGGTGCGCCGGGATCGATGCCCGGGTCGCCCGTGATCCGCTCGCGTGAGACGAAGACGTCCGGTTCGAAGAACTCGGTGTAGACCCCTTCGGTGGTGACCTTGAGGTTGTCCGATTCGCGCACCTTGACGTGGTGGTGCCGACCGCCGAGCTTCGTCTCACCGAAGAGCGAGTCCAATTCAACGTGCCAACCCGGGGATCCGCGCCACTGGGCCAGTTCGGACGGCACGGTCCACGCCCGGAACACCTGCGGTCGCGGTGTGTCGAACTCACGCTCGACTGTAACGATCACGTTCGCCGTCATTGGCGTCCACCTCGCTGGGTCAAAGGCTCGGCATCGGCCCCGCTCACCGCTCGAGATCCGTCGATCCGGCAGCGGTGAAACAGAGTGACACAGCCGTGTAGCTTCGGGAACCTTCTTGCATCGAAGTCTGGCACTGACCATCGAAGTTTGGCAAGAGGATGCCGGACGTGTCGGGCCAAACCCTCTGCAGATAGCCAATAGTTCGATGCTCGACCGCAGGGTCTGCCCAGCGCAACGTTTCATCCGGTGGTTCGCGCACGATCGATCAAGCGTGGCTACGCTGTGCAAGTGAGCGACGAATCCGAGGCGAGGGCGCACCGCACGCGCGTGAACATCGTTGATGTCGCGGAGCGCGCTGGAGTGTCGCCAGCAACGGTGTCTCGCTCACTCCGCGGCCTCGCGAAGGTCGCACCTGAAACACGGCAGCGGGTCCTGGACGCCGCTCGCGACCTGTCCTACGTTGCCTCGCTAGGGGCCACCGGCTTGCCCGCCGGGTCACGACGCTCGATGGCGGTCATCGTTCCGTTCATCACTCGTTGGTTCTTCAGCACAGTCACAGCCGGAGCCGTCGACTTCCTCCGCATCCGGGGTTATGACGCGATCCTCTACCACCTTGGCAGTGCCGATATCCGGGACCAGTTCTTCGAGCGGATGCCGCTCGACCGTCGGGTGGAAGGCATCCTCACACTCTCTATGCCGCTCACCGAGGAGCACACCCTGGCGCTCCGCGCGCTCGATCTGCCCATGGTGAGTGTGGGCACCACGGTCCCTGGCTCGCCATCTGTCGGAATCGATGAGGCCGCGGCCGCGCGCGGCGCGGTCAACCACCTGCTCCATCTCAAGCACGAGCGGATCGGGTTCATCGCCGGCGAGGCGGACGATCCCCGCTTCGACTTCGTCTCCTCCTTAGGTCGCCGCCGCGGGTACGAGCAAGCGTTGCGGGCCGCCGGTCTCACCGTCGACGATCGCCTCGTGGCGGCCGGCCCGCACGGTCTAGCGGGAGGCGCAGCTGCGATGGCACAACTGCTGTCGCGGCCGATCATGCCGACGGCGGTGTTCGCGGAGTACGACGAGCTTGCGATCGGCGCTCTCTGGGCCCTTCGGCGAGCCGGGCTCGAAGTGCCAGGCGATGTCTCGATCGTCGGTGTCGACGATCACGAGATGGCCCCGATGCTTGACCTGACCACAGTCGCCCAGAATGTCGCCGCCCAGGGCGAAGTCGCTGCCCAGCTGCTACTACAGGTCCTCCAGGGCGAAGTGAGTGTCACCGCCGGCGAACCTGTGCTCCTGCCGACCAGACTCGTACTGCGCGGAACCACATCACCACCCGCCTCTGCTAGATCGACGCCGCGCCGGCGAGCGGCTCGCCTGGACAAGGGGCCGTTGGCCCCGGATGCACCGTGGCTGATCGGTCCGGCGAGTAGTTGATCTTGCTCGTGGATACCTTCAGCCCGCCCCCATGCCCGGCGCCGCCGGGGACCGTCAACCATTCATCGGGCAAGTCGACCAGGCCGGCCCTGGCGGCCAAACCCATCACCGGAAACCAGACCGGCATGCGAGATTCGGCTCGTCGGACACCGCCGACCACACGGGAAACGCGTGAGATAGTTGCATGGCCGACGAGGCGTAACGAGATCTTGGATTTAGTGGCGGCCGGCCGCGCGCCGTCCAGTACGGCGTCGACCAGGTTGTCTGGCAGCAGCAGCCGTCGGGCGATGAGGTCGCAGAGGCGTTCCTCGAGCATCTCGCCGTTGGTGCGTCGGCCAGCCAGTTCAAGGCCTCGTCGTTCCGGGAGACGAGGTAGTGCGCTAGCTCGTGGATCAGGGTGAAGTTCTCTCGGCGGCTGTAGGGCCGTGCGGGTGTAGAAGACCACCCCGTGTTGCAGGAACGATGCGCCGTCGCACCAACTGTGCGCCCCGGGTTGCTGACCCAGGGTGGTGCGGGGCTGCGGAAATGAGCCGTCAGCGCCAACAGCGGGTCGGCGGCGATGTCGGCGGCGACCGCCAGCCCTGGTTGAGGAACATCCCGAAGCGCATGCTTCTGCCTACCCGAGCAGACTCGGGAGCACGTCACCGGGGTCAGCCTGGTCGGTTCCAGCAGCGAATGTTCTGCTCAGGCGAGAAGAATCGCGCGGGGAGTTGGTCAGCGATCAGTCAAGGGCGAGGAGGTGCGGCGTGACGTCCTGGGTCGACCACGTCATCTGGTGGCACGTCTACCCGCTCGGCTTCGTCGGTGCCGAGCCGCAACAAACGGAACGCGTCGGCAGCGTCATCAGCCTCCACAGGCTACGGCGACTGGAGGGCTGGCTCGACCACCTGATCTCGCTGGGCGCCAACGGTCTGCTGCTCGGTCCGATCTTCACCTCGACAACCCATGGATACGACACGACCGACTACCTCAGCGTCGATCCGCGACTCGGCGACGACGAGGACTTCGATCGGCTGGTAGCGGCCTGCCACGAACGCGGCATCCGGGTTCTGCTTGACGGCGTGTTCAATCACGCGGGACGAGACTTTCCTCCGGTGGCGCAGGCGCTTGCAGAGGGTCCAGGGTCGCCGGCCGCATCGTGGGTGAGCCGGCTGTACGACACCGACGGCGTCATCACCGCGGACTACTTCGAGGGACACGACACGCTGGTCACCCTCAACCACTACTCGCCGCGCGTGCAGCAGTTCATCCGAGACGTGATGCTGCACTGGCTACGTCGCGGCATCGACGGCTGGCGACTGGATGCGGCGTACGCCGTGCCCGCGTCATTCTGGGCGGCCGTGCTTCCCGCCGTCCGCGCCGAGTTCGGGGAGGCGTGGTTCGTCGGCGAGATGATCCACGGCGACTACGCGCAGTACGTCGCGGACTCCGGCCTGGATTCTGTCACCCAGTACGAGCTGTGGCACGCGATCTGGTCCTCGCTAGACACAGTCAATTTCCACGAGCTCGACTGGACGCTGCGCCGGCACCGCGCGCTGCTCGAGCATCTGGTGCCGATGACGTTCATCGGCAACCACGATGTCTCCCGGGTGGCCAGCCAGATCAAGGACCCGCGTCACTGGCCGCATGCCATCGCGCTGTTGATGTTCCTGCCCGGCGTGCCGAGCATCTACTACGGCGACGAGTTCGGGTTCGAAGCGGTCAAAGAGCAGCGGCCCGGCGGTGACGAATCGGTCCGGCCGGAGCTGCCCAGCGAACGTTGGCTTTTCGCCAATGCGAGCCGGGACGTCGAGTCCACCTACCGGCAGATGATCGGCCTGCGCCGACGCCACCCCTGGCTGGTGGACGCGATCGTCTCGACGACCGAGCTGGCCGATGCGCACGTCGGCGTCCAGGCCCAGGCGCGGAGCGAACCCGACAGTCGGCTGACCCTCGTGCTGAACCTGGGCGTCGGCCCCTACGCGCTCCCCTCAGGCGCCACTGTCGTCGAAGCGTCCGCGCCGCTGCTGGACGGCGGACTTGCCGCCGACACGTGGGTGGTACTGGCGGGCTGAGCCGGTCAGCGATTCTATGTGCAGGCTCCAGGGCCAGCCATCCGCGGATGCGGCGGTATTTGTGCAGGTCGAGCTTCAGTGCGGCCCGTTCCGGGTTGTGTCGCTGATGTCCACCGAGGCGGTGCGCGACCTCGAGCTGGGAGGTCGGCTCGCTGGCCGTCGCGGTGGTCAAGGCCACCACCAGGGCTGATGACGTCTTATGTGGTTATCGAGCCACACCTCAGGATCCGCTGACGACCCTGCCGGCGGAAGAACTCGCAGGGCGCCCGGCCGCAATCGGAGCGCGCCGACCTGGCGCGGCTCCGCCGTGAAAACGCGAAACTGGAAATGCAGCTCGACTTCGCAGGCCGTTCTACCTGTCCGAGGCCTTCTTCGACGAGGCTGTGGCCTGCGACCGGCGGGCTGCGTTGGTGACGTCGCCGAGGTGCAGGCGGCCATCGACGGCGGTCAATTCCTCAGCTCGGCGACGGGCGGATGCGATCTCGCATTCGCGGGATGCCCTTCGGACAGTGCCGATCGAACCGTAGAGAAGTCAGATCCTGCTGCCCCGCAAGGGCATTCCGCGCTACGACTTGCCGGGCCACCCTCTACGACGGTGCATCCGAGCTTAGTGTGTGTGCGGACCGCGATCTCCGCGGCGGCGGCGTGCGCGGCTCACTTGTCATTGATGCTCATGGACGGTCACTTTCGTTCCCGCTGGACCTCGGGTAGTCAGCGTGCAGTGAGTCGGCTGTCATCACAACCGTTGTCGGGGCGGGAGCTCCGGATTTGAGGGTCGCGATGCTTGGGGCACACGATCGACCGCTGACGTGACGCCGGCGCCGACATGCGCTATTCTGGAGTGCATCACAAGCGGGAGCACCGTCAGGTGTTCCATATGGAACACCTGACGGATCCTAATCGCCGTGTATCGCGCCGGCGTTCGTTCGTCTTCGCGTGCGGAGTGTGTCTTCGGCCGTGGGCAGCGACGCTTCGCCGTCGGCGCGTCGCCGGTGATTTGCGGCCTTCCGGGAGCTGCATTCTGGCGCGGGTTCGATGATGGTGAGCGCCGCCGAGGAGCGGACTTATGGGGTCATTGTTGTGTCAACCGTTCCTCCGGTGGCCCGATCACGGCTGTGATCGACGGGTCTGGGTCAAGGGGCCCGCAGGGCGCGGGGTCGGGTGGGGCTGGTCCGGGCGGGTGGATGCCGGGGGAGCGGTAGCGGGGGAGGGATTCACCCGGGCGGATCGGTTCCGGCCGGGTCCGCCTTGCCCTTGGCCCGGGCCCGTATGCTCCGACCGCGGTCGGGCCACCGGAGGGCGGGCGTTGCCTCGGTGAACCGTCACGGCTTCTCTGCCGGTCTCATGCGGGCTGCTCCTGCGGTTTGAGGGCAGCGTAGTGGTGGTGCTCGTACTCCGCGGGCGGGATCATCCCGAGGGTGCTGTGGAGCCGCCGGTGGTTGTACCAGTCGGCCCAGCCGGCGACTGCGTACTCGACGTCGGCGAGTGTCCGATACGGCCCGCGGTGGAACAGCTGGGTGCGGATGCACTCGGTCTTGAACAGGCCGATCACGCACTCCATGAGCGCGTTGATGCTCCTATAGCCGTCAAGCGGCGGGTTTCGCGGTCTGTGTCGCGGTTCGTAGGGGGCGCATGAGGGCCCAGAGTTCGCGGGCGAGGAGCCTCTTGAGGCATCGGATGATTTCGGCTTTGGTCTTGCCTTCGGTGGTGCGGCGGGCGACGTAGGCCTTGGTCGGGGCGTGGTGTTGCATGCGGACGATGACGACGCGGTAGAGGGCGGCGTTGGCCTGGCGGTGGCCGCCGCGGTTGAGTCGGTGCCGGGTGGTCATGCCGGAAGACGCGGGGATGGGGGCGACGCCGCAGAGGCGGGCGAATGCCGGTTCGCTGCGGACTCGGTCGGGGTTGTCGCCGGCGACGATCATCATTTCCGATGCCGTGTCCGGCCCGACACCGAAGGCGGCGACGAGCTGCGGCGCGGCCCGTTCGGTGAGGTCGGCCAGGATCGCCTCGTGCGCCTTGATTTCGGTGTCCAGTTGTTGCCAGCGCCGGGCGATGGCCCGCAGCGTGTGCTTGGTGGCGGCCGCGACGCTGGTCACCGGTCCGGGACGGAGCCCGGCACACCGGTCGATCAGCGTCATCCTGGTCAACGGTTGCAGCGCCTCCCGCAGCTCGGATGGCGCGGTCACCACGACGCTCTTCAGGGTGATCATGGCCGATGTGCGGGCTTTCACCGCAACGTCTTTCGCTACCTTGATCTGCCGGATCATCTCCACAGCGCCGTCCGCCGTCTTGGGCACCGCGGTGGCGTTGCCGGCCAGCACCGCGCGGGCCGCGTTCTCCGCGTCCAGGGTGTCGCTCTTGCCCCGCAGCCGCCGGTCGCGGCGGTCGGTGCGCATCACCTCGATCACCCCGATGTCCCGGCGCCGGATCGCGCTGGTCAACCCGGCGCCGTAAGAGCCGGTGCCCTCGATCGCGAACGTCAATTCCTTGCCGCCGAATGCGAGCGCCCAGTCGATCAATTCCTGGTAGCCCGCCGCGTCGGCGGTGAACATTCCGGTCGCCAGGACCGCGCCGTTGTGGTCCAACGCGACCGCGACATGCACGAACTTGTGGGTGTCCACGCCGATGACCACTCGACGACGCGTACGGGTCTGCTGCATGCTGGTCACTGCTACCTCCTGCTCGACCGGGTACGGGGCAGCGACGCTGGCCGGTCGGGTGGACGGGACTGTGACGGGTCCGAGTGCAGATCAGGCTCCTATGAGGTCACGCCCGCCGGCCAGCACCACTTCGTGCGCCGCCCGGCAACCGACAGATCAACAGCCAGGACACCCAAACCGCGGGGTCAGTCGTAAGCAAGAGTCAGGCCACCGGACGGCACGCACCAGTCTCACAGTCGTAGGCGTCGCCGACCGTCCCGACGGACGGGGCGATGCCCTCGAGCGCGAGGTGCTCGGTGAACCGCAGCGACGTGTATGACTGCCGGCATCATTGTGGTGCAACAACTTTCCAGCCTCGATGGGGTGCCCGGCGCGGTCGCGGTCCCATAGTGCGATCTGCAGCGGGATGAGGACCAGGTCGGTGCGTCTGTTCGTGGCGGCGTGCCAGCCGACGATCCGCTGGGCGAACACGTCGACGATGAACGATACGTAGACCATGCCTGCCCAGGTGCGGCAGTAGGTGAAATCGGCGATCCACACCAGGTTCGGTGCGGCCGCCCGGAACTGCCGATCGAGCAGGTCACCGGCCCGGTTGCCGTCGCGGCCGGGGATCGTGGTGCGCACCGCGCGGCCGCGGCGGACACCGTTCATGCCTTCCTGCCGCATCAGCCGGTCGACGGTGCAGTGGGCCATCTGCAGGCCGTCTCGGCGCAGGTAGGCGGTCATCTTCCGTCGGCCGTAGAGACTCTCCGGTGTGCCTTGAAGAGCCCGGAGCTTGTCGACCACGATGGCGTCGCTGACCGTGCGGGCGGCGACGACCGAGCGGCTCTTCCAGGCCCGGTAGGTCCGCGCGGCGACCGGGCAGCCGTGCTCGGTGAGCACGGCGCAGGTCGACTCGACCGCGTGGCCTTCGCTGCGCATGGTATCGATGAAGCCCATGATCAGCGGTTTCGGGAGTCGTGTTCTCCCGCGAAGAAAACCGTTGCCGCGCGGAGGATCTCGACGTCCTCACGCAGTTTCCGGTTCTCCGCCTTCAGGCGTTTGATCTCCGCCGACTCCGCGCTGGTGGTGCCCGGCCGGTCACCGGCGTCGACGTCGGCCTGCACGACCCAACGACGCACAGTCTCCCGGCCCAAACCGAGCTGCTTGGCCACCGCCCGCGACGCCGCGGTGATCGACGGGTAGTCCGCCTGATGCTCGCGCACCAGACGCACCGCCCGAGCCTGCACCTCCGGACTGATCTTCTTCGGCATGACGTCATCCTCCTGAACTCAGAAAGAGACGGCATCAAACCCGTGACGGTTCACCCCTTGCTTCCGCCGGTTGTTAGGGGGA
>CAWJOH010000028.1:0-114293 GCA_963844455.1 uncultured Actinomycetota bacterium
GGAACGGCCTCGGGCGTCCGGCCGTACGACGACCTGGCCTACTGGGTCGCGCACGCGGCGCTGCCGGGGCTGCCCGTCGTCGCGGCGCCGATCGGCCGGTCCCGGCGCGGGCTGCCGGTCGGGATCCAGATCGTCGGTCCGCGGTTCGAGGACGACACGGCGCTCACGTTCGCGGAACTGCTGTCCGACGCCGTGGGTGGCTACTGCCCGCCGCCCGGCGTCCGCGGCAGGGTTGCGTGAGCGGGGCCGCTGCGGGATACCGGAGGGGCAGTCCCGTTCCGATCCGCGAGGAGGCTGCCGTGACCACCGCCCACGACCCGCGTTCCGAGGAGCCGGCCGCCGAGGCCGATCCGGCCGACGTCGCCGAGCAGCAGGCGCCGGCCGGCGACGACGACGGCGGCACCGTCGAGCCGATCGGGAACGTCGCCGAGGCCGATCCGGCCGACGTGTACGAGCAGGCCATCCATGTCGGTTCCGACGAGGACGCCTGGTCGCGGGAGTAGCGCCGGCGCCGCCCGGAGGCGCGCCCGGGATCCGGCAGAGAATCTTTCCCGGCGAATCTTTCCCGGGGCTGTCGAGTCCGGCGCCGCACGCCCGTCTGGAGGGGTAGACCGGTCGCGATCCCCGTGGCCGGCGAACCGTGAGGAGCGGTCGTGACCAAGTACGCATTTCTCTACGCGGGCGGCAAGATGGCGGAGACCCCGAGGCCCAGCAGGCCTCGCTGAACGCCTGGAACGCCTGGTTCGGCACCCTCGGCGAGGCGATCGTCGACGGCGGGAACCCGTTCACGGCCTCGGCCACGGTGTCGTCCGGCGGCGCCACGAATCCGGGCCGGCTGGGCGCCAGCGGCTACTCGCTGGTCACCGCGAACTCGCTGCAGGACGCCGTCAGCCTGGCCAAGGGGTGCCCGGTCATCGCCGACGGCGGCGCCGTGGACGTCTACGAGACCATCGAGATGTGACCGCGCGCGGGGTGCCGCCCGGCCTTCCGGGCGGCACCCGGCGGCAGGCCCGCCCGGTGGTCTGCCCGCCCGGTGCTGCCTAGGGTGACAGGGGACATCGGACGAGGGACGGGGGGCGCGACCGTGCCCACCCGTCGGCGGCGCCCCAGGACGTCCGCCCTGCTGAAGGCGTTCCTGCCCCCGACGCCCCGTCGCCGGCGACCGCGCCGTCGCCCGGCCGCGCGGGCGGCCCGTCCCGCCAGCCGGCGCGCCGTCGCCGCCGCGAGCGCCCGCCCGAAGGCCGCCGCGCCGCCCGGTGCCGGAACCTGGCGCCGGTACGTCTACGCCGGATTGGCCGGTCGCCGCGAGTACTTCGTGTACGTCCCGCGTGCGCTCGGCCGCGGCCGGGTGCCGCTGCTGGTCGCGCTGCACGGCTGCGGGCAGACCGCCGCGGACTTCGCCGTCAGCACGCGGTTCAACCAGCTGGCCGATCGGCAGCGGTGCGTCGTCGTCTACCCGCAGCAGCCGCTGAGCCAGCACGGCCAGCGGTGCTGGAACTGGTTCCAGCGGGCGAATCAGGGCAGGGGCATCGGCGAGCCGGCGATCCTGGCGGGGATCGTCGAGCAGGTCTGCACCGGCAGGGGCCTGCGGATCGATCCCACCCGCGTCTACCTCGCCGGCCTGTCCGCGGGCGGCGCGATGGCGATGACCCTCGCCGCGACCTACCCGGAGCTGTGGGCCGGCGTGGCCATCCATTCGGGGCCACCTCCGCGATCGTCGGCGGGCGCTCAGGACGCCTTCAGAGCGATGCAGGGCTCGACGGCGCTCCCGCCGCCGCCCCAGGGGGCCAGGGCGATGCCCCCGACGATCGTCTTCCAGGGCCGCGACGACGCCGTCGTGCGTGCGGTGAACGCGGAGCGCATCGCTCAGCAGTGGATCGACTACCACGGCTCCGATTCGTCGGCTCTCCCAGCGGTTCTCGGTGAACCGCGGGTGCGCGTGGTGCCGCCCGCGCAGCCGTCGTCGGCCCGCACCCGCCGCGGATACCGGGTGATCGGCTGGCGGTCCGGCCGGGAGCGGCTGCTCGAGGTCTGGCTGGTGGACGGGCTCGGGCACGCCTGGTCCGGCGGTGCCAAGGCCCCCTACAGCGACCCGCGCGGGCCCCGCGCCACGACCGAGATGTGGAAGTTCTTCGCGGACAAGCGCTCTCGCTCGCTGCCCGTGGCCAGGGCCGGCTGATCGAAGCCGGTTGGTCGGCGCGCCGGGCGGATCCCCGCCGGTCACCGGCGACGCGGCGGCCCGCCGGGGTACGTGATGCGCCGGCCGCCGGCCAGTAGTTGTCACGTCCAGTTTCGGCTGGAGGCGAACGAAGAAGGGGCTGTCGGGGCGTTGTGCTGTACTCGTCGGCGGATCGACATCGATCGGACGAGGAGAGAGCTGGCATGAGGCAGACCGAAGTCCGGAACGGCGTGCGGCCCCCGAGCTCGGCGGCTCGAGCCTGATGGCGGCCGCGGTCGAGGTCGCCGGCCTGGTCAAGTCGTTCAAGGAAACCAGGGCCCTCGCGGGGGTGGACCTGCAGGTGCCGGAGGGCACGGTGCTCGGCCTGCTCGGTCCCAACGGCGCCGGGAAGACGACCATCGTCCGCGTGCTCGCCACGCTGCTGCTGGCCGACGCGGGCAGCGCGAGCGTCTTCGGTCTCGACGTGGTGCGGGACGCCGCCCAGGTGCGCGCCACGATCGGTCTCACCGGCCAGTACGCCGGCGTGGACGAGTACCTGACGGGCATGGAGAACCTGGAGATGGTCGGCCGGCTGTCGCGGCTGAGCCGGGCGGTGGCTCGGCAGCGCGCCGGCGAGCTGCTCGAGCGGTTCGACCTCCTCGACGCGCAGAAGCGACTGCTGAAGACCTACTCCGGCGGCATGCGGCGGCGCCTCGACATCGCCGCCTCGCTCATCGCCCGGCCGCGCGTGCTGTTCCTGGACGAGCCCACCACCGGGCTGGATCCGCGGAGCCGCGTCGACATGTGGGAGTTCATCGGCTCCCTGGTCACCGAGGGCACGACGATCCTGCTGACCACGCAGTACCTCGAGGAGGCGGACCGGCTCGCGAACGGCATCGTCGTCATCGACCACGGCAAGGTGATCGCCCGCGGCACCGCGGACGAGCTCAAGGACCAGGTGGGCGGCCACCGCCTGGAGTTCACGGTCGCCGAGGTCGCGCACCTGGAGATCATCCGCGACCGGCTCGCCCCGCTGGCCATCGACGAGGCGTCGCTCGACGAGCAGGGTCGCGGCATCACGGTGCCGGTCCAGGGTGGGGCGGACGTCCTGCGGGAGGCGCTGCGCCTGCTGGACGACAGTGGCGTCACCCTCATCGACGTCGGCCTGCGGCGGCCCGATCTGGACGACGTGTTCCTGACGCTGACCGGGCACGCCTCCGCGGAGGAACAGCCCGAACCCGAGCTGGCCGGCGCCAAGGGTGGACGGGGGCGGGGCAAGTGAGCACGATGGCGCAGACCTTCTCCGACGGCATCGTCGTCACCAAGCGAAACCTGCTGAAGATCAAGCGGGTGCCGGAGCTGCTGGTCTTCGCGACGCTGTCGCCGATCATGTTCGTGCTGCTGTTCGCGTTCGTCTTCGGCAGCGCCATCCCGCTGCCGGGCGTGGACTACAAGGTCTTCCTCATGGCCGGCATCTTCACGCAGACCGTGATCTTCGGTGCGACCATCACCGGCGTCAGCATCGCCGAGGACCTGCAGAAGGGGCTCATCGACCGGTTCCGTTCGCTGCCCATGGCGCAGTCGGCGGTGCTGGTCGGGCGAACGAACGCCGACGTCGGCAACAACGTCCTCGTGCTCATCGTGATGTCGCTGACCGGTCTGCTGGTCGGCTGGCGCATCACGACCAACATCTGGGAGGCGCTGGCCGCGTACGTGCTGCTGCTCGCTTTCGCCTATGCGATCTCGTGGGTGATGGCGACGATCGGCCTGCTCGTCAAGGCGCCCGAGGTCGTCAACAACGCCGCCTTCATCGTGATCTTCCCGCTGACGTTCATCGCCAACACCTTCGTGCCGACCGAGAACTTCCCGGCCCCGCTGAAAGCGTTCGCGAACTGGAACCCGGTGTCATCGGTGACCCAGTCGGTCCGCGAGCTGTTCGGCAACGCGAGCCCGATGATGCCGCCGCCGGACATCTGGCCCGGGCAGCACCCGGTCGCCTACTCGGTCATCTGGATCGTGATCATGCTGGTCGTCTTCGTTCCGCTGTCCGTCCGGATGTACAAGAACGCCGCCAATCAGTGACGTTGCCCGGCTCGCCGGCCGGTGCGATGCGGCTGGGCGATGACATCCGTCGGTGTCGACGACGTCCGATGACGGCGCCCGCGGTCGACGGCGTCCTCGGACGACCGTGGGACGAGAGGCATTCACGCCCGGCCTTTGCGCGCCGGCTGTATCAGCGCCGCGCCCGGGGCGCTCTCATCCGTCGGTAGCCAGGTGATGTCACCACCCGGGTCCCTGCTCCGGTCTGGGGGGAGGGAGCAGTGACCCGGGGCTACCCCCCACTCCCCGGAGCCGCCCCGACGCTCGCGCTCCGGTGTCGCCGAAAACCCGGACGAGCCGTGCCGATCCGCCGCCGGACCCGTTCTCCCGGCAGCTCCGGACCGCCGTCCACCCCGTTGCTCCGTTCGTGAAATCCGGCGGCGCGCACCCGCGGGCCCGAGGAAGATGCTCGGAGGTGGTCGGGGGAGGCCACGCGGAGGTGACCGAACGATGCTCGGATTCCTGCCCTTCGAGATCCGGCGGATGCCGCGCCGAGAGTCGCTGGCGCTGCTGGCACCGCCGGCGCCCGCCGCCGCCGCGCCGCCGTTGCCGCTCGGCGTGCGCGACGTGCCCGATGCCGAGACCTTCCAGGCGCTGTCGGTTCCGGCCGGCGATCTCGTCGCCAACGGAAGGGTGGTGAAGTTCCTCGTCGACCTCCGCGCGCCGGATCGGCCCGAGATCCATTTCATCAACGGCACGTTCACGGAGAACGGGGACGTTCCCGACGCCGCCCGATTCCACTGGGTGTTCGCCCGCAGGGCCCTTGCGATCCCCGAGGGGAATGCCGAGTTCAACCGGCTCACCTACTTCACGCCCGGCCGCAAGCGGTACGCGGCCGGCGTGCTGCACAGCTACTTCCTCGACGGGTCCGACACGCCGCTGTACGGCGTGCAATTCTACCCGCAGGATGTCATCGCCGAAGAGGTTGTCCTGCAGGTGGTGTCGATCGCCGCCGCGGCGGTCACCATTCCGGATGGGCGGCTCGCGTTCGTCGCCACGGGCAGCCAGCAGACCGTCGTGACCGTCCGGGACCGGCTCGCGGATCTGGGCGTCGCGATCACCAGCGTGGACCAGGTTCTCGGCGCCGTGCGGTACATCCCGCTGAACACCGGCGAGGCCTTCGGCCACCTGCGCATCTTCCCGGCGACTCACGGCGAGCTGACGCCCGCCGACATCCCGGTGTTCGACGAACTTCCGCTTGACCTCTCCGTGGTCGCCGGCGTGATCACCCGGGCCGTGCAGGACGCGAGCTCGCACGTCAACCTGAAGTCGAAGGAGCGGGGCACACCGAACATGGTGCTGCGGGACGCCGCGCCACAGAACCCGCGGCTCGCGCCGTGGGCCGACCGGCCGGTGCACCTGGTCGTCCGCGGCGACGACTTCCTGCTCGAGGCGACCACCGACGAGGAGATCGCCCGACGGCTCGCCGAGCGGAACAACAGACCGTGGATACCGCTCAGCTGGGAACCGGAGACGCGGATCAGGTCCTACGACGAGATGGCGGCCGGCACCCGCGAACAGACGCTCGCGTTCAATCGGCGGTACGGCTCGAAGGCCGCCAATCTGGGTTTCCTGGCGCATCGCCAGGTGCTCGGTCGAATCGGTGACACCGGCTCACCCAGCGAGCGCGCCGGCTACGACCTGGTACCGCTCGGTTTCGGCATCCCGCTGTCCTTCTACCGCAACCTCGTCGACCACCCGGCCAACGGCCGGCTCCGGCAGGAGCTCGACGCCCTCGTCGATGCGGAGAAGTCGGGCACGCTGTCGCCGGCCGAGCGGGCCCGCCGGGTCGACTCGGTGCAGACCTGCTTCCTGAATGCGACGGTCCCACCGGACGACCTGGCCGCGGTCAGGGCGGCCTTCGCCGAGCTCCTGCCCACGATCAAGAAGGTCAAGATCCGGTCGAGCGCGAACGCCGAGGACGTGCCGAACTTCGACGGAGCCGGCCTGCACGACAGCTTCACGGCGACCGTGACGAAGAAGGACAACCCCGACGGCTCCTGTGCCTTCGAGCTCGAGGACGAGCCGGGCGGCGAGGTCAAGCGGAAGGTCACGCCCCGTTCGGTGGCCTGCGCGATCAAGGGCGTCTACGCGAGCCTGTGGAATCAGCGCGCCATCGAGGAACGGACGTTCGCGAGGATCGATCACGCCACCGTGGCCATGGGCCTGTCGGTGGTGCCGGTGTACGACACGGAGTCCGACGTCGCGGCGAACGCCGTCATCGTCACGAGGGTGATCAACGCCAGCGGGATCTTCGGGTACAGCCTCTCGGTTCAGCAGGGCAACAACCTCGCGACGAATCCCGATCCCGGCACCGAGACCGAGCTGACCGTCGCCGCTCTCGGTCTCGGCGACGAACCCACCTCGCTCACCGTCACCCGATTCGCCAAGCCGACCGCGGACGGCCCGCGCCGCACCGATCCCGTGCTGCCCGAATCGGAGATGCTCGGACTCGTCGACCTCGCGACCATCGTGGAGCGCGCGTACTGCGCCGCCAAGCCCGGCTACTACCCGGGGGGCGACTGCCGCTTCGTGGTCATCGACGCCGAGAAACCGACGTCGCTGGACATGGAGCTGAAGATCCTCGAGAACGGCCGGCTGGTCTGCAAACAGGTGCGGGAGTTCGGCGGGCGCTGATCCCACGGCACTCGGCGGTTCAGCGGGTGGCGTCCGAATGCCGGCGACCCATCTCGACGTAGTGGTCCGCGTTCTGCCGGAGCCCGGCGACCTCCTCGTCGGCGAGCGGCCGCCGCACCTTCCCGGGCACGCCGGCCACGAGTGAGCGGGGCGGGACCAGCGTGCCCTCGAGCACCACCGCGCCCGCCGCGATCATCGACTCGGCGCCGACGACCGCGCCGTTGAGCACCGTCGCGGACATCCCGATGAGGCAGCCGTCCTCGATCGTGCAACCGTGCAACATGGCAGCGTGCCCGACGCTCACCCCCGAGCCGATCGCGGCCGGGAAGCCCGGATCGGCGTGCACGACGACGTTGTCCTGCAGGTTGCTGCCCGGACCGACCGTGATCGTCGTCCGGTCACCACGCAGGACGGCGCCGTAGAAGACACTCGCCCCCGCGGCCACGGTCACCGATCCGATCAGCGTGGCCGTCGGCGCGACCCAGGCCTCCGGGCTCACGGCGGGGGTCGCTCCCTCGAACGGGATCAGCCGGTAGCGGTGTCCCGAATCGGGCACTGAATCGGGCACTGAATCGGGCACGGAATCGGGCACTGAATCGGGCACGGAAACGGGCGCGGAAACGGGCGCTGAATCGGGCGCTGAATTCGGCGCTGAATCGGGCGTGGAACCGGGCTTGAACGCGGGCATGAATGCAGCCTCCTAGCGTGGGATGACGCAGTGCGTCAGCGATGTCGACGCCTGGTCGACCGCGGACCAGGCGCCGCGGACGGCGACCACGGCGATCGCCGACGTCGGAAACTTGGTGCGGACCTGCGCGAGCGCCTCCTTGTTCGATCCAGGCCCGGCGAGGTCCTCGGCGAGGTCGGGCAGGCCGGGCGCGTGGCCGATGAGCAGGACGACATGTTCGCCGTCCGGCAGCTCGCGCACCAGCTCGAGCAGCTCGTCGGGGTAGGCACCGTAGATCGCATCGGTGAACGTCGTCGGCGCATCGATGCCGGTCGCGGCCAGGGTCTGCCGCGTGCGCGTCGCTGTCGAGCACAGCACCCGGTCAATGGGCGGCAGGGTGGCGCGGATCCACTCCCCGGCGAGCCGGGCCTGGCGCTCGCCGCGCTCGGCCAGTGGCCGTTCGTGGTCCGGGACCCCCTGCGGGTACGCGGACTTGCCGTGGCGCAACAGCACCAGGCGCCGTGGCTCGGAGTCGATGGTCATGGCCCCATCCAACCCGGTCGGTCGTGCCATCGGGTATCGGGCCGCGATCACGGGCGCTCCCACAGGCCGGGACCGACGACGGGGTCGGCCCAGCCCGCGACGCGGGCAAGGGGTGGGGGGATCGACGTGGACGACACGACGCTGCGACTGCTGATCGAGGTTCCGCCGGGCACGCGGCGCACGCTTCGCGCGCTCCGCACCGACGTCCGGGACGCGCTCGGCCCCGGCTGGGACGTCGCTTTCCTGTTCGGACGGGATCGCAGCCGCGACCTCGCCCGCTTCTTCGTCGCGGTCGGGGCGGTGCCGGCGTCCCCCGCCCTCCCGTTGACTGCCCTGGCGTACGAGCTCGCGAGGGGGCTCGGCGACCGGATCGGCGCCACGGTCGAGCCCGACCTTCCCAGCAGCGCCTACCGCGAGCCGCCGGCCACCCAGGTGAACGAGCAGCCTGCCGGCTCGGCCGCGGCCGCGCTGTCCACCGACTCGCCGCTGTGGAGCCTGCAGGCGGTGCGCGCCCCACAGGCCTGGTCCACCCCGCCGGCGCCGGGTGGCGTGCCCCGGGGCGCCGGCATTCTCGTCGGCCACATCGATACGGGCTACACGCTTCATCCCGAGATCACGCCCGATGCCTTGGATCTCACTCGGGACCGGGACATCCTCGACGACGACGACGATGCCCGCGACCCGCTGGTCAAGCGCTGGTGGTTCCCGCTGGACACGCCCGGCCACGGCACCAACACGGGCAGCGTCATCGCCAGCCGGATGGCGGCGCAGGTCGTCGGTTCGGCGCCCGAGGCCACGTTGGTGCCGATCCGCAGCATCAAGAGCGTCGTGCAGGTCTTCGACGGCGACGTCGCCCGTGCCGTCGACCACGCCAGGCAGGCGGGCTGCCAGGTGATCAGCATGAGCCTGGGCGGCCGCGGCTTCAACGGGCTGCAGGCGGCGATCCAGCGCGCGGTCGGGTCCGGGATGATCGTGATGGCCGCGGCCGGCAACTACGTCGGGTTCGTCACCGCACCCGCGTCCTACCCCGAGTGTCTGGCCGTCGGTGGCACGACCGTCGCGGACCAGCCGTGGTCCGGCTCGTCGCGCGGGTCGGAGGTCGACATCTGCGCCCCCGGCCAGGCCGTCTGGAACGCCTTCACCGTGGGCGGGACCCCCGAGACCTTCGGCATCGGCCGCGGCGACGGGACGTCGTTCGCGGTGGCCACGCTGGCCGGGATCGCGGCGATGTGGCTCGCGCACCACACGCCGGCGACGATCCGCGCGGCCTACGGTGTCTCGCGCGTCCAGGAGGCCTTCCGTCACCTCGTGCGGTCGACCTGCCGCACCCCCGCCGGTTGGGATGCGGGCAATTGGGGTGCCGGGATCGTCGATGCGAAGGCTCTGCTGGACGCCGGCCTGCCCGCGCTGCCCACGACCGCCGGCGCGCCGAGCGGGCCGGCCGACCCGGTGGCGCGCCAGCTCGCGGCGACCTGGTCCGATGTGCCGGCGGCCGAGGTGCTCGCGACGGTGGCCGAGAAACTCGGCCTGCCCGATGATCTCGGGACGGCGACACCCCACCGCGGAGGCTCCGGAGGGCGCGTCGATCTCGCTCGGTACGCCGGCGAGATCCGCTACCGGGCGGGCGAGGACCCCGAGTTCCGGGACAGCCTCGTGCCGCCGCGCGCCGGGGCCTCGGGTGGCGGGACGGTGTTCGACCCGCTGGGCGGCGGCGTGCGCCGCGGGCTGTCGCCGGAGCTGGCGAAGCGCCTCGGACGCTGAACGCCGGCGGGCGTGCCGGTTCGGTGCGCCCGGTCGTCAGCCGTCGGTCCCGGCGATCCGCCCATCCGCATCCGCGATGGAGAGCTCGCTCGCCGTTTCGGGGCGCACCACCTGCTCGCGGATGTAGCGGGTGATCACCTGGATCGCCGCCACGGCGGGCACGGCGAGGAAGGCGCCGATGATGCCGAACAGCGCGCCGCCCAACGCCACCGACGCGAGCACGACGGCCGCGTGCATCTTGAGCGAGCGACCGACCATCAGCGGCTGCATGACGTTTCCCTCGAGCTGATTGATCAGCAGGATGATCGCCAGCACGGCCACCGCGGTCCAGACCCCGTTCGACACCAGGGCGACGAGGACGGCGAACGCCCCGGCGACGAAGGCACCGACGATCGGGATGAACCCGCCGAAGAACGTCAGCACGGCGATGGGCAGCGGGAACGGCACCTGCAGGATCCAGACCCCGAGGCCGACGATGGTCGCCTCGACGAGCGCGACGGCGGCCTGCGACCAGACGTACTGGCCGAGCGCCGTCCATACGCGTTCCGACACCGCCGTGAAGTGCACGCCCGCCCGGACGCCGATCCAGGTGCGCAGCCAGGGCAGGAACCGGGGACCGTCCTTGAGGAAGAAGAAGGTCAGCACGAGGGCCAGCACGAGCGTGATGATCGCCGTGCCGATGGTGCCGAGGCTGGTCAGCACGATGCCGGCCACCTCCTGCGTGTTCTGCTGGAGCTGCTGGATGGCGCGGTCGATCAGGCCGCCGAGCGCGTTCGGCCCGAGATTGAAGGGCGGGCCGGCGAGCCAGGTCTGGAGGGACGCGAGCCCCTCCGTCGCACGGTTGACCAGTCCCTGTCCCTCGTTCGCGACCAGCGGGATGATCAGCGCGATGACGCCGCCGACCACGATCACCAGCCCGAGCAGGCCGACCAGCGCGGCGAGCGCGTGCGGCATGCGGTGGCGCAGCCATCGCACCGGCGGCCAGAGCACCGTCGACAGCATGAGACCGAGGAACAGCGGCAGCAGCACGCTCCACAGCTGACCGATCAGCCAGGCGAGGACGGCCAACCCCGCGGCGATCACCAGCCCGCGGATCGTCCACCGGGCGAGGGTGATGACGCCGTGCTGCATCCGCTGCAGGGCGCGCTTCGAACTCGCCGAGCCCTCGGCGCTCACCGCGAGGCCGGCGCCCTCCGCGTCCTCCACGGGGGCCTCGTCGGGTTTCTTGCCGCGCCTGCGTCCGACCATGACCGGTACTTTTCCTGGTCGGCCGCGCGTACCGGGTGATCAACGCGCAGCGGAGGCCGGGAATCGGCCGATGGCGGCTTCCGTTCCCGGAACCGGTCAGCGGTGCCCGGGTTTGGCGGCACGCGCGTCGCTGGGCTGGAATGACCGGGTGCACTCGGTGGAACTGCTGGTGGACGACGCCACGGACAGGGCGGTCCGCGGCCAGTGGGCCGCGCTCCTCGATGCCGGGCTGCCCAGCCAGGGGCGGCACACGGGAGCATCCAACCGCCCGCACGTCACCCTGGGTCTGGCCGCCGCTCTCGACGACCCCTCGCGGGTGATCGAGGCCGTGGCCGCGCTGCCGATCGAGGCGACGCTGGGCGGGTTCGTGATCTTCGGCCGCTCGCGGTTCGTGCTCGCGCGGCTGGTGGTGCCGTCACCGGCTCTCCTCCGGCTGCAGGCCGCCGTGTTCGCCGCGCTGGCCGACCCGGTCGATCCGCACGGTTCCTTCGCCGAGGGGGGCTGGACGGGGCACGTCACCCTCGCCAAGCGGCTCTCGTCCGGCCAGGTGGCATCCGCGCTGGACGCGCTGCACGGTGCCCACGACCTGCACGGGGCCCTGGTGCGTGCCCGCAGCTGGGACATCGATGCCCGGCTCGAGCATCCGCTCGGTGACGTCCGTGGAGCCGCCCGGCATCGGCCGGGTGCCGCCGACCGGCCGGGTGCCGCCGACCGCGGGGTCCCGCGGTGACGGATCGCGCGGCGGGCGCGACGGATCTCGGCCGCCGGCTCGTCGAGCTGACGATCGCCGACGAGCGCAGGCTGCGCCGGCAGTGGGACCGGGCGCGCCGGCAACGCGACGCCGAGGCCCGCGGCAGGGCCATCGCCGACGTCACCCGGCGGATCGAACAGGCGGAGCAGCGCATCGAGCGCCGCCGCCGCGCCGTCCCGGCGCTGACGTATCCGGCCGACCTGCCCGTGTCGGGCGCGGTGGACCAGCTGGCGAGGGCCATCGCCGACCACCAGGTGATCGTGGTAGCCGGGGAGACCGGCTCCGGCAAGTCGACCCAGCTGCCGAAGATCTGCCTGCAGATCGGCCGCGGGGTGCGCGGCATGATCGGTCACACCCAGCCGCGACGCATCGCCGCCCGCGCCCTTGCGGAGCGCATCTCGGAGGAGACGGGCACGCGGCTCGGCGGGGCCATCGGCTACACCATCCGGTTCGGCGACCACACGGGACCGGACACCCTCGTCAAGCTGATGACCGACGGGATCCTGCTCGCCGACATCGCCCGCGACCGGATGCTGCGCGCCTACGACACGATCATCCTCGACGAGGCGCACGAGCGGAGCCTGAACATCGACTTCCTCCTCGGGTACCTCGTCGAGCTGCTGCCGCGCCGGCCCGACCTCAAGCTGATCATCACGTCCGCCACGATCGACCCGGCGCGGTTCGCCAGGCATTTCGGCGACGCGCCGGTCGTCGAGGTCTCGGGACGCACCTATCCGGTCGAGATCCGCTACCGGCCCTACGGTCCCGACGGTGCCGAGGGCGACGAGGCCGATGCGACCGCGGACGGCGACGACCGCCGCGGCGACCCCGATCGCCGGGACGCCGTCCTCGTGGAGACGGGGGACCAGTCGCAGGCGATCACGGCGGCCGTCGACGAGCTGATGTCGGCGGGCCAGGGGGACATCCTCGTGTTCCTGTCCGGTGAGCGTGAGATCACCGACACCGCAGACGTTCTCCGCGGCCATCTGGCCGGCCGGCGCGAGCGGGTCGACGTGCTGCCGCTCTACGGGCGGCTCTCCTCGGCGGACCAGCACAAGGTGTTCGACCCGCACACCGGCCGGCGGATCGTGTTGTCCACGAACGTGGCCGAGACCTCGCTGACGGTCCCCGGCATCCGGTATGTGATCGATCCCGGCACGGCGCGGATCTCCCGGTACTCGCCGCGCACCAAGGTGCAGCGGCTCCCGATCGAGCGCATCTCGCAGGCCTCGGCCGGCCAACGCGCGGGCCGGTGCGGCCGGCTCGAGGACGGTGTCTGCATCCGGCTCTACTCGCAGGCCGACTTCGAGGCCAGGCCGCGCTTCACCGACCCGGAGATCGCCCGCACCGCCCTCGCCTCGGTCATCCTGCGGATGGCCGCGCTGGAACTGGGCGACATCCAGACGTTCCCGTTCCTCGACCCGCCGGATGGCCGGCAGATCACCGACGGGGTCACCGTCCTCACGGAGCTGGGTGCCATCGAGCAGAGACCGGACCGCGCGGTGACGCTGACGCCGACGGGCAGGTCGGTGGCCGCCCTGCCCGTCGATCCGCGCCTCGCCCGGATGATCGTCGAGGGCGACCGGCAGGGCTGCCTCGCCGAGATGCTCGTCATCGCCTCCGCGCTGGCCATCGTCGACGTCCGCGAGTATCCGTTGGAGGAGCGGGACAAGGCCACGGCGGCGCACTCGCGCTTCGTCGACCCGCGTTCCGACTTCGTCGCCTTCGTCTCGCTCTGGCGTTATCTCGCCGAGCGAGGGGAGGCGTTGTCCGGTAATGCGTTCCGTCGGATGTGCCGGTCGGAGTACCTGCACTACCTGCGCATCAGGGAGTGGCAGGACCTGCACGCCCAGCTGCGCCAGCTCGTCCGTGGGCTCGGCATGACGCTCTCGGGTGAGCTCGGTGCGGCGCCCGAACGCGAGGCGGGAACCCGCGAAGCGTCCGCGACCCAGGCCGGTCGCGGCTCCCTCGCCGTCGATGTCGACCGGCGACGGGTGCACGCCGCCGCGCTGTCCGGTCTGCTGTCGCACGTCGGGCTGCGCGTGGAGCAGGGCCGGGAGTACCAGGGCGCCCGCGGCAGCCGCTTCGTTCTCTGGCCGGGCTCGGCGCTGGCCCGCTCCGGCGCGCCGCTCGTGGTGGCGGCGGAGTTGGTGGAGACGAGCCGGTTGTGGGGCCGGATCTGCGCCGCCGTCGAGCCGGAGTGGGTCGAGGAGGTCGGTGCACACCTGTTGCGCCGCAGCTACTCCGAGCCGCGTTGGCAGGCCCGCAGGGCATCGGTGATGGCCACCGAGAAGGTCACGCTGCTCGGCGTCACGATCGTCGGCGCCCGACCCGTGCAGTACGACCGGATCGATCCGGAGCTCGCCAGGGAGTTGTTCATCCGGCATGCGCTCGTCGAGCGCGACTGGCAGTCGCGGCACCGATTCCTCGCCGACAACGATGCCGCCATCCAGCAGGTGGAGGATTGGGAGAACCGCACCCGGCGGCGCGACATCGTTGTCGACGACGACACGCTGTTCGACCTGTACCAGGCCCGGATCCCCGCCGACGTCACCTCCGGCCGGCACTTCGACGCCTGGTGGAAGACGGCGTCGCGGACGGATCCCGGACTGCTGACCTTCACCGCCGACCAGTTGATCGCGGCCGGGGCGAAGCGCTGGGACGACTCGCAGCTGACCGAGTCGTTCCCGGACACCTTCCGGACCGGAGACCTCGACCTGCCGCTGGACTACGTGTTCGAGCCCGGTCAGCGCGACGACGGCGTCACCGTGACCATCCCGCTCGCGGTGCTCGCGCGGGTCGACCCGGCGGCGTTCGAACGGCAGATCCCCGGCCTCCGCAGGGATCTCGTGATCGCCCTGATCCGCTCCCTGCCGAAGACGCTGCGTCGCAACTTCGTGCCGGTGCCGGACGTCGCGGAGATCGCGCTGCGTCGGATGGAGTCGAACCCGCCGACCGGCGGTTCATCGTTGCCGGCCCAGCTCGCTGCGGCGCTCACCGCGGCGTCCGGCGTGGTGGTCCGAACGGACGACTTCGACCTCGCCAAGGTTCCCGACCACCTCCGGATGAACTTCGCCGTGGTCGACGCCACAGGCTCCGCCGTCGCCTCCGGCAAGGACCTGCCCGCATTGCAGCGCTCGCTGCGGGCCGACAGCCGGGACGCGATCGCCCGCATGGCGCATGGGGTCGAACGGTCCGGCCTGCTGGCCTTCCCCGCGGAAGGCCTCCCGCGGCAGGTGGACGCCACCGTGGACGGGCAGGCCGTCCGCGGTTACCCGGCGCTCGTCGACGAGCAGACATCGGTCGGCGTCAGGGTGTACGGGAGCGCCGACGAGCAGTCGAGGTCGATGCGGGCGGGCACTCGACGGCTGCTGGTACTCCGATCGCCCCCGCCGATGGCGATGCTCAAGGGCCGGCTGACCCGCGATCAGCTGCTCGTGCTGTCCACCGCGCGGCACGGCACCACCGCGGAGCTGGCGGCCGACGCGACCCTCGCTGCGATCGACGCGCTCCTCGACTGGGCGGGCGGCCCCGCCTGGACGGCCGATGGTTTCGCAGCGCTCGCGCGGCGGATCGAGCCGGAGCTGCCGCGCGCCGTCCGGGATGTGATGGCGGCCGGGGTGAGCGCCGTGCGGGCCGGCAACGCGGCGGAGCGCGCGATCGAGGCCGCCGAACCGGTCGCCGGCGCCGACCAGCTGACGGACATGCGGCGGCAGCTCGCGGAGACGCTCGCCCCGGGCTTCCTCGACCGGGTGGGGGCCAGGCACCTGCCGGATGTGGAGCGATGGCTGCGCGCGCTCCAGGTCAGGGCGGACCGGGTCCGCGACAACCCCGTGCGGGACCGCGAGCGGATGGCGGAGGTCGCCGCCCTGCGCGCCGACATCGAGGCCGCGATCGACGCTCTGCCGGCGGAGCGGCGGACGGACGACGACGTCGCCGGCCTGCGCCGGCTGCTCGAGGAATATCGGGTGGCGGTGTTCGCCCAGCCGATGCGAACGGCCGTGCCGGTGTCGGCCAAGCGCATCCGCACGGCGATCGCCGCCCTGCGACGGGACGCCTGACGGCGGGCCCCGCGGGCCGAGACCCCGTCAGGCCGTCCGGGTCGGCGACCGGTCAGCTCCCAGGCGCGTCGGTCTCCGGCGGCGCGGGCGGCACGGGCGGATCGTCGTTCCGTCCGGCGAGGGTGTCGACCACATCGTGCAGCTTCTCCTCGATCGGGTCGACCTTGTCGTCGCCGATCTTGCCGCCGACGAAGTCCCCGGCCTTGGTGATGCCGCTCTTGACCGTGTCCGAATGCTGCGCCACGAATCCCTGCGCCTTGTCCTTCAACTCGTCGAAATCGACCATGTCCGAGCCCTTCTGCTGGAGCAGCGACGATGCGGGGGCCCGCACCGATGACGACCACAGCGTAGCCACGGTCGACCCCCCGCCCGCCGCGACGGCGCTCAGCGCAGGCGATACGACAGGTGCGGAAGGTCGACGACGAATCCGAGCCGATCGACGGTCAGCCGGTGGTGGCCGGCCGGGCCGTCGTAGTCGATCCGGCTGCCGTCGTCCATGCGCTCGACGGTGCGGTATCGCTGCTTCACGGCCTCGACGCCGAGGTACGGGATCGCGACCTCGGCCACCGTGATCTCCTCGTCGCCGGACCGCGTGTGCAGGCCGAGCCGGCGGATCGCCAGCGAGTTCGTGAAGGCGCTCGCCGTCAGGTCGATGTCCACGGCCAGCTCGAGTTCCGTTTGTGGGGGCGACTTCCCGGCGCCGTCGAGCCACGGGCCACCCGGCGTTCTCGTCATCGACAACCCGCGCTCGCTCGAGATCGAGTCGCTGCGCACGGTCAACCGGCGGGTGCGACCGATCGCGTCGCACAGCACGGAGTAGGACGCGCCGAAGCCCGTGCGCCCGACGACAACGATGTACCCGTTCGCCCGCAGCCCGCGTTCGGTGATGACCACGCGCACCATCTCCAACCGGCGCCCGTCGTCGGACGACCAGGTCAGCAGCTGAGCGGAGGGTGCCGCACCGGTCACGGCTCGTACGGTAACCGTCACCGGCCGACCCTGCGACGCCTGCGCGGCGCCACCCGCCGCGCTGGACGCGAGAAGCCGTTTGACGCGCGGGGCGGTGCTCCCCGACGCTGACCGGGTGGGCCACCTGGAATTCACCGACGTCAGCCTCGGCCTGCCGGACGGCCGGCCGCTGCTCGCCGATGTGACCTTCCGGATCGGCGCCGGTTCGGTGACCGCGCTGATCGGCCCGAACGGCACCGGCAAGACCACCCTGCTGCGCATCGCATCGGGCGAGATCGCCCCGGACACCGGAACTGTCGTCGGATCCGGGGCGCTGGCGGTGATGCCGCAGTTCATCGGGTCGGTCCGCGATTCCTCCACCGTGCGCGACCTGCTGCTGTCCGTCTCGCCCCCGGACGTCCGGGCGGCGGCGGCGGAGCTCGACGCGGCCGAGCTGGCGATGATGTCGGACGAGTCGGACCCGGTGGCGCTGCGCTACGCGCATGCGCTGGCCGGCTGGGCCGACGCGCACGGCTACGACCAGGAGACCGCATACGACAAGGCGTGTGTCGCGGCGCTCGGGGTGCCGTACGACCGCGCCAAGTACCGGTCGGTGACCAGCCTGTCCGGCGGCGAGCAGAAGCGTGTGGTGCTCGAACTGCTGCTCGACGGTCCGGACGAGGTGCTGCTGCTCGACGAGCCGGACAACTATCTCGACGTGCCCGGCAAGGTCTGGCTGGAGGGCCGGCTGGCCGCCAGCGCGAAGGCAGTCCTGCTCGTATCGCACGACCGGGAGCTGCTGGCGCGCGCCGCCGACCGCATCGTGACGTTGGAACCCGGTGTGGCCGGGGCGATCTCGTGGGTCCACGGCGGGTCGTTCGCGAGCTACCACGCGGCGCGCGACGACCGGAACTCCCGGCTGGAGGAACTCCGCCGGCGCTGGGACGAGGAACACGCGAAGATCAAGGCGCTCGTGCTGATGCTGCGCATCAAGGCCACCTACAACGACGGGCTGGCGTCGCGGTACCACGCGGCGCAGACCCGGCTCGCCAAGTTCGAGGCGGCCGGGCCGCCGGAGGCGGTGCCGCTCCGGCAGCGGGTCACGATGCGGCTGGCCGGCGGGCGCACCGCCAAGCGCGCGGTGGTCTGCACGGATCTCGAGCTGCACGGGCTGGGCGGGCCGGCCGACGAGGCGGGGATGCGCGCCTTCGACCTGGAGGTCTTCTACGGCGACCGGGTGGCGGTGCTGGGCTCCAACGGATCGGGCAAGTCGCACTTCCTGCGGCTGCTCGCGCTCGGCGGCACCGACCCGGGGATCGAGCACCGGCCGGTGTCCGCCGAACCGCTGGAGCCCGTTCCGCACGCGGGCACGGCGGTGCTCGGCTCGCGGGTCCGGCCCGGCCTGTTCCACCAGACGAACTCCCAGCCCGAGCTGATCGGCCGGACGCTGCTCGAGATCCTGCACCGCGGCGACGACCACCGGGCGGGCATGGGCCGCGAGCAGGCGGCCAGGGTGCTCGACCGGTACGGGCTCGCGAGGTCCGGCGAGCAGGTCTTCGAGACGCTCTCCGGCGGCCAGCAGGCGCGGCTGCAGATCCTGCTGCTGGAGCTGTCGGGCGCCACGCTGCTGCTGCTCGACGAGCCCACCGACAACCTCGACCTGCACTCGGCCGAGGCGCTCGAACAGGCGCTCGCGGGGTTCGACGGCACGGTCGTTGCGGTCACCCACGACCGCGCCTTCGCGCGCACGTTCGACACGTACCTGATCTTCGGCGCCGACGGCGTGGTTCGGCAGTCGGACGTGCCGGACTGGGCGGTCGGCCGGGTGCAGCGGGTGCGCTGACGGCCGGCCGCTCGCGGGTCCACTGCCCGGCGGCCGTCAGCCGAAGGCGGCCAGCACCGGCGCGAACCGCTCGACGTCGTCGGCGCCGTCGAGCTGGGCCGGGCTGACGAACACGGCGCCGACGCCCTTCTCGGCGAGCGCGCGGTACCGGGCGATGTGCTCCGCGGCCGTGCCCGCGGGGTGCGTCGCGGTGAAGGCGGCGGCCCGGCGTGGCCCGCGGTGCCGCTCCACCAGCCGCGCCACCTCGTCGGCGTCCCTGCCGAGGACGGGGAGGTCGAGCACCGTCACCTCGAAGTCGTCCGCGGACCTGCCGGCCGCGGCCAGATGCGCGCGCAGCACACCCAGCTTTCGATCCAGCAGGTCGGGCGCGACGTTGAGGTTGCAGCCGTCCGCCAGCCGGGCGGCGATCTGCAGGGTGCGCCGCTCGCCGCCGCCGCCCACCAGGATCCGCACCGGTCCCGGCCGCGGGTAGCAGGTGCTCTCGGGCAGCGCGCCGACCGGCTTGGTGCCGGGTCCCCAGAAGGCGCGCAGGGTGCCGATGGTCTGCTCCAGCAGGTCCAGCCGGGCGCCCGCCGGCGGGAACGGCAGGCCGTACGCCGCGTGCTCGCGGGCGTACCAGCCGGCGCCGAGGCCGCAGAACGCGCGCCCGCCGGACACCGCATCCAGGGAGGCGACGATCTTGGCGAGCAGCGGTGCGGACCGGAACGTCACCGGTGTGACCAGCGGCCCGAGCTGCAGGCGATCGGTGACCCCGGCGAGGAAACCGAGCGTGACGTAGGCCTCGGGCAGCGGGTCCCAGGCGCGGCCGACCTGCGGGATCTGCAGCAGGTGGTCCATCACGGCGAGGCCGGCGAACCCGACCGCCTCCGCCGCACCGGCGACGGACCGCAGCCAGGCACGCGGCTGCGCGCCCCACGGGAAGCTGGACACCTGCAGGACGAACCTGGGCCCGGTCGGTGCGCCGGCGGCGGGTTCCGGGCCGGCCGCCGCATCCGGCGCGGCCGTCGCGTCCCGCGCCGCGGCCGTCCCGCCGTCGACCGTCACGACCAGGTCGAAGCCCTCCCCGGACAGATCCAGCGCGGCGGCCCTGCGCAGCTGCGCGGTGAGCGCGGGCGCGGGCACCGGCCGGTCCCGCAGGCGGTTCCTCGCCCTGCAGACCGCTGCGGGGGCGGTCACGAGGACGGCCACCGCAGGCAGCCCGGCCGCCCGCGCAGCGGTCACCGCCGCCGCCCGCCGGGCGGCGTCCAGCCCGAGCGTGTCGATCACGGTCGTCAATCCGCGGCGGAGCCGGGCCGCGACCACGGCGTCGAGCAGGGCGAAGGCGTCCTGGGAGGCGTCGAGGTCGCCCTCGCCGGTGCCGACGACGGCCCGGAGCGCGTCCGACGACACCACCTCGCCGCTCGCGAACCGCTGCCGGGCCCAGGTGGTCTTGCCCGCCCCGGACGCCCCGACGAGCACGACCAGGGCGGGCCGCGGGATCGCCCCTGCGGAGGCGTCCCGGCCCGCCATGGTGGTCGTCACGACGCGCCGGTCAGTCGCGCTCGTCGGGGTACCAGGCGCGGACCACCAAGCCGTCTCCGGCGCCGGACACGCCGGTCACATGACCGCCGGCCGAGCCGACGGCGAGCAGCTGGTCGGCGAGGTCGTCGCCGGTGAGCGAGATCGGTACCAGGTCGGACCCGCGGCGCGTGAACGCGTCCCGCGCCTGGTGGCCGCCCTCGGTGATCTTGTTGAGCGATCCGGTGGAGGCGAGGGAGCCGCGGGCGACCCCGAGGAGGCCGAGCGCGTCGTCGAGCGCGTCGATCAAGGCGTCCCGGTTGCCCTCGCACATCGCCCTGATCAGCTCGGGCCGGGTGCCCGCCACCCGGGTCCCGTCGGCGAACGACGACGCCGCCAGTGCCTGGGCGAGCGCGCCGCCGTGGGCACCGACCTGCGCCAGGGCCAGTGCCAGCAGGTGCGGCAGGTGCGAGATCCTGGCCACGGCCGCGTCGTGCGCGCCGGGGTCCGCCGGCACCACCCGGCTGCCGACGGCGAGCGCCAGGCCGGCCACCTGCGCCCAGTCGTCGGGGTCGGTGTCCTCGGTCACGCAGGTCACCCACGCGGCGCCGGTGAAGAGCTCGGCCGAGCCGGCCTCCCATCCGGACTCGGCGGTCCCGGCCATCGGGTGCGTCCCCACGTACCTGGCGTCCGGCACCAGCTCCGAAACCTGCTCGTACACGGCGCCCTTCACGCTCGCCACGTCGGTCAGCCGCACCGTCGGCGCGGTCGCCTGCACCTTGCGCAGCAGGATCGGGAAGGCGGTGACGGGAGCCGCCAGTACCACCAGGGCGTCCCGGTCGTCGGCGAGCGCCAGCGCCGCCTCGAGGGTGTCCGCCACCTCGTACCCGTCGGCAGCGGCCGAGCGGCGCGTCGATTCGGAGGGCGACCAGCCGCTGACGGGTAGATGCGGCGCCGCCGCCCGCATCACGGACCCGCCGATCAGGCCCAGTCCGACCACGCAGAGCGCGGTCGGCAGGGGCGGGGGCGGGTCGAACTGCCATTCCGGGGGGTTGCGCTGGTGCATAGAGTCATCATTGCCGGACGCGATATGGACAGTGGTGCCCCCCGACCATCGCTGTCTCCTATCGCGTCCGGCGCCATGTTCCGGGTGGGCGCCGGCGGGCCGACGAGCCGCCGCCGGCGGGCCGCCGATCCGGCGAACCGGGTGCCGTCACCGGATCCGGAACGCATGGCCCCGATCCCGACGAACCCGTAACGTTGCGACTCGTGAGCGCAGGCACCAGCACGTCGACGACCGAGGGTTTCGCCATCGCGGTGACCCGCGAGGAGTCGACCTGGCGCTGCGCGCTGATGGCGCCGGAACTGCTGGACGACCTCGACGGCGTGATCACCGCGCTGCGCCGCGTCGCGACGAGCGGGCCGGTGTTCGGGATGCTCTCGGTGGACGACGAGTTCTTCGTGCTCGTCCGGCCGGTGCCGGGCGGGGCCTCCCTGCTGCTCTCCGACGCCGCTGCCGGCCTGGACTACGACATCGCCGCGGACGTCCTCGACCTGCTGCAGGTGCCGGTGCCGGAGGACGACGACGTGGACGACGACGACGAACCCTGGCCGGAGGGCGATCTCGCGCTGCTCGCCGATCTCGGCGTGCCGGAGCAGGAGATGCAGCTCATCGTCGACGATGCCGAGCTCTACCCGGACGAGCAGCTGGCGATGATCGCGCAGCGCTGCGGCTTCGGGGACGCGTTCGCGGCGGCCGTCGAGAAGGCGTGACCCTCCCGCCCGCCGACGACGAGCTGGTTCGGCTCGCGCTCGCGCAGGCACGGCGCGCGTCCGATGCCGGTGACGTGCCGGTCGGCGCGGTCGTGCTGTCCCCCGCCGGCGCGGTGCTGGGCGCGGCGTGCAACGCGCGGGAGGCCACGGGGGACCCGACGGCGCACGCCGAGGTCCTGGCGTTGCGGGCCGCGGCCGCGGCGACGGGCTCCTGGAACCTGCGGGGCTGCACGATCGCGGTCACCGTCGAGCCGTGCACGATGTGCGCCGGCGCGATCGTGCTCGCCCGGATCCATCGGCTGGTCTTCGGCTGCTGGGAGCCGAAGACCGGTGCGGCGGGCTCGTTGTGGGACGTCCTGCGGGACCGCCGGCTCACCCATCGGGTGGAGGTGCGAGGCGGCGTGCTGGCGGACGAGTGCGCCGCGGCCATGCAGGAGTTCTTCGGGCAGCACCGGGCGGCCGCGCCGTGACCGGGGCCGTGCCGGGGCGCCGGCCGCGGCACCCCGAGCGGGCGCGCACCCGTCGGGTGCGGGAACAATCGCCCACGGCGGAGCGCTGAGGCCAGCATGGACATCGGCGTGTACAGCTTCGGCGACATCCACCGCGATCCGGTCACGCGCGAACAGGTCTCGCCCGGTCAGCGGATCCGCGACCTGCTGGAGCGGATCCGGTTGGCGGAGCAGGTCGGCCTGGACTTCTTCGGCATCGGCGAGCACCACCGCGCCGACTACGCGGTGTCGAACCCGGGGACCGTGCTCGCCGCGGCCGCCGGTCAGACCGGCCGGATCGGCCTGAGCAGTGCGGTGACGGTGCTGAGCACCGAGGATCCGGTCCGCGTCTACCAGCAGTACGCCACCATCGACCTGATCTCCGAGGGCCGGGTGGAACTGATGGCCGGCCGCGGCTCGTTCATCGAGTCGTACCCGCTGTTCGGGGCGGCGCTGTCGGACTACGACGCGCTCTACGACGAGAAGATCCAGCTGCTGCTGCAGATCGACGCGGGCAACCCGGTGACCTGGTCGGGGCAGTTCCGCCCGCCGCTGGACAACGCGGTGATCCTGCCCCGGCCGTACGACAAGCCGGGCATCGGCGACCACCTGCGGATCTCCGTGGCGACCGGCGGCAACCCCGAGTCCTCCGTCCGGGCAGGCGTTCTCGGCCTCCCGGTGAACTATGCGATCATCGGCGGCCGGCCGGATCGGTTCGCCCCGCTGGTCGACCTCTACCGGCGCGCGTTCGCGCACACCGAGCGGGCCGGGGCCGTGCAGGAGGTCGCGGTCTCGGGCATGGGGTTCGTCAGCGACGACGGCAAGGCGCTCGACCGGTTCTTCCCGTACTGGATCGAGACGATGCGTCGGATCTCCCGCGAGCGCGGGTTCCCGACGCCGGACCGGGCGTCCTACGACGCGCAGTCCGCGCCCGGCGGCGCGTACTTCATCGGCGACCCGGAGCAGGTCGCGGAACGCGTCGTGGAGCTGCACGGCCACCTCGGGCACGACCGGCAGGGCTTCCAGATGGACCTGTCGAGCGTCCCGCAGGACCAGTCGCTGCGTGCCATCGAGCTGCTCGGCACGCGGGTGGCGCCGCTCGTGCACGAGGCGCTGCCCCGGCGCACCGACGTCTGACGCCCGCTCTCGCCGTGACAGCGGCTGCCAACACCCCGTATGACCGTGACGACTGTCGTATGGCGCCATTGCGTCATACGAGAGTCCACGAGGTCATACCGGGTGTCCCTGCGCTGATACGAGCGGCCGTCGCGAGCGTCCGACCGTCGCTTCACCGCCGGTATAGTGCTCGCCGGTAGCGTGTCCGAGCGGCCTAAGGAGCACGCCTCGAAAGCGTGTGAGGGGGTAACTCCTCCGTGGGTTCAAATCCCACCGCTACCGCCACCGACGAGCACACACTCCGGGAACCCGCACATGGGCCGGCGGCGCCAGGTTGGGCAGTTGCCGCACGCCGCCGCAAACGATGTCGGCTTTCCGAGACCGAGCCGTTGCGCGCGGGCAGTGAGCGAAAGTCAGCGTGTCTGAGACCACGGAGCCCGAGCCTTCCCGCGTCATCGGGGTCGGTGCGGGCACGTGCACCGTGGCGACCGGCGCGCGGCGTCGGCATCCCCGAAGATCACGGCGACGGGCCCCCGCCGATGAAGTAGCCGGTGACGTCGGCCAGGAGCTGCACGGTCCCGGCTGATCCGTTGAACAGTTTGATCTTGCCGTCGGTGCCGACGGGCAGCACGACCATGTTGGGCGCGTTCTGGCCGGCGGTGAAGTTGAGGATGGAGGTGTTCGGCTGCGGGCTGCTCGATGGCCAGGCGCTGACGAACCCGGGTGCCGCCGGGTCCACGACGGTCACGTTGACCGCGACGGCCGACACCCCGGTGGGTGGTATGCCGCCCTGTCCGGTCAACTGCACGTCGATCACGCCGTACGCGGGTACCGGTCCGGTGGCGCCCCGGTTGGTCCGAGTGTCCAGCACCCGCGCCGGGGTCAGCGGGTCCAGTGATCCTGGTGCGGTCGCAGTCCCGCCGATGAAGTAGCCGGTGACGTCGGCCAGGAGCTGCACGGTCCCGGCTGATCCGTTGAACAGTTTGATCTTGCCGTCGCTGCCGACGGGCAGCACGACCATGTTGGGCGCGTTCTGGCCGGCGGTGAAGTTGAGGATGGAGGTGTTCGGCTGCGGGCTGCTCGATGGCCAGGCGCTGATGAACCCGGGTGCCGCCGGGTCCACGACGGTCACGTTGACCGCGACGGCCGACACCCCGGTGGGTGGTATGCCGCCCTGTCCGGTCACCTGCACGTCGATCACGCCGTTGCGCGGGTACCGGTCCGGTCGCGCCCCGGTTGGTCCGGGTGTCCAGCACCCGCGCCGGGGTCAGCGCAGCGAACGTTCCGGGCTCTGGGCTCGGTCCGTAGGGTGGCTCGATCCATGACGCGCGGTCGGTCACCGGGTCGGCGTTGACCGAGATCGGCACCGGATAAGAAGCGTTGATGCAGGCCTTCGAGGTCTGGCACAAGGTGCCACCCCACATGTCCACGGTGATCGTGGCCGGCTTGTCGGCGGGGATAGCGGCCGGGAAGGGCGCAACCTTTGTGCCATCGGGACCGCCGAGGATCATCGGCGGAACCGCAAACGGCCATTGCTGGTCGAACTTGTCGTGGGTCTGCTTGTTCTCATACGTCCACGAATTGCCGATGCTCAGCGTCATCATGCGGTACTGCTCCTGACGGTCCGGCGTGCCGTCGCTGTCGAAGTCGTAGCTCACCTGCGTGGTGAAGGCGTTCGCACCGACGGGATGGCCCTGCCCATCCCCGCCAGAGCTCGGGCAGTCTGCCGGCACATCGGGGCCACCCGCCACACAGGGGTCCAGTTGCCAGCCGGGGAACAGGCTCTGGTTGGTGAAGATGTTGAAATGGGTGAAGTCTTCTCTGTCCTTGACGCCGCTGAACGTGCCCTGCCAGCTCCGGACGTACTTCGAATCGGCCGGCATGTCCGTGCCACCGAGGTCCGGGCGGCCAGGGACGCACACGATCGAATCGTTCAGTGCGCTGGTGTCACTGGGGTAGGGCGTGCTGCCCGCGGGCAACGTCCAGCTGCCGGGCGTCGGCGTCAACGGCAACACCGGATTGGGATCCAGGTCGCTGCACTCCGCCGAGAACGACGTCGGCTTGCCGAGATAGAGCCGTTGGGCGTCGGCGGTGGGCGGGGTCAGCGTGTCGGTGACCACGGTGCCCGAGCCTTCCAGCGTCATCTGGGCCAGTGCAGGGACTTGCAACGTGGCGACCGGCGCGCGGGTGCCGGCATCTCGGAAGGTCACGGTGACGGGCGCATCGGTGGGGTTGTAGGCGCTGTAGCTGCGCGCGCCGCCGACACAGCCGGGCAGCGAGCCGCCACTGCAGAACACGCCGTAGCTCGCCGTGTCCGCGACCACGCCGGTGTCCACCACACCCAACTCGGCCAAGGCGTAGGCAAAGTTCTCGCCCATCGAGTTCGTGGCCGCGGGATAGAGGACGTGCCGGCGGTCGATGCGCTCCAGCGCGCCGAACGGGCCGGGCGTGTCGGGGTTGGCCGTCTGCAGCGTGCCCGTGAGCGGCAGCCGCGCCTGCACGCCGGCCAGCACCACCTCATAGGCGGTGAGGCCCGAGTCGAGCGACGCCTCGCGACCGTATTGCGCCCACGCCTGCTGAAGCCAGGCCTGATTTCGCCCCAAATACAGGTGCGAGGCGCCGAGCGGAACGGCCTGGATCAAGAGCGAGTTGGCAAACGATGGCGAACCCGACGAGCCGAAGTACGTGGCGCGCGTGGCATACGTCTGGAACAACTGCCCGATGAAGGGCGAGGTGAACGGCGCACCGCCGTGCTGGTACTGCACGAAGGAATCGGGCCAGTTGCCGTTCCAGTAGGTCCCGGTGCTCTTGCTCAGATCGGCGTCCTGGTTGAACCAGTATTGTTCGACGGCCAGAATCTCTTCCTCGTAGAAATACATCCCGAGGTCGCGCCATTCGCTTTTGTCGAGGACCTCGCCCAGCTCCAACAGGCCGACCGAGAAATTGATCGCCTCACTGGTCGATTCCTGGTCGTTGCCGAGGCCGCCGTTCGCCGTGCCGTCGGCCCAATGGTGGCCGTAGAAGGGGCTGAAGTTGCGCAGGAACGGATAGCGAGTACTGCTTCGGTCATACGACGCCACATCGCCGATCATCTCGGTGAACAGCGGCAGATAGGCCTGCAGCCAGTCCTTGTCGTAGCGCCCGATGGCGGCAGCGGCCCGCAGGAAGTAGCCCCAGTGGAAGTGTTTGTCGTTCAGATTCTGCACTGAGCCGTAGCCCTCCGGCTGGCCGTACAGCGTGTCGAACTCGGAGTTGTACTGGAACACGCCGCTGGTATACGGGTCGGCCCAGCGCCCGACCACCTCCTTCAGCGAGGCCAGGATGAAGTCGCGCATGTCGGCGGCCACCGCATTCTTCGATTTCTTGAGGTCGGTGTCCTGGTCGCTCAGATAGGGCGATCGTGACAGTTGATCCGCGATGACCAGATTCTCGTAGATGCCGGCCAGATTGGGCGCGTAGGTGTTGTTCTGGAACGGGAAGTAGGTGCCGATGTTGCGAACGAACGGCCCGGGCGTACCGACCAGGTCGGGCTCGGCCTGATAGAACCACGTCTTCAGCGTGTCGTAGGTGTCCTCGGCCGCCGACTGGTCCGGCCCGACGTTCGTCCCCTCATATGCCACGCCCGGCATGAATGGCAGGACGCCATTGGCGGTCTGTTCGCGCACGTAGCTGTTGCCGACGTAGGCTTGCAGTTCGCCATTCACCGACTTCCACGTGTACTTCGCCGCGCCGTTCGCCTGGGGAATGTTGGCTTTGTCGGCGGCGACCATCGTCGCCCGGTGGTGGGGGAACACGAGCTGCATGGCAGTGCCCGCCGCGCCGCCGCTCTGGAAGTCCTCGGTCGTCACCTCCATCTGCGAGCGCAGCACGCTGTTCGCCGTGTCGTAACCGAGCGGGACGGATTGCCCGTCCACGGTGACGCTGGTCTTCGAGCCGGCGACCGGCGGATACTGGAGTTTGGTGTCGACGATGCGCTGCCACGCATACGGCTCCAGGTCCTGCAGCGCCGCGGTCAGCGCAACCGGGTCGTTGAGGTCGACATTGTGTGGCAGCGCCGCGACCACGACCTTGGCGGCCGCAGTGTTGCGCAGCAGCGACATGGGAACGGACGTCGCGCGCTGTTCGGACCAGTCGCCCTGGTCGGCGTAGATCGCATACGCGGCCGGGGATGCCACCACCGGATTCGTCGGCGCGGGGGAGACGAAGTGGTTGGTGACGGTGACACCGATGACGCCGTTCTGGTTGTACCAGATGTTCGAGGTGCCGTTCGTGTCATCGGAGTCCACCCCGACCCACGCCTGGAACGGGGCTGCCTGGGCCGTCCCCTGGGTGCGCTCGAACCAGGTGAACGGGCTGCCGTTGGCCATCGACATCGTCATTTCACTCCGCGTCGCCGGCGTAGGACATCGTCACGCCCCAGTCGGTGTAGCTCTGGATGCGGACGTTCGTCCACGGCTTCGCCGTCGGCACGTTGTTCTGCTTGTCGACGATCGGATGCACGCCCTGCAGGCCAACGGTCACCAGCGGGGACTTCTGACCTTGGATATCGCCCCGGCCGAAGAGCATGCTCGGGACATCCGCCGGTGTCGGTGTATCCCGTGTAGACGTCCAGAACGGACGGGTTCCACATGCGCACGCCGTTCACCGGCGCATCGAGTCCTGTCACCGTCTGTGTACTCGGCAGGTCGACGAACTGGGTCTGGAACGGCTCGCTGATGAAGGATCTGGTACGCAGGACCACGTTGCCGGCGTCGTTGCCGACCACCCAGCCCTGGTATTGCAGCCCGGCGCCGTTCCACCAGTCGCTGGTCTGGATGGGCTGGTCGTCGTTGGCGTAGGCGTCGAAGAACTTCTCGCCCTCGATGGCCCCGCCGTGGGCGTCGTCGATGAATTCGCCCGGCAGGTTGTAGGGGCGGAAGTTGGAAGCGTTCGTCACGCCGGCCGTGCCCTTTGCCGGCGTGATGCGTTGCGGCCCTCCAGGATGCTGGCCGCGCCTTGAGTGTCGATGGGCGGGCTCGGCTCGGCAGCACGAGCCAGGCGTGTGTCGGCCGCGACGATGGCCAGGAGGGCGGCGGCGCTGACGATCGTGAACCGTCTGATGCGTGTTGTGGAGATCGACATCGTCGTTCCTGCCCCCCGGCACGTGCAGCGGATCTCGAGTTGTCTCCCGCGGGTGCGCTCGTGAAACGATCCGCGTACGTCGTCGAGATGAACTGAGGCGATCGGTGATGGTCAAACGATAGCGCCGAGGCGTGAAGTCATGCGAAACTTCCCGTCGCCATCCCGGTCCCCGCCGCCGAGGTCCGTCAGACCCTCCACCGAGATCACCCATCCAATCTGTCTGGGGGGCCTCGTTGTCGACCGTCGCTATGGCCTCGATTTCAAGCGTCGCCGAAATTGACCGTCCCATGCAGCGGGAACCGGTCTCCGCCCGATTTCCGCAAGTCGGTCTCCTGCGGCCCGATCCGAGAGTCCGGGGGCGTTCGCGTTCGACGGTTCAGGTGACGCTCCCGCTGTCGTACCCGGTGCCTACCATCTGGGCATCCAAGGCGGACGCCGACCCTAGGGGCCCCGAGGGGAGATGGCCCACGATGAAAATCGGATTGCTGGGTACCGGATTCGGCCTGGCCCACGCCGCCGTCTACGCCCAACGCTCGGACGTCGACGAGGTCATCGTGTTCGGCCGGACACCGCAGAAGCTCGCGAAGATCAGCGCTGACTTCGGATTCGCCACCACGACCGACTTGGACGGCCTGATCGCCGACAGGTCAGTCGACCTGGTCGACATCTGCCTGCCCACGCCCCTCCACGCCGACGTCGCAGAACGTGCCATGCGAGCCGGTCACGACGTGCTCATCGAACTGCCACTGGCATCGACGCTCGAGGACGCCCAGCGCATCGTCACCACCCACCAGGCCACCGGCGTGCGGGCCTTCGTGGACATGTTCTCCCGGTTCAGCCCCGCCAACCACCACCTGCGCCAAGCGTGCGCCGATCAGCGCCACGGCGTCTTGCTGACCCTGGAGATCGACGGTCGCACGGCGTTGCTGTGGCCGGGCTACGACCTCGCTCTGCGGACGCTCGCATTGGACATGATGCACGCCGACTTCGACCTCATCACCGGTCTGCTCGGCCAACCGGACACCGTGCATGTTGTCGGCGTCGACGGCCGCGCCGGCCGGGGATCTGCTGCCGCGGTCCTGCTTCGCTACCCCCACGCATTCGTCCGGTGCACCAGCTCAGCGCTGATGCCCCAGCCATACGGAGTGCGCGGCGGCTTCCGCGCGACGTTCAGCGACGCAGTGCTCGAATACGCCATGCAGGCCGGGTACACCGGCGAAGGTCCCGCGACACTCACCGAGTACACGGCCCAGGGCGAGCGGTCTGTCGACCTGCCAACGACCAGTGCCTACGCAGCGATGATCGACCACGTCCTGGCCTGCGTCCAAGGCAGGGCCACGAACCACATCGAACCCGCAAGTGCGCTCCCTGCGCTGGCGCTGACCCTGGACATCCATCACCGCCTCACGCGTCAGCAGCGGTAGTGCGACCCGGCGCACATCGACCGCGAATCGGTCCAACAGCGAACATTGCGATGATCCATCGCACGAGCCCGGTCAGTGTCTTCGGGCCGCGTTCTGACGAGCGCGGCTGTTGAACCGCACGCTGCTCATTCTCATCGCCCCGGCGCTGCGATCAAGATCGCCAAGGGCTACACCTCTGGGCAGGAAGTCGCGTCGCCCCTCGCCGTGTTCACTCGAAGGCGCGGCGACGAACACCCCCAGGCCGATCGGCCCGGGACGGGCCGGTGCTGGGTGAATGGCCGCGCCGTCGGGCACTGTCGCCCCTGGACCGTTCGTGCCGTCGACCTCGAGGAGACCACCGTGCGTGGAGTCGTGCTGTATGCCCCTGGCGATGTGCGGGTCGTCGATCGTGCGGAGCCGCGGATCGTCGCACCCACCGACGCGATCATCCGATTGTCGGCGACGTGCGTCTGCGGGTCGGACCTGTGGCCGTACCGGGGCTCCGACGAGGTGCCCGAGCCCGCCCCGATGGGCCACGAATACGCGGGCATCGTCGAGGAGGTCGGCGCGGCGGTCACCACGGTGAAGCCCGGTCAGTTCGTCGTCGGGTCGTTCTTCGCCTCCGACAACACCTGCGAGATCTGCCGGGCCGGGTACCAGTCCTCGTGCATCCATCGCCAGGGAGTCGGGTCGGAAGGGGCGCAGGCCGAGCGGTTGAGGGTTCCGCTCGCCGACGGCACCCTCGTCGCCACGCCCGAGCTGCCGGCGGACGACCTGGTGCCCGGTTTCCTGGCTGCTTCCGACGTGCTCGGCACCGGCTGGTTCGCGGCCGCGGCGGCCGAGGCCGGGCCGGGTAAGACCGTCGCCGTGGTCGGCGACGGCGCCGTCGGCCTGCTCGGCGTCCTCGCGGCCCGGCAGCTGGGCGCGGAGCGGATCATCGCGATGAGTCGCCATGAGCCCCGCCAGCGGCTCGCCCGCGAGTTCGGCGCCACCGACGTCGTCGAGGAGCGAGGCGATGCCGGCGTGGAGCGGATCAAGGACCTCACCGACGGTCTCGGCGCGCATTCGGTGATCGAGGCCGTCGGCACGCAGGAGTCGATGATGCAGGCGATCCGGGTCACTCGCCCCGGCGGGCACGTCGGCTACGTCGGCGTCTCGCACGACGTCTCGCTGCCGGGTGAGGAGCTGTTCTTCTCCCACGTACACCTGCACGGCGGCCCCGCCCCGGTGCGCCGATTCCTGCCGCAGCTGATGGACCTGATCTGGAACCGCCAGATCGACCCGGGGCGGGTGTTCGACCTGGCCCTGCCCCTGGACGAGGCGGCCGCCGGCTACCGCGCGATGGATCAGCGGGAGGCGATCAAGGTGCTGCTCCGCCCCTGAACGATCCGACCTGCGATCGAGAACCGGTGACGCTCCTCGCGTCCGCGTCCGTCGACTGCGGCCCGCCGCATCGCGGGGGCGCTCGCCTCGATGGTCGATCTGCTGGTGCTCGCGAGGCGTTCACGCCGGCCCGGGCACCCCCGGGTACTGCTCGAAGGCGTCCAGCCGCGACCAGTCGGGCCAGGTCAGCTCCCACAGCCGGTGCAGCTTGCCGTCGAGATACGTTGCGATCAGCACGAGCTCGAGCTCGGTCGGCGCCTCGCCGGGACGCTCGGTGGTGATCCACATCCGGACGGCGACCCGGTCGGCTGTCTCGACCCAGGAGTCCTCGTCGTACCGGATCGCGTAGCGGATCGGCGTCTCGTACACCCCGACGTGGGCCGCCTTGTACTCCGGGAACCGCTGCATGATGCCGTTCGTGGTGAGCTCGAAGTCCGGGTGGTAGTAGTCGTCGAACAGCGCCGCGTTCTTGGGGATCACGGTCCGCTCGAACATCTCGCGCAGCAGCGCGGCGGGCCCGGCCGCCGGTCCGTTCTGGGCATCGACGCCCGGTTTCGCCATGCGCCCAGTATCGGGCTTCGCGGACAAAGGGTCACCTCGGCCGGGGCTCAGTCAGGCCACAGCCCGCGTGCATACAAACGCTCGCATGGATGCGGATCAGCAGGAGCAGCGGGGCCCGAGGCGCCACCGGGTGCGCAACATCGTCGTCGCCTCGGTCACCGCGGTGACCGTGCTGGCGGGCGGCACGACGGCGTGGGCGCTCGACCGCTACGTCGTCGACCACGTCGAGATCTCGGACGTCAGGGCCTACGAGGCGAGCGTCGCCGCCGGCATCCCCTCAACGGGTGGGACAACGGGTGGGACGGCGGGCACGACGGGCGGGAGCGCGTCGGCCGGCGCGGGCTCGTCGTCCGCCGCCGCCGGAGGCGGTGGCCGATGCCACCGGTGAACCGGTGGTCACGGACGTCTCCTACACCTCCGCGGACAGCTCCGTCACGATCTCGACGGTGGTCACCGGGTCCGGCGACGCCACGGTGACCTACTACGTCGCGGACGTGGTCCTCGACGACCCGACCGACCTGCGATCGGCGTTCGCGGACAACAGCTTCGGCGAGAACATCGTGGAGAACACGTCCGACATCGCGGCCGACAACGACGCGGTCTTCGCGGTCAACGGCGACTACTACGGCTTCCGCGACACCGGCATCGTGATCCGTAACGGCGTCGTCTACCGGGACGACGGCGCGCGCCAGGGGCTCGCGCTCTACCGCGACGGCACGGCGCTGGTCTACGACGAGACCACCACCAGCGCGGCGGATCTCGTCGCCGCCGGAGTCTGGAACACGCTGTCGTTCGGGCCCGCCGTGGTCGAGAACGGCCAGATCGTCGACGGCATCGACGATGTCGAGGTCGACACGAACTTCGGCAACCACTCGATCCAGGGTGCGCAGCCGCGCACCGCGATCGGCGTCGTCGCGCCGGGCCACTACGTGTTCGTCGTGGTGGACGGCCGCTCTCCCGGCTACAGCGCGGGCATCACGATGACCGGCCTCGCGCAGATCATGGTCGACCTCGGCGCCACCACCGCGTACAACCTCGACGGCGGCGGCTCGTCCACGATGTACTTCAACGGCGACGTGGTGAACGACCCGCTCGGCCGGGGCGAGGAACGCGGCACCTCCGACATCCTCTACGTCGCCGGCTGACGCCCCCGTGATCGTCCTGATCCCGGCGTACGAGCCGGACGCGCGCCTCGTGGAGCTGGTGCACGCCCTGCGCAACGTCGGGCCGGACACGGGCGTCGTCGTGGTCGACGACGGCAGCGGACCGGCCTCCCGTCCGGTGTTCGAGCGCGTCCGGGCGCTGGGCTGCGACGTGCTGCACCACGACCACAACCGGGGCAAGGGCTGCGCGCTCCGCACGGGGTTCGCGTTCATCCAACGAGGCCATCCGGGGCGGGACGTGGTCTGCGCCGACGCGGACGGGCAGCACACCGTCGACGACATCGTCCGCGTCGCGGACCGGCTGCGCGGGTCCGGCGCCTCGATCGTGCTGGGCGTCCGCGCCTTCGCCGGCGACGTCCCCGCGCGCAGCCGGCTGGGCAACGCGCTCACCCGCTGGCTGTTCCGGCTCTCCACCGGGGTCCCGCTGTCCGACACGCAGACCGGGCTCCGGGCGTTTCGCGCCGGGATGCTCCCGTGGCTGCGGTCCATCGCCGGCGACCGGTACGAGTACGAACTCCGGGTGCTGCTCCGAGCCGCCAGGGCGGAGCTGGCGATCGAGACCGTCGACATCGCCACCATCTACCTCGACGACAACCGCTCGTCGCACTTCCGGCCGCTGCTCGACTCGGTGCGGATCTACGCGCCCCTGCTCACGTTCTCGCTCTCGTCGCTCCTCGCGTTCGCGATCGACACGGTGCTGCTGCTGGTGCTGAACGCGCTGACCGGGTCCCTCGTGTTCTCGGTCGTCGGCGCCAGGGCGACGAGTGCCGCCGTCAACTTCGGTGCGAACCGGCGGATCGTGTTCGAGAAGGGCCGCGACGTGCCGCTCGGCCCCGCCGCCGCGCGCTACGTCGCGCTGGCGGCGGCGCTGCTGGTCGTCAACTACCTCCTGCTGGTCGCGCTGCAGGCCATCGGGCTCGCCCTGATCGCCGCCAAGATGCTGACCGACCTGCTGCTGTTCGTGGTGAGCTACACGGCCCAGCGACAGTTCGTCTTCGCCCGTGGCGGCCCGGCGCCCGCGGCGCACCGAGCCGGGATCTCGCCCGTCCGCTGAGCGGCGCCGGCGATCGCTCTCGGCGAAACCTGCGTGGCACACCCCTGTGGCAGCATCCCGATCCATGACAGGGCGGCAACGAGCGCACACCGTCGCGGTCACCGAGCACGCGAGCGTGACCTCGCTGGAACTGTTCTTCGACCTGGTCTTCGTGTTCGCGCTGACGCAGGTCACGGCGCTGATGGCGGACGACCTGACGGTGCGTGGGATGGTCAGGGCGACGCTGGTCGTCGCCGTGCTGTGGTGGGCGTGGGTCGGCTGGGCATGGCTCGGCAATCTGGTGCGGGCGGACGAGGGCGCCGCCCGCATCCTCGTGTTCGTCGCGATGATCGCGATGTTCCTCGCGGCGCTGACGATCCCCGAGGCATTCGACGACCTGCCGGGCGGTCTCTCGGGGCCGGTGGTGTTCGCCGTGTGCTACTTCGTCGTGCGGCTCGCCCACTTCTCGCTGTTCTGGTATTCGTCCCGGGGCGACCGGGGCCTGCGCCGCCAGTTGCTCAAGTTCGCGCCGTCCGTGGTGATCGGCACCGGGCTGCTGCTGATCGCCTCCCAGCTCACCGGAACCGCCCAGACCCTGATGTGGCTCGCCGCGCTGGTCGGTGACTACCTCGGCACCATGCTCGGCGGCGCCCAGGGCTGGCGGGTCAGGTCCGCCAGCCACTTCGCCGAGCGGCACGGGTTGATCATCATCGTCGCGCTCGGCGAGTCCATCGTGTCCATCGGCGTCGGAGTCACCGCGCTGCCGATCTCCTGGCCGATCATCGCCGGATCGGTGCTCGGGCTGATCGTCTCGGCGACGCTGTGGTGGGCGTACTTCGACGTGGTGGCGCTGGTCGCGGAGCGGGTGCTGTCCCGGGCCCGGGGCGTGGAGCGGGCGCGGCTCGCCCGCGACTCGTTCAGCTTCCTGCACCTGCCGATGGTGCTGGGCATCATCTTCCTGTCCCTCGGCCTGAAGAAGGTGCTCAGCTATGTCGGCGGCGACGAGGGCCACTCCCTGTCCGATCCGCTCTACGGGATCCCGCTGGTCTGCCTCTACGGCGGGGTGGCGCTCTACCTGCTCAGCCACGTGGCCTTCCGCTGGCGAAACGTGCACACCTTCAACGTGCACCGGACGGTCGTCGCGCTGCTGCTGCTCGCGCTCATCCCGCTGCTGACGTCGGTCCCCGCGCTCGCCTCGCTCGCCCTGCTGACCGCCGTGCTGGTCGCCTTGATCGCGTACGAGGCGGTGCGTTTCGCCCAGGCGCGGGACGAGGTCCGGCACGCCGACCACGAGGAACACGGATCCGCGGCCGACCCGTCCGGCGAGGCGCCGGCGTGACCGCGGCCCGCGGTGCGGGATCTCCGCCGCTGGCGGGTGTCCGGGTGCTGGAGCTCGGCGGCATCGGACCCGGCCCGCACGCGGGCATGCTGCTCGCCGACCTCGGCGCCGACGTCGTCCGCGTCGAGCGGCCGGGCGGCGGCGAACTCGATCAGCTGCCGGCCGAGCGCGATCCGGTGCTGCGCGGCCGCCGGCTGCTGACCGCCGACGTCACCGACACCGATGTCGCCGGGGCGCTGGTGCGGCTGGCCGACCGGGCCGACGTGCTGGTGGACGGGTTCCGGCCGGGGACGACCGAGCGGCTGGGCCTCGGCGCGGACGCCTGCTGCGCGCGCAATCCCCGGTTGGTGTACGCGCGGATCACCGGGTGGGGCCAGGAGGGGCCGGCCGCGCGAACGGCGGGTCACGACATCAACTTCCTCGCGGTCACCGGCGCGCTGCATGCGATCGGCCCGCGCGCGGAACCGCCGCCCGTGCCGCTGAACCTCATCGGCGACTACGGCGGCGGCTCGACCTTCCTGGTCATCGGGGTGCTCGCGGCCCTCCTGGAGCGGGCGACGTCCGGTCGCGGCCAGGTGGTGGACGCCGCGATCGTCGACGGGGTCTCGGCGCTGCTCCAGCCCGTGCTCGGGTGGCGGTCCGCGGGCCGATGGACGGACGAGCGGGCGGACAACATCCTCGACGGCGCGGCGCCGTTCTACCGCAGCTACGCCTGCGCCGACGGCCGGTTCGTCGCGGTGGGCGCGATCGAGGAGCGGTTTTACGCGGCGTTGCTCGCCGGCCTCGGGCTGGACGGGGAGGCGCTGCCCGACCGGGCGGACCGTGGCAGCTGGCCCGAGCTCGGCGACCTGCTGGCCGACGCGTTCGCCCGCCGCAGCCGGGACGAGTGGGCCGCGGTGTTCGCGGCGACCGACGCCTGCGTGACACCGGTGCTCTCGTTCGGCGAGTCGCCCGAGCACCCGCAGATCCGCGCCAGGGCAAGCCTTGTCGCACCCCGGGCCGTCGGTGCGGCGATCCAGGCCGGGCCCGCGCCGCGGCTCTCCCGCACGCCGCCGGTGACCGCCCACCCTGCGGTCCGCTCCGATCTCGACGCGGTGCTGCGGTCATGGGACTGACGGCGGTCGCCGCCCCGCCGGCCGGGCGGCTGGCTACAGTCCGGACATGAGATCGCTCGTCACCGACTACCTCGACGGTGTCTACCGGGACCTGATGGGGGACCGCGCCGGGTCCGTCGCCGACTACATCCCGGAGCTCGCCGTCGTCGACCCCGACTCGTTCGCCATCTGCCTGTGCACGTGCGACGGCACCGTGTACGAGTCCGGTGACAGCCGCAAACGTTTTGCCATCCAGTCGATCTCGAAGCCGTTCAGTTACGCGCTGGCGCTGGCCGACCGTGGTCTGGCCGCGGTCGCGGAGAAGATCGACGTCGAGCCGTCGGGCGAGCCGTTCAACGAGATCAGCCTCGATCCGGTGACGGAGCGGCCACGCAACCCGATGATCAACGCCGGCGCCATCACGGCCGCGTCCCTGGTCGCGGGCGACACCTCGGCGGAACGGTTCGAGCGGATCCGGGCGTTCTACTCCCGGTTCGCCGGCCGCGATCTCGAGCTGGACGAGGCCATGTTCGCCTCCGAGGACCGGACGGGGCACCGCAACCGGGCCATCGGCTACATGCTGCGCACCTTCGGCATCCTCGCCGAGGACCCGCTGCTGACGCTGGACGTGTACTTCCGGCAGTGCTCGATCGAGGTCGACTGCCGCGACCTGAGCCTGATGGCCGCGACGCTCGCCAACAGCGGCACGCACCCGGTGTCGGGCGAGCGGGTCCTCGAGGCCGGCGTCACCGAGCGGGTGCTCAGCGTGATGACCACCTGCGGCATGTACAACGAGGCGGGGGACTGGGTGACCGAGGTCGGGCTGCCGGCCAAGAGTGGCGTCGGCGGCGGCATTCTCGCCGTACTGCCCGGCCAGATCGGGCTCGCCGTGTTCTCCCCGCGCCTGGACCCGCGCGGGAACAGCGTGCGCGGTGTCGCCGCGTGCCGCCGGATCTCGCGCGACCTCGAGCTGCACATGATGCACGTCAGCCGGGCCGCCCGGTCCGCCGTGCGCGCCTCCTACCCGGTCATCGAGTCGCCGTCGCGGCGGCAGCGGAACCCGGGCGAGCAGGCGGTGCTGCTGGGGTACGGCAAGCGCGCGCAGGTGTACGAGCTGCACGGCGACCTGCTGTTCGCGGGCGCCGAGTCGATCATCCGCGAGATCACCGCGCGCGCGGACGAGGTGGACGTCATCGTGCTGGACGTCCGCGGCGTGGACGACGTCGCCGGCGTGGCCCGCCGGATGCTGCTCGACCTGCGCGACGAGCTGCTGACGACCGGCGGCGAGGCCGTGATCGTCGACCCGCACCACACCCTGCTGCCCAGGGAGATCCCCGCGGACCAGGACGACCGGCGGGTCCGCCGGTTCGCCGACCTCAACACGGCGATCGAGTTCGCCGAGGACGCGCTCATCGCGCGGTACGGCGGCCCGGGCGTCGCCGCCAATCGGATCCCGGTGGCCGATCATCCCCTGCTGTCCGGCCTGTCGCCCGGGCAGCGGGCGGACCTGGTGCGGCGCATGGTGATCCGCGAGTTCCAGCACGGCGAGCAGCTGGTGCGGGCCGGCCAGGATCCCGTGGGGCTGTTCCTGATCCTCGACGGGATGGTCGACGTCAGCGTCACCCTGCCCGACGGGGTCGAGCGTCGGCGGCACCACCTGTCGATGTTCACGGTGGGCACCACCTTCGGGGTCGTCTATGCCATCGCGGGGCGGCCGTACGACCTGGACGCCCAGGCGGTCGGCACCGTCGGCGCGGCGCTGCTCGACATGCGCGCGCTGGACGAGGTGGCTGGCACGGCGCCGGATCTCATGCTCTCGCTGCTCCGGGCACTGGTGTCGGCCGCCTTCGACAATCTGAACTGGGTGGCCAGGGCGATCGCCGCCGCCTGAAGCACCGCGCCGTCGTAGTCTCGGTGCGTGGGTGAACGCGACACATGGGATGCGGTCGACGAGTACTACGGCGATGCGCTGCTGCCGCCCGACGTGGCGCTGGACAACGCGCTGCGGGAGAGCGACGCGGCCGGACTGCCGCCGATCGCGGTGTCGCCGCTGCAGGGCGCCTTGCTGGAGCTGATCGCCCGCAGCGTCTCGGCCGCGTCCGCGCTGGAGATCGGCACGCTCGGCGGCTACAGCACGATCCGGCTGGCCCGCGGCGTCGGCCACGGCGGGCGGGTGCTCTCGCTCGAGTACAAGCCGGCACACGCGGACATCGCGCGGCGGAACATCGCCGCCGCCGGCCTCGCCGACCGGGTCGAGGTCCGGGTGGGCGCCGCGCTCGACCTGCTGCCCGCGGTGCAGCGCTCCGGTTCCGGGCCCTTCGACCTGGTGTTCATCGACGCCGACAAGGAGAACAACGCCGCCTACGTCGACTGGGCGATCCGGCTCGGCCGGCCGGGAACGGTGATCATCGTCGACAACGTGGTGCGCGGCGGCACCGTCATCGACCCGGGCACCACGTCGTCGGCCGCGCAGGGCACCCGCGCGATGGTCGACGCGCTCCGCGGCGACCCGCGAGTGGACGCCACGGCGATCCAGACGGTCGGGCTCAAGGGCTACGACGGCTTCGTCTACGCGCTGGTGCGCTGACGCCGGTCCGGCGGGACGGTCCGCCTCGCCGCGGGCCGCGTTCCCCGTGTTGGATGCCGGAATGACTCCGCGATCGGCGCCCACCCTGTCGAACTGGTCGAACACGCTCACCTACTCCGCGCGGGCCGTACACGAGCCAGGCAGCGTCGACGAGCTCCAGCACGTGGTCGCGCGGCTCCCCAGGGTGAAGGCGCTCGGCACCCGGCACTCGTTCTCGGCGGTCGCGGACACGACGGGCGACCTGCTCTCGCTCGCCGCGCTGCCGGCCGACGTCGCCGTCGACACCGGCTCGGGCACGGCGAGCGTCACGGGCGGCACCCGGTACGGGGTCCTGCTGCGGGAGCTGCAGGAGCAGGGCCTCGCGCTGCACAACACCGGCTCGCTGCCGCACATCTCGGTCGCCGGCGCGACCGCGACGGGCACCCACGGTTCCGGGGACGCGAACGGGATCCTGTCCGTGGCGATCACCGCGATCGAGCTCGTGCGGGCCGACGGCGAGTTGGTCACCGTCGACCGGTCGCAGCCGGACCTCGCCGCGCTGGCGGTCGGGCTCGGTGCGTTCGGCGTGATCACCCGGCTCACCCTCGACGTCCAGCCCAGCTACCTGGTCCGGCAGGACGCCTACCTGAACGCGCCGTGGGACACGGTCCTGGAGGAGCTCGACGACATCATGGCCAGCGCGTACAGCGTCAGCCTGTTGGGGGACTTCGGCAGCCCGGTGGTGCTGCAGGTGTGGCAGAAGACCCGCATCGCACCCGGCGAGGCCGACGTTCCGGATGCGGTGCCGGCGGCGCGGTTCGGCGGCACGTGGCTGGACAGCGCCGCCGACGCCGAATCCCCGCACCTGAACCCGCGGGGTGGCGTGGTCGGGCCGTGGTCGGAGCGGATGCCGCACTTCCGCCTGGACTCGCCGCCGTCGGCCGGCGGCGACGAGCTGCAGAGCGAGTACTTCGTGGACCGGCGGGACGGCGCCGATGCGCTGCGCGCGATGCGGCGGATGGGCGGGCAGATCTCGCCGCACCTGCACGCCGCGGAGATCCGGACCGTGGCCGCCGACGACCTCTGGCTGAGCCCGGCGTCCGGCCGGGACAGCCTGTGCATCGGGTTCACCTGGCGCAAGCAGCCGGCCGAGGTCGCCGCGCTGCTGCCGCGCATCGAGGAGGCGCTCGCACCGTTCGCGCCGCGGCCGCACTGGGGCAAGCTGGACGCGCTGCCCGCATCCGACCTGGCGGCGCGGTTCGACCGGCTGGCCGACGCGTCGGACCTCATCGCCCGCTACGACCCGGAGCGGAAGTTCTGGAACCCCTACCTGGAGCGGGTATTCGGGTGACGAGCGGCGGGTTCGGCTTCGAGGTGGTCGCCGAGCTGCCGGGCCGGCTCGGCCGCACGGGCCGGATGCGCACGCCGCACGGGGTGGTGGACACGCCGGCGTTCGTCGCCGTCGGCACCAAGGCGACGGTGAAATCGGTGCTGCCCGAGACGATGGCCGCGCTGGGGGCGCAGGCGGTGCTGGCCAACGCCTATCACCTCTATCTCCAGCCGGGCGCCGACATCGTCGACGCGGCAGGGGGACTCGGCGCCTTCATGAACTGGCCGGGCCCGACGTTCACCGATTCCGGTGGCTTCCAGGTGCTCTCGCTCGGTGCTGGATTCAAGAAGATCCTGGCGATGGACGCCACCAAGGTGCGGGCGGACGACGTGATCGCGCCGGGCAAGAACCGGCTGGCCACGGTCGACGACGACGGCGTGACGTTCAAGTCGCACCTGGACGGATCGCTGCACCGGTTCACCCCCGAGGTCTCGATGCGCATCCAGCACCAGCTCGGCGCCGACGTGATCTTCGCCTTCGACGAGTGCACGACCCTGATGAACACCCGCGAGTACCAGGAGCGATCGGTGGTGCGCACGCAGCGGTGGGCGGAGCGGTGCGTCCAGGAGCACCGGCGGCTGACGCTGGACCGAAGCGGCAAGCCCGTATCAGGCACTCTTCGCCGTGGTCCAGGGCGCCCAGTACGAGGACCTGCGCCGGGCGGCGACGCGCGACCTGCTGCCCCTCGGTTTCGACGGGTTCGGCATCGGCGGCGCGCTGGAGAAGGCGAACCTCGGCACCATCATCGGCTGGGTGTGCGAGGAGCTGCCGACCGGCATGCCGCGGCACCTGCTCGGCATCAGCGAGCCCGACGACATGTTCACCGCGATCGAGAACGGCACGGACACTTTCGACTGCGTGTCGCCGTCGCGGGTCGCGCGCAACGGCACGCTCTACACCGAGGCAGGCCGGATCAACGTCACGAACGCCCGCTTCCGGCGGGACTTCTCGCCCCTGGACCCGGCCTGCGACTGCTACACCTGCGGGCACTACACGCGGGCGTACGTGCACCACCTGTTCCGCGCCAAGGAGATGCTCTCGGCGACGCTCGCCACCGTGCACAACGAGCGGTTCGTCGTGCGGCTCGTCGACCGCATCCGGCAGAGCATCGTCGACGGCGCCTTCGACGAGTTCCGGTCGGACTTCCTCGGCGGCTACTACCGGCGCTCCGGTCAGGCGCCGGACGGGGCCCCGGCCGGCACGTAGCCGGGCTCGTGCCGCTTGACGAGCGCGATCACCGGGTAGGTGACGGGCAGGAAGACGACCTCGACCAGCACCTTGTAGACGTAGCCGGTGATCACGTAGTTCAGGAAGTCGGCGCCGGTGATCACCCCGTAGAACGCGATCGTGCAGAACACGACGGTGTCGGCGAGCTCACCGACGAGGGTGGAGCCGATCAGCCGCAGCCACAGCTTCGGCTCCCGCGTTCGCTGCTTGATCCGCACCAGCACCCAGGCGTTCAGCAGCTGGCCGACGAGGAACCCGCAGAGGCTGGCCAGCACGATCCGCGGGACGAAACCGAGGACGGCCTCGAACGCGTCCTGGTTCTCGTACGCCTCGGCCGGCGGCGCGATCTGCACCAGCCAGAACGTCAGGGACGCCAGCGCGGCGAGCCCGAAGCCCAGCACGATGGCCCGTCGGGCCCGGCGGAAGCCGTACACCTCGCTGAGCACGTCGCCGAGGATGTAGGTGAGCGGGAACAGGAAGGCGCCGCCGTCCGTGATGATCGGGCCGAACTCGATGAGCTTGGTGGCGCCGATGTTCGAGATCAGCAGCAGCCCGCAGAACAGCGCGACCACGATGTCGTAGTTGCCGGAGCGCGTCCGGTGGCCTCGGCCGTCGCCGGGCGGGCCGAGGAACCCCTGATCCGTCACGGGCCCCATCCAACCAAGCTCCCGGCGGTCCCCCGAACCGAACCGAACGCCGGCACCGCCCGCGCCCGCGTCAGAGTGTCGCGGGGTCGACGATCCACGGTTGGCCCGGCAGCCGGGCGGGATCGAATCGGCCGGCGAGCGTCGCGAGGTCGACCGGCTCGCCCGGATCGGCGAGGCCGAGCGAGGCCGCGATGGCGGTGAGCACGTGCCCTGCGGTTCGCCCGCGCCGGCCCAGGTCCGCCAGCGTCACGGCGCCGTCACGCTTGGCGAGCCGTCGACCCGCGGTGTTCAGCGCGAGCGGGACGTGCGCGAAGCGGACGTCCGGCAGGCCCAGCAGCGACGCGAGGTAGGCCTGCCGGGGGGCCGAGCCCAACAGGTCGTCGCCGCGCACCACCTGATCGACGCCCTGCGCGGCGTCGTCCACCACGACCGCCAGGTTGTAGGCGGCGATCCCGTCGTTGCGGCGCAGCACCACGTCGTCGACCGCGCCGGTGTACGAGCCGGCGAACTCGTCGCGCACCGTCCAGCGGTGGACGGCGGCGCGCAGGCGCGTCGCGCTCGGCCGACCCGCCGCCCGGCGGGCGTCGACCTCGGCTGCGGAGAGTGCGCGGCAGGTGCCGGGGTACGCGCCGTCCGCCGGCGGCCGCGCCGCGCGGCCGGCGGTCGCGATGTCGTCCGGTTCGGGGTGCGGCGCCGACGCGGCCTCGAGGATCTCCCGCCGGGTGCAGAAGCACGGGTAGGTGAGCCCGGCATCGGTCAGGGAGTCGATCGCGGCGTCGTACGTCGCCCTCCGGCCGGACTGGTGCAGCACCGGCTCCGCCCACTCCAGGCCGAGCGCGGCCAGGTCGGCCAGCTGTCGCTCCTCGGCGCCCGGCCGCACGCGGTCGAGATCCTCGACGCGCAGCAGGAACCGTCGACCGGTCGTGACCGCGAACAGCCAGGCCAGCACGGCCGTCCGCAGGTTGCCGACGTGCAGGTCGCCCGATGGGCTCGGGGCGAAGCGTCCGGCGGCAGGGCGGGTGTGCTGCGGCGCGGGCGGGCTGATGGTCACGGCGCCCCATGATGCCAACTCCCGGCCTGTGTCCACCGAACGGCGGACCTCCGGGTCCGCCGGTGTATCCGCTCCGCGGGGGACCATCCCGCGCCCCGCTCCGGACGAGAGTGAGGGCATCGGTTCACCGCGACGCCCCTCGCCTTCGTCGGAAAGGTCCGCGAACATGTCAGCCCCCACCACCGCCAACCCGACTCGCGTTCAGCTGCAGATCGATCCGAACGCCGAGCGCGCCGTCGTCGCCGAGGCCAGCCTGGTCATCGAGGAGGCCGTCGTCGACAATGCGGCCATGAAGAATGCGGCCATCGAGTCGGCCGCCGCCGCGGGCGACCTCGACCGTCACCGCCGGAACCGCTGGATCGCGGGCATCGCCGCCGTCGCGATCGCGGCGTTCGCGGTCATCCTCTGGGGCGGCTACACCCAGGGCTGGGCGTGGACGGGGGTCTCCGACCAGGACACGCTGTGGCACTGGATGCAGCTGCTCATGGTGCCCATCGCCTTCGCCGCGCTGCCGGTCGTGCTCCGCGAGCACCAGGCGATGCGCGTGGAGCGCAAGCTGCTGATGGTCGGCGTCGCGGTGGCGTTCGTGGCCTTCGTCGTCGTCAGCTACGTGGTGCCGCTGGACTGGACCGGGTTCACCGGAAACACCCTGTGGGACTGGTTGTCCCTGCTGCTGCTGCCCATCGCGATCATCAGCGTGCGGTTCCTGCGCGCGGAGCGGACGATCACCTGGGCGCACTACACGAGCTTCGCGGTCGTGCTGATCGGGTTCGGCGTGCTGATCGTCTTCGGCTACGTGGCCCCGTGGGACTGGACCGGATTCACCGGCAATACCTTCCTCGACTGGATGCAGCTGCTGATCCTGCCGATCCTCTTCCCGACCGTCATCGTGCCGGCCGCCGCGGCCTGGCTGACCGCGAAGCGTGCGGCCGACGCCGAGCGCGCCGAGACCGCAGACGCCGGCAACGAGGACGCCGCCGGATCCGGCGCCGGATCACCCGCCGGATCACCCGCCGCGCCGGTCCGCTAGGCCTGGGGAAGACTCGCCGACTGAACCGTTCCCGGTCCGATCTCGCGACAGATGCGCGGATCTGCCCGGTCACGGTTCACCCGAGCGCGACCCCCGACCGTTCCCGTCCCGAGCCATCAGGAGCGTGCCGTGCTCGAACCCGCCGCCGCCGACTACCTGGAGCAGATCGCCGCCCGCACCGGCGCGGTGCTCGGGGACCGCCTGGTCGGCGTGTACGCGGCGGGATCGATCGCCCTGGACTCCTACCAGCAGGGCCGCAGCGACATCGACGTCGCGCTGGTCTGCACCGGACCGCTGCCGCTGCCGGACAAGCAGGCACTGGTCGGGGAACTGCGTCACGAGTCGCTGCCCTGCCCCGCGCGCGGGCTCGAGCTGGTCGCCTACCGGGCGGACGTGGCGGCCGCGGGCACGCCGGACGCCGGGTTCGAGTTCGAGCTGAACGGCGGGCCGCGCATGGCGTTCCGGACGAGTTGGAGCCCCGCCGAGCGGCCGGCCGCCGACGGCCAGTTCTGGTACGCCATCGACCGCTCCATCCTCGCGGAGCGCGGGCTCGCCATCGCCGGACCGCCGGCGACCTCCGTGTTCCGCTCGGTCGAGCTGCCGGACCTGATCGAGCTGCTGGTGGCGTCCCTGCGCTGGCATCTCGGTCCCGCCCTGGAGCAGGCGCCGGCCGCGGATCCGACTGCGGATCCGACCACGGTTCCGACTGCGGATCCGAGTCCGGACGCTGCAGATCTCGACCAGGCGCCGGCCTGGACCGACGATGCCGTGCTCAACGGCTGCCGGGCCTGGCAGCGGGTGCGCACCGGTCACTGGTCCGGCAAGGCCGACGCCGCGACCGAACTGCTGGCCGTCGACGGCGACCAGCCCTACGCCCCGATCGTGCGCCGGGCCGTCGCCGCGCGCTCGGGCGGCCCCCGCCCGACCGAGCGCGACGCACGGGCGTTCCAGCGCACGGTGCTCGCCGCGTTGCTGGCGCGGTCGGGCTGAGATCGCCCGGGCCGATCTCCGGCCGGATCGCCGGTCCCGGGGATCCACGCTTCGGGACAGAGCCCGGTGCCGGATCCGGTGTGCTCGCGGTGGCAGTCCGGTCCGGCAGGTGGATGCCTTGAACGCGCCCACTTCAGTGATTCGGCCTCAGTGGGCCGCCGGGGACTCCGGCCCGCGCACCCGCTCCGGCTCGAGCTCGCCTCCGTGCGCGTGGACCTGCCCATGGAGATGCTCGGGCGGGGGCGGCGCGACGACCGCCGGTGGCGGCGGCGGGTCGGGGACGCTCGGGCTGCCCGCGATGAGGTCGCTCACCCAGGCCCAGCGCGGATCCCAGCGCTCGTCGAATCGTTGGGCCCTGGCCGTCGCCCTCGACAGCCGCTTCGGGCCGTAGAACCTGCGCGCCCACCACGAGTTCGGCCTGGCCAGCCGCGCTGCGGACACCCAGGCGACCAGCGGAATGAAGCAGCTGATCAGCGCCGTGCGGTACTTGGCCTTCAGCACGCAGACCAGGATCAGCGCGCCGTGCAGGGCCGTCGCGGTGATCAGGCCGATCCGCAGGGTGAGGTCGCCGAGGGTGAGCTCGTCGACCCCGAACGGGCTGAAGCCGATCATCAGCAGGCCGAGGCTGGCAGCGGTCAGACCGATCAGCTCGACCGAGACCCGTCCCTCCTCGGCCCAGTACACGTCCTGCAGGTGCAGGATCAGCGCGAACTCGTCGAGGATGAGCGACATCCCGATGCCGATCAGCACGCCGGCGATCTCCTGCCACGGCGGATCGTTCGAGCGGATCCCGGTCAACGCCCCGACGCTCAGCAGGATGATCCCGGGGACCGCGTGGTGGACGTGCACGCCGCTCGCGGAGACGTTGTTGCTGAAGGGCCCGATGCCGGCGCGGATCATCCTGGTGATGGTGCGAGTGGCCAGGAAGGTGACCACGAACGCCAGCAGGCAGAAGAGCATCGGCTGCTTGCCGGGCTCGACGATGTTGTCGTACCACCACTCGGCCACGAGCCGATCGTAGGCACCGCCCCTCGTGCGGTCGCCGCCGCGTGACCGATCGTGATCACCCGAGCGCACAATCGAGACCATGAGCCGCACCGCCCCGAGGGGCATCACGCCTGTCCCGCCGGGTGCCGGCCAGGAGTCCGCCTGGGACTATCCGCGCCCGCCGGCGCTCGAGCGGTCGTCCCGCCGCGTGCTGGTGCGGCTCGGCGACGCGGTCATCGCGGAGTCGGCGCGCGCGTGGCGGGTGATGGAGACGAGTCACCCGCCGACCTGGTACGTGCCCGTGGACGACGTCGTCCCCGGCCGGCTCCGGCCGTCGCGGCGGCGCGGCACGATCTGCGAGTGGAAGGGTGCCGCCACGTATTGGGACGTGATCGGCACCGCGGCCGGCGTCGAGGCGGTGTCCCCCGGGGCCGCCTGGAGCTACCGGCGGCCGACCGAGACGTTCGTGCCGATCACGGATTTCGTCTCGTTCATGCCGGGTGAGGTGCAGTGCTTCGTCGACGGCGAGCGGGTCCGGCCGCAGGCCGGCGGTTTCTACGGCGGCTGGATCACCGACGACGTGGTGGGACCGTTCAAGGGCGAGCCCGGCACCTGGGGCTGGTGATCAGGCGCTGGTGATCAGGCGCTGGTGATCAGGCGCGGTGGGTGATCAGGCCTTCTCCGCCACCCGCACGTCCTGCACGTCGGTGGCGGGCGGCGGCTTGACCGGCCAGAGCGCCAGCAGGCCCAGCGCGATCACCAGCAGGATGCCGACGATGCCGGCGCGGTCGGTGCCGAACGCGAAGGTGAAGAAGCCGAACAGGGTGGGCGCCAGGAACGACACCGCCCGTCCGGTCGTCGCGTACAGGCCGAACAGCTGCCCCTCGCGCCCCGGCGGCGCCAGCCGGGCGAGGAAGGTGCGGGACGACGACTGCGCGGGCCCGACGAACAGGGTGAGGAACAGCCCGAAGATCCAGAAGGCCGTCGGCCCCGACAGGAACAGCAGAACGGTTCCGGCGAACAGCATGCCGATCAGCGACACCACGATGACGATCTTGGGACCGAAGCGGTCGTCGAACCGCCCGCCGACCAGCGCCCCGATGGCCGAGATGACGTTCGCGGCCACGCCGAAGATCAGCACGTCGGCCGAGTTGATGTCGTAGACCGTCACGGCCAGCACAGCGCCGAACGTGAACACGGCGTTCAGGCCGTCCCGGAAGAGCGCGCTGGCGCCGAGGAAGAAGACGGTGTGCCGATCGGTGCGGTAGAGCTCGCGCAGGTCGCGGAACAGCACCCGGTAGGACGCGAAGAACCCGACTCGCTTCGAGGGCGGGAGGCCCTCGATCTCCGGCACCTTCAGCATCACCGGGATCGCGAAGATCGCGAACCAGATGGCGGCGAGAATGGCGACGATGCGGATGTTCATGCCGTCTTCGGATGTGACGCCGAACCAGCCGACGTCCGGCGCGATGAAGCCGACGTAGCAGACCAGCAGCAGCACGATGCCGCCGAAATAGCCCATGGCCCAGCCGAACGCGGAGACCCGGCCGATGGTCACGGGCGTCGAGACCTGGCGCAGCATCGCGTTGTAGGACACCGACGCGAACTCGAAGAAGATCGATCCCAGGCCGAGCAGCACCAGCCCGAGCCACAGGTAGTGGTAGTCGTTCCGGACCGCGAAGAGGCCGGCCATGCTGATCACCGTCAGCAGGGTCCAGAAACCGAGCGAGAGCTTGCGCCGTCCGCCGGCGTCGGCGCGCTGGCCGGTGACGGGCGCCAGCACCGCGATCAGGAAGCCGGCGATGCCGAGCGACCAGCCGAGCCAGGTGTTGGCACTGACGCCGCCCGGCAGGTCGTCGCCGACCGCCTCGGTGAGGTAGACCGAGAAGACGAACGTGAGGATGACCGCGTTGAAGGCGGCCGAGCCCCAGTCCCAGATTCCCCAGGCCAGTACCTGCCCTCGACTGATCGGTGACCCTGGAGCCCGCGGTTCGACCGCAGCACTGCTCATGGCCAAAGGCTAGGGCAGCAGGGACGATCGGCAGCGTGACGCGCGCGCTGAACCGCATCAGTCGAGGTCCTCATCGGGTGCTGCCGCGTCCCCGCCGTTAGCCTCGTGCCTGTGTCCCAGAGCGTCTACATCGCGTCGCCGGAGGGTCTGTCCGGCAAGTCCTCGATCGCCCTCGGCCTGGTGAACCTGCTGACCCGGGGGGCCGGCCGGGTGGGGGTCTTCCGGCCGATGACGACGTCCGGGCGCGACGTCGATGCGGTGGTCGAGCTGCTGCTCGCGCAGCCGGCCGTCGAGCAGGACTACGCGTCGGCGATCGGGGTGACCTACGACGAGCTGCACGCCGACTACGAGCGGGCGATGGGCCGCATCGTCGACCGCTTCGGCGACCTCGCCGCCCGGTTCGACGTCGTCGTGGTCGTCGGGAGCGACTACACCGATGTCAGCACCGGCAACGAGTGGGCCGTCAACGCCCAGATCGCGGCCAATCTCGGCTCCCCCGTCGTACTGATCGTGCACGGCCGCGGCCGCACGCCCGAGGCGATCGCGGCGACGGTCGACCTCGCCCGGAGCGAGCTCTCCGCCGAACACGCGCGCACCGTGGCCGTGATCGCGAACCGGGTGGAGCCCGACGACGTGTCGCGGGTCCGGGAGCTGCTGGAGCTGACCGGCCTGCCGAGCGGCGCGGTGCCCGAGGTACCGCTGCTCGTCGCGCCCACGGTCGCGGACCTGCAGCGCGCCGCCGGCGCCGAGCTGGTCCGCGGGAATCCCGAATGGCTGCAACGGGAATCGCTCGGCCTGCTGGTCGCGGCGATGTCGCTGCCGAACGTCCTGACCCGGCTGCGCGAGGACTTCACGGTGATCGCGCCCGGCGATCGCTCCGACGTGCTGCCGGGCCTGATCCTGGCCCATCAGTCCGGGACGTTCCCGCACCTGTCCTCGATCCTGCTGACCGGCGGCTACACCCCGGCCGAGTCGGTGTCCCAGCTCATCGACGGCGTGCAGCACGACCTGCCGATCCTGGTGACGTCGAGCGGGACCTTCGAGACCGCCTCGACGCTGGCCAAGGTGCACGGCCGGCTGGCGGCGACGTCGAAGGTCAAGGTGGAGACGGCGCTTCGGGTGTTCAACGACTCGGTGAACACCGAGGCGCTGCTGGATGCCATCGATGTCGGCGACTCCGGCGTGGTCACGCCGCTGATGTTCCAGTTCCGGTTGATGGAGCGGGCGCGCACGGACCGCAAGCACGTCGTGCTGCCCGAGGGCGAGGACGTTCGCGTACTCGAGGCCGCGGCCAGCCTGCTCCGGCTCGGCGTCGCCGATCTCACCATCCTGGGCGAGGAGACCGCGGTGCGCGCCAAGGCCTCCGCCGCCGGCGTCGACATCGCGGATGCGACGATCCTGTCCCCGAACGATCCGGAGCTGGTGGCGCGGTTCGCCGAGGAGTACACCCGGCTCCGCGCACACAAGGGCATGACCGAGGAGCGTGCGGCCGAGATTGTCTGCGACGTCTCGTACTTCGGAACGATGATGGTGCACCTGGGGATGGCCGACGGCATGGTGAGCGGGGCGGCACACACCACGGCGCACACCATCCGGCCCTCGTTCGAGATCATCAAGACGGCCCCGGGCACGCAGATCGTGTCCAGCGTGTTCCTCATGTGCCTGGCGGACCGGGTGCTGGTCTACGGCGACTGCGCGGTCAACCCGGACCCGACGGCGGAACAGCTGGCGGACATTGCGATCTCGTCGGCGGAGACCGCCGCGCAGTTCGGCATCGATCCCCGGGTGGCGATGCTCTCGTACTCGACCGGCACGTCCGGCAGCGGCGCCGACGTCGAGAAGGTGCGCGGCGCAACGGACATCGTGCACGGCAAGCGCCCGGATCTGCTGGTCGAGGGGCCGATCCAGTACGACGCGGCCGTCGACCCGGCCGTGGCGGCCGCCAAGCTGCCGGACTCACACGTGGCCGGCCGGGCCACGGTGCTGATCTTCCCCGATCTGAACACGGGCAACAACACCTACAAGGCGGTGCAGCGCAGCGCGAACGCGGTGGCCATCGGCCCCGTCCTGCAGGGCCTCAACAAGCCGGTCAACGACCTGTCCCGCGGCGCGCTGGTCCCGGACATCGTGAACACCGTCGCCATCACGGCGATCCAGGCGCAGGGCGCGTCCGCCGCCGCGCCGGGCGGTGCGTCATGACGCTGCCGGTGCTGGTGATCAACTCCGGATCGTCGTCCATCAAGTCCCAGCTCGTCGACCCGACCGCCGGGACCGCGTTGGCCACCGCCCTGGTGGAGCGGATCGGCCAGGCGGAGGGCGCCGCGGTGGTCCGCCGGGCCGGTGGTCGGGAGGCGACGGCCGTCGAGCCGATCCCCGACCATGGGGCGGGCCTGCAGGTCGTCCAGCGCTTGTTCGCCGAGACCGGTCACCGGCTGGGCGTCGACTCGCTCGCCGCGGTCGGTCACCGGGTGGTGCACGGCGGGTCCCTGTTCGGCGACCCCGTTCTGGTGGACGAGGCCGTGCTGCGGCAGATCGGCGACCTGTCGCTGCTGGCGCCGCTGCACAACCCGGCCAACGCCAGGGGCATCGAGCAGGCGATGGCGACGTTCCCGGGCATTCCCCAGGTCGCCGTTTTCGACACGGCGTTCTTCAAGGACCTGCCCCCCGCCGCCGCCACCTACGCGATCGACCGCACCGTGGCGGCCGACAACCAGATCCGCCGGTACGGCTTCCACGGCACGTCCCACCAGTACGTCTCCCGTCTCGTGCCGGAGGTGCTCGGCCGCGACATCGGTGACCTGAACCAGATCGTGCTGCATCTCGGCAACGGGGCGTCGGTGTCCGCCGTGCGTGGCGGTGTCGCCGTCGAGACGTCGATGGGGTTGACGCCGCTCGAGGGCCTGGTGATGGGCACCCGCAGCGGCGATCTCGACCCGGGCGTGATCTTCCACCTGGTGCGCAACGCGGGAATGACCCCCGACGAGGTGGACAACCTGCTGAACCGCAGGTCGGGCATCCTCGGGCTGTCCGGCGTCACCGACTTCCGGGACCTGCACACGCTCGTCGCCACGGGGGATGCCGACGCCGCGTCGGCGCTGGACGTCTACTGCCACCGGGTCCGCAAGTACGTCGGCGCGTATCTCGCGGTGCTCGGCGGTGCGGATGTGATCGCCTTCACGGCGGGCGTGGGGGAGAACGACGGGGTGGTGCGGGCGCGCATCCTGGACGGTCTCGACCGGCTCGGAATCGCGGTGGATGCCGACCGCAACGCGGCGCGAAGCCGTGAACCACGGGTGATCTCGCCGGACGGCTCGCCGGTCACGGTGATGGTCGTGCCGACCAACGAGGAGCTGGCCATCGCGCAGGCGACGATGGCCGTCATCGGCCAGCCGGCCGGCGACCGGCATCGATGATCCGCGCCGGCGCCGGGAGCGCGATGGGCGTTCCGCGGCTGCTGGTAGCCGGGCTCGAATCCCGCCACGGGTTGTCGTCCCGGAGCGGTCGAATCATCGGGTCCTCGCGAAACGTGGGGTCTACGCGTTGACCGGGATATTGAAGGGCGTGATGACCTGGATTTGCGACGGGACGGTCATGATCGGGCCGTCGAGTGCACCGCTTGCCTGCATGATCATCTGGCATGCTCTGCGCATGTCCGCTCGCAGGTCGTGGTGGAGCACGGCGGCGATGCGCTGGTTCATGAGTAGCTCGCGGTTGTCGCGGTCGACGTCGTGGCCGATGAAGACGTCGCACCGACGGCCGACGGAATCGAACGCATCGAGGATGGCTTGATTGCCTCCGCCGATGGAGTAGGCGGCGTTGATGTGTGCATTCTTCTTCAGGATCCGGGCGGCCGAGGCTCGAACGTTGGCATCGATGCCGTCCGTGTCGGTGAGTTCGATGAGCGTGCGCTCGGATGCGATCGTGCGCATGACCGTCCGGAAGCCGATTTCTCGATCTTCCTCCCCACGGAATGCACTGCGGCTCAGAGCGATCAGGACGTCTCCATCTTTTTCTCCGAGCCATCTGTCGATGAGGTACGCGGCTGTCGCCCCGGCGGCCCGATTGTCGATGCCGACGTAGGCGATTCGTCGGCTGAGAGGGATGTCGGTGACCAACGTGACAACGGGTATGCCGTCGTCGGCGAGTCGCCCGATCGCATCACGTATCTCCGGCGTGTCGGACGCCTTGAGGAGTACTCCGGAGGTGCCGCGGTGCCGGATGTCCAGCAGTGCTTTGACGACGTCCGTCGGTTTCGCGCGCTCCCGGAAGTCGAATCGCGCGCGGACGGCGGCCGGCCGCAGTCCGGGCAGTTCGCGCTCGAGCGCGTCCTTGACCGCTGACGAGAATCGATCGGGGGTGTGCATGAGGACGTCCACGATGAAGGACCGTCCACTCAGCTTGAGCTGAGTTTGTTGACGGTCCAGGTCGACGATGGCTTGTTGGACGCGCGCTGCGGTGCTGGCCCGCACGCCGGGACGTCGGTGGAGCACGCGGTCGACGGTGGCCTCCCCGACGCCCGCTTGGCGGGCGATCTCTCGAATCGGATACGGATGCCCCATGTGCCGATCGTGATGGATGAGGTGAGGGCTTGCAAGCTCCGGATGAGGGAATGGAGCTGCGGTCGACGTCCGGTGGTCGAGTGGGACCGAGGTTCCGTCGTGCCGTAGACCGCCCGGTTCGACGAATCGTTGCTGCTCAGCGGCTCCGCCACCGGGGTAGCGCGCAACGGGCAAGGCATCTCAAATGAGGGCTTTTTGATGGACCGTTGAGGATTGACTGAGCGCGCGATCGCTGCCAGGCTGATGGAGCCACCGAGCCGGATGAGATCTACCTCTCCGCGCCGGGCTTCTTCCTTCACTGTCGATGGATCGGAGTGTGATCGTGGAGTTGTTGGTCGGCGGGGCCTGGTCTCCTGCCAAGTCGGGTCGTCAAGAGGACGTGACATCGCCATTCGATGGGGCGGTGGTCGGCTCGGTTCCGGTCGCCGGCGCGGCGGACGTGGACGCCGCCCTCGATGCCGCTGTGGCCGGCGCAGACCGTTGGCGGCACACGCCGGCCCACGAGCGCATGGCTATCCTGCTGCGGGCCGCGGAACTCGCCGACGCTCGGGCGGAGGAGATCGCCCAAACGATCAGCGCCGAGTCCGGCAAGCGGATCACCGAGGCCCGCGGCGAGGCGTCGCGGTCCGGCGCGTTGATCCGGCTCGCCGCGTTCGAAGGCACGCAACTCTATGGTGAGAGCCTGCCACTGGACGCCAATCTCGGCACCGGATTCGACAAGATCGGGTTCACGATCCGGCAGCCGGTCGGGGTGGTGGTGGCCATCACGCCGTTCAACTACCCCTCGCTGCTGGTGCTGCACAAGGTCGCTCCGGCGCTTGCCGCCGGGAATGCGGTGGTGCTGAAGCCCGCACGGACGACACCCCTCACCGCCCTGGCGCTAGCCGGTTGCTTCGTCGACGCCGGGTTGCCGGACGGTGTGCTGTCCGTGCTCACCGGCCCCGGTGCGGAACTCGGCGACGCGCTGGTCGCTGACGCCCGCGTCAACAAGATCTCCTTCACCGGTTCGACTGCAACCGGCACCCGGATCACCCAGCTCGCCGGCGTCAAGAAGCTCTCGTTGGAGCTCGGCGCCTCGTGCCCGGTCGTGGTCCTGCCGGATGCTGATATCGACGCTGCTGCAGCGGCTGTCGCCGCCGGCGGTTACACCAACGCCGGTCAGGTGTGCATCTCGGTCCAGCGGGTGATCACACACCCGAAGATCTCCGCGGACTTCCTGGACGCGCTGGTGCCCAGGGTGCAGGGCATCAGCACCGGTGATCCGGGCTCGGCTGACACCGGCATGGGCACTCTGATCACGTCGAAGGAGGCGGAGCGGGTCGAGGCGTCGATCAAGGCTGCCGTGGGGTCCGGAGCGAGGCTGCTGACCGGCGGGCAGCGGGACGGCGCGATGGTCACCCCGGCGGTGGTCGTCGACGTCGACCCAGGCTCGCCGTTCAGTCAGGACGAGTTGTTCGGCCCGGCGGTTGCGGTGTCCACCGCGGACGACTGGGCGAGCGCGATCACCCAGGCCAACGGGACCGCCTACGGGCTGGGCGCGGGAGTGTTCACCTCCGACGTGGCCGGTGCGGTTCGGGCCATTCGCGAGATCGACGCCGGCATCGTCCACATCAACTGGACCCCGCTGTGGCGGGCCGACCTGATGCCCTACGGCGGTCTCAAGGGCAGCGGCATCGGCAAGGAGGGCCCCCGGTCCGCGGTGGCCGAGATGACCGACGTCAAGACCATCATCCTGCACGGCCGGCCCTGGTAACCCGGGCCGATCCGACCCCGAGCCCGGCTCCCGCACCTCCACCGTCCCGACCCGTCACGACAGCGACGCGGCCGCAGTTCGCACGCTCCCTCCGAGTCCGAGGAAAGACCATGACCAGCTCCACCATCCGGTTGACCGTCGCTCAGGCGGTTCTCACCTACCTGTCCCGGCAGTACTCGGTTGCCGACGGCCGGCGCCGCCGGCTGATCCCGGCCACCCTGGGCATCTTCGGGCACGGCAACGTCGCGGGGCTGGGCCAGGCCCTGGACCAGCTCGCCGAGGTCATGCCGTTCATCCAGGGCCGCAACGAGCAGGCCCTGGTGCACGCCGCCGTCGGCTACGCCAAGCATTCCCGCCGGCACGCCACCCTGGCGGTGACCGCCTCCATCGGCCCGGGTGCGATGAACCTGGTCACCGGCGCCGCCCTGGCCACCGTGAACCGGCTGCCCGTGCTGCTGCTGCCCGGCGACACCTACGCCACCCGGCATCAGGGCCCGGTGCTGCAGCAGCTGCAGCACCCCGTCGACGCCGACCTGACGGTGAACGACGCGTTCCGCCCGATCTCCCGGTTCTTCGACCGGATCACCCGCCCCGAACAGCTGCTCACCGCCCTGCCGGCCGCGATGCGGGCCCTGGTCGACCCGGTCACCGCGGGCGCCGTGGTGCTGTCCCTGCCGCAGGACGTGCAGTCCCACGCCTACGACTTCCCCGTCGAGTTCTTCGCAGAGCGCGACTGGACGATTCGCCGCCCCACGCCCGCCCGGGACGAGATCGCAGCCGTGGCAGAGCTTCTCGCATCCGCGAAGAGGCCGTTCATCATCGCCGGCGGCGGCGTCGTCTACTCCGGCGCGACCGCCGAGCTGGAGGCCCTGGCCGACGCCGTGGGCGCTCCGGTGGCGGAGACGTTCGCCGGCAAGGGCGCGGTGCAGACCCCGTCGTGGTGGCAGGTCGGCGGCATCGGCCTGGAAGGAACCCCGGCCACCAACACACTGGCCCGCGAGGCCGACCTGGTGCTCACCGTCGGATCTCGGCTCACCGACTTCGCCACCGGATCACACTCCATCTTCGCCAACCCCGACGTCCGCTTCGCGAGCATCAACGTCGACGCCCGCGACGCCGACCGGCTCGGCGCCACCGGAGTGATCGGCGACGCCAAGCTGACGCTGTCGGCGCTGGTCGACGCGGTCGCCGGCGTCGCTCCCTCCGCGCAGTGGCGGGACCGGGTCACGGAGCTGACCACGGCCTGGAACACCGAGCGGGCGGCCGCCCTGGACCCCGATGCGTTGTTCGACAAGTCATCCGTCGCAGCGGATTCCGACGTCGTGACGACCACCGACGCGGTGCTGACGCAGGGGCAGATCATCGGTGTGATGCAGGAGCACGCTCGCGCCGGCGACGTGATCGTGGCCGCGGCCGGCGGCCCGCCCGGCGACCTGCAGAAGGTGTGGGACGCCACCGCCGGCCGCACCTGCCACCTGGAGTTCGGATTCTCGTGCATGGGCTACGAGATCCCCGCCGCCATGGGCGTCCGGATGGCCCACCCCGACCCCGACGCCCGGATCACCGCGTTCCTGGGTGACGGCACCTTCCTGATGGCGCCGACCGAGCTGGTCACCGCCGCCCAGGAAGGCCTGTCCATCACCCTGGTGGTCCCGGAGAACCACGGCTATCAGGTCATCCACCGCCTGCAGATGTTCCGCCACGGCCGCGAGTTCGGCAATGAGTTCCGGTACCGCACCCAGCCCTTGGAGTTGGCCGACGCCGCCGAGGTGGACAAGGCGGCCCGCCTGGCCGGCGACTACCTGCAGGTCGACCTGGTGCAGATCGCGGCCGGCCTGGGTGCGAAGGCGATGCGGCCGAACTCGGCCGCCGAGCTACGCGCCGCCCTCGACGAGACCCGCGGCTACCAGGGCACCGTCGTCATCGTGGTGCCGGCGATCCCGCACGCCGACCTGCCCCCGGCCGGGGTGTGGTGGGATGTCGCGCCCGCCGAGGTGTCCGACATCGACACCGTTCCACCGCTGCGCGCGGAGTACGAGCAGGACCGCACGACCCAGCGGTGGTTCGGATGAGCCGCCCGCCGTCCCCGCTGAACGGCGGAACGCTGGCCGGCGCCGTCCGGGCCGGAACCGCGACGCTGGGCACGTTCATCGGCACGGCCTCCGCGACCACGGCAGAGGTGTGCGCCGCGGCCGGGTTCGACTGGCTGCTGCTCGATCTCGAGCACGGCGCCGGCGGCGAGGAACAGGTCCGCGACGTCGTCCCGGCCGCCGGTAGCTACGGCGTGCCCACCGTGGTCCGAGTCGAGTCGGCCGAGCGGATCCGGATGGGCCGGGTTCTCGACCTGGGTGCGGCCGGAATCATGCTGCCCCGGATGGACTCCGCCGATCAGGTCGCCGAGGCGATCGGTCACCTGCGCTATCCCCCGCAGGGCGATCGGGGGGTGGCCACCTACAACCGGGCCTGCCGATTCGGGCTGGACCCCGCCGCCCTGGACCGGGCCAACGACGAGGTCCTCGTGGTGGTGCAGATCGAATCGCGGGCGGCCGTGGAGGCGGTCGACGAGATCGCCGCGGTCGACGGCGTCGACGTGCTGTTCATCGGGCCCCGGGACTTGTCGCACGACCTCGGGGTGCCCGGGGACGTGGCGGCGCCGGCATTCGTGCAGGCAGCGGACACGGTGCTGGCCGCCGCGAAGCGGCACGGCAGGGGAGCCGGCCTGCTGGTCAACGACGGCGCCGCCGCCGCCACCCGCCTGAACCAGGGCTGGACCTACGTGGCGATCGGCTCCGACGCCACCCTGCTGGCCGCCGCCGGCCGCACCGCGCTGACCACCGCCCGCGCAGCAGCCTGATCCGAACACGCTGACATACACCTTCTCGAACACCTTCCAGACCCTTCCCGGACACAGAGGAAAGAGCCAGATCATGGTTGGACGTACGGACGACAATGGCATCACCGAGATCGGCGTCGGCCTGATCAGCGTCGGCTGGATGGGCAAGCTGCACAGCCGCGCCTATCAGGCCATCCCGCTGGTCTACCCGGAGCTGAAGATTCGGCCCAGGCTGGTCCACGCCGCTGACACCGCCGCGGACCGGGCCGAGTATGCCCGCGACGTGCTCGGATACGCCAAGGGCAGCACCGACTACCGGGCCGTGCTGGCCGATCCCGACGTTGACATCGTGTCGATCTGCGCCCCGAACCTGCTGCACAAGGAGATCGGCATCGCTGCCGCCGAGGCCGGGAAGCCGTTCTGGATCGAGAAGCCGGTCGGCCGGGACGCCACGGACACCGCCGCGGTCGCGGCCGCCGCGCAGGCCGCCGGTGTGGCCACCTCGATCGGCTACAACTATCGGCACGCGCCGGCAGTCGAGCGGGCCCGGCAGTTGATCGCGGGCGGCGAGCTGGGCCGGATCACCAATGTGCGGGCAGTGTTCTTCAACGGGTACGCCGCCGAGCCGAAGGGCGCTCTGTCCTGGCGGTTCAAGAAGGACCTGGCCGGCTCCGGCGCGCTCGGCGACCTGTTGTCCCACGTGGTGGACCTGGTCCAGTACGTGCTCGGGCCGATCACTCAGGTGAACGGGCTGCTGTCCACCATCCACACGCAGCGGCCGATCCTGCCGATGGGCCAGGCCACCCACTTCGCCGTGATCGAGGACGGCGAGCTGGGCGACGTCGAGAACGACGACTACGCCGCGGCTCTCGTGCGCTTCTCGGCCGACTCCCCGGCCGCGGGCGCTGTCGGCACCCTGGAGGCGTCCCGAGTGATCGTGGGTCCGCAGTGCGGCCTCGGGTTCGAGATCTACGGCACCGAGGGCTCGGTGCGGTGGAACTTCGAGCAGATGAACGAGCTGCAGCTGGCGATCGGTCGCACCGGCCCCAATCAGGGCTACACAACCATCCTGGGTAACTCTTCCCAGGGCGATTACGCCGCATTCCAGCCCGGCCCGGGCAACTCGATGGGCTATGACGACCTGAAGGTCATCGAGGCCAAGAAATTCCTGGTCGCGGTGACCGGCGGCGAGCAGCGCAACTCCACCATCGAGGAGGCGCTCGCCGACGCCAAGGTGATCGCGGCGACCGCGGCCTCCGCCGAGGACGGCCAGTGGCACACCATCGACGTGGTGCCCGGCGCCACCTTCGGCCATGCCCCGGCGGGTCCGGGCGATGAGTGACGTTCCGCTGGTGGTCGGCCTCGGGACGGTCGATCCGGGGCTGGTGCGCCCCGTGCTCGACGGGCACTGCCGGTTCGTGGCCGATCCGTCCGGGGACGACCTGGGGCAGGCCGCCGGCGCGATCGTGCGGGCCGACCCGGTCGTGGACGCCGGTCTGATCGCTCGGATGTCGGCGCTCCGGGTGATCGCCCGCACCGGCGTCGGGGTGGAGAAGGTCGACCTGGCCGCGGCGACCGCCCGTGGCATCGCGGTGGTGATCACCCCGGGCACCGGCACCGCCGCGGTCGCGGAAGGGGCGATCGCCATGGCCATGCACCTGACGAAGCGGTTCGGCCGGCTCACCACGCTGGTCCGCGACGGGCGGTGGGCCGACCGGGCGTCGGTGCCGGTCGGCGACCTGGCCGGCGCCACCCTCGGCGTCGTCGGCTACGGCCGGATCGGCCAGCAGGCCGCAGCGCTCGGCGCCGCCCTGGGCATGAAGGTGCTGGCCTACGACCCGGTCAGCCCGCCGCCTGGCGATACCCGCCGGGACACGCTGGCGGAGTTGGTCGCCGACAGCGATGTGCTCACGCTGCACCTACCGCTGCTGGACAGCACCCGCCACCTGATCGGCGCCGAGCTGCTCGGCCGGTGCCGGCCGGGGGCGATCCTGGTCAACTGCGGCCGCGGGGGCCTGATCGACATCGACGCCGTCCACGCGGCGTTGGGGTCCGGGCAACTCGGCGGTGTCGGCCTGGATGTTTTCGATGACGAACCCCCGGCTCATCACCCGCTGTTCGACCACCCGGACGTCGTCCTGACGCCGCACGTGATGGGTCTGAGCCGGCAGGGGACCGCCGCCACTTTCGCCGCCGCCGCCCAGGGAGTGGTCGACGTGCTGGCCGGCCGCCCGCCGGTCGCCGTCGCGAACCCCGCTTGGGCCCGGAACGCCCTGTCCGCCAACGCCTCTGAGAGGTCCCGATGAGAGACCTGCTGCGGGACAAGGTGATGTTGATCACCGGCGGCACCCAGGGTCTGGGCGCCGCGGTCGCCAGGGCCGCGGCTCGCGAGGGCGCCGCTGTCGTCGTCGCCGGGCGCAACGCCGCCACAGGCGAGGCGGTCGCCGCCGAGCTGACCGCTGCGGGCGCCGACGCGCTCTTCGTCCGGTCCGACCTTGCCGACGTCGAGCAGGCCCGCCGCGCCGTGACCGCCACGGTGCAGCGGCACGGCCGAATCGACTGCGCTGGTCAACGCCGCCGGCCTGACCACCCGCGGCAGCGTGCTGGACACCACCCCGGAACTGTTCGACCAGCACGTGGCCGTCAATCTGCGTGCCCCGTTCTTCCTCATGCAGGCCGCGATCACCGACATGAGACGGCGTCGAGCCCCCGGCACCATCGTCAACATCATCACGATCGACTCCCACGGCGGGCAGAGCTTTCTCGCGCCTTATGTGGCCGCAAAGGCCGGGCTGGCCGGCCTGACGAAGAACGCCGCCCACGCCCACCGATGGGACCGTATCCGCATCAACGGCGTGAACATCGGCTGGTCGGCCACCGACAACGAGGCCGCGGTCCAAACCCGGGCATCCGGCCCGGACAGCCGCACTCGTGGTGCCGGTGACGACTGGCAGACCGCGGCCGGGGCGACCCTACCGATGGGCAAACTCGGCCAACCCGCCGAGATCGCAGACTTCGTGGTGTTCCTTGCCTCCGAGCGCAGCGGCGTGGTCACCGGGTCGGTCATCGACTGGGACCAGATCGTCATCGGCGGCCTCGGCGACTGAACCCACCGGCGGCCCGCCGAACACACACCAATCCACCACCCCGTGAGGAGTAGTCGCATGCGTCTGGGCCTGATAGGTCTCGGCCGGATCGGCGCGTTCCATGCCGAAACCCTCGCCGGGATGTCCGCTGTCGACACCCTGGTGGTGACCGACGCGGTCCCGGCAGCGGTCGACGCGGTCGCCGGCCGGCTGCCGGTGAAAACAGCGAACGATCCCGGGGAACTGCTGGCCGGCGGTGTCGACGGCATCGTCATCGCGGCCGCGACGAATGCCCACGCCGGCCTCATCCGCGCCGGAGTCGACGCCGGCGTCCCGGTCTTCTGCGAGAAGCCCCTATCCGGTGACGTGGCCGAAGCCGTCGCCATCAGCCGGTACGTCAACGACCATGACGTCCCGGTGCAGATCGGCTACCCACGCCGGTTCGACGCCGCCTACGCCGCCGCGCGCACGGCGGTGGAAACCGGCTCCCTGGGGTGGGTGCACACCATCCGGTCCACCACCCTGGATCCGGCACCGCCGCCACGGGCCTACGCCGAGGTGTCCGGCGGGCTGTTCCGCGACTGCAGCGTGCACGACTTCGACACCGTCCGCTGGATCGCCGGGCAGGAGGTCGTCGAGGTGTATGCCAGCGGAACCGCCCACGGCGCAGACTTCTTCGCCGAACTCGGCGACGTCGCCACCGCGACCACGCTGCTCACCTTCGCCGACGGTGCCACCGCGGTCATCACCAACACCCGGTACAACGCACGCGGCCACGACGTGCGGTTGGAGGTGCACGGCACCGACGACAGCGTCTGCGCCGGCTGGACGGACCGCACTCCCCTGGCCAACCTCGAACCGGACACCGCCTGGCCCGCCGGCACGGCCTGGACGTTCTTCATGGACCGGCTGACCGGGGCGTTCCGCACCGAGCTCGAGACATTCACCCGGGTCGTCGCCGGCGAGCAGGCATCGCCCTGCACCGTCGACGATGCCTTGGCAGTGGCGTGGATCGCCGAGGCCGCCACCCTGTCCCAACAACAGCACCGCCCGGTGCAGATCGACGAGGTTCGCGCATGAGCACCACCGAACGTCCGCGGATCGCGGGCGCCCCCATCTCCTGGGGCGTCTGCGAGGTGCCCAACTGGGGCCACCAGTTGCCGCCGCAGCGGGTACTGGCGGAAATGCAGGAGATCGGCCTGTCGGCCACCGAACTCGGGCCCGACGGGTTCCTGCCCGCCGATCCCCGGCAGATGGCCGGCACACTGGACGCGCACCAGCTGACCGCCGTCGGCGGGTTCACCCCGGTGCTGATGCACCGGCCCGATCACGACCCGATGCCCGAGATCGACCAGATCCTCCGGGGTTACGATGCGACCGGAGCCAAAACCCTGGTGCTCTCGTCGGTGTCGGGTCTGGACGGATACGACAGCCGCCCAGAACTGGATGCCGACGGATGGGCCCTGCTGCTCCGCAACCTGGACCGCATCTCCGCCCGAGCCGCCGAGCACGGCGTCGGGGCCGTCCTGCACCCCCACGTCGGGACAATGGTCGAGACCGGCGACGACGTCCAGCGGGTACTCGAGGGCTCAGACATGTCGCTGTGCCTGGACACGGGGCACCTGCTCATCGGCGGCACCGACCCGGCCGAACTGACCCGGCAGGCGCCGCACCGGATTGCGCACACCCACTTCAAGGACGTCGACAACACCGTCGCGGCGAAAGTCCGCTCCGGCGCTCTGACCTACTACGACGCTGTCGCCCAAGGCATGTACCGGCCGCTGGGCACCGGCGACGTCGACGTCGCCAGCATCGTCAACACGTTGCAGGCCAACGGATACGCCGGCTGGTTCACCCTGGAACAGGACACCATCCTCACCGAGGAACCGCCACCAGGCTCCGGCCCGATCGACAACGCGCGGATCAGCACCGACTACCTCAGAGGCCTGCTCTCCGCTGCCGGGTAGGCCAGCGATGCGGGGCGCGGTCTGACTCCCCACTCCCACCACCGAACAGCACCACCGTCTCCCCGGAATCGCGGAGCTCGCCGAGCTCTCCCACGAGCTCCAGACCCAGCCGCCGCCCACAAGGCCACCTGACGACGTCGCTGTCGAACCTCATCATCACCTCGGGAGCATCTATGGAACCGCTACGTATTGGCATTCTCGGCGCGGCACGGATCAGTGCACTCGCACTGATCCACCCCGCACAACAAACCGGCGCGCGTCTCGTCGCTGTTGCCGCCCGAAGCCGGGACCGTGCACAGGACTTCGCCGAACGACACGGCGTGGATCAGGTGCTGGACACCTATCAGGATGTGATCGACCACCCCGAGGTGGAGGTCGTCTACAACCCGTTGGCGAACAGCCTGCATGCGCCGTGGAACGCTCGCGTGTTGGCGGCCGGCAAGCACGTGTTCACCGAGAAGCCGTCGGCAGCGAACGCTGATGAGGCGCAGCGGATCAGCGAGCAAGTGGGCGGTTCATCCACCGGGCAGCAGTTCTTCGAGGGGTTTCACTACTACTACCACCCCAACATCCATCGCCTGCACGAGATCATTCTCAGCGGCGAAATCGGCGATCTTCAGCACGTCGAGACGGTGATGGACATGCAGGCGCCGGCCGCGGACGATCCGCGTTGGTCGCTGGAACTCGCCGGCGGAGCCCTGATGGACCTGGGTTGCTACTCGCTGCACTCGCTGCGCATGCTGCGCGGGGTGAACGGCGGCGAGCCGGTCATCACGGCGGTTGACGGGGGCGAACGCGGCGGATCGCCGGGCGTGGATGCATGGGTGAGCGCCACCCTGGAGTATCCGAACGGGGTCACCGGTGCCGCGTCCTGCAACATGCAGGCCGCGGATCACCGGATGAGCCACCGAGTGGTTGGAACACGCGGCGAGGCCGAGATTGTCGACTTCGTCAATCCGCACATCGACGATCGATTGATCGTCACCACGGCCGACGGTGCGCGCGTCGAGCAGCCCGGTGACGATTCGTCCTACACGTATCAGCTCCGCGCCCTGACCACGGCGATCAGAACCGGCACACCGGCCTCGACCGACGCGGTCGACGCCGTCAAGACCATGGCGATGATCGACCACTGTTACCGCGCACTGGGACTGCCGCTGCGGCAGAGCCAGGTCTGAGCGCCACACTCGATGGCACGTCAATCCGATGCCACACCTCGCGAGCACCTTGCTCGCCGCCGAAAGTGACTGACATGAACCCGACATCGCAGTCCGCTGCTGAGGCCACCAGCCCACCGCCGGAGACGTCCCGCGACGTACTGATGGCGACGTGTTGGACAAGCGCAGGAGACGCCGCATCCGACCGCGCGGATCTTCGCAGTCCGCTGACGCTCCGCGAGCGAATCGAAGCTGCGTCGGCCGCCGGCTACGAAGGCTTCGGGCTGCTGTCGGCCGATCTCCCGGCCGCCGTCACGGAATACGGGCTGAGCGGCATCCGGGCGATGCTGTCCGACAATGGAATCGTTCACCTCGAGCTGGAAGACATCCCGAACTGGTGGGCCGATGGGTCGAAACGACAGGAATCCGATCGGATTCGGGCGCAGGTACTCGAGGCGGCCGAGACGTTGGGCGCCCGACACGTCAAAGTGACGCCCGACGGCGACGATGCCCCATGGAACCGCGAGCTCTGGACGAGCAAGTTCGCGGAGCTCGCCGGTCAGGCTCACGACGTCGGCGCACGCCTGGGGATCGAATTCTTTCCGTGGTCGAACATCAAGACGCTCCGCGACGGACTGCGCCTGGTGGAGGACGCCGGACACGAAGCAGGTGGCGTCGTCATCGACGTCTGGCACATCGATCGTGGGCACACACCGATTGCCGAGCTCGCTGCTGTTCCAGTGCGTCGCATCGTCGGCGTCGAACTGGACGACGCCGACGCGGAGGTCGTCGGGACGTTGTTCGAGGACACCGTTCACCGGCGCCGGTACTGCGGCGAGGGTGCGTTCGATCTGCCCGGCATGGTTGCGGCCCTGCGCAGCGCCGGATGGAACGGACCCTGGGGCGTTGAAATCCTCTCCGACGAGCACCGATCCTTGCCTGTCGACGATGCCCTCCGCCGGGCGGCGGTGAGCGCTCGACAGGTGCTGGAGGTCGGGGCTGTCCGGACGTGACGGGGCCGGGGCCTCGCAACGCGTGGTCGTGGTCGTGGGTTGCCGTTGAGGGCTGGCCTCGCTTCGACCGATCGACAGGGGATCGCCGGCCTCACCGGCGGGCGGGAGGTGGGCGACGACAGGTGATCATGCCCAGGCGGCGGGCACGTCGCCGCCGCCCCGGGTCAGCCTGCTGGGCCACCCGGGCGAGCACGGGGACCGGGCCGATCGGCCCGGCGAACAGCGCGTCTGCGAGGTCGAAGGTCATCGATCTCGGATGAGCGGCGCGGGGACGTGGGGGAACAGCCGCACGCTCAGCCGAGTCCCACGTACCCGAGCCATGCACGCATCTCGGCGAACACGTTCTTGCGCACGGGTTCCCGGGACAGCAGGAGGTCGTGCATGCCGTTCTGGATGCGGACGCAGGTGACGTGACCGCCCAGCGAGGTGGACCAGTGCGCGATGGCGTCGGTGTCGAGAACCGCGTCTCCCGTGTAGAGCTCGTCGCTCCACTGCCTGGCCCGAACGGTCTTCGCCGAGCACAGCACCAGCACGGGGCAGTCCAATCCGATCCCGCGCTGCAGCGTCGCGGTCGCCCGCAGCGCGGCGGCGAGCCAACCGGCGCGCATCACCCCGCCGTTCGCGGGCTTCCACTTCTGCACCAGGTCCCACTCGCCGTGCGCGGTCGAGTGGATGCTCTGGTTGTACAGGCTGGGGCCGAACGACGGGATCACCGCGAGCGGTCGGCGCCTGGCGAGCGCGTGGATCGTCGGCACGGCGACTGTGCGCATCATGGTCGAGGCCGGCACGTGCAGGAACGGGCTGTTCAGCAGCAGGCCATCGAAGGGCTCTGCGGTGCCGAACCGGGACTGTCGCTGCGCCAGCCACATCGGGCCGGTCAGTCCACCCGTGGAGTGGGCGCTGAGCAGGATCCGGTCGTGCCCGGCGCGACGGATGTGATCGACGGCCGCATCCAGCTCGGGGTAGTAGTCCGACACGTCGGACATCAGGTACGGCGTCTGCCACGGCCGGAGCGAACGGCCGTACTTCCGCAGGTCGATGGCGTAGAACCGGTCGCCGCGCGCGGCGTGGAATTCCGCCAGCTCGGTCTGGAAGAAGTAGTCGGCGAAGCCGTGGACGTAGAGCACCGCGCGCGCGGCCGGCGATCCGTCCGGATCCGAGCCGGGGGGCCTGTACCGGACGAGCGTCGCCTGCACCGGGCCCTCGGCGTCGTCCGGCAGGTCCATGGTGATCGACTCGTAGCCCGGGCCGAGGATGTCCGGCTCGGGCTCGTGGAAGACGACGCCGTCGTCCCTGGGCACTTCAGGAGGATATCCAGCCGTGGTTTTGTGCCGGGGCCATGTGGGAACCTCAGCACCGTCGCCGCGTACCGCGGGAGTCGGGGGGCCGGCAGGCCGGTGCGGGAGGAACTGTCATCGGCATCGACATGCACGTCCCGCCGGCGGCGGCCGTCGCGGGCAGCGCCGATCGGGCGCTGGCCCTCACGCGCGCCGAGGGCCCGCGGCTACCGCTGCCCGGGCGGGGTTCCACGGCCGAACGCTGGGCGACGCTGGCCCGGATAGCCGCGGACGACCTCACCGCGGCGCGGGTGCTGGAGGCACATTCCGACGCGCTCGCCATCCTGGGTGAGGCAGCCGACGCCGGCTTTGTTATCGACGCGCCGTCCGACGCCCTGTGGGGCGTGTTCGCCGCCGAGGGTCCGGGCGTGCGGCTCTCGGCGAGCGAGGCGGCCGGGAGCTGGTCGATCAGCGGTACCAAGCCGTGGTGTTCGCTCGCATCCCGGCTGGACCGCGCGCTGGTCACGGCGTTCGTCGGACCGGGCACCCGGCGGTTGTTCGCGATCGACCTGACGTCGCCGCGGGTGTCCGCCGACGAGACCGGGTGGGTGGCCAGAGGGCTGGTCGAGGTGCCGTCGGTGGCGATCCACCTGGCGGACTGTTCCGCCGACCCCGTCGGTCCGGACGGCTGGTACCTCGCCCGCGACGGGTTCGCCTGGGGCGGCATGGGCGTCGCCGCCTGCTGGTACGGAGGTGCGGTCGGGATCGCCCGCACGATGCGCGCGGCGCTGCAGGCCCGTGACCCCGACCAGATCGGCCTGATGCATCTCGGCGCCGTCGACGTCGCCCTCGCATCGACGCGGGCTCTGCTGAACGACGCGGCGCGCGCGGTCGACGACGGGAGCGCGACGGGCGAGGCCGGTGGGTTGTTGGCGGCGCGGGTTCGGGGCGCCGCGGCCCGAACGGTGGACGAGATCCTGTGGCGCAGCGGGCATGCGCTCGGCCCGGCGCCGCTGGCCCGGGACGCGGATCATGCTCGTCGCGTCGCCGACCTGCAGCTGTACGTCCGCCAGCATCACGCCGAGCGGGACGACGCGGCGCTGGGCGAGCGGCTGCGGAACCTGGATCCGTGGCCGTGACGACACCGGCGGACCTGACCGCCCCGGCGCCGGGGTTCGACCATCGAGATTCGGGTAGCCCGGAGTCGGCCTGGCGCTCCTCCCGGTTGATCGCGGATGCCGCCGTGCTGAACCTGGCCGGGGTGCGCCGGCTGGTGGTGCTCGCCGCCCACCCCGACGACGAGACGCTGGGAACCGCAGGTCTGCTCGCCCGCGCCCATCGGCTGAGCATCCCGGTGACGGTCGTGGTGGCGTCGGACGGCGAGGCGTCGCACCCCGGCTCGCCGACCCATCCGCCCGAGCGGCTGGGCGTACTCCGTCGTGACGAGGTGGCCGCCGCGGTCGCGCACCTCGCGCCGGATGCGGCGTTGATCCACCTGGGGTTGCCCGACGGCGGGCTGCTGGGCGCGGGTCGCGAGCTCGGCACCGCCATGGCGGATGCCGTCCGCGGCCTCGCCACCGACGACCTGATCGCCGCCCCGTGGCGCGGTGACCGCCATCCCGACCACGAGGCGGTCGCCGTTGCCGCGGAGGAACTCTCGGCGACATCGGGGGCGCGGCTGGTCGAGTACCCGATCTGGGCCTGGCACTGGGCCGACCCCGCCGCATCCGAGCTGGCCCGGTTGCGGTGGGCCGCCGTGGACCTGAGCGGCGCGGAGCGGGCGGCGAAGGGCAGGGCGCTGCTCGAGCATCGCACGCAGACGCAACGGCTGAGCCCGGCGCCCGCGGACGAGCCGCTGCTGCGGCCCGAGTTCCTGGAGCACTTCCAGCGGTCCCGCGAGCTGTTCGTCGTCGTGGCGGACCCTGCCGCCTCGGACGTTGCGCCGGGAGCGGGGAGCCTGCCGGGCGACTACTTCGACGGCCTGTACGCGACGCAGCCCGACCCGTGGTCATTCGAGACGCGCTGGTACGAGCACCGCAAACGCGCCGTTCTGCTGGCGTCGCTGCCCCGGCAACGGTTCGGGTCGGCCTTCGAGGCGGGATGCTCGAACGGCGCGCTGACCGTCGGGCTCGCCGACCGCTGTGACCGGGTGCTGGCGGTCGACATCGCCGGCGCCCCGCTGGACGTCGCGCGCCGCCGGCTCGACGACCGGCGGTCCGTCATCTTCGAGCGGCGTCGCCTGCCGCAGGATTGGCCGTCGGCCGCCACCTTCGATCTGATCGTGCTCTCCGAGGTGGGCTATTACTGCGGCGCAGCGGATCTCGACCTGTTGGTGCGACGCGCGGTCGGATCTCTGGCAGGCGGCGGCGCCATCGTCGCCTGCCATTGGCGGCACCCCGTGGCCGACTACCCACTGACCGGTGATCAGGTGCACGCCGCCCTGCTCGCCAGGTCGGGCCTGCTCGTCCAGGTGTCGCATGTCGAGGAGGACTTCCGGCTCGATGTGCTCGTCGATCCGTCGACGCCGTCGATCGCCCGCCGGGAAGGTCTGGTGTCGTGAGCCCGCGCGACGCACCTGCGCGGACCGCGTCCGGGTGGACGGCATCCCAGCAGACGGCGCCGGTGGCCGCGATCGGCGTCGTCGTCCCGGCCCGGGACGAGGCGCGCCGGCTGTCGCGGTGCCTGGGTGCGCTGGCGGCCGCCGCGGCCACGCTGCGCCGTGCCGCATCGGCCGCGCCCGCCCTGCGCACCGTGGTCGTCGCCGACAGCTGCGTCGATCGCACCGCCGACATCGCACGCTGCTGGCCGGATGTCGACGTGTTGGTGGCCGGGCTCGGGAGCGCCGGTGCGGCGCGAGCGGCCGGAGCCGCCCACCTGCTCGTCGGCTGGCGGCGCACCGGGGTACCGCTGGGCGCGGCCTGGATCGCCAACACGGATGCCGACTCCGTGGTCCCGGCCGGCTGGCTCGCCGCCCAGCTCGCCGCCGCCCGGGCCGGCACGGACCTGCTGCTGGGCACGGTCCGGCCGGACCTCGACGACCCGGACCCGCTCGTGGTCGCGGCCTGGTACCGCCGGCATTCGCTCGGGGACGGGCACCCGCACGTGCACGGGGCCAACCTCGGCATTCGCGCCGACATGTACCGCCGTGTAGGTGGTTTCAGCGCGGTTCCGGACCACGAGGACGCGCTGCTCGCGGCGGCGGTCGGCACCGCGGGCGGAGTGGTGGAGCGGACGGCGGCGGTCCCGGTCCGCACCAGCGCTCGGCTGTCGGGGCGGACGCCGGGCGGCCTGGCGGGCTACCTCCGCGGCCTGCGGCGGTCGGTCCGGCCGCTGACCGTGGACGACCCCCGCGAGTTGCCGGCCTGACCCGGACGGTGGCCGGGCGAACATGGTGACCGACCGGCACACTGATCAATCGATGAGACCGTCACTGCGCCTGCCCGCCCGCCCCGTCGCCGATCCTGCGGCCGTCGTCGAAGGGGATCGCTTCCGGATCACGGTGCTGACCGACGGCCTGGTGCGCCTGGAGTATTCGCCGGACGGCGGGTTCGAGGATCGCGCATCGACCTTCGCGCAGTTCCGCGACCTGCCGGTGCCCGACTTCAGGGTGATCGAGGACCAGCACCACATCGAAGTGCTCACCGACCGATTGCAGCTCGTGTACGACCGCGGCCCGTTCACGACAAGCGGCCTGTCCGTGCAGGTGCTCGGCAATGTCAGCAACTACCACAGCGTGTGGCGGTTCGGGTCCGGACCCGGCGCCGACATCCTCGGCCCGGTCAATCTCGGCGGCACGGCCAGGACGCTGGACCTGGCGGACGGGGCGATCCCGCTCGAGCCGGGTGTGCTGTCCCGCACGGGCTTTGCCGTGCTGGACGACTCCGGCAGCGCGGTGTTCGACGACGACGGCTGGGTCGCGCCGCGCACCGGCCGGCGGGTCGACCTCTACGTATTCGGCTACGGCCGCGACTACCGGCAGGCGATCGAGGCGTTCTACGCGGTGTCGGGCGGCACGCCGGTGCTGCCGCGGTTCGCCCTGGGCAACTGGTGGAGTCGCTACCACGCCTACACCGATGCCGAGTACCGCGAACTGGTCGAGCGATTCCGCAACGAGGGGATCCCACTCTCCGTCGGCGTTCTCGACATGGACTGGCACCTGGTGGACATCGATCCCAGGTACGGCAGCGGGTGGACCGGCTACACCTGGAACACCGAGCTCTTCCCCGATCCGCGGGCATTCTTGGAGTGGCTGCACGCCAACGGCCTTCACGTCACGCTGAACGTCCATCCGGCGGACGGCGTGCGCCCGCACGAGCGGGTCTACGCGGAGATGGCCAGGGCGTTGGGGCGGGATCCGGCGGACGAGACCCCCATCGCGTTCGACGTCACCGACCCCGCCTTCCTGGAGGCGTACCTCGACGTGCTGCACCGGTCACTGGAGGACGACGGCGTCGACTTCTGGTGGCTGGACTGGCAATCGGGTCCGTACTCGAGGGTCACCGGCATCGACCCGCTGTGGATGCTGAACCATTTCCACTTCCTGGACAGCGGCCGGGAGCGCGACGGTGTGGCCCGGCGGCCGCTCACCTTCTCCCGCTACGCCGGGCCCGGCAGCCACCGGTACCCCGTGGGATTCTCCGGCGACACCCTGGTGACGTGGGCGTCTCTCGATTTCCAGCCGATGTTCACGGCGACGGCGTCGAACATCGGGTACGGCTGGTGGAGCCACGATGTCGGTGGTCACATGTTCGGGATCAGGGACGACGAGCTCGCCACCCGCTGGGTCCAGTTCGGGGTGTTCACACCGATCACCCGCCTGCATTCCGGGTCGAATCCGTTCGCCACCAAGGACCCGTCGGCGTTCGGGCCCGAGCACCGCGCCGTCATGACGAGCTTTCTGCGGTTGCGGCACCGGTTGCTGCCGTACCTGCACACCATGAACCATCGGGCGGCCGCGGGCGTGCCGATCGTCACGCCGATGTACTGGTGGCACCCGTGGGCCCCCGAGGCGTACGAGGTGCCCAATCAGTTCCTGTTCGGCAGCGAGCTGCTCGTCGCGCCGATCACCACGCCGCGCGACCCGGCCGTGGGCCTGGGGCAGGTGCGCGCCTGGCTGCCGCCCGGCGACTGGTGGGACGTGCTGTCCGGGCTGCGGTACACCGGTGGCCGAGAGACCTTGCTGCATCGCGACATCACGACCATCCCGGTGCTGGCCAGGGCCGGCGCGATCGTGCCGCTGGACGCCGCGGTGGTGCCGGCCAACGGTGCGGCCAACCCTGATGCGCTCGAGGTGCTGGTGGTCGTCGGCGCGGACGGCAGGTTCGAGATCGTCGAGGACGACGACACCGGCACCGGCGCGGATCCGGAACACCAGTGGCGAACGGTGATCTCGTACTCGCAGCGGACCGGCACGGTCACGGTCACGCCGCCCGCGACGGGGCGGGCGTCCTGCGTGCCGGAGAATCGGACCTGGACCGTCACGCTGCTCGGCACGGACGTGGTGTCGGCGCCGGCGGCCCGGGTGGCCGGCGTGGGCGTCGAGCCGCTGGTCGAGCCCGGGGTCGACCGGGTGTCGGTCACCATCGCCGACGTGCCGGCCTCGAGCGGGTTCGAGGTGAGCATCGGACCCGACCCCGCGCTGCGCGTGAACGACGTGCCGGGGCGGTTGTTCGCGCTGCTCGATCGAGCACAGATCGAGTACGAGCTCAAGGTGCGGATCTACGAGGTGTGCTGCGGTGCGGCACCTCTCGCCGTGCGGCTCGGGCACCTGCAGGCGCTGGGCATCGACCGGACCCTGGAGGCCGCCGTCTCGGAGGTGCTGCTGGCCGCCGGCTAGCGCCGGCCGCGGCGCCCGGCACGTCCGCGGGGAGGCCGAGACCCGCCGGGCCGGCGCGTCCTGCCTACTCGGGAACCCTCGAGCCCCGCAGCTGCCGCACGAACAGGAACATCGAGCCCAGGATCAGCAGCGCACCGAGCGCGCTGACGATGACCCCGACCACGAGCGCCGAGTCGGCAGTGACCAGCCCGACGACCAGCACCACGGCCCCGACCAGGAGCGCCAGACCCGCGTAGAGGACCGCGCGGCGGCGGGCCGCGTCGATCGTCGTGATCCGCGTGGCGAATGTCGGGTCGTCGGCCGTGAGCGCGCGCTCGATCTCGTCGAGTCGGCGTCGGTCGTCCTCGGACAGCGCCATGGCTTCCCCATCCGGTGCTCCGTGGCCCGACGATGGGAAGAGCCGCAAAACGCCTGTGTCACTCCATGATAGGCCTGATCGACACGGACGCCGCCGAATCGGACGGAAACCGGGTCGCCGGCCGGCCCGCGGGACGCACCGTCCCGGCATCGGGCGATCCGGCGGGGTCGAATCGCACGCGGACCGAGAACGCCTGTGGCGTCGGCCCGTAGCGGCGCAGCACGTGCAGGCGGGCCATCGCCTGTCCGGGACCGGGGCGCTCGCCGTCGGGCACCCACCAGAGGGCCGTCACCGGCGGTTCGAGCCGTTCGAACCACTCGAGCCGGCGGCGCAGGTAGTGCATGTGCGCGGTGCGGTAGGTGAAGTCGTGCAGGTGCGGGTAGTCGGTCCAGACCGAGAGGTTGACGATCAGCAGCGGGTCCGCCCCGGAATCGACGGGCGTCACGGCGCCGGCCCGGAGGTGTCCGGCGGTGTCGATTGCGCCGGCCCCGAGGTGACCGGCGGTGTCGATTGCGCCGGCCCCGAGGTGACCGGCGGCGGAATGGCGCCAGACGAAGCCCGCCGCCCGGTCGGCCAGCCCGTTGATGCGGTCCAGGGCCGCGGCGAACTCCGCGATCTGCGGGGAGTCGGCGGGCGCCCGCAGCCGGCCGATGTTGACCTGCGCGAGCTGCATCAGTCCGTCAGCTCGACGGTGTCGCCTTCCCCGTCGACGCCGCCGGGGTCGGCCGCGCCCTCCCGCTCGTCGCGCTCGGCCCACTCGAGGAGCGGCTCGATGGAGAAGACGGCGTCGTCGATGCCCGCGTGCAGGTCGCCGATCTCGGCGAACCGCGCCGGCACCGTCGCGATGGTGCAGTCCTGCGGGACCACGTCGTCGATCTCGTCCCAGCGGATCGGCGTCGATACGGTGCCGTCCGGGTTCCCGCGCACCGAGTAGGCGCAGGCGATGGTGTGGTCGCGGGCGTTCTGGTTGTAGTCGACGAACAGCGCGTGCGGGTCGCGATCCTTGCGCCACCAGGTGGTGGTGACGAGGTCCGGCGCCCGCCGTTCCACCTCCCGGGCGAAGGCCAGCGCGGCCCGGCGCACGTCGGCGAACCCCCATCGCGGTTCGATCCGCACATAGACGTGCAGGCCCTTGCCGCCGGACGTCTTCGGCCAGCCGACCGCGCCGATCTCGTCGAGCACCTCGTGCGCGACGTGCGCCACCCGGCGCACCGTGCCGAACTCGCAGCGCGGCATGGGATCCAGGTCGATGCGCCACTCGTCGGGCTTCTCGGTGTCGGCCCGCCGCGAGTTCCACGGGTGGAACTCGACCGTCGACATCTGCACGGCCCAGATCACGCTGGCCAGCTCCGTCACGCACAGCTCGTCGGCGGTGCGGCCGTACCGCGGGAAGTAGACGTGCGCGGTCTCGACCCAGGACGGCGCGCCGCGCGGCAGCCGCTTCTGGTGCACCTTGTCGCCGGCCAGGCCGTCGGGAAACCGGTGCATCATGCACGGCCGCTCGCGCAGGGCGTTGACGATGCCGTCGCCGACGCTCTCGTAGTAGCGCGCGAGATCCAGCTTCGTGTAGCCGTGGGCGGGGAAGTACACCCGGTTCGGATGAGTGATGCGCACCTGCCGGTCGCCGATCGGCAGTTCGATCGGCGGGTCGGAGTCAGCGGAGCCGGGCACGCGCCGACCGTACGCCCTGCCGGCGGACCCAGGGAGGATCATGCAGGCATGCCGGCGTGGCTCGCTCTGTCGCTCGCGGTGGTGCCGATCCTGGTGATCGCGGTCTACGGCACCAAGCGCGTGCGCAACTCCGACCGCACCCGGCGGATCAGCACGGTGCCCGAAGGCTGGATCGCCGCGCGCGGCGTGGTGGTCGACGAGCGGCTCCGCACCACCGGCCGGCTCAGCGCGGACGGTCAACCGGAGCGCATGCGGCAGCCGGTGATCACCTTCCAGTCGGTGGACGGCCGCGAGGTGACCTTCACGTCCCGCCTGCGGGCGGTGACGATGCCGCGGCCCGGCGCACTCATCGGCGTCTATCACGACCCGGCCGATCCGACCCGGGCGTGCATCGCGCCGGAGTCGCTACCCGAGGTGGTGGCCCCGCTGGAGCCGGCCGCGCGGTTCGTGGTGGGCGTCATCTGGTTCCTCGCGGCGGTCACCACGGCGGTCCTGGTGGTCGTGCTGTTCGACGCCTGAGGCGCCGGTCGACGGTGGTGCCGTTCCTGCGGGCGGGGCACGTCGTCCGCGCTCAGCCCGTTCCGACCGGCGCCGCCGCGATCGAGCGGACGTGGTCCAGGCCACGCCCGTGCCAGCGCTCGCGCAGTGTCGCGAACGTCTCCCACGCGGCCGGAGCGGGCCAGTCCGCGGGGAGCAGCCGGGCCGGCAGCCCGGGATCGAGCCGGGGGAAGCGTCGCCAGTCGTCGACGAGTCGCAGGTACCTCGCGAAGGCGGCCCGGTCGTCCGGGGTCGGCCGGTCGAGATAGGGCCGATGATCGGCGAGGAACCGTCGGTAATCCGCTCGCAGGGCGTCGAGATCCCACCACCGGCCGACCCTCTCGGCGGAGGCGTGCGCGCCGGAGAACCAGGTGACGTACTCGTCCAGGCCGGCGTCCCGGAGCAGGGCGGCGGCGGAATCGGCGAGGCCGACCGGCGCGATCCACACCCCGGGGCTCACCGTGCCGAAGCCGAGCCAGGACAGCTCCGTGCGCAGCCGGTGGCGCAGGGCGCGATCGGACTCCGGCACGGAGAAGACGGCGAGCACCCAGCCGTCGCGCTCACCCGCGCGGCCGAAGCGGAAGATCCGGCGGTCACCGGTCTCCAGGTCGTGCAGGCCGGCGGCGGTCAGCGCGTACCCCGCGGTCGAGCCGCGGCGTTCGGCGCTCAGGAAGCCGCGAGACTTCAACCGCACCAGTGCCTGTCGCACCGACGGCTCCGACACCCGCACCGCATCCAGCAGCCGGACGAGCTCCGCCACGGCGATCCAGCCGTCGAGGAGGCGCAGGTACGAGCCCGCGAACGAGACGATGAGCGAGCCGGGGGAACCAGCCCGATCCGGGGGCAGCACCGATGAGCCGGTCGCGCCGGTCATCCCGGCCGCCGCGGCCGGGTCGGCCCGGCACCGGCCGGGGCGTCCCGGCTCGTCGGAGCGCTCACGGCGCCGTGAGCTCCCGCATCCGGTCCAGCGCGTCCCAGACCTCGACGAAGCCGGTGGGCAGGGGGGACAGGCCCAGCCGGATCGTCGACGGCGTGCGGAAGTCGACCAGCACACCCGCCTCGATGAGCCGCGCGGAGACCTCGCGGGCGTCGGGGCGGCTGACGCTCACGTGGCCGCCGCGCCGGGCCGGGTCCCGCGGCGAAGCGAGCCGGAAACCCAGCGGCACGAGCCAGTCGTCGGACAGGGTCACGGCCATCTCGGTGAGCTGCACCGCCTTCCGCCGGACCGCGCCGATGCCGGCCTCGGCGATGATCGCCGCGCCCTCGCGCACGGCGAGGATGCCGAGGACGGGAGGGGTGCCGGAGAGCATCGAGCGGATGCCGGCCGCCGGGACGTAGTCCTGTTCCATCTCGAACGAGTCCCGCCGGCCGAGCCAGCCCCAGATCGGCTGGTCGAGCCCGTCGTGCAGGCGCGCGTTCGCGTACAGCAGGGCCGGCGCGCCGGGACCGGCGCCGACGAACTTGTAGGTGCACCCGACCGCGAGGTCGACATCCCAGGCATCCAGCTCGATCTCGGTCGAGCCGACGGAGTGGCACAGGTCCCAGACGACGAGTGCGCCGGCCTCGTGGGCGATCCGGGTGATGGCCGGCACGTCGGCGACATAGCCCGAGCGGTAGGCGATGTGGCACGCCGTGACCAGCGCGGTGCGCTCGTCGACCGCGTCGCGGACCATCTCCGCGGTGACCCCGCCCTGCTCGTCGCCCTGCAGCCAGACGAGTTCCAGGTCGAGATCCCTGGCCAGCGACTCGACCACGTACCTGTTGGTGGGGAAGTTGTCCCGGTCCACCACGACGCGACGCCGGTCCGGCCGCAGGTTGAGCGCGGCGCGCACGGCCTTGTAGAAGTTGACGGTGGTGGAGTCCGCGATGACGGTCTGGCCGGCCGCGGCGCCGAGGGCGGCCGCCGCCAGCTCGTCCCCGACCCGCTCCGGCAGCTCCATCCAGCCCTCGGTCCAGCCGCGGATGAGCCGGTTCGCCCACTGGTCGGTGATGAACTCCTGCCAGACGCGCCCGATCGACGCCAGCGGGCGGCCCAGCGAGTTCCCGTCGAGGTAGGCGATCACGGAGGCATCCTGCGGGAGGTACCGCTCGCGGAACCGGGCCAGCGGATCGGCCGCATCGAGCGCGAGCGCCGCGTCCCGGTCGAATGTGGTGCGCTGCAGCGAGTCCGTCACGACGACCGGTCCGGGTTGCCGATCTCGGTGCGCACGGCGAACAGCTCGGGAAAGAAGGTCAGCGACAGCGCCCGGCGCAGGAACGGCACGCCGGAGGACCCGCCGGTGCCGCGCTTGTTCCCGATGATCCGCTCGACCGTGCGCAGGTGCCGGAACCGCCAGGTCTGGAACGACTCCTCGACGTCGACCAGCTCCTCGCAGGTCTCGTAGACGTCCCACTGGTGCTCGGGGTCCCGGTAGACGTCGGCGAACACGGCGACCAGGTCGGCGCGGAGCTCGTGCGGCTGCGTCCAGTCGCGGTCCGCCACGTCGGCGGGGATCGGGTAGCCGCGGCGCGACAGGAAGCGGAGGAACTCGTCGTACAGGCTCGGCGCGTGCAGCGCCCGCGAGAGCCGTTCCCGGGCAACCGGATCGTGGTCGAAGACCGCAAGCATGGCCGCGTTCTTGTTGCCCAGCAGGAACTCCAGCTCGCGATACTGCGCGGACTGGAATCCGGACGACTTGCCGAGCAGGTGCCGGAACTGCGCGTACTCGGACGGGGTCAGGGTTGCCAGCACCGACCACTGCTCGGTCATCTGCCGCTGCACGTGCTTGACCCTGGCGAGGCGCTTGAGCGCCGGCGCCAGGTCGTCGTCGGCGATCAGGCGGCACGCCGAGTGCAGCTCGTGGATCAGCAGCTTGATCCACAGCTCGGTGGTCTGGTGCTGGACGATGAAGAGCATCTCGTCGTGGTGGTCGGAGATGGGCACCTGCGCGTGCAGCAGCTCGTCCAGGTGCAGGTAGCTGCCGTAGTTCAGGCCGGTCAGGTCGCGCTCGATGCCGTCCTCGAGGTGGCGGATGTTCCGCTCGACCCCGTCCATGCCGGTCTGCTGCAGAGTGGTCACCGACCCAGACTATTGCGGTTCGGTGACGCCCGTCAAGGAAACGCAATATATGCTCAGCCGGCGAACACCGGGACGCCGGCCAGCGCGGCGGCCAGGTCGTCGTCGGACAGCCCGGAATCGACCATCCGCCCCGTGAGGTACGCGTCGTACGCCGCGAGGTCCAGCAGGCCGTGCCCGCACAACGCGGTGACGATCACCTTCTCCTCACCGGACGCGGTGCACGCCGCGGCCTCCCGGATCGCGGCGGCCAGGGCATGCGTGGGCTCCGGCGCCGGCACGATGCCCTCGGTGCGGGCGAACGTCAGCGCGGCCGCGAAGCACTCCGTCTGCTCGACCGCGATCGCCTCCATCAGCCCGAGCTCGTACACGTGCGAGATCAGCGGCGACATCCCGTGATAGCGCAGGCCGCCTGCGTGAATCGGGTCGGGCACGAAGTCGTGGCCCAGCGTGTGCATCTTCATCAGCGGGGTGAAGCCGGCGGTGTCGCCGAAGTCGTACCGGTACTCGCCGCGGGTCAGCGACGGGCACGATGCCGGTTCCACGGCGCGGATCGTCGGCGCCTGCCTGCCGGCCAGCTTCTCCCGGATGAACGGGAACGCGAGGCCACCGAAGTTCGATCCGCCGCCGGTGCAGCCGATCACCACGTCCGCGCCGGTCTCGCCGGCGAGGGCCAGCTGCAGCAGGGCCTCCTCGCCGATCACGGTCTGGTGCAGCAGGACGTGGTTCAGCACGGATCCCAGCGCGTACTTGGTGTCCTCCGCGCCCGCCGCGACCTCCACCGCCTCGGAGATCGCGATGCCGAGTGAGCCGGGGTGATCGCCCGGGTAGGCGCGGCCGGAGGTGGTGAGCTGCGAGGGCGAGCGGTGCACCGTGCCCCCGAACGTCTCGATCAGCGTGCGCCGGCCGGGCTTCGCGTCGAACGAGGCGCCGACCTGCCACACCTCGCACTCCATGTCGAACAGTGCGCAGGCGAACGCCAGGGCGGTGCCCCACTGTCCGGCCCCCGTCTCGGTGGTCAGGCGCCTGACGCCCGCGCGCGCGTTGTAGAACGCCTGCGGCACAGCGGTGTTCGGCTTGTGCGAGCCGGCCGGCGAGACGCCCTCGTACTTGTAGTAGATGCGGGCCGGCGTGCCCAGCGCCTGCTCGAGCCGATGCGCCCGGTACAGCGGCGACGGCCGCCAGAGCCGGTAGACGTCCTGCACCTCCTCGGGGATGTCGATGTAGCTGTCGCCCGAGACCTCTTGCAGGATGAGGTCAAGCGGGAAGAGCGGGGCGAGATCGTCCGGCCCGACCGGTTGATGGGTGACGGGGTGCAGTGGCGGCGGCGGGGGAGCGGGCAGGTCGGGGATGATGTTGTACCAGCGGGTCGGCATCTCCGACTCGTCGAGCAGGTACTTGTGCTGCCGAACGCTCATGCGCCACCTCGTCGTGTGCTCAGCCGGGATCCGACGAGGTTAGCCGCCGCATTCGGTCAGGTGCGCCGAGGCCCGAGCGCGCCGGCACGGTCGCCCGGCCGGTGGGCCGGCACCGTCGGAGCCGGCCGGCTCGGTACTGCTGGGACAGGTGTTGATCGGAGGGGTTCCTGAGGCAAGGGGTGAATTACACCGTTGAAATTCGATCACGAAACGTGAACCACGGATGGGTGCTGTCACCCGGCAGCCGGATATTGGATCTGAGACCGCCGACGGTGCGCGCTCATTCGCGCGCATGCACAGACCTGTATGGGTGATCATCGCGCGGATCCCCCATCGCACGCTTATCGTTCTTGTGGCTTTCGACGGCATCCACACGGGCGAGAGTCGTTGCCTCGCCTCGCACCGCGCCGCCTCCTGCTGCGGCCAACGGTGAAACTCGTTTCATCCGTGCAGGTCACCGAATGGACGCGCCCGTGCCCGAGTCGAAATTTCTGCCGGACAAAGCCTCTCAGGCAACACACAGACGCGGTGCCCGCCGGGGCCCGCGCGCGTCCGTCGTGCTGTTCGCGCTGTCCGCCATCCTGTTGGCGGGCGGGATGGTGCTGTCCGGCGGTGGCGGCGTCGCGTCGGCCGACCCGACGCCGAACGACTGGCTGCGGCTGCGGGTGTGCGAATCGGGAAACAACTATTCCATCAACACCGGAAACAACTACTACGGGGCGTATCAGTTCGACCTCGGCACCTGGCAGTCCGTCGGTGGCACGGGGTACCCGCACCAGGCGAGCCCCGCCGAACAGGACGCGCGGGCCCTTCAGCTCTGGCGGCAGCGGGGTTGGTCGCCGTGGCTCTGCGCCAGCATCCTCGGGCTGTCCACGCCGGTCCCCACCGGCAACCTCGAGTCGGCGTCCGCGAGCGGTCTCGTCGCCTCCGTCGGCGGCTGGGCGTACGACCCCGGGTTTCCCTCGCGCTCGATCGACGTGCACGTCTACGTCAACGGCGTCGGCGTCGCGACGTCCGCGAACCTCGCCCGGCCGGACGTGAACGCCGCCTTCGGGATCACCGGTGGCCACGGGTTCTCGATGCAGGTGGGGATCAGGCCGGGCGCCAACCAGATCTGTGCCTTCGCGATCGGCGTGGACTGGCCGAACAACTACTCGATGGGCTGCCGGACCGTGCAGGGCGAGCCCCCGCCGATCGGCAACTTCGAGGGGGCGTCGGCGAACGGGCTCGTCGGCTCGGTCTCCGGATGGGCGATCGACCCCACCTATCCGGCGCGGTCGATCGACATGCACGTGTACGTGAACGGTGCCGGCTCGCGGATCGTGACCGACCGGGGTCGCACCGACGTCAACGCGGCGTACGGCATCGGCGGCAACCACGGCTTCGCGTACGACGTGCAGCTGCGCGAGGGACCCAACGAGGTCTGCGTGTACGCGATCGGCGTCACCTGGCCGAACAACACGGGGCTCGGCTGCCGCGTCCTGCAGGGCGTCGTGAAGATCCCGCCGCGCGGCAACTGGGACGCGCTGTCGGCGTCCGGCCTGGTGGCCACACTCGGCGGCTGGGCGTACGACACGAAGTACCCGGACAACGCGCTCGACGTGCACATCTACGTGAACGGGGTGGGCGCCGCGACGCGGACGACGGTCGCCCGACCCGACGTCAACGCGGCGTTCGGCATCGGCGGCACGCACGGGTTCCTGACGCAGATCGGCCTGCGAGCCGGCGCCAACGAGATCTGCGTCTACGCGATCGGCGTGGAATGGCCGAACAACACCTCGATGGGCTGCCGCACGATCGGCGGTGTCGCGGCGGTGATGCAGCTGCAGCAACAGGCGCAGGTCGAGGCGGATGGCGTCGTCGAGGCGGCCGAGATTCCCACGCCGGCCCAGGTTCCGCCGGCACAGGTTCCGCCGGCACCGACTCCGCCGACCCAGACGCCGGCGCCGGGATCGTCGTCGGCCGCGCCGGCGGCGACGGCGGGCGCGGTCCCGGAGTCGGACGGATCGGCGACCACGGCGCCGGCGACCTCCGCCGACGCGCCGGCACCCGCGGCGCCGGCCCCGGCGACATCGGTCGCGACGAAGCCGGCGGCGCCCGCGACGGCCGTGGGTGCGATCGAGTCGATCGTGCGCGACGGCGATCGGTGGGTGGCCACCGGGTGGGCCTTCGATCCGCGCGCGGCCGCGGATTCCGTGTCGGTCGCGATCGCGGTGGACGGCGTCATCGAGCAGGCGGCGGCCGACCAGCCGCGCGCCGATGTCAACGAGGCACAGGGGATCGAGGGCGCGCACGGACTCGTGCAGCGGCTGACGCTGTCCCCCGGCACCAGGGAGGTGTGTCTGTATGAGACGACCGAGGACCGGCAGATCGTGACCGCCCCGATCGCCTGCAGCACGGTGGACGTGCTGGCATGAGCGCGCAGGGGGGTCGCGGGTTCGGGCTGGGGACGGCGCTCGGCGTGCTCGCGCTGGCGGTGTCGATCGGCGTCGTGGTGGTGATCGGCCAGTCCGCCGCAGGCACCAGCGGGCGGGGGACCGGAGCGCGGCCGGTGGCGGGGCTGACCGCGCCGGGGTCGAACGCCGTTGGCTACGTGCCACCCGGGCTGGCGGTGGACCGCTCGTTCGGGGCGGAGGCCGCCACCATCCCGGACTTCACCTTCATCGGTGGGTCGTCAGCGCTGATCACGCCGCGCACCGACGTGGGCATTCGATCGACGGTGTCGACCAGCCTGATCGCGCTCGCCGACATCCGATGCTGGGACGCGCACGCCTGGAACCCGGCGTCCGATCACTCGCGGGGCCGCGGCTGCGACCTGTTCCAGGACTACCGGAGCGCCCCCGGGGTGGCGCGCGGCTGGCAGTTGGCCAACTGGATGGTGGCGAATCAGGCGCGGCTCGGGATCAACTACGTGATCTGGCAGAACCAGACCTGGGGAGCGTGGTCACCCGCGTCGTGGCGGCCGTACGTGTCCGACATCTACGGATGCCCGAATCCCGCCAACATCACGGGATGTCACATGGACCACATCCACGTCAGCTTCTACTGACGCCGGTACGACGCCGGCCCACCGGCGGACGGACGGCCGGCTCGACCGGTCCGGGCACCGCTCGTCGGGTCCCTGCCCGACTCACGCCCACAGGTCGTCCAGGGCCGGGATCGTCACCCGGCCAGCGGATGTCGCCGGCGCCGCGGCGGGTCGGGCGGGCGGCAGCTCCCTGACGTCGAGCAGCGCCTGCGCCTCGCCGTCGAGGAACCGGGTGACCGGCGCGAAGCTGTGCCGGTCGTCCCTGGCGTGGCGATGGTGCGGCATCCGCAGCGGCGCGTACAGCGTCAGCTCGTCCGCGGCGCGGGTGACGGCGACGTAGAACAGTCGCTGCTCCTCGACGAGCCCCTGGTTGGTGGACAGCGCCATGTCGGACGGGAACGCCCCGTCCACGAGGTGGATCACGTGTACTCGCGGCCATTCCAGGCCCTTGGCGGAGTGCACGGTCGACAGCGTCAGGTAGTCCTCGTCGAGATGCGGTGGCCCGGCGAGCTCGCCGGTCGATGCGGGTGGATCGAGCGTCAGATCGGCCACGTACGCGGCCAGGTCGGGGGCTGCGCCGGCCGCCGCGGCGAGCCGATCCAGATCGCCGATCCTGGTCGGCGCGTCGGCGTACCGCGCGGTGAGCAGGGGGCGGAGCAGATCGACGCAGCTGTCAGCGCGGTCGGCCACGCGGGCGTGGGTGCGTGCCTTCGTGATCGCGGAGAGCGTCGCGCTGAGCGCGACTCTCGCCATGGCGGGTGCGGCGGCCACGGCGGCGGCGACGCTGTCGGGCCTGTCGGTGCCGTCGATCTCGGCCAGCACGTCGAGCAGCGCGCGCGCCCTGGCCGGTCCGATGCCCTCGTGCAGCCGCAGGATCCGGAACCAGGCGATCTCGTCCAATCGGTTGTCGAGGAGCCGCAACGCCGCGACGAAGTCCTTGACATGGGCCGCCTCCAGGAATTTCAGCCCACCGAACTTGACGAACGGCACATTCCGTGCGGTCAGCTCGATCTCGAGGAGATCGCTGTGGTGGGCTGTGCGCATCAGCACCGCCTGGTCACGCAGCGGGTACCCGTCCTCGACGGCGGCCAGCACCGCGTCCGTCACCGCGCGCGCCTCCCCGGGGGCGTCGTGGCAGTGCACGAGCGTCGCCCGGCGGCCACCCCCGCGGTCGGACCGCAGGGTGAGGGGGAAGCCGGGCCGGACGCGGTTGGCCAGGTCGAGCAGCCGCTGTCGCGAACGGAAGTTGTGCTCCAGCTTGAGGACCCGCACGTCCGGGTAGGCCGTCGTGAGGTCGACCAGGTGCGCGCTGTCGGCGCCGCGGAAGGCATAGACGGCCTGCGCGTCGTCGCCCACGACGGTCAGCCCGCGGCCGCCGGGTCGCAGGGCGCGGACGATGTCCACCTGTGTCCGGTTCACGTCCTGGTACTCGTCCACGAGCACGTGATCCCAGCGGGAGCCGATGTCCGGCCCGAGGACCGGATCGGCCAGCAGGCTCCGCCAGGCGAGCAGCAGGTCGTCGAAGTCGAGCAGGCCGCGCTCCCGCTTCCGGGTCACGTACGACTTGAAGAGGGCCAGGACCTGATCCGCATGCGGCTCGACCCACGGGAACTGGGTGGCGATCAGCTCGCGTGCGGGGCGGCCGGTGTTCACCGCGCGTGAGTAGATGTCGATCAGGGTCGACGGCTGCGGCTGCCGGGTCGTGGACCCGCGCCGGGGCCCTGCCGCGGCGTTCGGCGCGAGGTCATGCCGCAGCAGGTCCATGGCGTCGGCCGCGTCGGCCCGATCCAGCACCGAGACGGCCTCGGGCAGGCCGAGGGACTGCGTGTGCCGCGCGATGAGCCGGTGCGCGACGGCGTGGAACGTGCCGCCCTGGATGCGCCGACCCGCCTCCGGCCGGGTGCAGGTCGCGGCCGCCCTGGCGATCATGTCGTCCGCGGCCCGGCGGGTGAAGGTCAGGAGCAGGATCCGCTCGGGTGGCACGCCGCGGTCGATCAGGCTCGCGACGCGCGCGGTGAGCGTCCTGGTCTTCCCGGTGCCGGCTCCGGCCATGATCACCAGCGGGTCGTCGCCGTGGGTTGCGGCAGCGAGCTGGATGTCGTCGAGGTCGGCGTCCCAGCCCGCGCGGTCGAACACCCGTACGATGCTAGCCCGGCGGTTCCGGGTCGTGAGGCGGCGCGCCGTCGGGCGGCCCATCGGGGATCCGACGTCGTCGGGCGTCGCGCCGGGTGTCGAATCGCGCGGCCGGGTTCAGGGCCGCTTCGACACGGCCCGCTTCGAACCGGCCGCTTCGAGATAGACAACCGTGAAAGGGGCGCTGTCGGTGGGCCGCGCCATGATCCCGCCATGGACACCTTCACCATCTCGCCGAGCACGACGTTCGAGCTGCGCGAGTCGGCCGAGTTCGGGTTCGGTGGGCGCGACGGAGACCGCTTCGACGGCGTCATGCGGCTCGCCTTCGTGCTCGACGGGTACCGCGAGCAGGTCGGCGTCGAGGTCCGCCAGGATTCCTCGGGCGTGCACGGGGTGGTCCACGGCGCCACCGGCGATGCCGCGGTGGCCGCGGCGAGACGTCAGGTGGCGCGGGTGCTCTCGCTCGATGCCGACGGCCGCGGGTTCGCCGACGTGGGACGGCGCGACCCCGTGATCGGCGAGCTCCAGCGGGCGGCACCGGGGCTGCTGCCGCCCCTCTTCTACTCGCCGTACGAGGCGGCGGTCTGGTCGGTGCTGAGCGCCCGCCGCGCGGCGCGGCAGATGGCCGACGTCCGGGCGCGGATGTCCGCGCGGCACGGCCGGGTGTTCGAGCTGGCGGGCAGGTCGCTCGCCGCGCTGCCGACCCCTGACCAGCTGCTCCGCGTCGGCGAATTCCCCGGCCTCGGTGGCGACAAGGTCGCGCGGATGCACGGGGTCGCGAAGGCCGCCCAGCGCGGGGTCCTCGACGCCGAGCGGTTGCGCTCCCTCGGGCCGGACATCGCGTTGCAGGAGGCGCAGCACCTGAAGGGCATCGGGCCGTTCTACGCCTCGCTGATCACCATCCGCGCCGTCGGCTTCACCGACGTGCTGCCGCGGGACGAACCCATCATCCGCGAGCTGGTGACCAGGCTCTATCGGCTGCCGTCGCTGTGCAGCCCGGAGCGGTTCGAGGAGATCGCCGAGCCGTGGCGGCCGTACCGGACGTGGGCATCGGTGTTGATCCGCGCCGCCGCCGGCCGGCGTGCGGGATCTACGGCGCAGCTGGCGTCCTGAAGCAAAGGACGGCCCGACCGCGGCGGGTCGTGGTTCGATCGTGCGCATGGCGGCGACGTTCTCGACGGTGGACGACTACATCGCGACCTTTCCCGATGGCGTGCGTCCGGTGCTGCAGGAGGTCCGCGAGCGGATCCACGCCGCGGTGCCGGGTCTGGGCGAGACCATCCGCTACGGCATGCCGGCGTTCAACCTGGACGCTGGCACCCTCGTCTACCTCGGCGGCTGGAAGCAGCACATCAGCCTGTACCCGATCACCACCGTCGATCCGTCGCTCGAGGCGGAGATCGCGCCGTACCGGGCGGCGAAGGGCACGCTGCGGTTTCCGCTCAGGAAACCGATCCCGTACGACCTGATCCAGCGGCTCGTCCGCGACCTGCGGGCGCAGTGGGGACCATGACGCCGGTCGGATGATCCGCGGCGCGGCGGGCTACGGTTCCGCGATGCGGACGATCGTCATCCCCGCCGACGGGCCGGCGCCGGAACAGACCGCGTACGTCGCGGTCCCCGTGCCGACCGGAACCTCGCCCGGTCCGTGGCCGGGCGTCGTGGTCGTGCACGAGGGTCCCGGACCGACGCACGACATGCAGGAGCAGTGCGACTGGCTGGCCGCGGCGGGCTACCTCGCGGTGATGCCGGACCTCTACGACGGCAGGTCGATGGTGCGCTGCATCAAGGGCGTCGTCAGACAGATGTTCGCGCAGTCCGGGCCGGTCTTCGATCGGCTCGAGGCCGCCCGGGTCTGGCTCGCCGGCCGGGAGGACTGCACGGGATCGGTGGGCGTCATCGGCTTCTGCCTGGGCGGTGGCTTCGCGCTGCTGCTGGCCGGTCGCCCCGGCTACGACGCCGCCGCGCTCAACTACTCGCCGCTGCCGAAGAACCTGGACGAGGTCCTGGCGGGCGCGTGCCCGGTCGTCGCGAGCTTCGGCGGCAAGGACCGCACCCTGAACGGCGCCGCCGCCAAGGTCGACCTGGTGCTCGAGCGGGCCGGCGTGCCGCACGACGTCAAGGAGTACCCGAACGCCCGGCACGCCTTCTTCAGCCGGTACGTCGTCCCGTCGCCGATCACCACCATCGCCAAGATCGCCGGCGTCGGCTACGACCACGACTCCACCGCCGACGCCAAGCGCCGCATCCTGGCGTGGTTCGACCGGTACCTCCGCCCGTCGTCCGCCTGACCCACTCCGCCAGGCGCGGCGTTCCGCCGCCGGCCCCGCGATCGAGCTCGACCGGACCGGTGCACCTCGAGGACCGGGCCGGAACCGGGACGAACGCAGGCTCGTCCGCGTTGGCGGATCAACCGGCGGCGGACCGGCCGGACGACGGGTCGGGCGGCGTCAGGCGGCGGCGCGCTCCGCCGTGTCGCCCGCGGTCTGCCGCTCGGATTCCAGGGCGAGGGCGAGGATCTCGTTGACGTCGGCCACCGGGTGCACCTGGAGCTTCTCCAGGATCTCCGCGGGCACGTCGTCGAGGTCGGGCTCGTTGCGCGCCGGGATGAAGACCGTCGTCACGCCCGCGCGCTGGGCCGCCAGCAGCTTCTGCTTGACCCCGCCGATCGGCAGCACCCGGCCGTTCAGGGTGACCTCGCCGGTCATGGCCACGTCCGAGCGCACGTTGCGGCCGAGCGCCAGCGACACCAGCGCGGTCACCATCGTGACGCCGGCGGACGGCCCGTCCTTCGGCACCGCGCCTGCCGGCACGTGCAGGTGGATCGGCCGGTCCAGCGCCGCCGCGTCGATGCCGAGCTGGTCGGCATGCGACCGCACGTAGGAGAGCGCGATCTGCGCGGACTCCTTCATCACGTCGCCGAGCTGGCCGGTCAGGGTCAGCCCGCCACGTCCGCCCGCACCGGCGGCGCCGTCGGTCGCAGGGACGGCGACGGGGGCCGTGGCGCCCGCCTCGATGAACAGCACGTCGCCGCCGAGCCCGGTGACCGCCAGGCCGGTCGCCACCCCGGGCACCGCCGTCCGCTCGGCCGTCTCGGACGTGAACCGGGGCCGGCCCAGCAGCTCGCGGAGGTCCGGCTCGTCGACGATGAACGGTCCGGTCCGGCCCTCGTCGGACCGGGCGAGCGTCGTCGCGACCTTGCGGAACACCTTGGCCAGCAGGCGCTCCAACTGCCGCACGCCGGCCTCGCGGGTGTAGTCGGCGGCCATCTTGTGCAGCGCGGCGTCGGTCACGGTGACCTCGGCGTCGTCCAGCGCGGCCCGCTGCAGCTGGCGCGGCAGCAGGTGGGTGCGCGCGATGGCGACCTTGTCGTCCTCGGTGTAGCCGTCCATGGTGATCAGCTCCATGCGGTCCAGCAGCGCGGACGGGATGGTGTCGAGCACGTTCGCCGTGGCGAGGAAGAGCACGTCGGAGAGGTCGAGATCGATGTCCAGGTAGTGGTCGCGGAAGGTGTGGTTCTGCGCGGGATCGAGGACCTCGAGCAGGGCGGCCGCGGGATCGCCCCGGTAGTCGGCGCCGACCTTGTCGACCTCGTCGAGCAGCATGACCGGGTTCATCGAGCCGGCCTCCGTGATGCCGCGGACGACGCGACCGGGCAGCGCGCCGACGTAGGTGCGCCGGTGGCCGCGGATCTCCGCCTCGTCGCGGACGCCGCCCAGGGCGACCCGCACGAACTTCCGGCCCAGCGCCCTCGCCACACTCTCGCCGAGCGACGTCTTGCCGACGCCGGGCGGGCCGACCAGCACCAGGACGGCGCCGGATCCGCGGCCCCCGACGACCTGCAGCCCGCGGGACGCCCGCCGGCTCCGGACCGCCAGGTACTCCACGATCCGGTCCTTGACGTCATCCAGCCCGTGATGGTCGGCGTCGAGAACCTCGCGGGCGGCGGTGATGTCGGTGTTGTCGTCGGTGGAGGTCTGCCACGGGATCTCGAGCACGGTGTCGAGCCAGGTGCGGATCCAACCGGACTCCGGGCTCTGGTCGCTCGCCCGCTCCAACCGGCCGACCTCGCGCATGGCCGCCTCCCGCACCTTGTCCGGCAGGCCGGCCTCCTGGACGCGGGTGCGGTAGTCCTCGGCGCCTTCCGGCTCGCCCTCGCCCAGTTCCTTGCGGATCGCGGCCAGCTGCTGGCGCAGCAGGAATTCGCGCTGCGTCTTCTCCATGCCGTCGCGCACGTCGTCCCGGATCTTCTCGGCGACGTCCATCTCGGCCAGGTGCGATCGCGTCCAGCCGACGAGGAGTTCGAGACGTGTCACCAGGTCGGGGGTCTCGAGGATCTCCCGCTTCTGTTCCGCGGTCAGGTACGGCGCCCACCCGGCGGCGTCGGCCAGCACGGACGGGTCGGTCATCTTCTCCACGGTGTCGATGACCTGCCACGCGTCCCGCTTCTGCAGGGTGGCGATCACCAGCGACTTGTACTCGGCGGCCAGCGTCCGGGCACGGTCGGTGACCGGCTCGTCGTCGACCAGCTCGGCCTGCACCCAGAGCGCGGCGCCGGGACCGGACACGCCGGTGCCGATGCGCGCGCGCCGGCCGGCGCGCAGCACCGCGGCGGGGGTGCCGCCGGCCATCCGGCCGACCTGCTCGATGGAGGCGACCACGCCGTACGAGGCGTACCGGTCGGGGAGCCGCGGCGCGATGAGCAGCTCGCCGATCCCGGCGGGGCCGGTGTCGTTCGGGACGGCCGAATCGTCGGCCGCGTCACCGGCGGCCGCGCGGGCGGCGTCGATGGCGGCCTGCGCCGGTTCGTCCAGCTCGATCGGCACGACCATGCCGGGGAGCACGACGGCGTCGGACAGGGACAGCACCGGCAAGCGGCGGGTATCGGGCATGAAATGCCACCCTTCATCAGAATTGAGCCTGACTGACTCAAGCGATCCGGGATTCGGCTTGTTCCGGACCCGGCCCACCGTTCGCTCACGGCGAAGACCCCGTCGGTGCGCGGCCGATACGAGAAGTCACGCCGGCGGATGGCGAGGTGCTCACGGTGGCGGCCCGACCGCGGCGGCCGCGCGGGCACGTCCCCTGGGGGACACGCGCCGATGGCCTGACGCGAAGACGTCAGACCACCGGGCGCGCCATGCATCTCGCGGGTTGGAGGGTCAGTCCTCCAGGTAGTCGGTCATCATCGCCCGCCAGGTCACCGGCCCGACGATGCCGTCGACCCGCGTGTCGATCGTGTAGGTCAGGCTGTGCTGGAAGCTCCGCACGAACTCGTCGGTCATGGGCCCGAAGACGCCGTCGATGGCCAGGATCGGCGGCGATCCCGGCTCGAGGTCGGCCGTCCGCGATGACCACGTCTCCTGCACGGCCTTGACCGCCGGCCCGACGTCGCCGCGGCGCACGGTGACGATCAGCTTCAACCAGGTTTGCTGGCCGACGACGACGCCGTCGACGACGAGCCCGCGGACTGGAACGCGCGGACGGCCGCGTCCGTCTGCGGACCGAAGACCCCGTCGACGGCCAGGTGCGCGCCGTGCGCGTTCAGCAGGTACTGCATCGACTTGATGACCGACGGAGCGTGCCATTCGGACGGCACGGGCACGCCCGGTTCCCGTCTCGCCCGGACCGTGAGCGTTCCGCCGTCGAATCGTGACCTCGGCCGCCCATGTGCGGACCGCGGAGCATCTCCCACGGCTGGAGCGGTGCCGGTCGTTGCTCGAGCCGGGTGCCGGTGATCGAGCCGGCTCGGGGCCGGGCGGCCCGTGGGTGGCGCCGCACCGCACCATTCTGTTAGGAGTTCTCTGTTCGGAGTTCTCTGTTGGGAGTTCACCAGAGCGATCGCCGCCTCCTGCTGACCGCCGGCCAGTGAATGCAGAAGGCAACCAAGAGGCACAGAAGTCAAGAAGGCAGAGGTACGTCGAGCGGTGTCCGAGCTGATCGAAACGCCGCGGGCGCGGGATCCCGAGCCGAGCCCGCGCGCGGCCGGGACGGGCGGCGGCGTCGTTCGGCAGGAGTACCGCGTCGCCATGCGCGACGGCGTCGAACTTCAGACGGTGGTGTTCCGGCCCGGAGGCGGCGCGGCGCTACCGGCCTTGATCTCGAGGACGCCGTACGGCACGGAAAGCGTGATCTCACCGATCGAGCCTGTCGGCACTGCCGGCGCCGCCGCCGGTTACGTCATCGTGGTGCAGGACGTCCGGGGACGGTTCCGCTCGGGCGGCGAGCACGACATGGCCGTCAGCGAGCGGGACGACGCCTGGGACACGATCGACTGGATCGTCGGCCAGCCGTGGTGCAACGGCAGGGTGGGCATCGTCGGCGCCTCGGCACTGGGTATGACGGCGTGGCTCGCGTGTGGGGCAGGCCACCCGGCGGTCGGCGCCATGAGTGTCGGTGTGACGGGTCGGGTGTTCGACGGCTTCGGCTATTACACGCGCGGCATCGTTCAGCCGGACGTGCTCTACGGCTGGTCGGCGAACCAGATTCTTCCCGACGCGCTCGACCGGTCGGGCGCCGACGTCGGCGAGCCGAACCTCAGGGAGCTGACGAAGTCCGACAGCACCGATCTGCTCCTGGAGATGGCCCGGCTCGGCCCGGGACAGGCCGAGCGCATGGCCGAACTCGGCGCCCGGGCCGGCGATGCGCTGAAGATCAAGCAACGCGCCCTGGCCGCGATCGCGGCCCGTCCCGCCGGCGCCGTCGAGGCGCTCGGCAAGCATCTTCCGTGGGTTGCGGACTGGGCGAAGCATCCCGATCCCGAGGATGCCTTCTGGCTCGGCGTCGACTACGGAGACGTGCTCGAGAACGTCCGCATCCCGGTCCTGCACATGGCCGGCTGGCACGACCTGTTCGTCCGCGGAACGCTGCGCAACTTCGCGTCGGCGGCATCGAGCGGGTCCGCGGTTCAGCGGATCGTGGTCACCCCGTTCACACATCTGGCCGGCACGCCGGTGGGCGAATGGATGCCGCCGCTTGCCGCCGTGCCGGACAGCCTCGGCCGCCCCGGCGCCGTCACATACGCACCGGAGCGCGAACTTCTCAGACGGTGGTTCGACCGTTGGCTCAAGGACGCCGACAACGGTGCCGACAGAGCGGCGCCGGTCACCTTCTATGTCCAGCGAGCCAACGTCTGGCGCGAGGAGCAGCAGTGGCCCCTGGCGGGGACTCGATGGACACGGCTCCACCTGCGCAGCCGGAGCGGGGCGAACTCGCGGCACGGCGACGGACTGCTCACCGAGCAGGCGCCGACCGAGACGGGAGCCGACCGCTATCGTTTCGACCCCACTGATCCCGTCCCGTCGGCCGGCGGCACCTTCCTCGGCATCTCTCATCCGGCGGGCATCTTCGACCAGCAACCGGTCGAGGATCGAGACGACGTGCTCGTCTACACCGGCGGCCGGACGGTCGACGGGATCGAGGTCACCGGGCCGATCTCGGTCGAGCTGTTCGTGTCGACGTCAGCGGTGGACACCGACTTCACCGCCAAGCTGGCGGACGTCGACGCCGACGGCAGGTCGACGAACGTCTGCGAAGGCGCGACCAGGCTTCGCTTCCGGGCGGAGAGCCCCGGCTTGGTCCAGCCGGGATCCGTGCAGCGGGTGGTGATCGAGCTGTCCCCGACCAGCTACCTGTTCCGGCCGGGACATGCGATCCGGCTTCAGGTGTCGTCCAGCAGCTTTCCGTTGATGCAACCCAACAGCAACACCGGGCACAACGAGGCGGTCGAACCGGTCCGGCCGGTCACGGCGCACCAGGTCGTCTACCACGATGCGGATCGCCCTTCGGCGCTCCTGCTCCCGGTCATCCCGCACGATCGTCCACGACGCTGAGGTAGTCCACGCCGCCGAAGGGCGCAGCGCCGGCCGGCGCGGCCCGGCCGATGCCCACCGAACCTCCGGGGGATCGTCGACCGCTGCCGAGACCCGCGGTTGGGGGGAGTCCAGCCGACAGGACGGCTGCGGCGCCGTCCGTACCGTGTGCGACGCTGCTCGCGAGGCCCGGCTCGTCGACCGGGTGCCCATAGCGCGACGGACGGCGGTGGATTGGCGACAACGAGCGAGAGTGCGACCGGGTCCGGCGCACCCGGACTGGTCCTGGCGTCCAGCCGCGGGCGCGCGGTGCTCGCCGCGACGGTGCTCGGCAGCGGCATGGCGCAGCTCGACGCCACCGTCGTCAACGTCGCCCTGCCGGCGATCGGCAGCGACCTCGGTGGCGGTCTCACCACCCTGCAGTGGACGCTCAACGCCTACACGCTGACGCTGTCCGGACTGCTGCTGCTCGGCGGATCGCTCGGCGACCGGATGGGCCGGCGGCGGATCTTCGTGTTCGGGGTGCTGTGGTTCACGGCGGCGTCCATCGGCTGCACCCTCGCGCCGACGAGCGGCCTGCTGATCGCGATGCGCGCGCTGCAGGGCGTCGGCGCAGCCCTGCTCACCCCCGGCTCGCTCGCCATCCTGCAGGCGGTCTTCCGGCCCGACGATCGTGCGGCGTCGGTCGGCGCCTGGTCGGGTCTGGGCGGCGTGGCGACCGCGTTCGGGCCGATCCTCGGCGGTCTGCTGGTCGGCATCGCCCCATGGGGCTGGCGGCTGATCTTCCTCATCAACCTGCCCATCGCCGCGGCGGTGATCATCCTGTCGCAGCGGTACATCCCGGAGACCCGCGATCCGATGGCGCACGGCCGGGTCGACTACGCCGGCGCGGCGCTCGCGTCCGTCGGGCTGGGTGCGCTGATCTACGGACTGACCGAGGGGCCGGCGACCGGCTGGACGCCGGTCACGATCGGTCTCACGGCGGCCGGTCTGGTTCTGCTCGCGGCGTTCGTCGCCGTCGAGGCCCGGCATCCGAACCCCCTGCTGCCCTTGAGGTTGTTCCGCTCGCGGCAGTTCACGGCGGCGAACATCGTGACTCTGGCGGTGTACGCCGCGCTGGCCGGCGGGCTCTTCCTGCTCCCCGTGCAGTTGCAGCTGGTGGCCGGCTTCAGTCCCGTCGCCGCCGGCGCCGCTACCCTGCCCATCACCGTGCTCATGCTGCTGCTGTCGGCCCGCTTCGGCCGGCTCTCCACCAGGATCGGGCCGCGCATCCCGATGACCGTCGGGCCGATCCTGGCCGGTGCGGCGATGGCGTGGCTGTCCCTGATCCAGGCCGGCTCCACCTATCTCGGCGCGGTGCTGGCCCCGATGTGCCTGTTCGGCCTCGGGCTGTCGATGACCGTGGCGCCGCTGACCTCGACCGTGCTCGCTGCGGCACCGCAGAACCTCGTCGGCGTCGCGTCGGCGGTGAACAACGACGTCGCCAGGGTGGCCGGGCTGCTCGCCGTCGCCGTGCTGCCGTCGCTGGCCGGCCTGACGCCGGCGGCCTACGCCGACCCGGCGGCGATGTCGGCGGGCTTCCAGCGCGCCATCCTGATCGCCGGCGCCGTGTGTGCGGCGGGCGGGCTGCTGGCGTGGCTGACGGTCCGGTCGCACGTCCCCGCGGCGGGGGAGCCGGATGCCGTGCCGGGAGCGGCGGCGGCCGCTGACAGGGAGGCGCCGCGCGATCCATCGCTGGACTGCGCCGCCTGCCCGGTCGGTGCGCCGCACATCCGGCCGCGCTGACCGACCGTCGACTCCGCCGTTCCACTCCCGGCGTCGCCCGACTAGCGTCTGGCTCGACCCGGGGATACCTGTCCCGAAAGGTGGAGGCGCCCATGGCGTTGACGACGCGAGGTTTCCTCGGCAGGGCCCGGCAGGCCGATCCGCGCCTGCCTCCCGGACAGTACGACGTCGGAGCGGACTGGCCGGTGCTGACCGCCGAGGTGACGCCGCGGATCAAGGCCGAGAACTGGAACATCTCGGTCGACGGGCTCGTGTCCGCGCCCACCAGCTGGACCTGGGCCGAGGCGCACCAGCTCCCGGCATCCCGCTACACGGGTGACATCCATTGCGTCACAACCTGGTCCAAGCTCGGCACCTGGTTCGACGGGGTGAGCGTGGACACGCTGCTGGAGGCCGCGGGACCGCTTCCCGAGGCCGCGTTCGTCTACGTCCGGTCGTCGACGGGATACGCCACCAACCTGCCGCTGGCGGACGTCACGGGGGGCAAGGCGTGGATCGTCTGGTCGCACGAGGACCGGCCGCTGTCGATCGAGCACGGCGGCCCCGTCCGGATGATCGTGCCGCACCTGTACTTCTGGAAGAGCGCGAAGTTCGTCTCCCGGATCACGCTGATGGACCACGACGAGCCCGGGTTCTGGGAACAGAACGGCTACCACGATCGGGGAGATCCCTGGCTGGAGCAGAGGTATCAGGGTGACTGACACCGCGCTGGACCGCGTGCCCGACGGTCCGGCCGGGCCGCGGATGGGCGCCGGCACCCTCGACCGGCCGGCGCCGAGTGGCGGGTGGCGCACCGCACGGGTGGCGGAGGTCGAGCATCCGACGCCGCGGTCCGTGGTGCTGCGGCTCGACGTGCCCGATCGGGTCGACCACCTGCCCGGTCAGCACTACGTGGTCCGGCTGCGCGCCGACGACGGCTACACCGCGTCCCGCTCCTATTCCGTCGCGTCGCCGCCGTCGAACCCCCGGATCGAGCTGTGGATCGAGCGGCTCGACGACGGTGAGGTGTCGACGTTCCTCGCCGACGTGGTGGAACCCGGTGACGAACTGGAGGTGCGCGGCCCGATCGGCGGCTGGTTCGTCTGGGACGGCAGCAAGCCGGGCGTCGGCGTCGGCGGCGGGAGCGGCGCCGCCCCACTGATGTCCATGGCCCGGCACGCGATTGCGATCGGCAGGATGGACCGGCTGATGCTGGCCGTGGCCGCGCGGCAACTCGCCGACGTGCCGTACTGCGAGGAGCTGCGTCGCTACGGCGCACTCATCGCGCTGTCCAGGGAGGACGCGCCGTGGCGGCCCGCCGGCCGGCTGACGGTGGCCGAACTGGAGCCGATGGTGGTGCCCGACGCGATCACCTACGTCTGCGGGTCCGCCCGGTTCGCCGAGTTCGCCAGCTCACTGCTGGTCGACCTGGGCTGCCCGTCCGCCGACGTGCGCGTGGAGCGGTTCGGTCCGAGCGGCTGACGCGTCGGACTCCCGACGCGCGCTCCCGACCCGGCGCACTCCCCAGGCTCGCTCGCGCCTTCGGGGAGATCGCGGCTCGCGCCGGCGTCGGTTCAGGCGCTCGCCGGGTCGGCCCGGAGCGGGGGAGCCGGCGCGCTCGCCGGAAGCGGCTCGGTGAATCGGGCGAGCGCGATGGCGCCGCTCACGGCGACCAGGAAGCCGGCCGTCGCGACGAGCGCGAACCCCGAGCGCACGCTGTCGCCCATGAACGCGATTCCGACGATCGACGGCAGCACCGTCTCGGTGGTGAACGCGATCGCAGCGATCTCCGTCACCCGCCCGCGCTGGATGCCCATGGCGAACAGCACGGTGCCGAGGAGGCCGCTGATCACGATCGTCCACAGGGTCGGTTCCAGCATGATCTGCCACGCCGGGTCCGGCACGTCCAGGCTGCGGGCGGCGATCGCGACGCAGGAGAAGGCGAGCCCGGCGCCGAGCGCGAGGACCGGTGAGGCCCACCGACCCCGGATCCTCGAGCCCAGGTAGCCGATGCCCGCGATGGGCAGCGCGAGCGCCAGCACCGCCCAATCCCAGGCCGTCGGCAGCGAGGTGCCGTCGTGCGGCTCGGAGGACATGGCCAGCAGGACCAGCCCGACGAGGGACGCCGCCAGGCAGAGCCAGGCGGCGCGCCCGATGGACCGGCCCGACAGGGCGACGATGATCGCAGTCACGCCGACGCTCGACGCGACCACCGCCTGCACCAGGAACAGCGGCAGCAACTGCAGCGCGAGCACCGTGAAGACGAACCCGAGCAGGTCGACCGTGAGCCCGACGAAGTAGATCGGCTCCCGCAGCAGCGGGGCCATGTCGCCGGGCCGGTCCCCGCGCGCCCTGGCGCGGCGAACCCCGAAACCCTCGACAGCGGAGCCGATGCCGGACCCCAGCGCCGCGAGGATCGCGAACGTGAGGCCGACCAGCATGGCTGGCAGTGTGTCATCAGCACGCTCGGCGACGGATGCGGCGACCCGCAGCGACGGCGTCAGCGCCGGGCGAATCCGGTCCAGCAGCTCGCGAGGGCCGCGTCGTATGCGACCGTCCGCTGCGGCTCGTCCCCCGGCACCAGGCCGGCGATCTCGAGCTCGACGAGCCCGTGCACGAGCGCCCAGAGCGTCATCGCCATCCGGTGGGCGTCATCGGTCGCGCAGAGCCCGGCGTCGATGCAGCGCTGCGCCGCGCGCTGCAGCACGGCGAACGTGTCGGGCAGCACCGGCCCCGCCTGCTCCAGGCGGCCCGGGCCGGCGCCGAACATCACGCGGTAGAAGTGCGGGTCGGCGAGCGCGCTGGCGCGGTAGGCCCGACCGAGCGCGAGCAGGTCCGCGCTCGGGTCGCCCGTCTCCCGCACCGCGGCCAGGTGTGCGGCGAACCGGCGGACCGCCTCCGCGGCGATCGCGGTCAGCAGGCCGTCCCGGCTGCCGAACAGCGCGTAGACGGCCGAGGTCGAGGTGCCCGCCGAGCGCGCCGCCTCCCGGAGGCCGACGGCATCGGCCCCGCGATCCGCGATCAGCCGCGAGGCGGCGTCGAGCAGCAGCCCGCGCAGCGCGTCGTCATGGACCTTGGGTCGCGCCACGGAGCGAAGCATAAGCGGTTGACAGCGAATGTCGAAACGGTGTTATGTAACGGCGTTACAGTAGCCGTGGGCAGGAGGCGGACATGATCGAACTCAGCGCCGACGCCCGGACCACCGCCGGGATCGTGATGCTGACGGTCGTCGGGATCGAGTACGGCGGCACGTTCCTGCTCCGCACCCTGCGCCGCGACATGGGCCTGACCGACTTCCAGCGCTCGTTCTTCCGGGCGGGTCACGCCCATGCCGGCGTGCTGGTCACCCTCGGCCTGGTCTGCCTGCTGCTCGCCCAGGCGACCGACCTCACGGGCTTCTGGGGGTGGCTCGCGCAGACCGGCGTCCTGGTGGCCGCCGCGCTCATGTCGGCGGGGTTCTTCTTCTCCGCGATGGGCCGCGGCCGCACCTCCCCGAACCGGTGGATCGCCTTGCTGTTCACCGGCGCCGGCCTTCTCGCGGCCGGCGTGGTGGCGCTGGCGGTCGGGCTGTTGACCGCCGGCTGACGGACTTCGGGGGAGATCAGTTCGGCGGCGGCACAGTGGGTGCATCCATCGCCGCGCGCTGCGCGATCAGCGCGGTCGGCTCGACGTTGATCAGCCCGCGCGTCGGCCGGTCCAGGTCGAAGGTCACGTAGAGCAGCGACCCGACCAGCGCCGCGCCGAGCAGGACCGGCACGACGCCGCGGCCGAGCAGCGCGAGGTAGGCGGCGAGCAGCCCGAGCGCGGCCGCCGCGGCGATCACCTCGAGAGCGAGCACCGTGCTCGGCACGCGGTTGCCCAGGGCGGCGATGTGCACCGTCTGCTGGTCGATCATGTCGTTCAGCGACTCCACGTACAGCCGGGTGGCGTTGCCGGTCGGATCCTGCGCGAGCTCCTGTCCCGCCAGCGCCCAGAGTTGGCGCTGCAGCCCGGTGCCCACGGCGGCGATGGCCTGCGCCTCGTCTCCACCGGGCACCGCGCGCGAGAGCTCGACCTGGACGTCCGCGTACTGCTTCAGCAGGTCGATCGACTCCGTGCGCGTCGGCTCGTCGAGGGTCTGTGCGCGCAGGTACGCGGTGCCGATGCTGTTGGCGTCGTCCACGGTCGACGCAAGCCGCGCCTCGTACCGGCCGACGCCGAGGGCGAGGCCGAAGGCCAGCAGGAGCCCGACGACTCCGAGCATCGTGCCCTGCAGCACGGACAGCGGCTCGCGGTGCGTCTCGCCGCGGGTGCGCAGGCGCCTGCCGATCCACCAGCCGAGCATCGTCGCGCCGATCAGCATCGCGCCGAGGATGACGCCCAGCGCCAACGAACTGAGGGTGAAGAAGAGCACGCCGGCCTCCGGGGGTGAGCCACCTGAACCGTGAGCTTGCCGGACGCCGGACCGTCTGCGCTGGAAAGGGCCGGCAGCGCGCCGACGGCGTGGGCCGGTGATCGGCCGTATCGGCACGGCGATGCCGGTGACCGGCGACGCATCGGGGTCGTTCGCCCGAATTGGCGCCCGAACACCGGTCGCGGCGACTCGACGGCCGAGCGATCCGGGCGGGATGCTGCCGGGGTCGAGCGGCTACGCGCGATCGTCCTCGGCGCCGTCGTCGGCTCCGTCGGCATCGTCATCGCCGGCCAGCTCGCTCAGCACATCCGCGGCGTCGGTGTTGCCGCCGTCGGCGAGGCGGCGCAGTTCGGCCGTGTCGCCGCGTTCGCCCGCGAGCTCGACGAGCTGGTCGGCGGCGTCGGTGCTGCCGCCGTCGGCGAGGCGGCGCAGCTCCGCCATGTCGCCGCGTTCGGCGGCGAGCTCCACGAGCTGGTCCACGGCGTCCGTGCTGCCGCCGTCGGCCAGGCGGCGCAGCTCAGCCATGTCGCCGCGTTCGGCGGCGAGCTCCACGAGCTGGTCCACGGCGTCCCTGTCACCGTCCGCGGCCCGCGCCCGCAGGCGCGTCAGTTCATCGTCATCCATCGTCGACACCGTCCGTCCGACTCGCCCGGCGTGCCGCCGCGGAGGCGCGACCACAGTTCGCCGGGACATCCCGAACGTAGACCCCCGACCGGGTGCGCGATCGGCGGCGAGGGGACGACGGGCAGGTACTCCGCTCATCGCGACGTCTGCACGACCGGGACCAGTGCTCGATCGAGAATCGTTGCCAGGCGGGACACCTCGACCGAAAGCAGTTCCTCCGGCGGTGCCGCGTCGGCGAACCACGTCACGATCAGCCGGTCGTCGGTGGTCGACCAGGTCCCGGCCACCACGCCACCCGCGACGACGATGTTCGCCCCGCGGCTCACCGGCGCGCGCCTGGCCGGCGGGACCACGTGGGGGTCGGCGGTGCCGGGGCCGAGCACCCACTGATCGTGGGCCGGGAGCAGGCGCACCGCTGTCGTCGGATGCGTTCCGGCGAGGTCCGCCAGATCCTCCCGCAGGACGAACGCGGGTTCCCCGTCGACGTCGACCGGCGCCAGTCGGTCCCCGAGGTCCGCGATCCAGGCGCGGATCCGCTTGCGTGGCACGCCCAGACCACCGCCGAGCCAGTACCGCAGGTGGTCGGGCGTCGCCGGCCCGTACGCCCGGAAATACTCCTCGACCGCCCGCAACCCGGCCTCGTCGACGCCGGGCAGGCCAGGCCAGCGGGGATTGCCCTCCAGTGCCTGGAAGGTGGTTCGTCCGTCGCGCGGCGGGCCGAAGCTCATGACGCCCTGCCACGCCAACGGCTTGAGCAGCGTGCCGGCGCCGTCCGCGAAGGCGAAACCGAGATGGCGGAATCCAGGACGGGCCGTGACCGCCGCCCCGAGCTCGTCCCGGGTCAGCGGCCCGTCGGCGAGCGCATCACGGACCGCCTCCCGAAGCCGGGGCCAGTCGTCCGGCGAGAGCCCGTAGAAGCTCTGCCAGCTCGGCAGCTCCCACATCCGGGTGGACGCCCGCAGGGCGAGGTAGGCACCGCCCTCCTCGGGCGTCATCAGGTGGGTCGCGCCGCGAAACGCGAACGTCCGGATGATCCGACCCTCGGCGAGGGCGTCGGCGACCTCGCCGGGCCGGGACCCGATGCGCCGGATCCGGACGGCGAGTTCGGCGGCCGATTCGAGCGGGGCCGGCACGGCACCCAGCCGCCGCACGACGCCCGCGACCGACTCCGTGCCGGGCGGGTCGAGCAGCTGCTGCCGCAGGCGCCATGCGAGCGCCCGGGGCCAGTCCACGGACATCGGCGAAATGCTAACGATTCTCGACCGCGCGCCCCCGCTCACCCCTGGGCGAGACCCGCCTCCGCGAGCACCGCGTCGCGCAGCGCGAAGGCCGGGTCCATCTCGTCGTTCTCCTCGACGTTGCAGAGTGCGACGACCGTGAGGTCGCGCTCCGGCCAGTGGTTGACCGCGGCGCTGACGCCGGGGTCGCCGCCGCCGTGTCCCCACCGGCCGTCGGGGTAGATCGTCAGGCCGTAGCCGTAGGACCAGTCGTCCTCGATGGTGGCGTGGCGCTGCGTGGCGAGGGCGGTGAGGTCGCCGAGCAGGGTGCCGTCCGCGAGGGCGCGGCAGAAGCGGACCAGGTCCGCCGCGGTGCACACGCAGCCTCCGTCACCGCCGCCGACGACCGGCACGCTGTGCACGTTGGTGCGCCCGGACGGCAGGTAGTGCACCGCGGACCGCGCCCGCGGCTCGTCGGAGCGGTCGAACCCGCTGTCGGCCATCCCGGCCCGGCGCAGCACGCGCTCCTCCACAACGTCGATGTAGGTCTGCCCGGTGAGCTGCTCGAGAAGCTCGGCGAGCAGCACGTAGCCGGCGTTGGAGTAGCGCCACACCTGGCCGGGCGGGACGTACGCCGGCAGCTCGCCGTACAGCGGGAGGAAGTCGACAGGGCGCTGGATGCGGGCGGGCGGGAGGTCGCGCCACAGCGCGCCGTAGTCGGTGCCCGCGTTGGGCAGCGACTCGTCCTCCTCGAAGTAGTCCGCGATGCCCGAGGTGTGGCAGAGCAGGTGGTGGACGGTGACGTCGGCGGCCAGGTGGCGCGGGCGACGGTCGGGCGGCACCACCTCGACGACCGGGGTCTCCACGGTGACGCGGCCCTGCGCGACCTGGTCGAGCACCGCGGCCGCGGTCAGCATCTTCGTCACCGACGCGGTCTGGAATCGGGTGTCCGGCGCGACGGGCGTGTCCGCGGCGCGGTCGGCGAGACCGAGGCAGTGCTGCAGCACCGGGACCCCGGCCTCGGCGAGCAGGACCGTGCCCGACACACCGCCGGCCCCGAGTTCCTCGAGCCGGCGGCTCAGTCGGGCTCGGGCGGCGTCGTCGAGTTCGTCCTGGGACACGCCGCACAGCATGCTCGACGCAGACGGGCGGCAGCAAAGGGTTTGGGCCCGCCGAGCAGCGGTGCCGGGCCGACGTTCGACGGCCGTGCCGTCGGACGATGCTCATGCGGTGATCGCTTGTCCGGAGTCGAGGCGTCCGGGGCATCGGCCTCGTGAACGGCACAGGACACTCCGGCCGGCCAACAGGTGAGCAGACGGTCCTCATCGGGGCCGTGGAGTGCTGGGGCCGGCCGCTCGACTGCGCAGCTGCGCGTTGAGCCGCGCGGCCTGTCGGGTGAGGTGGTCGCGTTCGGGGAGGCTGGGCGCTGATCGGGCGGCTTCGGCGTAGAGCCGGGCCGCGGTCGCCGGGTCACCGTCACGCTCGTGCAGGTACGCCGCGGCGGCGGTGTGGCGGGGCAGCGCTGGGTCGAGCTGTGCCAGGGCGGCCAGGCCGGCCCGCGGGCCGTCGGCCTCGCCGACAGCGACGGCCCGGTTGAGGCGGGCCACCGGGCTGTCGGTGAGGCGCACCAGTTCGTCGTACCACTCGACGATCTGCACCCAGTCGGTCTCCTCGACCGTCCGGGCGTCGGCGTGCAGCGCGGCGATGGCGGCCTGAGCCTGGAACTCGCCCAGGCGGTCTCGGGCCAGGGCTGTCTGGAGCACGTCGACGCCCTCGGCGATGAGCCGCGTGTTCCACCGGCTGCGGTCCTGCTCGGCGAGGGGCACGAGGCTGCCGTCGGTGCGGGTCCGCGCCGGCCGCCGTGCGTGGTGGAGCAGCATGAGCGCCAGCAGGCCCGCGACCTCCTCGTGTTTGATCTTGGCCGCGAGCTGGCGGGTGAGCCGGATCGCCTCGGCGGCGAGGTCGACGTCGCCGGAGTAGCCCTCGTTGAAGACCAGGTAGAGCACGCGCAGCACCGTGGCGACGTCGCCGGGCTGGTTGAACCGGACGCCCGAGACGGTCCGCTTGGCCCGGCTGATCCGCTGGGCCATGGTCGCCTCCGGCACGAGGTAGGCCTGTGCGATCTGACGCGTGGTCAGGCCGCCGACCGCGCGCAGCGTGAGCGCGACGGACGAGGCCGGTGTCAGGGAGGGGTGAGCGCACAGGAAGTACAGCTGGAGCGTGTCGTCCACCGCCTCGGCCGGTCCGGGCACGGGCTCGCCCTCGATGCGTTCCTCGCGCCGCCGTCGGGAGGTATCGGCGCGGGCGGCGTCGAGGAACTTGCGCCATGCCACGGTGATCAACCAGCCCTTGGGGTCTCGCGGCGGATCGTCCGGCCACGCGCGCAGGGCCTCGACCAGCGCGTCCTGCACGGCGTCCTCGGCCGATGCGAAGTCGGCCCCGCGCCGGACGAGGACACCGATGACCGCGGGTACGAGGTCCCGCAGCAGCGAATCGTTCACTCGGTGGCCGTCGGCGTGTCGGCCAGGAGCGGCCGAACCTCGAGCCACTCGTGGATCGGCTTGCCGCCGGGCCCGGGGGCCGCCGAGAGCTCCCCCGCGAGCTGCACGGCGCGGTCCCACGACTCCACGTCGATGACGTACCACCCGGCGATCAGGTCCTTGGTCTCGACGAACGGCCCGTCGGTCACGGGTGGCCGCCCCTCGCCGTCGTACCGCACGAACGCGCCGTCGGTCGCCAGCGCCTGGCCGTCGACGAACTCGCCCGTCTCCTCCAGCCGGGCCGCGAAGTCGTGCATGAACTGCATGTGCGCGTCGACCTCGTCCGGCGTCCACTGGTCCATCGGCGCGAGGTCCACGGCGGGCGCCGGGCCACCCCGATAGTGCTTGAGCAGCAGGTACTTGGCCATCATGTTCTCCTCACTCGTACGGCCCATCGTGGCCGTGTTCATGTCGGGGACGGTGCCGCGCGCGGGTTCTCGACATCCCACCGCGACTTTGCCGGGACTTTGCCGGCGACTTTTCCTGTGACTCTTCCTGTGACCTTTCCTGTGACAGTTCCCGGCGGACTCACCCACTCCGCGTGCCGCGGTGGGGTCGACGGTTTGGGCGAGCCACCCCATGCGAGTGACCGCGGAGTGCTCAGGCGCGCTGACGCTCCGCCCGCTCCCGGATGAGCTCCTCGACCGGGCTCGGCAGGGTCGACTCGAAGTCGATCAGCTTCGCCCAGCTCGGGGTCACGACGATCCGGACCATGCCGTCGTGGTAGAGCGATCGCACCTCTACCTCCCACTCGACCCGTTGCTCGGGCGTCATCTCGTAGGTGCTGTTCGCCCGGAGATACTCGTCCGGGATGGCATCGACGAAGTCCAGCTCGGCCCGACCCCGGATGAGCAGGATCTTGGGCGGGTGCACTTCGGTGTCGATCGTCAGCGCAACCATGGGGTTCTCGCTCAAGGCGTGAAGCTTCGGAGCATTCTTCGGAGTGCACATGACGATCTGCGAGCCGGTCCAGGTGAAGCCGATCGGGACGTTGCGGGGTGTGCCGTCCTTGGCGACGTAGGCCAGGCGGGTCACGTCGCGGGCCAGCAGTTCCTGACTGATCGGTCGGTTCAGAACCTCGGTGATCTCGTTCGGTTGCACCGTTCTTCCTCTCGATGTCGTTCTCGGTCCGTCCGGGCGGATCGTTCAGGTTGGCGTACCGAGGACGGAGCCCGCGCCGCAATCTCGACACCCCGAAACGCGCCGATTTCTGGGGAGTCGCGCAACGCGCCGACAAGGGTGCCGACACGCCCCCTCGGCGCGTTGCGCGGCCATCCCGGCGTGCCGCAGCAGGCACGTTCACCGGGACGACTTCGCTGCGGGGCGAGCGCGACGCGTGGACGGCATCGGCGGCCGCGGGTCGCGGCGCAGCGGTTCCGGGGGAGCCGCCGGTCAGTTGCCGCCGGTTGCGTCGGCCGGCGGTGGGGCGGGCCGCGCGGGAATCGAATAGGGGTGGTCGGGCGTGAGGACGGACGTGATGGCGTCGCCCATGAAGTTGTTGGGGTCGTTGACTGTCCGGCCGCCGTCCACGGAGGCGGGGATGTCGGTGTTGAGCAGGACCACCACCGACGTGTCGGCGGACGGGAGGTGGATGGTCAGACTCTGGTAGCCGGGTATTCCACCGTTGTGCCCGATCCAACCGTCGACGTCGAACACGCCGAGGCCGTAGCCGATGTCCGGTGTGTCCGGGGAGAGCGGCTGCACCCGAAGGCGTTCTGCCTGGATCTGCGGCGTGAGGAGCTCGCCGTCGGCCAGGGCATCGGCCCAGATCCTGAGATCCTCGAGCGTGGAGATCATGGCGCCGGACGCGCCGCCCCAGGATGGGTTCCAGTCGGTGGACACGGCCTCCCTACCGTCACCGGTCTGCACCGTGTAGCCCTGCGGGTGCGGCTGGGGATACGCCGCGTCCAGCGGGTAGCTGGTCGACGTCATCCCGAGCGGCTCGAGGATGTTCTGCTGCAGGAACTCCGGAAGCGTTTGCCCGCTGAGCTTTTCGACCAGGATGCCGAGCAGGACCGTGTTGGTGTTGGAGTAGTTGAACGAGGCGCCGGGCTCGAACAGCGGCGGAAGGTCGGCGGCGTAGGCCACCAGCTGCTCGGGCTCGAACTGCCGGTACGGATCGCCGATGAGGGCCGCCTCGAATTCGGGGGCGGCCGAATACGTCGCGATGCCGCTGCGCATCTCCGCCATGTGCCGAATGGTCACCCGGTCGCCGTTGGGCACGCCGCTGAGATAGTTGCCGATCGGGTCGTCGAGCCCGAGCTTGCCCTGTTCGACGAGCTGAAGCACCGCGGTGACCACGAACGTCTTGGTCTCACTGCCGATGCGCATGAACATGTCGGCGGCCATGGGCTCTCGGGTCTGCTTGTCCGCGACGCCGAACGCCCGGACATAGCTGCCCTGCGGCGACCAGACGCCGACGATCGCCCCCGGAATGCTCGCGTCCGTCATGGTCTGCTGGATGGCGTCGTCGAGTTGCGCCACCACAGCGCCGGACAAGGGCCCGGTCGTCGACGTTGCCGACGCCGATCCCGAGGTCCCGAACGGGGAGCTGCCGGCGGTCGATGCCGCGGGTGGTGGCGTGGACGCCGCGGTCGAGGCGTCGCCCGCGTTCGAACAGCCGGTCGGGATCAAGATCGCCGAACAGGCGGCGACGGCGAGGAGAGGTCGACATCGCGACAACCGCTCACCCCGGGACGGTGCCGGCCGGGCGGGCGGGAGGGCGCCCGCCGTGAGCTGCCCCGTGTCGTTCCGGTCGGTCTTCATGGTCGCCGCCCTGAGGAACTGTCGCGACGAACATGCGTCCATCGGTTCCGATCGCTCAACCTTAGGACGCACTTGTCCTCGGTTGTGGCGATGAACCGGACAAATCTCGCAACGGCCTGCCGGCCATGCGGTCACCGCAAACTCGACGACGCGGTGGCGCCACCGCAGATCGATCCGGCCGACGCGTCCTGGTGCGGACGCCTCTCGTCGACCGTTTGCAGCAGGTGACCGGCTCGCACCGTTCATCGGCGTGCACCACCATGCGTAGCGCTGTTAGCACGGTGTTAGCGACCCGTCGCCTTGACCAGGCATGCCTCGGGATGCGTGTCGGCGCCTGGGGTGTCGGGTTGTGCCATGACCATGACTTGTCGCTCGGGATGCCTTGAGGGCGTGTCGTTCGAGTCGGCGAGCCTCGGGCGTCACCTCGGCGGGCGGGGTTCCCGCAGGCTTGGTGGGCTCATGAAGCTCCAATGGGAACATGCCCCAACGTTCGCCCGAAGCCCCCGCCCGGACGTCCGTCCCGAAGCGTGAGTGGGTGTATGCCCGCTGACGAACGTGCTCAGTCGAGGCCCTCGAAGACGTCGCCGAGCATGCGCGCGCCGGGCGGCCGCTGCGGCCAGGCGACGACCCACCACTCGCGGCCGACCAGCCGCTTCCAGCGCTCGGTGTCCGACGGATCGTCCGACATCACGTGGTGCTGGCTGCGGTGCTCGCCCAGGCCGGCGACCTTCCGATCCGCCACCGGCCGGCAGTCGACCGTGACGCCGATCCGGTCGTCCGGCACGCCCCGCATGTGGTACATCCGGGTCGGCTCGAACGCGAACAGCCCCATCGACGTGCGCTGCTCGTTCCACCGGCTGAAGACCGACTCCGGTACCGCACCGTGGCACAGCCGCCGAAACCCGTTGGTGGCGCCGGGCGCGAGCCGGTGAAACGCCGTGTCCGTCGCCGCGCCGATGGCGATGTGGTCGGGATGGCCGAAGATGCCGTCCGGGCCGAAGGTGACCACCACGTCGGGCCGCTCCTCGGCCAGGATGCCGGTGATCCGGTCGACCAGCACGCCGCGCGGCACGCGGTCCACCGCCCCGTCGTCGTAGCCCAGCCACTCGTGCCGGTCGGGCTCGCGCCCCAGCGCCCGCCAGGCGGCCTCGTCCTCGCCGCGCCGGATGGCACCGAGCGTCGCCCGGGTCGCCGCGAACCCCTCGCGGATGTCTCCGGCGCCCCCGTCCGTCGCCAGCACCAGGACGAACCGGAACTCCGAGTCGCCGGCGTGCAGGGCGACGGTGCCGGCGATCCCATAGGCGTCGTCGTCGGGGTGGGCGAAGACCGCGACCAAGGTCCGTGACACGGGCACATCCTCCCCTGGTGGCCTGCTCGGTGGATTGATCTTCTGCCGGTGTTCGACCGAAAGCGTCGAGTCTGGGTGTCATGGGCCGGGTCGCGGTGCAATTCGCGGGCGAGAGTTCCGGTGTCGCCGGACTGAGGCTGGGGGTCCGGGTACGGGTGTTCTCTATGGGTCGGTTGCCTCACGAGGACCAGGAGAAGAGCTCATCGCTCCATCCCGGACCACCAACATTGCAGACATCCGAACATTCGATCTCGCCCTGCATCAGATGGACTTGCTACGAGTCCCAGCGTGCGGGCAATGCGGGTCCGGCCGACGTGGTCGTCCTCCGGTGCTGTCCAGCGCCGCGCGGCCAGCACCGCGACGGCAGCGCGCCGACGCGTTCGGGCGGGTCGAGCCGGACCAGTGGTCGCGCACCGGGCGTCGCACCGACGGCGCGTCGTTCGCGGTGGCGTCGTTGGCTCGATACTTCCTGGACGACCCCGTGCATACCTGCACGATCTGGGTGGCGGGTGACCGGCCGGGTGGTCAGGCCGGCAGGGTGTCGTCGAGCCAGTCGTAGACGACCTGGTTCGACAGGGGCAGGTTTGTCAGCTGACAGTGCGCGTCTGCGCCCTCCGCCTCGGTGAACACTCGCGACGTGACGGGTCCGCCGGCGTCGGCAACGAAGCGTTCGAACTGCGCCAGCGGGTTTGGGCCCTCGCCCTCGCCGACCATCGCGAGCGCCGGACACTTCACCGACGCCGGGTCGACGGTGAACTCCCGCAGGAAACGGAACGTCCGCAGAAAAGAGCCCTGCCCGAACCGTTTGATGACCATCCGCGCCATCTCCTTCGCGGTCGGCGGGATGTCGCTGTCGGGAATCGCGTCGATGTCCTGGAGCCCGAAGTCGTCGTCCGGGCTCATCGCCTCCTCGGGATCGAAGCCGACGAATGAGGTCACGTACCAACGCAGGTCCACGATGGGTGAGTTCGCCACGACGGCTCGGACCCGGGAATCCGCCGCGGCTGCGCGGAGCACGAAGTAACCGCCGTAGCTGATGCCGAGCAAGGCGAGCCGCTCGGGGTCGACGCCTCGACGCTGCAGCGCCACGTCGATCCATGGCGAGATCCACCGTTCGGTGTCCGGCACGAAGGGCTTGTCGGGGTAGACGCGGTTCGTGTCCGCCTGGCCGGGCCCGGCGATCAGCAGCAGCTGCCAGCCGCGCGCGGCCGCACCGCGCCCGTACTGCAGATACGTCTCCTCGGTTGTTCCGTCGAAGCCGCTCGTGGCGACCAGGATTCTGGATGTGTCCTGACCCGCACCGAACCAGTAGCCGGGAAGGCTCATCCCGTCCACCTCGACGTGCAGCCGCTCGTACGGCACGCCGGACAGATCCATCGATCGAGCGAAGGTCGCCTCGCTGGCACGCCCGAGCTCGGCGTGGTTCTCGGTGCCACCCGGTGCGAAGTACTCCGCGGCGCGATAGCTGTTGCATGCCAGGAGGTATTGCTCGGCGGCGCTGACCGTGTGGCCGGCTGCCTCGCAGTCCTTCGCCCTGGCGCTCTGCCGATCCGCGAGTTCGGCGAATGTCGGAACCCAACCGGCCTGACCTGCCCGGCGGATCGCCGCAGCGGCCCCGAGCGCCTCGCCGACCGTCGCGCCGCCGGCGTTCGCGGAGCCCAGTTGACGCAGCAACTGGTAGTCCAGCTCCGGATCCTCGAATCCGACGACGCGCGTCGCGCTGCGGCTCAATTCGTCGGCCACGGGGCCCCCAATGGTCGAGATGCGGTTCCTCACGTGGCCTTCTATACGACCGGTCCGGGTGCCGATCGTCAAGCATTTCGCGTCGTCCGCCCGATGCGGGCGGGCGACGAGGGTCGTCACGCGCGCGGGATGATCAGCCAGGCGAGCAGGTGGCCAGCACGCCGGAGCCGTCGAGACTGCGGACCAACGCGCAGTCCCGCGACATCGAGATGTTCAGGATGTCGGCGACGTCAGAGAGGGTCACGGTCACGTCCCGGGTGAGCCGCTCGTTACCCACCGGCGCCCGCCCATCCCGTGCCGGTGGGCCACCGTGGGAGCGGGCGGGAGGTCGGCGCCGGACAGGTCCGGTCGTATCCGCCTGTACCGCGCACTGTGTCGCCACCCGCCGCATGTAAAGCGACATCAGCGGGGGATGTGGTGACGGTGGTCGCGGCGGCGTTGATAACCAGCGGGGGTGGGGCTGGGCACCGGCCGGATGTGGACATGACGATTGTCATCTCCAGGTGGTGATTCGCGGCACTACTGGCAGCGCCATCAGAACGCGAGTCTTCTGACATGCCAACGACACGACCATCGACCACCGACCCAGCACCCGCACCCGGCTGGCGGGACCTTCCAGTGCTGGCAGAGCTTCGGTGCGCGTCCAAGACATACGGCCAAGGCGGGAAGGCCGTGGCGGCCGTCCGCGACCTCGACCTGGCCGTTCGGCCCGGTGAACTGCTGGCAGTGCTGGGTCCGAACGGGGCCGGAAAATCAACGGCCATCAGCATGCTGACGGGACTGACCGCGCCGACCAGCGGTGCGGCGCTGCTCTTCGGTCAGGATCCCCGCAGCACCGCCGCGCGGCAACGGATCGGGGTGATGCTGCAGGCCTCGGGTGTCCCGGAGACACTCCGGGTGCGCGAACTGCTGACCGCGTTTCGCGGCTACTACGCCTATCCGCTTCCCCTGGAGACGGTGATCGCCGCGGCAGGACTGGCCGGACTGGAGAATCGGTTGTTCGGTGCCCTGTCCGGGGGTCAGCAGCGCCGCGTGCTGTTCGGCATCGCTCTGTGCGGCAACCCCGAATTGCTGTTCTTCGACGAACCGACGACCGGCCTTGACCCCGAGATCCGCCGGGCGCTGTGGGCGACCCTGCGCGAATTGGCGGGTTCGGGCCGCGGTGTGGTGCTCACCACCCACTACCTCGAGGAGGCCGACGCACTCGCCGACCGGGTCGTCGTCCTGGACAGCGGACGAATCATCGCCGACGGGACCCCGTCGGCGATCAAATCCCTCGTTCAGGGCCGGCGCATCACGGCGCGGACGTGCGTGACGGTCGCCGAGGCTCAGCAATGGCCCGAGGTGCGCAGCGCATCGCGGGAAGGCCCGTGGCTGACGCTGCTGGTCGGCACGCCCGAACTTGCCCTGCGCGCGCTGCTGAACAGGGACCCGCAGGTGTCCGGGCTGACCGTCACGGAAACAAGCCTCGAAGAGGCATTCCTCACCCTGACCGACCGAACGGAGAGTGCAGCATGACCATCCAGACCACGATCCCAAAGACCGCTACCCGGCAGCCCACTCGGCCCAGCACGTTCCGGCTGTACCGCACCGAGGCGCGTCAGGAGTTCCTCAAACTGATCCGCCTGCCGATCTTCGCGGCCACCACCGTCGCCCTGCCGCTGATGTTCTACGTGATCTTCGGCATCACGTTCGCCGGACAGCAGGCCGGCGGCGTCGGGGTCACCACCTACATGCTCGCCACCTACGGTGCCTTCGGGGTGATCGGCGCGGCCCTGTTCGGCTTCGGCATATCCGTCGCCGTCGAACGCGGCCAGGGCTGGATGAAGCTCAAGCGGGTCTCACCGATGCCGCCGATGGCCTATTTCGTGGCGAAGGTCGTCACCAGTGTCACCGTCGCCGCAGTGATCGTCGCGCTGATGTTCGTGCTCGGCGCGACCATCGGCGGGGTCCGGATGCCCCCGACGGAGTGGGTCGCCCTTGGCTTGACCCTCGTCGCCGGTGCGCTGCCCTTCTCGGCGATGGGCCTGGCGTTCGGTTACTTGGTGGGACCCAACTCCGCACCTGCCGTGCTGAACCTGGCGTGGTTGCCGATGGCGTTCGCGTCCGGGCTGTGGATCCCGATCGCCCAGCTACCCGACTTCGTGCAGTCGATCGCCGGGTACCTGCCGCCCTACCATTTCGTGCAACTGGCCCTTGGCACGATCGGGGCATCGGAAGGTGGATCACCGGCCATGCACCTGGCGGTCCTGCTCGCCTTCACCGCGGGCTTCCTGGCCGTGGCAGCCTGGGGCTTCCGGCGCGACGAGGGACGAACCTACGGATGAGGCGATGGCGGTGAGCGAGAACCCCAACCGCCGGGCCACGTACGTGCCCTACATCTGGCTGGTCTACCTGGCGGCCCTGTTCGTCCAGCCTGCCTTCGACCCGTCGGCGGGTGTGCTGGACTGGCTCGCCGTCGCCGTGCTGATCGCCATTTTCCTGCCGCTCTACCGGGCCTCGGTCCGCACCAGCGACCAGCGCCGGCTGATGATGCTGATAGCAGCCTTCGTGCTGCTCGCGGTCATCGGCTCTGTGGTCAACACCGGCGCCAGCATCTTCGTCGTCTACGCCGCAGCGCTTGCCGGTCGCCTGCTGCCGGTCCGCCGCGCCGTCTGGGTGATCATCGCCCTCGCCGGCGTCACCGGCGTGATCTACCTGATCTCCCAGGCCCCGATGCCCTGGCGAATCATGCTGGTGGCACCGGAATTCGTGTTCACCCTGGTGGTCGGCGCAGCGAGCATCTTCGACGCGGAGCGGGCCAGGGCGCAACGGCGGCTGCGCCGGGCCGACGAGGAGATCGAACGCCTCGCGACCATCGCCGAGCGGGAACGCATCGCGCGGGACCTGCACGACCTGCTCGGCCACACCCTCTCCGTCATCGTGCTGAAGTCCGAGTTGGCCGCCCGCCTGATCACCATCGACACCGACCGGGCCGAGCAGGAAGTTCACGACATCGAACACACCGCACGAACGGCCCTCACCGAGGTTCGCGCCGCAGTCACCGGATACCGCGCAACCGGACTGGACGGCGAACTCGCCAACGCCCGACGGGTCCTGGACGCCGCCGGCGTCGACACCGAACTGCAGACGAACCTGCCCGAACTGCCGGCAGAACAGGAATCCGCACTGGCATTCGCCCTGCGGGAGTCGGTCACCAACGTGCTGCGCCACGCCCAGGCCCGGCACGCCAGCATCCGCATCAACAGCACGACAGAAGACGTGGTGGTCGAGGTCTCCGATGACGGGCGCGGCGGCCACGCACCCGACGGCGCCGGCCTCACCGGAATGCGCGAACGCATCTCGGCCCTGGGCGGCGGGGTCACCCGAGTGACCGGGTCCGCGACCGACAACGGCTCAGGCACGCTGGTCCGGGTGACCCTTCCACGCAACGGCGGTGGCACCCCTCAGCCGACGGACACCGAGGCGGCCCAGCCATGACCATCACCGTCGTGCTCGCCGAGGACCAACTCATGGTGCTCGGGGCCCTCGGCACACTGCTCGGGCTAGAACCCGACATCGACGTCATCGGAACCGCACCCGACGGCGACGAGGCGCTCCGACTGGTCCGGACGCTGCAGCCCGACGTTCTGCTGACCGACATCGAAATGCCCGGCCACACCGGTCTCGACGTCGCCGGCGAGATCAAACGAGATGGCCTACCGACCCGGGTGGTCATCCTGACCACCTTCGCCCGCGCCGGCTACCTGCGGCGCGCCTTGGACGCCGGCGCCGTCGGCTACCTGCTCAAGGACGCACCGTCGTCAACCCTGGCCGCGGCGATCCGCTCCGTGCACGCCGGCGGTCGCGCCATCGACCCCGAACTCGCCGCCGATGCCTGGAGCGAGCCCGACCCACTCACCGACCGGGAACGCCAGGTCCTGCGACTGGCCGGTGACGGCCTGGCCAACGCCGACATCGCCGGACGACTGCACCTGTCGGAGGGAACGGTCCGCAACTACCTGTCCGAAGCCACCCACAAACTCGGGGCCGGGAACCGCATTGCCGCCGCCCGGCGAGCCCGCGAACGCGGATGGCTGTGAGCGCCCCGGGGCCGACATATGACCCGCACGCCACAATCCATGGAAGACCCGGAAGTCGGGCGGGCCGGGCGTTTGACGCTTGTGCTGGTCAGCGTGGCGGAGGATACGGGATTTGAACCCGTGAGGGCGTTAACCCAACACGCTTCCAAGTCCGCGAAGGCCTGTTCGTAGTCGGTGGTTGAGTACCGTGACGGGGCAATACGCGGATGATCGAGTGGCGGCGGACGTACGCGAACGAACACAACTGAGACCGAAACTGAGACCGGCCGGCGCTCGGGTAGTTCCGCCACGCCATACTCGTTCGCGGCCACTTCCCTATCGTTGCTTGGCGATGTTGCGGCGCCACGCTTTCGAGGTCTGCGGTGGGTGGTTCGTAGGGCACGCATGGGTCCTGTTCAGCGGTGACCCGGCGGCCACGGCCTCATCTGAGTGGGAGAGTCTGAACCGCCTCGAACTTGGACGGGACGAGACTGGAACTGAGACTAGGGCAAGATCGTTCCCGATCGGCAGCGGGCGACTGATGCCGACGCGGTTTCCAAGTGTGCGCTCGGGGTCGCCCAGTCCTCTGGCCAGGCGAGATGGGGTTCACCCCACCCGGACGAATGTCGGCGAACGGTCGGCTGCTCGCCTCGGTCGACGGGCTGCGGTTCGTCGTCCAGTGCGCACCATCAACGCCGGGCCGTCTCCGAAGTACTTCGGCTACAAACGCGGCATCACCTGGCTCAACGCGGTCAATGACCAGGTCGCCGGGATCGGGCAGATGGTGGTGCCCGGCACCCCGCGCGACTCGCTGTTCACCCTGGACACCCTGCTCAACCTCGACGCGGGCCCGAAACTCGAGGTGGTGACCACCGACAACGCCTCCTACAGCGACATGGTCTTCGGCGTGTTCGCGATCCTGAATTACCGCTTCGCGCCGCGCTTCGCCGACCTTCCCGATCAGCGGTACTGGCGCGCGCGGCTGCCCGACCGGCTACCGGACGGTGTCGACGTGTCACCCGAGCCGGCGGCGATTTGTGACTACGGGCCGCTGGAGCCGATCGCCCGCAACACCATCGACATGGCCAAGATCGCCACCCAGTGGCCGGACATGCTGCGAGTCGCCGGCTCGCTGGTCACCAACCAAGTCCGGGCCTACGATCTGCTGCGCATGTTCGGCCGCGACGGACACCCCAGCCCGCTCGGGCAGGCGTTCATCGAGTACGGCCGGATCGCCAAGACGCTGCACCTGCTGGCCCTCGTCGACCCAATCGACGGCACCGACCAGCGGCGGATGAACCGGCAACCGACCGTCCAAGAGTCCCGGCACCGCCTCGGCCGAAAAATCTGCCACGGCAACCGCGGCCAGATCCGGCAGGCCTACCGCGAAGGCCAAGAAGACCAGCTCGCCGCCCTCGGCCTGGTCCTCAACGCAGTGGTGCTGTGGAACACCCGCTACCTCGACGCCATCGTCGAGTACCTGCGCGGCAGCGGCGCACCCGTGCGCGACGAGGACGTCGCCCGGATGTCCCCGCTCGGGCACGCGCACCTCAACTGCCTGGGTCGCTACGCCTTCACCACCCAGCCGCCGGCGGAGCTGCGCCCGCTGCGCGACCCGAACGCACGCGATGGCGCTGACGACGGCGAGTTCTGACGTCGCCGTAAGGGGAAGCACCCCGGGCGAGATTCGCGCCGAAGAGCACCCGGAAGACCGGTTTCCAGGGTGATCGACGCGGCACACGACCGGCGCGCAAGAGG
>CAWJOH010000029.1:0-20245 GCA_963844455.1 uncultured Actinomycetota bacterium
GGTATCACGATCTGAGGCATTCCTATGCGACCTGGCTCGTCGACGACGGCGTTCCCCCGAACATGGTCCAGCAGGTCATGGGCCACGAGCGGGCGTCGACCACGTTCGACCTCTACACCCGGAGAACCGACAACGCCCGACGCATCCTTGGGCCCTGGACGATGCCGATTGATGCCTATCTGATGCCTGCAGCAGTAAGCCCCGGATTCAGCTGTTCGAGTCAGGGCCGTTGACGTGGTGGAGCTGCGGGGAATCGAACCCCGGACCTCTTCGATGCGAACGAAGCGCGCTACCAACTGCGCTACAGCCCCTCGGTCGCGGTCCCTCCGCGAGCCGACAGCAAGGGTAGCAGTGCCGGGCGGGCGCGCCGAACGGCACGATCGCCGTCCCGGCGCAGGTCAGACGGCCCGGCGGTACCGGACCGGCTCGAACTCCGCCAGGTCGTCAAGCTCGGATCGCCTCGTCGAACCGACCACCTCGCGCCCGCGAGCGCCCGACCGGGGGCGACGCCGGGAACGGCCGTACTCGGGGCGGATCTGGCGTGCCCGCTGCAGCCGCTCCATCCGGCGCTGGCGGATCGCGTTCTCGATCCGGACCTGACGGCGCAGGTACGACAGGTACCCGACGAGGAGCAGGAAAGACACGGCGGCGCCGATCCAGAGCGGCGCCATCGCGGTCAGCGGCGCGGCCACGGCGAACACCACCGTGAGGACCAGCAGGACCAGGGTGATCCGCCGGCGTTGCCGGTACTTGTAGGCGCGGGTCGCCTCGGCTGCCTCCGGGTCGAAGCCGCCGCGACCCGCCCGCTGCGGGACCGGCCGGAGCTCCTCCTCGCTGACCGGCCCCTCGACCGCCTCGGCCGGCTGCTGTTCGCTCCAGTCGGCGCGCGGCTGGGCGGCCTCCCATTCGGTCTCGTCGAACTCGTCCGGCGCGGACGCCCGCCCGGGCTGTGACGGACCGGTTTCGTCGAACAGCGCCGGCTCCTCGCTCTCGACGGACTCCGCGGCGTCCGCCGGGTGCGCTGCGTCGACCGGGTCGTCGCTCGACGCGATCAGCCGGTCCCGGCCGGGCTCCCCGCGCTTCCCGTCCCTGGTCTCGTCATCGGTCTCGTGATCGATCTCGTGATCGATCTCGTCCGGCGAGAACCCGCCGGACGCTTCGACCTCCGGTTGTCGCTGGGGTGCGGACGTCCGTCGGGCGCGGGCTTCGGCCTGGGCCGATGCCCACTCGTCCGCCGCGTCCACCGGCTCGTGCTCGGTCCGGCCTCCGACAGTCACCAGGGCCTCCTCGTCGCAGTTCTCGCCATCGGGCGCGCCGGCCACCCGCCGTCCCGGCCGGGGCCTGCGGCGCAGCGTCGCCTTCGCCTTGGCGAGCACCCGGGTGCCGTCGGCGGGGGTCTGCGGCACGCGATCTCGCCGGCGCGCCACCATCGGCACCAGCACGACGAGCCAAGCGGCCACGAGCAGGACCACGATCAGCGAAGTCGGGATGTTCACCGAGGTCCTCCCCTCTGCGCCGAACGGGTAGACGGCGCGCAAACGGCAGACCGATTGGTCTCGTTCACGCTAACGACGAGCGACCGCCACTCCGGGGAGACACGCAGTGACCGGTCGGACGAACTCGGGCCGGATGCGGCGCCCCGCCACGGCGGATGCCCCGCCGCCGGGCGAGCACCAGCGGATCAGCCGGCGCCGCGCCACCGTGCCAGGAGCTCGGTGAGCCCGCCGTTGAGCTCCTCGACGGTCATGGCATAGAGCAGGTGGTCGTGCCAGGAACCGTCGATGTCCAGGTAGCGCATCAGGTGTCCCTCCAGCCGGAAGCCCAGATGCTCGACAACCCGCCGGCTGGAGACGTTCTCGGGCGCGATCGTGGCCTCGATGCGGTGCAGGCCGACGGGGCCGAAGCCGTGCGCGACCAGCATCGCGACCGCCGCGGTGGCGACACCCTTGCCCTGGAACCGGGAGTGCACCCAGTAGCCGACCCAGCCCGAGCGCAGGGCCCCGCGCTGGATCCCGCCCAGCGTGACCTGGCCCGCGAACTCGCCGTCGACGGTGATCGCCATCGGCACCACCTCGCCGCGCCGGGCGCCGATCCGCAGCATCGGGCGGTGCGCCACCCACGCGGCCCGGGTGTGCCGGTCGGCCAGCTCAGTTCGCTGGTCGCGTCCCAACGGGCGATCAGGTGCTCGTCCTGCACCCGTGCCTGCACCCAGGCGGTGCCGTCCCCGCGCCGCAGCACCCGGGCTTCGACCCGACCCGCGCCGGTGAGTACCGGACCGAGCCGGACCGGCCAGCCCGGATGGCGACTCTGCACCAACCCGACCATCCCGGCCGGGAACCCGGCCGGCCCGACCATCGTTACGCCCGCTGCGCCAGGAAGGAGACCGGGACCTCGGCCCCGGGTGCCAGCTCCGTCGTCTGCTCGTCGATCAGCACCAGGCAGTTCGCCTCGGCCAGCGACGCCAGCAGGTGGGTGCCGCTACCGCCGAGAATGTGCACCAGGTAGTCGTTCTCGTCGTCGCGCATCAGCTGCCCGCGGAGGAACTGGCGGCGCCCTGGGGGCGAGGTGATCGGCTCGAGAGTGCGGGCATTCACCGTGCGGCGGTACGGGTTTCGCCGGCCGAGCATGACGCGCAGCATCGGCCGGACGATCACCTCGAACACGACCAGCGCGGACACCGGGTTGGCCGGCAGCAGGAACGTCGGCACCCGGTCGGTGCCCAGCAGCCCGAAGCCCTGCGCGGACCCGGGCTGCATCGCCACCCGCATGAGGTCGAGGTCGCCCAGGTCGGCCAGCGCCTCGACCACGAGCTCGGCGCTGTGCCCGCCGGCGGCGCCGGCGATCACCACCACCTCCGAGACCAGCAGCCGCGCCTCGACCAGCTCGCGCAGCCGGCGCGGGTCGCTGTGCGCGATGCCGACCCGGGTGGCGTCGGCCCCGGCGTCGCGGGCGGCGGCGGCCAGCGAGAAGGAGTTGACGTCGTAGACCTGCCCGGGACCGGGGGTGCGCGACGTGTCGACCAGTTCGTCGCCCACGGCGATGATCGACAGCCGCGGCCGCGGGTGCACCAGCACCTTGTCCCGGCCGACCGCGGCGAGCAGGCCGACCTGCGCCGAGCCGATGAACGCGCCGGAGCGGACGGCGATGTCGCCCGGCTGCACGTCCTCGCCGGTCCGGCGCACGTAGGCACCCGACGGCACGGTCTTGGTCACCGAGACCCGGGCGCCGCCGCCCTGCGTGTGCGACCGCGGCACCACCGCGTCGGCGACCGTCGGCAGCGCCGCGCCGGTCTCGACGTACACGGTCTGCTGCGGCTGCAGCCGGTGCGGGGTGCGCACGCCGGCCTCGATGGAGCCGACGACCGGCAGCACCACGGGGTGACCCTCGGCGGCGATCGCCACGTCCACCGAGCGCACGGCGTAGCCGTCGACCGCGGCCTGGTCGAACGCCGGCAGCGCCTGGGAGGCCACCACCTCCTCCGCGCACAGCAGCCCGTGCGCCTCGGAGATGGCCACCCGGACGGCCGGCGGGGTGACGGCGGTCGCGAGCACCGCGTCGAGCTGCTCGCTGACCGACCGCATCGCCGTCACGGCCGCACGCCCCGGCCGAAACGGGCGCGCGCGGTCACTGCGGACCGGGCGTCGTGATTCATGGTCGGTAACCGTAACCCGTGCGCCTGTGCCGACCCGGCCCCCGCGCCCGCGTCGGCCCGGTGCAACGCTCTCTGCGTGGCGGCGACGGACGGAACGGCATGAGCCGAGTGCTCGGCAGCTGGACGCTCCCGCTGCGCGAGGCGTCCGGTCTGGCGGTGCGCCGGAACCCGTCGGGGGTCGGCCACCAACTTCTCGCCGTCGAGGACGACCTCTTCGCGGTGGGCACGGCCGGCATCGCCGGCGGCGTGCTGACGCCCGACCCGGACGCCATCGCGGTCGACCTTGCGCCCGCCGGCGGCACGGCCGAGGTCGTCACCTGGCCGCTCCCGCGCGAGCTCTTCGCGAGCCGGCAGCACAAGGCCGAAGGCCTGGCCTGGGCACCCGGCCTCGGCTGGCTGGTTGCGCTCGACATCGGCCGGGCCGAGACCAACCTCTTCCTGGTCGAGGACCGCCCGTGACGTCCCCCGACGCGGACGGCGTCGGCGCGACGCCCGCCGACGAGGACGCAGCGGTCGCAGCGGCCAAGGGCCGGATGCGCGAGGCCCTCGTCGCGGCGCGCCGGGCCCGCTCGGCCGAGGACCGGCGCGCGGCCGCCGTCGCGAACGGGCGGCACCTGCTCGACGCGCTGCGGGGACACGCCGTCGTCGCGGCGTACCTGCCGCTGCCGAGCGAGCCGCTGGCCGCCGACCTGCTCGACGCGCTGGCCGGGCGCGGCGCCCGGGTCCTGCTGCCCGTGGTGCGCGGACCCGAGCCGCTCGACTGGGTGGACCACCCGAGCCCGACCCGCCCCGGCGCGCTCGGCATCGCGGAGCCGACCGGCCCGCGCCTCGGTCCGGCGGCGATCCGGGCCGTCACGGCGGTGCTCGTCCCCGCCCTCGCCGTCGACCGCGCGGGCCACCGGCTCGGCCGGGGCGGCGGACACTACGACCGCACCCTCGCGCTGATGGGCGACGGTCCCGACCGGATCGCGGTGCTCTTCGACGGCGAGCTGGTCGACGACGTGCCGACCGACCTGTTCGACGAGCGAGTGACCGCCGCCGTCGTGCCGTCGGCCGGCCTGGTGGCCCTGCCCCGACCGTGACGGCCCAGTGCGGCCGACCCGGCAACGCCGGCCGACATTTGCACGGGCGCGGGCCGGAAGCGCATCATCGAATCTGGCAGTCTCCGGTGTCGAGTGCCAGCAGGACTCGGCGCCGTCGACCAGCATCGACCGCGCACGACCACCCGCGCGGCGGATCCGGAGGACTCGTGCCCACGTATCAGTACCGGTGCGTCGACTGCGGCCACCGCTTCGAGGCGGTCCAGTCGTTCACCGACGACGCGCTGACCTCCTGCCCGGAATGCGGCGGGCAGCTGCGCAAGGTCTACGGCTCCGTGGGTGTCGTGTTCAAGGGCAGCGGCTTCTATCGAACGGATTCCCGCGCCGCCGGCAAGTCGGAGGGCGGCACGTCCGACGGCGGCACGTCGGGCGGCGGGAAGGAGGCCGCGGCGGCCAAGTCGGGCGACTCCGGCAAGTCCGACGGCTCCGGCCCGGCCGGCTCGTCGAAGAGCGCCGCCAAGCCGGCGGCCGGCACCTCGGGCTCCGGCCCCGGCGGCGGGTCGGGCACGTCCGCCGGTTCGTCGTCCGGCGGCTCGTCCTCCTCGCGCTCGAAGGCCGTCGCCAGCTGAGGCACGCATACTGGATCAGGTGACGGCTCGCCGCCCCTCCCCGCAAGCCTCCCGCCGCCCGGCAGCTCCGGCCGGGTGATCGCACCGCTGGCCGCGCTCGCGCTGGCGCTCTCCGCCTGCACCGCGACGTCAGGGGCGACCGGTTCGGTCTCCCCACCGAGCCGGGGCGTCACCGGTTCCCCCGGCAGCCCGGCGGGCACCGCGTCGACCCCGTCCCCAGCTCCGTCGTCGACCGAACCCGCAACGCCGGCGACGACCACGCAGGCGGGGACGGGTGCGTCCGCGGGGGCCCCGACCGGCGTGGCGCGCCCGATCGCCGGCACGGTGGCGGGCACCGTCGTCACCGACCTGAACACGCCGTGGGGCGTCGGCTTCCTGCCCGACGGCAACGCGGTCGTCACCGGTCGCGATGACGCGGCCGTCACCCTGGTCACCGCCGACGGGTCGAAGACCGAGCTGGGCACGATCCCCGGCGTGGAGCCCGGCGGCGAGGGCGGCCTGCTCGGCATCGCCGTGTCGCCCCGGTTCGCGCAGGACGCCCTGCTGTACCTGTACTTCACCGCCGCGGACGACAACCGGGTGGTGACCGTCGACTACCGCGACGGGCGACTCGGCGAGCCGCGGGTGATCCTCGACGGCATCCCCAAGGCCGGCACGCACGACGGCGGCCGGATGGTCTTCGGCCCGGACGGGCTGCTCTACATCGGCACCGGCGATGCCCAGAACCGCGACGGCGCACAGGATCTCGGATACCTCGGCGGCAAGATCCTGCGGGTGGCGCCGGACGGGTCGCCGGCACCGGGCAATCCGTTCCCCGACCAGCCGCTGATCTACTCCTTCGGCCACCGCAACGTGCAGGGCCTGGCCTTCGCGCCGGACGGCGCTCTGTGGTCGGCCGAGTTCGGCCAGAACACCTGGGACGAGCTGAATCTGATCGAGCCGGGCGCGAACTACGGCTGGCCGGAGGTCGAGGGTCCCGACGACAGCGGGCGTTTCACCGCGCCGGTGAAGGTGTGGGCGACCGACGACGCCTCGCCGAGCGGCATCGCCGTCGCGGACGGCGCGGTCTTCATGGCCTCGCTCAACGGAGAACGGTTGTGGCGCATCCCCATCGACGGCGCCGGCGCGGCCGACCCGATCGAGCTGTTCACCGGGCAGTACGGCCGGCTGCGCACCGTCGTGCTCGCGCCCGACGGCAGCCTCTGGCTCACGACGTCGAACACCGACGGCCGCGGCGACGACCGCGACGGCGACGACCGGATCCTGCGGGTCACCTGATCGCGGCGCCGGCCGGGCATCGTTCCCGCGGCGGAGTTGTGCACATTCAGCCGCCGCCACCCCACCGCGCCGGCCCGAGCGCCTACGGTTGCGGCTCGTGGCCGGCCGACGAGACTCCCCCCGAGCGTTGAATCCCTCGCTGGCACAGCGCATCTGGCTGGTCCGGGCGGGCCACCGGAAGGGCGGCAGGCTGCCGCGCATCCTGCGCCGGGTGGTCGCCGTCGCGCTGCTGGTGCTGGCCGGCGCCATCGCGCTGCTGCCCGAGCGCGCTCCGGACCCGGGCATCCCGGTGCTGGTGCTGACCCGCGACCTGCCGATCGGCAGCAGCCTGGCGGAGGGCGACGTCGCGCTGGTTCGCGACCTGGTGCCGCCGGACGGCGCGCTGGCGGACTCGGCGTCGGTCGTCGGCCGCACGCTCGCCGGCGCCGCCCGGCGCGGGGAGGTGATCACCGACGTCCGGCTGGTCGCCGCTGCCGGGCCGAGTCCGGGACCCGGACGGGCCGCCGTGCCGGTGCGCCCCGCGGATCCGGCCATCGTTGGCCTGCTCGAGCCCGGCATGCGTGTCGCCGTGCTCACCGTCGGGGACGACGGCGCCGCACAGCCGCTCGCCTCGGACGCCGTCGTGCTGCGCATCGCGCCCGCACCGGACAGCGGGCCGGCGGAACGCCCGGTCGTGCTGTCCGTGCCCGTCGACGTCGCGGATCGACTCGCCGCGGCCACCCTGGCCGGCTCCATCGCGTTGCGATTCGCCTGATCGCCCGGCCGGGCATTCACGGCGTCGACTCGAGCGCCGGGTAGGGTCTGCCCCGCCGGTCGGGGAGCCGCCGATCGGTCACGCCGGTCGGGGGAGACGCCGATCGGTCACGCCGGTCGGGGGCTCGGGCATCGAAGCCGGAAGTCGCCGCGATGTCATTCCGGGGAGACACATGCTCAAGGGATTCAAGGACTTCCTGCTGCGCGGGAACGTCATCGACCTCGCGGTCGCCGTGGTCATCGGCGCCGCCTTCACCGCCGTGATCGCGGCCATCACCGGCAACCTGATCCAGCCGGTGCTGAACGCGATCGGCGGCGTCGACGCGGGCGGCTGGGGCTTCTACGTCGACCCGGACAAGCCGGATACCTTCATCAACATCGGCGCGATCATCACCGCGCTGATCACGTTCATCGATCACGGCGGCGGTGGTCTACTTCGTCTTCGTCGCGCCGATGAAGAAGCTGCTCGCCCGGACGTCGGCCGCCAAGGTCGAGGTGAAGGCGGACCCCACGGAGGTCGAGCTGCTCGTTCAGATCCGCGACCTGTTGCGCACCGGCGCGGTCGTCCCGGTCGAGGGCCCGGGGGCCCCGGCGGGCACCCCGCGGTCGGACGCTCCCCCGACCGCGCGCTGACCCGAGCCCGGGTCGCGGTCAACCATGGTGCGGCGGGCGGTTCTGCCGGTACCACTCGTCGTCGGATCCCGGGGCGGACCGGGAGCCGGGACCGCGCTCGTCGCCGGTGACGTCCGGCAGCACGTCGCCGAACACCTCGTCCAGTCGCCGGCGCCGGGCGGCGCGCGCCCGCTGGTCGTCGGCGGTTCCGTGCGGCGCCCCGTCGGGTGCCCGCCGGCCGTCGTCGGCCGGATCCGGGGCCGGTACGTTCATGCCGAGAGCCTCCCACGCATGCCGCGTGGTTCCCTGAGCAGCGGAAAGGGGCGAGTGAAGATGAGCTTCGCCGACAAGGCCAAGGACGCCGCGGAGGACCTCACCGGCAAGGCCAAGGAGGTCGCCGATGACGTCGCCGACAAGGCCAAGAACGTCGCGGGGCCGGCCTGGGAGAAGGCCAAGGACGTCGCGGACGATGTGGCCGACAAGGCCAAGGACGTCGCGGGTCCCGCCTGGGAGAAGACCAAGGACGTCGCCGGTGACCTGACCCACAAGGCCGCCGAAGTGGCGGCGCCGGCCTGGGAGAAGACGAAGGTGGTGGCCGGGACCGTCGGTCACGCGGTCGTCGACACGGTGGGCGACCTCAAGGAGAAGGTGACCGGCGGCGACCGGGCCGGCGGCGAGCAGCGTCCGGTGCCCGGTCCCGACGGGTCCTGACCGGCGGCGGCTCGACGAACGCGGCCGGAAACCCGCAGTCGGACTCCGGGGCGAGACTGATCGGGTGTCGCGACGCTTCGGTGTGACGGTCGACTGCCGTGACCCCGCCACCCTCGGACCCTTCTGGGCCGCGCTGCTCGGCTACGTCGAGGAACCGCCGCCGCGCGGATTCGACAGCTGGGCGGAATACGACGCGGCGCACGGCGTGAGCGCCGACGAGGCGGCGGCCGGGATGACGATCGTCGACCCGGCCGGCGACGGGCCACGGCTGTACTTCCAGCGGGTACCCGAGGAGAAGGTGGCGAAGAACCGGGTGCACCTGGATGTCCGCACGGGCGACATCGAGGCTGCGGTCGAGCACGCCAGGTCCCTCGGCGGGCGCGTCATCGGCCGGTCGACGAAACCCGCCGACCCGTTCGTCACCATGGCCGACCCGGAGGGCAACGAGTTCTGCCTCGTGCCGTGACCGCCAGGATCGAGCGGCGAACGCGCCACCGCGCGTTCCCCGGCCGAGTCGTCCGAGGGGGGTCAGGCCTCGGGGTCGGACAGCTCCTCGATCACGTGGATGGCCAGCGGCGTCAGCGTCGCCAGGCCGTCGCGGATGGCGGCGCGCGAGCCGGCCACGTTGGCGACCATCGTGGATCCGGAGACGCCCACCAGGCCGCGCGAGACGATCGCGTCCGTCACCCCGGCCGCCATGCCCGACCAGCGCAGCGCCTGGGCGATCCCGGGCAGCTCGCGGTCGATGACCTCGGCCGTCACGTCCGGCGTCACGTCGCGCGGGGACACGCCGACCCCGCCCACCGTCACCACCAGGTCGACGCCGCCGATGACCGCGGTGTTCAGCGCGGTCCGGATCGCCACCTCGTCCGACGGCACCGCGACGGAGCCGTCGACCACGAATCCCGCCTCGCCCAGCAGCTCGCTGACCAGCGCGCCGGCGCCGCCGTCGTCCTCGCCGTGCAGGGTGTGATCGGTGATCGACACGATCAGCGCCCGCCCGGTTGAGATGTTCGGCATTGCGGGGCCTCCTGCTGCGGCGGTGTGCGCGTCGGTCGCTTCCGGCTGGTGACGCACGGCGGGTCGTCGTGTGCCGCCGTCGCCCGGTTCCTACCGGGACGGGGCGTCAGCCTATCGACTGCTCAGGTCGCGGACCGCACCCGGGAGAGCCCCTGACGTTCCGCGGGGTGGCCCGGCGGTCGCCCGGCTCCGGTTCCGGGCCTAAGCTCTGCCCCGCGCGGATTCACACACCCTCGGGCATCGCGCGGGTCCGCTCGACAGCAACCGACAGCCGCCGATCACGCGGGAGGAGCGGACCCATGGCGCAGCGGAAGAGCTCCGCCCGGGACATCGCACAGATCGCGATCTTCGCCGCGTTGATCGCCGCGCTGGGCCTGCCCGGCACCATCACCATCGGCGGGACCGGCGTGCCGATCACGTTGCAGACGCTCGGGGTGATGCTGGCGGGCGGGATCCTCGGCGCGCGCAAGGGCTTCCTGTCCGTCGCCGTCTTCCTCGTGCTGATGAGCGCCGGCCTGCCGCTGCTGGCCGGCGGCCGCGGGGGCCTCGGCATGTGGGCGGGCCCGAGTGCCGGCTACCTGATCGGCTGGCTCGTCGGCGTGGTGGTGATCGGGGTGCTGACGGCGCGGATCCTGCCGCGCTACCCGCTCTGGCTCGGATTCGCGGTCTATCTCGTCGGCGGCGTGCTCGTGATCAACGCCATCGGCATCGCCTGGCTGTCCTTCCGCGTCGGCCTCGGGGCGGCGCTCACCGGCGGCCTCGCGTACCTGCCCGGCGATGTGGCGAAGGCGCTGGTGGCGGCCGTGGTGACGAAGCAGGTGCACCGGTCCTACCCGGGCCTGATCCCCGAGCGCGCGGTGCCGCCGCAGCGGCCCGCCGAGTCGGTCCGGCCCTGACGCTGCGCCCGGGCGGCGACGGGGGGACGCCCGCGATCACCGTCGCCGGGCGCACGGTGCGGTACGCCGAGCTCGCCGCCGCCATCCTGGCCGTCGGGCACGCCGCGCCGCCGTCCGGTCACCTGATCGCCGACAGCCGCGACGTCGCCCGCGCCCTCGCCGCCGTGTTCGCGGCGGACCGGCTCGGGCTGCCCGTCGCGGTCACCGACCCGCTCGCGCCGGCGCTCGACGCCGCCCGCGCGCCGTGGCCCGCAGGCAGCTGGCTGGTCGCCGTCACCTCGGGCACGAGCGGCCGGCCGCGGCCGGTGGTCCGCACCGCCGAGTCCTGGGCGTCGTCCTTCTCCCCGTTCACGGCGCTGACGGGGATCACCTCCGACGACAGGATCCTGCTCACCGGTCCGCTGCACACGACGCTGCATCTGTTCGCCGCCGTGCACGCGCTCGCGGTGGGCGCCGAGGTGACGGACGAGCTCGCGCGCGCGACCGTCGTGCACGCCGTGCCGTCCGCGCTGCCTGCCCTGCTGGACCGGTTGCCGTCCGGCCACCGCCTGCGGCTGGCGGTGGTGGCGGGCTCCGCACTGCCGCGGGCGGTCGCGCGGCGCGCCGCCGAGCACGGCGTCGGCCTGGTCGAGTACTACGGTGCCGCCGAGCTGTCGTTCGTCGCGGCGGCCAGGCATCCGGACCCGCTCCGCCCGTTCCCGGGCGCCGACGTACGGCTGCGATCGGGCGAGATCTGGGTGCGCTCGCCGTACCTCGCCCTCGGCTACGCCGGCCGGGTGTCCGGCCCGATGCGCCGCGACGCCGACGGCTACGCCACGGTGGGCGACCTGGGCGCGTGGACGGACGACGGCGGGCTGGTCGTCCGCGGCCGGGGCGACGCGGCCGTGAGCGTCGGCGGCGTGACGGTGCTGGCGGAGGACGTCGAGGACGAGCTCGGCCGGATCTCCGGCGTTCGCGCGGTCGCCGTGGTCGGCGCCCCCTCCGGCGCGCTGGGCGAGGTCCTGGTCGCCGTGATCGAGCCGGACGCGGGCGCGGATCCCGCCGGCATCCGGCTCGCCGCCCGCCGCCGGTTGCGCCGCGAGTCGCTGCCGCGGCGGTGGCTGGTCGCCGACGAGCTGCCCCGCACCCCGTCGGGGAAGATCGCCCGGGCCGCGGTCGCCGGTGCCGTCGCGCGGCATCTCGCACCCGCGGGAGCCGACCCCGCCGACCCCAGCGACAGGGACGCACCGTCGCCGGATCCCGGCCTCGTGCTGCGGCCGATACCGTAGGGAGCCGTGGTGGATCGCAGCGGGCAGCGCGCCGACGGGCGCCGGCCCGCCCCTGCGCGCGACGCGCTGCCGGCGATCACGCTCGGCCGCCGCACCGCCATCGGCACCGCCGGCCATGCCTTCCGGAACGTCACCGCCGTTGAGCTCGCCGCCCCCGTGCTCGCCGAGATCGTCGGTGCCGCAGCGAGTCTGGAGCTCGGCGTGGACGACGTGATCCTGGGCAACTGCCTCGGTCCCGGTGGCAACGTGGCCCGGGTCGCCGCCCTGGCGGCCAAACTCGGCGACCAGGTGCCGGGACTGACGGTCGACCGGCAATGCGGCTCCGGGCTGGAGGCGGTCGCCCTGGCCGCCACCCGGATCGCCGCGGGCGGCGCCGACCTGGTCCTCTGCGGCGGCGTCGAATCCGCCAGCACCGCACCCTGGCGGTTCTGGCCGCCCGACCCGGCGTCCGCGACCGGAGTCCCCGGCGCGCGGTACACCCGGGCGCCGTTCACCCCGGCCGGCTGGCCGGACCCCGACATGGGTGAGGCCGCGGATGCGCTCGCGGCCGGCCTCGGCATCGGCCGCGCCCGCCAGGACGAGTACGCGGCCCGCTCGCACGCGCGCACCGTCCGGGCCCAGCAGGCGGGTGAGTTCGACGCGGAGATCGTGACCGTGCAGGACGTCTCGCGCGACGAGCGGCCCCGGCCGGGGCTGAACGCGGCGCGGCTCGGCCGGCTGCGGCCCGCGTTCGGCGCGGGCGGCACCGCCACCGCCGGCAATTCGTGCGGCGTCTCCGACGGCGCCGCCGCGGTCGCGGTGACGACCGGCGGTGCCGCGCGCGCGGCCGGGCTGGATCACCTCGTCGTCCTCGGCTCCGCGGTCGCCGCCGGCGATCCCGCCCTGCCCGGTGGTGCGCCCGCCCCGGCGGTCCGGCGACTGCTCGACCGCACCGCGCCTCGACGGCCGGCGGATCGGCATCGACGACATCGGCGCGGTGGAGATCACGGAGGCGTTCGCGTCGGTCGTGCTCGCGACGGTGGACGACCTGGCGCTGAACGAGGACAGGGTGTGCACGCAGGGCGGCGCGATCGGCCTCGGCCACCCGTGGGGCGCGTCCGGCACGATCCTGTTGCTCCGCCTCGCCTCGCGGATGCTCCGCGCCGACGGTCCGGGAATCGGTCTCGCGACGTGCGCGATCGGCGGCGGTCAGGGCATCGCCATGCTGCTCGCGCGGCCGGATGCGGTGGGCGGCTAGACACATGGGCGAGATCCGCTTCGTCGGCGTCGGCCACCGCTTCGGCCGGCGCGTGGTGCTCGACGGCATCGATCTGACGCTGACCGAGCGCCGGATCGGCTTCGTCGGGCCCAACGGATCCGGCAAGTCCACCCTCGCCCGGATGATCAACGGCCTGGTCCGACCCACCACCGGCACCGTCACCGTCGACGGCCTGGACACCGGATCCGACGCGCGCGCGGTGCGCCGCCGGGTCGGGTTCATGTTCACCGACCCGGACAACCAGATCGTGATGCCGACTGTCGCCGAGGACGTCGCGTTCTCCCTGCGCCGCTCGGGCCTCAGCTCGACCGAGATCGCCGAGCGGGTCCGGCAGACGCTCGCCCGGTTCGACCTGGCCGACCACGCCGACCACCCCACCCACCTGCTGTCCGGCGGCCAGAAGCAGCTGCTCGCGCTGGCGGCGGTGCTCGTCACCGAGCCGCAGGTGCTGGTCGCCGACGAGCCGACGACTCTGCTGGATCTCCGGCACTCGCGGATCGTGCATCAGATGCTCGCGGAGCTCCCGGTGCAACTGGTCCTGGTGACTCACCACCTGCACCTGCTCGACGGCTTCGACCGGGTGGTCGTGGTGCACGAGGGCACGGTCGTCGCGGACGGCTCCCCCGACGCGGCGGTGGCCGCCTACACGGCGCTGCCGATATGACGGTCATCGGCCTGTACGAGCCGGGAACCTCCGTGCTGCATCGGATTCCCGGCCGGCTGGAAGGTCCTCGGGTTGCTGGTCGCGATCACCGGCATCGTCCTGGCCGACCATCCATGGCAACTCGGTGTGGCCGCCGTGGTGATCACCGCCGGGTACGCGCTCGGCCGCGTCCCGCCCGCCGTGGCGTGGTCGCAGGTCTGGCCGATGCGCTGGATCCTGCTGGTGGTGGCCGTCTTTCAGCTGATCTTCGCCGGTGTCGAGCCGGCCGTGATGGTGTGCGGCAGCCTGCTGCTCAGCGTGGCGGTCGCGGCACTGGTGACCCTGACGACGCGGGTGAGCGAGATGCTCGCCGGGCTGCAGCGGCTGCTCCGGCCGCTGCGCCGGTTCGGCCTCGACCCGGACCGGATCGCGCTCGTGCTGGCGCTCACGGTCCGCTGCATCCCAGTGATGGTGCTGGTCATGCGCAACGTCTCCGAGGCGAGAAGGGCGCGCGGCCTGGGCTTCTCCCTCCGCGCACTGGCCGCACCCGCCGTCGTCCGGGCGCTGCGCACGGCCGACGAGATGGGCGACGCCCTCGTCGCACGGGGCGTCGACGACTGATCGTCCGCGATCGATGCAATTTCATCGGTTGCGAGAAGCGCCGCCCGACAGGCGGCCCGCCGGAACGACATGTGTTCCGATTTCCGGAATCGCGGATCTGTGCATCCGATGTGCGGCGGCCCTCGGTAATGACGAGTGACAGCAGTTCACCCCTGACCAAGGAGGATTCATGAGGCGTCTCGTAGCCGCCGTTGCAGCCGGTTCGCTGGCCGTTGCGGCGAGCCTGTTCGGTGCCGGCTCGGCATCGGCAGCGGACACGGCAGAGGTGTACGTCGTTCACGGCGTGCCCGGGCTGACCGTCGACGTGTACGTCAACGGGGCCCTTACCCTCGACGACTTCCAGCCGGAAACCGTTGCCGGACCGCTGGATCTGCCCGCCGGCAGTTACGACGTGGCGATCACCGCGGCCGATGCCGCGGACGCCTCGTCGCCGCTGCTCACCGCGAGCGCCGACCTCGCCGGTGGCAACAGCTACACGCTCGTCGCGCACCTGGACGCGTCGGGCAGCCCGACCATCACCCCCTACGGCAACGACATCTCGACCATCTCCGCGGGCAACACCCGGCTGGTCGTCCGGCACGACGCGGCCGCCCCGGCCGTCGACGTGCGGGCCGGCGGCGCGGTGGTGCTGGCCGGCGTGACGAACCCCGCCGAGGGCGTGCTGAACATCCCGGCCGGCACCGTCGAGGCGGACGTCGTGCTCGCGGGCACCTCGACCGTCGCCATCGGCCCGGCGACGCTGGACCTCGCCGAGGGCACGGCCTACTTCGTGCACGCGGTGGGCAGCGCCGAGGACGGCACTCTCGCCCTGGTGACATTCAGCATTCCGGGCCTGCACTCGGCTCCCGGCGGCGTTCCCGCCGGCACCGGACCGCAGCAGAGCGAACTGCCCATCATCCTGCTGGTGATCATGCTGACCGTCGGCGTGGCCGCGGTCGCCGTCGGCGGACGCCGACTGTACGTGGGACGCACCCGCTGACCGCACCGGAACGCGCGACCTCACGCAGCAAGATCTCCCGCTACCAGGCCGCCACCGGCCTGGTAGCGGGGCTGGTGATCATCGTCGCCGCACCGTTCGTGTGGCAGGCGATGCAGCCGCAACCCGCCGGCCAGACCGTCAGCACCTTCAACACCGCCGAGGCGGCGGAGCTCGCATCCCCTTCCCCGGTGAGCTCGGGGGCTCCGGGACAGGGATCGGGCACACCGTCGGGATCGCCGGCATCCGACCCCGGGGCGGCGGCCCCGACGGCCGCCGTCCCGGCCTCACCCCCGGCGCCAGCGCCGGTCGTGCCCGCGCCGCCCTCCCTCCCGGCGCCGGCACCTCCACCACCACCACCACCGGCACCGGCACCGGTCGCCAGCAACCCGGGCCGGATCGTCATACCCACCCTGGGGGTGGACGCCACGGTCGTTCCGGTGGGCGTCGAGGAGGACGGGCAGATGGAGATCCCCCGAGACGTCGCCACGGTGGGTTGGTACAAGTTCGGGCCGGCACCGGGGGCGGCCAACGGGTCGGCGGTACTCACCGGGCACGTCGACGACGTGCGACAGGGGCCGGGGGTGTTCGCCGATCTGGGTGGGCTCGACCCGGGGGACCCGATCGCCGTCGTCGACGACGCCGGCGTCGTCCGTCAGTTCACGGTCCTGTCCAGGGAGCAGTGGAACAAGGGCGAGGTGCCCCTGGCCCGACTGTTCGATCGAGGAGGCGATGCGAGGCTCGTGCTGATCACCTGCGGCGGCTCGTTCAACTCGTCCACCCTCGGGTACGACGACAACATCGCGGTGACGGCGGTGCCGAGTGCAGCGTGACCTAGGCTCTGGTCGTGTCCACCTCCGCTTCACCGTCGTGGGAGACGACACCTGAATTGCAACTGGACGGCGAGTGGATGGAGAGGTTCCGAGCGGGAGACGAACGGGCGCTGCGCCAGGCTTTCGACCGTTACGGCGGCATGGTGCAACGCGTGGGGATCCTGCGTCTCGGTAACCATCACGAGGCCGAGGACCTGGTGCAGCAGGTGTTCGTCCGCGCATGGCGCGGCCGCGCGGGATTCGACTCCCAACGAGGATCCTTCGGGTCCTGGCTTCTCGGCATCACCCGGCGGCAGATCGCGGACCGCTACGCAGCTCGCGACCGCGACCGGAAGGTGCTCGCCGCCGCGGAGCGCGTGGCGACCCCGGAGCTCGTCGGCAAGTCGGACGACCGGGTCGTCGATCGGGTGGTTCTCGGGAACGACCTCAGTCGTTTGCCCGAAGAGCAACGAATGGTCCTACGACTGGCGTTCTACGGCCAGCTCAGCCATTCCGAGATCGCCGCGACGACGGGCCTACCGATCGGCACGGTGAAGAGTCACATCCGGCGTGCGCTGATTCAGCTGCGGAAGTTCTGGGAGGTGGATGGTGCCACATCCTGACCCAGACGACCTCGCCCTCGTCGCCCTCGGGGAGCAGCTGGACGGGTCCGTCGACGCCCACATCGCCGGGTGCGAGGTCTGTCGCGCGGACCTGGCCGCCCTGCGCGAGGCGGTCGATCTCGCGCAGCTGAGCAACTTCGGCGAGGACGCCACCCCGCCCGACGACTACGTGTGGGATGCCATCGCCGAGGAACTCGGCTTCGCGGGAGCCGCTGCGCCGGCGGCACTCAACGGATCGGCCGCGACGCAGGAAGACCCGCTGCCGGACCTCGCCGACGAGCCGGCTCCCGCGTCGCGACCGGCCGCACGCACCGCGAAACCCGTCGAGGCGGACGATGCCGGCGCGCCTGCCCTCACCGCGCTGCCCGGCGGCGTGGATCGGCCCAGCGACCGGCGTCCATCGACCGGCTCGTCGGGATCGGGCGTCCGGCGGTCCCGCTGGATCGCGGTGCTGGCCGCCGCGGTGATCGGCGTGGCGCTCGGCGCGGGCGGTTACGCGCTCTTCTCCTCGCGCACGCAGTCGGTGGACGTGGAGGCGACCGCCGGCCTGACCCCGGTGCCGGGCGGCCCGCTGCCGGAGTCGGACGGCCAGCTGGGTACGGCCGACCTCGTGGCGGCGCAGGCGGGGCAGGAGGTGCGGGTCACCGCGCCGGACCTGCCGGCCATCGGCGGCGCCTACGAGGTCTGGCTGTTCGGCAACGAGGGCCGGATGATCTCGCTCGGCTCGCTCAACCAGGGCCAGGGCACGTTCGTCGTCCCACAGGGCATCGACACCCAGGAATATCGCACCGTCGACATCTCCGACGAGGCGCCGGACGGAAACCCGGCGCACTCGGGAATCAGCGTGGTGCGCGGCGAATTCAGCTGAGCCGGCCGGGCGGTCGGTCTCCCGGCCGGCTCGAACGGATCACTTGAACTCGGCGGCGATCGTCGTCGCCAGCTCGAGGCCGGCCCGATCGAACAGCACCATCGTCGCCTCCCGGTCGCCCTCGTAGGCGGTCAGCACGGTCAGCGCCTGGCGGATCGCGTCGTCCTTCGGCCAGCCGTAGACGCCGGCCGACACGAGCGGGAACGCGAGGGTGCGCGCGCCGACCTCCTCGGCGACGGAGAGGCTCGTCGCGTAGCAGGACCGCAGCAGGTCCGACTTGTCCTTGGTCTTCGCGTAGGTCGGCCCGACGGTGTGGATGACCCAGCGCGCCGGCATCCGGCCGGCCGTGGTGGCGACCGACTGGCCGGTCGGCAGCCCGTCCGGGTACCGCTCGGCGCGGATCCGTTTGCACTCGGCGAGGATCTCGGGGCCGCCCGCCCGGTGGATCGCGCCGTCCACGCCGCCCCCGCCCAGCAGGCTGTGGTTGGCCGCGTTCACGATCGCGTCGACGCGCTGCTCGGTGATGTCGCCCTGGACCAGCTGCACCCTCATGGCAGGACTGTGCCCCGCGGGGCCGCGGGCAAACCGTTCCCGGCGCTCAGGGAATGCTGACGTCGATGCCGTCGGGACCCGGCGTGAACGTGATCTCCCCGAGCGACGCGACGCTCGGCGCGTCGAGCTCGGTGTGGGTCGTGAGGACGCCGATCACCGCGCATCCCGCCGCCTTCGCGGACTGCACGCCGGCCGGCGAGTCCTCGATCACCAGGCACCGCTCGGGCGGGAACCCGAGCAGCTCGGCGCCCTTGAGAAACGGTGCCGGGTCGGGCTTTCCGACCTTCACGTGGTCGGCCGTGACCAGCACGCCCGGCGTGCGCAGTCCTGCCGCGGCGATGCGGGAGGTGGCGAGCCGATCGCCGCCGCTGGTGACGATGGCGATGCGATCCGGGGGAAGGTCCTCGAGCAGGGCGACCGCCTGCGCCTGCGCGACGACGCCCTCCGTGTCGGCCGACTCCGACTCGACCATGAAGTCGCGCAGTTCCGCCACCCGCTCGGGCGGCATGTCCGGCTCGAGCTGGGCCATCACCTGCGGGACCGGCACGCCGTGGATGTTCGGCGCGACCTCGTCCCATGAGCGTCCGATCATCCGGGCGAGCTGCCGCCAGCTGCGCTCGACGGCGGCGGCCGAGTCCACCAGGGTGCCGTCGAGATCGAACAGGATCGCGTCCACGTGCCAGCTCGTCATGACGTCACCCTGACACACGCGCGCGGCACCACGACCGCGATCATCACCAACGTTAAGTAGACTTGACACTCTGTCGGCTTCTCTTCACAGCGTGTCGTGTTAGATTTTCTTGACATCATCGGCCGGCACGCCCGGCCGCAGGGAGCGTGCGGCATGAAGGCCATCACCCAGAACGTCTACGGCTCAGCCGATGTGCTCGAGTTCGCCGACGTCGACAAGCCCACCGCCGGCCCCGACGAGGTACTGGTCGAGGTGCGCGCGGCCGGGGTCGACGCCGGAGTGTGGCACCTGATGACCGGCCTGCCGACGCTGGTTCGCTACCTGGGCTCCGGGGTCCGCGGTCCGAAGGTGCCCGTGCGCGGCCGCGAATTCGCCGGCACGGTCGAGGCCGTCGGCGAGCGCGTCACCCGGTTCCGGCCGGGCGACGAGGTGTACGGCGTCGCCGATGGGACATTCGCCGAGTTCGCCGCCGCGCAGGAGAAGCGCGTCGCCCTGCGGCCCGCCACGCTGACAGCGGAACAGGCTGCGGCGGTGCCGATCTCGGCGACCACGGCGCTCCAGGCACTGGAGAAGGGCGGGCTGCAGGCCGGCCAGCGCGTGCTGATCGTCGGCGCCGGGGGCGGCGTCGGGTCGTTCGCGGTGCAGATCGCCAAGGCGCACGGCGCGGAGGTCACCGGCGTGTGCAGCACGAGGAAGATCGACCTCGTGACCTCGATCGGCGCCGACCACGTCGTCGACTACACCCGCGACGACTTCACCGCCGGGCCGGCCCGTTTCGACCTGATCATCGACACCGCCGGCAACCGGCCGCTCTCCCGCATCCGGCGCGCCCTGACTCCCCGGGGCACGCTGGTGATCGTCGGCGGTGACGGCGGTGGGCGCTGGCTCGGCGGCATCGACCGGAACCTCCGCGCCACCCTGCTCTCCCCCTTCGTCGGCCAGCGGCTTCGCGGCATCCTGGCGAAAGAGGACCACCGGGACCTGGAGCGGGTGTCGGCCCTGATCGAGTCGGGTGCCGTCCGGCCGGTCGTCGAGCGCACCTTCACCCTCAGCGAGGCGCCCGGCGCCATCCGGCACGCCCAGCACGGTCACGCCCGCGGCAAGGTCGTCGTGGTGATCTGACGCGCCGGCTCATGGCTCGGATGACGGCGTGCGGTCGGTACCCTGGACCCGGCCTTCGGTCCGCCCTCATAGCTCAGGGGATAGAGCATCGGTTTCCTAAACCGTGTGTCGCAGGTTCGAATCCTGCTGGGGGCACTTTTCGCAGGTCGGAGCGCATGATGGTGATGAACCGAACCACCCGACTCCGCGAAACCCGGGGCAAGCCAGAGTCTCCGGAGAT